>CAWFEO010000022.1:0-585462 GCA_963814885.1 uncultured Alphaproteobacteria bacterium | reverse complement strand
GAACTCTCGACAGACATAGTCTGTCTCAAACGGCGCAGAAGTCGATGTACGACAAGTGTGAGTGCAGCTGGATTTTCCGCCATGGGCAAGCAATCGATCAACTCGAACTGCTGGTATCGTCCGTTCAATGGTAGCATTTTACAATTCGGCACTGTTACCCACAATCGAGCAACTCATTGATCAATAACGCATTACCATTTTAACGCCGCGTAACCGTTAAGAACTCTATTTCTCAGTTAGAGATCGCTGCCTCACCCCCATTCTTAAAACGTATCGGGCACCATCTTCCTTATGGCCGAGGAAATATTTGCGGCATGAACAAATCCGTGTGCCAAGCGATGTTGCCGACGTTTAGATTTGCGGAGGAAATTCAAATATGAACGCAATTATTCACAGACCGAAATTTCAGCGCGGTGAGGATATTTTTTCGGAAAGCCGATGGCGAGAATTTCTCGACGAGGTTCGCGTCTACAGCGAAAAAATGGAGCAAGAAATACGCTCACTGCGCGAGAACGGTGAACTGCTGATGACCATCATCAATTTGATACCGGTCGCGTTTTTTGTGAAGGATCACAAAAGCCGCTTTTTTCTCATAAATCGTGCCTGCGAAGAGCAATGGGGAATGTCTTTCGCCGACTTGCGCGGTACCGATGCGAGCCAATTCTTTCCTCCTGAACAGATGGAACAGTTTTTGGCCAAGGATCGATCGATCTTCGAAGGCCGCAAGCCGGTAGAATTCGAGGAGACATTTTGGAGCGCCGCTAAGAAGGCCGATCGGATCGGCTACACGTTCAAGCTGCCTATGTATGACGCGAGCGGCGACCCGCAATATCTCGTCTGCGTAACCCTCGACATCACGGAACGCAAACTTGCGCAAGCCGCTTTGCTCGCCAGCGAAAAGGAATTGCTGGTTTTGGCCACAACCGATGTCCTCACAGAACTGCCAAACCGCCGTCAATTTCTTGCCCGCCTCGCAGAAGAATTTGCCAGAGTGCAGCGATTTGGCAATCTGCGCTGTTCGGTCTTAATGCTCGATCTCGACCGTTTCAAGCAGGTCAACGATAGGTATGGCCACCCTATGGGCGACGCGGTGCTGAAACACTTCGCTCAACTTATGCGCAAAACTATTCGTAAGATTGACACGGCGGCGCGGGTGGGCGGAGAAGAATTCGCCGTCATCCTGCCTGGTTCCGATTTGGCTACCGCCCGAACATCGGCGGAGCGGCTACGTGATATCGTGGCCAAGACCCCGCTCGTGCAAGACGGAAAGACCATCTCAGTGACGGTCAGCATTGGTGTTGCCTCTATCGATCCGCGCGATTCTGATGCCGATCAGACGCTCATTCGAGCCGATGAGGCGCTCTACCGCGCGAAAGAAAATGGGCGCAATCAGGTAGAGATGGCAGTTCAGCAATCGAATGTCCGCCTATCCGCCTCCTAGATAGCGTTTGGACGGCTTGAATGTCCGCCTCGGGTCATAAGCGGACATTGGGCGGTTATGAGTCCACGCCCTAGCACTACTTTGGCAGATTTTGAGATGCGGCAGGGATTCCCAAATCAGTTTTTCCGTGACTCATGGGTGGTCGGCTTTTGGAGGGCCGACCATGGCACGCAGGACTTTAGGTTGGAACGATGAGCTCGGACGCTGGCTCAAGCCGTTTTTGGATCGCTTGGGTCACAAAGCGCGGCGACAGATGTGTCCGCTATACGTTGCGGGTCTGATTGGTCCTGGCGATCGCAAGAGCGTTCAGCCGATGGCAGAGCGGCTTGCGCCGGGCGACTATGATCAACTGCACCATTTTGTTTCTGCGGGCATCTGGGATGCGGCACCTCTGGAGACAGAATTGCTGATCCAAGCGGACCGGCTTGTCGGCGGCAGCGATGCCGTTCTGGTGATTGACGACACCGCGATGCCGAAGAAGGGCCAGCACTCGGTCGGCGTTGCTCCGCAATACGCTTCAGCCCTGGGCAAGACCGCCAACTGCCAGACCCTGGTGTCGCTGACACTTGCACGAGGCGAAGTGCCGGTGATGCTGGCGTTGCGCCTTTTCCTTCCCGAGAACTGGACGAATGATCGGAGACGGTTGGAGCAAGCGGGCGTTCCGGTCGAATATCGAATGGCACGGACGAAGCCGGAGATCGCCCTGGCTGAGATCGATCGCATGATAACGGCCGGCGTCCGCTTCGGCTGTGTTTTGGCGGATGCCGGTTATGGGCTGAGCGCTCCGTTCCGCCAAGGCCTCACGGCTCGCAAGCTCGCCTGGGCCGTCGGCATTCCGCGCCACCTCAAGGTGTACCCTGTTGGCGTGCAGATGATCTGGCCCGTTGCCAAGCGTGGTCGTCCGCGTCAGCGGTACGTCCCAGATATCCTGTCGGTGCCGGCCGAAGACATGTTGGCCGAGGCCGAATGGCGAACTGTGAGCTGGCGAAACGGGACGAAGGGCCGGCTGAAAGCTCGCTTTGCTGCTGTCCGGGTCCGTACGGCCGACGGACCGCCGCAGCGGATCAGGGACAAGGGCCAACAGCATCTGCCGGGCGACGAGGCCTGGATCATCGGCGAACACCGCATGTCGGGAGAGAAGAAATACTATCTCGCCAACCTACCCGTCGGGATGGACCTGCGCGCCTTGGCTGCCACCATCAAGGCGCGATGGGTCTGCGAGCAAGCGCATCAGCAACTAAAGGAGGAACTCGGCCTCGACCACTTCGAGGGACGATCCTGGCAGGGCCTTCACCGTCACGCGCTCATGACAATGATCGCCTACGCCTTCCTCCAGCACCGCCGCCTCGCAACAACGAGGCGGGAAAAAAAGAATCAACGGACCGCCTCCGCAACCAAGTCTGCCCGCGGTGCGTCATGCCATCGTCAATCTCATGCTTCGATCGCCGCTTCAGCGATGCCCGCACTGCCGAAAACGGATCGATGCCGGAAAGCGGCGTGAATGACTGCCAAAGTAGTGCTAGTTCCGAACCAGGAATTTAGCTCTTAGCACAGCCTCAACGTTCGGCGGAGCGGCCCTCCGCCCAATGTTTTACTTAGCGTTTTTTTTATCAATGGCTTGGACTCCTGTATCGCCATCGACCCACAGAGCTACCCACAAATTCGCTTAAGAAGAGCGACTTTGGGAAGCGTCCTGTCTCCAGCCACTATATCCTTGCAAAAATGTCGTTGGGGGCAATCCCAGATGTTGGGTAATTCCTTCTGCAATCAAACCGGATAAGGTTTTCGGTACACACTGGCCGGTGCCGGCGATGGTGAAGACGCCTGCGGCGACCTCGATGTCCTCGACATGCGCTTCGAGCGCGTCGCCTTGGCCGCCGCATGGGAATGGCTCAGCAAGAAACGTGGTGTGTGATGGATCACATTCCGCTGCACCCCTACAAGCCGCTGCCCGTACTGCCGGTGATCTCACCGACCCCGAATATTCCCTTCGGACCACGCCCTTGCTTGAGGACCCAAACGCGGTCGCCGGGCTTCGCCATGTTGTGGGCAGCGATGCGCCAGGGCTCGTCCACATGCCCCTGCGCCTCCAGCGCCGCGACCATCCGCACGATGTTCTCATGCGGCCATCCGGTCTCCTTCCAGGTGAGCAGGAACGCTGTCATTGGGCCCCGAAATCACCGCTGGTGACTTCCTGTCTCGTGTTGCCAAACGATATGTCGATCTTGAAGGTCGCGCGCTTCGTCTTCCAAACTCGAAGACCGGGGCCAAGACCGTGCACCTCGGCCAGCCCGCCATCGATGTACTGAAAGCGACAGAACGGGCTAAAGATATCCTACCCTCCAACTCCTTGATTTGCCTAGGATTACGCTCCCTCTTGCTTCCACAGTGCTTCCTGGAGCAAGGTCCAAACATAATCGCAAAATACAAACGCCGCTAAGTCTTTGACTTAGCGGCGTATTTGGTTGCGGGGGTAGGATTTGAACCTACGACCTTCAGGTTATGAGCCGCAGGCCCTGCACTGCGCATAATTGCGCAGAACTTCCTTTTCCTTCGCATTTTCAATGACTTAGTTGACTTCAGGCGACCGATCCCGCCACGTTGGTTTTCGCAGGTTCGCGCCGCGGTTTTCGCCCTCTTGCTTCCATAGTGCTTCCACGGGCGAGCGCGGTCGAATCTGGAAGCAGATTGAGCATCGCTACGGGATCGCAGCCCATGACGAAACTGACCAAGCGCGTCGTCGATGCAGCCGAGATTAAAGAGACGCGAGCATTTCATCTGGGACGACGACCTCCCCGGCTTCGGACTGCGCGTGCTGCCGAGCGGACGCAAGAGATATGTCGTGCAATACCGCGCCGGGCGACGATCGCGCCGCATCAGCCTTGGGCCCAGCACCGTGCTCACCTGCGAGCAGGCGCGCAGCCGGGCGATCACCATCATCGCCGCGACCAAGAATGGCGAGGATCCGGCGGCGAGGCGCGATGCCGACCGGCAGGCCATCACGGTCAAGGAACTCGCCGACCGCTTCGACAGGGAGCACATCGCGCTCCGGCTGAAACCGAGCACGGCCAAGGGCTACCGGCGCATGCTGCAGCGCGTGATCGTTCCGGCGCTCGGGCGCCATCGCGTGACCGAAGTCACGCGGGCTGACGTCGCCAAGATCCATCACGACCTCCGGCACATCCCCTACGACGCCAACCGGTGCCTGGAGATCATCTCCAAGATGTTCAACCTCGCCGAGATGTGGGGCCTGCGTCCGGACGGATCGAACCCGCGCAAGCACATCAAGAAATACCCGGAGGAGAAGCGCGAGCGGTTCCTGAGCCCGGCCGAGCTGCGGCGTGTCGGCGAGGTGCTGCGCGAGATGGAGCAGGAAGGGATCGAACTGCCCTCCTCTATCGCCGCCATTCGCCTGCTGATCCTGACCGGCTGCCGGCTCGGCGAAATCATGACGCTGCAATGGGAGCACGTCGACATCGCTGGCAAGGCGCTGCGGCTGCCGGATTCAAAGACCGGCGCCAAGGTCGTGCATCTCGGTCAGCCCGCGGTCGAAGTGCTGGAGAAGATTGAACGCGTCGACGGAAATCCGTGGGTGATCGTGGGGACAAAACCGGGCGCGCGGCTCACCGACCTCCAACCATTCTGGCAGCGGGTCCGAGCGCGCGCGGGACTCAAGGACGTTCGCATCCACGATCTGCGGCACACGTTCGCGTCGACCGCCGTCGCCGTCGGTCAGGGGTTGCCGATGATCGGCAAGCTGCTCGGGCATACGCAGGTTCAGACCACCGCGCGATATGCGCATCTTGGCGGCGGATCCGATCAAGGACGCAGCCGACCAGGTAGCGTCGAGCATCGCCGCGTCGCTCAATAGGGCGGCCTGATCGCGCTTGTAAGTAGAAATGGCCGCCGCCGAGAAAATCAGCGAGTCCTACGTCGGGCGCGTGCTGCGCCTGAGCTTGCTGGCGCCGGACATCGTCGAGGCGATCCTTGACGGGCGCCAAGCAGAATTGCAGCTGGGGGGTTGATGAAGAGGCTTTCGGTCGACTGGCAGAATCAGTTGGAGGCACTGAATGGAAGAGTTGGGCGGATCGGCAAAACCTGGGTGCGAGTCCGGGGCGCAACTGAAGGACCGTCCGATAACCGAATATCAACCGTTTAAAGCGTTGATATCCGAGGAGCATTTAATGTTCTTGATTTGTTCTTTATGTATAGGTACGTTTCAACCCGGCTATCGCCAAAACTTGGTGATGTTGTCGTGCGTTAGATCGACGGCACAATCTCATTGTCCTACGGTCGCGACATGAACCTTCTCGCCCGAATGAATGACGGACCGGCGGTTTCGCCAGTGTCGCCCCGACGCGAGCTTGGAGCATACGAGGCGCTTTGGCTTGAGCCTGGTGCCACCTTCAAAACGATCGCGGAACGGTTTGCTGCCGATCCGACAGCGGTTCCGTCTGATTTTGTGCCTGCCGCTGTCGCGGACGCGCGCGCATCTGAGGTCCTAGCCACGCTGAAGAAGGCTGGCGTTTCGCGCTTCGGGATCCGGCTCAACCTGACGGGCAACTATCCCAAGAAACTGCGCGATGCGCGGCATCCTGTGGAGATGCTGTATTTTCAGGGCGCTTGGGAATTGTCGGAGACCCGCTGCGTAGCGGTTGTCGGAAGCCGAACCGCGTCGGAAGATGGCATTCGCCGGGCAACGAGGGTTGCGCATGCTCTCGTAGACCAAAGATTCACGGTCGTATCCGGCCTGGCTGCAGGCGTGGACAAGGCCGCACACACAGCCGCTATCGAAGCAGGCGGCAAAACTGTCGCGGTTATCGGAACGCCCATCGGCACCTATTACCCAAAAGAAAATGAGGCGCTGCAGCGTCGGATCGCGGAAGAGCATCTACTGATTTCTCAGGTCCCGGTACTTCGCTATGCGATTCAGCATGTACCGCAGAATAAGCTCTTCTTCCCCGAGCGAAATGTGACGATGAGTGCACTGACAGAGGCCACGATTATTATCGAGGCTAGCGACACAAGTGGAACACTGACGCAAGCACGCGCCGCTATTCAACAGGGGCGCAAGCTTTTTATTCTCGATTCTTGCTTTGAGCGCAGCGATATCACATGGCCGTACAATTTTGAGAAAAAGGGCGCCATTCGCGTTCGAGAGCTAGCAAACATTTTTGATGCGCTAGGCGATGGCTCTCCGACTTCAGAAAATTGACGATACCAATCGTCACGACCACTATTATCTCGGCGAAGAAGACGAGTGCTATTACCTATACGAATATACGGCCGGCGCAGGCTGGAAGGGCGGAGCAACCAACCAGCTCATCCATAACCTCCAAAAGAAGAGAGGGGATGGCGGATATCGATTATAAGGCGCGAGCGATTGCCCAATGCGCAAAAGACTTTTCGCAAGCGATCAATGCGAAATGGCTTGCTGGCGCTACCCTCGTTCCCGTGCCGCCGTCGAAAAACAAGGCAGATCCACTGTTTGATGATCGAATGGTCCAGGTATGCCGAGGCATAAGATCGCCTGGTCCGTCAGATGTCCGCGAAATCATTGAGCAGATATATTCTACGGATACATTCAAAGGCGGGCAGCGGCAGTCGCCAGACGAGCTGCAAGCCAATTACCGAGTAGTCGCAAACGAGCTTGCGCAGGCACGTCCAACCATCGGTGTCGTCGACGACGTTCTTACGACCGGCTCGCATTTTAAGGCTGTAAAGGCGATAATACTTGACGAGCGATCTGATTCCAAAGTTGTCGGATTTTTCGTCGCACGACGCGCGATCCCCAATCCATTTGCCGATGTGTCGTTGGACGACTTGCTGAGCTAGCCCTCGGATACACACCCTGCCTGAGGCGAGGCTCAGAACGTGATAGGCTCGAAACGCTGGGACCATGCGCTATTGGTGGGTCAATCAAAACCAGACATTCCACCACGAGATAGAAGGCGGCTATATCTGGTCACCCAAACGCAACGCCAATGGCGCGCGGAATCCGTTCTATGAGTCCATGCGCGAGGTCGCACCCGGCGATCTGATCTTTCCTTTTTGGACACCAAAATTCTGGCAGTTGGGATTGCCCAATCATATTGCTGGGAAAGTCCAAAGCCGCTTGAGTTCGGCACGGCAGGTGAGAACTGGGAAAACATCGGCTGGAAAGTGAAAGTCAGCTTCACAAGGCTGACCAACAAAGTGCGCCCCAAGGATCACATCGGACTCCTGAGACCGCTTCTACCTGCGAGATATTCGCCGTTGCAGCCGAACGGAAACGGCCTGCAATCAGTTTACCTTACTGAGGTGCCCGCGCCCCTTGCCGAGGTGATCATTGGCTTGATTGGGCAGGAGATCGCGCCCATCGCTCTTGCTGCGCGTGACGTGAAGCCGGTTCCCGCTGACGATCTCAATTCTTGGGAACGCAAATTGGAACAGGAGCTAGCCAACAATTCTGCGATTCCAGAAACTGATCGACTGGCAATTGTACGAGCTCGAAATGGACAAGGTCTATTCAAAGACCGTGTGAGTAAAATTGAATCAAGATGCCGCATTACAGGCGTCGAAAATCCGGTGCACCTTATCGCTAGTCATTGTAAGCCATGGCGGGATTCAACCAATGAGGAACGCCTCAACGGCGAAAACGGTCTGCTGCTGACGCCCAGCATCGATCATCTGTTCGATCGGGGCTTCATTGGCTTCGAAGACAACGGAAAGCTCATCATCTCCCCAGTCGCCCACCGTCCATCACTCCAACGCATGGGCATTGAGATCGACAAGATTGTGAACGTGGGTGGATTTACGATAGGCCAAAAGCAGTTCCTGGATTTTCACAGGAACGCGGTGTTGCTTCAGTCCAACCGGGCGTAGCTGCGTCAGCATCAATCAGCGATCATTTTAAGCGGAAATTCCATCCTTGCGCCGCCGTCTCAATTGCCCATTGCGCCCTGGTCCAATTTGGCCAACACTAGCCGCCAGCACGAGGGGTCCCGTATGCGCAAATTTACCTCGGCCCACGCGAAAAATCACTTCGGCGAACTGATCGACGCGGCCAGGGCCGAGCCGGTGGCGATCACCAAGTACGATCGAACGGTGGTCGTGATGGTGGCGGCGGAGGAGTTTGAACGGATGAAACGACTAGATGGGTCCAAGAGACCGCGCGGCCCAGCGATTAAGATACGGAGCAAGTGAGATGACCGACATTGCCTGGAATGACAGTACTCCCGATACAAAATACAGATTGGGCAGCCAATTCGATAACGAGGCGGCTGCTTTCCGGGAGCCGATTTCCTAAGCGCTCACTTCCGCCGCATCTTTCTCGGGACCACAATAGGATCGTGCAGCTATGACACTCCAGACCTTTTGCAAACCCCGAGCTTCTGTCTTCGCTGCCGATCGTCGGGCCACAGTACTTAGCCTGGATACCTTTCTTAAGGGACAGGTCCACGGATCAGAGTTCTTCAAAGAGAACTACTTCACCACTGGCATGCTAACTCTGGTGGACCGGGCCTTCCGCCATCTTGTCTGGCACCGGAGCAGGCTCGTCTGTCTTCTTGCTTTCCCAAGCGATGGGCGGCGGCAAAACACACAGCATGATTGCTCTAGGACTGTTAGCGCGTGATGCCGACTTACGAAAGACGGCCCTCGGCGAAAACAATCCGGCACCAAAACTCGGGCGCTGTCGTGTCGCTGGATTCAATGGAAGAAGCACTGATGCCGCGGGCGGAATCTGGGGCTCGATCGCAGACCAGCTCGGCAAAGCGGAACAGTTTGCCCGCTATATTTCACCATTACTTAGTGCGCCGGGCCCCGAGGCGTGGAAGCAATTGCTTGGTGGTGACCCGCTCGTTCTTTTTCTCGACGAGCTCCCGCCTTATCTGGAATACGCCGTCGCTGTCCCCGTCGGGAATGCAGACCTTAGTGTCGTAACGACAGCTGCACTCGCGAATCTATTCATAGCGGTTGCTGACATGGACAACGTATGTCTTGTCCTGTCCGATTTGGCAGGAACGAATTTCAGCATAGGACAATCCAACCTTCAGGCCGCTTTTAACCGCGCCGTTCAAGGAATCACGTCAGAATCCAGGCGAATTGCTGTCCCTATTACGCCGGTAAACCCGAACGGTGACGAGCTATACCACATTCTTCGCAAACGTCTCTTTGAGCATGTTGCGCCAGAATCTGAGATCCAGAAAGTGGCCGCCGCTTACCGTGATGCGCTTCGTGAAGCAACACAAGATGAACCTGACAACTACTTCGCCGGAAGCCCTCTATGCGCGCGTCGTTGATGCCTATCCATTCCATCCCGACCTCCGGGAACTTGTCGGCAAATTCAAGGAGAACGAAGGCTTCCAGCAGACGCGTGGTGTGATTCGTCTCATGCAAATGGTCGTATCCGAGCTTTGGAATTCAGAGAAAGCTGCCAAGATGGATTTGATCCATCCATATGATTTCGATTTAAATCTTGATGAAATCGCCTCCGAAGTCCGCACTATCAACCCATCGCTCAGTGAAGCCATCGCGCACGATGTCGCGCACGGCGGCGATGCAGAGGTTGAACAGATCGACCTCACAAATGGAAACTCCGATGCATCGGATGCAGCCCGTCTCATTCTCGTTGCCTCGCTTTCAACTACTCCAGGCGCCATTCACGGACTGCGCGAATATCAACTCGTTGATTGTCTGCAACGCCCAGGTCGCGACTTTCGACCTTCAAAGCCAACGTTCTCGACAAACTGGCGACTCGGGCCTGGTATCTCCACAATTCCGCTGACGGCCGCCTATTCTTTAAGAACCAACAGAACCTTGCGGCAAAACTGCGCTCAACCGCTCTCTCACTTCACCCAGAAACCGTCGATCGCATGCTCCGTGAACATTTGGAAGTACTATTTTTCCGCCTCGCTGCGAGACTGTTACCAAGTCATCAAAATCCTGCCGCCGCCGGATGAAGTTCAGGTCGAGCAGGAAAAGACTACTCTGGTCATTGTGCGCCCAGGCGGACAGGCAAACCAATTACCAATCTCAGCGGACTGGCAGGCGTGGTGGGATCAGCAACAGTACAAGAATCGCGTGCTCTTTCTCACGGGCTCGAGGGACACTTTTCAGAAAGTGCTCGATTCCGCTCGGCAGACTCGCGCCCTGCAAAGCATCGAAGACGAACTAAGGCGGAGAACACGCCTTCCGATGACCCGCAGTGGAGGGCGCTAGATACGCTCCGGGACCGCGTGGGGTTGCAATTTACCTCTGCGCTGAAGGAGGCCTTCGATCAGATAGTCTATCCCTCCATCAACTCAGCGCTACGGACCACGGGCACTGATCTCTCCTTCGCTGGCAACCAGAGTGGTGAAGCTACCATTGTCCGTCATCGAATGCTTTGAGACAGATGGCGGTGTGAACTACAGTTTCGACCGGCTCATCTGGTTTTAGTTTATGCGGCTTTCTTTTGATGCTGCAAGCGTCGATTTTGGATTGTGTTGCGTTTGATCCTTTCTCTTTCCAGCAGGATTGTTTGACCGCGCCCGAAGTAGACGTCGGCCGGCGTTAGATTGCCCAAGCTCTCGTGATAGCGCCGTTGATTGTAGTGATCGACGAACCGGCCGATGCTGGCTTCAAGATCGCCTGGCAGGTAGTAGTTCTCCAGCAGGATGCGGTTCTTGAGGGTTTGATGCCAGCGTTCGATCTTGCCCTGTGTCTGCGGATGGTAGGGCGCGCCGCGAACGTGTCCCATGTTCTGGGCTTTGAGCCATTCCGCCAGATCAGCCGAGACGTAGCTGGAACCATTATCGCTGAGCAGGCGAGGCTTATGGACGATCCGGGCATGGTCACAGCCTGAAGCCGTGAGAGCCAGATCCAGCGTGTCGGTAACATCCTGCGCCTTCATCGTCGTGCACAGCTTCCAGGCGATGATATAGCGCGAGAAGTCATCCAGGACCGTGCTGAGATAGAACCAGCCCCAGCCGGTCACCTTGAGATAGGTGAAGTCCGTCTGCCAGAGCTGGTTTGGCGCCGTCGTCTTGTCTTTGAATTCGTCGGCTGCCTTCATCACGATGTAGGCCGGGCTGGTGATCAGATCGTGCGCTTTGAGCAGCCGGTAGACCGAAGCCTCTGACACAAAATAGCCGGCCGTATCGGTGAAGCGCGTGGCCAGTTCCCGTGGCGATAGCTCCGGCTCATCCAACGCCAACTGAACGATCCGCTCGCGTATTGCGTCAGGAATGCGGTTCCAAACGCGCTTCGGCCTTGGTGATTTATCTTCCAGCGCTTCGGGGCCGCCGGTCTGCAGGCGATCGTACCAGCGGTAGAACCTTGCAGGCTGGATGCCCAGCTTTGCCAGCGTCCGGCGCACCGGCAGATGGGATTGCTCGACCAGCCGAATGATCTCCAGCTTCTCGGAGGCGGGGTATCTCATTCCTCGTCTCCCCCATCCGCGATCATGCTTTTTTTAAGCAGGCGCAGTTCGAGTGCCTGTTCAGCCACCACCGCCTTGAGCTCCTGCGCCTCACGCCGCAGGTCCTTGACCTCGCCACTGGTCGCCGCCCGCGCCGTGTCGCCCGCCAGCCGTCGTTTGCCGGCCTCCAGGAACTCCTTGGACCATGCGTAATAAAGGCTCTCGGCAATGCCTTCACGGCGGCACAGCTCGGCGATGCTGGATTCGCCACGCAGCCCGTCCAGAACAATCCGAATCTTCTCTTCGGACGAATGGCGCTTGCGCGTGGCCCGGCGGATGTTCTTCACAATCCGCTCAGACGACAATTCAGGGTGCACGGATTTCTGTCTCATCTCCACTCCTTGATGGTTACGATGAGCCAGAAATCCTCCGTTCCTCAAGCCGTTAAATCTGTCTCACAGGCGCTGATGTCGGACAGGGATTACAGCTGCTCGGGGCGCAGCACGTAGGCGAAGGTGAACTGAACGCCCATGGAACCTTCCATGGAGCGGCCGTGGCCGAGATGGGTCGAGCAGCCGGCGTAGCGAACGCGGCCGTTGGCACCGGTGAGCGCAATCAATTGCGGGTCCGTGAGCACGGCCTTGACCAGCTTGGCGCGCAGCGCGTTGAGCGCGGAACCGACGCTCTCGGGCGAGGCGCCCAGCAGGATCAGCACCTCGGGCGTCATCGCCACGAGGTTGGGCGCGCGCCCTGGATGGTCCTGGCGTTCGGCCGCTTCATCGGCTGACTCGTCGGCGTCGAACACTACGATGGCAGGCCGCGACCGCTCGCTGATTTCGTCCTGGTTGCGCACAGCCATGGCAACGCCCGGGACGCTGGCCGCCACCTGGAGGAGCCGCGCCAGGATCTCCTCGCGCTTGTCCATCAAGATCCCTGCATCAGGATGAGGCGGAGCTCATCGCCGTTGTCGAGGAAGCTCTTGATGCGCCAGGTCGCGCCGTTGAATGCGACCTCGGCATCGACGAGATCGCCAAAGGCAATGCCGAGGCCGACGATCGCGCTGCGACGCACGTCAACCGCCGGGCGGATGGTCTGCACACCGATCATGCCGGCTTCATCGACGGTGACGCCCCTGGTGTTGTCGATCACCACAACGTCGTAGCTCGACGAACCGATCGTGAGCACGGCCGGCTGCCCGAACGTGCCGTAGACCGGCCCGAACACCAGCGCATCGAAGTCGATCATTGCGCCGCTTAGTTGCTGGTCAGGATCTTGACCGCGAGACGGGGCCGCTTGTTGACGGGCAGCGGAGACGCTTCGGTCTTCACATCGATGGCGCTACCGTCCTGACGGGCGATCTGGCGAGCATAGATCGGCAGGCCCATGGTGTTGACGGTCTCGATCAGGTTCGCCGGTGCGCCGTAGGTCACGAAAGTGTCCATGGTGCCAAGCGGGAACGCGATGCCTTCGTTCGCCGGGACCAGCGTCTCGGTCGCGCCGGTCGAGAGCGTGACCGTGGCGTAGTATTCCTCGAACACGATGCCGGCGAACGGGAACCGGCGGCGGGTATCCTCGCGCAGCGGCTGGGCGCCGGTCGAGGAGAAGTACTTGTAGGCGTCCTCGACCTTGGAATGCCCGATCAGCTTGTCGAAGAAGCCGGGGCTGACCAGCGCGAGCACGCCGTTCATGGTCTCGCCCTTGAGCTCGGTCTCGATGTTGCGCAGCACCTCCCGGCACTTGGCCTGGACGTTGGTACCGGCGGTTCCGAGCACGAAGTCGACCGACTGCTGGGCAAGGCCAAACTCGTCGAAATAGTCGTAGAGCTCGGTACCGGCGCCGTCCTTCACGACGCCGCGCAGCGCATTGATCTCCATGTATTCCCGGGTCTGCGCGTGTTTGGCCCGCATGCGGGTGATCTTGCGCTCCATGACGGTGGCGAGCGGGTCGGCAGCGTCGGCGACGCCAAAGCCGCGCACACCCTGGATATCCTGCGGCGTGATCACGTCATCGTGCGGAATCCAAGGCACGGTGAACGAGCGCATCGAGCGCGTGTCTCGGTTGGCGACCGTTGCCGGCCCGCCGAGCGGCACCGTCGGCAAGAGGTTCAGGACGCCCTCGGCCTGCTCGATGATGACGCTGCGCTGGGTGATGCCCTCGAAGCGGAACAGGCCCATCTCGCCCAGCCGCGTGTAGACGTTGGGCAGGATGTTGATAGCCGAGGTCATCTCGGCGAGCGAGTAGCCGCCCGCGTCGAAGGGATTGATCATAGGCGCCATGGGAGGGGGTCCTTAAAAGATGAAGGCCCCGACGGCTTTGCCGTCGAGGCCCGGATGAAGGGTCAGGGTGTGAAGATCGGGAGCGGGACGGATCAGGCGGTGTCGCGGGGAACGAGACCTGCCGCGGCGAGCTGACCGTGCTTGGTCCCCTTCTTGGTCGCGTCATCGACGGAGTCGTCGAACACCAGTGCGGCCTTCGACACGATGATGGGACCGCGGAATACGACCAGGCCGGTCTTGTCGGCCGCGGTTGCATCGACCGCCTCGATCAGGACTGCGACGGCGACCTCCGCGCCTTCATCGCCGGTGACTTCGGCGTCAGGTGAGAGCCGGTATTTGCCGGAAGCAGTGATCTTGCCCAGCACCGAACCGAGCGCGTAGTTCGCGCCCGATTTGAGCGTCACGGTCTCGCGGCAGTAGTTTGCGTTGAGTTCAAACTTAAGCAGGTCGCCAAGGGTCGGCGACATCGTCAGCGTGGTCATGTGTGGTGCTCCTTAGGCGATCAGGCGCGCGCCGCCGCGGCGCGTTCCTTGGCACGCCGCACGATCGGGCTGTCGCCCGCGACAGGTGTGGATGGGGCCGCTGCGATGACGCTTGTTGCCTCGGCGCGCGCGGCAAGCGCATCGAGTACGGAACGGCGGAGCTCATCAGCCGAGATGCCCTTAGCCATGGCATCCGCAGCATCGACCGTGACGCCGAGCCGGGCGGCCTGAGCAGCAAGCGCAGCGATGTCGGCATATTCCGCCCGCAGCTTGTCCGCCGTGCCGGGGTCGTTCACGGGTTCGGCCGCGGGCTCCGATTCCGGCGCCTGGATCGGTGCAGGCGCCTGAATGGGTGGAGGGGCCGGTTCGCAAGGTGGCGCCAGCGGCGCTGCCTCCAACGCGAGCGACCGTTGCGGCTCGCTTGCGTCCTGCTCAATCCGTTCGGTCTTATTCGTCGCCATGGACGTGCTCCTCTTCGGTATCGGGTTGATGATGATGCGCGCAGGCGATGCTTCCCGGTCGAACTCGGTTGCCATCTCGGCAATCGCCTGATCCAGCGTTCCCACGCGGTCGGCGAGGCCAACGCGGATCGCAAGCTCGCCGCGATAGACGGCAGCGTTGGTTCCACGCACGGCCTCGTTGGTCAGGCGGCGGTTGCTGGCCACGAGCCCGCACAGTTGCGCGTAGAGATGATCGACGTCGGCCTGGATCGTGGCGCGGGCACGCGCGGAGAGCGGTTCATGGGCATTACCGTCGATCTTGCTTTCACCGGCGAACACGAATGTCCAAGCCAGCCCAGCTTTTGCGTCGGCCCCGCTTTCGTCGACATGAACCGCAACCACGCCGACGGATCCGACCTCGCCGGTCCGCGTCACGTAGAGACGGTCGGCGATGCTCGCGATGGCATAGGCCGCCGATAGCGCGCTTTCGTTTGCACCGCCCAGAGCGGCTTGCCGCTCGCAGATTTGATCGCGCCGATGCGCTCCACCAGATCAAACAGGCCGCCGACCTCGCCGCCTGGCGAGTCGACATCGAGAATGACGCCGCGCACCGAAGGGTCGTCCATCGCCGAGGCAATGGCATCACCGATCTCGCCGTAAGACAGCAGGCCACTCGCGGCATCGAGATAGCCCGAGCGGCTGACCAGCGTGCCGGTCACCGACACCACCGCAATTCTCTCGCCGGTGATCGAGGTCAGAGGCGCTGGGTGTGTCGTCGGATCGATGGGCTCTACCGAACCGCCGGCGAACCGCGGGGCCAGAACCCCGAGGATCACCTCGAGCTTGGCGCGCGCGATCATCAGCGGCGTCCCGAATACACGGGAGGCCACGTGTGGAAAATCAAACATTCCCGCTTTCAACCTTTGCCGGTGGCGACGACGAAACGTTGGCCCCTACATCATGATTTACACGCGTGCCCGCAGGTCCAATTGATCAGCCCGGGCACACCGTCACCGTGAGACCTAAAAAGGTCCTACGCAGGATGCTGGGACTCCCCCAGCCGATATCGCCATGCCGCTCTCCCCTCAGCCTCGGCCCAAGCAGACACCGATGCCAGTACAGACCTATAGCGATGAGCCAGAAGAGACATCGCGCGCCCTTCCGTACAGACAGGAAACCGGAGTAGCTTATTCGGGGGCTGCCAGCGCAACGGGCCGCGCCTAATTCGAAGAACGAACACTGGTGAAGGTTGAATTATGGATCGTTTTCTCGAAGGCACAGCAGATCAATATATGACGCGACCGGTAACGACCGTGACACGCAAAACAACCATGCGTGAGCTGGAGGCATTATTCGATAAACACGATTTCAATTCCTTCCCCGTGGTGGAAGAAGGAAAGATGTTGGGGATCGTTACAAAATTCGATTTTCTTCGGGCCTTTGTCTTCACCACCGGTCAGATGATGCCCCATTACGATGAGTTGATGCGACGGCCGGTTTCCGAAATGATGACTGAGGCCGTCGTTCATGTCGAATCGACAGCACCATTGACACGAGTTCTAAAGTTGATGGTGGACCTTAAGAGCCGAAGCTTTCCGGTTATCGGGCTCGATCGAAAATTGGTAGGAATGATCTCTCGTGAGGACGTGATACGCGCACTCAAAGAAGCGACACAGGACCATTGACGCGCGGGGGCCAACCGATGGTCAGGGCAACGAATGGTGGAGAGAGTCCTAGTTTCCTCTTCGGGAGCCATCGTTGCGTGATTAACCCGAGTCCGTCGCAGGCGCCTCCGGTACCATTGCGGCACTCGGGACCGACCCGAACGTCAGCCCGAGCGTTTCCTCCCGCGCCTTGTCGGCGGCGATCTCGGCGTCGACCTGCTCGGCGTCGTAGCCTCGCTCGGCCAGCGCTTGACGTGCGGCTCTTAAGCCCCGCGTCGATCTGCTCGATCTCGGCGCGAGCGTCCTTCATGGGGTCCACCCAGTCCCACTTCGGTGGCAACCAGCCGCAGGCCAGGTGCTCACGCCGGCGCTGGTCGTAGTCCGGTAGATCGAGCGCGCCTGCCATCACGGCAGTGTCCATCCAGCGCGCCCAGACCTGGCGGCACAGCTGCCAGACGATCACGGCGTGCTGATAGGCCTCGATGCGTCGGCGGAATTCGAGCAGCGCCAGCCGCGAATTCGAGTAGTTCGCCTTGAGCATGTCGTTCGACAGGTACGCGTAAGGTACGCCAAGCGCGGCCGACACTTGCAGAAGCGTGCGGTACTGGAACGGCTCGTAAGTCTGCCCTGAATCCGCCGGTGCCGAGGTTTGCACCTCTTCGCCGGGCTCCAGCATGGTGATCTGGCCCGGCTGCAGATCGAGCGTGCGCTCGTCGTTCTCGTCACGGCCCTCCGCCGCATCGAGCGGCTCGGCCGGCGCCGGCGTCGTGATGAACAGCGCGTGCATCGCCGCGACCTTCTTCCGGTCGAGCTCGGCATCGTCGTACTGGTCGAGCAGGAACAGCTTCACGATGCCGGCGGCAAAGCGCGAGATCCCACGCAGTTGTCCGGCATCGACCGGATCGATGATGTGCACGATCTCGGAGGCCGGGATGCGCACGATGTCGCCAACAAGACCGGGGTCGGTCATGTCGCCCGGATGCCGGCGCAGGAAGTGATAGGCGACGCGCCGCCCGATCGCATCGAACTCGATCCCCTGCCGGATGACGTTGCCACCGGGTGAGATTTCGTTGCGGTTCAGCGGCAGCATCTCTGAGGGCAGCATCTGCAACTGCAGCGGGACGGTTAGCCCATCCTGCGGCCGGCGCGGGCGAAACCGAAAGAACACCTCGCCGGCGATGAACACCTCGCGCGCCGCACGCCGCTGCAGCCCATAAAAGTCCGTGAACCCTTCGGCATCGGCATCGTCGGTCCACTCGAGCCAGAGCTTTTGTACCGTGCCCTTGAGCGCGGAATCCGCAATCAGCGACGACGGCTTGATACCGGCGCCGACCACGTTGCCGGCCCAGCTCTCGATGGCATTGGCGGCATAGCCGTTGTTGCGAACGAGCCAGCGGGCGCGGGCGGTAATATCGGGCCCTGCCGCCGCGATCAGCGTATTGAGATGCGCCCGGCTCGGTTGGAACCCTTTGAGCCGACGGTTCGCAAGCCCCGCTTCAAACCCACCGATGAACGCGCCGACGCGGCGTCGGAACTGCTTCATCGATGCAAGCACGAGGTCAGAGTCCTTTCGAAGCAGAAGTCAGGATCCGGCGGCGCCGACCCCCTTCACCGGCTGTGGCGATCCGACGTTCGAGATCGGTGATAGCGGCCGCCATCTCAGTGTCGGTGGAATAGGTAACGCGCCGGCCGTCGATCTCGACCGTGCGCACGCCGCGGAAACGCGCGGCGAGCAGCGCATCGCGCTGCGCGGTCATCTCTTCGAGGGTCATTGTCGGGATGGCTCTTTCAGCTCAGGTCAGGGCGCAGTCCGTCACCCAGCAGGTTCTTAAATTCATGTCCGGTTTCGGGTGGACAGCGGCCGTCGCACTGCAATATGGAGTTGGACGAATCGGTACTGAATGACCCAAAGCGCCAGATGCTCAGAGTTGCTTCAACCGTTCGCTAGCGGGCGGAAAGATGACGCAATGCTGACAACGCTGAAACCGACGCAAAATTATTACCGTTTCAATATCTTCGCTGTTTCAGCCAACAGCGTCCCGTAACATTCACACGACAGCTTCTTGAGGCGTTTGCGATCAACAATCTTCACCGAGCCGTGTGTATATTCAATAATTCCTGCGGCTTGGAGCTTGTTTGCAACTTCATTCACGGAAGCGCGCCGTACTCCGAGCATCTGAGAGAGAAGTTCCTGCGTTAACGGAAGCAAACCGTTTTCCGACCGGTCGCTCGCTTGCAGAACCCAACGGCAAAAACGGGCTTCAATCAGATGCAAGGCATTGCACGCCGCTGTGGTCTGCGTCTGAAAGAGAACGAGTTCACGGTGTTTCGCAATCAGTCCTTGTAACGCAGCGCTCTCATGCACCGCTTTTCGAAAGCGAGCAGCGGCAATCTGCACTCCGGTCAAGCGTAACTGAACCGTTGCCCGAGAGAGCGTGGTGTACGCTCCAAACCCCGCCATGATCCCGATGGCGCCCTCATGCCCGATGGTCGCCGTTTCAATGGCTTTGCCGGTCCGCATGACTTTGAGGAGCGAAACCATACCGGTATGCGGAAAGTAAACTTGCTTGACCACATCGCCGGGTTCGCAAAGTATCGTTCCTTGCTCCAGCACGATCGGCTTCAACCAAGGCGCAAGGCGGGCGTAATCCGCCCGTGATAGCGACGCGAGAAACTGATTGGCGTGAAGCTGGGTTTTGGGCACGCTGGTATCCTCATACCCGTACGGTCGGGCGGGAATACCGGGGGGGCAAAAATGGCGCTCCGAGAGCGCCCTCAACGGCAACCTAGATGCATATAAGCACAGCGCGTTGCGATTGTCATTTTATTTCAGTTAGTTAATGGAAGCCGCCGCAGCCCGCTGAGGTTCACGCCAATGTGAGCCAACCCCAATAGTCTAGTGCCTTCCCTTCATCGGAAGAATTTTGGAAAAAGCTGCTAAACGGCAAATGACCGATATCGGACATTGTTCACATTTGCTATACAACTATACCTAGCAGATCAGATTCTTGCCCGGCGAGGGCCTTGCCATGAATCAAAAGGATGGGCACCCGTTCGACCCCGACGCTTATCTTTCAAAAGCAAACGGGGGACGAACCGCATCTCAATTCGCGCCAAATCAATTTATCTTTCATCAGGGCGATCGTGCGGATTCGGTTTATTACATTCAGGCAGGCTCCGCCAAGCTCGCCGTGACCTCTGAGGACGGCAAGGAAGCGGTTGTTGCTGTGCTGAAATCCGGTGATTTCATCGGGGAAGGATGCGCGAACGGAGAGACCGTACGTTTGGTAACGGCGATCGCTCTGACGGAATGTTCGATTTTGCAAATCACGAAAGCTGAGATCACCAGGGTGATCCACGATGAGCCGGCGTTTGCCGAGTTTTTTATCTCGCACATCTTGGTCCGCAACAGTCATATTCAGGAGGATTTGGTCGATCAGTTGTTCAACTCGAGCGAGAAACGCTTGGCTCGGGCGCTCCTGATTCTTGCGAACTTTGGCGAGGATAGTGAGGTCCAGCCATTGCTGGCGAAAATCAGTCAAGAGACATTGGCGGAGATGATCGGTACGACGCGAGCGCGCGTCAACTTTTTCATGAACAAATTTCGCCGATTGGGCCTGATTGATTACAATAACAACGGCCGAATTGAAGTCCACCGCTCCTTGCTGAACATGGTTCTGCATGAGAAGCCGGGGATCCATCATTGAGTGGAGCGGTTCAATTAACCGTCATGGCGCTGGATTGAATTTAAGAGTGACCTAGTTTGATTGCTGACTAAAATTGAGGCACAGTTAAAAGGTGCCGGGTTTCGGCCCTTTTGGTTTGCCCCTTTTGGGTCGCTTCCGCACCGAGAGTCCCGGTCAGCAATGGCCGGGGCTCTTTGTGCGAGGCCGCCTCCGATGGAGGCTACTTTCAATTCAAGCAAAGCGCGCGATGGTCGCTAATGATGCTGTGGACGGCTCCTCCACCGGCACGTGAGTGCCATGAAAGTGGGTGCTGTTAAGGCCCCCACAATATGGAGGAGCCAAACATGCAAACGGTTACGACGATCGGTGTCGACATCGCCAAGTCAGTCTTCCAGGTCCACGGGGTTGATGCTGCTGGCCAGGTGGTCATTCGCCGTCAGTTGAAGCGTCGTGCGATCCTAGAGTTCTTCCAGAAGCTGTCACCATGCCTCGTTGGTATTGAGGCCTGCGCCTCGTCGCACCATTGGTCGCGCGAGATCAAGGCGCTCGGCCATACCGTGCGATTGATGCCGCCGGCCTACGTGAAGCCCTATGTCAAACGGCAGAAGAACGATGCCGCCGATGCGGAGGCGATCTGCGAGGCTGTCACGAGGGCCAACATGCGGTTCGTGCCCACCAAGACAGTCGAGCAGCAGAGTTGCCTGATGCTCCACCGCACACGCCATCTGTTCATCCGCCAGCAGACCGCTGTGATTAACTCGATCCGAGCTCACCTGGCCGAGTTTGGCATTGTCGCCCCAGTCGGGCGCAAAGGAGTCATGGAACTGCTCCATGTTGTTGCCGATCCGGGCGACAAACGGGTGACTGATGTTGCCCGCGCGTGCCTGGCCGCACTCGGCACTCAATTGCTCAGCATTAAAAAACAGATTTTAGAGTTCGACCGAATGATCATGGTCTGGCACCGATCCGACGAAACGAGCAGGCACCTTCGTTACATTCCCGGGGTTGGCCCGATGTTGGCCACGGCCTTGGTTGCCAGCGTTGCCGATCCGAAGGCCTTCCGATCAGGGCGTAACTTCTCAGCCTGGATCGGGCTGGTGCCGAAGCAGCACTCAAGCGGAGGCAAGGACAGACTCGGCGGTATCAGCAAGCAGGGGACCGCTATCTGCGCGGACTGTTCGTCGCCGGTGCGCTGTCCGTGATCCGCTATGCCAAGATCCACGGCACCAAACATCGGCCGTGGCTCACGGCATTGCTAGCTCGAAAGCCAACCAAGGTCGCAGCCATTGCGCTGGCCAACAAACTTGCTCGGATGGCCTGGGCCATCATGGTCCGGGAGAGCGCTACAAGACCCCGGTCGCTCTGATGGCGCTTAACAGATCGCCAGCCGGCAGATCGGCACGATCAATTGGGAGGGCGACAGACGTAATGCAGAGCCGGTCGATCCGGCGATCAGGACAACCCGTTTGTGCCATCGCATTCTTGAATGCGTGCTAATGACTGGGACCTGATCCGCGGAGGGCATTATGGCCAGCGGTCATGTGAACCGCACTTAAAGGCCGAACACATGGCTGCACCGACCAATCCTGCAAACGTGAAGAAAGCTCTTGCCAACTCGGAGCCGTCCACACATGGCACTTAGCGGACAATCCAACTGCGCCCCAATTTGTCCGCTTTGGACTATAGCGGACAAAGGTCCTCCCTGAGGCTGAATGCATTGTCAGCCAATGAACCAAATGCGACAGTCTTGAAGCCGAAAAATAGGAGCGACCTCGCCGGATCGACGCCACAAATATTGTAGCATAAATTCGCATTCGATGCGATTTGTTGTGTTTGTTTGCTGCGTCGATCTTGCGAGGCCGTTTGGCATAGAAGAAAGTTTCGACGTGACGCACTTTAGTTGGTCACCTGGCATTGGCGATCCAACTATTGGCGGTTGGATCACCGTCCTGCTGTATCTAGCAACATCAGTTAGCTGTTGGAAAACTGCTCGGGAACTCCGGTTGGCTCACCCGCCAATGGCGCATGAGTATTTTGGATGGCGAGCCATTGCGGCGTTATTCCTGGCGCTCGGTATTAATAAGCAGTTGGACCTCCAATCAGCGCTGACGGAGGTGGGGCGAGTTCTTGCTTATTCTGAAGGTTGGTATGCGCAACGTCATGCCGTGCAGCTTGCCTTCATCGTTCTCGTGGCGGTGCTATGTGCGACAGCAGTTATCATTTTAGTGATTTGGACGCACAACGCACCGGTCCAAACATGGGTTGCGCTTTTAGGCACGATGCTTGTCTTCGGCTTTGTGTTGATTCGTGCGTCGTCTTTCCATCATATGGATCGCTTTATCGGTGAACGGATTTTGGGCTTTCGCTGGAATTGGGTTCTAGAAATGGGCGGTATTAGTTTGGCACTCATAGCAAGCATATGGCGCAGGAAAAGGAAAACTGAATCAGCTGCATGATCTGCGCACGCGATCAGATTCGAGCAGGCCGCCGCACGGCGGTCTTTGTGTTTGCGATTTGATTGGCTGATGTCCGCTTTTGGCGCTTGGCGGACAATCCGCTTAATGTCCGTTTTCGGGGTGGAGCGGACATGCGGCGGATTAATATGAGCACATACCTCAGTTCCAATAGAATAGGGGATGGTTTTCGGCCGGAAATAGTACGCAATTGTCGTTGCTCGTAATCTGTATCTGACTCGATATCGAAGCTGGCAGTTTGGCGGCGTGCAGGCGGCAGCGAACGATATGATGGCGGGAGCGAATTTCGGAGAAAATTAGAAGTGGAAGTCCGGCGGAATGAACTTGGCAATTCGTGGTGCCGGGACAAAATAACCAGCATATCCCATTTTCTGTAGAACGATACGGCCGTTCATTTCCCGATGCCCGAACTTCTCTATTTTTCGGCTGACTATGCCGAGGAGGCATCGTCTTCGAATATCAAACACGCCCGATCCTGAATCTCCAGGCTCGCTGATAAGCGTGTTAAATCGCGATCGATATTTCGGCAAAATCAGTTGCGGAGAAATGATCTGGGAACGGGTGACCTCTTGCGGCGTGACGACGGCGACGTCCGTCCCGACCCGTATCGCTCCCTCACACAGCGGATTGCGCCGCAACCGCAGGCTCACCGGAAGCCGCGTCTCGTCCACGGTCAAAAGCGCCAGATCGATCAAAGCGACGGTGCCTTCCTTGACGACTTTGGCCGGCAGGTCCTGGCCGGCAATGAGCACGCGTGTATTGGTGAAAAACGGCCAGTGTCCCACGACGTGAGCCGCCGTGATGATCGCCCCGTGACCAAGATAGATGCCGTAGCCGATGAAGGGTTTGTCAAACGGTGCTGTGTGGACGACGTTTGCGGCATAGACCCTCAGAGAATCGTTCGGATCAGTTGCGTCAGCAGGTGCTGACACATTTGCCGCGGCTACCTTGAGGAGATTTTGGTACTCTGCGGTATTTGGCAGCGGTCCGGAGGGGAAAATTGCTTTCCAGCCCACGTATCCGCCGAGCGCAAGAAATACGATAATAAGTCCTGCTGTTTTAAATCGCTTCGGCATATATAGGTATGTTCCGAAATTCTATCGTTGAGCGATAGATTGTACTCGATTAACGGCCCAAGACCATCCCCGGGCTTGTCTTAATCCGGAAGTGGGCCGTTTGCGATAGTGCGGCCCAATGTTCAGGAGAGGAGTAAATTTGTGGTCCAATTCTGATCGGCTTGATTCTTGGCAATCGCGCGCAAGCTGAGAGCTACTAAGCCCATTAGATTGGGACCGTCGCGACCAAACCCGCCTGTATTTAGACCACCTATGATTCCGAATACGTAACGGGAACAAGCGAATCGATATTTCCTCTTACGGCGCAGTTCATCTGCGTTAGAAAATGAATCCGACCTTGATAGAACCGTGGTCCTTGATCGTCTCGTAGTTTTTCGCGGTGCCGACCGCGGGCCCCCAGGCGCTGCACGATCCTGGTGTTGGTTCCTCTGGCGGCCCCAAGATGAAAACTCTTCAGTCCTTGCGCCACCAGGCGCGCTCCGAAACAGGGTGGAGACGCGCATGCCGCTATCGTTCGATCCGGGGGCATGATTGCGCAATCCGCAAACGTCGATCACGCCGTCCCGCGGAGCCGGCGATCCGGTCGAAAGAATAATCCGATTGAGCCGGTGTTGTGTCTGGCGTTGATGGTGACGCCAAGCGCCGGCATTGATCGTGCGGGCACGGCAGAGCCGTAGATCGCCAGCGTCCCAGCGGTCGCCAGCTAGCTGTCGGCCTGTTCGTGGCCGGAGTTGCGGGCCAACATGGCGTGATCGATGATCGAACAGGTCGCCCGTCGCGCAATGCTCACCATCGAGCGGACGGTCGCCATCATGGCCGTGATCGCGATCGAGTCGGCGAGCGCCATCATGTCGATGGCGCTGATCGGTCGGCCATCGACAGCGAGCCCGCGATTGCGGTGGCCGTGCCGACCGCCTGTTTGACCGCGATCGCGGGCGAAAAAATATGTTTTCGGTTCGATCTTTTCGCTTGCATTCCGCGCCGGCATAGTAAGTTCGGATTCGAACTGGTTGTCGCCGGCTTCGTCTTTGCCATGAACATCCGCAGCGCCGTATTGCGCCGATCACCCGCTCCGGACGATCAGCGCGGCCACATGCGTTTACGTCAACTCGAACCAAAGGAGCCGACCATGTCGGATCGTACCCAGGTAATGATGGCGATCAAGGAAATCACCGAGCACCTAGACGCTCATCCTGAGCACGAGGTTGCGCTGGTGGTGGTGGCCACCATCGACCCCGAGACGGGAGAAGTCTGGCGGCGCGAGCATTCGTTCGCCTCCATGGAGGTGATGAGCGGCCTGATCGGCGAGCTCGCGGCCAACGAGGTTCTGGACAAAATTCTCGGCTGGATGGCGCGGCAAGCGGGTGCGGAGGATTGCGAGGACGGGCTCATGGAGGCCGGCCGCTCCTCGCGGCGCTAACCCAGATCGGCGCGCGATGGCCGCTGGCCGTCGCGCGACGACCACCACCGATAGCGGTTTCGCTGGGTTGCCGCGGCAGCCCTGATCGGTCGGACCATGACCGGCTAAGCGAAATGTGGCTCTAAGTAATCAGCCGGCCAAGAAACCATCGGCGGCGAACCTGACCCGGTAGCGGCCGACCGAGGCCAGTGCCTCGATCGCCGCGACGACCACCACCAAGGAGTACCCCGACGTTGAAGACGAAACGATCGCAAAATGCCCTGACCCATGGCCTTTATGCCCGCGACACCCTGTTGCCGTGGGAAGACCCTGAGGCCTTTGACGCCCTCCACCAGGCCATCCGCGAGGAGCTCGGGCCTAGCGGGCCGCTTGAAGAGAGCGCCGTACGCGCGATCGCCGAGCTGGAATGGCGCAAGCACCGGCTCGCGGTCGGATTTTTACTGCCCTTCTTCAAGAATCCTCCGCCGCCTGAGCTGGTTGAGGCCGGACGCGGCGGGCTTGCCGCGCTGGCCGCTTACCTGGCCGATCCTGCCAATCGCGCCCAACAAGGGCTGGTGGCGACCGCCAGCGAGGTGCTCGACTACATCAAAACGAAGCGCGCGCGCGGGAGCGCGCCACCGGGCGCATCGGCAAATTCCACGGGCCAGGTCAGCGTCGCCGGCAGCGCGGTCGAACCGGCCTACGACATCGACGCCATCGAGCGCTACCTCAAGGTCGAAGGCATGATCGACACCCGCATCGCCAAGGTCATGAGCCGCTTAGTGGGGTTCAAGGAGTACAAAAAAATTTACGGTGAGCCGCCCGTGCGGTCCCTGCCGCCCACCGCTGCACCGCCGCTGGTGGCCCCGCCCGAGGCGTCGGCCAACACCAATATGCCGCCGGCGCCACCGGACGCGCCGGCTAGCGCCACGAACCAGCCGGCGAAGTCCGGATGGACGATTACCAGTAGGAGAAATTAAGCCGACAACAACCCCCCATTGCATTATTCTGAAACGAAAGATGCAAAGGGGGTGAGGGGGACGAAAATGAGGTCCTTGTATTGCGGCCGCTGCCTTTACCAGCAGCGGTCGTCCGGCAAGCCTTGTGCTTGTGCCGCCATCCGCATCTATGATGGGGATTCCGAGGGTTAGGGCTGAGATAGCGGCATGGCGCTTCCTCTTATAGTCGGCATCAGCGGCGCCTCCGGCGCGATCTACGGCGTGCGGCTGCTCAAGGCACTGCGCGATGTCAATGTGCCGACGCACCTGATCGTCTCCAAGTCGGCGGCGGTGACGCTGAAGGAAGAGGTGGGCTTGAGCGTCAATGAGATACGCGAACTCGCCGCCGTCAGCTATGCCAATGGCGATATCGGCGCCGCGGTATCGAGCGGCTCGTTCAAGACCCGCGGCATGGTCATCATTCCGTGCTCGATCCGCACCGTCTCGGACATCGCCTATGGCACGACCGACAGCCTGATGAGCCGCGCCGCCGACGTGATTCTGAAGGAGCGGCGGCGGCTGGTGCTGGTGGTGCGCGAGACGCCGCTACACGCCGGCCATTTGAAAAGCATGTTGGCGGCCACCGAGAACGGCGCCATCATCATGCCGCCGGTGCCGGCCTTCTATCATCAGCCCAAGACCATCGACGACATCGTCAACCAGACCGTCGGCCGCTGCCTCGACCTGTTCGACATCGACAGCGGCTTGGTCAAGCGCTGGCGCGCGGACGAGGGTGCGTGACCGCGCATGAGCGGTGACGCAAAACGCGTGCTGATCGCCGGCGGGGGCCCGGTCGGGCTGTTGTGCGCCTGGCTGTTGGGACGGCATGGCATTCCGGTCGCGCTGTTCGACGAGAACCAAACGCCACAAGCCGATCCGCGCGCCGCCACCACCCATCCGGCGACGCTCGAGCTTCTGGCCGACGGCGGCCTGGCCGACGACATGGCGCGCGTCGGGCTGGTGGCGCCGATCTTCCAGTTCTGGGACCGGCCCTCCGGCGAACTGGTCGCCGCCTTCGACCATGGCCTGCTCAAAGGTGACACGCGCTTTCCCTATGTGGTGCAATGCGAGCAGTTTAAGACCGCCCAGCTGATCCTGGAGCGATTGCGCATGCTGCCGAATGTTGAAATTAACTTCGGCCATACGGTCACCGGCGTGGAAGCAAAGCGACGATCGCGTCACGGCGCCAGCGTGCGCGATAGGCGCGGCGACGACGCAACACACCGGCGCCTATCTGATCGGCGCCGATGGCGGGCGCAGTGCCGTGCGCAAGGCGTGCGGTATCGACTTCGAGGGCTTCACCTGGCCCGAGCGCTTCATCGTGCTCACCACGCCCTACGATTTCGAAGCAAAGCGTGGGCTTTGCTATCGCAGCTATTTCGCCGACATCGGCGCCTGGTGCAATTGCTTCAAGGTTTCGGCCGATGGCCCGCCGGGCCTGTGGCGCACGGTCTACCCGGTAGACCCGGCACAGACCGACGACGAGATCATGAGCGATGAAGGCGTGCAGGCGCGCATGCAGTCGTTTTTTCCCGCGCCCCAGCATTACCAGATTGTCCACCGCAATCTCTACGTCACCCATCAACGGGTGGCCGCGCGCTTCCGCCAGGGCCGTGTGTTGCTCGCGGGCGACGCCGCCCATGTCAATAATCCGATCGGCGGCATGGGACTTAACGGCGGCATCCAGGACGCCGCTAATCTTTCCGGCAAGCTGGCGCAAGTGCTGCTTGACGGCGCGCCGGAGCGGCTGCTCGATCTCTACGACCGCCAGCGCCGCACTGTGGCGACGGAATTCGTGCAACAACAGTCGATCGCCAACAAGCAACGGCTGGAGGCGCGTGACAGCCAAGCGCGCCAGCGCAATCTCGACGGGTTGCGTGCGATCGCCGCCGACCCGGAGAAGGCGCGGCAATTCCTGCTAGGCACTTCGATGATCGCCAGCCAGCGCCGCGCCGACGCCATGACGGTGGAGGAGGCCTGATGGATATGGAAACGAAACGGCCGCCCGCGCTGCTGCGGCCCTATCTGCCGGCGCAGGCTGATTTCAGATCCGGCCGTGACTCGCCGCGCGAATTCCTGGAGCGCTGTCTCGCCGCCATCGAGGCGCGGGAAGCAGACGTCGGGACCTTCGTGCACTATGACGCCGCCAGCGCGCGGCGTCAGGCCGATGCCGCAACCGCGCGCTGGCGCGCAAGCACGCCGCTGTCGCCGATCGACGGGATGCCGGTCGGCATCAAGGACATCATCGAAACCATCGATTTTCCAACCGAGATGGGCTCGCCGCTTTTTGAGGGCTGGCGCTCGCGACGGAATGCGGCGAGCGTCGCGGCCTTGCGCGACGCGGGCGCGGTGATCGTAGGCAAGACGGTAACCACGGAATTTGCCGCAACCCAGCCGCGCGGCACTCGTAATCCGCTCGACCTTGCGCGCACGCCGGGCGGCTCGAGCAGCGGCTCCGCGGCTGCGGTGGCCGCCGGTTTCCTGAGCGCGGGCATCGGCACGCAGGTGGTCGGCTCGATCATCCGCCCGGCGAGTTATTGCGGTGTGGTCGGTTTCAAGCCCTCGCTGGGCGCGGTCAATCGGGGCGGCAGCCACGACGGGCTCAGTCAGAGCTGCCACGGCGTGCTGGCGGCATCGCTGGAGGATGCCTGGCAGGTCGTCTACGAAATCGCACTCCGCGCCGGCGGCGACCCGGGTTTTCCGGGGCTGGTCGGACCGCCCGCAGCGCCTGCGCCCGCACAGCCGCGGCGGCTGGCGCTGCTGAAAACGGAAGGGTGGGCGGACGCTGCAGATGGCGCCAAGGGAAGATTGGGCGAGGCGGTCGCGCGGTTGCGCGCGCGCGGCATCGAGATCGTAGACCTCTCCAATCACGCGGGCGTGGCGGCGGTCGAGCGGGCGCTCGACGGCGGCTTGGCGCTCGCCCGCGCAATCAATGCTTGGGAATGCCGCTGGCCGCTCAATACCTACCGGGACCGCGATGCCAGCAAGCTGAGCGAGTTCTCGCTGCAACGGCTGGCCGACGCCGAAGCCATGACGCCCGCCGACTATCGTGCCCACTTGGCTGCCCGCGGCAAGCTACGCGACGTCTACGCCGAGCTTGCGCGCGACTGCGATGCCTGCCTGACGCTTGCCGCCGGTGGCCCGGCGCCGCTCGGCCTGCAATCGACTGGTAATCCGGTGTTTGCGACGCCCGGCTCGCTGCTCGGAACGCCTGCTGTCTCGCTGCCGGTTTTCACCGTTGAAGGGCTGCCGGTCGGCCTGCAATTCCTCGGCTTCGAGCAGCGCGACGCGGATCTGTTCGGAGTCGCTGCCTCGGTGCAGCAAACGTTGGCCACCTCGCCGTGAAGCTCGCCGTTCCCGACATGATCTCGAATTCCTATTTTCCGGCCGAGGCGGCGGTGGAACTCGGATATTTCCGCGAGCAGGGGCTCGACGTCACGCTCGAGCTGATCTTCCCGGTCGATAAGGCGTACGAAGCGCTGCGCGATGGCGCGGTCGATTTTGTCGCCGGCTCGGCGCATTCGGCGCTGGCCGCCTTTCCCGGCTTCGAGGGCGTGAAACTGCTCTGCGCGCAGGCCCAGGGCATGTACTGGTTCCTGGTGCTGCATAAGGATTTCGGCGCCAGCCGCGGCGATCTCGCCGCGGTCAAGGGCCGCAATATTGGGGCGGCGCCCGTGGGTGGACATGGGGCTGCGCCGGCTGCTGATCGCCGCCGGCATGGATCTGGCGCGCGACAATATCCGCATCGCGCCGGTGCCGGGGGCGCAAGGCGCGGGCGTCAATTTCGGCCTGACGGCGGCGCGCGCACTCGAAGAACGCAAAATCGACGGCTTCTGGGCCAACGGCATGGCGGCGGAGATCGCGGTCAGGGGCGGCGTCGGCACGGTGGTGCTGGACGTGCGCCGCGGTGACGGCCCGCCCGCATGCTTCAACTACACCATGGCCTCGGTGGCGGCCGCCGACCGCCTGATCGCGCAGCAGCCCGAGGTTGCCGCCGCCGCGGTGCGCGCGATCGTCAAGACGCAAGGCGCGCTCCGGCAGGATGTGTCGCGCGCGGCGCAAGTCGGCCGCAAGCTGTTCGCGGGGCCGGAAGCCGGCCTGATCACCGCGCTGATCGAGCGTGATTTGCCGTACTACGACGCCGCCATCACACCGGACTTTGTCGCCGGCATGAGCCAGTTCGCCCGCGATCTCGGCCTGATTGAAAGGCCGTTAACCTACGAGCAGGTTGTGGCGACGCAATTCAGTCCGCTCTGGAAAGCAGCGTGACATTGCCGCCATTCCACGGCAAATATGGCCACGACCCGGCCGGGAGGATGAAGGAATGACCGCTGCGCCGCGCAACTATCCGGATTTGCATGAGCACCTGGCCGCGCTGGAGGAGTGCGGCCTGTTGCGCCGGATCGACCGCAAGATCGACAAGGACGCCGAATTGCATCCGCTGGTGCGCTGGCAGTTCGTCGGCGGCATCGACGAGGCCGAGCGCAAGGCGTTCCTGTTCACCAACATCACCGACGGGCTCGGCCGTGCCTACGACATCCCCGTCGTTGTCGGCGCCATTGCCGCCAATCCCGAGATCTACAGCATCGGCATGCGGGCGCCGCTCTCCGAAATTCAGGCCAAATGGGATTCGGCCATCGCTAATCCGGTCGAGCCGCGGCTGGTCAACGAGGCGGTCTGTCACGAGGTGGTGCACGAGGGCGATGCGCTCAAAGGCGAGGGCAGGGGCCTCGACCGGCTGCCGATCCCGATCTCGACGCCCGGCTTCGATAGCGCGCCGACGTTGACCGCCACCAACGTCATTACGCGCGATCCCGAAACCGGCGTGCAGAACATGGGCACTTATCGGGCCGCCTTGAAAGCACCCGACCGGCTGGTGGTGCGCATGGCGACGCGCGTGGGCGGCGCCGGCGGCTACCAGCACTACCTGAAATACCAGAAGCGCGGCGAACCGATGCCCTGCGCCATCGTGCTCGGCTGCCCGCCTTACGTTGCCTTCATGGGTCCGCAGAAACTGCCGATCGGCGTCGACGAGCTCACCGTTGCTGGCGGGCTTGCCGGCGGCCCGATCAACATCGTGCGCGCGCGCACCGTCGATCTGACGATCCCGGCCGAATCCGAGATCGTCATCGAGGGCTTGATCGACACGGAATATCTCGAGCCGGAGGCGCCATTCGGGGAATCGCACGGCCATGTCGCGCTCGAAGAGTTCAACATGCCGATGCGGGTGACCGCGATCACCCACCGCAAGAACCCGGTCATCCCGTCCTATATCAGCCAGGTGGCGCCCTCCGAATTGAGCGTAATCAAGCGCGTCGCCTACGAGCCGCTGTTCACGCATCACCTGCGCAGCACACTCGGCGTGCGCGGCGTCAAGAAAGTGTCGTTGCACGAGCCGCTGACCGGGCTGCTGCGCGTGACGGTGATCACCTTCGAAAAGGGCACCGCGCGTACCGAAGTCTGGCGTGGCCTGCACGGCGCCGCCTTCTTCAAGGGCGACTGCGGCAAGATCTGCATCGCTGTCAACGAGGACATCAGCGTCGACAACGCCGACGCGCTGCTGTGGGCGATGGCCTACCGCATGAATCCGGTGGAGGATGTGGCCGTCGTGCCGCATCGCGGCCAGGGCCACGGGCCCAAGCGCGAGCACGGCCAGGAGGAAGATTCGACCCTGCTGATGGACGCCACCATGAAGTCCGACATGCCGCCGCTGGCGCTGCCGAAACAGGAATACATGGAGCGCGCCCAGGCAATTTGGCAGGAGCTCGGTCTGGGCCCCTTGCGGCCGCAGGCGCCCTGGTTCGGCTATTCCCTGGGCGATTGGCTGCCGCAATGGGACGAGGCGGCCGAACGTGCCGCCAAGGGGCGCTATCTAGAGAACGGCCGCATCAGCGCTAAGAAAAAGCGCAAGGGCCTCAAGCCGGAAACCAAGTACCGGCCGGACGGCGACTGATTACCAGCAAGTAGGGCGGCGGCCGACCGTCACGTCGTTCGCAGTTCCAGCCATAGGGGCCTATGGTCGGATATGTGATGTTTCACATATCGGGCGAACAATGACACCGCTTTCTGAGGAGAAAGCTCCGCGCTTATGTCGTCCCATTTCTTGCCGAAAATTGCGTTGTCGTAGTCAAAGACGCCGAAACGGCCGATCTTTCCATTCAGCGTCGACGGTGCGAATGCGATCTGATCATAGGTCCGGTCATTGCCGAGATTGCTGCCGCCGACCTGGGAGAGATTGGTGACATCGACACCGATTTCTTGATTGGATATATAATCGACCGACCCCCAGCCAAAGCTCTTGAGCGCCTTGATTGTGGCTTCATTCTTGTCCGTGTTGGGAACGTTCATGTCGCCGAGCAGCAGTATGTCGCGATCCCAAGCGTTTTTGCCGGAGTGCACGTCATTGGCCCACCTCGCGAGCGCGAAAATCTCCAGGACGCGGCGGGCATATTTCTTCCGCATTTCTTCTGACGCCGAGTTTTCGAACTCGCCAAAGTAAAGATGGACATTGGCGAGAACGAAATTGATCGCTCCCGATTGAAAGCTACCGATGTATGGATTTCGATCGAACGGCACGAAACGGAAGTTCGGAAACTTCTGGATCTGGTCCTTGCCGCCCTTCCGGTAGTGCACCGTTACGGTGCGCTTGGGATACTGGTTCTTGGTGAGCGCGACCTCACCCCACAACCTATCCAATGCGACTTTTTCGGTTCGATAGATGAACGCGAGCCGCTCGTCGTTGCCGGCCTTGTCCGAGAAGACGAAGTCGTACTTGCCGCCCATTTCCTGCACGATTTTCTGGAATACTTTGTAATTGTCGTTCACCTCCTGCACCGCGATGAGATCGAAGCGGCTGAGAATGTGCGCGATGACCGGTAGCGCCCGAGAGGGGCGGCCTTGGGCCCCCAAATTGGCGATGTTCCACGTAGCCAATAGCAGCTGTCCGTCCTGGCTGGTGGGAACGTTGCGCTTCGTAAAGTGGGCGTCGAGAGCGGCGATTTCGGTGTCGGGATCGTATTGCAAACTTGGCTTTGGTTCTTTGAATGGAATGGACATTGCGCCCTCCTAGATGTGTGCCGTCAATTCACCCAGGCGTGCGGGGCGTAATGTCCGAGTACGCCCCGCCGTTGTCAGGTGCGAGAATACATAACCGGCGGTGGTGCTGCCAGTCGAATGCAGTCTGAAATTGAAGGCATCGGGCTGTGGTTCAGCGCCTTAAGGCCGCGGCCTAAGCCTCGCGGGGCGCCGGTCTTTCGCCCGGTCTCCGCACTGCCAGGAACTCGCGGCCGAGGATCGCCACCGAAAGCGCGATGCCGGCGATGTCCACGATGCCGCCGGCGCCAATGGCGGAGTCCGGAAACACAGCCGCCAGGCCGCCGATCGCCAGCATGATGCGCGTGGTAATTCCGAGCGGGCGAGTGAAATAGCCGACCACCGCGACCGAACCCGTGAACACGCCGACCGTCGCGGTAACAACGTTGAGCGCGATCGTCCAGGTCGTACCGACCATGATCAGCGTCGGCGACAGCACGAACAGGAAGGGGATGACGTAGGCGACCCAGCCCATGCGCATGGCGGCGTAGCCGGTCCGCATCGGATCGGCGCGGCTGATCGAGGAAGCGGCGAAGGCGGCGAGCGCAATAGGCGGCGTGATCATCGACATCATGCCGAAATAAAGAATGAACATGTGCGCCGATAGCTTGGCGACCCCGGCCTCGATCAGCGAGGGCGCCACCACCGCGGCCAGCAGGACATAGACGCCGGTGGTCGGCATGCCCATGCCGAGCACGATGCAAATGAAGGCGGCCAGCAGCAGCAGGATGTATAAATTGCCGCCGCCGAGCTTGACCAGGAACAGCGTGAGGGCAAAACCGCCGCCGCTCTTGTTCAAGATGCCGATGACGAAACCTGCGGCGGCGACGATCAATACCAGGTTGGTGGTGGCGATGCCGGCATCCCAGAACGAGGCGCAAAAGTTGCACAGGTCCATGCGCTTGCCCTTGTAGCTCCGGAACATGCCAAGCACCATGATGGTGATGATCGCGTAGAGCGCGGCGATTTCGGCTTCGACATGCATGCCGTAGAGGGCGTAGAGCAGCGCCGCGAACGGCAAGATGAAATGCCAACCTTCGGCGAGGACGGTGTGCGCGCGCGGCAACTGATCGGCAATGAACTTGATGCGATCGCGCGCGGCGACCAGGTCGACCTGTACAAAGATGGCGAAGTAGTAGAGCAGCGCCGGGATCAGGGCGGCGATGACGACGTCCGCATAGTCCATCTCGAGGAACTCGGCCATCAGGAACGCCGCCGCGCCCATGATCGGCGGCATGAATTGGCCGCCGGTCGAGGCGTTAGCCTCGATGGCGCCGGCGTCGACGTCCGTGTAACCCGACTTTACCATCAGCGGGATGGTCACCACCCCGGTGGTGGTGACGTTGGAAATGGCGCTGCCGGAGATCGAGCCGAACAGCGCCGATGCAACTACGGATATCTTGGCGGCGCCGCCGCGCCGGCGGCCCATGGTGGCGGTGGCGATGTCGGTGAAAAACTCGCCGCCGCCGGTGTTGAACAGAACCTGGCCCATGAAAATGAAGATGACCACGATTGTCGTGGCTACGCCGAGCGGAATGCCGATCAGCGCGTTGGTGTCGAAGGCGAGGTAGATGGCGAGCTGCTCGGTGTCGGTACGCGTGCCGGTCAGCGGCGGCGGCACCAGGTGGGCGAGCAGCCCGTAAATCATGAAAACGATGACGATGGAAAAAAGCGCCCAGCCGGATACGCGGCGCAAGCCCTCCATCACCAGAACGACCATGACGACGCCCAGCCCCAGCATCAGCGGCGGGGTGTAGGCCGCATTGAGCAGAAACCACTCGTAGTTCCAGGAAATGTAAAAACAGGCCACCAAAATAATCAGCGCCAGCGCCCAATCGTAGAGCGGCGGCGCGTAGGTCTTGCGCCGATCGTAACGTATGCTCAGGTAGACGACGGCGCCGGATAGTCCCAGGCAGAGCAGCAGAAACTGCTCTTTGTAGATGCTGACGCCGAGTCGGCTCGGCACCTGGAACGCCCAAACGATCGCAAGCACGACGAAGAGGGCGCCGCACAGGCGTGCGACGTAAAGCGCGGCAGTCGCCGGCTCGGATCTGACCTCCTCTGCTTGGCTCGTCAAACGCCGCGCTCCTGGCTGAAAATGGCAACGCCGCCGGCGCCTGTTGCGGCCGGCGGCGCTACAAGCGTGTCTAGGTGGATCGTATTACTTCGCCGGCCAAATGCCCAATTCCTTGTAAGCCTTGATCGCGCCGGGATGGTACGGCACCGAGCTCTTGCGCACCATGTTCTTGGGATTGAAGCGGGCGAACGCACCCAGCGCCTTAATGAGATCGGGTTTGCCTTCATAGACCGTCTTGACGATCTTGTAGACGACGTCGTCTGGCACGCTGGCGTTGGTGAACATGGCGACGTCGATCGCGATCAAGGTGGTCGGGTTATCGGTCACGCCGGTTGCATTCTTGCCGGGCTTAATCTTCACGGTGCGCGCCGTCGGCAAAGCCTCGCCCGCCTTCTCGTCGGCGTTCGGCACGGTACCGGTCGACAAATAATGCCAGCCGCCCGGAATCTTGGCCATCGCCTGCTTGCCGATGCCGGAATTGAACGGCACGTAGGCCGCGTCAGTGCGCCCTTCCATGAACGCCTTGACGCCGACGACGAAGTTGGACGCCGGAACGATGGTCACGTCCTTTTCGGCCATGCCGGCGGCCGCAAGCCAAGCCCTATGAAGGTAGGCGAAGATGACGCCTGAGCTGTATACGCCGGGAATCTTTTTGCCCTTGAGGTCGGCGGCGGTCTTGATCCCGGAATCGTTGCGCACGGCAAAGCCGTTGGTGAGCGCGAAGGTGAACAACACGCTGCGCAGGTTTTTGTTCGGATGGCCCTTGAACAGCTCGGTGCCGGAATAGGCATAGGCGTATTCGGCGCCGTTCGACATGCCGAAGGCGAGCTCGCCCTGGTTGACCTTGGGGATATAGGTGGATGAGCCGGAATAGGGCGCGACGCGGAACTGCAAGCCGGTTTTGTCGACCCCGACTTTCGCGATCGCCGCGGCGGCGGCGTAAAACACCGAGCCCTGCGGGTTGGCGCCGATGCTGTAAGTCTGTGCGGCGACGGGCGCGCTCAACCCGACAATGGCACCGAGCGCAACCGTCAATGTCTTCATATTCATGCTCTAATCCTCCCTTGGTTTTTACGTGGCCGCGCGGCGCAGTTTCCTACCGACGCATGCACCGTTGTTTCGGTGCCGATCGCCACGCTTATCGCGGTATCGCTATTGGCTTGGCGCCGGCTCAGCCGACGACCAATGTCCCATGCACGGACTCGCCGGTTGAAAAACCGCGCACCTTCATCCAGTCATAGGTCCGGTCGAATAGGGTCACGTCGTAATAATCGACGTGCTTGTAGCGCACGAAAGCCCGCAGCAGTTCGTTTGGCTTCAGCGCGCCTTTGGTGTGCGCGGCGACGTGATGGGAGTATTTGTAGAAGTCGGCATTGATCAGATCGACCGCTTTATTCTCCGCGTCATAATATGCCTTGCGCTGTTCGGGAGTCAGATCGGGCGAGATCACCTCGCCGCCGCGGTAGAACTGTGCGGCAATGATATGGGCGCCGTCCTTGAGGCCGAGACTGATGAACGGCTCCATTACGGTAACGACGCGATGGGTGCCGTCCTTGAGGCCCGCGTAGCGCTGCTGCGGGAGACCGCCTTGTCCGATATTGACGTGTTCGGCGCCGAGCGCGCTTTCGAGCATCTGCACCGTGCAGTAATGCGAACCAGTGAATTCCTGGACATAGACCGGGATGTCGGCGAGGTCGCGCGGTATCTGCAGCGACTCGTCGAAGGTGATGATCGCTTGCGCCGCCACCGAGGCGCGCAGCGCCGCCAGCTTGCCGCCGCGCTCGCCCTTTTCCAGCCGGTCGATGCTGGCCCATTCGCAGACATTGTAACTGTCGGCGGAACCGGTATCGAACATTTGCTCCTTGAGACGGTTCATCACCGGCTTGTCGGCGCGGTCCTTCTCGCGGTCGGCATAGGTCGCGCTGAACCGGACGTCGAGCCCGGCCTGGGCAAACAGGCCTTCTTCGATGCCGACGATGACCGGAAGATCGAAGACGGGATTGTTGGGAGCAATGCGGACAGTCGGCTTGTCTTGCGGAGACGCCATGGGAGTCCTCCATTGGGCGTGACGCTGCGCCCGATGCTAAATACGGGCCTATATTGTCACACCAGGGCGATGGTCTGTCAAAGTCGCACGCGAAAAGTGCGGTTGGGATGACGCTTAAAGTGGCAGGTTGTGCGGTACCGGCCTCAGGATTTCGACCCGATGAAAGCCAATGCGGCGGTTCGCAGCTTCGCCGGTGCAGCAAACCCCACCGGGGCGCCGAAATAAGCAAGCAATGCGTGTAGGTTCGCGGCGAGTGCCGCACCCGCGTCGCCGCGGGTCCGTCCGGCCAAGTGCCGTTGCCACCACAGCCACAGCATCGCCTGCTCGATGTTCTCCGCCTCGAGCTCGGCCGCCTTCACCTGTGTGCGCAGGCTGGCGGCGGCGGTGTGCAGCGGGTTGTCGGCGTCGAGACTCACCGGTTTGAGGGTGCGCCGGGCGCCGCGCAGGGCGCGCACGATCTCGCCGTGCCAGGCCGAGACCGCGGCGGCCGCGGCGGCAATGTCCGCCGCGTCCAACTGCACGCCTTCGCGCGCGCCGGCGAAAGCCGCAAACAACAGCAGGTTGACGTCAACACCGAAGCGCTCCTGCAGGTCGAGGCATTCGGCCTCGACGCCGTCGGCGCCATAGACCGCAAGCGAAAAAGCCCACAACGGCGTGTCGAGGGTTGGCGCGGGGGCTGCGTTCATGCCGCCATCTCGCTACGCGCGGCTCAACGCTCACGCGCTCTGCTTGCTGCCCACCTGGGTTTGCCCGACGCCCTTCGCGTGCGCCTTGGCCTTTGCCGTTTCTTCGAGCGAGCGGCGGATGCCGTAGTAGAAAGACCAGATCACCGCAATGAAAAGGACCAGCCCGACGGGGCGGTACAGCAGTTCATGGTATTTGCCGTCGAAAATATAGATCGTACGCCGCAGATTTTCGTCGGCCATCGGCCCCAGGATGAGGCCGAGAATGAGCGGCGCAAATGGATAGCCGCCGCGATAGAACAGATAGCCGATGGCGCCGGAGATAAACATGACGGCGACGTCGAAAGTTGAATACGAGGCCGCGAAGGTGCCGACGAGACACAGCATGACGATAGTCGGCATGACCACGCCTGAGGGCAGCGACAACAGGTACACGCTCGGGCGAATGAGCAGGAAAGCGACCGTGTACATGAAGAAGTTGGCGGAGAGCAGCGAGGCGTAGAGGAAATTCATGAAGCCCGGCGCTTCTTGATTGACGTTCGGGCCCATGGTGACGCCGTGCAAGGCGAGCGCGGCGAGCAGCAGCGCCGTGGAGCTGTTGCCTGGAATGCCGAGCGTCGTGGTCGGCAGCAACGCGCCGCCGCAACAGGCGTTATTGGCAACTTCGGAGCAGACAACGCCTTCGATGTCGCCTTCGGAGAACCTCCTCCCGGTCGCCCGTTCGCCGAAATTGTAGGAGACGAAGGCCGCGATATTGGCGCCGGCGCCCGGAATGGCGCCGATGACGGTGCCGACGGCGCTCGAGCGCAGCGCGCTCTTCCAGTATTTGCCGATGAAGCTAAACGGCGGCAACACGCGTCCGACCTTGGTCGGGATCGGCACCGGCGTGCGCCGGCTCAAGACGTTGATGGTTTCGGTGAGGCCGAACAAGCCGATCAGAACGGGCAAATATTTAATGCCGCCAAGCAGTTCGGGAACGTCGAACGTAAAGCGGTCCACGCCATGAATCCGGTCCATGCCGACCATGGCGATCATCAGGCCGAGCCAGCCCGCGGCCCAACCCTTGAGCGGCTCCTCGCGTCCGGTCAGCGTGCCGGAAATGGAGACGCCGAGCAGCACCAGCAGGAAAATCTCCCAGGACCCGAAACTGAGCGCCAGCGCGATCATGATCGGCGCCAGTGTGACAAGTACGAGGAGACCGGCCCAATTGCCGATCATCGAGAAGGTCAGCGCCGTGCCGATGGCCAACCCGCCTTCGCCGCGCTGCGCCAGGGGATAGCCCGCCATGGCGGTGGGCACCGCCGATGGCGTGCCCGGAATGTTGATGAGAACCGCCGAGATGGCGCCGCCAAACTCTGTCCCGATCCAAACCGCGATCAGAAACACGACGGAGACTTCGGTGGAGAGGTTGTAGGTGAAGCCGACCAGCAGGGCCATGGCCATGTTGGAAGACAGGCCCGGCAGCGCACCCCAAATGATGCCGAGGGCCGCGCCGGCGAAGGCCACCGACAGGCCAAGCGGGCTGAGCACGAACGTCCAGTCAAACATCGCGGCTCATTCCTAGTGGCTCACCCACAGATACTGCGCCAACAAGACCAGATTGCCCTCGCCCGGCAGGGGGATTTGAAATCCGCCCTGGAAGGTCAGCGTGATGAGAACCGGAAGGCCGATTGCAGTGGTGAGACGCGGCGCCAGGCCGCCCTCCGGCCAAAAAATCCAAAACATCGCCAGCAAATAGATGCTCGATGCGACCTCGAAGGGCAGAAAAGCAAGCAGAGCGAAATAGTAGATGCCGACCAGGAGCACGGCGATGCCGGCTCGCGCCAGGCTGCTTTCGTCCGCGCCATGAGCCAGGCGGACGCGCAAGGCGCCCGCCCGGATCGCTTTTACGAGCAGCATGCCCGCCATGATGAACAGGCTGATGCCCAGGATGATCGGCAGCATCCCGGGTGCCGTCTGCCAACCTTCCGGAACGCGAATCTCGAGTCCACCGATGGCGAAATAGGCCGACACGACGAGGAGGCCGACAGCGATCAAGACGCTGGTCGGCCCCTCGCTTGGTGCGCTCTCGGCTGTCCGCTCGCTCTTGGACTCGTCTTGCGTCATTTTCAGATTACGGGCTTGTAGCCCTTCGGCGGCCACCACTTGCCGAAGTCCTCGATGCTGGGAATATCCAGCTCTTTGAGGCTCTTCTTGTTCAAGCCCGCATCGACGAGCAGGTTGGAGGCCACGCAATCCCACAGCGCCGCCCGCCGGTCCGCCTTTTCACCGACAACTGGATCGGGGAAGCGCGGCTTTTTCGCCTCGACCGCCTGGAACTTCGGATCGGCGATGCTTTTCATCCAGGCGTCGGCGATCTGCTTGAGGATGGCGGGATCGGTGTTACGTTTGAGTGCCAGCGAGAAGCCGCCGCCGATCGGCGCGACGTCCTTGAGCGACGGCAGCACATCGGTGATCGGCTTCAGCTTGACGCCCTGGATGGTCAGCGGCTCGGCGACCGCGACCGCCAGATTGCGCAGCTTGCCGGCCTTGATGAATGGCAGCTGCTCATGCAGACCGTTGCAGGTCACGTCGGTCTCGCCTGCCAGGCACGACTTCATCGCGGGGGAGCCGCCCTTGTAGGGCACGAGTTTATATTTGGCTTTCGACGCGCGCTGTACCAGCAGTGCCGCGAGATACCAGGTGCCGCCCGGACCGTTGGTCGCCATGCGCAACTTGCCCGGCTCTTTGCGTCCCTTTTCAAGCAAGTCGGCCAGATCCTTGATCGGCGAATCGGGCAACACGGAAATGCTCATGTAGGACGTGTCGCAGCCGTAATACTGCCAGTCCTTGTAGCTCACGGTGTTGTCGAGATTGAGAATGCGAAGCCCGCGGTCGAAGCCCGGGCACGCCAACCAGGTGTGGCCATCCGAAGGCTGACTGAACACGTATTTGGTGGCGATTGAGCTTGTACCACCGGTCTTGTTGATCGAGTTGATCGTGGCCTTGCCGAGGTTTTGCTCCATTAGCGGCTCGAGATTGCGCGCCACCGTGTCGACGCCACCACCCAGGGCGGTGGAAACGACTTGCGTGATCGGCCGCGATGTCAAACCGGCCGCGAAGCTCGCATCGAATGGCAGCGTTGTTGCCGCTCCGGCGGCTCCCATCAACTTGAGAAAATCTCTCCTGATTACGCCCATGATTTTTTCCTCCCAGGTCAATTCTCCAGCTGATCGATTGCCGCTTCGTTGCGACATCGCCATGCCGGGCACGGACTATTACCCTGTAACGCTAGTACGGGGCGGAGCGGGGGTCCAGTTCTTTGGCTTGGCGTCGTAGATGATTTTGCCGCTTCGGCGCGGATCGGGGTCCAGTTCTTCGGTTTGGCGCCCCGGCGACATTGTCGCACAGTTTCTCACGGCAAGAGACTTGGTGCGCGCGCGACGAAATTCCCGAGGTGGAGCGCCACAATTTCGCGACGCAAAAAGTCGATCGCCGAGGCACGGGACACTTGATTCGCACCGGGCGCTGAAATAGCAGATTATATTATAAGGTGAGTTATGCCCGATACCGGGCCGCTGTCATCGTTGGGAGAGTGAGATGCCGTTCCATCGTTTCGAGGACATGGAGAACAAGAATTTTACGCTGCACCTCTCGTCCGCGCGCGGGCCGGTGATCGAAGGCAGTCATCTGTATTTCTGCCTCAATCAGAAAGAGCCCGGCACCGGTTCGGAGCTTCACTACCACCCGAACGAGCTTTTGATTTTTGTGGTTAAGGGCAAGGTGAACGCCGTCGTCGGCAAGGATCGGCGCATCGTTGAGCCGGGCACGTTCATCATCATCCCGCCCAATGTGCGGCATTCGATGAAGGCGACCGAGGACGGCCCTTGTGCCTATCTTTACATCAAGGATCGCACCTGGACGATCGTCGGCATCGGCGCCGACGAGGCCGCGCCCGAGCGGCCGCTGACCATGGAAGAATCCGAGGAGATCGTGCGCACCGGCAAGCACCCGAAGGTCCCGCAGTCCAAGGTGAACTCATCGGGTGCCATCGTTGAGGGCGTGCCGGATTGCTTTTTCCCTATGAGCCACGGCCTCACCGCGCCGATCGGCTACGGGCGCCGCGTCGAGTGGATCGAAGGCGAGCGCGTGGGCTTCGGATTTTTCGAGATCTCCGGTGATTTCGAGGTGGCAAGCCCGGCGAGCGAGCACGAGCAGTATTTCTACATCTGCTCGGGCACAGTCGATGCCGAGGTCAATGGCGAGCGCAAGCAGTTGAAGCCTGGCGACATCGCCGAAGTCCCGCGCGGTGCCGCTTACCGCTTGCACGTTCGCGATGGCCAGCCGGCGCGGTTTGCCGCCGTGCGGGCGACGCCCTGGCTGGAAGAGCGGCTTGCCGCGACGGCGAAAAGCAAGGAAGCCGCTCCCGCATAGCGCCGGCGCGCCGCTTCGGGCGGCTTGCAGGGAAATCCGCCTATAGATCAAGTCTATTGGCGAGATAACCAGAATATATTTGATCTATTCGAGGGGTGTTCTACGGTCGCCTCAGCGCCGCTCGCCATCACGAATAACAACGCGAGCGCCACGGGAGGATTGCCTTGTCCGCATTGGAGGCGCAGGCGCCGCGCGTGCCGGTGCTGCTGGTTACCGGCTTTCTCGGCAGTGGCAAGACCACCCTGGTCAACCGGCTGCTCAAGTCGCGCGCCTTCGCGCGCGCCGCGGTGGTTGTTAATGAATACGGCGAAGTGAGCATCGACCATGTGCTGGTTGAGGCGCCGCGCCGGCGCATGCGCGTGATCGACGGCGGCTGCCTGTGCGCCCATATGCACGAGGAGATCGCGTCCAGCCTGCTTGACCTCTACGTCAAGCGCGACCGCGATCCCGAACTCGATTTCGATTTTGTGCTGATCGAAATGTCGGGCCTGGCCGATCCGGTGCCGGTCATTCAGAATCTGTTGACCGACCGCCACGTCACTTCGCTCTATGAACTCAAGACGGTGATCGCGGTGGCCGACGGCGTGCACGGCGCCGCGCATCTTTCGCAACATCGCGAATCGGTGAAGCAGGCGGCGGTGGCCGACACAATCGTGATCAGCAAGACCGATCTTTCCGACTGCGCCGGCCTCGACGCGTTGGCGGCGCGGCTTTCCGCGATCAATCCCGGCGCGCGGCAATTGCGCGTCGCCCACGGCGAGGTGCATGCCGCGGAAATCCTCGACCATGCCGGCTTCGATCTCGCCGGGCGCAGCGACGCCGCGCGCGGCTGGCTCAACGACCGCACTTACGCGGCGACCGTGCCCGCGGCCTCAGCCGATCCGGCAATTTCAACTTTCGCCCTCAGCTACGATGAGGAAATCACACTGCCGGGCTTCGTGCTCTGGATGAACCTGCTCGCCGGTTTCCGCGGCGCTGGTTTGCTGCGGGTCAAGGGCATCGTCAACGTTGAGGGCCGGCCTTACGCGGTGCAAGCGGTGCAGACCATCATCAGCGAACCGGTTGCTTTGGACGCCTGGCCGGAGGATGACGACCGCCGCTCGCGGCTGGTGTTCATCACCCGCGGCATCGATGCCGCCGATATCCGGCGCACCTTCGCGACATTCCGCTTCGAGGGCGGGCGCGCCGAACGCAACATGATCATCGATCCGGAAACCTACGCGCGTTTCCGCGACACCATCGAATTGTTTCGCACCTCGCTGCCGCGGGGACCTGCGAATGTTTCCGACGAGGTCAAGAACGAACTGGAGCTCCGATGACAGCAGCAAAGGAAACCGCGTCCGATTCGAGCGCGGTCAAATATATCACTGCCGCCAGCATGATCGATTGCACCGGCTCGGCCGCCAGCAAGGACCCGGTGATCGTGCTCAAGGGCAAGCGCATCGACAAGATCGGCACCAAGGAATCGATCAAGATTCCGCAAGGCGCGGACGTGGTGGACTGCGGCAGCTGCACACTGCTCCCCGGCCTGATGGACATCCACCTGCACACCTTGATGTTCAACTGCCTAGCCTTCCACAACTACCGTGTAGCGATGTGGGAGATCACGCCCGAGTTGCAGCAGATGTACGGGCTGTTCCACGCCCAGCTCTGCCTCGACATGGGCTTCACGACGGTGCGCGATCTCGGGATGAATTCGCAGCACGGGCTTTTAGTGTCGGAGGCTTGCGCCATCCGCGATTCCATCGATGCCGGCATCGTCGAAGGGCCGCGCATGTTCGTGGCGGGCTTTACCGTCATCACCGGCTCGCATCTGTCGCTGATCCAGCCGCGCGCGGCGATCCGGCTCGGCTTCCAGTGCGCGGATGGACCGTGGGAGCTGCGCAAGCTCGCGCGCAAGAACCTGTTGGACGGCTGTGATCTGATCAAGACCTGCGTCACCGGCGGCGGCGGCACCGACAAGGAAGAGCCCGACATCCGCAACATGACGCAGGAGGAATGCGACGCGGTGGTCGACGAGGCGCACGCTTTCCACAAGCAATGCGCCGTGCACTGCTTCACGCCGCAGGGCCAGCGCATGGCGCTTAAAGCCGGCGTCGATACCATCGAGCACATGGTGTTCCACGACGACGAGACGCTGGGCATGATCAAGGAGGCGGGCACATGGATGACGCCGACGCTGGCGCACCGCGTCGATCATGCCATCGAAATCCGCAAGGAGATCGGCACCGCCAAATTCGTCACCGACAAGATGAAGAAGCTGCAGCCCTATTGCTTCGAGACCTTCCAGAAGGCGGTGAAGATGGGCATCAACATCGCCATGGGCACCGATATGGGGCTCGATCCGGAAATGGGCAGCAACGCCGCCGAGCTCGCGATCTATGTCGATCTGGGCATGAAGCCGATGCATGCCTTGCAGACCGCCACGATCAACGCCGCCAAGGCGATCAAGATAGACAAGGATCTGGGGACGCTTGAGGCCGGCAAGCTCGCCGACATTGTGGCGGTTGCCGGCGATCCGATCGCCGACATCAAATGTTTGCAGGAGAAGAAAAACATTCAGCTCGTGATGAAGGAAGGCAAAGTCTACGCCGACCGGCGCACCGGCAAGCCCTCCAAGAACGTAGTCAACGCCGAGCCGGGAAGCTGGAAGATCCTCGATTACCTCTAATCCGGAGAAGGCGCCGTGGCACCTGTCAGGACGATCGCGTTCGTGGGGCTCGGCAACATGGGAACGCCGATGGCGGCAAATCTCGCCGCAAACGGCTTCTCGCTCGCGCTCTATGACACGCGCGGCGAGGTCATGCGCGATTTCGCCGCGGCCCATGGCGGGCGCGTCGCCGTAACGCTGGCCGACGCCGCACAGGGCGCCGATGCCGCCATCACCATGCTGCCGAACGACAAAATTGTGCGAGAGGTGGTGCTGGGCGAGGGCGGTCTGGCGGCGGCGATGGCGCCGGGCACCGTCATCATCGACATGGGCACGTCGGCGCCGCGCGCCACCGTCGAGATCGGCGAAGCGGCGGCCGCGCGCGGCCTGCACTACGTCGACGCGCCGGTGATGGGCGGCGTCGTGTTTGCCAAGGACGGCAGCCTCGACGTCATGGTCGGCGGCAGCGATGAGGACGTCGAACGCTGCATGCCGATTTTTAATGCCGTCGGCCGGCAGGTGTTCCGCTGCGGCGCGCTCGGCAGCGGCCACGCGCTCAAGGCGCTCGCCAACTATGTGAATGCCTGTGCAATGTCCAATATCATCGAGGCGCTCGCCATCGGCCGCAAGTTCGGGCTCGACAGCAAGGTGATGGCGGAGGCGATGCAACACATGTGCACCGGCCGCCAGCATCCTCTCGACAAGAAGGTGATCCCGCAGGTGCTGACGCGCAAATTCGCCACCGGCATGGCGCTCGGCCTCATAGCCAAAGATGTGGGGATCGCCGCCGATTTCGGGCATTCGATCGGCGCCATGACGCCGCTTGCCGACCGGCTTGCCGAGATCTGGCGCCAGGGCGTGAGCGAAGTCGGCCACGACGCCGATCAAACCGAAATTGCCAAGCTCTGGGAAAAGGGCGGCGGCGTGACGCTGTAGCGCGGTGCGTACTAATGAATTTCCGGCTCAGGGATGGCCCCAAGCGGCGCCAGAAAATCGAAATCGCAGCCTTCGTCGGCCTGGCCGATGTGGTCCGAATACATGGCGCCGTAACCACGTGGGTAGCGCGGTTCGGGCGTCTTCCAGGCCGCGCGCCGGCGTGCAAGCTCTTCGTCGCTGACATGCAGATGGATGCGGCGGCCGGGCACGTCCACCTCGATCTCGTCGCCGGTCTGCACGAACGCAAGCGGCCCGCCGACGTAACTTTCCGGCGCCACGTGCAGGATGCAGGCGCCGTAGCTGGTGCCGCTCATGCGTGCGTCGGAAATACGCAGCATGTCACGCACGCCGGCCTTCACCAGTTTCTTCGGGATCGGCAGCATGCCCCATTCCGGCATGCCGGGCGCGCCCTTGGGGCCGCCGTTCTTGAGCACGAGAATGTGGTCGGGCGTGACGTCGAGATCGTCGCGCTCGACTTCGCGCGCCATGTGATTGTAGTCCTCGAAGGCGATGGCCTTGCCGCGATGGCGCAAAAGGCGCGGCTCGGCGGCGGACGGCTTCATTACGCAGCCGCGCGGCGCCAGATTGCCTTTGAGCACGGCGGTCGCTTCCGCGCTCGACACCGGGTTGTTGAGCGTCCGGATGACCTCCGGCAGATAGACCTCGGCGCCCTTGATGTTCTCGCCCACATTTTTGCCGGTCACCGTCAAACAGGACAGATCGAGCTTGTGCCTGAGCTCGTTCATCAGCGCGCGCAGGCCGCCGGCGTAATAGAAGTCCTCCATCAGCAGGCTGCCGGACGGGCGCACATTGGCGAGCACAGGGATCTCGCGCGAAATCTCGTCAAAGCGCTGCATGTCCATGGGCAGCCCGGCGCGGCGCGCCATCGCTACCACGTGGATGATGGCGTTGGTCGAGCCGCCCATGGCCATGTGCACGCGAATGGCGTTGTCGAAGGCGGCGGGCGTCAAGATTTTCTTCGGCGTCAGGTCTTCCCACACCATCTCGACGATGCGGCGGCCGGCGTTGCTGCACATGCGCGGATGCGCGCTGTCGGCCGCCGGGATCGACGAGGCGCCCGGCAGCGTCATGCCCAGCGCTTCGGCAATCGCCATCATGGTCGCGGCCGTGCCCATCACCATGCAGGTGCCGAACGAGCGCGAGATGCCGCCTTCGATCTCGGCCCATTCCTCTTCGGTGATGCGGCCGGCGCGCTTTTCGTCCCAGTATTTCCAGGCGTCGGTCCCGGAGCCCAGCACCTGGCCGTGCCAGTTTCCCCGCAATTGCGGCCCGGCCGGCGCGTAGATCGCCGGTACGCCCATGCTGATGGCGCCCATGATCAGCGCCGGCGTGGTCTTGTCGCAGCCGCCGAGCAGCACCGCGCCGTCGATCGGATGGCTGCGCAGCAGTTCCTCGGTCTCCATCGCCAGCAGATTGCGATAGAGCATGGTGGAGGGCTTTACGAACGGTTCCGACAGCGACAGCGCCGGCAGTTCGACCGGAAAGCCGCCGGCCTCCCAGACGCCGCGCTTTACGTCCTCGGCGCGCGCGCGCAGGTGAGTGTGGCAGAAATTGAGATCGCTCCAGGTATTGATGATGCCGATCACCGGCTTGCCGGTCCAATCCTTGGCGTCGTAGCCGCCCTGGCGCAGCCGCGAAAGGTGCGTGAAGGTGCGCAGCGTACTTTCGCCGAGCCAGCGGTGGCTGCGCAGGTCTTCGGATTTTTTTCGGGGAGCCATTATTTTTCCTCCGCCATGGACTATCAGCCTACGATTTTTGCGGCAAGGTCTGAAAGTGCGGTCGCAGGGCGGACGTTTCGGCCGGCATGCAATATTTTCCGGGCCACGTGTAGACGCTAATCGCGGGCGACGGGATTCAGCGCCAGATCCCGCCCAGACAAGGAATCTAATGTGTGGCGCGGGCAATAGCGCCGTGGGATAATCGAGAAAACAAGCAGAGGAAACGCTAATGGGTGCGCAATCGGTAAACCTCGGGATCGTCGGACTCGGCCGCTGGGCCAAGGTGCTCACGCGAGCCGCGGCCAAGTCGGACAAATTGAAAATCGTCGCGGGTTACAGCCGCACGGAAGAAAAGCGCAAGGCGTTTGAGCAGGAATTCGGCGTTGCTGGCGTGCCGGACATGAAGTCGCTGCTGTCCAACCCGGACATCAGCGGAGTCATCATTACGGCGCCGAACGAGCAGCATCTGCCGCTCGCGACCGAGATCGCCAAGGCCGGCAAGCACGTCTATACCGAGAAGCCGATCGCAGCCACGCTCGAGGACGGTATCGAAATCGCGGCGCTGGAAAAGAAATACGGCGTCACCATCACGGTCGGCCACAGCGCGCGGCTCATGGGCAGCGTTCGCCGCATCGGCCAAGCGATCGCGGCCGGCGAGCTCGGCCGCGTCGCCTTCATGGAAGCGAACTTCTCCAACGAGCGCGCGCTCGAACTGACTCCCAATACTTGGCGCTGGTACAAGGCCAAGGCGCCGGGCGGGCCGCTGTCGCAGCTCGCGATCCATCAATTCGACATCCTGCATTATCTCGGCGGCGACATCGTCGAGGCGTCATCGATGGCCTCGAAGCTTTCGCCGGTCGGCGCAGAAGTCGACGACCAGTCGATGACGCTGCTGCGCTTCGCCGATGGAAAAATCGGTTATGTCGGCTCGTCGTGGACCTCGCCCGGCATCTTTTCCGTGCGGGTGTTCGGTTCGAAGGGCTTGATGCACAGCGAGACCGATTTCTCCACCTGGGACATTCCGAGCAAGCTGCACCTTTCCTCCGCCTTCTATATCCAGCGCGGCAAGGACGGCTACGGAAAGCGCGAAGATCTCAAAGTTCCCGAAAGCGACATGTTCGTTGCCGAACTGGAAATGTTCGCGGAAAGCTGCCGCACCGGCAAGGCCAACGAATTGACCGCCCATAACGGCAATGTCGCGGTGGCGGTGGTGAACGCGGCGTTGCGCTCGATCGACAACAGCGGCCAATATGTGCGCATCGGCGATATCCTTGATGAGGCGCGCGGTCGGGCGGAGGCGCGCAAGGTCAACGTCGCCTAGCGGCATTTTTGCCGCCGCCACGCGCCGTCGCCGGTTCGACCTGGCCGCCGGCGGCGTGATACAAGGGCGAAAAAGCAGGGCGCACGCATGCGATTGCGGTGCGTCAAGACGATAAGTGCCTGAATAACAACGGGCACATCGGCCGCGAGGCCAAGGGGTGGGACGCGTAATGCAAGGCAAGCAGGCTAGTGCGGTACATCATTCAGCTCGGGCCCGGGTCTTCGACGACCCGGTCATCGTCTCCGAGGGTTTGACCATCGGCTACGAACTGCACCGCGAGCGCAAGCGGCTGACGGCGCTGCGCGACATTACTTTGACAGTGAACCGCGGCGAATTCGTCGTGCTCGTCGGCCCGTCCGGCTGCGGCAAGACGACATTCATCAACGCCATCTCCGGGCTGGTCGAGCCCTGGGCGGGCACGATTGAGGTCAACGGGAAGCCGGTCACCGGTCCGGGGCCCGATCGCGCCATGGTGTTTCAGGACTATGCCCTGATGCCGTGGCGCACGGTCGAATCGAACGTCCGCATGCCCTTCGAGTTCCAGAAACTCGGCCTGTCGAAATTTGAAATGGACAAGCGCGTCGACCACTTCCTCGATCTCGTCGGCCTGGACGGATTCAGGAGATCGTATCCGTATGAACTCTCGGGTGGCATGAAGCAGCGCGTCGGCATCGCTCGTGCGTTGGTCACCGAGCCGGACATCCTGCTCGCCGACGAGCCGTTCGCGGCCATCGACGCGATGACGCGGGAAGCGATGCAGAGCGAGCTTGAGCGTATCGTCTCCAAGACGGGCCAGACCGTGGTGTTCATCACCCACTCGATAGACGAGGCGATCACACTCGCCGACCGGGTGGCGGTAATCTCGTTTCGGCCGGGCCGCATCAAAGAGATCGTCGACATCGATCTTCCGCGGCCGCGGTTCGACCGCGATCTGAAGATTCTTCCCGAATACGGCAAACTGTACGATCACATCTGGCGGCTGGTGAAAGCCGAAGCGTTCCAGGCCGCACGCGGAGAAAAACTATGACTGCAATAGAGCGGACCGGAAAAATAGTGGCGACGGACGATCCCGATCGCATTCAAGATACCGGATGGACGCTGGCCGAGGTCTGGCGGCGCGTAAGCCCCTTCCTGGTAACGATCGTCAATATTAGCTGCTTCTTTGTCATCTGGCAGCTGTTTGCCAGTTCCGGCGCCGTCAGCCCGCTGTTCTTCCCAAAGGCCTCCGGCATGTTCGAGGCGCTTTGGACTGGGCTCACGACAACGGCGCCGCCGGGTGCGGTCGTTTCGGGCAGCATCCGCGATCATTTGTTCTACAGCCTCACCAACCTCGGCGTCGGGCTTGTCTTCGCCTGCGCGATCGGCATTCCGGCCGGCCTGCTGATGGGCGGCAACAAATATGTCGAGAAGATCCTCAGCCCCTATGTCTGGGCGCTCGCCTCGGTGCCGCGCATCGCGCTGGTGCCGCTGTTCATCTTGTTCCTCGGCTTCTCGATCAAGATGCAGATCACGATCATCACCCTGTCGGCTGTGTTCCCGATCATCATCAATTCGTGGGCGGGGGTGAAGACAACCGACAAGTCGCTTTTGGCGGCGGCGAAAGTGTTTGGCGCCAGCCGGCGCGAGCTCTACGTGAAGGTGGTGCTGCCCTACACGCTGCCGTTCATCATTTCCGGCATCCAACAGGGCGTCGGGCGCGGATTGGTTGCTGTTATTATCGCCGAGATTTTCGGCGGGTCGCGCGGCCTCGGCTATCTGGTGAATCGCTCGGCCGATACGTTCGATTCCGCGCTCATGTACGCGGTCCTGTTATTGCTGGTAGTGGTGTCGCTGTCGTTGGTTCAGCTCACCCGCTGGCTGGAGGCATACGTCGCCCCGTGGCGGCGGTTGGAGGGTCTGTGAGCGGAAAGAGCCGCCCGCGGTCGAGTTAGTACAAGCCTAAGGGAGGATAACTATGACGAAACATCTGCATTTGCCGCGCCGCGACGTTTTGATGATGGGCGGCGCCGGGCTGCTGGGAACGTTCATTGCGGCTGCGACACGCGACGTTGCTGGCGCACAGACGCCGAATATGAAAAACATCAAGGCCAACCTGCACGAGCTGCGGATCGGCGAATTCAATCCGAACTATGCTTCCGCGCTCGGGTACCGCATGGCGCAAGCGCTCGGTTATTTAAAGGAAGTCGGCATCGACGACATCAAAGTCACCCTGTCGGACCAGTACATTGCAGGCCTGGTCGGCGGCAGCCTGGATGTCACCCGTACGGACACCGACGCGATCATGAACGCGGCCGCGCGCAGCGGTAAGCCGTTCAAGATGATCTCCTGCTACCGCGACAAGGAATGGTGGATCATGGGTGTCCGCAAGGGCATCAACAAACCCGAGGATCTCAAGGGCAAGAAGATTACCGGCGGGCCGATCGATGGGCACAACACCTGGGTTCAGCGCCAGATCGTCAAGAAGCTGGGGCTCGACCCGGAAAAGGACGTCCAGTTCGTTCCGACCTCGGGCGGTTCGGACAAGCGCCTGTTGGCGTTGATCAACGGCACCGTCGACGCGGCCAGCCTGTTCCCGCGCCACGAGAAGGGCCTGAAGGACGCCGGCGGCAAGTTCATGTACCACGATCCTCAGTCGGCACCGCAGGAAGGCTATGGCGCGTTGGGTGACTGGTTGAGCAAGAACGAAGACACGGCGTATGCCTTCATCTTGGCGGACATCAAGGCCCGTCAGTGGGTCGAAAAGCCGGAGAACAAGGAAAAGACCTTCGCGACCATGGAGAAGCTCGGCTACAAGATCACGCCGGCCTTCAAGGCGGGCTATGCGGAGTCGCTTGCGCAGATGAGCCCCGACGGTGGTTTCGCGGACGCCGCCTCGATGGACGCGTTCCTGGCGCCAGAAAAGGCAACGGGCAAGGTTCCGAAGGACTTCGACTGGCGCAAGGTCGTCGACATGAAATATGTCTGGGCGGCGCAGAAGGCGCTCGGGCTGCCCCAGCGTCCGGCCAAGCTCTGATCGAGGGCGGCGGTATACGAACGAAGACACTATTGTTTCCCGGCGGCTGCGGCCGCCGGGAAATGCATTGAGGCTTGCGCGGTGCTGACGCTCTATCACTACGACCGGTCCACGGCCGCCCAGCGCGTGCGCCTGCTGCTGGAAGAAAAATCCATTCCCTGGAAGAGCGTGATCGTCGACACCGCCCGCGGCGATGTCGAAGAGTTTCCCGCGGACTATCACCGCCTCAATCCGAAGGGGTTGGTGCCGGTGATCATCCACAACGGCGCGGCCACGCCCGAATCCCTGGTCATCCTGGAATATCTGGAAGACTCGTTTCCCGAGCCCGTGTTCCGGCCGGCCTCGCCCGAGGCGCGTGCCAAGATGCGGCTGTGGATGCGCAGGATCGACGAAGGGGTGCACGTTGCCAGCCGCACCATCGGCGTCTGCTTGGTCAACCGGCACATCTACAAGGCCAAGGGCGCGGCCAAGATCGACAAGTACTACGCCGAGATGCGCGACACCGTGCGCAAAACCAACGATCAGATCAACATTGCCGGCGGCCTCGACTCGGCCTTGCTGCCGGACGCGGTGGCGACTTTCCGGCGCCTGTTTGAAGAGATGGATGCAACGCTCGGGCAGGGCCCCTGGCTCGCCGGCGAAAACTATTCACTTGCCGACATCGCGCTCGTCGTTTACGTGCGCCGGCTGGAATCCTTCATGATGGCGCCGCTCTGGCGGCACCTCACGCATCTCAACGACTGGTATGCCCGCATCGCCGCCCGGCCGGCCTACGAAAAGGCCATCGTTGCCTGGGGCGACGTGACCGGGAGCGCGCGCAAGGAACACGGCGACGAGGCGTTTCCCCGGCTTGCCGGACTTTGGGAATCCTCCGCCACCGCCGGCTAGTTCGTCACGCGGAGGCGGCGGCGTCCGGTTCCAACATGTGCCGATGCGACCCGCGCCCGAGCGCCAGCTCGGGATAAAGGTCCGACAGCCGGCTGCCGTGATAGTAGGCCTTGCGGTAGGCTGGCCGCGCCTGCATGCGCTTGAGCCATTCGTCGACGCGCGGGGTGGTCTTCTCCCAAAGCAATTCCAGCCCGAGATCTTCAGCGCGGTCGATGAGCGGCGCCACCGCAATATCGGCGATGCTGTAATGCGCGCCGAGCAGCCAGGGACCGCCGTTCTCGTCGAACATCCGGTCCATGCGCGCCGCCGTATTGCGCAGCGCCTTGTAGGCTTCTTCGAGTTCGGCGTCGCTGAAGCCGGTCTGCCGGCTCATCTTCTTGTAGAAGGCCGATTTCACCGGCCGCTTGCCCACCTGCTTATCGAACTCCGCATCGCTCATGGCCTGAAACTTCTTGAGCAGGCCGCCGAACTGGAACGAGGGATAGCGCACCGCCGGCGTCGGCACCGCGTCGACGAAGGCGAGCCAGGCGCGCATCTTGGCTTGCTCATATGCATCGGCCGGCGCCAACGGCGTCTCGGGATGAATCTGGTCGAGGTATTGCAGGATCACCGAAGATTCGAACACCGGCCTTCCGTCGTGCATCAGCGTCGGCACCACGCCGTTGGGGTTGAGCTTGAGATACCAGTCGGAGAGATGATCGTGGTTTTTGGAGACCAGACGGCGGTCGGTCCAGGTGAGCCCCTTTTCCTCAAGACAGATGCGCACTTTCAGGCTGCAGGTCGACTGCGAGAAATTGTAAAGTTCGAACATAACCTGGCCTCGTTGTCGTCGTCCTGGCTTCTCAGGCAATGGGAATTCCGCCGTGGCCGGACATTCGAAATTCTTGCGCGGCGCGCGTCAATATGCCCTAGAATGGCGGCACCACAACAGCAAGAAACTGCGGCAGGCCGTCTGATGGTAAAAAAGCTTACGCAAGCCGAAGGCAAACGCCTGGGGCTGCCCGGACGTGCCGCGCTGGAGCTGGTATCGGGCGAGATCGGCTCTGCGCTCACCTTCCGCATCGTCGAGATCCCGGTGCCGATGCCGGGCGAGGCATTACGCGGCCCGCATCTGCACCACGGCTACGAGGAATGCATCTATGTGCTGAAAGGCGAGGGCCGCACCTTGTCCGAGAGTGGCGAATTGACGGTGAAGGCCGGCGACGTCGTGCTGGTTCCGCCGGAGGAAAAGCACGTCACCCGTAACATCGGCAAGGAGCCGCTGGTGCTGCTCTGCTTCTTCCCCACGCCCGACATTGCGCCAACCACCGAAAGCTACCCGTCCTTCTGAGCGCAAACGCTCGCCCTTTCGAGACTTTTCATGAGCACCAATGTTCTCTGCCTGCGGCCTGAGGCCGATTTCACCCGCGTGGATGCGCCGGCGCCGGCGACGCTGAAAGTCACCTATCGCAAGCCGGATGATGCCGACGTGCCGGAGCTGATGAAGGCGAGCGACGCGCTCATCATCCCGGCGGTCGGTCCCAAGCTGGCGCCTGGTTTGTTTCATGGCGGGAAGATCAAGCTGGTGCAAATCACCGGCACCGGCCTCGATCGGCTCGACCGCGACGCCATGACCAAATTCGGCATTCCGGTCGCCAACGTCGCCGGCGGTAGCAACGGCGCGCTCGCCGAATTCGCGGTGACCACCGCTTCGTTGTTGCTGCGGCGATTCGCCTGGGCCGACGCCGAGATCAAGGCCGGCAACTACGCCGCCTTTCGTGCCCGCATGGTGGCGGACAATCTGGCCGGTCTCGACGGCATGCTGGTCGGTCTCGTCGGTTTCGGCACCATCGGGCTGGCGGTGGCGCAGGCCTTTCATCGCATGGGCTGCCGGGTTTGCTACCACGATCCGGCGCCGCGCGATCCTGCCGGCGCCGAAGCGATGGCGCTCGACGATCTGCTCAAAGCCGCCGACGTGGTCAGCCTGCATGTGCCGCTCATCAAGGAGACCACCGGGCTAATCGGCGAACGCGAACTGTCGCTGATGAAGCCGAGCGCGGTGCTGGTGCAGGCCTCGCGCGGCGGCGTGGTGGACGAGGCGGCATTGGCCGCGCATCTGAGCGCTGGCAAAATCGCCGGTGCTGCGGTCGACGTCTATGCGACCGAGCCGCCGACGCCCGACAATCCGCTGCTCAAGCTTGCCGGTGAGGGCGCCAAGCGCGTGCTGTTTACCCCGCACATAGCCGGCGTCACGCGGCAGGCGTGGGCTTATATGTTCCGCTCGTCCTGGCAGAACATCGAACGCGTGTTGCTGCGCGGCGAAGCGCCGCTTAACCGCGCCTTCTGAGGCTGACGTTTACAACCCATTGCCAGCCATCGCGAAGCGGGGCATTGATGCGGCGTCGCGGCTGGCGCGAATTTTTCGCGGGCTGAAAGAGGTATGACGCCGGTGGTCGATCTCAGCGAGCCGTTCGATGTGGTGGTGGTGGGCGGCGGCAATGCCGCGCTCTGCGCCGCCATCACGGCGGCGCGTAGCGGCGCGCGCGTGATCGTGCTGGAGGGCGCGCCCGCCTTTTACCGCGGCGGCAATACCCGCCACACCCGAAACCTGCGGCTCTCCCAGGACGGCAGCGCGCCGACCATGACCGGCGCCTATGAACAGGCCGAATTCCTCGACGACCTTTATCGCGTCACCGGCGGGCAGACCGACAAGGTTCTGGCCGAACTGACCATTGCGCGCTCGAGCGAATTGCTCGGCTGGCTGGACGAGCAGGGCGTGCGTTTCCAGCCGCCGCTCGGCGGCACGCTTTCGCTCGGCAAGACCAACGCCTTCTTTCTCGGCGGCGGGCGCGGTGCGCTCAACGCGCTCTACCGCCGGGCGGAGGCGCTCGGCGTCAGCGTGCTTTACGACGCGCCGGTGACGGCGCTCACCATCGAGCACGGCTTTTTCATGTCGGCGGCGATCGAACACGAGGGCAGGGTGAAGAGCGTGCGCGGCCGCGCGCTGGTGGCGGCGGCCGGCGGCTTCGAGGCCAATATCGAATGGTTGAAGGAATATTGGGGTGCGGCCGCCGATAATTTCCTGATCCGCGGCACGCCCTATAACACCGGCTCGGTCTTGCGCATGCTGCTCGACGCCGGCGTCGAAGCCGTCGGCGATCCGACTCAATGCCATGCGGTCGCCATCGACGCGCGCGCGCCCAAGTTCGACGGCGGCATCGCCACCCGCCTCGACAGCGTAGTGTTCGGCATCATGGTCAATCGCGACACGCAGCGTTTCTACGACGAGGGCGAGGACGCCTGGCCCAAGCGCTACGCTATCTGGGGCCGGCTGATCGCGCAGCAGCCGGGGCAGATCGCCTATTCGATCGTCGACGCCAAATCGATCCGCCTGTTCATGCCGTCGATCTTCCCGGCGATCAAGGCGCAAACGATCCCTGAGCTGGCGGCCAGGCTCAAACTCGATGCGGCCGCGCTCACAAAGACGGTCGATGATTTCAACGCGGCGGTGCGTCCCGGCAATTTCGATCACACCGTGCTCGACGATTGCCGCACGGAGGGGCTGACGGTCCCCAAGAGCCACTGGGCGCGCAAGCTCGACAGCCCGCCGTTCTACGGCTATCCGCTGCGCCCCGGCATCACCTTCACCTATCTCGGTCTGCGCGTGAACGAGCAATCGCGCCTGCTGCTGAAAGACGGCGCCGCCGCCGGCAATATGTTCGCCGCCGGCGAGATCATGGCCGGCAATGTGCTGGGCAAGGGCTATCTCGCCGGCATTGGCATGACCATCGGCTCGGTATTCGGCCGCATCGCGGGCGAGGGGGCGGCGGCGCATGCACGCAACTGAAGCGCTTATCGAAGCCGAGCGGCTGATGACGGTATGCAATGCCTGCCGCTATTGCGAGGGCCTATGTGCGGTGTTTCCGGCCATGGAGATGCGCCGTACCTTCAACGATGGCGACCTCAACTACCTCGCCAACCTTTGCCACCAATGCGGCGCCTGCTATTCCGACTGCCAGTATTCGCCGCCGCACCAGTTCGACGTCAACGTGCCGCGCACGCTGGCGCGGGTGCGCAACGACAGCTACGCGGCTTATGCCTGGCCCGGATTTTTGGCGGGCGCCTTCGCGCGCAACGGCTTGGTCGTTACTTTGCTGGCGGCGTCGAGCGTTGCCGGCTTCATCATCGGTTTTGTCGGCTTCGCAGATCCCGATGCCCTGTTCTCACCGCAGGCTGGCGACTTCTACAAGGTGATGCCGCACAAAGCCATGGTGGCCGTGTTCGGGGCGGTCGCGCTCTACGCCTTGCTGGCCTTCATCGTCAGCCTGTGCGCGTTCTGGCGCGACATCCGGGGCGATGGGCCGCGCGCCGGCATCGTGGCCTTCGTGCTGGCGCTCGCCGATACATTTACCTTGCGCAATCTCGGCGGCGGCGGGGGCGGCTGCACCTCCGAAAGCGAGCAACCGTCGGTGCGCCGCCGCCTCTATCATCATTTCACTTTTTACGGCTTTCTTGTCTGCTTTGCCGCCACTTCGGTGGCGACGCTCTATCACTACGCCTATGGCTGGCACGCACCTTACGCGTTCACCAGCCTGCCGGTGCTGCTCGGCATCGTCGGCGGCATCGGCCTGCTGATCGGGCCGGCCGGTCTTTTCATGCTGGCGCGCCGGCGCGACCCCCACCTCGTTGACGGCGCGCGCACCGGCATGGATACCGCCTTCATCGTCATGCTGTTTCTGACCAGCCTTACCGGCTTCGCGCTGATGATCCTGCGCGACAGCGCCGCCATGGGCATTCTGCTCAGCCTGCACCTCGGCGTGGTGTTCGGGCTTTTCTTGAGCCTGCCCTACGGCAAGTTCGTGCACGGGCTCTATCGTTTCCTGGCGCTGATTAAATACGCGGCCGAGCGGCGGCACGGGACATTTGTGGAGTAGGGCGTCTTACAGCGCCGCCACCGTCGAAACCTCGATCAGCAGCGGCTCCTGCACCAGCCGGTCGATCATCAGCAGCGTGTTGGGCGGGTAGGCGCCGTTGGCAAACATCTTCGGGAATTCGCGCAGGCGATAGGCCATGAATTTCGGGATGTCCTGCGAGTGCACCAGATAGGTGGTGAACTCGACCACATTGCCCCAGCCCGCGCCTTGCGATTTCAACGCCGCCTCGATATTGGCGAAGGTCTGTAGCGCTTGCGCCTCGAAGTCGTCGCCGGCGAGCTTGCCGTCCTTGTGAACGCCGACCTGGCCGGCGATGAACAGGAATTCCGACGCCTTCACGCGCGTCATCTGCGAATACTGCCCGAGCGGCTTGCCGAGCGTGCCGGGATTGACGATCTTGATCTCGGGCATGATGCGCCTCCGTTTCAGCCGACCTCGACGATCACTTCCGGAAACTGGTGCAGCCGGTCGCCGGGGCCGTTGCCGCCGATCAGGTAGTTGTCGCACAGCCAGTTCAAGTATCCACCGTGAATATAAGTCGGATGCACGACGATGTTCATGTCCTTCGCGATGGCCATGGGCTCGTCGTGGCGCACCAGCGGCCGTTCGACCATATCGTAGCCTTGCCCGTGGCAATAAAGCCGCGCCTCCGGCGGGCGGCCGTTCTTGCGCATGAAGTCGTTGAAGGCGTCCCAGATATCCTTGCAGGACGCGCCGGGCTTGAGCAGGTCGAGGGTGAGCTTGCGCGAGGCTTTGCAGAAGTCGAGCTCGTCCTTCATTTGTTGCGGCATCTTGCCGACCACGCAGGAACGCCCGAGCTCGGTGTACATGCCGCCGGGCCCATTGTCCTCCACCAGCAGCGCGATCTGGTCGCCTTCCCGGATGACGCGGTTTTGCAAATGACGGTTGGCGAATTTGCTTGGCGTGCCGAGCGGCATGGAGGCGCACAGATAAATGCCATTTTCGCTGCCGTGGTTGAGGCTGTAATGCTGCGCCACCGCCGCCACTTCGATGTCGCGCATGCCGGGCTTGACCGCGGCGAAGGCGGCCTGCATGGCGCCGTCCTGCATCAGTGCCGCACGTTTGACCAGCTCCATTTCCTCGGCGCTCTTGATGACCTTGATTGCGTCGACCAACTCGGAAGCGTCGACGAAACGTGCATCGGGAAACGCGCGCTTGATGAAATCGAGCAGCGCGAACGACATCTGATAGGCGCCGACGTAGCCGATGGTTCCCTTGGCGAAAGGCTTAAGCGCTTTGGCCGCCAGCTCCGGGTCGTAGTCGTTGGTGTAATACGCTGAGGCATAGCTCGGCGTGGTGAGGATCTGCTTGACACCGCGCCAAGTTTGGTCGCCCTGCGCGGTCGCTTCGCTGCCGCCGAACGGCCCCTGGCACACCACCGTCATCTCGTCGTCGCGCGGAAACACCACCGTGTTGGGATAGCCGTTGGTCGCCGGCATGTCGGTGAAGTAGCGCACGTAGCCGCCCATGCGGTCGTCGTTGTTCTGCATCAGCAGCACGTCGATCTTGTCGCGCGCCATCGCCGCGCGTACTGCCTTCCAGCGGCGATCGAGCTCCGCGGCTGAGATCGGCGTGTTCAACCGTTCCGACAAAGCCATGTCAGTCTCCCCAGGACGCGGGCCGCCGCACGATATTGACCATAGTCTTCAAATCACCGGAAAGGAACTTGCGCATATTACCTTCAATGGTCGGCATGGCGCGCGTTTCGTAGCCCTCCGAATAACCGCCGAGGTGCGAAAAGATGCTCAGGTTCTTGGTTTTCCACAGCGGGTTTTCGGGCGGCAGCGGCTCCTGCGAGAACACGTCGAGCGCCGCCCCGGCAATTTCGCCGGCTTCAAGCGCCTTGATCAAGGCCTCCTCGTCGACCACGCCGCCGCGCGCCACGTTGACCAGATAGGCGGTGGGCTTCATGGCGGCGAACACCTTTTCGCCGATGATGTTGCGGGTTTCCGGCGACATCGGCGTGAGCGCCACCAGGAAATCGAGTTCGCCCGCCACCTTCATCAGTTCGTTGCGCGCAACCATGCGGTCGATGCCCTTAACCTCACGCAGGCCGGAAGAAATGCCGATCACCGTCATGTTGAGCGCCTTGCAGATCGGCGCGAGATGTTCCGCGATCAGCCCGACGCCGAGAATGCCGACGGTCTTGCCGGCGAGCAGCCGTGCCGGCCAGCGCTCCCACTCACTCTTGTCCTGCGCCCGCGTCGCGCACGGAAGATCGCGCGCCAGCGACAACATGTAGGCGATGGTCGCTTCCGAGACCGGAGCCCCGTGGATGCCGCGGATGTTGGTGACAATTACCTCCGGCCCGAGCGAGGGCAGGTCGATGATGTTGTCGACGCCGGTGCCGAGCGCCTGGATCCATTTCAATTTCGGCGCGTCCCGCACCACGTGGTCCGCCATCGGCGGCGAAAAGCACAGCAGGATGTCGATACCGGCGATAAAGGGTTCGACCTGGCTGTGATGGCCAACCACGTCGATGGTCAGCTGCGGGAACCGTTCCAGCAGCATGGCCCGGTAGTGGGCGCGCATGGCTTCCTGGACTTCGGTCAGAATGAGCACGTGAGACATGGCGGCGCTTGTATAGCGCGTGATATCGGGCCGGGAAACAACCGCGCGCCTGCGAAAATCCGCGTGCCGCGGTGGCCCGCGTCCGGCCTCTGCGCTATCATGGCCAAAGCGGCAGCCGCGGGGGAGAGCCAAAATGCCGATCGATCTTGCAAGCGTGAATTGGCTTTATGTCATCGTGCTGGCGATATTTGTGTTCGTTGCCACGTTTGTCGGTAATCTGCTGTCCTTCAGCAACCGCGGCATGGCGGCCTTCCTGTCGGCCCTGGCCTTCGCGGTGATGTTCATTTTTTGGACCTATTACCCGCATGGTCTGCCGCTGCCGATCTCGGTGACCCCCGAGCCGCCGGCGGCCGCGGAGCCTGCCGGGATGCCGTCAGCGCCCGCCACCCCGCAAAAACCACGCAATCCGGTCACCGACGTCACGCCCCCCAAAAACCCGGTCACCACCGTCTCGCCGCCTGCGAGCAACCCGCAATAGGCTTGCATCCAGCCGCCCTGATGATGTTTTCTCAATCCTTGGAAAGGAGCGTAGCCGGGTAGGCGCGCGGTATCGTTTCATGAAAAAAGTCTATCCCGATGCTCAGGCGGCGCTGGCCGGCCTGCTCAAGGACGGTATGCTGATTATGGCCGGCGGTTTCGGCCTCTGCGGCATCCCGGAGACCCTGATCAAGGCCATTCGGGAGTCAGGCGTAACCAATCTGACCATCGTGTCGAACAATGCCGGCGTCGACGGCGCCGGTCTCGGCCTGTTGCTCGAGACCAAGCAGGTCAAGAAGATGATCTCGTCCTACGTGGGCGAGAACAAGCTGTTCGCCCAGCAATATCTCGCCGGCGAACTGGAGATCGAGTTCAACCCGCAGGGCACGCTGGCCGAACGCATCCGCGCCGGCGGCGCCGGCGTTCCCGCCTTCTTCACCCGCACCGGCGCCGGCACCGACATTGCCAAGGGCAAGGAGGAGCGTGAATTCGACGGCGAGCGCTACATCATGGAGCGCGGGCTCGTCGCCGATCTGTCGATCGTGCATGCCTGGATGGGCGACACCGAAGGCAATCTCGTCTACCGCAAGACCGCGCGTAACTTCAATCCGATGATGGCAACCGCCGGCACGGTGACGATCGCCGAGGTCGAGCACCTGGTCCATCCCGGCGATTTCAATCCCGATCACATCGTCACGCCGGGTGTCTACGTTCAACGCATCGTCCACGTGCCGGATGCACCCAAGCACATCGAGCAGCGTACCGTGCGCAAGCGTGTGGCCCCCGCCGGAACCGGAGAGGAAGTCTAGCGCATGATCCCGAAAAGTGGGAACCGGTTTTCGGATAAGATCATGCGCAAATCGAAAATAGAATCGGATTTGGATTAAAGGAAGACCTCTCATGCCCTGGACCCGCGATCAGATGGCCGAACGCGCGGCCAAGGAGCTGCGCGACGGCTTCTACGTCAATCTCGGCATCGGCATCCCGACGCTGGTGTCGAACTACATTCCCGACGGCATGACCGTGCAGCTGCAAAGCGAGAACGGCATGCTCGGCTTCGGGCCGTTCCCCTACGACGGTGAGGAAGATGCCGACCTGATCAATGCCGGCAAGCAGACCGTCACCGAATTGCCGACCACCAGCTTCTTTTCATCGGCGGATTCGTTCGCGATGATCCGCGGCGGCCATATCGACCTCGCTCTGCTCGGCGCCATGCAGGTCGCCGAAAACGGCGATCTCGCCAACTGGATGATCCCCGGCAAGATGGTCAAAGGCATGGGCGGCGCCATGGACCTGGTCGCCGGCGTGAAAAAAGTGGTGGTGATCATGGAACACACCGCCAAGGATCAGCCCAAGCTGCTGCATAAGTGCAACCTGCCGCTCACCGGCGCCGGCGTGGTCGACATGGTGATCACCGATCTCGGTGTCTTTAATATCGACCGCAAAGGCGGCGGCATGACGCTGAGCGAGCTCGCGCCCGGTGTGACGGTGGACGAAATCACCCAGAAGACCGAGGCGAAGTTCAGTATCGATGCGAAGCTGAAGCACTGAGATATGTTATGTCGCGATGGCTGGGGGAGCGCCCCGGCCATCGGCTTTCTTGGCGCTATGCAATTGACGCCGATCAAGGCCGCCGAGCTTTAAGAGCGGCTAGCGTAACGGGGAAACGCTTCCCAAGGACATTTCGACCATGCTTTCCGATGCCGATCGCAAGAAGGCCGCCGACATCCTGATGCAGGCGGCCAAGGACCGTAAGCAAGCCGACGCAACTGCACGTTACGTTTCCCGACCATCACCATCGAGGATTCCTACGCCATCTCCACCGAGGTCGCGCAGCGCAAGATCGCGGCCGGGGCCAAGCTGATCGGCCACAAGGTAGGCCTCACCTCCAAGGCCATGCAGCGCTCCTCGATGATCGACGAGCCGGACTACGGCTATATCCTCGACGATCAGATGATCGCCGACGGCGCCAAGGTGCCACACGCCAATTACTGCAAGCCGCGCGTCGAGGTCGAGCTTGCCTTCATCATGGGCAAGCGGCTGCAAGGGCCGGGCGCCGGTCTCGCCGACGTGCTGCGCGCCACCGAATACGTGGTGCCGGCGATCGAGATCGTGGATGCCCGCATCCAGGACCCGCGCAAGATCGTAGACACCGTGGCCGACAACGGCGCCGCCGCCGGCATTGCGCTGGGCGGGCGGCCGGTGGGGCCGCTCGACGTCGACCTGCGCTGGGTCGGCGGCATCATGTACCGCAATTCCGAGATCGAGGAGACTGGGCTCGCCGCCGGCGTGCTCGGCCATCCCGCGCTTGGTGTCGCCTGGCTCGCCAACAAGATCGGTCCGCACGGCCATGCGCTCGAACCGGGCCACATCGTTCTTGCCGGCTCCTTCACCCGCGTCGTATTCGCCCAGAAGGGCGATACGCTGCACGCCGATTTCGGCCCGCTCGGCGGGCTGGCCATTCAATTCACGTGAGGCTCAGCATGACTACGGAATTCCAGCGCAACGCTTTCAAGCACGCCATCGTCGCCGGCAAGCTTCAGATCGGCCTGTGGTCGAGCCTGTGCAGCACGATCGCCGCCGAGATCATCTCCGATTCCGGCTTTGATTGGATCCTGCTCGACAGTGAACATTCGCCCAACGAAATCCCCGACCTGCTCGGGCAGTTGCAAGCGGTGGCGCGCGGGACCGCGACCCCGATCATCCGGCCGGCGTGGAACGACGCGGTGATGGCCAAGCGCGCGCTCGACATTGGCGCCCAGACGCTGCTGTTTCCCTACGTGCAGAACGCGGAGGAAGCGCGCCGCGCGGTCGCGTCGATGCGTTATCCGTCGGAAGGCATTCGCGGCGTAGCGGTGGCCTCGCGCGCCAGCCGCTACGGCCGCACGCCCGGCTACCTGACCAAGGCCAACAGCGAAATGTGCACGTTGGTGCAGGTCGAGACCCGCAGCGCGCTCGATCAGCTGGAATTGATTGCCTCGGTGGAGGGGGTCGACGGCGTTTTCATCGGCCCCTCGGACCTCGCCGCCTCGCTCGGCCATCTCGGCAATCCGCAAGCGCCGGAGGCGCAGAAGGCGATCCAGGATGCCGGCAAGCGGCTGAGGGCGATCGGCAAGCCAGCCGGCATCCTCACCGGCAACGAGGAGGAGGCCCGCCGCTATATGGACTGGGGCTATCTGTTCGTTGCGGTCGGCGCCGATGTCGGCTTGCTCACCAAGAACGCCGACGCGCTGGCCAAGAAATTCAAGAGCGGCTAGCGATGTAAACTCGGCGTGGGGCGTGCGGGCTCACCCGGCCAGGTAATCGCGCTTGGCCGCATCGTATTGCGCCGTGTGCGTGAGCGTGTTCATCAGCTCGCTTGAGGCGAGGTTCTTCAGGTTCGCGGGCTTGGTGCCGTCGCGCAACGCCTTCATCGTTTCATAGACCGCTTGCACGGCAGCCATGATGGTGGCGTGGCCCTGCAGGGCAATGCGAACGCGGTGGGGGACAAGATCGGCGCCCACCAGGTCGCCGCCGATATTGCCGAGGATCAGCGGCAACGTCGTCGCTCGCGCTGACCGCCGCGAGTTGCGCCTGCGTTTTCAGGCCGACGATGAACAGCGCGTCGACGCCCGCTTTTTCGTAAGCCGAAAGCCGCGCCACGGTGTCATCGATGTTTGATAGGGTCGGCGCGCTGGTGCGGCCGATGACGGCGAAAGACGGGTCGGGGCGGCTTGCGAGCGCCGCGCGCATCTTGCCGACGCCTTCCTCGATCGAGACCAGTTTGGGCTGTTCTTTGGCCGCATAGGGCTGCGGCAGGTTGGTGTCCTCGATGGTCGCCGCCGCGACGCCGGCGGTGCTGAGGTCCTCGATGGTGCGGGCGACGTTCAAGGCGTTGCCGTAGCCGTGATCGGCATCGACCATGAGCGGAAGGCTCATGGCGCGGCTGACGCGCTGGGCCTGCTGCGCGAATTCGGTAGCGGTCAGGACAATGATGTCCGGCGCGGCGAGAACGGTCAGGGACGCGGTCGAGCCGGCGAGCAGGCCGAGCTCGAAGCCCAGATGTTCGGCAATGCGCGCCGAGAGCGGGTCGAACGTCGAAGCAGGGTGAATGCACTTGGTGCCGTTCAAAATCGCACGAAACCGATCGCGGCGGGCGCGCCATTGCATCGCAGTTCTCCTATTATCTTGATTGCGTCTGGCTCGGTCGCCGAACGGATTTGCCGGGGCTCGATCGGTGGGACGGCCAGTAGGCCAAGATCAGCGCTGGCCGGTCAAGCCGATGCGGCCGGCCGGCATTCTGGCCAAAAACGCGGATATCTCGGCCGAGAAATTCAAGAAATGGGCGGGTCTCCAAACGTTTTTGCGGTAGATCAATAACCGCCGCCGCCCCTGCCTGATGGTTGCACCCGGAACCAAGGGTGAATGAGGGCAAGCGAGGAGGTAGTCATGGCGGAGCAGGCGGAACCCATCCACGACATCGCGCATTTGGGCAGCGTGGAATTGTTCACGCCCACGCCCGACAAGAGCCTGTGGTATTTCCGCGACCTGCTCGGCATGGAGCCGGTGCACGAGGCCGGGAACTCGGTCTATCTGCGCGGCTACGGCGACTACGCCACTTCGACGTTGAAGCTGACCGCGGCGGCCAATGCCGGGGTCGGCTGCGTCGCCTGGCGCGCGGCGAGCCCGCAGGCGCTGGAGCGTCGCGCGAAGGCTATCGAGGCGGCCGGCCTCGCGATCGGCTGGAGCAACGGTGATTTCGGCCGCGGCCGTTCCTTCCGCTTCAACGATCCCGACGGCCATGTCATGGAGATTTACTACGAGGAGCAGAAATTCGTCGCGCCACAGCCGCTGCACTCGACGCTGAAGAACCTGCCGCAGAAATACACCGGCCGCGGGGTTTGCGTACGCCGGGTCGACCATCTCGCGCTGCTCGCCAAGGATGTCGAGGCCAACCGGAAATTCGCCACCGACCTGCTGGGCTTCCAGCTCAGGGAACAGGTGCGCTACGATCACGGCAAGACCGAGATCGGCTCCTGGATGAGCCCGACCGCCATCCATCACCAGCTTGCTTACGTGGTGGACGTGAAGGGCGCGCACGGCCGCTTGCATCACTTCTCGATGTGGGTCGATAACCGCGACGACGTGATGCGCGCCGCCGATATCCTCACCGAAAACGGCATCTTCATCGAGGCCGGCCCCTCCAAGCACAACAATTCGCAAGGTTTCTATCTCTATACCTACGAGCCGGGCGGCAATCGCGTCGAGATCTATTCCGGCAGTTTCCTGGTCACGGCGCCGGATTGGGAGCCGGTGACCTGGGACGAGGAGGACCGCGGCACCGGCACCTACTGGGGTGCCGCGCTGCCGGAAAGCTTCATCCAATACGCCACGCCCGATGTGGAAGGTGAGGCTGTGACCAAGGCGCCGGAATTCCCGGTGTTCTTCTGAAGCGAGGCCGGGGCCCAACCGCTAGCCTATTTAAAACATTCGCGAATCAGCTTACATGACGGGAGTTATCCACAGGCCACGCGTCGGCGTTCCCTGAAGCATTGTCGCCTTGGGCTCCTTCATGCCGCACGCTCCCCGCGGGTTCGACTCCGAAGCCATCGCGCGCAAGTGGCTGGCTCTCGCCAACCGCCGGCTGTTATATTTCTGCGAGCTTCATCGGAGCGGGCGCTGGACGCGTTATTGCGCCTCGCAGGAACAGTTCGCCGAGCAAATGCACGAGGCGATCAAGGCGGCACAGATATGGGCGCGGCTTGCCGGCGTGCGCGGCAATGCCGACGGCGGCAAAGACGATCTGCGTCCGGCAGCATGACAATTTGGCCGACCATCCTGGTGGCGGCATTCGTGGCGGCGCGGCGCGGCCGGCATTCGCCGATGATGACCTTAAACATGGCGAGCAACTGCTACAGAAGGATTGTGCCGAATGCCACGCCATCGGCCGCGTGGGCGAGAGCCCGGACAAGGAGGCGCCGCCATTCCGCGTCCTCGGCAAGCGCTATCCGATTGAAGCGCTGGAAGAGGCGCTGGGCGAGGGCATGATGTCCGGCCACCCAGACATGCCGGAATTTCAGTTTGATGTTGACGATGTCGGTGCCATCATCGCCTATCTGAAGTCCATCCAGCAGCGCTGACGCCGTTCGGCGCTTCCCCCAAAAACGAGTTTTGTATCCCATGAGCAGCGCCCTTTTCTCGCCCGTCAAGCTGGCCGGCCTTTCGCTCGCCAATCGCATCGTCGTGTCGCCCATGTGCCAGTATTCGGCCGACGACGGCTGCGCCAACGACTGGCACCTGATGCATCTCGGCATGCTGGCCAATTCCGGCGCCCCGCTGGTAGTGGTGGAAGCAACGCATGTGGAGCGCTCCGGCCGCATCACCCATGGCTGCATGGGTCTGTATTCCGACGACAACGAGATGGCGCTCGCGCGCGTGATCGCGCAGGTGCGCCGCCTGGGCACCGCCAAGTTCGGCATCCAGATCGCTCATGCGGGCCGCAAGGCCTCGTCGTACCGGCCCTGGGAAGGCGGCGGCGCGCTTAAACAGGGCGCCGACCCGTGGCAGACCATGGCAGCGTCGCCGATTCCTTTCGGCGAAACCTGGCACACGCCGCGCGAAGTCACCGAGGACGACATGGAGCGCGTGCGCAACGCCTTCGTCTCGGCGGCGCAGCGCGCATTGCGTATCGGCTTCGACGAGATCGAATTGCACATGGCGCACGGCTATCTGGCGCACGGGTTCATGTCGCCGGTGTCCAACAAGCGCACTGATCAATATGGCGGTGCGTTCGAGAACCGGCTGCGCTTTCCGCTGTCGATTGCCAAGGCGGTGCGGGCGGTCGTGCCGAAAGACATTCCGCTCGGCGCCCGCATCACAGGCAGCGACTGGCGCCCGGACGGCCTAACGCCCGACGACGCCGTCGCCATCGCCAAGGCGCTCAAGGGGGAGGGCATCGACTTCATCTGCGTTTCGTCCGGCGGTATCACCGGCGATACGCGCAACCCGACCACGCCCGGCTACAACGTGCCAATGGCCGCGCGGGTGAAAAAGGAAGCCGGCATCACGACGCGCACGGTCGGGATGATCCTTACGCCAGAGCAGGCCGAAGAGATCATCGCCCAGGGCCAGGCCGACCAGGTGTCGATGGCGCGCGCCTTCCTCGACGATCCGCATTGGGGCTGGCATGCCGCCAAGGCGCTCGGCGCCGAGGTTGCGCGCCCGCCGCAATACGCCCGCGCCGGGCCGAAACTGTGGGCGCCGGCGGCGACCAAGGCCTGAGGATTGACCACCTTCGTCTTTCTCGCCGTCCTGTTCGCGGCGCTGTGTCATGCCGGCTGGAATGCGCTGATCAAGATCGGACTCGATCCGCTCTCCACCACGGCGTTGATTGCCGTCGGCTCGGCCGTCGTCGCGATCGTCTGCCTGCCATTCTTTGGCATGCCGGCGACGGCGGCCTGGCCCTGGTTAATTGCCTCCGGCATCATCCATCTCGCCTATTTCGCCGCCCTGATAGAAAGCTACCGGACCGGCGATCTCGGCCAAGTCTATCCGATCGCACGCGGCTCAGCGCCGCTCATGACTGCGGGCGCTGGCGTCGTTTTCGTCGGTGAGCACCTGAGCTTTGCGAGCTGGAGCGGCATCGTGGCCCTGGCTGCCGGCGTGCTGCTGTTGTCGGCGCGCGGCGGTCGCGACCTTGAGACCCTCGACCGTCGTGCCATTGGCTTTGCTTTTGCCACCGCGCTCACCATCTGCACCTACTCGATTGTCGACGGCATCGGCGCGCGGGTGTCGTTGAACCCTCAGTCTTATGTAATGTGGGTGTTTATCGCGAACGCGACTCTACTGGTGCCTTATGCATTCTGGCGCGATGGCCGCGATGTTGCGGCGGCAATGCAGCGTTTCTGGCTACGCGGCCTGGCCGGCGGCGTGCTCAGCGCGGTCTCCTACGGTATCGCGCTGTGGGCGATGACGCTGGCGCCGATCGCCATCGTCGCGTCCTTGCGCGAGACCAGCGTGTTGTTCGGCGCGGTGATTGCGGTCGTGGTGCTGAAGGAGCCTTTGCGCGCCGCGCGTATGGGCGCGGCGCTGCTGATCGTCGCCGGGCTGGTGTTGATCCGGCTACAGTAATGCGAGCGCGGGCAGTTCGTTTTCGAGCCGCGCGAGGTCGCTTTCGGTGTCGACGTCCCAGAGCGGGCTGAGTTCGACGCTTTTTAAATTCAGCGCTGCGATGCGTTCGCGGGTCTCGGCCAGCACGGTCAATGTGCCCCACACGATATTGCGGAAAAGCGCTGGCTGCGGCGCGCGGGCACCGATTAGCACATAGCCGCCGTCTTCGGCCGGGATCAGCACCACGTCGGCCGTATCGAGCGCGGTTGCGGCGGCGCGCAGATGGCCGGCGGTGCGGGCGGGGCAATCGGTGCCGATCACGAGCGTCGGCGTGCCGGCGGCGAATGCGGCCAGCATTCGGACGCCGAGATCGCCGTCCGGCTGCCGCTTGAGTGTGACGGGGAAACGCGCGGCCAGCGTGCGGAACGAAGCGTGCGCCGAATCGGGCGCGCACCATAGCGTCACCGGGCCGACATCGGCTGCCAGCGCGGTCGCGACCGCCTGCTCGGTCAACCGCTCTTGCAACACCGCAGCGGCATGGGCGCCGATGGCGGGGATCAGCCGGGTCTTGGCGAGGCCGGGGACCGGCGCCTTCGCCAGCACGGCGATATTAGTTTTTGGCCGGGACATAGCCGTATTGTTTCGCCAGGCGGTCCGGATCGACTCCAAAATAAAAAGCCAGCCGCAGCCGCCACATCAGCAGGATGGTGCGCCGGATGCCGTGTTGTCGCCAACGGCGCCCGGAGGTGGTGACGCGCGCACGCAGGCAAAGCGGCCGGGTGACGCGCTTGAGCAATGTTGCGGCCGTCACGTCTTCCATCAACGGGATCGGGGGAAAGCCGCCGATGCTGTCGAAAGCTGCGCGGGTGATGAACATCGCCTGGTCGCCGGTGCAGATGCCGGTCACGCGCGAGCGCACGTTCATCATCATGGCGATGAGGCGCAAGGCGCCGCCATCGTCGAAGCGCACGTCGAAGCGGCCCCAGGCGCGGCGTGATTGGGCGAGGCCATCCCGAATGAGGCGGTCGGCGCCGTCGGGCAGCCGGGTATCGGCGTGCAGAAACAGCAACACGTCGCTTCGCGCCGCCGCCGCGCCGGCATTCATCTGCACCGCGCGCCCGCGTTGGCTTTTGAGGACCTGGTCGGCAAAGGGACGGGCCAAGTCGGCGGTGCCGTCGCTGCTGCCGCCGTCGACCACGATGACTTCGGCGCCGCGCGCGCGAAGCGGCGCCAGCGCCCGCAAAGCTGTTTCGATGTCTGCGGCCTCGTCCAGCACCGGCATGACGATGGACAGCGTCATCGCGGTACTGCCTGTCCGATGGCGTAGTCCGGCCCGTCGGCGATGCGCCGGTAATAGGACGCATGCGCCGCCGTGCCTACCGGCCAGCGCTTGAGAAAACGGTCGAGAAAGGCGCCCTGGTCATAGCCGACGGCAATAGCATCGATATACACACCGCCGCGTTCGACTCCATAAAGCGGTTGATGCGGCGAGGGCCCGGTGGCGATGCGTGTGATGAGGCCAAAACGGGAATTTTTGAAATTCGGCATGCCGGCGGCGCCATTGTTGATGACGGTCAGCCGGCCGGCAGCGAGCGAAAAATCGCGCAGCGCGGCGAGACAGGTGTGCGTACAGCCGAAAACGTCGACGCGCGCCGCGCTGGCGATATCCTCCAGCCAAGGCCGGTAGCGCGCGGCATCGAGCGCGTCTTGCGCGAACCGCCAGCCGGCGAGCGAACATGCGTCGCCATGTACGATGCCGACGCGCAAAGCGCCCACCTGCGCCACCAGTTGCATCGGCAGATCGCGCAAAGGCGCGCGTTTTGCCGGCACAATCTCGGCCCGCAGCCGCGCCAGGATTTCGTTGGAACGGCGCACCACGCCGTCGTCGACATTGTCGGGATAGGCGCAGCCGCAGCCGGCGCCGACATCCTCGGTCCGTGCGATCTCGGTTTCGATATTGCCGCGCAGCGCGCGATGGGGCGCGACGCCGCGCTCGATTTGCGCGAACCAGTCCGGCTCGGCGTCGAACCAATGGAAATCGCCGTTGAATACGATTTGCGGGCGCGTGCGCTCGGCTGCCGCCAGCTTTTCGATGGCCGCGAGCGCGGCCAGATTGCCGTAGAGGCCGCCGACCAGATAGAGCGTATCTGCGGCAAAATCCGGCGCGCGCGCGAATACCGAGGGTGCGTAGGCGTAGTCGCGCGGGCAGATGCGGCCGGCGGATTTTTCCGCCGCCGGCAAGGGGCGGGGGACGACGTTCATTCCGCCGCCTCTTTCAGCGCGCCGCTGCAGCTTGAACCCTGGCCGGCGGTGCAGCCGTAGCAATGGCCGGCGACGCGTATCGGCCGGCCCTCGATGTTTTGCTCAATGAGGTCGGCCAGATGCACGCGTTGACGCGCATTGCCGAGCGGCAGCTCGAGCATCTGGTTGAAGTCGCAGTCGTAGACGTAGCCCTGATAATCGACCGACAGCAGATTGCGGCACATGACGGTGCCGAGATTGGCGTCGAGATGGGCGTCCTGCAAAAGCTGGAGGTAACCGTCGAATTCGCCCCTGGTCACCAGCATGGAGCCGAAGCGCTGGATCGGCATGTTGGCGAGCACGAACAGCTTGTTGAAGACGATGCCGTATTGTTCGCCCAGCACGCGCTTGTAGTCGGCTTCGAGCGCGGCTTGTGCCGGCGGCAGCGACGGGCCTTGCGGGTTATAGACCAGGTTGAGCGCGAGCGCCGGGTCGCGCCCGTAGCCGGCGGCGTTGAGCTTGCGCAGGCCGCGGATCGAGCTGTCGAACACGCCTTTGCCGCGCTGGCGCTCGACATTGTCCTCGAGATAGCACGGCATCGACGCCACCACCTCGACGCGGTTAGCCCTGAGAAAATCGGCCAGGTCTTCCTGGCCCGGCTGTTCCAGGATGGTGAGGTTGCAGCGGTCCATCACCGTGGCGCCGAGCTTGTGCGCCGCAACGACCATGCGGCGGAAATGCGCGTTGAGCTCGGGCGCGCCACCAGTAATGTCGAGCGTGCTTATGCCGCGGCGTTCGACGAAGGCGAGCACCGTGTCGGCGACATCGCCGGCCATCTCCTCGGTGCGGTTGGGTCCGGCATTGACGTGGCAATGGAAGCAGGACTGGTTGCAGCGGTAGCCGACATTAATCTGCAGCGTGTCGAGCTTGCCGCGGCGGATTTGAGGGAAGGGAACCTGGTCGAGCAGCGGCAGCGTGTCGCGCATTTTTTCAAGGGCCTTGCGAGGAAACCGTCGTTTTCAATTTCGCACGATCCTGACCAAAGGTTACCCCTTTCGGGGGCCAATTCGGACAAATTGACGTGAGCGGCCCAGAATATCGGGCGATTAACGCGCAAGCGCGGTGGCGACCGGCGATTCGATGCCGATGCGGCCATAGCCCGGCAGCTTCAACCCGGGATGGCGCAGATCGAGCCCGGCCACCAGTCCGAACAGATCGAACTCGATGCCTTCGACCCAGCCGACCTTGAGCACGGCGAGGCCGTGAAGGTTGAGCTCGAAGCCGGTGCCGCTGTCGGTCAAGCCGGCATAGAAGCGATCGCGGTAGTCGCGGCCGACGGCATTGGGCGGCAGGCTGACGCCCAGTTCCGGCACGGCGCGCAGCACGGCGGCGGTGAAGCTGTTGCTGTTGGGGCCGGGCCAGACGCGGTAGTCGCCGGCCTGGGCGAAGCGATAGGTGGCGACGGCCGCCTCGATCTTTGGGATCAGTGCTTCGGCTTGCGGGCCGGAAATGTCGGCGATCGCCACCGGCCTGTTGCCGTACCAAAGGCCGTCCGCTGGCCACCCGTTGACGCGCACGGGACTGCCCCAGCCGACCACGTCATAGCGGGTCCATTCCTGCGCGTTGGCGGGTTTAAGCACGACCCAGCTATGCACCGAGAAAATGCCCTTCCAGGCGCCGGTGGTGCCGGTGAACACCAGCACCCGCGCCGGCCGGTCTTGCGCGGCCGGCGGCAGCTGACGGGTGCTCGACCAATCGGCGTCGCGCCACGAGCGCGGGCCGTCGCCGATCGCATAAAGCGCGGCGCGGGCCAGGATGGGGACGAGGAACAGCGCGAAGATGATGAGCATGATGGTCTTGCGGCGGCGGGGTCGGGCGGGCGACATGACCCCACTATAGTAGCCGCCATTTGGTCCGAAAGGTGGCGGCTAGCGCACGCGGTTGTTGGCTTCCCGCATGCCGCTTCGCGCCGCCCGGCCTACCGGCTCCGGGCCGGCTGACTAGTGCAGGTGCTTCAGTTTGTCGGGGGTTCCGCACCACATAGATCGCCGTAACCTTTCCGTCCTCGACATTCGAGCGGCGACTTCAAAATCCCATATTGATGGAGACGGTGAAAGATTGATCGGTTACGCGCTGCGATGGCGATACGAACAAGGTGCCGGCAAAAGAATAGCCAACGGACGTGCTCGTGAAGGGAGCCGAAAAGTTGCTCTTGAATTCTGCCGTTTGAGCATAGGTATAGTTGAAGTCCACGATCCAGTTGCGATCGAAGTAATAGGCAAGGCCGATCTGGGCGACGCCTCCCCATACCCACTGAGAACTCGCGAAATAGTCGCCTGCGCCGGTGACATCACCGACCAAGCCATTGAGATGGGCAAAGCCGATGGCATTGTCGATCTTGGTTTCGGTCCTGAATAGCGCAGGACCAGCGCCCAGGTAGACATAGCTTCGTGCAAGCGAATGCCCGATGATCGGAACAAAAGCGATTTCATGAGTGAGCCGAGTTCTGTACGATCCGATGACGACGTGCCCCGTGAACGAATCGGGCCCGGATACGGTCGTTAACATTCCGGCCTGCGGGTCGATGTCGGGCGTGGTAGCCGTCGCGTCCACGTATCGGTAGACGACTTTCGCACCCCACAACCAGTTGCTCGCGCCGAAGTGCGCGAAGTAGCCCAGTTGTGCCGCAGGCGCGAAGGTCAACTGAGTGTCTTGGCGGGGACTGGCAGGACCGCCGGCCTCGCCGACCGCGAGCAGTGTTCCTGCCTGGTAGACATTGCTAACACCGCTGGCGAACATATCCTGATCGAAGTTCACGGCATCGAAGCCACCGCCCAAGCCGAAAAACCAACTTGATCGCGGAACGATGGACTCCTCGGCCCGTGCCGATAGGGGAAAGATAAGCAACCACAGCAACAACAGGATGCTTACGGCCAGCGCTCCGGTCGACCGAACCAGGCGTGCGGAAACGGCACGCTCAGACGGGATATCGCCCCCCGCACGACTTATCCTGGTTTGCGAAACCCTCAGGCGCCGCGCTCGGCGCCAGCCCAGCCAATCCACCATTGGGTCGTTCCTTCATTGCAACAGGCTTTGTGAACCGAACGTTGAGTTTGAGGTGCTGCCTCCGACGGGCACTGGAAGCCCAAACGCCCTGACGCTTACCCCGTCGTCAGGGGCCGTTCGTCCTCGGATGTACGCGGCTGTCTTTGACTAGGAACTGAAATCGGAACTAAAACTGGAACTAAAACTGGAACTGAAAACGGAACTGAAAACGGAACTGGCCGCTCGCGCTCGCTTCCAATTGAACGCGATTCGATCTGTTATTTGCGATTTACAATAGTTTCCTTACGAAAATTAAAGATGCCTTAACAGTAGAGGTTCTGAACGGGTTCGTGCCACCTGGCCCACTGTGAGCGGACTTGGATCGGGTGGTGAGATGGCTAACTGATGCGCAAGCGTAGCCTGAGTGGAGCGCAACGAATCTTGGGGCTGCCTATCAATCGTTCCCGGGTTACGCTTCGTTCCACCCGGACTACGAGCTGACATCGCGTATCGGAGCGTTGCCGAAAGCACAAATGAGACGGCTGGGACTCAGTGTCGTCATGTGGGGGACGATTGGTGTGCCTCTCGTGTTGCTTGCTTGGCACATTTACGTCGACCACTCGCTCAAAACCGGTTTTCAGAGAGTGCACGTCGGCCAAACCCAAGATCGGGTGGAAGGTATTTTGGGAACGCCCTCAGGGCATGAAGAATGCGGCCGTTTCGCGGGAGTTGTCGGACAGGGAATACCGTCAGCCTGCGTTGACGAATATTCCTACCTCTCGCTGTTGTCATTTATTGACGTATGGGTGATCGGTTTTGATGCCAAGAAGCGAGTTGTCTGGAAGTATCGCTATCGATCACCCTGAGCAAGAAGCAAGTAGGCCGGTCGAAGCGCAGCGAATTCCGGCGCAGCCGATCAATGGTTCCCGAGTTACGCTGCGCTCCACCCGTGCTACGAGGTCGCAATCCTCAACTGACGGGCGGGCGACAACGACCATGAAGAAGGCGATCGCCGCCATAAAAAAGGAAGAATGGCTCGAAGGAAGCAAATTTTTGGAATAGACAAGGCTAACACCGAACGCTTTCCCACGGCCCCATTCCCATGAAAAACATCGGCTTCCTCTCCTTCGGTCACTGGACCCCGTCGCCGCAGTCGCAGACGCGCACGGGCGCCGACGCGCTGCTGCAATCGATCGACCTCGCCGTTGCGGCGGAAGAGCTCGGCGCCGACGGCGCCTATTTCCGCGTCCATCATTTCGCCCGCCAGCTCGGCTCGCCGTTTCCGCTGCTGGCGGCCTGCGGCGCGCGCACCAAGCGCATCGAGCTCGGCACCGCGGTCATCGACATGCGCTATGAGAACCCGCTCTATATGGTGGAGGACGCAGGCGCCGCCGACCTCATCGCCGGCGGGCGCCTGCAGCTCGGCATTTCCCGTGGGTCGCCCGAGCAGGTCATCGACGGCTTTCGCTACTTCGGCTACGCGCCGCCGGAAGGCATGAGCGACGCCGACATGGCGCGCCGCCACACGGAAGTGTTTCTCGACCTGCTGCGCGGGCAGGGCTTCGCCAAACCGAACCCACGGCCGATGTTCTCAAATCCGCCCGGCCTGCTGCGGCTCGAGCCGCACTCCGAAGGTCTGCGCGAGCGCATCTGGTGGGGCGCCGGCACCAATGCGACGGCGGAATGGGCGGCGAAGCTCGGCATGAACCTGCAAAGTCTTCGACGCTCAAGATCGACGAGAGCGGCAAGCCGTTCCACGTTCAGCAGGCGGAGCAGATCAGGCTTTACCGCGCGGCGTGGAAAGAAGCCGGGCACGCGCGTGACCCGCGGGTGTCGGTCTCGCGCAGCATCTTCGCGCTCGTCGACGACCGCGACCGCCTATATTTCGGCCACGACGAGAGCGAGGACCAGGTCGGCATGCTGAGCGAAAAAGAGCGCGCCATCTTCGGCCGCAGCTATGCCGCCGAGCCCGATGCGCTGATCGATCAGCTGAAGAAAGACGAAGCCATCGCCGAGGCGGATGCACTTCTGCTGACCGTACCCAACCAGCTCGGCGTCGATTACAACGCGCACGTCATCGAGGCGATCCTCAAGCACGTCGCGCCGGGGCTGGGGTGGCGGTAGGCGGCGTTCGCTATGCCGCTATTTCCGTCATCCGGTGCCTGTGAGAAGCATGTGAACCCGGGCTGCCCTTCGCGCGCCAAATTCGCATCAGAGAGCGCTATCGTGGTTCACGAATTTCGAATGCGCGGCCGAAGAAATGCGTACGCTATGCCTGCCACGATCAACACAGCGACAGACAGCAGTGTGGCAGTCACGAGCAACGGCGGTGGTGCATCGAGCACGCTGGCAATCAGCAAAGCTGAGCCCGACACCATCGTGAGACCACCCACGAGTCTCCGGGCACCGCGTTCCCGGACGATGCGGAGGGACTGCAGCCAACCGAAAAGTGGCCCGCCCGGCCCGGCCTTCGGCAGGACATTGCCTATCGCTATGAAGATGAGTGCGACGACAAATGTGATCGCTCTGATTGGGGTGACCGAATGGCCTGATCCCGCAAGCACGACGATCGATTGAACGACGAGAAGAACCACGAAGACACATGATACCACGACAGCGTGTCGGCGACCGCCGCCACCGCGAGCGGCCTGTAGACCCGTGCGCTCGAGAACCCAGCACAAAATCGAGATTGCACCTGCGACCAGCGGCACCAGCAGCAGCGCGCGGTCACGCGGCCACCAAGAATCCGCCACGCCGTGCCAATTCCAGTGCATGGGGACCGGGCGGTCTGGAGGGAGGAGCCAGAATCCGGCGACGGTGAGACAGACCATCGCGGCCAAGAGTGCGAGGTTGAGACGATTGAAAAGCCAATTCATTTTCTGGAGCTCCTGAATGAGAGAAAACTCGAAAAGGCCTCCTCGAGGATGCTGAGGTTCAGGTGGTAGATTAGGCTCGTGCCGTTGCGCTCGACCGCAACGAGGTCGGCGTTCTTCAATTTTGCAAAATGAACCGACAGCGTCGGCTTGCTCAGATCGAAGTGGCTCGCGAGTTCGCCTGCACTCATCGGCTTCTTTTTGAGGATCGTCAGGATTTCGCGCCGCACCGGATGCGACAGTGCTTCAAACACATCATTAATTGCCATCTTCGCTCCTTCATTGGCTCCATATTTAGAGCAATAACTAATTAGAATCAAGACGAATTAAAAAGGCAGCGCGGATTTTCGAAGCATCCCCGCCCCGGGGGGCCGCCGACCTATTGTTCCCGGGATATACTTTGCTCCGCCCGGACGACGAGGAAGCCGCACTCAGCCGACGGCGCGCGACAAAAGGCAGGAAAAGGTGCCCCATGAAGAAAACCAAGCTCGACTCGAAGGAAGCAAAAAGCGGCTCCTCCTCCCATCTGATCGACGCGCGCATCAAAAAGTTGGGCGATTGGCGCGGCGCGACGCTCGCGCGGGTGCGAAAGCTCATCAGAGAGGCCGACCCCAAGGTGGTCGAGGCGGTGAAATGGCGCAAGCCGTCAAACCCGATGGGCGTTCCGGTGTGGGAGCACGCCGGCATCATCTGCACCGGCGAGACCTACAAGGACAAGGTGAAGCTGACTTTCGCTAATGGCGCCGCGCTCAAGGACCCTTCCGGCCTCTTTAATTCCAGCCTCGACGGTAATGTGCGGCGCGCCATCGATTTCCATGCGGGCGACAAGATCGATGAAAAGGCGTTGAAGGCGCTCGTTCGCGCCGCCGTGGCGCTGAACACGTCCAAGGCAAAAAGCTAATCCACGGAATCAAACATTTTCTACGCGGCTCAGTCCTGCCGCCCTGCAACCGGCATTCGTGGATCAAAGCCTGAGACCCGCGCCAACCACTTTGTAAACAGCGCCTAGCTGACCTTGTTGCCGGCGATGCTCAATTGCGGGTAGCGCGCCGCGCCGTCCTTGGCGAGGTCGCCGGTCACGGCCTTGGCCCATTCCATGCCGACGATGGCGCCCAGGCGGGCTCCGGATATGAGGTTGCCGGAGATGACGGCGTCGCCGGCATCGGGCGCAACCGACACCTGGATGCCGTAGCCGGCATTGCGCACCACGTTGCCGCTGACGGTCACGTTGCGCAGATAGGGGCCCCAGCCGGCGCGGATGCCGGCGGTCGGCGCGTTCTCGATCACGTTGCCGGTCACCGCGGTTTCCGCCTCGATGCCGATACCGAGGCCGGCGTCGTCCGGCTTCGTCCCGGGCCGGCGCGGTCCGAGATTGCGCACGAGATTACCGTACACGGTGGCCATGCGTCCGCCGTCGTTGAAATTGGTGACGGAAATGCCGTTCTCGGCGCCGTCGATCACGTTGCCGGCGATCACGGCGCCCTCGAAGCCGAACTCGGAATAAATGGCGACCTCGTCGAGCGCGGCGCAATTGTTGCCGATGATCTGGATGTTGGAGGCGGCATTGCCGCGGATCGCGGTGAACGCCGCCTTGCGGATCACGTTGTTGCGCACGATCACGTTGGCGGCGCGAAACACGTTGATGGCGTTGCCGTTCTCGCCGTTGCCGCCGCTCTTCGCGTGCGTGTCCTCGATGCGGTTGTCGACGATCAGGCTGCCGTCGTCGCGCTTGTCGCTCTGCCAGACCCTTATGCCGCCGTTGCCGGAGCCGCGGATGGTGTTGGCGGACAGTATCAGGCCGTGCGAGTCGATGCAGAACAGCGCGTTGTCGGCGGCGTCGGTGATGGTCGTTTGCGTCACCGCGCCGTCGCATTGGGCGAGCGCGATGCCGTTGCCGCCGGCGCGCAGGATTTCGCAATCGGTAATGCGCAGCGCGCGCGCCCCGACCAGATGCACGAGGCCGCGCCCTTGCGGCAGCGCCTTGCCGCCGCCGTCGAACACCAGGCCGGTGAGCGAGATGGTGTCGGCGTGCTCGGCGGCGATGAGCGAGGGGCCTTGCGTCAAAGTGAGGCGGGTGGCGCCGCGCACGCCGGCGATTTGCGCGCCGGCGCTGAGCGTGAGGCCGCCGGCGCGGTAGCGGCCGGGCGCCAGCATCAGCGGTGCGCGCGTCTTGGCGGCCTGGTCGATGGCGCGCTGCAGCTTGGCGGTCTGGTCGTCGGGCGCGCCCGGGCGCACGCCGAACTGCGCGGCGTCGAGGCCGCTGCGCGACAGCGGCGCTGCCAGCACGGGCGCCGCCATGACGGCGGCGCCGGTGAGGGACCCTAGCAGCAGGCGGCGGCGGTCGATGGTCATGGGCCTCATAGTGCTCCCGGCGAGATTAAGCGCGGTTAACGCCGAGCCGCCGCAGCGATTTCCACCAGCAGCCGCTCGCCCGCGCGCGCCAGATCGTCAAGGGTGAAGTGTCGTTTTGGCGCGCGCGGCCGGGCATGGCGGCGGACCGGGGGTACGTGGATGAAGGCGGCAAGGCGGGGCCCGCGCGGCCGGCGCGCGGCTTCCACGGCTTGCCAGCAGAGGTAATTGCAGAGGTAGCCGCCGGCATCGGCCGAGAGCGTGGCCGGCACGCGCGCGCCGCGCAGCGCGCCGAGCAGGCGTTTCGTGGGTGCCGGCAGGTCCAGGGCGGCCGCCGCGCCGGCTTCGACGCTGTGGCTGCGCGGTGCGGCGCCGCTGACGTCCGGCAGGATCGACGCGGCATTGCGCGCGCGGATCTCGACGCGGATGCGTTTTGCCTGTGTCGCGAGCCCGAACATCAGCAACGCGTCTGGATGATGGCGGGCGATTAGCTTGGGCAGTTCATCGTCGACCGCCGCATAGCTGGTCGGGAAGACGTGCGCAACGATGGTCGCGTCCGCCAAAGCCGGCCGCCGCAGCCGCGCCAGCTTTTTGACCAGCGGCGTGGTCGGGTTGAACGGCGCGCCCGGAAAGGGGCCGAAGCCGGTGACGAGGATGGTTAGCATGCGAGATTTCGGGTGCGACCGCTAAGCTGGTTTGACGAGCGGCATTCGCTCGCCCAGCAGATAGCGCAGCACATCGGTGTAGTCGAAGGCGAGCGAAATTAGGATTGTCGCCAGCACAACGCCAATGATCCATCGCGGCCAATTCGGCATGTCAGCGCGCCTGATTTGAAGAACGAGAAAGATGACCAGCGGCGTCCACACGATGATGTGCGGCAGGCCGAGCAGTTTAACGTATCCCATCTTGTCGTAGAGCCATCCGGTGGCCCAGGCGCCGGCGAGGCTGGCCACGACCGTTGCGATTGCCGCGATGCGGCTTTGCCGCCAAATCAGAAGGGTAAAAGGCAGGATGAAGGCGCCGAACAACAGGCATTTCAGCCAATAGCCGATCCATGCCGGTTGTTGTGCGATGGCTTCCTGTAGCGTCATGCGATGCCCCCTGTGGCGAATAAGATTTTCACCTGGCCGAAGCGCGAGCGCGTGTGTGAAAACGATAGCCGGCATGGTACAGGCCGATGCGTCATTTTCATTCGCTTGTCTGTGACGACAGCGGTCTACACCCCCAACAGCTTCGCGATCTCTTCCACGGCCAGCGTCGGCGCCAGCTTGCCGGCGGCGACCGCGGTCTCGGCAGCTTTGAGCTTGGCGCGCACGGCCGGATCGCTGCGCAGCCGCGCGGTCAGCCGCTCCTCCAGCATGGTCCACATCCATTTCACCTGCTGCTCGCGCCGGCGTGTGGCGCGCTCGCCGGAGGCGCTCATCTTGTCCTTATGCGCCAGCACCTGTTGCCACAGCTCCGCGATCCCGTTGCCGGTGAGCGCCGAATAGGTCACGACCGGCGGCGACCAGGTCGCCGATTGTGGGTTGAGGATGTTGAGCGCGGCGCGGTACTCGGCCGCCGCCTGCTTGGCGCGCTGGATATTGTCGCCGTCGGCCTTGTTGACCGCGATCATGTCGGCAAGCTCGACGATGCCTTTCTTCAGGCCCTGCAATTCGTCGCCGGCGCCCGGCAGCATCAGCACTAGGAAAAAATCGGTCATGTCGGCGACCGCGGTTTCCGACTGGCCGATGCCGACCGTCTCCACGATCACGACGTCGTAGCCGGCGGCCTCGCACACCAGCATGGTCTCGCGCGTCTTGGCGGCGACGCCGCCGAGCGTGCCGGAGGCGGGCGAGGGCCGAATGAAGGCATGCGCGTCGGCGGCCAACCGCGGCATGCGCGTCTTGTCGCCCAGGATCGAGCCGCCGGTGCGGCTGGAGGACGGATCGACCGCCAGCACCGCCACCTTGTGACCCTGGCCGGTGAGAAAAGTGCCGAGCGCGTCGATGGTGGTGGACTTGCCGGCGCCCGGCGCACCGGTGATGCCGAGCCGCACCGCCTTGCCGGTCGCCGGCAGCAGGTCTTGCACCAGCCGGTGCGCCTCGCCGCGGTGATCGGCCCGCTTGCTCTCGATCAGCGTGATGGCGCGCGCCAGCACGGCTCGGTCGCCGGCGCGAATGCCGGCGGCGAGGGGGGAGGGCTCATGGCCGCTAGCCGCCATCACTCGGCCAGGCGGATCGCCAGCCCGCCTTCGTCGCTATGGCGCGCCGCGGTGGCGCGCGCGAAAGCGAAGAGCGCGTCACGCGTGGCGATGCGGCAGGCGACGTTTGGAAGCTTGGCGCAATGGGCGGCGCGGGTGGCCGCGTCAGCGTCAGCCTCGTCGATGACCACCACGTGATAGACGCCGTCGGCGAGCGGCCGCATCAGCGCGTATTCGGCCATCTGCGGGCGCTTTACCGGCACCGACTGGACGATGTAGCTGCCGCCCTCGAAGGCATGCAGCGAGAAGCCGCGCACGTCCGCCAGGCCGCCGCCGCTATGAGAATAAAGCTTGCCGTTCCAGGCGAAGCTCGCCTGCTCGGGGTCTGCCGCATAACCCTTGCGCATGGAATAGAGCTGCAGCTTCAAACGCGGGCCCAGGACAGGCTGAGAGTCCGCCAGGATCGGGCCCTTGGAGTTGACGCAGCCAGCAAGCAAACCTGCGCAAAGTGCGGCGATTGCCGCGCGGACCAGAACGCGCTTCACTCGGCCGCCTCTTTGCCGTGGCCGAGCCGCTTGTTGAGCGTCTTGAGTAGTTTCTCGGCCGCGTCCGCGATCACCGTGCCGGGCGGGAAGATCGCCTCGCAGCCGGCCTTCATCAACGCGTCGTAATCCTGCGGCGGCACCACGCCGCCGACCACAATCATGATGTCGTCGCGGCCTTCGCTTGCGAGTTCGGCCTTCAATTCCGGCACCAGCGTGAGATGGGCGGCGGCGAGCGACGACACGCCGAGAATATGCACGTCGTTTTCCACCGCCTGGCGGGCGGCTTCCTGAGGTGTGGCGAACAGCGGCCCGATATCGACGTCGAAGCCGAGATCGGCAAACGCAGAAGCGATCACCTTCTGGCCGCGGTCGTGGCCGTCCTGGCCGATCTTGGCGACCAGCAGGCGTGGGCGGCGGCCCTCCGCCTGCTCGAACGCTTCGACCGCCTTGCGCACCCGCTCGACCGCGCCGGTCATTTTGCCCTCCTTGCCGACCTCCCGCTTATAGACGCCGGTGATCGCCTTGATCGAGGCCACGTGGCGTCCGTAGACCTGCTCCAGCGCCGAGGAGATCTCCCCGACCGTAGCCTTGGCGCGGGCGGCGTCAATCGCCAGGCCTAGGAGATTGCCGTTGCCGCGGTCGGCGGCGCGGGTGAGGGCGTCGAGCGCTTCCTTCAGCGCGGCCGGGTCGCGCTCGGCCTTCAAGCGCTTGAGCTTGTCGATTTGCGCCGCGCGCACCGCCGAATTGTCGATCTTGAGCACCTCGATATGCTCTTCCTCGGTCGGCGGGTATTTGTTGACGCCGATCACCGACTGCACGCCGGCATCGATGCGGGCCTGCGTCTTGGCTGCGGCTTCCTCGATGCGCAGCTTGGGGATGCCGGCCTCGATCGCCTTGGTCATGCCGCCGAGCGCTTCCACTTCCTCGATATGGCCCCAGGCCTTGCGCGCCAACTCATAGGTTAGGCGCTCGACGTAATATGAGCCGCCCCAGGGGTCGACGATACGCCGCGCGCCCGCTTCCTGTTGCAGCAGGATCTGGGTGTTGCGGGCGATGCGGGCGGAAAAATCGGTTGGCAGCGCCAGCGCCTCGTCGAGCGCGTTGGTGTGCAACGATTGCGTCTGGCCCTTGCGTCGCCGCCATGGCCTCGATCATGGTGCGCGCGACATTGTTGAAGACGTCCTGCGCCGACAGCGACCAGCCCGAAGTCTGGCAATGGGTGCGCAGCGACAGCGCGCGCGCGTCTTCCGGCTTGAACGGCTTCATCAGCTTGGCCCACAGCATGCGGGCGGCGCGCAGCTTGGCGATCTCCATGAAATAGTTCATGCCGATCGCCCAGAAAAACGAGATGCGCGGCGCGAAGCGGTCGACGGTGAGCCCTGCCTTGATGCCGGCGCGCACGTATTCGACGCCGTCGGCCAGCGTATAGGCAAGCTCGAGGTCCTGCGTCGCGCCCGCCTCCTGCATGTGATAGCCGGAGACCGAAATCGAATTGAACTTCGGCATGTGCTCCGCCGTATAGGCGAAGATGTCGGAGATGATGCGCAAGCTCGGCGCCGGCGGGTAGATATAGGTGTTGCGCACCATGAATTCTTTGAGGATGTCGTTCTGGATGGTGCCCGACAGCTTTTCCTGCGGCACGCCCTGTTCTTCCGCGGCGACGATATAGAGCGCCAGCACCGGCAGCACCGCGCCGTTCATGGTCATCGACACGCTCATCTGGTCGAGCGGGATGCCGGAGAACAGCGTGCGCATGTCGTAGATGGAATCGATGGCGACACCGGCCATGCCGACGTCGCCCGACACGCGCGGATGATCGCAGTCGTAGCCGCGATGGGTGGCGAGATCGAAGGCGATCGACAGGCCTTTTTGCCCGGCGGCGAGATTGCGCCGGTAGAAGGCGTTGGAATCTTCAGCCGTGGAGAAGCCGGCATATTGCCGGATGGTCCAGGGCTGCGCGGCGTACATGGCGGGGTAGGGCCCGCGCAGATAAGGCGGCTTGCCGGGATAGGTGTCGAGGAAATCGAGCCCGGCGAGGTCGGCCTCGCCATAGACCGGCTTGACCGCAATGGCTTCGGGTGTTTGCCATGGCGACGCGGAACCGTTGCCGGCCGGCGGCGGCGTATCGGCGAAATCGACGGTTGAGAAGTCTGGAATCGCAGGCATCGGTTCTGGCTAACGCGGGTTGGCGGTGGTTGTGGTATTGCGGCGCACAAGATACCACGCGCCGTCGCCCTCTCGCCAGTGCGCAATATCAGCTTGGCACGCCCAGTTCCTTCAGACGGTGTTCGCGTTCGGCGATCTGGTCCTCGATGATCTCGGCGTCATTGCGCCTTCGACGGCCTAAACCGTAGAAGGTGAAGGCGGGTATGCCGGCGGCAAAGCTTCGCGGCCCCATCGGCGGCGCGACAATATCAGTCCACCATGAGCGGCCCTTCGAGGGCGGTGGGCGGCCCCAGCCGCGTATGAGCCAGGCCGCGAGGCCGATCACGGCGGCCAAGGCAACGAAGAAGCCGCCCATCAAGACATCGAACTGGGAGACCTTGACGAGACCGAAGATGATCACCGTTGCGAACAGCGGCGTCCAGATCATGAAAAATATTCTGACGATGCGGCCCCAACGCTCGTACAGGGCCAGGCGCGATCGCAGAATGTCGAGCTCGTGTCTGAGCTGCGCAATCTCCGCTTCGCGATCCATGTCTGTCGGACACTATGATGTGATTATTTAACCGCTATAACATGCGCAGCTTGTAGGGTCGAAAGCGCGTTGCAGCCGGCGTAATATGAAGTCTTTCACGCCCGCCTGCCGCCATGCGGCCTCTATGTCCCCGGGCCGGCCGGCGAGCTGGACCATAGCGCCGGCATCGGTGAGCGCCTTGGCGGCGTCGGCGGCCTGCGCCTCATAGACTTTGTCGGACGAGCACAGGCAGGCGAGCGTGGCGCCCGATGTCTTGAAGGCGGCGACCATCGCGGCCTGATCCTCGAAGCCGTCATTTGTGACGGCCTCGATGCCGCCGGCCTCGTAGAAATTCTTGGCAAAGGTGGCGCGCGTGGTGAAATCGGACGGCGTGCCGAGATTGGCGAGAAAGACCTTCAGCCGCTTGCCGGTCTTGGCCAGTGATTTGGTCCGACTTGTCACGCAAGGCTTCGAACGGCGCGGCGAGCCGGGTGCTCGGGAGCGGCTCGGTGGTCACGGTCGTGCCGCCTTCTTTCGGCGTCGAGATCGGCGCTACGTCGAGCACCTTGATCGACGTTTCCTGCAGGTTCGGATAGTCGCTCGCGCCGGTCAGCGCGTCCTTGCGCCGGGCGACCGCCATTTCGCGTTCGGCGCGGACGGCTGCCACCTTCTCTTGCAGCAGCTTTTGCTCCAGTGCATTCCAGACACCACCGGCGGCGTCGATCTCTTGGAATAGCGCCCAAGCCGCTTGCGCAATCTGCGTCGTCAGTGCCTCGATGGCGCCAGAACCGGCGGCCGGATCGGCGACACGGTAGAGGTTCGACTCTTCCAGCAAGATGAGTTGCATGTTGCGGGCAACGCGCCGCGCGAAAGCGTCCGGCAGACCGAGCGCCTGGGTGAATGGCAGCGCCGTGATGCTGTCGGCGCCGCCGACGCCGGCGGCGGTAACGGCGATCGTCGTGCGCAGCATGTTCACGTAAGGGTCGCGCTGCGTCATCATGCGCCAGGCCGTTTCCGCTGCGACGTAGGCCGGCTTTGGCGCAAGGCCGCAGGCCGCTTCGACCTGGGCCCAGAGTTTGCGCGCCGCACGGAACTTGGCGATGGTGAGGAATTCGTCGGCGTCGGCGGACAGACGAAAATAGATCATGCCGCGCGCGGCATTGAGCGGAACGCCCGCCGCTTCGAGCGCGCGCAGGTAGTCGACACCGCTGGCAATGGCGAAGGCAAGCTCCTGCGCCTCCGACCCGCCCGCATTGTGGATCACGCGACCGTCCGCGACCGCGAATGGACCGCGAAAGCCACGGTCGGCAAGGCCGCTGACCATGGCGGAAAATTTTTTCGATACATCGCTCCACGGTCCCGGGCCCTCGCCGGAGACGGCGAAACCGCCGATCGGGTTGATGCTCGCACACCACCTTACATTCGCAGGTTTAATATCGCGGCTTGTCACCAAATCGGCGAACAGGCGCGCGGCGTGGCGGGTCGCTGGGCTGAGGTTGAGATCGATGGCGATACCGGCGTCGAGCACAATATCTTTGAGCACTCGGTCGAGTGTCGCGGCGGAAGCTTCGAGCCCATAGCCATTGGCGCTGATCGAGCCGGCCATCACCAGCGTCAGGCCGGTTGCACCGTTTTCAAGATCTATTAGCGCCTGCTTGTTGGCTGCGATTGGATCGGGATGATCGACCCGGGCCATCACCTGCCAGGGCACCGCCGGACGTCCGGCGATGACCGGCGCGCTTACCGCGCGCGGGTAAAGCGGCGCGACCCGCAAGCCATCATAGGTCTGGCTCACCAGGCGCTTGTCGAAATCGGCGCCCTTCAGGGCGGCTTCGACCAGCTTGCGCCATTGCGCCTGGCTGACGGCTGCAAATTCGGCGGCGAGGGACAAGTCTTCGATCATCGGCGGAAACTGGCATACACGGCGGCGCGCCGCCATTCCAGTCGAAGCAAATTACGTGCCCGGGCCGGGCAGGCGGGTGATGCCGGAAACTTCAAGGCCGGCCAGCGCCTCCTTGACCGTGCGCCCGGCGATCACGCGATCGGGCGCGATTTCGGCCAGCGGCACCAGCACGAAGGCGCGCTCGAACAGCCGCGGATGCGGCAGCGTCAAATCCGGATCGGCCAGCGCCAGGTCGCCATAGGCGATAATGTCGATATCGGCGGTACGCGGGCCGTTGCGCTTTTCTTGCGCCCGGTCGCGGCCGAGCTGGCGCTCGACCGCCTGCGCCCGCGCCAGCAACTCGCGGGGCGTTAGCGCCGTTTCCACCACGATGCAGAGATTGATGAAGGGCGGCTGATATTTGAAGCCCCAGGGCGGCGTCAGATAGTCGGACGAGCGGGCCTTGAGCCGCACTGTCTCACCGTCGCAGAACAGCGCGACGGCGCGGTCGAGAATGGCCCGGCTGTTGCCCACATTGCCGCCGAGCGCGAGCAGCGCCTCGGTCATGATTTTGAATTTGCCCGGGCGCGCATCAGCGTGACGCCGACATCGCTGAAGGTGGCCGCGATTGGGGCGTGCGGCTTGTGGATGGTCACTTTGATGCTCTGCACGCGCGGGAATGCGGCCAGCACCGCGTCGGCCACGCGGCCGGCGGCGGCCTCGATCAGCCGGAAGCGCTGGGCGCAGAAGGCATGGCTCGCGCAGTCCACCACCTTGTCGTAGGAGACGGTGTCGACCACCTTGTCGCTGCGCGCGGCCGCGGACAGATCGATGGTCAGTTCGAGATCGATGGTGAAGGTCTGTCCGACCTTGGCCTCGTAGGCCATGACGCCGTGATAGGCGTGCAGCGACAGGCCCTCGATGAAAATGCGGTCGCTCATGTCAGCTTTCTTTGGCGCGGTCGATGGCCGCTTTGACACGCAGCGCCTGCACGGTTTCGGCGACGTCGTGAACCCGCACGATGGCCGCGCCGTTCGCGACCGCCATGAGATGGGCCGAGATCGAGCCGCCGATGCGCTCGTCGGGCGGGGCCGGCGTCACCGCGTCGATGAAGCGCTTGCGCGAGGCGCCGACCAGGATCGGCAGGCCGAAGCGCTTGAATTCGGAAAGCCGCGCGATGCAGGCGATGCTCTGCTCCGGGGTCTTGCCGAAGCCGATGCCGGGGTCGAGCACGAGCTTGTCGCGGGCGATGCCGGCGCGGGCGGCGATGTCGAGCGAGCATTCAAAGAACTTCATAACGTCGGCGATGATCTCGGCCCGAGGATCGACGTTGTCGCGGTTATGCATGACGATGACCGGCACGCAGCGATCGGCAATAAGCGGCGCCATATCGGGGTCGCGCTGCAGGCCCCAGACGTCATTGACGATTTTCGCCCCCTGATCGAGCGCCCAGGCGGCGATTTCGGCCTTGATGGTGTCGATCGACACCGGCAAGCCGAGCTTCACGACCGCCGGCAGCACGCGCTCAAGCCGCGTCCGCTCGTCGGCGGCTGAAACCGGTTTGGCGCCGCCATAGGGCCGCGTCGACTCCGCGCCGACATCGAGTATGTCGGCACCCTGGTCGGCCATGGCGCCGGCATGGGCGACGGCCACCGCCGGATCGAGGAACTGGCCGCCGTCGGAGAATGAATCCGGTGTGACGTTGAGAATGCCCATGACCAGCGGACGGCCCAGGGCGAATAGTGCCGAAAGGGTATCCGGCCCCGGTTTTGGCGGGGTTTTCGGCTTGTCAGTGAGGGTGCGGGCGAGCCCCATGGCGGTCGCTTTGCGCTGGCCGCGCGGGGCTGTCAAGCTGCCGGCGGGCGCCTAGCGCTTCTAGTAGCTGATCTTGAGCGGCAGCTTCTTGGCGTGGTCGATCCAGCGCGTCACGACTTTCTCGGACGGCAGGAAGCGGACCAGCTTGTTCTTCTTGTTGGCGTCCGCCATCGCCTTGGCGAGGTTGCACGGGTTGCGATATTTGAGTTCCTTCACCGTGTCGACGCCTGCCACGCGCAACAGTTCGGCATATTCCTTGCTGATGCCTTTGATGCGCATGCGGTCGGCGACGTTGGCCCAACATAAAAGGGATTTTTCGTCGAAGCCGGTTTTGGCCGCTAGCCGCTTGCGGCCGCGCACCGTGCGCGCGGTTTCGAGCAGACGTGCCGTGGACCGTATCCCCACCGACTTTAGGATCGCGGCAGCTTCGCCGTCGATCCCGTCGATATCGGTGATCGGATAGGTCATCCGTCGTCTCCTCACCACTTAGATCGCTTGTCGCTTCGAAAAAGCTCAAATGAACTGACTTAATCCCGGAATTGCTGCGACGACTTCGCCGATCGCGTCTTCGCCGGCCTGCTCGCGGGCATAGGCGATCACTTCGCGGGTGACACCCTGCACCTGGCCCATGGTCAGGCCGGAGGCCATCATCTTGGTGCCGGCGCCCATGAGGCCACCCATGGCGAAACCGCCGCCGCCGCTGGCGTCGATGCCTTCCTGGGCTTCCATCAGCTCTTCGGCGCCGGGCAGGCGGTCCATCAAGGCCTTTACCTTGTCGGTGGGCCCCTCCTTGAGGAGGAATTCGAAGATAACGCCGACGGCTTTTTCCGCGGCGTCCCGATCGACGCCAACGTTGGCGACGAGACGCCCGATCAATTCGTCCATGATCCCCTCACGCCCCGCACTGAAGGCGGGTTGCCTGCATATTGAACGCCCACAGCGGCGATGACAAGCGCGATGCATGATCGCGCGCGCGAAAACGTTTGTGCGCACGCGCATCGCCGGTGCGTTCTGTCAAGTAAAATGTAAAACGCGTCAGCATCGTCAAGTTGATTTGAAATTGTTCTCATGAATGCGCTGGCTGTGTTTAGTGGTTGAAACGAAAGACGGCTGTACATCCAAAAATACCTTCCGAAGTACTTTTCGAAATGAGGTGGGCCAAGCGCGCCGCCTTGCTATGCCTTCGAAATCCTGAAGCAAACGATGAAAATCCACGCACGATCGCGTGGAGCTGCCGCTTTTTCGCGCGATCGGGTCGCTTTTAACGTGCTTTTCAGGCGGTGACCGCGTTGCTAGGTTGAGAACACCACCAAGGAGCCCGTCATGAGCACACTCGACGCGGTCTTGAGCCGTATCGACCAGGATATCGACGCCAGCGTCGAGCGTTTGTTTGCGCTACTGCGCATCGCTTCCATTTCGACCGACCCAGCCCACAAGGAGCAATGCCGCGCCGCCGCCGAGCACATAGCGAACGACCTCAAATCGATAGGTTTCGACGCGGAGTTGCGCCCGACCGAGGGCCATTCGGTGGTGGTGGGCAAATCCAACGGCGTTTCGGGCCCACGGGTGCTATTCTACGGCCATTACGACGTGCAACCGGTCGATCCGCTCGATTTATGGAAGACGCCGCCGTTCGAGCCGCGCATCGAGACCTTGCCGGACGGGCGCAAGATCATCGTCGCGCGCGGTGCCTGCGACGACAAAGGCCAGGCCATGACCTTTATCGAGGCCTGCCGCGCCTTCAAGGCGGTGACCGGCAAGTTGCCGCTGCCGATCACCACCATGATCGAGGGCGAGGAGGAATGCGGCTCGCAGCATCTATTCAAGTTCGTCCGCGACAATGCCGACGAATTCAAACTCGACCTGGCGCTAGTCTGCGACACCGCCATGTGGAACGCGGAAACGCCGGCGGTCACCACCTCGCTACGCGGGCTGGTCTACGAGGAAGTCAAGATCACCTGCGCCGACAGGGACCTGCATTCCGGCCTGTTCGGCGGCGCGGCGCAAAATCCGTTGCGCCTGCTGGCCAAAATCCTGGGCGCGCTATGGGACGACGGCGGAAAGGTCACCGTCCCCGGTTTCTACGACGGCGTGAAGGAACTGCCCGCCGACATCAAGGCCGATCTCAAGGCGCTCAACATGACGGCGGACGCGTTTCTCGGCCAAGTCGGCTTGAAAGTTTCGGCAGGTGAAAAAGGCCGCCTGGTGCTCGAGCAGATCACCACGCGGCCGACGGCCGAAATCAACGGCATCGTCGGCGGATATACCGGGGAGGGCGCCAAGACCGTCATTCCCGGCGAGGCGATGGCCAAAGTCTCATTCCGGCTGGTGGGCGAACAGGACCCCGTGAAAATCCGCGACGCCTTCCGCGCCTTCGTACGCGAGCACCTGCCGGCGGATTGCAAGGTGGAATTCGCCAATTTCGGCTTGGCGCCGGCGCTGCAATTGTCCTTCGATAGCCCGGCGTTGACCAAGGCGCGCGGCGTGCTGGCCGAGGAGTGGGGCAAGAAGGCGGTGGCGGTGGGCGCCGGGGGTTCGATCCCGATCGTGGCGGATTTCAAGCACGTGCTGGGAATGGATTCACTGCTGGTCGGCTTCGCGCTCGACGACGACCGGGTGCATTCGCCCAACGAAAAGTTCGACCTCAAATGCTTCCACAAGGGCATCCGCAGCTGGGCGCGCATCCTCGATACGCTCTCGGCCTCATAACGCCACGGCATGGCTCCACCACTCGTTCAGCTCAAGGACGTCGCGCTGACCTTTGGCGGCACGCCGCTTTTGTCCGGGGCGGAGCTGTCGGTCTCGACCGGCGAGCGGGTCTCGCTGGTCGGACGCAACGGCTCGGGCAAATCGACGCTGCTGAAAATCGCAGCCGGGCTGGTCGAGCCGGATCGCGGCAGCGTGTTCGTGCAACCCGGCACGCTGGTGCGCTACCTGCCGCAGGAGCCGGATTTTTCCGGCTACGCAACCACGCTCGCCTATGTCGAAGCCGGCTTGCGTTCGAGCGAGGATGCCTATATCGCGCGCAATCTGCTGGACGAACTCGGTCTCACCGGCGCGGAAGACCCGGCGCGGCTCTCTGGCGGCGAGGCGCGCCGCGCCTCATTGGCGCGCGTGCTGGCGGCCTCGCCCGACATCCTGCTGCTCGATGAGCCGACCAACCATCTCGACCTCACCACTATAGAATGGCTGGAGCGAGACCTCGATGCGCGCCGCACCGCGCTGGTCATCATCAGCCATGACCGGCGCTTCCTCTCGACGCTGTCGCGCGTCACGGTTTGGCTCGACCGCGGCGCCACCCGACGCGTCGAGCGCGGCTTTGCCCATTTCGAAGAATGGCGCGACATGCTGCTGGCGGAAGAAGAGCGCGAGCAGCACAAGCTCGACCGCAAAATCGTCGCCGAGGAACACTGGATGCGCTACGGCGTCACCGGCCGACGCAAGCGTAACATGCGCCGCGTCGGCCAATTGCAGGCGTTGCGCGAGGCGCGCCGCAGCTACCGCGCCAGCGTCGGTAACGCCGTCATCACCGCGGGTTCGGCGGCGCTGTCGGGCGCGCTGGTTATCGAAGCCAAGGCTATCGGCAAGAGCTACGGCGAGCGCGCCATCGTGCGCGACTTCTCGATCCGCATTCAGCGCGGCGATCGCATCGGCATCGTCGGACCGAACGGCAGTGGCAAAACGACGCTGATCAACATGCTTACCGGCGGCTTGCCACCCGATAGCGGGTCGGTACGGCTCGGATCAGGTCTCGCCATTGCGACGCTCAACCAGCACCGCGACAGCCTCGATCCCAACGTTACCGTCGCGCAAGCCCTGACCGGCGGCAGCGGCGATACTGTGATGGTCAACGGCCAGCCCAGACACGTCGTCAGCTACATGAAAGATTTTCTGTTCGCCGCCGAGCAGGCGCGTACGCCGCTCGGCAAGCTGTCGGGCGGCGAGCGCGGACGGCTGATGCTGGCGCAGGCGCTGGCCAAACCTTCGAACCTGCTGATCCTCGACGAGCCGACCAACGACCTCGACATGGAGACGCTGGACGTGCTGGAGGACATGATCGGCGAATACGCCGGCACCGTGCTGCTGATTAGCCACGACCGCGACTTCCTCGACCGGCTGGTGAGCGGCGTGATCGCGCCTGAGGGCGACGGCCATTGGACCGAATATGCCGGCGGCTACTCCGACATGCTGGCGCAACGCGGGGCCGATCTGACGCGCGTACAGGCGGGCCGGCCGCCGCCGAAGCAAACCAAGGAACTGGCCAAACAGCCGGCAAAGCAATCAGCATCGCCGCAGCCGGCAAAGCGCCGCATGAGTTTCAAAGACAAGCACGCGCTCGAAACTTTACCTAAAACCATGGCGGCGCTGATCGCGAAATCCGATGCGCTGCAGGCCAAGCTTGATGATGCGGAGTTCTATAGGCGCGACCGTGCCGGCTTCGAAAAGGTCACCAGCGACCTCGCTGAAACCCAGCGCAAGCTGGCCGCGGCCGAGGAGCATTGGCTGGCGCTTGAAATCCTGCGCGAGGAGATTGTCGGCGGCTGACGCCGTCAGTTCTTCAGCCGGTAGCCGGTCTTGAAAATCCACCAGACGGTGGCGAGGCAAATGCTCAGGAACACCAGCGTCATCCCTAGGCTGACCGCCGGGCTGACGTCGGCGATCTCGAAAAAGCTCCAGCGGAAACCGCTGATCAGATAGACCACCGGGTTAAACAGAGTAACGGTCTGCCACAGCGGCGGCAGCACGTGGGTCGAATAGAAGGTCCCGCCCAGGAAGGTCAGCGGCGTGATGATCAGCAGCGGCACGACTTGCAGCTTTTCAAAATTGTCCGCCCATATGCCGATGATGAAGCCGAGCAGGCTGAAGGTTGCCGCCGTCAGCACCAGGAAGGTCAGCATCCAGAACGGATGTGCGATGCGCAAGGGAACGAACAACCAGGATGTGCCGAGGATGATCAGTCCGAGGATGATCGACTTGGTGGCGGCAGCCCCGACATAGCCGAGCGCGATTTCGAGTCCCGACACCGGCGCCGACAGGATTTCGTAGATAGTGCCGACGAATCGGGGAAAATAAATGCCGAAACTCGCATTCATGGTGCTTTGCGTCAGCAGCATGAGCATGATCAGCCCCGGCACGATGAAGGCGCCATAGGCGACTCCCTCGATCTCGCTGATGCGCGAGCCAATGGCCGCGCCGAATACCACGAAATAGAGCGAAGTCGAGATCACCGGCGACACAATGCTCTGCCAGACGGTGCGCCGCGTACGCGCCATCTCGAACCGGTAGATTGCCTGGACCGCCCGGAAATTCATCGCCTGTCGCTCACCAGTCCGACGAAAATATCCTCCAGGGAGCTTTGCGTCGTGTGCAGGTCCCTGAACCGGATGCCGGCCGCACTAAGATCGGTCAGCAGCGCGGTGACGCCCGTGCGCTCGCCTTGTGTGTCATAGGTGAAGACCAACTCATTACCGCCATCGGCAAGCGCCAGATTATGCGCGGCGAGTGCGGGCGGCAGCGCGTCGAGCTTTTTCAGGAGATGGAGGACCAATTGCTTGCGGCCGAGCTTGCGCATCAACTCGTCCTTGTTCTCGACCAAAATGATCTCGCCGTTGTTGATGACGCCGATGCGGTCGGCCATTTCCTCGGCTTCGTCGATGTAATGGGTGGTCAGGATGATGGTGACGCCGGAGGCGCGTAATGTCCGCACCACCTGCCACATGTCCTTGCGCAATTCGACGTCGACGCCGGCGGTGGGCTCGTCAAGGAATAGGATCTGCGGCTCGTGGCTGAGCGCCTTGGCGATCAGCACGCGCCGCTTCATGCCGCCCGACAGCGTCATGATCTTGTCGTCCTTCTTGTCCCATAGCGACAGCGCCTTGAGCACCTTTTCGATATGGGCGGGGTTGGGCGGCTTGCCGAACAAGCCGCGGCTGAACGTGACCGTTCCCCACACCGACTCGAAGGCGTCGGTGGTCAATTCCTGCGGCACCAGCCCGATGAGCGAGCGTGTGGCGCGGTAGTCCCGGATGATGTCGCGGCCGTCGACGGTCACCGTGCCCGCGGTTGGGTTGACGATGCCGCAGACGATGCCGATCAGCGTGGTTTTGCCGGCGCCGTTAGGTCCCAGCAACGCGAAAATCTCGCCGCTGCGGATGTCGAGATCGATACCTTTGAGCGCCTGGAACCCGGAGGCGTAGGTTTTCGACAGGTTCGTTATGGAAATGATCGACTGCATGAATGCGCGGCGGCTGCGGGGGGACGGGGCGCATATAGACGCCGGCCTTTGCCCGCGCCAGCCCGCTCCCTACAAATGTCGCATGGCCGTCAGCCTAAAGCCGCCAAGCTGCTGAGATCGTTGAGCGTCTGCTTGGGCGGAAAGTCGAAATATTCATCCGGCGCCTTGCTGCGGTTGACCCAAGTGCCGTTGAAGCCGACGGACGAGCCCGCCATCACGTCCCAGCGGTTGGATGACACGAAGGTCACGTCGCCGGGCGTGCATTTGTAGTGCTCGGTAACGAGGCGGTAGACCTCCGGCCGCGGCTTGAACATTTTCAGCACGTCGACCGAGAGCACGGCGTCGAGATCGCCGCCGATCTGGGCTGCTTCCACCGCGCCTTTGAGCATGTTGGGCGAACCGTTGGAGAGGATGCCGGTCTTGTGGCCCTTGGCTTTGAGCGCGGCAAGCGCCGCGCGCGCGTCGGGAAAGGCGTCGAGCTGGAAATAAGCCTCGAGCAGCTTGGGCTTGAGCGTCTTGGGCACGGTGGGCACGCGCGCCAGCGCGAAGTCGAGTCCCCGTTCGGTCAGCGTCCAGAAGTCGGTGTAGTGGCCGGCGAGCGTCAGCGTCCAGGTGTATTCGAGCTGCTTAAGGCGCCAGATTTCCGACATGCGGTCGCCGTCGGGGCCCACCTCGGCGCGAAAGCGCGCCATGGCGGCATGGACGTCGAAAAGCGTGCCGTAAGCATCAAAAACGAATATTCCCGCCATGGTATCCTCCAGGTAAGGCCGCTATGGTGGCAAAGCATGACCGTCGGGGCAACTAAAGCCCACCGGACGTCACAATCGAGTGTGCCGCGAGAGTTTTTAAATGGCGCAGGAGGGCTGGTCGGAAACCTGGACGTTTTTCGAGGGTCAGTGGCACGAGGGCAACGTGCCGCTCTGGGGCGCGCGCACGCACGCCATCTGGCTCGGTTCATCGGTGTTCGATGGCGCGCGCGCCTTCGAAGGGGTGGCGCCCGACCTCGACCTGCATTGCGCACGCGTCAACGCGTCCGCCCGGACGATGTACCTGAATCCGACCGTCTCCGTGGACGAGTGGACCGGGCTGGTGCGCGAAGGCGTTGCCAAGTTTGCCGCCGGCACGCCGCTCTATGTGCGGCCGATGTATTGGGCCGAGCGGGCCTCGCGCATGGCGCTGCCGCCCGATCCCGAATCGACACGGTTTGCGCTCACGCTTTACAATTCGCCTCTGCGCAAGCCGGAAGGTTTCTCGGTCACGCTGTCGCCATTCCGCCGGCCGACGCAGGAATCCGCGCCGGTCGACGCCAAGGCCGGCTGCCTTTATCCGAACAATGCGCGCGCCATGATGGAAGCAGTTTCGCGCGGCTTCGACAATTGCCTGGTGCGCGACGCCAACGGCAATATCGCGGAGCTCGCCAATTCCAATGTTTTCCTCGTCAAGGACGGGACGGTGTTCACGCCGATCGGGAACGGCACCTTCCTCGCCGGCATCACGCGCAACCGCGTGATCGGGTTGCTGCGCCAGGCCGGCGTGCCGGTGGTCGAAGCCGTGCTGCGCTACCGGGATTTCGAGGCGGCGGACGAGATGTTCTCGACCGGCAACGCCTCCAAGGTGATGCCCATTACCCGCATCGATGATCGTTCCTTGCAGCCCGGCCCGTTCTATCGCAAGGCGCGCGAACTTTATTGGGAATTTGCTCATTCCTGAAGGATGACATGGCTTCTTGCGTCACGTCCCGCCGTTACACGCTATGCAAGGCGTTGGTGGCCTGCGTCAGCGCCATGATCGGCGCCGGTGCCGGCGCGGCCGATGAGCCGGTCAACATGAAGGCGCACTACGCTGTCTACATGACCCATGTTCGGGTCGGTGAAATCACCTGGGCGGTCTACTTTTCCGAAGAAACCTATCTGGCGTCGGCGAACGGCAAGGCGAGCGGCGTTTTCAGCGTCCTGCTCAAGGGAGAGGGCTCGGTCACCACCCATGGCGAGATAACCGGCGGACGGCTGGTGCCGGTCGACGTCAAAGCCACCATTACCGACGACGACGGTCACGACGAAGTGAAAATGACCTTCGAGAACGGCGATCTCAAGCATTTGAAGGCTGACGGCCCGCCACCAAAGGCAGACCGGGTGCGGGTGACCCCGAACCTGCTGCGCGACGTCGTCGATCCCTTGAGCGCGATGTTGATACCAGTTGAAAACGGCGCATTCGCTCACGCCAATTGCGACAAGACCTTGCGCATCTTCGATGGGCGCCGGCGTTACAATCTTGTGCTTACATACAAGCGTATCGCGAAGATGCAGATCGACCATGGCTATAGCGGGCGCGTGCTGGTTTGCGGCGTCGTGCTGCGCGCGATCGCCGGCTACGACCCGGACAGCCTGCTGGTCCGATACCTTGCCGGCAAGGACGACCTGGAACTCTGGTTCGCGCCGGTCACCGGCCGCAATATCATTGCGCCAGTACGCGCGTTGATGCCCACTTTGATCGGAACGCTGGAAATTTATGCGACGGCGTTCGAGCCGGCAGGGCCGAAGGCCGCGCAGGGTTCGCCGCCACCACAATGAGCCGGCAGTGTCGCGTGTCGCGGCGCGAAAAATTGCACCGATTTCAGCGCACTCGCCTTGACCTCAGGTCTCAGCGCTCTAGCATGACGCACCGTGATCGGCTGCCCGTTATGAGCGACTTGCATGGGCAGACCGGCGATGCTGTCGGCGCAGGGGGGTTGGCCCCGCTCGTGCAGCGGTTGCTTCCGTAGCCCGCGTGCCGGAAGCCCCCTCAAGCCAGTAAAGGGATCGCGCAATGAAGCTGAACACCGCATTGGTCGAGCGTACTTTGAATCAATTCGATGCCCAGGCCATTCCCGAAAATCATCCGGTGGTCCAACAGCTCAATTCGCTGTTCGGCGACCACACCTTCTTTCTCGACGCCAATGGCCTCAATATCGTGGAGCCGACGGGGCAGGCCGACTCCGGCTCGCAGGCCGGTCAGGTCGTCAAGCTCGCCGGCTGGAGCGACGACAACCGCACCAGCCTGGCGCCGCACGAGCCCGAGCTGACGGAAGTGGTCATCGTGTTTGAAGAGGGGCCCGGCGACGCGGCTTGAGCGTCAGGGCGAAACCTCAACCGGCCGGCCTTCGCCGATCGAGCGGATGACCGCTTCGAAGGCGCCGACCACGTCGAGCATGTCGGATGTCGTGACCGGGAACGGCTTGCCGGTCTCGATCGTTTCGGCGAAGGCCTCGATCAGCGTGGCGAGCGAATCCGCCTGCGGATAGGTCGTGGTCTGCGGCCGCTCGCCGATCATGGCGACCGTGAGCATGGTTTCCTCGCGCGCTTCTGCCCAACCCTTGCTGCCGAAGACGTGAATGCGCCAGAACATCGGCGCGGCGCGCACCGTCGCCAAGAGCCCGCTGGCGCCGCTCTTGAACGTGACCAGCGCCGCCGCGGCGTCGCGTGGATCGGGCGGCGGCTTTCGCGAATAGACGCTGCCGTCTACCTTGGCGATGGGACCCGCGAGATTGATGAAGGCATCGAGGACGTGCAGCCCGGCGCCGGTCATGCCGCCGCCGGGGGATTCGCGCGGATCGTCGCGCCAGCCGCCTTTCACCCGGATCGAATGCTCGTTGCTGAAATTGCCGTCGATATGGAGGATGTCGCCGAGCGTGCCCGCGGCAACGACGCGCTTGAGCTCGCGCATCGATGAAAAACAGCGCTTGTTGTTGCCAAGCCCGAACGGGACCTTGGCCTTGACGGTGGCCGCGATGGCGCGCTCGGCCTCGGCGCGCGTGAGCGCCAGCGGCTTCTCGCACCAGACCGGCTTGCCGGCGGCCGCCACTGCGCTGATCTGAGCGACGTGCAGGGAATGTGGCGTTGCCAGGAAAACCGCCTGTACGCGCGGATCGGCGACCGCCTCTTCGAATTCGGTCGTTAGTTCGAAGGCGTGGGTCCCGGCGAAATCGCGGACGAGATCGGGCTCCTTGCTGACACCGCGGATGATGCGCAGGCGTTTGCTCTTGCCCTGCACGGCCTCAACAATGGACTTTCCCCATCGGCCGAGGCCGATCACGGCGGCGTTGATCATGGGTGTGTTTCAGGGTCGCGTGCAGGATTGCGTCATGGCCCATACTAGGCGGGCGGTGCCGCGCCAGGCAATGACGGCATGATCCGCAAATGAAACGGCGGCGGTGATGGCCGCCGCCGCCGCGTTGATGAGCCGCGCGCCGCTTTACTTTGCCGCCGCGAACAGCTCTTCGACGTATTCCCAGTTCACCAGGTGATCGAGAAACGCCTTGAGATAGTCGGGCCGGCGGTTGCGGTAGTCGATGTAGTAGGAATGCTCCCACACGTCGCAGCCGAGGATCGGCGTGCCGCCATGCACCAGCGGATTTTCGCCATTGGGCGTCTTGGTGATGGCGAGCTTGCCGTCCTGCACCGCGATCCAGCACCAGCCGGAGCCGAACTGGCCGACGCCGGCCGCCGCGAAATCTTCCTTCATCTTGGCCAGCCCGCCGAGATCCTTGTCGATCGCGGCCTGCAGCTTGCCGGGCAGCTTGTCGCCGCCGCCGTTCGGTTTCATCCACTTCCAGAAATGGGAGTGGTTGTAGTGCTGGCCGGCATTGTTGAAGAGCCCGGCGTTCTTGCCGAAGGAGGCTTTGACGATCTCTTCAAGCGACTTGCCTTCCAGGCCCGAGCCCTCCAGCAGCTTGTTGCCGGTGGTGACATAGGCGTTGTGGTGCTTGTCGTGGTGGTATTCGAGCGTTTCGCGCGACATGTAGGGCGCCAGCGCGTCGTGGGGATAGGGCAAATCGGGCAGCTTGAACGACATCAGGTCCTCCTCGATCCACAAACGATGATTGCGGAATAAACCGGTCTCTCAGTGTGAAACCGGCACGTCCCGGGTGAGTTCCTCAATTCGATGTAATTAGGCCCTGCTGCCGCCTGGGGCAACGGCTGGGGTGCATATTGGGTGAGCGGGCGCGGCCTATACGTGTTTTTTAAACGACCGCCGCGCGCGGGCCGGTTGTCTCGATCGAGGCAAGATTCGACGACCACCGGCCGGACCGATCCGCGTTTATCGACGGTAGGGGCATTACTTGGGATTCGCCACGGTTGTCGCGGCCGCTGGAAAAGGCCAAAATTCATGTTGCCAGAACGGGTTGCGCGGTATTTCAATACTGGGCAGACGCGTGAGCCAGGGGGCGCCGGGAATGTCGATTTTGCTGCTCGTTATCGGTGCCATCGCCGTCATGCTTGGCGTCGGGATGGTCGCATATGGCATTCCAATCAATGAGTTCAGTTTCGGAAACACGCTCATTGTATCGGGGACCACGGCTGCGATCGGCGGTCTGATCGTCATCGGGCTAGGCGCCGCGATCGGCCAATTGCACCGGATTGCCGAGATGCTTGCCGAGCGTGCGCCGGCCCGTGGTGCGCATCCGCATGAGACCTTCGAGGCGCCGCCGGAAGCGCCCATTCCCGCTCCCCCAGCGGCCCGCGTCCCATTCCCGCCCCGGCAGAGGCCGGAGCCGGTCGTGAACGAACTGCCGGAGCCGCCCGAGCCACGCGTAGCGCCGCCGGCTGGCATGGGCGAAGCGCCCCCCGTCCCATCCTTTGCGCCGACGCTGCGCAATCCGGACTCGCCGCCAATGGCAATCGAAGACGAGGTATCGCTGTCGCCGACCGTCAATGGATCGGGTGCGACCGAGCAGGGCCAAGAGGCGGTCGAGCCGCCGAGGCGACCGCTGCCGCCGCGCGAGCTTCCAAGCAGCAATTTCGACGCCATGTGGCCGCCGGAACCCAAGCCGCCGCGGGGCCCCGTGGTTGGCGAAGGCCCAACCGCGCCACGGCCCGAGTGGCCGCCGCGCGAGCCGGCCGTGCCACCCGAAATGCCCGAACCGCCCGCCGCCGGCCCGCCGCGCACCACGGTCGCGATCCTGAAGTCCGGCGTGGTCGACGGCATGGGCTATACGCTCTATGTCGACGGCTCGATCGAAGCCGAGCTACCGCAGGGGACGCTGCGCTTTGCCTCGATCGAGGAGCTGCGCAGTCATCTCGAAAAGAACGCGTAGCGAAAAACCTAGACGGACAAACCATTACCGCGCGCGGCCGCTGCGGCCGGTTGCTTACGCGGCCGCCGCCCTTGGCCTGGCCGGCCGCTTCTTCGGTAATGCCACAGCAGAAACCAAAGTCTAGTCGCGCTTCCGGCGATCTTTTTCTTGCGGCGACTGGAATTCGATAGTAAATTTGAAAATAAAATAGAACCCATTCGATATTCGTTGCTTGCGCACCAGGCGGGGGCCGCTTCGATGACCGACAGCACAGCCAACGGAAATTTCATTGAACTGACCGCTGAAATCGTTTCCGCCTATGTCAGCAACAATACGGTGCCGGCTAGCGATATCCCCGGGCTGATCAACCAGGTGCACACCGCGCTCAGCCGGGTTTCCGGAAAATCCGGCGACGCCACGGCCGAGCCACTGAAGCCTGCGGTTTCCCTGAAGAAATCGGTCACGCCCGAATACATTGTCTGTCTCGAGGACGGCAAGAAGTTCAAGTCGCTCAAGCGGCACTTGCGCACGCAGTACAACATGACGCCCGAGCAGTACCGGGAAAAATGGGGCCTCGGCGCCGACTACCCGATGGTCGCGCCCAATTACGCGGCCGCCCGCTCGCAGCTGGCCAAGCAGATGGGGCTCGGCCAGCAGCGCCGCCGGCGCGCCAAGTAGCCGCGGTCGATCTTGCAAGGTTTTCCGCCGCGGCCCGGACCGCGGCGGTTTCGTTGTAAGCGCCGCGTTTTTCCAGATAGTTGCGGATAGAATTCCTATAGTTGTGGATATTCCTTCCCGCAACTTCACCAATATCAAGAATACATCTATCTTATCAATAGGATAACTTTTTGGCGCGGACTTATCCCCGCGGCCATGATTTCGGCGATGATGTAGGGAAATAATCCTACAGCAAAAGGATCGCCGATGAGCCTGCTTGAAACCCTCGCCCCAGCGCGACGCCGACCGCAACCGCCGGCGCAAGATGATGTCGTGCGCATTTGTTGGCTGCTGGAATCCGCGACCGCGGCCGCCTTCGGTGTGTCGGTCGATGAGTTGCGGGCGCCCTCACGGCGCGCCGCCGATGTCGCCTTCGCGCGTCAAAGCGCGATGTACCTTGCCCATGTGACGCTGGGCTTGCGCTACAACGCGGTCGGAGCGCTGTTTCACCGCGACCGGACCACCGCCGCCTATGCCTGCCAGCTGGTCGAGGACCGGCGCGACGATCCGGCGCTCGACATGTTGCTGCAGACGCTCGAAGTCGTCTGCCGCGAGCTCGCGTGCGGCATCCTCGCGCAGCCGCGGGTGCGGCCATGAGCAGCAACATGAGCGGCAACACGCGCGGCAAGTCGCGCAAAGTCGCACAAGGACCCACGCCGCCGCGGCCGGTGGTCGATCGCTTCCGCGACCAACACCTAAGCCTGGCGCAACGCCAGATCGAGACCGAATTCGGCCGTTCAAGCGTGACCGTCGACGAAGCCGAAAGCCCACTCGCCTGGCTTGCCCGCCGGCGCGGCCGCAGCGGCCGCGCTTTAATCGAGGCACATCAATTGCAAGCGGGCGAGCGGCTGCGCGCCGAATTCACCCGCGCCAATCTGCTGCCGCGCACGACCTCCAACTGGGCAAGCCCGATCGCTTCTGATCGCCGCGGCAGCGGCGGCGAGCGCGCCACCAGTTTCACCGAGACCATGATCGCGGCACGCCAGCGCGTGCACCTGGCGCTCGACGCGGCCGGACCCGAATTTTCCGGATTGCTGGTGGACGTCTGCTGCTTTCTTAAAAGGCTCGAGGATATCGAACGCGAGCGCATCTGGCCGGCGCGTTCGGCAAAAGTGGTGCTGCAATTGGCGCTCGAGCGGCTGGCGCGGCACTACGGCTATGCCGGCGAAGCGCGCGGCGGCGCGCGGGCGCCGGTGCGCACGTGGCTGGCGGAGGACGTGGCGTTCACGGTGGAGGGCTGACGGAACGTCACAGAGGTGCTGGACTTCCGCTTTGTTGCAGCGCACAATTCGGTTTGCCTTTGGGGGGCAGACCCGATGCGTGAGATCCTCAATTACTGCGGCGGCATTCCGTTACAGGACGTGGCGGGCGGAACCGAGCTGCTGACCGAAGGCGCCAATACAGGCCACGTTTACATCCTCGCGCAAGGCCGCATCGAAGTGTTACGCGACGGCACCCAGGTCACCGTCATCGAAGAACCCGGCTCATTGCTGGGCGAAATGGCCGTGCTGCTGGGCGTTCCGCACACCGCGACGGTCCGAGCCTTGGGGGATGCGAAAGTTCACGTCATCGAGGATGGCATCGCCTTCTTCAAGGCACATCCTCAAATTTCCTGGCTGGTGGCGCGGTTGCTGGCCAACCGTCTGAATGCGGCCACCACTTATCTTGCCGATCTGAAGGCGCAATACGCCGACCACGGCAGTCATCTCGAGATGGTGGGCGAAGTGCTTGAATCGCTCATCCATCAACAGGAACGCGATTTCCATCGCGGGTCCGACCGCGATCCCGGCCTCTGACACTATGCGGCATCAGCCGGGCGGCGCGCCGGCCTCGACCCAGTCCGGCAGCGCGTGGGCGGGGGGGATCGGCCGCTGCAACGGCGCATCGAGCCGCACCACCTGGACGCCCATGGCGGATATCCAGACGGCTTCGCCGACCGAGGTATCGAGAACGATATAGGCCGGCGGTGCCCCGTACTGGCGGCCGGCATTGAACACCCATGTGTCACCGATACGGTCGGCCCACGAACCGTCATGCACGAACGGCGATTGGTGAATGTGGCCGGAAACGACCATGTCGGGATCGTATTGGCGGATCCAGCGGCCGACATCGGCATCGCCCATCGTTTGCTTTCCCGACCAACTCGTCGGCGAGTTCGACCGGCGGCGCGTGGTGGATCCATACCCAGCGCAAACCCTGGCGCCGGCCGGCGTCGGCCGCCAGTTGCGCGGCCAGGCGCTCGCGCACCACCGGCCCGTCCCACCATGGGCAGATCGTGAACAAGGTGTCGTCGACCACGATGCTGTCGCCGTCGCCCGCGATGTTGAGCGTGCGGATATCATCGACCCAGCGCGCGATCTTTTCGCCGGTTTCGCCGCGGGCATCGAGGTCGTGATTGCCCGAGCAAAAGACCAGACGCGTCTGGCCCGCGATTCGTTGCAGATATTTTCGCACCACGAGCGTCTGCGCCCGGTAATCGACGGTCGAGCTGATTTCGAGCGCGTCGCCCGCGAACACGACGAGGTCGTAGCGGGGCGCCACCTGCAACAGCCAGTCGAATTGCGGAAGCGCGTAGTGCAGATCCGCGACGAAGAGACACCGCATCGTTCGATCCTCGTGAGAGCGGCGAAAAACTAGCAGGACTACCCTGCACGAGCGAGGCGAAACGTCGACAAATCGGGTGTTCAGGCCGGCGCCAGCGCCGCTTTGGCTTCGGCGCGGATGCGCTCGACCATGGCGCGCAAGCCGTTCGAGCGCTGCGGCGTCAGGTTCTCGCGCAAGCCGAGCTGATCGAACAATGCGAGCGCGTCGGTCTCCAGGATCTCTTGCGCGCGCTTGCCGGAATAGAGCGCAAACAGAATGGCGATCAGCCCCTTCACGATATGGGCATCGCTGTCGCCGTCGAAGCTGAGGCTGGGACCGGCACCGCCATCTGGCTTCACATGGGTCAGCAGCCAGACTTGGCTGGCGCAGCCACGCACCTTGTTGGCTTCGGTGTAGGCGGCCTCGGGCAGCGGCGGCAAGGTGCGGCCGAGCTCGATGACATAGCGATAGCGGTCGTCCCACTGATCGAGCAGCTCGAAGTTCCCAACGATTTCGTCGATCGACGTCATGCCATCCCTCGCACCTCAGCCTGATATATAGGCCGCGCGGTCGCCGATGGCCAAATGAGATTGCGGCGGGCGGCGATTGCGGGCCCCGCGCCAAAATACCGGTAAAGCTGACGTTTAGACCGAAGGCCGGCCGGCTTGCGCGGCGCGGCGCGGCGGCAGCGGAATTGGGATATGCCAGGCCGGCGCCAGATCAGCCTGCGTCAGCGTGCCGCGATCACGCGCCGACAAGGGCGGCCCGCCGTTGCTGTGACCATCCGGTTTCTGGGCAGCGGATTTCTGGGTCTGCGGCGATTTCTCGCTGATGGTGGCGGTGACCAGTTCATAGAGCGTGCGCGCGCCCGCCTCGGCCTTGTGGCCGATCGCGACCGCGACCTTGCCGCCAACCTTGCAGGCATCGGGCTGGCGATCGCAAAAGCCGCGCACGTCGGTGACGGCCGCGCTCGCCAGCGTCACCGCTTGCGTGGCGTTGATGCGTGCTTCGGGCGCAGCCGGCTTGGTGCCGCCGCTCGGCAGCAGCACGCAAACGACGCCCAACCAAAATGCCATGCGCAAGAGAAAGAACATGACCCACCAATCGTCCCCGGCGGCCTTTTTGCCGCCTTTGAACTAAACCGTAGCAGACAGCCTTGAAGCGGGTGTTGGCGATGAAGGCAGGGTTTTGGACAAAATCGATGCAAATGCGACGCGATTTTTCATCAAATTTGACAGGATCAAATTTGATTCAATTTTTAGCTGTCGCCGCCCGCCCGCGTGGGGACTGCGGTTTGGCGCCTCCGACATGGTTACCGCATCGGTAACACTTTTGCTTTGCGCGCCGAATTGGGCAGCTTCGGCAATAGAAATTTCACCATGCCGGTTGAATCGAGAACTTCCGCCGGCGCCGCAACCGACCATCATGCCGGCGCCCGGCCTGCCTTAGCGTTCGCTTAAGTGGCGCTGGCTAGGCTTGCCGCACTTAAAAGGGGCGCGTCTGCTTCGCCAAGACGTGGGACAGGGATCGTGCGTTTCCTCACGCCAGTGTGGAATTATGTCGACGCGTTGGTGCATCCGACGGCGCGCCATGACGCGTTGACGGCCGCGCGCCACCGCGCCTTCATCGCGCCGCGGCTGCTCGGCAGCCTGGTCGCGCTCGCGAGCTTCCCGGTCTATCTCGCCTTCCGCGGCGTGCCGAGCGCGCTCGAAGTCGGCGTGTTCGGCTGGCTGGTGGCGCCTATCCTGGTCGCCTATTTCCTCTCGCGCACAGGCCGCTATGAAAGCGCGCACGTGCTGTCAGCGCTGTCGCTCACCGGCCTGGTGACGGTGGTGGCCTGGTGCACCGGCGGCATCGGCTCGTTCGCGGCGATTTGGCTGGTGGTGGTGCCGCTGGAAGCTGCGCTTTCGGCCTCGCGCCGCGTGGTGGCGCTGGCCTCCACGTTCGCGCTCGCGGCCGCCGGATTGCTGCTCGCCGGCAGCGCCCTCGGCCTGGTTCCGCCGGCGATCACGCTGGCGAGCCAACACGGCGCGCTCGCCGCCCTCGGCATCATTTCGGCCGCGCTTTACGCCACCGGCCTGGCGCTCGGCGCCGAGCAATTGGCGCGCACGAGTTTTTGGCTGCTCTATGCCGAGGAGGACCGATACCGGCTGCTGGCGCGCAACATGACCGACGTCATCACTCGCCACGGCCGCAACGGCGCCGTGCTGTTTGCCTCTCCGGCGGCTGAGCCGCTGTTCGGCGTATCGCTCGGCGCGCTTGTCGGCCACGGTCTGTTCGAACGCGTGCATGTCGCGGACCGGCCGGCCTATCTCACCGCCCTTGCCGATGCCGCAGCGCTCGGCGAGGACCGCTCGGTCGAATTCCGCATCCGCCGCGGCGGCGAGACCGACGCGCCCGGCGGTGAATTCGTATGGGTCGAAATGCGTTGCCGGCCGCTCGACCGGGCCGGCGACGGCGCCAAAGCCGGCGAGCGCGAAGTGGTGGCGGTGCTGCGCGACGTGAGCGAGCGCAAGACCCAGGAACGCGCGATCGAGATCGCGCGCGCCGAATCGGAACGCGCCAATGCGGCCAAGAGCCGCTTCCTCGCCACCATGAGCCACGAGCTGCGCACGCCGCTCAACGCGATCATCGGTTTCTCCGAGATGCTTACCAACGGCACGCTGATGCTCACGCCGGACCGCAAAATCGAATACGCCAAGCTGATCAACGATTCCGGGTGCCATTTGCTGTCGGTGGTCAACGGCATTCTCGACATGTCGAAGATGGAGACCGGCAATTTCAAGATTACGCCGGAGCCGTTCGCGCCGGCGCAGGCGATCGCAAGCTGCTGCGACCTGCTGGTGCTGAAGGCGCAGGAAGCGGGCGTTGCGCTCAGGACGCGCGTCGCCGCCGGGCTGCCCGAGGTCATGGCGGACCGCCGCGCCGTCAACCAGATCCTGATCAACCTCGTCTCCAACGCCATCAAATTCACGCCACGCGGCGGCCGCGTCACGGTGAGCGCGAGCTGTGACGGCGCCCGGCTTGCCGTCAGCGTCGAGGATACCGGCGTCGGCATCGGCGCAGACGACCTGCCGCGGCTGGGCGAGGCGTTCTTCCAGGCGCGTGCCGCTTACGACCGGCGCCACGACGGCACCGGCCTGGGGCTTTCGATCGTGAAAGGCCTGGTGCGCCTGCACGATGGCGACATGGATATCCGTAGCCGGCTGGGCGAGGGCACGCGCGTGACGGTGCGGCTGCCAGTCGAGGGAGACGGCCGACGTCCGCCCGCCGATCCGGTCAAGCTAGTAACCGAACGCGCCGACGCATCGGCCGCGGTGGAAAAACTTGAGGTGAGGAAAAGTGCGTAGCCGCAGCCGCCGCAATCGGACCGCAATCGTAGACGCCGGCACGCTGGGCGGCGCGCTCGCGCGCCATCCGCGCGAGTTCGTTGCCATCGCCATGGCGACAGCGGCGACGCTGGCGATTTTCGTGAACGCCCTGTTTCTGCAACACGGGCCCCATCCGGCGCCAATCTTTGCGACGCGGTCGCTGACGCAACGGGAAGCCGCGCTGCCGCCGCATCGCCCGGTGGTGCCGCAAGTGGTGCCGGTGGTGCCGAAGGCGCCTGCGCACAGCCAGGCGCATGTTACGTCCGATATTCAGCGCGAGCTTGCTCGCCGCGGCTTCTATGACGGGGCGGTCGACGGTATCTGGGGGGCCAAGACCGATGCCGCCGCCCGAGATTTCGTGCAGGCTGCCGGCTTGAAGCTCAATCCGGAGCCGAGCGACAGTCTGTTGCGTGCACTCGCGGCGGCGCCCGTCAAGACAGCGAAGATTCCCGCCGCCCGACCGGCGCCGGCGGCCGCGCCGCCGCGCAAAGATGCGATCGCCGCCGTGATCGCTCCCGACAAGCGCATGCTGGCGGTCCAGCGCGCGCTCGCCGATTTCGGCTACGGCCAGATCAGGCCGACTGGGGTTTACGATCAGGATACGCGGGCCGCGATCGAAAAATTCCAGCGCGACCATAACTTGCCGGTCGACGGGCGGATGTCCGACCGCTTTGTGCGCGAGCTGGCGGCGATGACGGGCCGCCCGCTGGAGTATTAGCGGCCGCTCTCGCCCCCGTGTTACTGAAGACGATGCGACTGAAATCCGGCATCTGGGTGGCGGCCTATCTGCGCCGCTGCCAAGTCGAAGGCGCCTTCTCGGCCGTGCGGCGCCGTGGCGCCGAGGAGGCCGGCGCGATCTTCATCATCGTCAACCGGCTCGACGGCACCGCGACATTGTATGGGCCGGCGCCGCAAAGCGCGTTCGACGAGTCGCAGCCGGCCGAGCGCTTTTTCACCGCCATGCTTGGCGGCGCGACGCCGGTTCCCGAAGCCGATGTCGAAGCGCGCCTGGCGCGTGAGATCCGCTTCGATCCGGACGTATGGATCGTCGAGATCGAAGACCGTGGCGGTCGGCATTTCCTTGACCGCTTGGTGGCGTGAGAGTTCTAGCGTCCGGTTGACTTTGAACGCGAAGGCAGCGGCTCGCGGTTGCGCACAGCGCGATTCTGCGCCGACGTCGATTGCGAACGCGCGCTCACGCGAGCGTCGTCCCAGAGCACCGGCTCATGGTGGCGTTGTGTCCGGCCGGCCGATTGCCGCCAGATCGCCAGCATGCGCTCGGCGGATGCCGGCGTGATCTCGTCGTACAGGCGGGCCAGGTCGAAGACGCGTTGGACGGATTGGCCGATCGCGGGATTGAGGAACAACAGAATGCGCTGGAGCATCGCGGCTTGCATGCCGAGCGCTTTAGCCGCGACCACGACCGGTTCGCCCGACGGGTCGCGAACGATGCGCTCCGCCAGCGCGCGGGCGATTCCAAGCGCACGTTCGAGCACGCGGGTGAAGTCGCTCGCATTGCGTTGCAGCGCCGCGCTCTCCAGGCGCTGCAATACGTCGCTCGCGGCGGGCGCTGCATTGCGTGCCGCTGTCTCGTCCGCCACGTCGAGATTGGTCAAGATCAAGGCCCGCTCGTCGGGGCTGGCTGTAAAAAACAGTTCGACGAGTTCATGCTCCGACACCGGCTTGGCCTCGGCCTCGGTGGCGGCGTCGGTCGCGGAAACCGTCGCGGCAAGCTTGCGCAGAATGCCGGTCGGGGCGGCGGGATAACGCGACAATGTGGTCGCGACCGTGGCGCGGGTCGCCGCATCGACGGCATCGATCAGCCGCAGCGCCAGCTCGACATACTGGACCTCTTCGTCGGTGGTGTGGACCGGCTTTTGTACATAGAGGTCCGTGAGCACGCGCAGCAGGGTCGGGCGGATATCGACGCCGTCCCGGCATGCCAGATCGAGCAGGCCATCGAGAGTGGGGCACGCGGGCGACTTGGGCATGCTTACGACGCTTTACTGGGTTACGCGACGCCTCACATTAGTCGGCGCCCGTTAGCAGAGCGTTAACCTTGCGACCCCTTTAATTGTGGCCAGGCGCCGATCCGGCAGGCTTTGCGCCGGGACGGAAAAGGGGACTGCAATGGGCGAAGTCATCCAATTTCCCGACGAAGCGGGCATCGGCCGCGGCGGTAAATATGTTGATGCCAATACCGAACCCGCGACGGTGATTATCCTGCCGGTGATACGCATCGAGCGGAAACCGGACGGATCGAGCGGCCTTGAGCCGAAAACAGGCAATCAAGGCGGGCGCCGCCGCCGTCGCCGTAACGAACGCTGATCCGGCCGGCGCCGGCCCACACGATGCAGATACCGCCGCCTCCACAAACGCCGGGGCCGATTTGGCGCCGGCGCATTTTCGTTCTTGCGGGGCTGTTGCTGCTCGGCGGCTGCGCCAACGGTGATTTCGGGGAGGTGCGCCCCTTTCTGGTGACCGACGGTATCCATGATTGGGTCGGTCCTGCGGCCATCGCCGGAACGAAGGCCAAGCCGTCCGACTTCGAACTGACCGATGACGAGCGCGAGCTTCGCGATCTTGCTTTTCCGCTGATCGAGCCGCCATACGACCGGCAAAAGTGGTATTCCGTCGCCGGCGAGTATGGCCTCATCGAGCGGGATCGCAGTCACACTTTCGACCGTGCCGCCTATGCCAATCGGCTGCTCGGCGACTACTATCGCTCGGCTTCGTCGCGTTATGCCCACCTGATCGACGATATCCGCAACGATACGACGCGCCTTCCGCAGTTCTTCGAAACCGCCACGCGCGTGCTCGACATCGACCGGAAAAGAAAATTGAGCCTGTCTTACGTGCCGAACCTGTCGCCGACCGAACGCGCCAATGCGTTGCGCCGCATCAACGTCAATGCGGCGATCGTGTCCTGGGTGCGTTCAAAGTTGCATCAGCGCGCAGCAAGCTACAGATTCGCGCTCGAGCGCTTGGTCATCATAGTCCCGTCGCAGCAGGCGGTCGACACGGAGCGCGCGTTAAATCACCTGAACACCGTAATCGCGTACTATGATACGCACAGTGCGCCATCCTGGGGACGCGAGCCAAGCTTGGCATCGACCCGCTGACCGGCATCTCATTCGAAATCGCCTATCGGGCCGGCGCCGGCTCGGCTACTTGCATGCATTTCGCGCCCGCGATGGCGGCTCGAATTTTCGGCATCAAGCCAGGCTCCGGCGCCAGTGCATGGATCGCGATCACGCCGGTCAGCGTCGGCGATTCCACGATCAAAAGGTCGGCGGCGGTGACATTTTCATTCTCAGGCATCGCGGCGTGCTGTTCGGCGGTCATCAGGTCGAGCTCGATGGCGCGGCGGCCGGCGGAGCGGTCATTGATGGCGTAGTAGGCGACATCTTTGTTCGTGTAGAACGATACCGACGTGTACGCGAGACTGACTGGCACGCTGAGTTTTAGCGACCCTCGCGAAAGATCGTAGCGACAGATGGCGCTGGCGAAGGCCGGGTCCATAAACGGAATCGCGGCTTTCTCCGGGGTGGGGGCGGGCAGGTGCAAAACCGAATTGACCGGAGCGATCGGCGTTAGCCGCGCATAGGCATCCTGGGTGGCAGTGCGCGGTAAGATGATGATCGTGGCCAAATGCACGATGCCGCCAAGCAGCACGCCGCCGAGCAGCAGGAGCAGCCATCGGATCATGGGCAACTCCTGGTCTTGATGGCGGGCATCGGAATCTCGCGACCTTCCTTGGTCGCGACCCCTACTGCCGTGTCATAGAAACGCAGCGCGAGAACATAGCGCTCGACACCGCCGGTCGGCAGCCAATTGCCCGGACTTGCCCGCGGCGCGATCACGATCGAGAAGCTGCCATCGGCGCTGCGGACTATTTCCTGGCTTGTGAAATCATAGCGGTTGATCGAATTTGCAACCAACCCTCCATCGGGGTTGTAAAGCGTCAGCGTCCAGAAACGCGCGGCCGGCGTAAATCCGGAGAGAACGACATCGCATCGCCCGTCGAGGTTGCGGCCGTTGTCATCCCTCTTGGCCGTAAACGTCAGTCCGTCGCCCAGCGCGAGCGGCAATCGGCCGGTACGCGCGATCGACGCCCGTGCGTAAGGGTCGGCTTCCGTGGTTCCGGTCTTGGGCCAGGCAGTCCAGCTGCCGATCGTCAGCGCGCCGAAGGCGGCACCGCGGGTGAGCGCGAAATAGGTCGCGCCGAGGCCGACAGCGGCGGCGACAACAAGAGCAAACAGCGTTCCGAGAAGCAGCCGCACGATCGATCCGCTGGAGGTGAGGGGACGTTGATTTGGGTAAGGAAGACTACGCCGGCCGCTGGTATGCGGCTAATCAGTTTCGCTCGAACGCCCGTCCCTCCAGCGTCGAAGCGAGAGCATCGCCCTTGTTCGACGCCTGCCTCTGCTTTTCGGCCGAAACGGTCGGCAGCGGCCCCAAAGCGCGATTGGCGGCGTCCAACATCCGCTCGAGGTGGGACAGGATTTCGGAGCCACGCTTGCTGAGCATGACCGGGCGATGCGCAGGCGGTGCATCACCAGACTTCGTCTTGAACGCGACAGCGGCGGGCTGCTGGCGTTCCTTTGGTGCCGGAATGCCGGGAAGCGGCTTGATCTCGATTCCCTCGTGCGCGTAAGCCATGATCTTGTGCCAAGTCATCGCCGGCAGCGAGCCGCCGGTCATGCGGTTGGTCGAGGTGTAATCGTCATTGCCCATCCACACGCCGCACACGAAGTTGCCGGTGTAGCCCATGAACCAGGCGTCGCGATAAGCGTTGGTGGTGCCAGTCTTGCCCGAAGCGGCGATTCCATCGAGCCGCGCGCGGCGGCCGGTGCCGTTCTCCACGACGCTGTTCATCATCTTGATCATGTCTTGCGCGACATGCTGCGGCAGCACCCGGTGCGGTTTTGGGCCGTCACGGTCCCACCGCCAGATCAGTTTGCCGTCGCCGCTGCGCACTTCGAGGGCCGCGTGCGGCATGACCTTCATGCCGAGGTTTGGAAATGTCCCGTAGGCGCCGACGTGGTCGATTAGCTCGACGCCGTCGGCACCGATCGGCAGCGAGGGCGTATCGGGCAGCGGCGTGTGGATGCCCATCTCGTGCGCGGTCTTGATGATCTCGGCGCGGCCGCGCTTGGCATTGCCTTTTCCGATGATAACCGACAGGCGCACGGCGATCGTATTGATCGAGTGTGTGAGCGCTGAGATGAGCGTCATGGAACCGCGATAGGAACGACCGTAGTTGTGCGGGCACCAGTTGCCGATGCAGATCGGCGCGTCGACCACGATAGAGCTCGGCTTGAGGCCGAACTTCAAAGCGGTCGCGTAGACGTATGGTTTGAACGACGAGCCGGGTTGCCGCAACGAATCGGCGGCGCGGTTGAATTGGCTGGCGCCGTAGTCGCGCCCGCCCACCATGGCGCGCACCGAACCGTCGACGTCCATCAGCACGGTGGCAGCCTGGCCGGCATGATATTGACTGCCGTATTGGCGCAACGAGCTTTCGACGGCGGCGTCGGCGGCTTTCTGCAACGCAGGGTCAAGCGTGGTGCGCACCACGAATACGCGTTCGGTCATCGACTTCGGGAACGTATCGACCAGTTTCTTCATCTGTTCGAAGGCCCAGTCGAGATAGTAGTTCGGCGCCTGGTCGTCGCGGCGGTCAACGGGCGTGGCCGGATGGCGGCGGGCGCCGAAGACCTGGCCTTCCGTCATGAAACCGGACTCGACCAGGTTGTCGAGCACTACATTGGCGCGCGCACGCGCGGCCGGCAGATTGACGTTGGGCGAATATTTGGTCGGGGCCTTGAACAAGCCGGCCAGCATCGCGGCTTCGGGGAGATCGACGTCGCGCGCCGATTTGTTGAAGTAATAGCGCGCCGCCGCGTCGACACCGAAGGCGCCGCCGCCCATGTAAGCGCGGTCGAGATAGAGCTTGAGGATCTCGTTCTTGGTCAGCCGCGCTTCAAGCCACAACGCGAGATAGGCTTCCTTGATCTTGCGCTCGAGCGTGCGCTCATTGCTCAAGAACAAGTTTTTCGCAAGTTGCTGGGTGATGGAGGAGCCGCCCTGCACGACGCCGCCGGCGCGCGCGTTGGTCACGAAAGCGCGCCCGATGCCCGGCAGATCGATGCCGAAATGGTCGTAGAAGCGGCGATCCTCGGTGGAGATCACCGCCTTGATCAGGTGATCGGGGAACTGGTCGAGCGGCACCGAATCGTTGTGGCGGATGCCGCGGGTGCCGATCTCGTGGCCGTAGCGGTCGAGGAAGGTCACCGCCAGTTCCGACTTCTTCAGCCAGTTGTCGTCGCTGGTCTCGTGGAAGGCGGGGATGGCGAGCGCCAGCATCAGGATGGCGCCGGCGGTGCCCGAGCGTGGTGGCTTCCGAGACCAGTTCGTTGGTCCAGCGCCGCCAGCCGGCGACGTGGAAGCGGTCCATGAAGGTGGAAAAGCGCTCCCAGTATTCGCGCAAGCCGGTGGCGCCGCGGAACAGCGAAAAGTCGATCCAGGCATCGGCGCCGAGCAGGACGCGCTTGATCTTCGGCTTCCACTCGGACGGGTAGAGGTCGCGCAAGGCTGCAAATCTCGTCAGGTTTCGGGGGGCGGTGCGCCGCGGGCGAATTTACCCGATTGGTGCTGCTTCGGCCAATGGCGCGCGGCGCTTCCCGTGCGGTTAATCACCGCCAAGGTGAAGGGAAATTGCGGTCAAAAAGGGCCGGGAACCGGGTCGGGGCTGGCCCGGGCCGTCGTGCCGGCCGCCTTACCGTCGTCCCGGCCCAGCGTTAGCGCCCGCTGTAGCCCGCGAATGCCGGGACCCAGTAACCCCAGCATTCGGGTACGGAGCGACCGGGTTACTGGACCCCGCTGGAGCCGTGCTCGGGCCGGCGTAGCCGGACCCGCGTACGGGGACGACAGCGAAGGGGCGCGGGGAGTACGGCCACAGGCAAATCCGGCCCCGGCCATGACGGAACCACGCCCGCGGGCTACAAGGGCGGCAATCGAGGATTCCCCCCGCATGGCCGACCGCCAAACCGCACACAAAGCCGCACACAAAGCCGCGAACCAAGCCGCCGAAAAAGCCGCCGACAAAGCCCCGTTCTGGCGCCGCAAGGCGCTCTCGCAGATGACGAAGGCCGAATGGGAGAGCCTGTGCGACGGCTGCGGGCGCTGCTGCCTGAACAAGCTGGTGGACGCCGACACCAACGAGACCGTGTTCACCGACGTCGGCTGCCGGCTGCTCGACGCTCAACGCTGCCGCTGCTCCGACTATGCCCACCGCCAGGCCCGCGTGAAGGACTGCGTGCGGCTGACCCCGCGCAACGTGAAGCGGCTCACCTGGCTGCCGCCGACCTGCGCCTACCGGCTGGTGGCGGAGGGCAAGGATCTGGCCTGGTGGCACCCGCTGGTTTCGGGCTCGCGGGCGACGGTGCACGACGCCGGCGTCTCGGTGCGCGGCCGGGTGGCGGCGAGCGAGAAGGACGTGCCGGACGAAAAGCTGGAGGAGTATATCGTGAGCTGGCCGGGGAAGTGGCCCAAAGGCGCCCGGCGCAAGCCGGCAAAGACTTGATATCCAAGCATTAACTGCTGGGCTGTTTATGTCCTTTCGAGCCTAGCCAAATGCTTGTTAAATCTATCGGGGCAAAGCACGGGTTGCACTGGCTATGTTCGAGCAAACTTTCAAAAACATCGATGACGTTCTGTGGAAGGAAGCCGGCTGCACCACGGAACTCGACTACACCGAGCAAACCTCCTGGATCCTGTTTCTGAAGTACCTCGACGACCTGGAGCGGGCCAACGAGCAGAAGGCCGAGCTCGAGGGCCGGAAATACCGCTACATCATCGACAAGCCGCACCGCTGGTCGTCATGGGCCGCGCCGAAGAAAAAGGACGGCTCATTCGATCACGACAACGCACTGACCGGCGACGACCTTATCGACTACGTCCGTGACGACCTGTTCCCCTATCTGATGGGATTCCGCACGCGCGCCGAAAACGCCAACACCATCGAATACAAGATCGGCGAGATTTTCGGCGAGATCAAAAACAGGTTCAACAGCGGCTATTCGCTGCGCGATGCGCTGGAACTCGTCGATCAGCTCAGCTTCCGCTCGCAGAAGGAAAAGCACGAATTGTCCTCGCTCTACGAGGACAAGATCAGGCGCATGGGCAATGCCGGCCGCAATGGTGGCGAATATTACACGCCGCGTCCGCTGATCCGCGCCATGATCAAGGTTATCGATCCGAAGATCGGCGAACGCATCTATGACGGCGCCTGCGGCTCGGCGGGCTTCCTCTGCGAGTCCTTCGAATTTCTCTTGCCGAAGGCCGACACGACGAAGGCCCGCAAGACGCTGCAGGAGCGGACTTTCTACGGCAAGGAGAAGAAGAGCCTCGCTTACGTGATGGGCATCATGAACATGATCCTGCACGGCATCGAGGCGCCGAACATCGTGCACACCAACACGCTGACCGAAGACATTCGGGATATCCAGGAGAAGGATCGCTTTGATGTCGTTCTCGCCAATCCGCCGTTCGGCGGCAAGGAGCGGCCGGAAATCCAGCAGAATTTCCCGATCAGGACCGGCGAGACCGCGTTCCTGTTCCTGCAGCATTTCATCAAGTCGCTGAAGGCCGGCGGTCGAGCCGGCATCGTCATCAAGAACACCTTCCTCTCAAATGCCGACAACGCCTCGGTGGCGCTGCGCAAGGAGCTTCTGGAGAACTGTAACCTGTTCACGGTGCTGGACATGCCGGGCGGCACGTTCCAGGGCGCCGGCGTCAAGACCGTGGTGCTGTTCTTCGAGAAGGGCTCAGCCACGCGCAAAATCTGGTTCTACAAGCTCGATCCCGGCCGCAATCTCGGCAAGACCAACCCGCTGAACGATGACGACCTGAAGGACTTCGTCAAGTTTCAGGCCAAGTTCAAGGACAGCGAGAATTCGTGGACGGTCGATGCCGGGAGCATCGACAAGACGACCTATGACTTGTCCGTGAAGAACCCGAACAAATCCGACGAGACCGAATTGCGCGATCCGAAGGACATTATCGCCGAGATGGCGGCGCTGGATGCAGAGAGCGCGGCGATTCTCAAGAACATTGAGGTGATGCTGTGAGGTCCAAGTGGAAGAGCGTCGCTCTGGGAGAGATTTGCGACGTTATTGGCGGCGGCACGCCTGCGAAAGATCGCGCGGATTTCTATGGAGGCAGCATTCCGTGGGCGACGGTGCGCGATATGCGATCGGAGACAATCGCAAGCACAGAATTCAAGATCACGCCGTTAGCCGTCGAGAGTAGTTCAACGAACATAATTCCAAAGGGTAACGTGGTTATTGCGACGCGGGTGGGTTTGGGAAAAGTCTGTCTGCTCCAGCAGGACACGGCGATTAATCAGGACCTTCGAGCAATCATCCCCAGGGACGCCAAACAACTATTTGTCCTGTTTTTGTTTTGGTGGTTGAAGAGCATTGCGCATCTCATCGAGGCAGAGGGCATCGGCGCAACGGTGCAAGGGGTTAAGCTGCCTTTCATTAAGTCACTTCCTGTTCCATGTCCTTCGCTCCCCGAACAAAAACGCGTTGTCGCCATTCATCGAGCAGACGACGCCATGGTCGGCCATGAGCCGCTGGAACTGCTCGCTGGTGTATTGGCTGCCGCGGTCCGAATGATGCAGCAGCGCATCGATGCCTGAGCAAACGAAACGCCCCGATCCCTGATCAGGCGCACGGCCTCAAGCTTGAACTCTCGCGTAAACTTCCGCCTCTCCATGACCCACCTCCGGTCCCATTGTCACACCAAACTTGGTGTCTTCGGAACCGGGTGCAGGCCAAGAAGCAGAAATTTTACGTTGGGGAGATTCCAGACGGGTTCATCCTTAAAAAGGGCGACTTTCTTATTGCAATGACGGAGCAGGCAGCGGGGCTGTTAGGTAGTTCAATCATTGTGCCCGAGGATAACAAGTTCCTGCATAACCAGCGTCTAGGTCTGGTAAAACTAAAGCCGGGCACTCAGTGGTCCAACAGATTTTTCTTCCACGCCTTCAACACCAAGCATTTTCGGCAAGCGGCGCACGATAGTGCATCGGGGGTGAAGGTTCGTCACACATCCCCAACAAAGCTCGGCGAAATAGCTCTCAGCTTCCCCAAGTCGCTCGACGAGCAGGACAAAATTGCTAGGCAACTCGACGACTTATTGGACGAGACGCAGCGGTTGGATGAAAAGTACGAATTGAGATTATTGCAAATCTCTGACCTCCGGCAATCCATCCTGCAAAAAGCCTTCTCCGGCGAACTGACCGCGCCGCCGTCGCAAGCCATCAAGGAGGCGGCGGAATGAACGCCTCAACTCAATTCGTCCTCGACCTCCGCGAGCTTCGCCAGATGCCGCAGCAGGCCGGTCTTGAGCGGACGGTTGCCGTGGATGGGGATCGACAGGCGTACGACGCTGCCTTGCTTGCCGTAGATGTGATGACTGCCGGCGACCCGCAGCAGCCGCCAGCCGCGCCGCTCGACGATGCGAGCGAAGTCGCGGCCGGAAACCACCTTCATACGGCGATTTCCAGGATGCGCTGCTTGCCGCCGGGCTTCGGCTCGGCGACATCGACGGACAGGCAGCCCTCGATCGCCTCATGCAGGTTGCGCATCAGCTCGTCCATGGTCTCGCCCTGCGTGGCGCAGCCGGGAATGGCGGGGACCTCGGCCCAGAAGCCGCCTTCCTCCGCATCGTGGACGATTGCTTTGATCTTCATGTCTGGCTCCGCTGCCGGCGACCCGCGCCGCCGTAGCTTAATATCACATCCGGGCCAAGGGAAGGTCGCCGCATGAACGAGGCCGAGACCCGCGCCGAACTCATCGACCCCGTGCTGCGGGACGCGGGTTGGGGTGTGGTGGCGGACAGCCGGGTGCGCCGCGAGACCATCTGCCCGGGCCGCATCGAAGGCGCGGGGCGGCGCGGCAAGAACGAGATCGCCGATTACGTTCTCACCTTCCGCAACCACAAGCTGGCGGTGATCGAAGCCAAGGCGCGCGACAAAGGGGACACCGAAGGTGTCGGACAGGTAAAGGCCTATGCCGAGAAACTTCAGGCGCGCTTTTGCGCTTGCCCCGATCACGCGCTCAGAGCGCGTGGAAGAGCACAGGAGTAAGATTTTCGCGAAATATGACGGACCGTTGCAGGAGTTCCTGGATTTCGTTTTGGGTCAATACGTGAAGCAGGGGGTCGAAGAACTGGACCAGGACAAGCTCGGCAGCTTGCTCGAACTTAGATATCATACAGTCGCTGATGCGATCGCTCAGTTAGGCGAAGGCCCGAAAATCCTGGATACGTTCGTCGGGTTTCAGCGGTATTTGTATGCAGATATCGGCGAACCGAATTAGGAATTAAATCCTTGACGGCTTGGAGCCGAAGGATTATATTCCGTCCATCATGCCCCATCCTCCCTCCATCACCCCCGACCCCCAGCGCGCACCCACCAGGACCCAGATCGAGCGCGCCCGCGACATGTACGCGCAAGGCTTCACCGTCGCGCGCTGTCTCGCCGCCGGCCAGATGAGCTTTGACGCCCTGTGATGATCTTCACGGCGAGCCGAAAATCGTTGACAAACGTGCGGTTTATGATAGAACAAAACAAGAACTAAGGTTTTAAAAGCCAATAAATTCAAGCGCTCTTGCCTCTATTCCATCGATGGAATATTTTGTCTTGGCGGGTCGAGTACACCGAGGAATTCGGCGCCTGGTGGGAAACGCTGAGAGTGGGCGCGCAGGACGATATTGCGGCCGTGGTTGCCGTGCTGGAGCAGCGAGGACCGCGCCTGCCGTTTCCTTATTCGTCGGCGGTCGCCGGCTCGCGGCACGGCCACATGCGCGAACTGCGCGTGCAAAGCGGAGGCGATCCGTTGCGCATTTTCTACGCCTTCGATCCGCGCCGCGCCGCCATTCTGCTCATCGGCGGCAACAAGACCGGCGACGATCGGTTTTATGAGCGCATGATCCCGCGCGCCGACCGACTCTACGATATCTATCTCGACGAGCTGAGACGCGAAGGACAGATCAGATGACCGGACACAAACCGTTCCGCGAATTGACCAAGCGCCTGCCCGCCGCGCGCAAGGCGCGGATCGAGGACAAGGCGGCGGCCCTGAATACGGCGTTGACGCTGCACGCGCTGCGCAAGGCCCGTGCGGTCTCGCAGGAGAAATTGGCGCGCAAGCTCGCCGTCGGCCAGCCGGCGGTCGCCAAGATCGAGCGCCGCAGCGACATGTATGTGAGCAACCTGCGCCGCTATGTCGAGGCGCTGGGTGGCACGCTCGAAATCGCGGCGCGCTTTCCCGACGGCGCGGTGACGATCAGCCAGGAGCCGGCCATGGCGACCAATCCGCCCAAGGGCGACAGGCACCGCAACGGCGCGGTGCGTGATCGTTCGCAAACTTTCAATCCCAAGACCGAGCAGCGGGTGAAGCGCGACGCTGGCAGCGGCCGCTTCATGGACGTGAAGCAGGACGGCACCAAGTTCAAGGGCGTGCGGCGCGAGCATCCGAAGGGGCGTTGATGGTTCGCGCGTGTGGGGCGTCCCATGTTCCTGGTTCACAATGAGCGCACCAAGCTGACAGCGAGCTGGTTCAATGCGCTCGCCACCGCGCTTATCGCAGCCGGATTCTTCGCGCCCGCGGCGGCGCTGTTGTACGGCCTCACGCCGCTTGGAATAGGTCTCCAATATATGATCGCACTCGCGCTCGGTTGTCTTGGCTTGGGGACGGGCATACATGTGATCGGCAGAACGGTTCTAAGGAGATTGCGCGAATGACCCCGCATGAAATTGAACTCCTCAAGATTTACGTGCTGGCGTCTCCGTTCCTCGTTTTTTGCCTTGCCCTCGGCGTCTACTGGCTCACGGGTTGGCTGGACCGGCGCGAACAACGGCGCCACCCGGCCGAATAGGCGCGCCGCTATATCAGGAAAATAATCCTTGACAGCGTGACGCTGCGCCGCTAGCTTTCCTGCACGCTCCCCAAATTCCCGCACGTCAAGCGCTTGCCGCTCTGGGTCCCCGCTTTCGCGGGGACGAACGGGTGCTGGCCGTGCCTGCGCACGATGGACACCCATGCCTCACCCCAAAGACATCACCCCCGACCCCTTACGCGCGCCCACCATGGCCGAGATCGAGCGCGCGCGGGACATGTACAAAAAGGCTTCACCGTCGCGCGCTGTCTCGCCGCCGGCAATATGAGCCACGGCACGCTCTATTACTGGCTCGACGGCGGGCCATATCTTAGGGCCGACAACCGGTAAACCGGCGGTCGGTTTAGGGCCGACAACCGATCAACCGGCGGCCGGTGGCGGCGATGACGCGGGCGCGCGCATGCTGCCGCCGATCCCGCGCCGGCGCGCCGTGCTCGGCAAGCGCCGCAAGCCGCTGGCCGCCAGCACCGCCTCGCTCCTGGCGCGGCTCACCCGCACCGCCGAGCGCGCCGCGCTCGACATCGAGCAGCGGCTGGCGCGGCCCGCCGCCGCCACGCCCGAACGCGAGCGCGACCTGCGCATGCTGGCGAGCCTGGTGCAGTCGTTGCGCGGGCTGGTGGCGCTGTCGCCGGCCGGCGATGCGGGCGCCGCGCGCAAGGACGAGGATGACCTGCCGGAGGATATGGACGCCTTCCGCGAGAGGCTCGCGCGACGCATCCATGCGCTCGTCGATGCGGAGCGCGCGCGCGAGCAGGAAGAGGCGGAACAGACAAAGTCGGCCGGGCCGGATCGCCAGGCGCAGGCATAGCTGCCGCTGCGAAGGTTTTCACGAGCGGGCGGCATCAACTCTTTTACCCTCTCCCCTTGTGGGAGAGGGTGCCCGAGCGAAGCGAGGGCGGGTGAGGGGGGTATTTGTCAGATTGAAGCGTTGCCCCCTCACCCGGCTCGCGCTTCGCTCACGCTACAGCGCTCGCCACCCTCTCCCACAAGGGGAGAGGGAAAGCGTGAGTGTCGCAGCGCTCAGTGCTGGCCGCGCGGCTCAATCGGGAAATCGTAAGCGCGCTGCGGCGCGCCCGAGAATTCGTAGTGCCACCATTCGCGGAAATAATTGCGGAAGCCGTGCGCGCTCATGGCGGCCTTGAGCAGGTCGCGCCAATGGCGCTGCGCGCGCGTGACCTTGCCGCTGCGGGTGGTGCTCTTCACGTCGAGACAATCGAAGCCGGTGCCCATGTCGAGCGAGTTGTCGGGCGCGCGTTTCGCCGCCGGCGCGGTGCAGGGCCCGTAATGCGCGGAACGCTCGAACGCGGCGACGTGCCGGGCCGGCAGCGCGATGAGCGTGAGATCGACCGCGATGCCGGCCGAATGGCGCGAATGCGCGGCGATGTAGCGACGCGCGAACAATTCGGATTTCGGCACGTGCGGATAGAAGCGCTTGACGCCGCCGCTGCGCGGGTCGTTGGCCCAGCGCCAGAAGGCGCGTGAGGCGCGCGCCGGCCGGTAGCAGTCGTAGACCTTGAGAGAAAGATGATCGCGCGCGAGATCGGCTTGCACGCGCGCGAGCGCTTGCGCTACGGCGCGCCGCAGCACGCATTCGCCAGCCTCATAGCCGGGCAGGGGATGGCCGGTGAAATTGTCGTCGGTTGCATAGCGCATGTCCTGCGCGATGCCGGGCGCCACGTCGCGCAGATAGACGAAGCCTTTGGGCGGGTTGCGGGGCGGGTCGCGCGCAGCGGCCGGCGCGGTCAACGCAAGCAGCAAAGCGAGGCCGACGGTGCGCCGCATGATGGGGTTCCCCGGGATGCAAGCCACTTTGGCGCGGCCCCGGCGCTCATACCACCCCCGCGCCGCCGGCCATTGCATTAAGCCTGCCGGCGCGGCATCAACGCGCGCCAGGATGCCCGCATGAGTCCCAAGCCCAAATCCAAAAGCCACGCCGCCGCGACGGCAAAGCCCGCGCCGCGCCTGCTCAGCCACCGCGAGGTGCTGCCGATCCTGTTCGGCGTCATGCTGGCGATGTTCCTGGGCGCGCTCGACCAGACCATCGTGGCCACCGCCTTGCCGACCATCGGCCGGCATTTCGGCGATCTCGGCGATCTGGCCTGGGTGGTCACCGCCTATCTGCTCACCGGCACCGCGGTGACGCCGCTCTACGGCAAATTGTCCGACATCCACGGCCGCCGCGCCATGATGCTGATCGCCATCGGCATCTTCGTCGCCGGCTCGCTGGCCTGTGCCTTGGCGCCAAACATGACCGCGCTGATATTCGCGCGCGCGCTGCAGGGGATGGGCGGCGGCGGGCTGATGGCGCTGGCGCAGACCATCATCGCCGACGTCGTGTCCCCGCGCGAGCGCGGCCGCTACCAGGGCTATATCGCCGGCGTGTTCGCCAGTTCCTCGATCGCCGGGCCGGTGCTGGGCGGGCTGCTCACCGAATATCTCGACTGGTCGCTGATCTTCTGGATCAACCTGCCGCTCGGCCTGGCGGCGCTCGCCATGACTTCGCACGTGCTCAAGCGCGTGCCGTTTCATCCGCGCAAGCACGAACTGGATATCATCGGCGCGCTCTTGATGATGGCGGCATCGGTGGCGTTGCTGCTGGCGCTCTCTTGGGGTGGGCGCAAGTTCGACTGGATCTCGGCGCCGACGGCGGCGCTGCTGTTGATCTCCGCCGCGCTGTGGGTCTTGTTCGGCTGGCGGCTGATGGCGGCGCGCGAGCCGTTCCTGCCACTCAGCGTTCTCGGCAACCCCGTGGTGCGTACGGCAGCGCTTGCCGGGGCCTGCGTCATGGGCACCCTGGTCGGCATGACCATCGTCATGCCGCTCTATTTCGAGACGATGCTGCATCTGTCCGCCGGGCAGTCCGGCCTGGCGCTGATTCCGCAGATGGCCATGACGGTGACGCTCTCCACCATTACCGGTCGCGCCATGGTGCACTTGCGCCGTTACAAATGGATCCCGCTCACCGGGCTCACCATTGCGATCCTGGCACTGGGCGTGCTGGCGATCTGGCCGGCCGAGCTGCCGATGTCCGCGGTGCTCGCCCTGCTCGCCATCGCCGGTGGCGGGTTGGGCAGCGTTTTCCCGGTCTCCACCGTGTGCATGCAGAACGCGGTGGTGCAGCACCAGATGGGGGTGGCCACCGCCACCGCCAATTTCTTCCGCCGGCTGTTTTCCGCGCTGGTGGTGGCCATACTCGGCGCCATCGTGCTCGGCGGCCTGGGCGGCGACACCGGGGCCTCCATGGAGAATCTCGCGCGCACGGCCTCGGCGCCGGCACTCGCGCACGCCTTCCGCTTCGTCTTTCTGGCCTGCATCCTGGTGCTCGGCTTCGCCATGGTGTTCCTGATCGCCATGGAGGAACGCGTGCTGAGAGGTCCGGCCACGCACTCGGCGGCGGCGGGCGCGCCCACCGCGCCGGCGACGCCGATCCCGGCGGAGTAGGGCGCCGGGCGCGCTGGCCCCGCCAGCGGCCGCGTGGCACGATCGATTGCACGGCCAACCGCTCATCCGGGATGCGCCCTGTGTCCGACCGCCTACCCATCGGCACGCTGATCGCGCAGAACGCGCAACTGCTGCGGCGGATCGCGCAAATCGCGGCGATCTGGACCGTTTCCGACGCGGGCTATTATTTCCTGCTGCCGGCGCTCGGCGTCGTGCCGGACTACAACAGCGGGTCGGTCGCGGTCGCGCTTTACTACGCGTTCTGGATCGGCATTGCGGTCATCACCTTCTGGCCGCTCTATGCCACCTGGCCGCAATACGGGCGCTGGGCGACGTTCCAGAGCCCGCTCGTCAGCTATGTGGTGTGGTCGCTGGCTTTCGCCGGCTGCCTGTTGTTTGCGGCCTATGTGCTGCCGCTGCTGCCGACGGTCAATTGGCGCGAGTCGTGGAACCCGCCGGAAGTCGTGTTCGCCACGCCCGCGTATTTTCTTCCGAAGTCCATCGACATTCTTTTCCAGCAGCTCTTGGTGGTGGCGCTCGTGCTGGCGCTGGCGGCCGAGCAATTCAGCCTGCGCAAGATTTCCGTGTACTGCGCGCTCGCCTTCGGAGCGGCGCATGTCTCTATTGGCGTTCGGCGGCGTGCCGATCGGCTACGTCATCCGCTTCATGATCTCGGCCACCGCGTTCGGCTTACTTTTCCCGTATCTGATCCTGCGCGTTCCCAACGGCCTGGCCTATTCCTATATCGTGCACTGGTTCTATTACGCGGTGTCGGTGGTCTTGCCCCATATCTTCCTGTCGACCTAATGGGCCGGAATTCAAATGCTCACGCATTGGCGCGACGCAATCAGGCAAGGGTTCGAGCGGGCGCCGCTCGCGACCTGTATGCTGATCGCCGCGGGCTTGGTCGCGCTGCAGGCCACCGTGCTTTACGCCATGGGGCAACCGACGATCTGCACCTGCGGCACCGTCAAGCTGTGGGTCGGCACGGTGAGCGGCCCGGAAAATTCGCAGCAGATCACCGACTGGTACAGCTTCTCGCATATCATTCACGGCATCGGTTTTTATTTCCTGCTCTGGCTGATATTTCCGCGCGCGCCGGTGGCGCTGCGCTTTGCGCTCGCGGTCGGCCTCGAAGCCGGCTGGGAAATTCTCGAGAACACGCCGTTCATCATCGACCGTTACCGCCAGCAGGCGCTGGCCAACGGCTATTTCGGCGACAGCGTGCTCAATTCGGTCTGCGACACGCTGATGGCCATGGCTGGCTTCGTGTTCGCGCGCCGGGCGCCGGTGTGGGCGAGCGTGGCGCTGGCGATCGTGCTGGAAGCCTTCGTCGGGTTCATGATCCGTGACAACCTGACGCTCAATATCATCCAGCTCATCTACCCGGTCGGCGCCATCGGCCGCTGGCAGGCCGGCGGCTGACCGCGCCGGCGAGCTATGATCCCGGTCATAGCCGGGCCCCAGGTCCGGCTGTCATGATGAACTGGCAGAATCTGCGCCGGCCGTCATATTGATTCCAATCAATGCCGCGGCACGGGCCGGCCTATACGCATGGTTGTGCAAGGCCTTTCCAAAGGGATGCCATGGCCGTGAAACGCATCGTCCCGCTCGCCATCGGACTCGTCGTTTTGGCCGCCGCCGCTTTTGGCGGCTGGAGCGTTTTCCTGCGCCCGGTCAAGGTCGAGGTCGCCAGCACCGCCCGCGACGTGCCGGTGCGGGTGTTCGGGCTCGGCACCGTCGAAGCGCGCGTCACCTCCAAGGTCGGCTTCAAGGTTGCCGGCGTGCTGGTCGAGCTGCGGGCCGATGTCGGCGAACGCCACGCCAAGGGCACGGTGCTCGCCCGTCTCGACGCCCGGGAACAGCAAGCGCGCACCGCCCGGGCCGCGGCAACCGTCCAGCAAGCCCAGGCCAATCTCGAAAAGGCCAATGCCAGCGTGCAAAAGGCGCTGGCCGGCTATGACAATGCCAAGCGGATCAGTGAACGCCGGCAAAAGCTGGTGCAAACCAATAGCGCGTCGGTCGAGACGGCGGAAACCGCGCAGGCGGCGCAGGACACCGCCCTTGCCGACGTCAATCTGGCGAAAAGCGAAATTCGGGTGGCGGAAGCCGGGATCGGCGACGCCAAGGCGCAACAACAGCAGGAGCAGGCGACGCTCGACTTCCATACCTTGACGGCCCCCTACGACGTGATGGTGACGGCGCGGCTGAAGGAACTCGGCGCGGCGCTCGGTTCCGGCGAGCCGGTGTTCACGTTGATCGATCCGAAAACGATCTGGGTGCTGGCGTTCATCGACGAGAGCAAAGCCGGCGGGATCAAGGTCGGCCAGCCGGCCGAGATCGTGCTGCGCTCGCATCCGAGCGTGCATCTCAAAGGCAAGGTGGCCCGCATCGAGCCGGAGAGCGACCGCGTCAACGAAGAACGCCGCATCGAAGTCGCATTCGACCGCATACCGGCCAATGCCAATCTCGGCGAGCAGGCCGAGGTCTATATCACCACGGTGCGGCTGGCGCAGGCCTTGCTGGTGCCGCAGGCTGCGATCGTCGGCCTCGCCAAAGATCACGGCACGGTCTGGACCGTCGAGGACGGCCATCTGCAACAGCGCGAGGTGAAGCTCGGCCACCGGCTGCTCGACGGCCGCTATGAAATCACCGGCGGCGTGCCGGAAAAGGTCATGGTGGTCACGAAATTGCGTTCGGGCTTGCGCGATGGCCGGGCCGCAAAAATTGCCAGCGAGCCGAAGCAATAAATCTTGCCTATCGCGACATCAAGCACAATCTGCTGCGCTTCGCGCTGACCAATTTCGGCTTAAGCCTTTTGCTCGGCATCGTCATCATGATCACCGGCGTCTATGGCGGGCTGATCGACGACGCGCTGCGGCAGGCGCGCGCGGCCAATGCCGATCTCTGGGTGGTCGAAGCCGGCACCAACGGGCCGTTCGCCGAATCCTCGCGCATCCCCGGCGACACCCGCGAGTTGGTCGGCCGCGTCTATGGCGTGGAGCGCGCCGGCTCCGTCACCTACCAATCGGTGCAGACCCAGCTCAACGGCAAGCCGCTGCGCATTTTCTTGATCGGCTTCGAGCCGGGGCGGCCGGGCGGCCCGCGCAGCCTGGCGGCGGGACGCGAAATCCTGCGCGATCATTATGAAATGGTCGTCGACCAGCGGGCGGGGATCGGGCTCGGCGAGCAAGTGCCACTGGGCTCGCACGGCCACAACTTCACTGTGGTCGGCCTGATGCATGACGAGGTCACGTCTTCCGGCGATCCGGTGGCCTATATCACGCTGCGCGATGCGCAGGCCTTGCAGTTCGAGCTGGCGCCGCCGGCGGCGCGGCGCGAAAGCGCGCGCGGCGGGGCGGGTGAAACCAACAACCAGATCAACGCCGTCATTGCCAAGGTCTCGCCCTATGTCCCGGTCAACGAAGTTGCCGCGGCGCTCACGCGCTGGAAACATCTCACGGCGCTAACCCAGGATCAGCAGGAGACGCTGCTGAGCAAGTTCGTGATCGAGCGGGCGCGCAAGCAGCAGGGCTTGATCATGACGCTGCTGGTGATCGTGTCGGCGGTGATCATCGCGCTGATCGTCTATACCTTGACCATGGACAAGGTGCGCTCCATTGCCACGCTCAAATTTGTCGGCGCGCCCGACCGCACCATCATCGGCCTCATCGTGCAGCAGGCGCTGGCCATGGGCATCTTCGGCTACTTCACCGGGCTCCTGCTGGTGGTGGTGTTCCGGCCGTATTTCCCGCGCCGGCTTGTGCTCGACCCGACCAGCGTCAGCGTCGTGTTCGTCATCACCGTCGTGGTCTGCCTGGCCGCCAGCACGCTCGGCATAAGGCTGGCGCTCAAGGTGAACCCGGCCGAAGCGCTGACATCTTCGGGCTAGCGCCATGGCCGACGCAAGCGCAAAACCGGTCGTGTGCGTGGAACATCTCTCGAAGCATTTCGGGGAGGGCAGCGCACGGGTCGACGCCCTGATCGATATCAATATGGACGTTTATCCCGGCCAGGTGGTCGGTCTGATGGGGCCGAGCGGCTCGGGCAAGACCACGCTGCTGCACTGCATCGCCTGCATTATCGAGCCGACCAGCGGGCGCGTTACGCTCGATGGCGAAGCGGTCTATGACGAGCACTGGCTGCGCGCCGACTTGCGGCGGCTGCGGCTCGACAAGGTTGGCTTTATCTTCCAGTACCCCAATCTGCTGCCGTTTCTTGACGGCACCGACAATGTCGCGGTGGTGCTCAATCTGGCCGGCTACGGCTCGGCGCCGGCGCGCAAGCGCGCGGTCGAACTGCTGGAATATCTCGACGTCGGCCACCGCAAACACGCCATGCCGGCGCAGCTTTCCGGCGGCGAAGCCCAGCGGGTGGCGATCGCCCGCGCGCTCGCCAACCACCCGCGCATTATTCTCGCCGACGAACCGACGGCGCCGCTCAATTCCGCGCGCGCCCGCATCGTGATGGACCTGCTGCGCCGGATCGCGGCCGAGCAGGACGCCGCCATCATCGTCGTCACCCACGACGAGATGATCCTCGATCGCTTCGACCATATTTTCCGGCTGCGCGACGGCAAGCTGGAAAGCGATACCGCCGGGCCGCCGTCAGGCGCGGCTGCGCCGGCCATGCCGGTGCCGGCGCTTTAGAGCGGCGGCGGCGATCGCGTAGAAATCCGCTCAGCGACCATAAGTTTGCGTTGCGTAAGATGCGCGCATTGTGTCGCCATGCGAAATATGCAGGTTCTTGAATTTTATTTTGCAGCGCAACGTCATTCTTAATCGATATGCCTTTCATAGCAGTCCTCAGCGCCGCGCCGACTGGGTTTTCGCAACAGTCAGACTTTCAACCGCGGCATATAAGCCGTTGTTTCTGTCGGCTAAAGCTGCCATTCTTGCGTCACGACAAAGAGAACTGCCGCAATAAGGCAGTCCAGACCGTGAAAACAGCAGGGAGGACTAAGGCGATGCTTTTCCGAGCATTGATTGTTGGTGCGTCCGCGCTCGCCATGGCGACCGCGGCGCAAGCAGGCGAAGTCTACCGCATGGGTGGCGGCCCGTCGGGCGGGGCGTGGCACCCGTCCTGGAGTGCGGCGACGCAATTGCTGTCGGCGGAACTCGGCAGCAAATATACGTTCCAGTACACGCCGACCGCCGGTTCGGTCGACAACGCCCGCAAGGTGCGTTTGCAGGAACTGGCGTCCGGCTGGGCGCACATTCCGCAGGTCTATGAATCCTGGTACGGCGTCGGCAACTTCCAGAAAGACGGCCCGAACAAGGACTTCCGCGTCATCGCCAACGTGCGTCAGCAGATGCAGATCATCGCCGTGCTGGCCGACAGCCCGATCAAGTCGTTCAGCGACATGAAGGGCAAGGTGGTGAGCCTGTTGAACAAGGGATCGGGCTCGAGCGCCAACTGCGTCAAGATGTTCACCGCGCTCGGTCTCATGGACAAGATCAAGCAGCGCTACATGGACTTTTCGGCCTCCGCGCGCGCGCTCGGCGACCGCCAGATCGACGTGTTCTGCTCGGCCGGTGTTCCCTACAAGATCCCGGCGCTGACCCAGCTCTCGCTCACCAAGCCGGTGCGCTACATCTCGTTGACGCCGGAAGAGCAAAAGCTGCTGACCACCAAGTTCAAGTTCTATGCGCCGACGACCATCCCGGTGCAGAAGGACGTGAAGGGCATGGACAAGCCGGCGCTCACCATCGGCTACGACGTGTGGTGGATCGTCAGCAAGAAAATGTCGGACCAGGCCGTGTACGACATGCTCAACACCATCGCCGACCCCAAGAACCTGAAGAAGCTGGCCAGCACGGCCAAGTACTGGGGTTCGTTGAGCGGCAATTTCGACTCGCTCGAGGCGCACAAGATCTACATCCATCCGGCCGCCGCGAAGTATTGGAAAGCGCACGGCGGCAAGGTGCCGGCAGATCTCGTGAAGGGTTACGAAGGCTCATAAGAATCTCGCCGCTTCGGTAGCGGCGACGCACGATCAAGGATGCGGGAGGGGTTGATCCCTTCCGCATCCTTGCCTTGAATAGACAACGCGTATTGGCGCGATTTCACGACCAGTTTGGCTGGGCGGGTCGACATGGCGAACGGCGCACTTGCGGTCCTGATGAAGGTGGGCCTCGTCAGCGACGAGATGGTCCAGCCGCGTGGCGTGACGGGAATTCCCCGCGTAGCGCTTTCGATCGTGGCGGTCGCGTTCTCGGTTTTCTTTATCTATGTCGCGTTTTTCGGTTCGCCCGCGACCCAATATTTCAAGGGAACGTTTCTGCTCGGCGTGACCGTGCTCTCGCTGCTGCTCTACAAGAGCCGCAAGCGGCCGTTGCGCGAAGGTTTCGTGTGGCTCGACGAATTCTTCGCGCTGACCGATCTGGTGGTGCTCTGCGGCGCCATCGGAATTTGGGTGGACTGGCAGTTTTTCAACCACGTCGAACTGTGGCGGAAATTCTCCGACGACCAAACGTGGATCTTCGCGGGCGTTGGCGCGCTGCTGGGCGTTGCCGTTTACGTCTACGAAGCCTCGCGCGCGAAAATATCCGAGAGCCTTACGCTCTCCGATCTGCTGTTTCTCGCCGGCGCCTCCGGGGCGATCCTGTGGTGGATCACCAATCTGACCACCCTGACCGAACGCATCGGCGGGCCGGTCGTCGCGCCCGTCATCTGCTTCTCGGGCATGCTGACGGCGGCGAGCTTCGAGATCGCGCGCCGCATCGTCGGGCCGATTATTCCGTTGATCGGTTTTATGTTCTTCATCTATTCGTTCGAGCCGATCGCCCAGTCCATGCCCGGGCTGCTGCTGCACGCCGGCCTCTCGGTCGAGCGCGTCATGGAATTCCTGTTTATTTCCACCGACGGCATGACCGGCATTATCATCGAGGTGTTCGCGACCTACATCGTCATCTTCGTGATCCTGGGCGCGTTTCTGGAAAAGACCGGCCTTGGGTCGCTGATCATCGACGCCGCCTACCGGCTGACCGGGCAGCGCACCGGCGGCCCCGGCCTGGCGGCGGTCACCTCCAGCGGCTTGTTCGGCATGATCTCGGGCTCGGGCGTCGCCAATGTGGTGACGACGGGCACTTTCACGATCCCGCTCATGAAGCGCGTCGGCTATCGCGCGGAATTCGCCGGCGCGGTCGAGGCGGCGGCCTCCACCGGCGGCGCCTATATGCCGCCGATCATGGGGGCGGGCGCCTTCCTGCTCGCGGAGCTGACCGAGACCAGCTACTTCACCATCGTCAAGATCGCGCTGGTGCCGGCGCTGCTCTACTACCTGTCCGTCGGGCTGATCGTCTATTTGCGCGCCGCCCGTTACGGCCTGCACGGTGTGTCGGCGAGCGAACTGCCGCCGTGGAGCCGTGTCGTTCCGCGCTTGCACCTGCTGCTGCCGATTCCGGCCATGGTGTATTTCCTGGTGATCGGCGACTCGCCGTTCCTGGCCGCCGGCAAAACCATCGCGCTGATCGTCATGCTCCGGATCGTCGATCTCTTGTTGGCGGTACGCACGCCGCGATCGGGGACGAGTTGGAAGTACTTTCTTTCCCTATCGCTGCTGTTCGGCGTCTTCGTCTATTTCTTCGGGCTCGATATCGGCCCGCCGTTCACCTGGTTTGCCGCCGATTATCGCGGCCTCACGATCGGCGGGGCGGGTTTCTGGACGATCGCCCTATTCATCGTGCTCAAGCTGGGCGAAATCGTCACCGCCAACAGCGCAGCCCAAATGGATGCCATTCCCTATACGGGCATGGCGGCCGACGCGCCGCCCGGCGAACCGAGTGACGGCGCCGGCCGCTGCCTGTCGCGTATCGTCATCGAGCTCATCAAGAACATCTGGACCTCGCTGGAAGCGGGCGCCCGCAACACGCTGATGGTCGGCTGCATTGCCGGCGTGCTCGGCATCCTGCTGTCGAGCGCGACGCAGAGCGACCTTCCCGGCCGAGTCTCCCAGCTGCTGGTGGTGTGGAGCTTCGGGCTGTTGCCGATCACCATCTTCTGGGTGATCGTGGCCGGTTATGTCATCGGCATGGGCCTGCCGATCGTGGCGAGCTACGTCATCCTCGCCATCTTCGCGGTCGGCGCGCTCGCCCAGCTCGGCGTACCGGCGCTGACCGCCCACATGATCAGTTACTGGCTCGCCGTGGTGAGCGCGGTGACGCCGCCGGTGGCGCTCGCGGCCTACGCGGCCAGCGCGATCTCGGGTGGCGATCCGGTCAAGACCGGCTTCCAGGCGGCCAAGATCGCCTCGATGATCTTCATCATGCCGATCATGTTCATTTATACGCCGATCCTGCTCGACGGCTCGACGGTCGACATCGTCGTGACGATTGTCGGCGCGACATTAGGCGTAGTGGCGTGGGCAATATTCCTGGAAAGTTTCGCATTTTGCCCCACGACGTCCGCCGAGCGGACCATGTCGGGCTTGGCCGCGGCAATATTGCTGCTGCCGGTCGACCGCATGATCGATTTTTTCCTCGGCATCAATGAGAAGCTGTTCTACGAGACCTACGCCGTCGGCGCGATCATCCTTGTGGGCGTATTCATCAGTCAGTTTATCCGCCGCCCGCGCGCGCGTTCCGAAACCGTGGTGGTGGCGGGCGAGTAGAAACCGGCGCGCGAAATTACCAAAGTTTAATCAAAGACGACCGGCAGACCGCGTGGTGCGGCGGTTCAGTGTCGGCGCGCGGCGTTTCGCGACTCGACGGATGGCGCTACAATGGGACAAAGGAGATTCACCATGTCCCAACCCAATACCGCCACACGCGCGCAGCCCGCGGTGTGCAAGACGCTGCGCGCGAGCGCACCGTTTATCGGCAAGCAGGGCTTTACCTACGCTCCCGCCGTTTCCGCCGAGACGGTGGGCGCGTCGGCCATTCACATGCAACTGCTCACCATGCCGCCGGGCGCGCGCGCCAAGGCGCACAAGCACGAACACCATGAGACCGCGATCTACGTGCTCAGCGGCGAGGCCGCGATGTATTACGGCGAGCGGCTCGAGCAGCATATGGCGGTGCGGGCGGGCGACTTCGTCTATATCCCCGCCGACATGCCGCATCTGCCCTACAACATGAGCCAGACCGAGCCGTGCACGGCCGTGATCGCGCGCACCGACCCCAATGAGCAGGAAAGCGTCGTGTTGATGCCGGAGCTCGAGGCGCTGCACGCGGCATAAGTCGCTTGCGCTAACGTCGCGGCGCCGTGTTGGAGACGATAAACGCCGCCGCCCGTTCGATCGCCATTCTGGCGCTCGGCAGCAGGTGCGCGTGCAGCTGAAATTCGTGCCAACGGTCCGGCACGATTTCGCAGCGCACGCTCACGCCCGCTTTGTCGAGTGCGTCGTGGAGCTTGAGCGCTTCGCCGTGCAACAGCTCGTCCGGGGCGGTCTGGATCAGTACCGGCGGCAACCCGCGCAAATCGCCAAAGAGCGGTGAGGCCAGCGGCGTCTTTGCATCCTGGACGGCAAGATAGTGTTGGGCGCAGGCGCCGAGCCAGGCCGCGTTCAATATCACTTCGCCCGGCGCCGTGGCCGCAAGCGCGGAGATTGTCAGATCGACCCAGGGCGACAGCAAGACCAGCGCCGCGGGCGCCGCCGCTTGCTGTTGGTGCAGCGCCAGCGCGGCCGCCAAGGCAAGGCCGGCGCCGGCGGAGTCGCCGGCGATCGCGAGCGCGCCCGTCTCGGACAAGGCGCGACTGGCGGCAACGGCATCATCGAGCGCCGCCGGGAAGGGATGCTCGGGCGCCAGGCGATAATCGGCGGCAAAGACCGGCAGGCCGGCGGCGCGGGCGAGATGTGACGTGATGGCGCGGTGGGTGGCGGGCGATCCGATGCAATAGGCGCCGCCGTGCAGATAGAGGATCGACGCCGCCGCGTTTTCTGCCGGGCGGCGCGGCCGCAACCATTCGCCCGAGACGCCGCCGAGCGTGCCGGGCGCGATGTCCACTTCGCTCGCCGGCCGCAGCATGCGCGTCACCTGACGTAGCCGGCGGCGCTGCGACGCGAGCGGCACGGCCGGCGACAAGACCGGCGCCACCGCCAGCCGTATCGCCGGGCGCAGGATCATCGCGGCCAGCCACTCGCGGGCGCCGGCCGGAACGTACGCCGCGCTATTGCACAGCATAGTCGGCCCAGTTCGGCGCGCGGGTTCGCATGCGGAATTCGAGCGAATAGCCGGGCCAGTTCGCGACATTCCTCCCCGCCGCGGTGAGGTACCAGCTGGTGCAGCCTTTCGACCAGGTCGCCTTTTCAAGGCGCCGCTGAAGCTGGGCATTGTAGCGGTCCTGGATATCCTTCTTGACCTCGATGGTGCGGATCTCGTCGCGGCAGAGGCGCGCCAGGCAAGCCATCACGTAGTGTATCTGGCTCTCGATCATATAGACGACCGAGTTGTGCGCGAGATTGGTATTGGGGCCATAGAGCATGAAGAAATTCGGGAAGCCCGCGACCGTCATGCCGAGATGCGCTTGTGCCCCGGTGTTGCTCCAGGATTGCTGCAAATTCCTGCCGCCGAGCCCGATAACATTCATGGGCGCCAGAAAATCGGTGGCCGCAAATCCGGTGGCGAGAATGATGCAGTCGACGTCGCGCGCCGTCCCGTCCGCAGTGGCGACAGCATCGCTGCGAATTTCGGCGATGGGGTCGGTCACCAGTTCGACATTGGGGCGATCCATGGCCGGATAAAAGTCGTTGGAGAACAGGATGCGCTTGCAGCCGAGCCGGTAGTCCGGGATCAGGCGCTCGCGCAATTCGAGGTTTTTCACGCCGCGCTTCAGGTTGTGGAAGAAAGCCATACGCTTGAAGCGCAGCGCCGCGCGCCAGGTCACGAAGGCGAAGGCTTTCAGTTCGTACTGGATATAGACGATCAGGCGGCTGAGCTTGAGCAGGGCAGGGAAGCGCTTGAACAGGGCGATCTGCCAGCGCGGATATTTCTTGTCCGGCTTTGGCATCACATAGGCGGCGGAGCGCTGAAACAGAAAAAGCTTGCTCGCCAGCGGCGCGAGGGCGGGCACGATTTGAATGGCGCTGGCGCCGGTTCCGACGACGGCGACGCGCTTGCCGGCAAGATCGCAGTCGTGCGGCCATTCGGCGGAATGAAAGGCCGCGCCGGCAAAACGTTCCAGCCCCGGTAATTTCGGGATCGACGGGCGGCTGAGCTGGCCGGTGGCGGTGACCACGGACTGGGTTTCGAAGAACTGACCGTCGCGCGTGCGCACGATCCATTTGCTGGCGGCCTCATCCCAGCTCGCCTCGGCGACTTCCGCGCCATAGCGGATATGCGGCTCGAGACCGTGCTTGCGCGCGCATTGCTTGAGATAGTCCAGGATTTCGGCCTGACTGGCGTATTTATCGGGCCAGTCAGCGCGCGGCTCGAACGAAAACGAATAAAGGTGCGACGGCACATCGCAGGCGGCGCCGGGATAGCGGTTTTCGCGCCAGACGCCGCCGACGCAATCCGATTTCTCGAGGATGACGAAATCGGTGAGACCGGAGTTTTTGAGTCTGATGCCCAGCCCGATGCCGCCGAAGCCGGCCCCGACGATGACCACGCGCGTGCGTGTCACGCCCCCGTCAACCATTCCGACCCCTCAACGGCTTGAGCATCGCTCCTTATGCGCACTCGGGGGGCGGAATTCAATGGCGCCCGGGAGCTGCGCGCGGCTTGCCGACCGGCCGGTTTTGGAGGAAATTCGGGCGAAACTGTAAATTCACGGAGGGCTCGCCCATGGACGTCGTTCCGGTCGGTCCGGGCTTCGCGGCCGAACTGCGTGGGCTGACACTGGCCGATGTCGCGGCCGACGACGCCGCCTATGCGCAGGCGCGTGCGCTGCTCGACGAGCATTCGGTGCTGGTGTTTCGCCACCAGGACGTGACCGACGAATTGCAGATCGCCTACTCGCGCCGCTTCGGGCCGCTCGAAGTGACCAAGGTCGGCTCGCAAGGCACCGGCACCAATCTGGTGATCCTCTCGACCATCGGCGAGGACGGCAAGGTGGTCGCGCCGGACTCCCGCAAGGCGATGCGCAACAAGGCCAACCAGCTCTGGCACACCAACTCGACGTTCAAACGCGTGCCGGCGCTCGCGTCGGTGCTGTCGGCGCGCATCATCCCGGCCGAGGGCGGCGAGACCGAATTTGTCTCGACCCGGCTGGCCTTCGAGCGGCTGGAGCCGCCGTTGCGCCAGCGGCTGGCGAAGTCTTTCGCCTGGCACGACTACGCCCATTCGCGCGGCCAGATCGCGGCCGGTCTGGCGTCGCCCGAAGAACGCGCGGCGCTACCGCCGACTTGCTGGCGCATGGTGTGGAAAAATCCGGCCAACGGCCGCAGCGCGCTTTATCTTGCCTCGCACGCTTATGCGATCGAAGGCATGGAGAAGGAGCAAGGGCTCAAGCTGCTCGGTGAATTAATGGCGGCAGCGACCGCGCCGGGCACGAGTTACGTGCACAGATGGCAAAGCGGAGACGTGGTAATGTGGGACAACCGCGCCACCATGCACCGCGGCCGGCCGTGGCCGGCGCAACAAGCGCGTCACATGGTGCGCACGACGATCTCGGCGACGGCGGCGGACGGGCTGGCGAGCGTGCAGCCGCCTTCGCAGCAGGCGGCGGAGTAGGCCGGCACATCGCCGTTGCCCGATTATCACAAAGGCCGGTTCGCCCATGACCGCACTATCAGACGCTGCGCAAGCCGGAGGCACGTTCGCAATTCCGCGCGACGACACGCAGCCGCCGATCGCCGACTATGCCTTGATCGGCGATTGTCACGGCGCCGCCCTGGTGAGCCGGTCCGGCAGCATCGATTGGTGCTGCCTGCGGCGCTTCGATGCCGACCCGGTCTTCTTCCGCATGCTCGATGCGCGCCGCGGCGGGTTCTGGGACGTGACGGCCGAAAACCTCATCAAGACGTCGCGCGCCTATCTGCCCGACACCAACATTCTGCGCACCGTGTTCGTGACCGAAACGGGGACCGGCGCCGTGACCGACTTCATGCCGGTCGGGCGCAGCCACGACGCCGGAATCCACGACTATTGCACGCTCAACGCGCCGTGTTGGCTGGTGCGCCGCTTCGAAGCGCTCGACGGTCACGTTCGGCTCAAGAGCCGTATCCGGCCGCGCGGGCCGGGCTTTGCGATGGCGCCCGTCAAGCTCAGCTATGACGGCAACGCGCTGCGGGCCAAAGGCTTCAGCATCTGGTGCGGCGGACAGGTCGAGACCGGCGACGACGGCGCCGACATCACTTTCGACCTGTCCGCCGGCCAGGCCGAATACGCCGTCATGGGCCAGATCGAACCGTTGACCGATCCAAGGCCGCATGGCGACCGGCTGCTCAGTATTACGCGCTCCTTCTGGCAGGAATGGATCGAATACAGCCGCTACCGCGGCCGCCATCCGGATGAGGTGATGCGCAGCGCCTTGGCGCTCAAGTTGCTCACCTACGCCCCGACCGGCGCGATCGTGGCCGCGCCGACGACCTCGTTGCCGGAAGAAATCGGCGGCGAGCGCAACTGGGACTATCGCTACAGCTGGCTGCGCGATTCGAGTTTTTCGCTGTATGCGCTGGGCGTTCTGGGCTACTCGGGCGAGGCGAAGAGCTTTGCCCATTTCCTGATGCGGCGCTGCATGAGCCCCGGCGTGACACCGCACATCATGTATTCCATCGACGGTGAGCCTTTTCTCCCGGAGACGATCCACGACAAACTGGACGGCTACGCCAACAGCCGCCCGGTACGCACCGGCAACGGTGCTTTCGATCAAATCCAGCTCGACGTGCTCGGCGAAGTGCTCGATTTGGCCTGGCTGCGGCACGCCGTCGGGGGACGGATGACGACCGACCAGAGCCGCGCCGTGCGCGTCTCCGCCGACCATGTTTGCCGCACGTGGCGCAATCCCGACCAGGGCCTGTGGGAATCGCGTTCGGAGCCGCGGCACTTCACCCACGGCAAAGTCATGGCCTGGGTGGCCATCGACCGCGCGCGCAAGCTGCTCGGCGACAATGACATCTGGCGCCGTGAGCAGGACGCGATCCTGAGCGCCATTCTGACCGAGGGGGTCGCCGGCGATCCGCCGTATCTCGTCCAGTCTTTTGGATCGAAGGAGGTCGATGCGGCGCTTCTGCAAATCCCGTTATTGGGGCTGCCAATCCCGCGCGAGCTTCTCGCGCAAACGGTCAAACGCATTGAGCGGGACCTGAGGGACGGCGATTTTGTCCGCCGCTACCGCAATGACGACGGCGTCAGCGGCGGCGAGGGTGCGTTCCTCATCACCAGCTTTTGGCTGGTCGACGCGCTGCTTGCTTTGGATCGCGCGACCGAAGCCCGCGATTTGTTCGAGCGTCTGCTCGGCCACGCCAACGATGTCGGCCTCTACGCGGAAGAAATCGATCCGCGGTCGGGCGCGCATCTCGGTAATTTTCCGCAGGCGTTCACGCACCTGGCGCTGATTTCAAGCGCGACCCTTCTCCATCTTTACGACATTGCCGGCGCCGAAGGCGTCAGAGGTACGCACGCCGACCGTGCCCGGCGCCTGGTGGGATCCGCGGAAGGAATGAAAGCGCTGCTCTACGCGTTGTGGCGCAACGGCAGCGTGCGGTTGTTCGGATCGTCCCATTCGGTATTCGATCTCGGCTGAGCGCAATCTGCGCTGATCGATCGGCAACAGCGCCGCTCATGCAAAAGCCCCGGCCGCAAGGCCGGGGCTTGGTCTTTTTGCACGCGATGTTTTGCGCGCGCGTTACTCGCAGAATTTGCAGGGCGGGAAGGTGCGGCTATAGACCGGTTGCGCCAGGAACTTCGCCTTGTCGTAGGTCCAGAACTGGCTGACGTTCGGGTAGGTCTTGATCACCGTGTTCCAGAGTTCGGCCTTGGGATAGCCGAACATCTTCTTCTTCTCGACCTTCTTGATGTAGATGTTTTGCACCACGGTGTTGGTGTCGTCGAGCGAGACGGGCCCGCGCACCGCGTCGAGCTTGACGGTTCTCATCAACTCGATGAAGGGGAGCGCGCCGGGGAACTTGCCGCCGGCCTTCTTGATCGTCTCGTCGATCCACTGCGCGGTGGTGTAGTTGGCCTCCGAATAATAGGACGGCACCTTGCCGTATTTGGCGCGATACTTCTTCACGAAGGCTTCGTTCTTCGGGGTGTCGAGCGCGGCGCTGTACATGAATGACGAGACGTCGCCGATGACGTTGTCGCCCATGTTGGGCAGGATGAACTCGTCATAGCTGGTGCCGCCGCCGATGATCGGCGTCTTGTTGCCGGCCGCGCGCAGCTGCTTGGGGAACTGCAGCGACATCGGGCCCACCATCAGCGTGAAGATGGCGTCGGCATCGCTCTTGATCGTGGGGATATAGGGCCCGAAATCCTTGGTGCCGATCGGGGGCCAGATCTTCTGGACGACCTTGCCGCCGCAATCCTCGAAGGTCTGCTGGAAGCCGCCGAGCGTCTCATGGCCAAAGGCATAGTCGGCCGCGACGGTGACGACTTTCTTGTAGCCCTGATCGCAAGCCCATTGTCCGAGCGGATGGCTGGGCTGCGACGGCACGAAGGTCGGGCGCACCATATAGGGAAATGTTTTCTGTTTGCGCTGTCCGAGATCGTCGGCCGTCGCGATCGAACCGATGTAGAGCGTCTTTTCCTTGGTGGCGACCGGCGCGACGGCATAGCCCGTCGTCGCCAGCACACCGCCGACCAGCATGGTCACCTTGTCCTGCAAGATGAGCTTGTTGGCTTTGGCGACCGCGGTGTCAGGCTTGCCTTGCGTGTCCTCGACGATGAATTTCACCGGCATGCCGCCGAGCATATTGTTGTGCTCGCTGAGATACATCTCGAAGCCGTGCTGCATGTCGACGCCGAGCTGGGTGAAGATGCCGGTCTTCGGCGCCATAAACCCGATTTTCAATTCGTCGGCCTGTGCCGCCGCAAGCGACGTGCCGAGCGCAACGACGCCGCCCAGAAGCAACGGCGTCACGAATAGCGATAGTCTGTTGTTCATGATTACAACCTCCCCGTCGGCGGCTCCGCGGTCTCTTTTACGCTGGATGTGCGGCAGCTCATTCCGAAACAGCATGCTATCACCGCCGTCGCTGGCGGCGGAAGGCTGTCGTGACGAATATTAATGTAGGAAAAGGCCCGGCGGGCATGTGCCCACCCGTTTGAGACACCTCCCACCGGAACGCGCAGCATGCCCAACAAAAAACCCCGGCCGCGCGGCCGGGGCGTCTTTGCGCACGCGACTCAACCCTTGATGAACATGCCGCGGCGCAGCGCGCTCATCGCGCGCTGCAATGTCCGTTACGTGCTCATCGCGATCGGGCCGTCCGGCTCGCGCGGAACCGTCTTGTCACGGGCAGATCCGCTGCCAACCGAACACGGTCCGTTGATAGAAGCAGTGCGGGGAGGGCGGCGCCACCCAGCCGCGCATATGCGGATAGACCACAACGCGCCCGCGGTATTTCGGGATCCAGGCGCATTGATAGGGACCGCAGACCCAGCGAACGTCGGTAACGCGCGAATGTTTTGCGGCTGCGGCGCCGAGCGATGGAGCAGCGACCGCCGCCTGCGCATTGACGTTGAAGCCGGCCAGCAACGCGCCGGCCAAGAGACCGAGAAAGATTGATCGTTTTAACATTGAACACCCCTTTGGCTGGCACGAACCGTTACGGACATACGAGCGCCCAACGGCCGCGCGGGCCGCGAACATAATTGCAATGCGGGTGGGGCGGCGGCGCCCAACGCCGCATATACGGGTGGACGACGACCGCTCCGGCATAGCCCGGGACATAGGCGCAACGATAGGGACCGCAGACCCATCGGACGGGGGTGACGGCCGGGCTCTTGGCCATCGCCGCGCCAGGCGAAGGATTGACGACGGCGGCGTCGGCGACCGCATTGAGTCCAAATAGCATTGCGGCCGCCAAGCCGCATAGAATCGAACGCTTCAGCATGTGATTGCCTCCAATGGTCGAAGGGCGACCCGCGCCCTCTCATTTGCGATTACTCGCTGTTACGCCAACATGGCAAGTGCTCTTTGGCGATTCCCGCGTCGCCCGGAAAAATAAGAAATGTCCGGTTCATTGGCAATCACACGCAAGTTTGGCTTGCCAGCGAGAAAGTCTATCGTTTGAAATGATCTAGGCGAAATTGAGGGTTATATCGTTAGAATATTCAAGCGAATTTGAATTGTTGCGGCTCGCAACCGAAACGGCAGACGTTACATGTTTGTCATGTGACGCCCGCCGATGGCACCTTCACTTTAGTCGCGGATGAAGGTGCCGCCGCGCAATTCGCTCACGGCTTGCTGCAATTCCGCTTGCGTGTTCATGACGATCGGGCCGTACCAGGCGACCGGCTCCTGGATCGGCTTGCCGGAGACCAGGAGGAAGCGGATGCCGTTGTCGCCGGCCTGCACGGTGATCTCGTCGCCTTTGTCGAACAGCACCAGCGAGCGGTCGCCGACCGGCTCGCGCATGAGGATTTCCTCGCCGTCGACCTGCTTTTCGGTCAGCACGCCGAACGGCTTTGAAGCGTAAGAGAAGCTGCCGTCGCCCTCGAACACGTAAGCGAAGGCGTGGCGCTCGACTTCGACTTGAAGCGTCTTGCGTTGTCCCGCCGGCACGAACACGTCGAGATAGCGCGGATCGGCGGCGACGCCGTCGACCGGACCCTTCTTGCCCCAGAACTCGCCGCAGACCACGCGCACGCGCGTGCCGTCGTCGTCGACGACTTCCGGAATGGCGGCGGCCTCGACGTCCTGATAGCGCGGCGCCGTCATCTTGAGCGACGACGGCAGGTTGGCCCAGAGCTGGAAGCCGTGCATGCGGCCTATCGCGTCGCCCTGCGGCATTTCCTGATGCATGATGCCGCGCCCCGCGGTCATCCACTGCACGTCGCCTTTGTTGAGCTTGCCGCGGTTTCCGAGACTGTCGCCATGCTCGACGGAGCCTTCGAGCAGATAGGTGACGGTCTCGATGCCGCGGTGCGGATGCCAGGGGAAGCCGGCGAGATAGTCCTGCGGGTTATCGTTGCGGAAATCGTCGAGCAGCAGGAACGGATCGGTCTCTTGGGTGTCGCCGAAGCCGAAGGCGCGGCGCAGTTTGACGCCGGCGCCCTCGATGGTGGGCTGCGATTGCACGATGCGTTTGACGGGTCGGATGGACATGGGTGTTGCCTTTCGTCACTAGGCGGCGGCCGCCGCGCGCTGCGGCGCCAGGCGGCCGGCGAATGCAGCGAACTGGTCGATGAAACTCTTCAGGAACTTGCGCACGTTTTCGTCGGGCACAGCGCCTTGCGCGTCGATCAGATCGGGTTTGAACTGAATATAGGCTTCGCCGCCCATCAAATGCAGTCCCTGGTTGGCGAGGACAACGCGCAGATGCTGCTGGGCGACCGCGGTGGAAATGGCGCCGCCGGAGGTGCCGGTGACCGCGGCCGGCTTGCCCGGCCACGAGCTCTTGCCGTAGGGGCGCCCGCCCCAGTCGATGGCGTTCTTGAGCACGGCCGGGATCGAGCGGTTGTGCTCCGGCGTCACGAACAGCAGGGCGTCGGCGGCCTCGACCTCGGATTTGAAACGGGCGACCGCGGCCGGCGCCGGCTGCTCGAAATCCTGGTTATACATCGGCAGGTCGTCGATCTGGATGAAGCGGGCGTCGAAAGCGTCGCCGCCGAGCCGCACCAGCGCCTGCGCCAGCTTGCGGTTGATCGACTCGCGCCGGTTGGAGCCGACGATGATGCCGAGCGTGGGCTTTGCCAGCTTGCGTTCAGACATATTGCGTTCAGACATATTGCGTCCAGACATGGCAACCTCTATCTGTGGTTACGAATTGTTACCAAGGCTAGATAGATGACCAGGAAAAGCGCGCAAGAAGGCACAGCGAGGATACCCGGTAACCTGCAATGTGCCCGAGGACTGCCGGGCGGTGAGCGAGGTGCTCTCCCGCGTCGGCGACAAATGGACCGTGCTGGTGGTGTCCACGCTCGGCGGCGGCCCCAAGCGCTTTAATGAATTGCGCAAGGCGTTGGGATCGATCTCGCAGCGCATGCTGACGCTGACGCTGCGCGCGCTCGAGCGCGACGGGCTGGTGACGCGCACCGTGTTCCCGACCGTGCCGCCGCGGGTGCAATACGAATTGACCCGGCTCGGCCGCTCGCTGCTCGATCCGGTGAGCGAACTGGGCCTGTGGGCGCGCAAAAACCGCGCGGCCATCGCCGATGCGCGCAACCGTTTCGACGCAGGGCCGGCGCGGCGCGCGGGGTGAGGCAACGTGCGGAAGAGGCGGTTCCGAGCTGCGAGAAATGAATTTAGGATAGTGCCTGCGCCAATCCGGCGGCGCCGATCGTCCAGCTTGGGGGACTGACAATGCCGACACGCCGCATGCTTATCGGATCTGCTTTGTTCGGGTGCGGGCTATCATTTGCGCTGGCCCAGCAGCAGACCGTCATGGTCCCGGACAACCTGTTCACGCAAGCCGGCTTTATCGTGAAATACGCGACGACGCCGGAAAAACGCGCAATGCTTCGGTCGCTTCCGCCCGACAAACTCGTGACGCGAAGGCGAAACGGCAAGCTCTACTACGTCTACGCCGATGTCGCCGGCTGCAATTGCGCCTATGTGGGGACGCCGGAGGCCTATGCGGCATACCAGAACGGCGCGAATATGGGTTCCGGCGGCGGCGGTTCCCTGAATGCGATGGACGTAGTCGATTCCGACAATATTGCAGCGCCGTACATTCCTTCTGACGTGGGTAACAGCATGAACAACATTCTTCATCCGGATTTCTGACCAAGGCCAATTCGGTGAATGTTTTTGCAAGCAACGATCGCTAGACGGCGGCAAAGCGCCACTCTACGGTTCTGGCCCAACGAAACTTCCGGCAACCAGCGTGCAGGGCGCAGCTGATGAAAACAAAAACTTCCACGGTGCTGTTGGCCTTGGCCATGCTGGCGAGATTGCCGGCGTCGGCGGGCGCGACGACCTATTGCGCGAACTTCGACGACGGAACCCAGACGTGCGACATCCCGACACTTGAGACCTGCGAGCAATCAATCGAAGGCGTTGGCGGTTCCTGCGGACCCGATCCCCATACAAACCTGCCGCCAAATTTGCTGCAGCGGATGATAAAGCGAGCCGATCCGGACTCAGCGTTGTTGCAGCCGCCCGCGCCGCCCGCGCCGTCCAGTCAACAGCCGGGCGGCCTCAACTGGATGCCGCCGCCGCCAGGGCAGTAGTTTCGATCGTGACCCGCGGCAATCGGACCCGCGCACGACGTCCGCTATTGGCGCAAAGCAGGCACGCAAAAGCTGCTAAACAATGTTTGCACTTGGGATAATAGCGGACTTTTTGCGGAACTATAGCGCAAACGCCAAAAGCAATTTGGATGATTGCCCGCCTACAAAAGGAATTGGCTCGCGATGCTCCACAGTGCAACGCGAGCCAACCCGTGGCGCATGGACCATTGGGGGACCATGAGCAATCACACAATAGCGTTTAGTGGATGCTACTGCAATAGCCGAGATACGCAAAGTCACAGCGCAGCACCGCAACCGCGATGAGGTCCACAAGGCGGTCATGCTCGGTTTGACCCAAGGAAACATTCAAAGACTAATAATCGCCTCGGCCGATTGTTTATTTTGCGATGCCTTGATCTAAAAATATGGAGCACTATTATTTTACCGTTCGATCGGCATTTTACCGACAGGAGTGGGCGTGCATATTGTGAATTGTTTTCGCTTACTGGCGGTCATCGGACTTTGCGGCCTCGCATATTCGATCGCGCTCCCGGCCAACATCGGCAACCACGGTTTCGTTTCGATCGCGCTGGGTCAGCCCGCGCTCACAAAATCGCAGGCACAGGCACTCAGCGCCTACGACAAATCGCTGCGGGCCTTCAAATCGATCTTGAACGAGCGGCGCGCACAGATCGATTCGAAACAAAAGCTGCCTGACCGGCCGGGGCAGGCACTCTACCTTGCGCGCGTCGACATGATGAGCGCGTACAAAGACCTGACCGACGCGCTGCCGTCCAGGATCGGCAGGCCCAACAAATTTGGCATTCCGCCGGCCTATTTCGATGCCGATACCGAACCGCTGATCGACGCGTATAAGAATCTTTTCGCCATCATGCAGGCGCCACCTGCCACCGCGCAGAAGTCCGCCACGCCCTACAAGGACGTCGTCGACCTGGGGACGACAATTGCGCGGATCAAGGGCCTCGACGCGGCCCATGCCGAAATCGCCGGCCGCATCAGCCTCGCCGTCTTCTTTGCCGAGACGGGCGGCCACCAAAACATCGGCAATGCGCGCTCGGATGCTTACAAAGGAAGCTTCCAGACAGGAGTATCCGAGGACAGCATTGGTCGAAAGAAGTGGGCGGCAATTAAGAAGTCGGTCGCGGCCCTTAATCCCATACTGAACGCGCGCGACGACAAGGAAGAGGCGCGGGTCGGCAAGTCGGATCATCGATACAATCACTGGACCGCCGTGCGAGACGGACTGATGAACGCGCACGCGGATCTTTTCCGGCGCATACCGGCGATCATGAAGGCGCTGCCAGACCCGATCGATCAAATGCGGTTTTTTGAGCTGATCCAGATCATTCCCAGTCCGGCCAAATCCGCGCTCAATTCAGGTCATCTGGTCGACTACAAGATTTCGAGTTCGAGAATCATGGGGTATCTGCGCAACAACAGCATCTTTGCCTTTGGAAAAGCCGACAGGGCGAAAACATCGGCGACCATGCGCGAAATCCTGAGCGCGATGTGGCTCTTCGATGATACTTTCAAGCGGGCGCTGACCAAATTTAACGAGATCAAAGCCGGGCAAAAAGGCTGAGCACCGGACAACGTCGCTTTAAGAGGGGCAATGCCACACGTATCGAGACGCGCATTCACCGGCGGGCTGCTGGCCAGCGCTTTGGTGCCGGCCGGTTCGGCGGTTGGGCAACCCAACGATCCGGCAAGCATTGCCATTATCGATACCCCGTACAATGCCGCCAAGGTCGCCGCGAAACTGTCGGCCCAGAATGTGAAAACGGTCGTGCGGTTTTTCGCGAGAAAACCGCAGCCCGGTTGGCTGCGCGAAAAGATCATGGCGTCCGACGCCAACGTCATTGGCGGGGTGCGCGAGCCGACTTTGCTGATCAGGCACGGCCTTTCGATCGTTTCCCTCTACCAATATCGAAACAACCTGCCGGAAAAATTTGCCAAAGGATTGGAGGATACCGGTTCGGCGAAAGCCGAAGTCGCCGCCGATGCAAAAGCCGCGCTGGATCAGGCCAGGCTGGTCGGGCAGCCGGAAGGATCGGCAATCTATTTCGGGATCGATTTCAATCTGACGCCGTCCAATCGCAACCTCGTCGACGCTGTCGTCGACTATTTCCGGGTCGTCAATCGAACGATCGGCGGCCGCTACGCGATCGGGGTGTACGGAAACGGCTTCGTCAATCGAACCCTGCGCGAGGAAAAACTCGTTGCCTACAACTGGCTGTCGGTATCGCGCTCGCACTTCGAAAGCGTCGATTTCTTTAACGGCGGACGGTGGCATCTTTATCAAAACCAGGTCGACCTGCGCTGGTTCGGGCCATCCGGCAAATGCTCAATTGGCCTCGACGTCGATACCAACCTGCAGAACCCGAAGGTATCCGATATCGGCGCGTGGGGACCGGGAAAAATCGACCAAAGCCGCAACCAAGCCATTTTCGACCAGCGCCGCTTCGCCGTCCGCGCGACGCCGGTCTATCGGCAAAGCGGGGGACGTGGTGGCTTGATCGACCGCAGACACTGCCGGTCCGGCAATCGCATTCCGAGAAACGGCAATGTTAGAATCCTGGCGCAATCCGGCGGCTGGTCGAGCGTGGACATTGACGAAGACGGCAGGGCCGACGGCTATGTCAGGACCGCCGATTTGACGTCCAGTCTCGCGACCATGCCGCCTTGGAAGCCGTCCTGATAAGACGGGCGCGATCGGTCGGCCCCGCCCAGGCGATGCCCGGCTGGTGGCGCATGTGGCGGAAGAGCGCAGCCGCCCGATTTAGACATCTGTTTGGATTTCGAAAGACCGCCGCGGGGCGGTCTTTCTGTTTTCATGCACAGCGATGTCCGCTAACAACCCAAAGCGGACATTCTATGAAATCCGTTTTATTCCGGGAGGCTTCCACGCTCCTTTGCCTACCGGAAGGATCGAAGGGGGTTCGGTCTTCGGCCAATACAGACGCATGACCAGATAGATCGGCCCGTCCGGCGCGGGCAGCCAGTTGGATTCCTTGTCCTTGCCGGGCGAATCTTTCTGGATATAGAGCGTCAGCGAGCCGTCTGCGTTCTTTTTCAGGCCGGGCAGCATCGGCGAATTGATCAAATACCGGTCGATCGGGTTCTTGATCAACAGCTGCGTCTTGCCGTCATACATGGTCACCGACCAGAATGCGTTCACCGGAGGAAATTGCCCGGCGGGGAAGGTCAGCGTGTATTTGTGTTTGCTTCCATCAAGTGGCTTGCCGTCCACATCGGCCTTTGCAAGCGGATAGGTAGCTTCCACTGAGTTGTTGCCGTAGATGCCGGCCTTTGCCCCCGCGGCGCGTTTTAGCCAATCACCATTGAAAAAGGCGCTGTCGCCAAAGAGCGAGCTAACGCGCCAACCGTTCATTTCGACCCCGGCGTGGGCGATGGCCTCGTCAACCTTGCGGTCGCCTTCTTTCATCCCGATGAGGATCTCCGCCTTCTGCTTCAGCGAGAGGGTCTTGAATTCGAAGGTCTTGCCCGCTCCCACGCCAATGCGTGCGAGCTGAGCGCGTATCTCCTTCTCGTTCTCTTGCGCGGGCGCAAACTGCAACGCGAAGTCGAGGTATTCGAAGAAATTCTTCTTGACCAACTTCTTGTCAATCTTCGGAAAGTCGATGACAGGGGCGGCCGGCGGCGTCGGCTGGTTCAGGTACGCTGAGAGCGTGCGCGCTTTGTACCCTGCCTGGACTTTCACCACATTGGGCATGTCTGCTGCGTCGAAGAGCTGCGTGCGAAAGCCAGCGACCGAGAATTGCGTGGAGGACCGGAATACTTTTTTGATCCCGGGCGGATCTTTTCCATTCCAGTCGGGGCCAACCACCATATAGTCTCCCGCCTCATTGCCGGTGGTTCGGCTGCCGATGTAGCCATAATTGTAGGTGTTGCCGTCTTCGATCTGCACCGAGTAGTAACGGCTTTTCTCTACCGCCGGGACTGAGATAACGACGGGCTCCGCGCGCAAGTCCATCCACAGGAACGAATAGGGCGTGTCGCTATTCGGTGTAACAATCGCCGTGTCCTTGTAGGTGTACACACGCGCCTCATTTTTAATTTGATTGAACGGCGCTTTGAACTGTCCCGATTTGCGGTCGACGGCATACTCGTACATCACGGCATAGTTCATCACGATCGGCAGGCCGTAGATGAATCCAGCCTCGGCGACGTCCTTTGCCTCGAAGAAGCCGGGGCGGCTCGTCTGCGCGAACACCGGGACGGCCTTCGTCGCCGCAAGGGCGACTCCAGCCAGTGCGGCCGAACAAAGCAGGTCGCGTTTAGTCAACATTGCATTACTCCTGGAATGGCATGACTTGCCTGGATGTATCATTAATTCAAAAACCGGCCTGGCAAAAGGTCACGTATCGCAGGACTGTTATGGCTCGGTTATTGCCGCTTAGCGACATGGCCCTGAGGCGTTGCGATGTCCGCTTCTGGCCCAAAGCGGACATCGCGGAACTTTTTATGAGCGCTTGGGAAACATCGACCCGGCAAGCGCGCTCCGGCTACAGCTCGGACTCGATGGCCTTGAGCAGCCGGAAACGCAGCGCGCCGTTGTTGCCCTTGAGCGCGATCACGAAGCGCACCTGCCCGTGCTTGGCGGTATTGGTGTAGCCCGCCAGCGTGCGGACGCCGTTGAGGGTACCCGTCTTATTCGTCCCGCCGTCGTGGCCATGGAGCAAGTCGGCGTGAGGCGCGAAGAGGCTGAGCACCTTGGCGAGGCCGCGCGCCGTGAAGCGGTTGCCGCGGCTGATGCCCGAGCCCTCTTCGAGGTGGATGGCGCCGGCGAGGTCGTGCGCGGCGAGCATCTCGTTGGCGACATGAAGCGACTTCTCGATGCTGACGGGCCCGCCCAGGCGGTGCGCGCCGATTTCCAGGAAAATTTGGTTGGCAACGTAGTTGTTCGAGCCGACGAGCAATTCGTGGAGAACCTCCGAAAGGGGACGCGACTGGCGGTGAACGTAAACCGGCTTCAGTCCCGCGGGCACGGTTCCGGTCGTGATCTTGCCCTTCACGCTGCCGCCGGCCCGCTCGATGAACGCCGCGATCAGTTCGCCGGCATATTGCAGGCTCACCTTGGGGTTTTGCGCCAGGCTGATGCGGCCGCGATGTTTTGGGCCGCGCGCCCGGAACTGGCTGACCGCCAGCGGCGTGATTGGGGTCTGCGACTCGGCGGAGCGGACTTTCTTGCCGCTGCGCGCGGCGTAGATCGTGTTGAAGTTCACCGCCAGCGCGGAGTTCAGGGCGTCGTAGGACCTGCTGCTGTTTTCGATGCCCGGAATGCGAAGGCCGGCGGGGTAGTAGCTCGCGTCGAGCACGATGCCGGTGAGCGGCGCCTTGCCGATTGCGGCGACGAGCTGCGGCGCCAGCAGCGCCAGCTCTTCGGAGATCAGGAAGGGATCGCCGCCGCCGCGCACGTACAGTACGCGTTTGTCGTCCAGGTAGAAGCGGGTCTGGAAGCGGTAGTCCGCGCCCAGCACCTCCAGCGCCAGCCAGGCGGTCACGATCTTGGTGACCGAGGCGGGAACGAAGGGCTTGTCGGCGTGGCGGGCCACCAGCTCGTTGCCCTCGGCGTCGATCACCAGCACCAGCCCCGACGGAGCCAGCGCCGCGACTTTCTCCTTGGCGCCGGCCAGGGCCTGGGCGGGCAGCAAGAGCAGGGCAAGGAAGAGCAGGCGAGCCCACATGGCGGTTTCCGTACGGGATCGGGTCGGCGCCCGGTTCGGGCGCGGCCAAAGAAACTGTTTGGCGCGGGCGCGCGCTCTCGTTTTGCTCATCGCAGCCGAGCCCAGTCGGTCGAATCCAGACGATCTTGCTTACACGCTCAGGACCGAAACCGGCAAACCATCCTGATAATTTAGGCGAAGTTCAGCCGCAAGCGTCTCTGCCTCAGAACCCGATGTCCGCTAATGGGGGGTAGGGCGGACATGGCGCGGACGCACCAGTATGGATGCTTTTGATCCGAAGCGGACATTGCTGTGAAGAGCGCTATTGTCCGCATGCGAGGCTAAAGGGGTCTCCGGTTTCGAGAGGCCCCCAAGTACCATCGCAAGTACCATCGCAAGTACCGTCGCAAGTACCGTCGACCGCGACGAGATGGCGCAGAACATCTTTCGAATCTTCGAGAAGGACCGGTGCTCGCGAGTTCCGTTCTGGCGCCGTGCCGGTTACACTTCCGGGCATGGCGAGACACGCGCAGTCGGGTAAGCGCCGCGCCGTCGGGCTACTGGCCGGAGGCTATCTGCCGTCGGCCTTGATCATCGTTGGCGGGTTCGGCGTTTATTACTTTCTCTTCCAGGTGCTGGTCGATCCGCTCAACCCGTCCGGGCCGCTGCCCGAAATCGGGCCGGTGTTTCTGTGGCAGGGCAATCCGCCCGCGTCGCCATCGGCGATCCTCGCCGCCGACCTCAACGCCCGTTACACCTTCGCCGTGCCGTCGGTGCTGATGACGCTGTCGTTTGTCGCGGCGGTGATCGTGGCCTTCAGTTTCGTTCTGCCGCAGTTCGGACGCGCGGCCATGGCGCTTGGCCTGCTGTCGCTGCCTGTGGGCGCGGGCATCGGCTGGTCCGAACAATACGCCAATCCGCTCCGCGCCATCGTCGCCGACTGCTCGCGCAGACTGGCGGACATGTCTTGCCCGCTCGACCAGGCGGCGCTGCGGGCGCCGTCAGAATTTATGTTCGGCGCCGATACCCTTGCGCAGGTGCGGTTTCTCGCAAATTTGAACTCGATGGTCTCGGTTGCGGCGATTGCGCTGATCGGCGTCTGCTGCATCTTCATCGCCCGCACCGTGCCGGCGTCGCAGCTCGGTACCGCGTATCTTGTCCGCCGGCGTGCGGGGCTCGATGCGATGCTGACGGTGGTGGGGCCGATCCTGGTATTTTCCGTCGCGACGACACACGGCTTCTATCACTTCTCCTCGGCGCTGATGCATCAGCCTGCCGCCGATGCCTACCGCTTGCTTGCCTCGGCCGGGACGACCTATTGGGGCGCGGTGTATACGACCGTGCTCATCGTCATTGCGGTGCCGGCTGCGGTATCGGTGACGTGGGACGGCAGGCGGGCGGCGGTCGCTGCGCTGCCCGCCGGCAATTTCACCGAACGGCTGGAGTGGCGGAAGAAGGAAGGCGTCGAACTGTCGATCCGTGACCGGCTCCGCCTCGCGGCGGCGAGCTTTGCGCCGGTGCTGACGGCACCGTTTCTCGATATTTTGCGGAATTCGCTCGGCGTGTAGGGAAAAGCTGCCGTCGCGGACACCTCGTGCGCGGCGGCGGCGCAGGCGGGTTGCGGCGGGGACTGCTACGGATTATCGCGCACGCGATCCGGCGCCGCGCTCCGTTAAGCCGCCATTACCCATAAATGCATTCCTGCGACGGTTGGCCGCGCCTGCATGGGGCCCGGCGGCGGCGGCCGCGCCAGCGCAGATGGTGGCGGCGAGACCGCGGCCGCGCCCGCCAGGGCGGCACAACTCATTGATGTAGGACGAGAAATTGCGCGCGCCGGCTTTCGAAAGATTTCTTTATATTCCTAGGAAAAAAGTCTTGACAGCGTGACGCTGCTCCGCTAGGGTTCACGCAGGCTCCAGATTTGTGCTTTGGCGGCGAGCGGGAACCGGCCGCGGTGTTTTCGCGTTATTTCCCGCCCAAGCGGCCCGAAAAAGGCCCGAAGCCGCAGAGTTGAGGCGAACCCATCTTCGCGACCGCCACCGAAATTCACGACGGTCTTATGTCTATTTTTTTTACCTAACTGCTCCATCATGGTCACCATGACGCAGAAGCCAGAAACCGCGCCGGATCTTGCCGAGTCAGATGCCGCCGAACCGGAGCTGCCCGAACGGGTCTCCGACATCACGCGCGCCGGCAGCCCCCGGATTCAGCCGGTACTGGTCGGCTTTGTGCTCGCCACCATCATCGGGGCGATCTCGGTCGCGGCGTTCTGGAGTCACTGACAACCCGCGACCCACCGTTATTCGCTGCGCGCCGGCAGATGATGCCGGCGCTTTTCGTTTTGGGGGAGAGGTCGGCCATGGCAGCCAGGAAGCAGATCGCGCCCGAGCAGTTGGCCGAAGGCAAATATCTCTACGAGCACACGCTGACATCGATCGAAGAGATCGCCGCCCGCATGGAAATCTCGCGGTCGACCCTCTATGTGCGCCTGCGCGAGTGGGGATGGCAGCGCCGCCGTTACAGCCCAAGCGCTGCCGCCGACGGGGATCGGCGTGCAAAATCCAATTGTGTAGCGGCGGTGGCCGGCCGCGGGCCGGCGGAGGAAATGTACGTCGAGCCAGATCGACCATCGGCCGACGATGCGTCTCCCGTCACCGTCGAAAAACGCGCCGCGCTCTTTGCCCGCGCTTTCCGCGCCGCCGAGTTGCAGATGGACTCGATCGAGACCGCGATGAAGCAATTGTGCGCCACGCCCGCACCTTTTGAGCGGACGGCTCGCGCGCTGGCGATGCTCAACCGCTCGCTGCGCGATATTTTGACGCTGACAAAAGCCGACGAAATGACGCCCGCCGATGAAGCCGACGACGACGCCATACCTCGCGACATGGACGAGTTCCGGCGCGGGCTTGCTCGACGTATTCAACAACTGGTCGACGTTGAGCGAAGGCGGGAAAGCGAGGGTTCTGGCGGGGCTGGTGCCGCATGATCTCGTCGACCTGTTCCACGATTTCGAAATCTTCGGCTGGCGCTACCAGCGCCCGCCGCGTCTCGCCAATAGCGGCGAGGAATGGACCACCTGGCTCTTGTTGGGCGGGCGCGGCGCCGGCAAGACCCGCGCCGGCGCCGAATGGGTGCGCCAGCTTGCGCTCGAGGACCCCACGGCGCGCATCGCGCTGATCGGCGAGACCGAGCACGAGGCGCGCGAAGTGATGGTGGAGGGCGTGTCCGGCCTGCTGGCTGCGCACCGGCACGATGAACGCCCGCAATGGATATCCTCGCGGCGGCGGATCGAATGGAAAAACGGCGCGGTGGCGCAGGTGTTTTCGGCGGAGGAGCCGGACGCTTTGCGCGGGCCGCAGTTTACGGCGGCCTGGTGCGACGAGCTTGCCAAGTGGCGTCAAGTGCTGGGCTGGGGCACGACCGATCCGCTCTCCGGCGACGTGGCGCAATGGGCCATGATCGTGCTGACCGCGTATTTTGGCGGACGGAGTTTGGAGAAAGTAGCGCGTATCCTGGCGAGGAAGTGAGCGAAGGGCGCTTGGCATTGTGGTGGGCGCCCGCCACACTCTCCGCGATTCTTTTTCTTTGGCGCGCTTTCCGGGCGGCCGACCGGTGCCCACTCGGCCTGAAAGCGCGCAGCGGAGTGCTTCCCCATGGACATCTTCGAAGCCGTTGCCTCGCGCTATTCCTGCCGCGCCTTTCTGCCTAAACCGGTGCCTGAAAAAACCGTGCGCGACATCATCGAGCGCGCAAGCCGCGCGCCTTCGGCCGGCAACATGCAGCCGTGGCGCGTCTATGCACTCGCCGGCAAGCGCATAGAGGACTTGAAGGCGCTGATGGCGCCGCGCATGGAAACCGAATTACCGAAAGGCGAGGGCACCGACTACACAATTTATCCCGAGCCGCTGGCCGAGCCGTACAAGGCGCGCCGCTTCCGGGTCGGCGAGCTGCTTTACCAAGCCATCCATATTCCGCGCGAGGACAAGCCTGCGCGCTACAAACAATACGCGCGCAACTACCAGTTCTTCGGCGCGCCGGTGGCGCTGTTTTTCGCGCGCGAGAGCGCGCACGGGCCGGCGCAATGGGCCGACATCGGCGGTTATCTGCAAACCGTGGCACTCTTGGCGCGCGGCCACGGCCTGCACACCTGCCCGCAGCAGGCCTGGGTGTCGTTCAACCGCACCGTCCGCGCCTTTCTCAATCTCCCCCCGCACTTGATGATCTATTCCGGCATGGCGCTCGGCCATGCCGATGAGAGCGCCGCGATCAATGCGTGGCGCGCGCCGCGCGAGCCGCTCGAGGCCTTTGCCGCGTTCGAAGGCTTCGAAAACTAATCGCGGGCTTCGCGTCCACCCGACGTTCACCGGCGCGTCTGCATGACCCTCCTCATGCCGGTCTCCCCCGTTTTAAACTCGACCTTGCGAGCATTGTCTCGGCTCGATCGTGGTGTTTTCCAGCATCTACGAGTTCCGCCGGACTTTTGCCCAATTCCTCCCGTCTCGATAGGCTGATACTTCGTGCTTTTCATTCTGTCGCGTTCCCGGGGGTCGCAATGTCCGCAATCAAGTTCGCCGCCATCACAGCCATCGGGCTTGCGCTTGCCGCCTGCGCCGGCGATCCGGAGTCGGGACGCGGGCCGCGCGAAAACACCGGCACGTTGATCGGCGGCCTGACCGGCGCGGCCATCGGCTCGCAGTTTGGCGGCGGCACCGGCGGCCACATCGCGGGCGCGGCGATCGGCGCCGGGTTAGGCGCCTTGATCGGCAATCGTATCGGCGCCGCCATGGACGACGAGGACCGGCAACGTGCCTATGCCGCGCAAATGACCGCGCTCAACGACGGAAAGCCCGGCGCGCCGGTGTCGTGGCGCAATCCGGACTCCGGCCGCTACGGCACGATCGTGCCCGGGCCGTACTACGAAGCGAGCGGGCGGCGTTGCCGCTCCTACACCCACACCATTTATATTGACGGCCGCCCGCAGACCGCCCGCGGCACCGCCTGCCATAACCCGGACGGCACCTGGACGCCGCTCACTTAATGCGGTGTGGCGCGGCCCGACATGCTTAATGAAATCTTAACGCCCGCGACGGTATCAAAGTGTGTGACTAACGCGCGGACAACGCGGGGATGGCGGGCGCCGAAACCATTGAACGGCTGCGGCAATACCTGAGCGAGCTTTCGCCGCAGGTGCGCGCACGGCTGACCGGCGAGTTCGAACGCAGCCTGCTGCGCGGCGACGAAGCCGCCGACATCGACCTTGTCTTGCAGCAGCTGCGCGGCATCACGCGCGAGCAGCGCGAGGGCGACCCCCGCGTCAGCCATTGCGCCCGCCTGGTCTTCAAGCCGCTCGAACCGTTCCTGGTCGACGACCATCCCGGCCACAATCACCCGGGCCGTGTCGCGCGCGCGTCACTGGAGCGGCTGTGGACCTGGATTCGCCGCGACCTGCTGCCCGACGATGCCAAGAACCTGGTCGAGGCGGTGAACGATGCCATGCTGGACGGTGACACGGTGCGCGCGGAACACGTCACCCGCGCTTTCCAGGACATGGCGGCAGCCGCGATCGAAGCGAACCTGGCTGCCGGCGCAAATGATGAAAAAATGCGCCGGCGGATGCTGGCGCGGATCGGCACTCCGCGCGCAAGCGAGGATGCAACGACGTTGAAATGCGTGTTGGCCGGCCGCGACGACCTCGCGGCGATGGCCGCTGGTTTGCCCTTGCGCATTACTAATCTGGCCAATGGTGCGCTCGACGAATACAAGGCGCTGATCGAAATCATGTCCGCGCAGGACGGTGAACTTTTCCTGTGCGCGCTGCTTTTGGTGATGAGCCGTCTGGCCGCGCCGTGGCAGGTGATCCGTTTCGGCATCAAGGCGGCCGGCTGCGACGTCGCCGCGCGCGTGGCCGAGACCCACTACGGCGTGACGGTGGCCATCGTGCTCGCGGAACTCGAGCGGTTGGTGGGCGAGCTGCGCAGCGATCTGGCGAGCGGCCGCGGCGTGGCGGTGAGCGCGCTGCTCAAGACCATTCACGACACCGCGCGCGGTCTGCGCACCGAGCTCGATTTGCCGGTCGACAGCGAATGGGGCCGCTCGCTCGCAAACCTGCGCGCTCAGATCGCCGATCTGTTGCGCGCCGAAATCGAATCCGCGCCCGGCCGCGTGCGCCGGCTGTTGCGGCCGCGTCCGTCAATCGAAATTCGTGCGAACTCCGTGCTCGACGCCGACGAAGTGGCGGAGACAGAAGCGCTGGTCAGTTTCGTCGGCAACTGCCGCCATTTCGCCGGCGAACTCGCGCTCAACGAGATGACGCAGCGCGCCTTCTCGGTGATTCAACAGTTTCTCGACAGCGGAACGCCGGCGCTGCTCGATGGCCTGCGCCACGCCGGTGACGCCGACCGCAGCTTCCGCCAAAGCCAGGTCGACGCCGCGGTGCGCTTCTGCGCCACAGTGTTCGGCGGAGATTATGCCGGGCTGCTCACCAAAGCGTCGGAGGTCGCGGGCACGACCGAGCGCGCGGCGGCGCAGGCCGGATAACCCGCGCCTCAGGCGGCTACGCTGATGCTGCCGTCGCGATTGTCGACCATCACCGGCGAGTGCAGATACTCGACGACCGGCGGCGAGCCGTATTTGGCCTCGACCATCTTCCTCCAGTCATCGGTATAGACCCGCTCGGCGTCCGCGCGCGTTTCCCACACATAGACGCCGCCGGCGCGGGTGCCATCCTCGCTCAGCAGGTAGTTCTTGCGCACGAGGCCGGTCAGGCCCTGGTAGTTCGGCGCCGTGCTCTGGAATGTGGCGGTGGCCTCGGCGAGCGTTATGGGCTTGGGCAGGCGGAAGGTAACGATGGTGACGATCATGGGCGGCTCCCTGGTGCGGCCGGAACGAGCCAAAAGTCTAGCATAATGCGGCTGGGCCGGCCATTGCGCCGTCGCTTTGATCTTGCTCAATACCGCCACGATTGGACGTGATGTATGCCTCTATCGCGCCGCCCGGGTGGCGGCTCAAAGCCGGTCGAATGACTTCATGACCCTGTGGCTGCTATTCGCGCTGATGACGGCGGCGGCGATTTTCGCCGTGTTGTGGCCGCTCGCCCAACGTGCGCCCGGGCGCGGCGGAACCGATGTCGCGGTCTATCGCGACCAGCTCGACGAGATCGCGCGCGACCGCGCTGCCGGGCTGATCGGCGAGGCGGAGGCGCAAGCGGCCCGCGTCGAGGTGTCGCGCCGGCTGATCGCCGCCGCCGATGCCGCCGCGGCGGAAGACGGTACGAGCGCGGGATCGCCGCTTTGGCGGCGGCGCCTGACCGTGGTCGCCGCTTTGCTGTTGTTGCCGGCCGGCGCCACCGCGCTTTATCTCACGGTCGGTTCGCCTCAATTGCCGGGCGAGCCGTTGGCAGCGCGCATGCGCGCCAGCCATGAGGGCCGTTCGATTACAAGTTTGGTGGCGCAGGTCGAAGCGCATCTCAAGCGCAATCCGCAAGACGCGCGCGGCTACGCCGTGTTGGCGCCGGTCTATCTCCAGCTCGGGCGCTTTGCCGACGCGGTCGATGCACGCCGCAAAGTGCTGGCGCTGAGCGGAGAGACCGCCGAGCGCCAATCCGATCTCGGCGAAGCGCTGAGCGCGAAAGCAAACGGCATCGTCACCGCCGACGCAAGAAGCGCCTTTACGCGTGCGCTCACGCTCGATCCCGACGATTCTAAAGCCAAGTTCTTCACCGGCATGGCTGCCGAACAGAACGGCGACCGCCGCGAGGCGGCGGCGATCTGGCAGAGCATGCTGGAAAAAGCGCCGCCCGGCGCGCCGTGGGCCGAAGCCGTGCGGCAGGCGCTGGCGCGCATCGGCGCTGCGCCGCCGCCGGCCGCCGCCGCCAAGGCCCCAGCGCCCAATGCTGCCGATATCGTCGCAGCCGCGCAGATGAGCCAGCAAGACCGCAGTGCCATGATCCGCGGCATGGTGGCGCGCTTGGCCTCCCGGCTCAGACAGAACAGCAATGACATAGAAGGCTGGCAACGCTTGCTGCGCGCCTATATGGTGCTCGACGAGCGCGATAAGGCCCATACCGCTGCCGGCGACGCGCGGCGCGCGTTCGCCAGCGATCCCGATAAGTTGCGGCGCATCGAGGGCACCATCAAAAGCCTGGGGCTCGAAAGTTGAGTAGGACGTAAAGCGCCATGACCCGGAAACAGCGGCGTCTGATCCTGATCGGCGGCAGCGTCGGCGTGCTGGCGATCGCCGTCGCGCTGGTGCTAAACGCCATGAACAGCTCGATCGTGTTCTTCAAGTCGCCGAGCGATATCGCGCATGAGCATCTCGCGCCCGAAAGCCGTATTCGCATCGGCGGTCTGGTCAAGCCGGGCAGCATCCAGCGCGGCGACAATCTGCACATCCGTTTCGAGGTCACCGACGGCAAGGCCGCCATCCCGGTGCGCTACCAGGGCATCGTGCCCGACCTGTTCCGCGAAGGGCAGGGCGTGGTGGCGGAGGGCAAGCTCGAGCCCGACGGCATCTTCATCGCCGACACCGTGCTCGCCAAGCATGACGAGCGTTACATGCCAAAAGAAGTGGTCGATGCCCTGAAGAAATCCGGCCGTTGGCAGGAAGGCGCCGAGCAGGCCGCAAAAGGAACGGTGCGATGATCCCGGAACTCGGCCATTACGCTTTGGTGCTGGCGCTGGCGCTCGGCCTGATCCAATCGGTGGCGCCGGTGATCGGCGCGCAACGGCGCGACGCCGCGTTGATGCGGCTCGCCAATTCAACGGCGCTGATGCAGTTCGTGTTCGTCGGGCTCTCGTTTCTGGCGCTGACCATCTGCTACGTCACCTCCGACTTTTCGGTGCGCACGGTTGCCGAGAACTCCAACTCGCTGATGCCGGTGATTTATAAAATCAGCAGCGTGTGGGGGAACCACGAGGGCTCGATGCTGCTGTGGGTCCTCATCCTGTCGGTGTTCGGCGCGCTGGTGGCGCTTTTCGGCGGCAATCTGCCGGCGAGCTTGAAGGCGAATGCGCTTGCCGTGCAGTCGTGGATCGCCTGCGCCTTCTATCTGTTCATCCTGCTCACTTCGAACCCGTTCTTGCGGCTGGTGCCGGCGCCGGCGCAAGGTCAGTCGCTCAACCCGATCCTGCAGGACCCGGGCCTCGCCGTGCATCCGCCGCTGCTTTATCTCGGTTATGTCGGTTTCTCGATGGCGTTTTCGTTCGCGATTGCCGCGCTGATCGAGGGCCGCATCGACGCGGCCTGGGCGCGCTGGGTGCGGCCATGGACGCTGGCCGCCTGGATGTGCCTGACGCTGGGCATCGCGGGCGGCTCGTATTGGGCCTATTACACGCTCGGCTGGGGCGGCTTCTGGTTCTGGGATCCGGTTGAGAACGCCTCGCTGATGCCGTGGCTTGCCGGCACCGCGTTGCTGCACTCCGCGGTGGTGATGGAAAAGCGCAACGCGCTGAAAATCTGGACCATCCTGCTCGCCATTCTCACCTTCTCGCTGTCGTTGATCGGCACCTTCCTGGTGCGTTCGGGCGTGCTCACCTCGGTGCATTCCTTCGCCACCGATCCGCAGCGCGGCGTCTTCATCCTCGCCATCCTGGTGGTGTTCATCGGCGGCGGCCTGACGCTGTTTGCCTGGCGCGCCTCGCTGCTCAAGCAGGGCGGCCTGTTCGCGCCGATTTCGCGCGAAGGCGCGCTGGTGTTCAACAATCTTTTCCTCACCACCGCCTGCCTGACCGTACTAGTGGGCACGCTTTATCCTCTGGCGCTGGAATCGTTGACCGGCACCAAGATCACGGTGGGCGGGCCGTTCTTCAATTTGACCTTCGGACCTCTGTTCCTCGCTTTGATGCTTGCGATGCCGTTCGGGCCGCTCCTCGCCTGGAAGCGTGGCGACCTGCTGGGCGCGGCGCAGCGGCTGATGGCGGCGTTCGGCGTGGGGCTCGTTGCTGTTGCCCTTGCTTTTATGATCGAAGGCGGCGTTTCGGTGCTGGCGCCCTTCGGCGTCGGCTTAGCGTTCTTTGTGATGGCCGGCGCGCTGGTCGATCTGGTCGAGCGCACCGGCTTGTTCCGCGCGCCGTTGCCGACGGTGTGGGCGCGCGCGACCGGCATGCCGCGGTCGGCCTGGGGCACGGCGGTCGCCCATTTCGGCATCGCGATGTCGTTGCTCGGCATCGTCGGCGCGGCTGCCTGGGGCACCGAGCGCATCGTCGAGATCAAACCGTCGCAGACCGTGTCGCTGTCGGGCTACGAATTGACGTTCGAAGGCCTGAAGCAGATGCCCGGCCCCAATTACGCCGAGGAGGTCGGCACTTTCACAGTGCGCAGAGGCGGCGTGCCGGTCGGCGTGATGCATCCGTCGAAGCGAAGCTTTGCTTCCCGCGGCATGACGACCAATGAGGCGGCGCTGATGGCGCGCGGCCCTGGGCAGCTTTATCTGTCGCTGGGCGATGGCAAGAGCGACGGCAGCATCGCCATTCGGCTCTATTACAAGCCGCTGGTGCTGCTGATCTGGATCGGCGGCATTGTAATGATGCTTGGCGGCGCGCTGTCGCTGTCGGACCGGCGCTTGCGCGTCGGTGCGCCCAAACCGGCGGCAAAACCGGCGCTGCAACCGGCGGAGTAGGGTTCATGCGCCGCATCGCGCTCATTGCTTTTTTATTGGCGCTGCTGGCTCCGGCGGCAGCGCGCGCGGTGACGCCGGACGAAATGCTGAAGGACCCGGCGCTTGAGGCGCGCGCGCGCTCCTTGTCGCAAGGGCTGCGCTGCATGGTCTGCCAGAATCAAGATATCGACGATTCCGCAGCGCCACTGGCTCATGACCTGCGCGTATTGGTGCGCGAGCGGCTGAAGGCAGGCGACAGCGACCGGCAGGTGCTGGATTTCCTGGTGGCGCGTTACGGCGAATTCGTGCTGCTCAAACCGCGCTTCGAAACGCACACGCTGCTGCTCTGGGGCCTGCCGCCGCTGGCGCTCATTGCCGGCATGATCGGGCTGTTCGTTGCGATGCGCCGGCGCAAGACGCAAGAGACGGAATCACCGGCACTCAGCGCCGCCGAACAGCGCCGGCTTGCGACTTTGGTCGAGCCGGGCGCCGACTAGCCTTTGCGCAAGTTATTGAATTAGAAGACAAATCCATTATCCCCACCTTACAAAAGTTTAATCCCCCCGACAGGACGCGGTAAGGCTCATCCCCCCATCTTCAGTTTCGGAACGGCGCGCACACGCGCTCCACCAATCGAGATGGAGATTGCCCGATGAACCCGAGCGTCACCCCCGCTCCCGAGACCCCCAAGAAGCGGCGCGTGCTTTCGGCCCGCCGCGTCATTCTGCTCGCCACGACCATCGCCGGCCTCGGCGCCGCCGCGTTCGTGGCCGCCCCCGAATTCAATCTGTCGGCCAATTATCCGGCCGCGATCGCGCAGAATCTGACCGAGCAAGCGCGCAAAGCGCCGGCTCCGGTCGGTTTTGCCGACATCGTCGAGAAGGTTAAACCGGCGGTGATTTCGGTCCGCGTCAAGGTCGACGGCGGATCGGCGACCATCGGCCTCGGCGACAACAAACAGATTCCGCCCGGCTTGCGGGAATTCTTCCGCCGCTTCGGCATGCCCGATGTACCGAACGATCCGCATCACGCGCCGCGTGGTCATGGTCACATGATCATGGGCCAGGGCTCCGGCTTCTTCATTTCGGCTGACGGCTATGCGGTGACCAACAACCACGTGGTCGACAAAGCCACGAGCGTCGAGGTCAGGACCGACGACGGCAAGACCCACAAGGCCAAGGTCATCGGCACCGATCCGCGCACCGATCTCGCGCTGATCAAGGTCGAAGGCAGCCCCTTCCCTTATGTGAAGCTGTCCGACAAGACCCCGCGTATCGGCGATTGGGTGCTGGCGGTCGGCAATCCGTTCGGCCTCGGCGGCACCGTCACGGCCGGTATCGTTTCGGCGCGCGGCCGCGACATCGGCGCCAACGCCTATGACGACTTCATCCAGATCGACGCGCCGGTCAACAAAGGCAATTCCGGCGGCCCCACGTTTGACACCGAAGGCAACGTGATCGGCGTCAACACGGCGATCTTCTCGCCGTCGGGCGGCTCGGTCGGTATCGCTTTCGCGATCCCCTCCGACACCGTCAAGAGCGTGGTCAGCCAGCTCAAGGACCACGGTGCGGTCACGCGCGGTTGGATCGGCATCCAGATCCAGCCGGTGACGAAAGACATCGCCGACAGCCTCGGCTTGAAGACAGCGGAAGGCGCCCTGGTCGCCGAGCCGCAGCAGCACAGCCCGGCAATGAAAGCCGGCATCGTGGCCGGTGACGTCATCACCGCGGTCAACGGCCAGCCGGTCAAGGACGCGCGCGATCTCGCCAAGAAAGTCGGTGCGATGGCGCCCAAGTCCAACGTCAAGCTCTCCGTGCTGCACAAGGGCTCGGAGAAGACGATCACGCTCGCGCTCGGCGAAATGCCGAACTCGAAGGAAGCCAAGGCGAATTCCGACGAGAAGGACGCCAGCGGCAACATCGACCTTGGCAAGCTCGGTCTGACGCTGGCTCCGGCCTCGCGCGTCGCGGGCGCAGGCGACAAGGGCGTGGTGGTCACCGGCGTCGACGCGTCTGGCGTCGCGGCCAGCCACGGCTTTGCGACCGGCGACGTCATTCTCGAAGTGGCCGGCAAGAAAGTCGCGACGCCTGCCGAGATCCGCAAGGAGATCGACCAGGTTCGTTCCGACGGCAAGCGCACCGTGCTGATGCGCGTCAAGAAAGGCGACAGCGCCCGCTTCGTCGCGCTGCCGGTCGGCCGCGGCTGACGCAACGAGTTAGGGGCGTTCCACCGGCATCCGTCGCCCCCGTCGGTGGACCACCTCAACGGGGCGGGCCCTCGGGCCCGTCCCGGCACTCTCCGGAAAGCAGGCGGCAGACCCTCCCGCCGCTTTCCAAACCGAGCTCCAACCCCGGCATTCGTCGCCCCCGCTGGGGTGGGGTCGTTGAGGGGGTGGCGGGCCAAATCCGCCACCCCCTCGCGTACGAAAAGGGGGGCAAATTCGTACCGCGGGGCGATTTGGCGGCTAAAGGCGCGGGGCGGCGAGTTGGCAGGGAATTGACCCGCCACCGAAACAACTGGAATTGGTGTGACCGATGCCCACTTATGCAGATATTCAAGGGGCTCGTGCCTCCGGCCGGACGGTCGAGGCGCAACCGGATCGGACCAAAATGCGTATTCTGGTCATCGAGGACGACCGCGCCGCCGCCGACTACCTGGTCAAGGCGTTCCGCGAGGTCGGCCATGTCGCCGAAGCCGCCACCAACGGCGAAGACGGCTTGGCGCTGGCGCTCGACGGCCAGTACGACATCCTGATCGTCGACCGCATGTTGCCCAAGCGCGATGGGCTGTCGGTGATCGGCACCCTGCGCGAAAAAGGTATCGAGACGCCGGCGCTGATCCTGTCCGCGCTCGGCCAGGTCGACGACCGGGTCAAAGGCCTGCGCGCCGGCGGCGACGACTACCTGCCCAAGCCTTATTCGTTCTCCGAGCTCCTGGCCCGCGTCGAGGTGCTGGCGCGCCGGCGCGGCGCCAAAGCCGAGGAAACCGTGCTGCGCGTCGGCGATCTCGCGCTCGACCGGCTGTCGCACCAGGTCCGCCGCGCGGAAGAGGAAATCACCCTGCAACCGCGCGAATTCCGCCTGCTGGAATACCTGATGCAGCATGCCGGGCAGGTAGTAACCCGCACCATGCTGCTGGAGAACGTGTGGGACTACCATTTCGACCCGCAAACCAACGTGATCGACGTGCACATCTCGCGTTTGCGCTCGAAAATCGATAAAGGTTTCTCCCAGCCGCTTCTGCATACGGTCCGCGGCGCGGGATACATGGTACGTGACGGCGCTCGGTAAACTATTTCGCACCACCACGTTCAAGCTGACGCTGGTCTATTTGACCGTGTTCGCGCTGTTCGCGGCCTTTTTGCTCGGCTATTTCGCCCTCAACACCCGCCGCCTCATCACCGAGCAGATCACCGAAACGGTCAATGCCGAAATTACCGGCCTGTCGGAGCAATACCGGATCGGCGGCATTCGGCGGCTGGTGATCGTGGTCGACGCGCGCGCGCGCCGGCCCGGCTCCAGCCTCTATCTCGTCACCACCTTCAACGGCGACGCGCTCGCCGGCAACGTCACCGCGCTGGCGCCCGGCATTCTCGACAATCCGGGCTGGACCGAAACGGCCTACCGCCGGCTCGACGAAGCCGAAGCGCCGGCGCGCCCGGCCAAATCGGCGCATCCAGAGCATGAAGCGCTGGTGCGGGTGTTCAAATTGCCCGGCGGCTTCCGCCTGCTGGTGGGGCGCGATCTCGAAGAGCGCGAACGGCTTTACCATATCGTGCTCTCCGCCGGCCGCTGGTCGGTCGCCATCGTGATCGTGCTGGGGCTGGCCGGCGGCCTGTTCGTGACCCGCCGCGTGTTGCGTCGCGTCGACGCCATGACGGAAACGACCAAGACCATCATGGACGGCGATCTCGGCGGCCGGTTGCCGGTCGCCGGCACCGGCGACGAGCTCGACCGGCTGGCGCAGAACCTCAACGCCATGCTCGAGCGCATCGAGGCGCTGATGCAGGGCCTGAAGGAGGTCTCCGACAATATCGCCCACGATCTCAAGACGCCGCTCACGCGCTTGCGCAATCGCGCCGAGCAGGCGCTGCGCGGCGCCCATAACGAGGCCGAATACCGCGCCGCGTTGGACGCGACCATCGAGGAGTCGGACGGGCTGATCCGCACCTTCAACGCGCTCTTGATGATCGCGCGCGCTGAATCGGGACAGGCGCGCGACAACATGAACGAGTTCGACGCCGCCGAGATCGCGCACGACGTCGGCGAGCTTTACGAGCCGCTGGCCGAGGAAAAGGGCATCGCGCTCAAAGTCGAGGCCGACGCGCCGGCGCGCCTCAAGGGCAACCGCGAGCTGATCAGCCAGGCGCTCGCCAATCTGGTCGACAACGCCATCAAATATGCCGAGCCGCAGGCCACTGCGGCCAACGGGGTGGCGCCGGAAATCTTGGTGCAGGCGCTCAATTCCGGCGACCGCATCCTGCTCAGCGTCGCCGACACCGGTCCCGGCATACCGGAAGCCGACCGCAGCCATGTGGTCGAACGCTTCGTGCGCCTGGAACAGAGCCGCTCGCAGCCGGGCTCCGGGCTGGGTTTGAGTTTGGCCTCGGCGGTGGCGCGCCTGCATGGCGGCGAATTGACGCTGGCGGATAATTGTCCGGGCCTGAAAAGTGTCATTGCCTTGCCGCGCGGAGGGCCGCTACAGAGTGCGGGATGAGTTCGTCCCCGAAAAAACGGGCCGCGCGCAAGAAGCCGGCGCACAAGAAACCGGCGCGCAAGAAACCGGCGCGTAAGCCCGCCGCTGCGCCGCGGGCCGGTCGCGCCGGCACCGCGCAACCGCGCGGCGGCGTGATGCTGGCCGATCGCATTGCGACGGCGCCGCAGCTCGTCGATGCGAAAGCCGCGCGGGCGCGTGTTGCCAGTTGGCTGGCCGATCTGCCGGCGGACGCGGGCAAGCCGCTCGCAGACTTGCTGGTTGCGCACCGGACCGTCAACACACTGATCGAAAGCCTCAGCGTGAGTTCGCCCTATTTGTGGGACCTTGCGAGCCGCGAGCCCGAGCGGCTGCTGCGGCTTTTAAACAGCGATCCCGACCGGCATCTGGCGGCGCTGCTGGCCGATAATGGCCGCGCCGTCGCCGCCGCCGCGGACGATGCCGAAGCGATGCGGCTGTTGCGCCGCATGAAGGCGGAAGCCGGGCTGCTGATCGCGCTCGCCGACATCGGCGGCGTGTGGCCGGTGATGCGGGCGGCCCGCGCGCTCAGCGATCTCGCCGACACCGCGGTCGATGCCGCGACCGGTTTCGTGCTGGCCGAAGCCGCGCGCGCCGGGCGCCTCCATCTAAAAGACAGGGCGCGGCCGCAGGCCGGCAGCGGCTACAGCGTGATCGCGATGGGCAAGCTGGGGGGGCACGAGCTCAACTATTCCAGCGATATCGATCTCATCGTGTTCTACGATCCGGCGACACCGATCGTGCCGGAGGGCACCGAGCCCGCGCCGCTGTTCGTCAAGCTGACGCAGCGCCTGGTGAAGCTGTTGCAGGAGCGCACCGCGGACGGCTACGTGTTCCGCACCGACCTGCGCCTGCGGCCGGATCCGGCCTCGACGACGATAGCGATCTCGACCCCGGCGGCGCTCAGTTATTATGAGAGCGTCGGGCAGAACTGGGAGCGCGCCGCCATGATCAAGGCGCGCGCCTGCGCCGGCGACATTGCGGTGGGCGAGGCGCTGCTCAATGAATTGGCGCCGTTCGTGTGGCGCAAATATCTCGACTTCGCGGCCCTTGCCGACGTGCACGCCATGAAGCGGCAGATCAATGCCTATCGCGGCCACGGCGAGATCGCGGTGGAGGGCCACAATATCAAGCTCGGTCGCGGCGGCATCCGTGAGATCGAGTTCTTCGCGCAGACCCAGCAACTGATCGCCGGCGGCCGCAGCCCGCACTTGCGTGACCGCGAAACGCTCACCACCCTCGACAAGCTCTGCACCGACCGCTGGATCGACCAGGACGCGCGCGACGACATGAAGGCGGCCTATTGCTTCCTGCGCGAAGTCGAGCATCGGCTGCAGATGGTCAATGACGAGCAGACGCAGGTTTTGCCGGCCGACCGGGACGGCGTCGAGCGATTTGCCCGCTTCCTCGGCTATCGCGAACCGCGACGCTTTCGCGGAAGTTCTCGTCGGCCATCTCGACAAGGTGCAGCGCCATTACGCGCGGCTGTTCGAGAAATCGCCGGCGGGTCCCGAGCGGCCGGCGCTGGCGTTCCCGCCCGACGCCGACGACCACAAGACCCTCGACCGGCTGGCCGAGCTCGGCTACCGCAAGCCGCTGGAAGCCTCAGCCAGGGTGCGCCATTGGCTTGACGGCGGTTATCGCTCGCTCAAGGGCGAGGCGGCGCGCGGCGCTCTCCAGGAATTGCTGCCGGCGCTGCTCGAGCAACTGGCGCGCACCGACAATCCCGACGCCACGCTGCTGTCGTTTCGACCATTTCCTCGCCAATCTGCACGCCGCCGCGCGGCTGTTGTCGCTGCTGCGGCAAAATCCCGATCTGATTGCCCTGATCGCGCTGGTGCTCGGCATCGCGCCGCGGCTCGCCGACACGCTGGCGCGCTATCCGCAGGTGATGGACGCGCTGGTCGATCCGAGCTTCTTCGGCGCGCTGCCGGACGAGGCGGAACTCGGCAAGCGGCTGGACGCAGCGCTGTCGCAGTCGCGTTACGACGAGGACCTGCTCGAACGTATCCGCATGTTCGGGCTGGAATACATGTTTCTGATCGGCGTGCGCATCCTGACCGGCACGGTGACGGCGCGGCAAGCGGGCGAGGCCTTCGCGCGGCTGGCCGACGCGGTGATCCGCGCGGTGCATCGCTCGGTCGCAAGCAATTTCGCGGCGGCGCACGGCCACGTCCGCGGCGAGGAAACCGCCGTGCTCGCCATGGGCAAGCTCGGCGGCAACGAGATGACCGCGAGCTCCGATCTCGACCTCATCCTGATCTACGATTTCGACGCCGCGCACCCGGAATCGGACGGCGAGCGGCCGCTCTATGGCGCGCAATATTTCGCGCGGCTGACCCAGCGGCTGATCAACGCGCTGACCGCGCAGACCAACTACGGCGCGCTCTACCAGGTCGACATGCGGCTGCGCCCGTCGGGCCGCGCCGGCCCGCTGGCGACCCAGATCGAAGGCTTCGCCGGCTATCAGGAGACCGAGGCCTGGACCTGGGAGCACATGGCGCTGACCCGCGCGCGGGTGGTGTCGGCGTCGCCCGCGTTCAAGGCGCGGGTCGAGGACGTCATCCGCGACATGCTGCGGCGCCCGCGCGACGCCGGCCTGATCGCCGGCGACGTGGTGGAGATGCGCGGCGCGATCGCCAAGGAGAAGGGCGACAAGGACCGCTGGGACCTGAAATATGCCGCCGGCGGGCTGATCGACATCGAGTTCATCGCGCAATATTTGCAGCTCGTGCACGCGCACGAGCGGCCGGAAATCCTCGATACCTCGACCGCGCGGGTGCTCGACAAGGCCTGGCAATTGCGCGTGTTGCCGGTGGAGGACGCCGAGGTGCTGCGCCCGGCGGTGCAGCTCTATCAAGACGTCACGCAGATCCTGCGCCTGTGCCTGCCGGGTCCGTTCGATCCGAAGACCGCGGGCGGCGGGCCTGTTGCGCCTGCTGGCGCGCGCCGCCGACGTGCCGGATTTCGCCGCGCTCGATGCCACGCTGATCGAGACGCAAGCAAGGTGCGCGCGAGCTTCGTGCGGATTTTGGGCAAGGCGCCGTAGCTGACGCGCAAACCGCGCTCGGGACGTTGCGCGATGTCCTTCGCCTACTGGCCATGGTCACCTTGTAACTGGTAACCTTTATGACCGGAAACGAGGGAGCGGGCTTGTTCCATTGCGTGTAAATCCCAAAACGCATTTTCCCGCCCGGTATTTGAGCGCGCACCACTTTGACCTGCGTTCCATTCACATAGACGGTTAACTTCCCGCCGATCGTGTTGATCCGAAGCGCATTGACGGCGTCCGGCTCGGATTTAAACCCGGGAATATCTGCAATCCGAAAAATCTGCTGGTAGCGCTCTTGGTTTTGCTGAACAGTTGAACAACTTTATTGCCGGATAATTGCAGCAGCATCAGATTGGCGTAGTCAGTCGCCCAAAATTCGATACCGACGCTCGGAATGTTGTCGTCTGCGAGCGGCTTGGGCAAAATTGCCTCAAGGCAGAAATCTGCCAGCGTTGCGTTAAACGTCAAATTTTGTGTGGCGATATTGGAGCGTTTGGTCGTCAGCGCGAATTCGAATGCCGGGGGCTTGACTGTCGCGAGCGGCGGTGAGAACTGCCATCCGCCGCTGTCGTCCTCGAATTTATCCTCGAAAATGACTGTGCCCGGCTGCCCTTCGCAAGCGAATGCCGCGGTCAGTGCCAAGAATTGCAAGACAAAAACGACGGAAATTACTCGCAGCATGACGTCCCCCAACGCAACTGTTGATCAAAGCGGAGCAGCACGCCTCCGAAGCCGAGAAGAATGGCGCGCCGATTAAATATTGACAAGCGTTGATGGCTGCTTTCGCTACATTTGGCGCGTGCTGCCGCTTTGTGCAGCGGCGATCGGCAAATGCCGGCCACATCCGTAATTATTTTGAAATATGAATAACTTCAGATGAACTTGTCGCACTGGCGGCGCCGCCGCGCCGCTCGTCCGCACTACACGAAAATTTGCCCGAAACAACCCTGCGTTTTCGCAATCAACGTTCGCTCGAACGGCTAATGCGTCACGCCGCTTCCTCCTTCGGCAGCGGGCAATGCGGCTCCAGCGGCAGCCGCACCACCACCAGCGTGCCCCTGCCGAGGGTCGAGCGGATGCGCATGGCGCCGCCATGCAGTTCGGCCAGCGACTTGGCGATGGCGAGGCCCAGCCCCGAGCCCTGATGGCTCTTGGTGAACTGGCTTTCCACCTGCTCGAACGGCCGGCCGAGCTTGCCAGCGCGTCCTTGGCGATGCCGATGCCGGTGTCGGCGATGGCGAGCACGATGCAATGATCGGCGGCGCGCGCGCGCACGGTGACGCTGCCGCCTTCGGGCGTGAACTTGACCGCGTTGGACAGCAGATTGAGCACGATCTGCTTGAGCGCGCGCCGGTCGGCGCGCAGCCGCAGCTCCGGCGATATGCGCGCGACCAGCTCGAGCTGCTTTTCCTGCGCGCGCGCCGAGACCACGCGCATGGCTTCGGCCAGCAGCGGATCGAGCGCGAGGTCCTCGAAGTCGAGGCGGATGCGGCCGGCCTCGATCTTCGACATGTCGAGAATGTCGTTGATGACGTCGAGCAGGTATTGCCCGCTGTCGTGGATGTCGCGGCAATATTCGTGGTATTTCTCGGCGCCGAGCGGGCCGAACATGCCGGACTCCATGATCTCCGAAAAGCCGATGATGGCGTTGAGCGGCGTGCGCAGCTCGTGGCTCATATTGGCGAGGAATTTCGATTTGGCCTGATTGGCCTCCTCGGCGCGGGTTTTTTCCGCGGCGTATTTCTCGGCCAGTTCCGCCGAGCGCTGCTGCGAGGCGCGCAGATCGGACGACGGTCGCCATCAGCCGCCGCTCGCTGTCGATCAGCTTCTCTCGTGCGTCTTGAGCGCGGTGATGTCGGTGCCGACCGAGACGTAGCCGCCGTCCTTGGTGCGGCGTTCGCTGATATGCAGCCAGCGGCCGTCGTCGAGCTGCGCTTCGAAGGTGCGCGCGCCGGGAATTGACGGGCCGCCGGTGGCGATCTTGTTGCGCACCATCGGCTTGCGGCCGGCCGCGACCACGTCTCGTAGGACGCGCCGGCTGCGATGGCCTCGTCGGGCAGGTCGTGCAGTTCCTGGAAATTGGAATTGCACAGCACCAGGCGGTTGTCGGCGTCCCACAGCACGAAGGCTTCCGGGATGGTCTCGATGGCGTCGCGCAGGCGCATGTCGGCGGCGACGGTCTTCTCGACCAGGCTCTTCTGCTCGGTGATGTCGACCGCGATGCCGATCAGATGCGGGCCCGGCTCGCGCGGCTGGCGCACCAGCTCGCAGCGCGCGCGCAGCCAGATCCAGTGGCCGTTGGCGTGGCGCATGCGGAAGGCGTGATCGATGCGGTCATCTTGGCGTCGGCGAGCTCGCTGGCGAGCTCGTAGAGTGGATGTCTTCGGGATGCACCAGCGCGTTGACCTCGCCGAAGGTCAGCAGGTCGTCCTTGGCTTCGAGGCCGAGGATTGCGAACATCGACTGCGACCAGAAGATGCGGCCGCGGGCGAGGTCCCATCCCACAGTCCGCAGCGGCCGCGGTTGAGCGCGGTGTCGATGCGGCTGCGCACCGTGTCGTAGATCAGGTCGGCTTCGCGGGCGCGGGTCGCCTGCCAGTGGAAGGCGAAACCGAGGATGAGCACGATGAAGCCGGTGGTGGCGGACAGCGTTACGGTCAGCGTCGTGTGCGAGCGCCAAGTCGCAGTGCCGCCTTGCGCGTCTGGACCACCGCGATCTGGCCGAACGGCGGTTTCAGCATGCGGACGGTCGCGAGCGCGCGGTTGTCGTTGGGCAGCTTGATTCCATGACGCCGGCGGCGGCGCCGAAGGTGGTCAGCGGTTGGTTCTTGCCGAGAACCTCGATCAGGCTGCGGCCGATGGTCGTGGCGGCTCCGGGGTGGCGGCGATGACCACGCCTTGGTCATTGGTCGATGAAGCGCCGTCCCGCGGCCGTCGCCCAAGGCGGCAGCGCTGCGCCAGCATTTCCTGCGGCCGTTCGACCGCGTCTTTCAATTTTTAAGCGGTTGCTGCAGGCGTTCGGCGGCCAGATCGGCGACCGCATCGAGCGCGATGACCATGCCGTTGAGGGTCTGCGTGCGCTGGTCGACGCCTGCACCACGGCGCCGACGCTGATAGTGGCGAGGAAGGCGATGATCAGCACCGGCACTGCGCGACGCAGCAAAGGCTCGGCTGTCAGCAGCCTTCGATACGCCGGCTTGGCGATCGATTGCGCGAGGCCCTTGATGGAATCGATGTGCAGACGCACTCGCCAGGCTGGCGCGCGCCATGTAGGCCTCCGTTCGGAATTTCCCCTGTCACCCAACGCCGGAAGGATGTGCCGCATCGCGTTCCGAATCACTTTCGATTGGAATCGATGAACGGTGATTTGTCGAGAGTCCCTGCCACAATTATTTAAAATTCCTTACCCGGAAAATCGCCAGAGTGGCCAAGGGGTAACAGGCGGTGGCGCGGCGCGCACCGCTCCGGAAAAGCCCGATGGATGCGGCTCTTTCAGGGGGCGGCCAGCGCCCGCTCGACAATGTCGGCAACATCACGCGACAGGCCCGCGGCGGCTTTGATGCGTTGAAGCGCCGCTTCGGCCTTGGCGCGGCGGCCGGTTTCCAGCGTGCGCCAGCTGCGGAAGGCGGTCGAAAGCCGCGCCGCCAGTTGCGGATTTTTCGGATCGAGCGCCAGCACCGTGTCGGCGACGAAGGCGTAGCCGGCGCCGTCGGCGCGGTTGAACTGGGTCAGGTTGCCTTGCGCGAAGGCGCCGATCAGCGCGCGCACACGGTTGGGGTTGGCGATGGAGAAGGCCGGATGGGCGGTGAGGGCGCGCACATTGTCCAGCGTGTCCGGCTGCGGCGTCGTCGCCTGCAGCGCGAACCACTTGTCGACCACCAGCGCGTTGTCGGAATAGCGCCGGTAGAAATCGGCCAGCGCTGTTGCGCGTTCCGGTCCGCCGTGCAGCACGAGCGTAACAAGGGCTGCCATGCGGTCGGTCATGTTGTCGGCGGACTCGTACTGCTTGGCGGCGCGCGCGATCGTATCGGGGGCGGCGGTCGCCGCCATGAGATCGAGGCTGACATTGCGCAAAGCGCGCCGGCCGGCGCTCTTGGCGTCGGGCGTGTAGCCGCCGTGCACCGTCATGCGCTCGTAGGTGGTCGACAGCGCGGCGCCCAAGCGTTCGCCGATCGCGGCACGCAAGGCTTTACGGACGCGGAAAATCGCATCGGGATCGATGTCGCGGCCGATCTCGCGCGCCAGGTCGCCTTCGCCCGGCGGCGTCAGCGCGAGCGCGACAAAAGCGGGCTCTAGCGCGGCGTCCTCGAGCAAGGCGGCCAAGGCCGTGAACAGCTTCTCATCCTTGCGCGGCGCCTCGCCGGCGCGCAGGCGCGCCACGTTATCGATCAGCAGCCGCATGGAGATCGTTTGAATTGCCTGCCAGCGGTTGAAGGGATCGCTGTCATGGGCGGCAAGAAATGCGAGATCGTCGCCGCTGAGATCGGTGTCGAGCTTGATCGGCGCGGAAAAGCCGCGGTTGATCGACAGCACGGGGCGCTCGGTCACGCCGGTGAATGTGACGGTCGCCGCCGGTTCGCTCAGCACCAGCACGCCGCGCTCGATTTGGCGAGCGTTCGCAGGCGTCAACGGCAGGTCGCCGCCGTCCTTGCCGACCAGGCCGAGCGCCAGCGGGATCACCATCGGTTCTTTCGTCGGCTGGCCGGGCGTGGGCGGGACGCTCTGCTTGCATTCGAGCGTGTAGGTCTTGGCGGCGGCGTCGAAGCGGCCGGCGACCGTCACCTGCGGCGTGCCAGCTTGGCTGTACCAGCGCATGAATTGCGTCAGGTCGCGCCCGCTCGCATCGGCGAAGCACTGGATGAACTGCTCGACGGTGGCAGCCTCGCCGTCGTGGCGCGCGAAATAGAGATCCATGCCGGCGCGGAATTGCTCGCGCCCGATCATGGTCTGCACCATGCGCACCACTTCCGAGCCCTTCTCGTACACGGTGGCCGTATAAAAATTGTTGATTTCCTTGTAAATTTCCGGGCGAACCGGATGCGCCAGGGGACCGGCATCCTCGACGAATTGCGCCGCGCGCAAGCCGCGCACGTCGGCGATGCGTTTGACCGGGCGCGAGCGCATGTCGCCGGTAAATTCCTGGTCGCGGAAAACGGTGAGGCCTTCCTTCAGGCAAAGCTGAAACCAGTCGCGGCAGGTGATGCGGTTGCCGGTCCAGTTGTGAAAGTACTCGTGCGCGATCACCGCCTCGATGCCGGCGAAATCGGAATTGGTGGCGGTCTCCGGCGTCGCCAGCACGTATTTGTCGTTGAAGACGTTGAGCCCCTTGTTCTCCATGGCGCCCATGTTGAAATCGGAGACGGCGACGATCATGAAAATATCGAGATCGTATTCGCGCCCGAACGCCTCTTCGTCCCAGCGCATGGCGCGCTTGAGCGAATCCATGGCATAGCCGCAGCGTGTCTGTTTGCCGTGCTCGACATAGATGCGCAGCGTCACGTCGCGTCCCGACTGCGTGCGGAATTGGTCCTCGACGCAAGCGAGGTCGCCGCCCACCAGCGCGAACAGATAGGACGGCTTGGGATGCGGATCGTGCCAGACCGCGAAATGGCGCCCGCCGGGCAGGTCGCCGCTTGTCGCGAGGTTGCCGTTGGCGAGCAGCACCGGCGCTTCTTTTTTGTCGGCTTCGATGCGCGTGGTGTAGACCGCCATCACGTCGGGCCGGTCGGGGAAATAAGTGATTCGGCGGAAGCCTTCCGCCTCGCATTGGGTGCAATAGGTGCCGCTCGACCGGTAAAGCCCGGAGAGCTGGGTATTGGCGGACGGATCGACCAGCGTCTCGATTTCGAGCGTGAACGGCTTGTTTGGCGGTTGCGGGATGGTGAGCTGATCGGCGGTCGCCACATAGCTTTCCGCCGGCACCGTGGTGCCGTCGATCTTGAGGGTGGCCAGCGTCAGCCCGTCGCCGTCGAGCACCAGCGGGGCAGCGGACGCCTGCGGATTGGGCGCGAATTGAATCGTCGCGCGCACCTTCGTTTGCGTCGGGTGCAGCGAAACGTCGAGTGAAACGGTTTGCACCAGCCAGTCGGGTGGGCGGTAGTCCTTCAGGCGGATGGGTCGGGCAATATCGGTGCGCATGCGTTTTGATCTAGGCTGTCCGGTGGAAAATTGGAAGGCGGCGGTGTCGATTTCGTGGCCGTCAGCGCGCCGGCTCGGCGTGGCCGATCACGCGCTTGATCGACGGCGCGCGTTCGCGCAAGGCGCGTTCGAGCGCGTCGACTTTTTCATGCACAGTTTTTACGGTCAGCGCGGGATCAACGCGGCAGTGAAAATTGACGACTTCGCCGTCGTCGGTTTCGCGCACGCGTACGTCGTGTACCTCACGGATCGTGCGGCCGTCCGCGGCGAGCTCGGACAACGCCAGTTCGACGGCCTTTACCCGCTCCGGCGGCGCTTCGCGGCCGGCGGCGCGGTGCGGCTGCAACGGCTCGATATGGGTGTCGATTTCCACGCTGGCGCCGAGCTCGTCGGCAATGGCGTTTTCCAGACCGTCGGCGAGGTCATGGGCGGCGCGCAGCGTGAGCTTGTCGTCCACCTCAAGATCGAGCGAGACCGCCAGCCGGTCCGTCAGCTCGTGCACCGTCACGTGATGCACCGCCAACGCGCGGTTGCGGGCGATCACCATGACGCGGTCGAGCACGCTCTCGTTATCGAGCGCGACCGGGTCGATCGTGACGATCGCTTGCGCGCCCGGCATCTGGTCGCGCAGCGCGGTTTCGACGGCCGCCTTGATCGCCGTCACACGATCGAGCGGCAGCGTCCGGCTCACCGCGACCGTCAGTTCGATGAAGGTGGTTTCGCCCACGGCGCGTGCCCGCACCCGCTCGACCGCCACCGCGCCCTGAACTTTTTCAGCAATAGCGGTGATTTGCGCGGTGGCGCCGGGCGGCGCCACGTCGATCAACATGTCGATGGTGCGGCGTCCGAGCCGCCAGCCGGCGATGCAGACCAGGACCGCCACCACCAGGGCAGCGGCCGAGTCCGCCCATTGCAGCCCGAAATGGACGCCGATCAGGCCCACAAGAACCGCCAAAGACGCCCACAGGTCGGAAGAAAAATGCAGCGCGTCGGCTTCCAAGGCATGGCTGGAGGTCTTTTTCGCCGTGCGCGACAACGCGCGGGCGCGCAAGAAATCCACCACGATCGACACCAGGATCACGCCGAACGCCCAGACATTGGCGATCACCACGTGCGGCTCGTGCTCGATCAGGCGTTTGACCGCCTCCCAGATCACCACGCCCGAGAGCAGAAACAGCAGCGCGGTTTCGGCGAGCGCAGAGACCGCCTCCACCTTGCCGTGGCCGTATTGGTGCTCCTCGTCGGCCGGCTTGCCGGAAATACGCACGGCCACATAGGTCATCACCGTGGCGCCGAGATCGATCAGCGAGTGGCCGGCTTCCGACAGGATTGCCAGCGAGCCGGTGGCAATGCCGACCAGGGCCTTGGCAATCGTCAGCCCGGCCGAAGCGGCGATCGATGTCAGCGCGACTTGTTCTTTTTCATTCTGCATGCGGCGCCTTGCTGCACTAAAGCGCGATCGGCTTGCCGTCGGCCGCTGCCGAGCGCACCACCGCGTCGAGGATACGGATATTTCCCATCAGTTCGTCGGTCGCAAAGCGATAGGGCGCGCGGCCTTCGACGGCGTCGGCCCAAGCCTCGAAATTCATGCGCACCGTGTTGGCGTGGTCATAGCTTCGCGTCTGCCGCGTACCATCCGGGCCGCAGTGCACGAAGCTTGACGGGATGCCCTGGTCGACATTGCCGCCTTCCTGCACCTCGACCCAGCCGCGGTCGCAGACAAGCGTAAAGCGCGCGTAAAACGGCGGCGTCGACAGACAGGTGATGCGCCCGCGTGCGCCATTCTCGAAATCGATATCCGCGGATACGAAATCCTCCGACGGGGCAGGGAAGAGTTGCGAGGCGGTGCGCGCGCTGATGCGTGTGGGTTTTCCGGCAAGCGACACGAACAGGTCGCCGAGATGGATGCCAAGTGCGGTCCAGGCGCCGGCCGGCGCATGCTTGGGATCGCGCCGCCAGTTCGACGGGTCCATTTTGCGGAAGTTGTTGTGGCTGACATTGGCGTCTATGTGCAGGATGCGGCCGAGCGTGCCGGCCTCGAACAGCCGCCGCATCTCTTCCATCGCCGGCTCGTAGCGGCGTTCGTGTCCGATGCCGAGCACGCCGCCCGCCGCTTTGCACGCCGCCAATATTCGTTCCGCGCTGGCAGCGGTGAGCGCCAGCGGTTTTTCGCAGAACACCTGCTTGCCGGCGGCAAAGGCCGCAATCGCCATTTCTTCATGCAGCGCGTGCGGCGTTACCACCGCGACCGCGTCCAGTTCGGGGTTTTTCAGCAGTTCCCGATAATCGGCGGTGAGATCGAAATCGTGGGCGGCCGCGAAGGGTTCCGCCATGGCGGTGTCGATGTCGCAGCCGGCCGCCACCTTGAAGCGCGGGCTGTGGGCGAGGCAGGTGACGATCTGCTTGCCCCACCAGCCGAGCCCGATAATGCCGATCCGGATCATGCGGTCATTCCCTTGGGCTCACGGGGCCGACAATGCGTGGCTTGCGGCGGATGTGCAATGGCCGCCGGCGTGCCTTGCCCGCGCGCCTTTTCCGCGCCATTTCAAGGGCTGACAGAAGGGGTAACCGCCCGGGCGCCGCCGCCGGTCAGGTAGATTGGCTCATGTCTCCGTGCGCATCGACTGAATCGACGTCGACACAGCCGATATCATTCCACGCCGTAGCGTTTGAATTCTGCAGCGATGTCCGGGGCAAGACCTCTTGCGGCCTGGAGGTCTCTGGTCCCGCTCGTCGTCATTCCCTTCCGCAATTTGGCAACCCCGCGCCCGTAAAGAGAGGATGCTTGCTCTGGTTTCAATTTCAGCGCCGCATTGAAATCGGAGATGGCGCGATCGAGATCACCGAGTTTCAGGTAAGCAATCCCGCGGCTGTCGAGCGCGTCGGCAAAGTTTGGCCGAATCCGCAGGGACTGATCGCAGGCTGTGATGGCGGCCTGGGGCTGGCCGGAAACCGCTTGCGTCCAGCAAAGATCGTTCAATGCATCGGCACTATTCGGCAACAACTGAGTCACTGTGCGAAAATCTTCGATAGCAAGCGCATATTCACCCCGTTGGGCTCTGGCCCGGCCGCGCTGGTAATATGAGCGCGCGTCGCCCGCTTGTACCGGTGACGTGACCGGTTTCGAGCTCAATTCGATCGGTTTCACCGCGTCGAAACGTTCGACGGCAGACATCCGGCTCGCCAACATATCCATGAGTTGTTTTGCGCTGCTCCGCGTACTCGAGTCCCCGGTTTTGGCGGCCTGAGAGGCCCACCGGTAAGCATTTGTGTTGCTCTTGGAGATGCCCCTGCCAATCGCATATAGCTCGGCCACGACGATTTGGGCTTGCGAATGGCCTTGTTCGGCAGCTCGCAATAGCCAACGAAATGCGTCACTATCAGATTGCTTTAATCCCACGCCGGCCGAATACAGCGCACCCACATAGGCTTGCGCCGACACGTCATTACGCTCGGCCGCACGCAGGTAGCGCTGCGCCATTTCGGAATCGGCGTCGGCTGAGCAGGGCGCTGTACGAAATACAACAAGAGCAAACGCCAGCACGATCGCGTAGCGCCCTTGCCGTCCAACCCGTTTCAGCATCCGCTTCGTTCCCCGTTGGGTCAATACCCAGACTTGCGATGCGTGCGAAATTCTCGCGCACAAAAATGCGCATCGAAGCGGGCAAAGATAAACACAATTAAACCGTCGAGCAAATCAATGTCCCGCGGCGGGGCGGCACGATTGAAGCCGCCACAAAAAAAAGACAGTATGCCATAACGTCGGCGGCAAAAATTAGATGAGGCGTAAAGCGCCCGTTTCTCCGTATGAGGCATTGATGCGTCTTCTTATCGAAATTGCCTGGACTCATGTCAGCACGCGAATCCGCCAGACAATTGTTGCCAGTCTCGGTGTGGCATCGGGGATTGGCATTACGATCATGATGGCTTCCTTAATGACCGGCTCGCAAGAGGACTTCGTTCGTACGCTTGTCGACAGCATTCCTCATGTAACGGTAAGCGCCGAGCGTCGGACCGTTCCGCTTCAGCCGGCCGAAGAAGTCTACGCTGCGGCACAGTCTAGCAGCGCGATCAGCACTAAAAAATTGACTGAGATCAAGAATCCGAAAGTCGTGATGGAGCAGCTTAGGTCGTGGCTGCCCGGTGCGGTCGCCCCGTCGGTGAAAACGACGGTGATACTCCAGACCGGGCAAGAGAGTGTTGGCGTGACCCTCGTCGGCATCGATCCGCGATTTGAACGGGACGTATCCAAGCTACCCACTCAAATGCGGAGTGGACAGGTTGCCGATCTCTACAAGGGGACAAATACGCTTATTATCGGCGAGGCTCTGGCCAAGAAGGCCGGCCTGCGGGTCGGGAGCGGGGTGAATATCTCGACGAGCGAGGGAATGGTGGTTCCGGGCTCTATCGTGGGAATTTTCAGCACGGGACAAAACGAACTCGATGAAGCGCAAGTTTTTGGCTTAATACGCACTGCACAGGTGCTGTCGGGCCAGCCCGGCGTCATCAACGAACTGCGTATCCGTCTTCGCGATGCGCGTGATGCGCCCGAAGTCGCGAAACGGGTGGGGCAGCTGACGGGGTACAAAGCGGTATCATGGCAAGAGGCCAATGCGGACCTGATGTCGGCCTTCGTGGTTCGGGACATCATCATGGTGGTGATTATGAGCGCGATGATGTTTGCCTCGACGCTCGGAATTTACAGTATCATTTCGACTATCACGCAAGAGAAACGGCACGATGTAGCGATTATGAAATCGATTGGAATGAGAGCGGGCCTGGTGCTGAGCATATTTCTGGTTGAATCTGGCATTATGGGTGTTATCGGCGTCGTGATCGGCTGGGCGCTCGGATATGTGCTGTGCTTTGGAATGACCCAAGTCACTATTGCCAATCCGGTTACCGGCAACGCTGTTCCGCTGCCGTTAGCCTTCGAGCCCGTGCATTACATAGTCATCGCAGCGGTCTCGCTGGCCGCTTGTTTCGCTGCCGCGTTCTTCCCATCGCAAAAGGCGAGCCGCCTGCTGCCGGTCGATATCATCCGCGGGGTGGCGTGACCTCCGCTGTTCAAGCCATTGGCCTCACCCGGCGCATCGAAGGCGCCGTCACCCGCACGCTCATCGATCATGTCGATCTTACGGTTGAGAAAGGCGAGTTCGTAACGATTACTGGCCCGTCCGGTTCCGGCAAATCATCTTTGCTTTATCTGCTGGGACTTCTGGATGCGCCGACAGAAGGCGAAGTCAGCATATTGGGACAGCCAACGTCACGTATGACGGATTCGCAGAAGGCAGATTTGCGTCTACGGGCACTCGGATTTGTCTTTCAGTCCCATTACCTGCTGCCGGAGTTTACGGCGCTCAACAACGTGCTCATGCCGATGAAAACGCTCGGCCGTCTGTCACCGCAGGAGATGCGCGATCGAGGCATCGCGTTGCTGACCTCGCTCGGCCTCGGCGACCAAATCAACAAGCGCCCGTTTCAATTGTCGGGTGGCCAGTGCCAAAGGGTGGCGATCGCCCGCGCGCTCGCCAACGATCCCGAGATCATCGTGGGTGACGAGCCGACCGGAAATCTCGATACGGTTTCGACTGAGCAGGTGTTTAACATTCTGCAGGATCTTTCGAATAAGGGCCGGACGGTGTGTGTCGTCACTCACGATCTCGCGCTCGCAGCGCGCGCCGACCGGCAGGTCCGCCTTGTGGATGGAAAGATCGAAAAAATCAGTACTCAGCGGAAAAAAGCGGTAGCGTTCGAGGGTGAAGCGACCGGGCCATCTTGAAACACCGGGGAGGCCGCCCTGAATCCGCCGAAGATGCTCCTCAAGCGATGGTCAGATGGTCAGATGCCCGCCGACCACTCGGTCAAAGCTGAATTTTGCGGCGATCATGGGGGATTCGAGCCTCGATTGGACGCGCTCCTGCGCGCGTCATTCACGAGCGATTGAACATTGGCGGAGAGAGCGGCGGAAATAGCCTGATCGATACTGGCATCGCGATCCAGGGGTTTCGCAGGAGGGAAAGTACCTGCTGGACTGCTCGCGTCGGAGCCACTGGCGACCTTGGGAGGCGCCACCGGTTCCTGAGAGCCGCTCGCGATCTTGGGAGGAGGCGCCACCGGTTCCTTTCTGGCGACCTCTTCGGTCCGAACCCCGGCGCCGTCGGCTAGCTCGGGCCGCGTTGGCGAAATGACTGACGCACCCGCTGAAACACCACTCACGATCTCTACGAATCGCGAACCGCGAATCCCTGTTGTGACGGGCACACGGCGGACCTCACCGTCGCGGACCACTTGAACGGCACCGGCAAATACCGCGTTGACGGGAACCACGACCGCCGACGGGTTTTCGCGAATCACGATGTTTGCCTCGACCGTCATGCCAATGCGCAACGGGCTGTTGGCCGGCAAGCGCAGATAAACGCGAAACGTCTTCTTGGTCGGATCTCCTTTCGGCGTGATATGAGAGACGCTTGCGCGCAATTGCTGGCGTGCGAATGCTTCACTCGACAGATAGGCCGATTGGCCGACGGCTATTTTTGTTATTTCTTCCTCATTGATTTCGGCGGCCACCTGTAAGGGCGATGGTTTGCCGACCCAAAAAAGTACGTCGCCGGGGCCGGCGATCTCGCCGACTTCGCCGTCGCGCCGCAAGACCATGCCGTCCATGGGGGCCCGGAACACCAGCGTCTCCAGGCGGCTCTTCTGCGCGCTGATGGCCGACCGTGCCTCTCTGACCGCGGTATCTTTCTGTTCGATTTCCGCCTTCGCTACCTTATCCTTTATCGCGCGATTGAGGTCTCTCACCAGTTGCTGATAACGAATATCCATTTGCTTGAGGCCTTCGCGCTCCTCGGTATCGTCTTGTCGGCCGAGGATTTGTTCTTTGACGACCGTTTGCCCTTCGCAGCGGCAAAGGTCGATGATGCGCCTTCTTTGCAGCGGAACCACTTTCGCCAGCTGGATCGGCTCGACAATTCCGGTGGCGTAGACGAATTCCGATACTGGGCCGAGAAATGCCTTTTGGACCTTCACGAGCGGCTGCGGCTTGAAATAAAAGAAAACACCGCCCGCGCCGAGCGCAAGGATCACGACCCCGGCGATGATATAGCGAAACCGCATTTTGTAATCTCAAGCTATATTCAGAATTTACGCGCTTGATCAGGTCTTGAATAAGTGAGGCCCGCGGCACCGATGATCGGTTGCCGCGGGCGCCTCCTATATGCCGCGAGCACATTCCGCCGGCATGTTCATTTCGCGGCCGTGTTGCTGTCGTCCATATTGACGACCGCGACGCGACGGTTCTCGGCGGCATTGGGATCTTGCGGTGTTCTTGAGGTGGGTCGAGCCGTAGCCGGCGGTCACCAAGCTGTCCGCCGGTATCTTATAGTGCTCCATCAAATATTGTTTGACGGCAGCGGCGCGTCGCTCCGAAAGTTCCTGATTGTAGTCCGGCTTGCCGGAGGCGTCGGCATGGCCGGCAAGAATGAAAGTGTTGCCCTTCAAATCCGGATCGGTAAGGGCTTCGCCGAGCGCTTCGACCGTCTGTAGCGCTGCCTTGCTAATGTGATCGGAATTGAATTCGAATTTGATTTCAAGATCGATGTTCGGCTTTTCCTTGGCGATCGTTGAAATCTTGTCGAGTTCTACGGTCGAAAGAGAGCGGGTTTTTCTATTGCGCAGGCTGTTGAGAAAAGCTTTTTCGTCCGCTTTCTTGGCATTGTCGGTCGGCGAAACAGACAGGCCCCGCGTCATGGACTTCGGGGGGGTTAGCGTTTTGACGATCGTTGATGCCGACGGTTTCTCCGCGGCGCCGGTAAATCCGCTGCCCAATGCAAGGGCCAGACTGCCGATCATGAAAGAGAACACGGCTTTGCGGCCTAACCTGCTGAAGTTGTCTGCCATTGACATTCTCCCTTGGCTTTTTGCCTCTTGATTTTGACATGTCCGGGCTTCCCGCAATCGACTGCGATTTGCCGGAGGAACCCGGCCGGGACACGCGTGCACTTACTGTATTCCGTATTTGGCGAATTCCTCGGATATGGTCGGATCGATGGATTTTGCCGCGGCAATGTCGCTTTTGCCGCCGGTGGCATTGCCGCTGCGAATTTTCGCAATCCCGCGTCCATACAGTGAGGACGCTTGCTTTGCATTGATCCGGAGCGAGGCGTCGTAGTCGGTCAGGGCATTCCTGGGTTGCCCGATCTTCAACTTGACGAAGGCGCGGCTGTCGAGGGCATTGGCGAAGCGCGGCCGAATTCGCAAGGCGGCATCGCAATCCTTCAACGCCGCTTGAAACTGGTCGAGCATCGCGCGCACCCAGCAGCGATTGTTCAAAGCGTCCGGGTCGCTTGGCTTGACGCGAATGACGGCGTCGAAATCCTTTGCCGCGAGCTGGTATTCTCCATATTTGGCGTAAAGCGTGCCGCGCTTGTAATGAGCATCGACATCATTCGGCTCGCTTTGGAGACGTCGGTCAAGGTCGAGGATCGCTTTGTCGACTTTTTTCGGCATTTCGATCGGTGCCGCTGCCGGCTTTTCGATAGGCACCACCGTTCCCGGCACTGGCGGCTTCGGAAAATCGTCCGGCGGATTTAGCCTGGCCAATTTGCCCTGGGCCAGGGCGGCATATTGCCCGGTCGGATGTTTATCCAGAAAAGCCGTCCAGCCGCTTCGCGTTCCGAGTTGTTCGGCGCGAAGGTAGTCGTCGCGCGCTTGCGCTTCCGGATCGAATACAGGCGGAAACTTGCTTACGGGCTTGCTTTCAAGCGTCGCTGTTTTCGCGACCTTTGGTTCTGTTTTTCCCGCCGCGGCAGGATTGAAAAAAAACCTTTCCGCCAGTGACGACGAAAACCACGGAGTCTGCTGGCCATGCGAGGCATTCGACACGCTAAAACGGGTTCGAATAAAGACCTCTTCGCCGGACAATTCTGGCGCGCGCATCTGCTTGACTAATTCAGTCACAAAAAATCTTTGGTCCGCGGTCGCAGCGCGGACGATCGTGCTGGGCGCTGCCGAGTACATGATCATGGTGTTGCGTGGCGTGATTACCGGTGCGAGACCCTTAGGGACCGACCGGAATCGTCGCTCAAACGGATTTCGTCGCGCGGCGTTGAGAATCGCGATTTTAACGTTGGCGCCCTTCCGGTCTATTTCGTGCAGAATCTTGTCCATGCTGAAGCCGTCGCGTTGCACATCGGCCTCAGACCAGATCTGCGCATCGACCGGGATCAAATAGCTCTGCCGATCCGCCTGGATTCCGTAGCCGCTGAAAAATATCAACGCGACCGATCCGGATCTAACCCTTCCGTAAAGCCGGTCTAATGCGCCTCGCATCTCGTTCTTCGAAAGATTTTCGCCGATGTCGACATCGAAGCCGTCGCGCCGCAATTCTTTCGCCATATCTTGTGCGTCGGCAATCGCGTCCTTTAAAGGCGCGTTGCTATCGGGATATTTGGCGTTGCCGATGACCAGAGCGAAGCGGGCGCCTTGCGATTTGTCCTGTTGAGCCGAAACATTGCGGCCGGTCGTTGTTGCGACCGCAAGGCTCAACAGAAAAATAATGACGAAGCGCATTTCTTATTTCCGCCATTTCCCAGGTACGACCCCGAACCACCACCCGTTCACGGCGCGATAAGTTTACTCTGAACCCCCCGTTTTTTCAAACCTTTGGCGGCTGGCCGGACACGCCTGCGCGCGCGCGGGCGAACAGCGCACCCGAAAGACAGCATATTGGTTAACCTCGGCGACCAAGCGCGCGGCCCGTCGATCTAGGGTAACCCCCCGACATGCCAGTTCACGGCGGATGCGCACAATTGCTTCTTTGATCTGTCCAGTCGAATTTTGTGCGCTGGGTTTGACGGAGGCTTGGCTGCTGTCCGTGTAAATGATCAGACCCGGCGTCCAAAATAAGTCATAAGGCGACTTGCTTGGCGGACAGAATATTTTTCCGGTTTTGTCGCTGCCTTATGGCTGCGCCACCAGGGCCACTCCGGCGCCGATCAAGACAATCCCAAACCAGGCGCGTGGAGACACGCGCTCGCCGAGGAATATCCATGCACCAAGCACCAGCAACAGCGGGCTCAGCCCTTCAAACGGGAACACCCTGCTGAGGTCCCAGGTCCGCAACAGCCCGAGCCAGAGAAAAAACCACACATTGAGCAGAGCAATGCCCCCGGCGACGTTCCATAAGATGACTGCCCAGGGCCGGGGCGTGACGTGCGTTGCGTTCATCGCGTGCTTGAGCAGAAGGTGTCCGGCGACGAGACTGAATTGGCATACGACGCAAATGCTGACGGCCAGGAAAGTCATAGTTTCTCCTCGGCCTTGGCGGAAGGCGCCGCAACGAGAAGCGTGCCGCACAGCACGAATGCGATTCCGACCATCCGGCTGATCGAGATCGATTCATGCAGAAAAAACCACGCGGCGGCCGGGACCGTGATGTGCACCACGTTGGTCAGGGAATAGGCTTGGGTGAGCGGCATCAGCCGCAAAACGTGCAGCCAAATGAAAAAGCTCAGGATATAGAAAAAATATTCCGATCCAGGTGGCGAGCGAAGCGATCGCTCCGAAATTAAACAGCGCGGCCACGGCGGTCTCGCCGCCGTCCGCGGTCGCTCCGATTTTCAACGAGATTTCCGCGACGGACAGCATGATCGCGCTGACGCCGAGCTGAAAATACGGGTTGAGACACCACGCCAGTCGCGTGTCCCTCACCGATCGCCCCAAAGCTCACGATAGTTGGGAAATCGTTTGAGGTGCTTGTCGTGATGGGTGGGTCCCAGCCACGACAATATCGAGCTCAGCACCAAGCTGATGGCGGGGGAGGTGTGCCGTACATACAGGTCAAGCGGTTCAAGCCGGCACTTCAAATGCAATTTCGGATCGTAATTGAGACCGTTGCTGCGATACCACTTGTATCCATTGGCAACCGCCCACGCGAATATGTCACGGAAGGTGTAGTGATAGAGGTGCAGCTTGAGCGCGATCGAATAGTCGAGGCCGATATATTCGTCGTAGATCGTATCGCCTTGCACCATGCAGATGCTGAATGCGATCGCGCGTCCGTTTTGACGCCAGATGAAAAAACGGGCCTTGTCAGGCATCCGGCGCCCGAGCTCGCAAAGATATTCCGGCGTCAATTTCTCGAAGTGAAGACTCGACCGCTCATAGACCTGCACGTAGAGCGGATAGACTTCGTTCACAAACGGGCTTACGTCGCTCACGACGCTCATTTCGATCGGCGCGGCACGCCCCGCGACCTTGAACTTGCGGCGCAGGTCCTTTCTCGTGGCGTGGCTCAAGGCTTGCGTCATGTATTCGTCGAAGCTGGAATACTCGATGTTCAAGCGCGCCATCGGCATGCTGGGCATGCGCGTGAATCCATGTTGGCGGACGCATTGTAGCGCCTGCCGGTACTTTGCGGAAAATTCCTTGAGGACGATCAGGCCGGCTTTGTGCAACCGCGCGCGTTCTAGGAGGCTTCGGCCCAGTTGCCGCGCGCAAGCGGCCTGGACATGCTCCTCGCCATCCAATTGGCCCGCGCCCGCCGCGCAACCCAGCATGAGCGTGCGCAAGAACATGAAGCGTGGCCACAGCCGGCGAATAAGCCCGGCCGCCGATTTTATGCCGCGGCTGACCCCCTCCAGCAGATCGATATCACGGATGAAATAGGGCTGAACTGCGCGGGCCGCCCCGGTCTCGTCGCGGATAACGAGGTAGTGATGCTCGAATTCCGGATGCAGCGTATCTTCGACGATTTCGTAATAGCGGCGATCCTTGCATTCAAGAACGAATGCGGATGTCCATCTTTCGCATTGCGCGAGTTCACCGCGCGAAACGACCGTTACGCCTTCGGCTGCCGGGATCGTCCTATTTAGGACCGCAACGCCGTTCGGTCGTCCGGGCGCGCGAGCCGTCCGCGTTGGCGTCAGATATCGACGCAGGGAAATCAACGGCCAGGGCGCGCCACCCTGCAATCTTTCCTCGCCAACGAACTCACTCATGCTTCCCCGCAAATAGCACGTGTCAGCCGCAGTTCAGTGTACCCCTAGCCTTAGGGGTTGGTTTCCACCAAATTTTCTGGAATCAGGATTTCCCGGATGTCTCCCAACAGGCGTAAATATTCGCGCTTTTCCATTCGCCCTGCAAGGCGGATGCCTTGTGCCAAGGGCTAGCGGAACCTCCAGCAGCCCGGATGGTGTTTGAGGGGCTAAATCAGCCGTCTATAAGTCGGGGCAGTCTTGCACGAAGGGCGGAAACAACCGAATATTCGCGCCACTTCGGATGTCACCCAGGGGATCCCAAGCTTAGGGAATTCAAACGGGCGCCGTATCCAACACGGTCCGATGAATCGCAAAAGACCAATGGAACAGCGCATGACCCAAGACATTGCCGCAATGATTGCCGACCGCGAGGTCGACCGTTGTGACCTGCACAGCCGCTATCTCAATGAACAAATGGTGCGGATGCTTCGGGCGATCGGCTACGACGTCGATTATTGTCGCGGCGTTGGACAATACCTGTTCGATCGCAGCGGCGCCCGTTATCTCGATCTGCTGAGCGGTTTCGGCGTATTCGGCATCGGGCGCAATCACCCGGCGCTGCGCGATGCATTGAAATGTGTGCTCGACAGCGAGCTTCCGAACCTCGTGCAACTGGACGTGTCGACGCTCGCCGGCATACTCGCCGAACGGCTGCTGGCGAATGTTCCCTATCTCGACAATGTGTTCTTTGCCAATTCCGGCGCCGAGGCGGTCGAGTCGGCCATCAAATTCGCGCGCGCGTCGACGGGCCGTCCCGGCCTTGTGTACTGCGACCACGCCTTCCATGGTCTCACCAATGGCGCGCTGTCGCTCAATGGCGACGCGGTTTTCCGCGACGGCTTCGAGCCGCTGCTGCCTGATTGCATTCGCGTTCCGTTCAACGATCTGGCTGCGCTCGAACAGGCGCTTGCCTCACGCACGATTGCGGCTTTCATCGTCGAGCCGATCCAGGGCAAGGGCGTGAACCTGCCCGACGACGGGTATTTGCAAGCGGCCGCGGACCTGTGTCGCCGTCACGGCACATTATTCGTTGCCGACGAAATCCAGACCGGGTTGGGCCGCACCGGCCGATTTCTGGCGGTCGAGCACTGGAACGTCGAGCCGGACATGGTCCTGCTGTCGAAATCCCTGTCGGGTGGGCATGTGCCAAGCAGCGCCGTGCTTACCCGCAAGCATATCTTCAGAAAGGTGTTTAATCGAATGGACCGAGCCGTGGTGCATGGCTCTACCTTCGCCAAGAACGATCTGGCGATGGCGGCCGGCATCGCCACGCTTGATGTGATCGAGTCCGAAGGTCTGATCGAAAACGCGGCGCGCATGGGGGATCGACTGCTGAGCGGTTTGTCGGAGCTGATTCCCCGCTACGAGTTGCTCACGGGCGTCCGCGGCAAGGGCCTGATGATCGGGATCGAATTCGCCGCGCCGAACTCGCTCAGGCTGAAGGCCTCGTGGAACGTGATTGAGACCGCGAGCAAGGGTCTGTTTTGCCAGCTCATAACGATTCCGCTGTTCAAGGACCATAAGATCCTTTGTCAGGTGGCGGGGCATGCAAGCCACACGATCAAGCTGTTGCCGGCCCTGGTCATCTCCGATGACGATTGCGAATGGATTCTGAAGTCATTCGACACCGTCATCGCCGATAGCCACCGTGTGCCTGGCGCGGTCTGGTCGCTCGGCAAGACGCTGGTTGGCCACACCATGCGCGCCCGCGCGGCGCGCTGATTTCGCGGCCGCCGGGATCCCGGCGGTTTTCGCAACGGCGAACGGTCCTCCAGCGCGCGCCGATCCACCTGCGCCGGCAGGCTGATCGCCATCAGGCAGGCTCAAAGCGCGCCCTAACGGCGCATCGACAGGTTGATTTTTATCAATTTCAAGGCCCCACGGCCGAACCAGCCTGCAACCTGGGTTGCCGTCCAGCGCCAAAGCTCGCCCGCGCGGCCGCCTACCGATGGTTGCCGCGTTGCAGGATTGCTGCCGGCAAAACCGGCCTTGTCCGCAGTCTCGTGCCACCGCTGGCCGGCGCGCCTCCGCCTTGTCGCGGCGACGGCCGGCCGCGTGCGTCGTCGCGCCGCACCTGTTCGAAGACCGTTTTTTGGTTTTGACCCTAGCCATGCGACAGAACGGCGCGCGGCTGTGGCAGGCGGGCAACACCGGCAAAAAAGCAAACCCGATTCCCAGCGAGGAAGCCCGTTTGCCCACACGCCGCCATTGCTCGTGCTAAGTGGGATATCTAAGCTCATAAAAAATAGACAAGCGGTTGGCGTAGGGGGTCTTCAATGAAGCGGTTTCTGGTTTCCGGCGTCGGCCTGTTGTCGACGATTTTCGCGTTTACGCCTGCCTTTTCAGCCGATATGAGCGTCAAGCCGAGACCATCTTCGGCGGTCCAGCAGCCGACGGTTCAGGCCAGCAACTGGAACGGCGGGCAGATCGGCGGCAACAGCGGCGGCAGCATCGGCAACAACAACTTCGTCGAGCCCGGATCCGTCGTGTGTTACCTCGCCTCGTGCCCTGAGACTCCGTTCAACTTCAGCGGAAAGCCCAGCAGTTTCGTCGGCGGCGGTTTTGTCGGCTACCGCTGGCAAATGGGCAACGCCGTTATCGGCGTGGAAGGCGACGCGACGTGGCAACAGGTTAAGAGTTCACTGTCGCAAAGCACGCTTTCCACGATACCGGGCGGCCTCCGCACGGACTCCTTCGACGGTTCGATCAAACAGGAATGGGAAGGATCCATTCGCGGCCGCTTCGGCTGGCTCGTGACGCCGATGACGTTGCTCTATGCCACTGGCGGCGTGTCCTTCGGCCAAGTGTCAGGTTCGTTCAGCTATGACGGCTCGACGGCGACGCCGACGATTGTGTCCGGCTATGGAAGTTGGACTGACACGCTCGTTGGCTACACGGTTGGCGGCGGTATAGAATCCGACATCTCCAGTCTCGTCGGCTTCCCTGGCGTCAAAGCAAGGTTCGAGTATCGCTTCACCTCCTATGGTAGCTATTCCAAGGATATTCCGCTGTCATGTTCGGGCACCTGTACGGCTATAACTTACCCGTCCAGTACTGCGCATATCGAAGTGTCCGACGTGTACAATCAAAAGTTCATGGCTGGCTTGGGATTTGACTTCTAAGTTCGCCTGAGTTCTACGCCGCCCCAACAGGCCCCCACTTCGGTGGGGGCCTTTTGATTCCGATACCTGCAAGAGTATCGAGTGACGCTTAAACGCGCAGTCGCGAGATTAGCGCCGTGCGCCCTCGCCAATGACGGCGAACGGGGCCCAATAGGCTGGATAGGCATTTGCGCCGCCGTTCGAGTTGTCGTTCATCAAGGCCAGCATCGACAGCCGTAGCGCTTCCGCGCGGCCGACATGTTTGGCGGCCATGGTGTTGAAGGTCTTCGTAACGAGATATACCGCCGAGTCCGAACTGATGCTCCAGTGCGTCACAAGCAGCGCGCGTGCGCCGGCATAAAAGAACGCGCGTGCAAGCCCCGACAGCGCTTCGGCGCCGGGTTTGTCGCCCGCAATCGTGTTGCAGGCCGAAAGCACGACCCAGTCCGCGTTGAGCTTGAGTCGGGCCACTTCGCTGGCGGTGAGGAGCCCGTCGTCGAGATCGCTCGGCTTCGGCGGCAGCGTCAATGCCAATGACGGCTCGGCAAGGCCCTTGACGTCACCGGCGACAAGACCATGGGTCGCGAAATAGACGACGCGATAATCGGCAAGTTGTATTCGCTTGAGCGTCGTTTCGCTGGCATCTTTGCCGAGGTGGAGGTCGGCGGTTTTAGCGCCGACGATTTTCGCGACCTCCTTGAGTTCGTCGGCGCTTTCGGGGAGCGGCGGCATCCGCGAGCTCAGGGCAGCGCGATCGACGCTGTTGCCGCGCCAGAAATCGGTATAGCTCGGCGCCTGGTCATTGCCGACCAAAGAGCGCTGTCGGCCGGGCGCGGATGGGCCTTGCTGAAATACCGGATCGCCGAAGCCGGTCATCGGCTTTCCCGCTTGCCCCGTTTTGGCAAATACCCGCAGCGCCTTCAGGCTTGCAACCGACGGCACCACTGTCACGGCGTGGCTCTTCGCGAGCCAGGCGGCGTTGCGATATCCCTTGTAATCACCCGGTTTCGCTTCGGCCGGCTTCTCGGTTACCAGCGCATGGATGGGCAGCGCCGTCAGCGCGCCGGCGGCTGCGACGATGAGGTCATGCTTGTCTTTGATAAGGCGCTCGATCGGACCGAAGAGTTCGGAATACAAATCGAACGCCACGGCAAGATCGAATTGCCGCGGATTGCCCTCGCGGAACGATTTTTCGAATTTTTCCGGATCGAGACCAACCCGGAATTCGGCGACTTGCTGCGACAAATCGTCCGCACCGATCGGGATCGTCTTCCAGTCAAACTTGTCCTTCGTAAGCGCAAATACAAAGGTTTCCTTTTCGCCCGGCAGCCAGAACACCAATGCTTCGGTGGGCGAAAGCAGGGCCTGGATTTCCGAAACCTTGGTGGGCTTCGGGGCAATTAAAGCGGTGTATTGCGGAAAGTTTAGTTGAAGTTTTGCGTTGACGGCGCCGAGCTTGCTTTCGAGATCTTTGCTACGCCGGCGCAGGCTTTCGATTGCCGCGCGATTTTCCGGGGAGGTCGGTTTGACCAGGGCGTCCAGCAACTTTCCGTCCACGTAGCGCCAGGCGGCGCTCAGGTCCTGGCTTTCGCGTGCCAATGCCTGTAGCGGGCCATTGCCCGACGCAAAGCGCGCCGCCATTTGCTGCACGGCAGCCGCTGCCGAGGAGTGGTTCGACCATTGCGCGGTCTCGAATGCCTCGCTGCCCAGCGCCGGCGGCGGTGCCATATATTTTCGGGCAACGGCGGCGAGATTGGCAACATGGTTGGTAAAGTAGCTGGCGCGCTTTTCGATCAGACCGCCGGCTTCGCTCGACGGCTGAGCGCCGGACGTGTCCGCATTCGCATGGGCGAGAATTGCCGCCGTCGCCTTGCGCGAATAGGTGAGGGCAGTAGCGGCGTCGCCCCGCGAGGCGTCGAGGAGAGCGAGATCGTTGAGGACTCTGGCAACATCCGGATGGTTGGCGCCGCGCGCTTGTTCGTTGATCGCAAGCGCCCGCTTGTAGACTGCCTCCGCCGCGTCGGGGAGGCCCTGCTGCTCGAACAGCTGGCCCTGGTTGATCAGAACCGTGGCGAGGTATCGGTGGTTCGGACCGTAAGCCTTTGTATAAATATCGAGTGCGCGCTTGTACTGCGCCGCCGCTTCCTCATAGCGGCCGAGGCCATCGTAAGCCACGCCGAGTTTGCGGAGCACCTTGCCGGTATCCGGGTTGTCCGGACCTTTCGTTTTTTCCACGATCAACAGGGCGCGTTTGGCAAAAGTCTCAACGTCGCGGTAGCGGCTCTGAACCACATAAAGCTGCGCGAGATTGTTGAGCTCAGTTGCCACGGGGTAGCTGTTCGCGCCGAACGCTTCCTCGCGAATGCTGAGAGAACGCTTATAGAGCGCTTCGGCTTCACCGAGCCGGTCTTCATCCGCATAGACCGTACCGAGATTCTGTAATGCAGTGGCGAGTTCCGGATGTTTCGGGTTCAGGGCCTCCCATACCGCGATGACACGGCGGTAGAGCCGTTCGGCCTCGGCATAACGGCCTATTCGCTCGTACAGGTGCGCCAGATTGTTGAGATTGTATGCGACCTCGGGATGGTTGGCGCCGCGCACCGTTTCGTTGATTTTGAGCGCTCGCTTTAGCGCCTCTTCCGCTTCGGCAAAGCGACCTTGGTCCTCATAAATCTTTGTCAGGTTATTGAGGGTCACGGCGACCTGAGGGCTGTTTGAAAGGCCGGCCTGTTCGGCGCTATTGAGCGCCTGGTTGAGTAGCCGCTCGGCATCGTCGTAGCGCGATTGGCTCGCATAAACGGTTCCGAGGCGCGTGGTCACTTCGATAATGGCTGGATGACCCGCGGGCAGCTGCTTTGTCATGACGTCGAGCGTCTGTTTGTAGAGTTGCTCGGCTTCGTCATAGCGGGTCAGCCTGAAATAGGCGTCGGCGAGATTGTTTTTGGCTTGCAGCAGGCGGGGGTCGTTTCCCGGAATGTTTTTCTGCAGGGCGTTTACCACCTGCTGAAACATTTTGACGGAAACGGCGTAGTGACCCAGCTTTTGATGGGCGCGAGCCAAATCGTTGAGTGCGGAGACGTAGGTGATATTGTCGGTGCCGCGGCGCTTCGCGTTTGCTTCGTTCTTCTCGGCTTCGACAAGAGCCGCGCTGTAGTTGCCGGCCGAATAGAGCTCTTGAAATCGATTGTGCGCAGCTTGGGCATCCGCCGGCCGCACCGCCGCCGGCGCGAGCCCCAAGCCGATGACCGAAGCGAGCCACAACGTTGTGAGCAGGCGATTGACGCGCATTACCATCTCCTCGGAAGCCATATTATTATAGCCGGAATCGCTGTTCCGTGAAACGCGAGAATAAACGCGCCTGGTGACGGCAGCGCGGTTACGGCCTCGTAATCCGGCGTCTTGAAAGAGTTACGCTCAGGCGCCGCGCGCTTTTCTGGAGGTCCGCTGCGGCTATCGGCCGGCCGGCGTCGCGCTTGCCATCCATGGGCATGTTCACGTGCGCTGCGGATAAGCGTCCATTATTGGGATAAGGCGGGCACCCGCCGACGAGAGTCCGTGTCTGCTTGGGATCCGCAGCGGGCATAATGAAATTCAGGCGTCGCAATTATGAGAAAGGCGGCCGCAGCGGCGCCGGCCTTGCTAACCTGAAAAAACTCCGCAAAGATACATGTGCGGCTTCGCAGCTCTGTGCGCGCCCGACCGCAACACCAGGAGGAAAGAACGTGGCTTCGTCGCTCAACCCGGCTGCGCCGCACTCACTTCCGGTCTTCATAGCGGGCGCCGGCGAGACCGATACGTTCATGGTTGTTATGGGCCTTTTTTTGGTCGCCGCGGTCTTGGGTGTTGGCATTCTTTTCCTGCGGCTGCACAGCCTGCCCGAACGCATGGCGCACAAATCGCAGAAGCTGCAATTCGAGATCGTCGCTGTCCTTTGCCTCATCGCGTCTATTCACACATATCCATCTGTTCTGGGTTGCGGGTCTGCTCCTCGCAATGATCGATCTCCCTGACTGGGGGACGCCGTTGCGGCGGATGGCGGGATCGCTTGAAAAAATTGCCGGCCTTTCCCCCGGCGAGGGCATCATTGAGACGGATGCGAGCGTGGACGTCCCACCCCTCCGTTCGGCGAGCGAAGCCGGCACCGAAAAAGGTGCCAAGGTGGATACAACCGGCCGACAGGGAAATTAAGCCGTGCTCGAACTCCTTCTCTGTTCTCTGCTGACGATCCTGCCGGACTATCTTTATCGCCGCTACGGGCAGGGAAAGCGACTTGGCAAGGAAATCAACCTGTACTCGGTCTGGTTCGAACTGAGATGGGGGATCGTTTCCTGCGTCATGCTTACAGTGGGGCTCATCGCGCTCGTCTTCTACAACCATCCCAGCACCAGCAACGTGACCTCTTTCTTCAGAACGGTGCCAATCGCCCCGGAGGCGAATGGGCGGGTCGCCGAGGTCTTCGTCAAAATGAGCGAGCGGGTAGAGAAGGGCGCGCCGATCTTCCGGCTGGATAATTCGCAACAGGAGGCCGCCGTCGAATCCGCGCGCCGGCGAATTGCCGAGACCGAGGCGGCGATTGTGGTCGCGCGGGCGGACCTATTGGCGGCCGACGGGCAGATCCAGCAGGCCAAATCGGCTTACCAGCAAGCGGTCGATGAACTCGCGACAAAGGAAGAATTGAACCGGCGCAATGCTGACATTGTCGCCCGCCGCGAGCTCGAGCGGCTGCGCAATATCGTGGACGCCCGCAAGGGTGCCGTCGACGCGGCCGCTGCGGGAAAACAGGCGGTCGAAGCCAAACTCACGAGCCTGCTGCCGGCCCAAAAGGCGACCGCCGAGGCCGCCTTGGCCCAGGCCCAGGTCGATTTAAGCAAGACGGTCGTCCGCGCCGGTGTAACCGGGCGGGTCGAGCAATTCGCGTTGCAGGTGGGGGACATCGTCAATCCCTTTATGCGCGCCGCAGGCGTACTCATCCCGGAAAACTCCGGGCGGCGTGCCCTCATTGCCGGCTTCGGACAGATCGAAGCGCAGGTGATTAGAACGGGGATGGTCGCGGAAGCGACTTGCGTTTCAAAACCCTGGACGATCATTCCGATGGTTGTGACCGGAGTGCAGGATTACATCGCCGCCGGCCAGTTCCGCGGCGGCGAGCAACTGGTTGATGCCCAACAGGTCAAGCAGCCGGGGACGATCCTCGCAACGCTTGAGCCTCTATACGAAGACGGCCTCGACCGTGTGACGCCGGGCAGCAGTTGCATCGCGAACGCTTACAGCAGCAATCACGAGCTATTGGCGTCCAAAAATGTCGGTTTGTTCCAGGCCATTGGCCTTCACGTGATCGATACGGTTGGTATCGTGCACGCCATGCTTCTTCGGATCCAGGCGTTGCTGCTGCCGTTCAAGGTGCTCGTGTTCAGCGGACACTGACGGTCCCATCTGAAGTCTCTTTGGCAAAGGTAAAGCGGACAGGGCATGGATGTGCCGCAGTCCGTGGTGCCCGCTAGCGAGCCGGATTCGACATTAAAAGGCTCAACTCGATCCGAGCGACTTCGCCAGCGTGGCAGAAGGCAGCTCGCCAAATCGCTGAAAGTATATTGATGCGAACCGCCCGAAGTGAGTAAACCCGAAATGGGAGGCCGCGCCGGTGACACTGGTGCCGATCATGGGCTGCACAAGAGCCCGGCGCACTGCATTGAGCCTGAGCTCCAGCAACAGCTGTGCGGGCGGCCGGCCGAAGGCCTCGACGCAACTCAGATAGAGTGTCCGCTCCCTGGCGCCGACCTGTTCGCAAATCTCCGTCACGCTCGGCGGATCGTCGAGGCGGTCATGCAGCATTTGCAGAACGGCCCGCGCGATCCGCGCCCGGTTGTGCAGCGATTCGACGGTTTCGGCCGACGGAATCATGTCGAGAATGGCGTCCGAAATTCGTGACTCGACACGCGTCAGAAGACCGGTCGTTACCTCGAATTCGGATTGGTCCAGCAGTTCATTGAGTAAGGTAGACAATGCGGTGGAGCGGAGGGCCAATTCCGCGCTCGGTATGGCCCAATGACGCGGCGGAAGATCTGGATCCATTCCGTTAGTGCCTCGCCGCACTTGCATCCAGCGGCGAATGAGGTCGTTGGGCAGAACGACGACCATGAGTTCGGTTGCCCCGGTGGCCGTGAAGCCAACGTCGTCGCGCGATGTCGCGGCCAGTATTTCCCCGTTCTGAACCGGCCGGCGGCGGACATGCAGCGAGCCTTCCGCCTTTATAGGCAGACCAAAGACCCAGCTGTTCTTCGGCGCGGCGCCCCTTTGCAGAACGCCAGGAAACCAGTTCAAGCGCCCGAGTTGAAGCTGCTCCATGACAAGCTGCGTCAGCCGGCCATAAAATCGACCGCGGCCGATCTGTTCATACGACTGATTCCACGCCAGCGGGACTCGCCGCCAATGCGTCGATGTCGTCAAAAATGCCATCCACGACCTGGAGCTGTGGCGATTGACGATGGCCGTCAGTGGTTGTCATAGCTTGTCTCTGTCGGGGGCAATAGCAGACCTGGTCCCAAAGTTTATGACAACGTCCTCGGGTTCATATTGCATCGCAACAATGAGGTGGGCAATGACCGATTGCAAGAATCGGATAGCGCCAACGCACCGCGGCGGCGAGATTGTTTCCGATGTCGGTTAGAGCGCTGACATGTTCCGGCACGTATCGACCAAACACTAGAACGGCTTTACCCTGAATTGCTAACACCGAGACCAGGGAAGGCATGAAACATGAGTAATATGATGAAACCGAAGCTTGGTATTGCGCTAGCGACAACCTGCGCTTTGTTGGCGTTGCCCTATGTCGCCGCAGCCCAGACGCCCATCCCGCCGTCGCTCACCACGCCGGACAAGGTCCAGACCAACATCGGCGCACTTGAATTCAAGGATGGCGCGCCGAGCGTAGCAACCGCTCAGAAAGTGTACGACACGATGGCCTTCACGGCCGCGCTGAATGTGTACAACAACAGCTTCCGAGGTGCTTCCGCCTACGCGATTCTCAAGGGGCTCGAGAGCGCCGGTGCTGCATACGGCGATATCGTCATCTTCTCCAAACTGATGGACTCCAACTCGCTGTTCCTGACGGCCAACGCCGACACGGTTTATTACATGTCGGTCGTGGACCTGACCAAAGGCCCGATGGTCATCGAGCAACCGCCGCAAGGCCTCGGCACTATCAACGACATGTGGTTCTCCTGGGTCATCGACATCGGGCGCCCCGGACCCGACCGCGGACTGGGCGGCAAGTACCTGATCGTCCCTCCAGGTTATGACGGCCCGTTGCCCGAGGGCGGCTATTTCATCGCGCATTCGAAGACCAACTACGTCCTGTACGCCGCGCGGTCGTTCCTGGTGGATAACGATCCAAAACCGGCCGTCGAGAACATCAAGGCTCACATGAAAATCTATCCCTACGCGCCGGGCAGCTACGGCACCAGCATCGCCGAGGCGCTGACGGGTAAGGTGAGGCTCGCCGGAGAGCCGAAAGTCCCCGCGACGAAATTCATCGAGGCCAGCGGCAAGTCATTCAACACTATCCCACCGAGCGACTACACGTTTTTCGAGATGATCAATGACAATGTCCAGCAGGAGCCGGCGACCAGCTATGACGTGGAACTGGCGGGACAGTTGGCCGCCATCGGAATCGTAAAGGGAAAAGCGTTCAAGCCGGATGCGCGCATGCGCAAAATCCTCACGGACGCGGCAGCGGTCGGCAACGCGGCCGGACGGGCGCTGAACTGGCGCTACAGCCTGGCGCATCCTGATTGGGCTTACTATCCTGGCTCTCATTGGGGAAACATGCTGTTTGAGGGCGGCGCTTTTTTCGAGACGCCGCCCCCCCTGTTCGAAAAAGGCATGTTCAAGCCGCTTCCGCCGACCGGGGCACGCACCCTCGATTCGCGTACGGCTTTCTACTACGGCTACACCCTCGACTCGCCCGGCATGATCATGCGCATTCCCGGCGTCGGCTCGCAGTACCTCATGGGTTTTTTGGACAAGGACGGCAATCCGTTCGACGGCGCCAAGACCTACAAGGTAACGCTGCCCAAGGGCATTCCGGCACACGCGTTCTGGTCGTTCACGCTTTATGACAATCAAAGTCGTTCGATGCTGCAAACGCCGCAGAAATATCCGCGCGCTGGCAGTCAGAGCTATCCATCGCCCGCCGCCGAAGCGAGCGCCGATGGCTCGACGACAATCTACTTCGGTCCGAAGCAGCCCCAAGGTGTAAAGCGCGGCAATTGGATACAGACCATGCCCGGCAAGGGCTGGTTCACTATCCTACGTCTCTACAGCCCATTGCCGTCGTTCTTCGACAAGTCCTGGCGGCTGAGCGAGATTGAGCCGATCCACTGATGCGATAGCGGAGCGGCAAGCCAGGTGCTTGCCGCTCCGCGCCATTGTGAAGGATGCCGCCATTTGCGCCAAGCGGACCTATCGCTAGTGCCGGCGAATGTTCGCTTGCTGTCGCGTGCCAGTTGTAGGGACGTCTGGATATCCAGATGTAATGTGGCAAACTAGCATGCTGAATAGGGAGCGAGTGATGGGTAGTAGCAGGGTACTCTTCGCAGCACTGCTGTTTGTGGTGCTCACGATTTCCGCGCCAGCGAAGGCACAAGATAGAGAGCTCGCGACCAAGCTCGCCAACCCCATATCCAGCCTCATCAGCGTTCCGTTCCAGTACAATTTGGATTGTTGCTACGGGCCGTCACGGGGCTACCACAACACACTCAATATTCAGCCCGTCGTTCCCTTCAGACTGAACGATGAATGGAACCTGATCGTCCGCACCATCCTGCCGGTGGTCTATTGGCAGGAGCCTGTACCCGGGCTCGGCAACCACTTCGGCCTAAGCGACACGACGCAGAGCTTCTTTCTTTCTCCGAGTGCGCCGACGAGCGGCGGAATAATTTGGGGTATCGGTCCGGCTCTGCTTTACCCAACAGCGACCGACGACAGCCTGGGCACCAAGCGGTTCGGGGCAGGCCCAACATTCGTCGCATTAAAACAAGATGCGGGTTGGACCTATGGGCTCCTCGCCAACCACATTTGGTCGTTTGCATCGGTCGGTTCGGGCGGCACAGATGTCAATTCGACCTTCCTTCAACCGTTTGTGAACTACACGTTCCCAAACACGTTCGGGATCACGGTCAACACGCAGTCCACCTACAACTGGATTACCAAAGAGTGGTCCGTGCCGATTTACTTGCTGTTCAGCCGCATATTCAGATTCGGCAGACAGCCGGTCAGCATTCAGGTTGGCCCCAAATATTATGCCGCGACGGTGCCCGACGGACCCCGGTGGGGCGCGGTATTCAACGTCACACTTTTGTTCCCCGCGAAATAAGCGCTCTCGTCCTATCAGGGGCAGCCCCGAGGGCATCAAACCACGCCGCACCACAAACAAACAGAACTAAGGAGTTAATTCCATGTCACCACACCGCTTGGCCTGCATGATCGTGGCCGTCGTCAGTCTATTTTGCGTGCCGGGCCTGGCCTCCGCACAAACCGCGACGCCGGCTCCATCACATGTCCCGCTAGAAAAAGCGATCGGTCACCCCAAGTCAGAAGTCGTACCGTCACTGATTGTGTTCAATTCCAGCGGCGTAAGCCTGAAAGGCGGAAAACTGATACTGACCGGCATCGCGCCTAATTCCATCATATTCGCGGATCGACCGGTGCGGGCTGCCGGTCACGATCTAACGGCGCATGTTATCGAGGATTGGGCGAAAGGAAGCGACAACTTCGCCAAAGATCCACCGAACGCAACCGTGTCGGGGTTCTCGAAGGATGGTTCAACCGTCCGCGATGTCGTCGTGGTGTTGAAGTCACCGAAGCTCAACGGTGATCAATTGACTTTTGATGTCGATGTCTTGGAGGGCGACCTTAAGGGAGCCGACGGTGCCGCGGCCGTTTTCATCGACATCATCGGGCGGCCGCTGACGCCGCTGTCGTACGCCGGCGTCGCGCGCCGGACCGCCTATCGCGGCGCATATTACCGCGGCGCGGCAGTCGCAGCTGGCGCCGCAGCGGCGGCGTATTATCACCCATACGCCTATGGACCGCGCTGCGGCTACTACCCGCTGCCGCCCTGCTACTAAAGGAGAGATCGTCCAAGCACCAACACTTTCAACGTGCGGTAGAACCGACGATCGGTCGTACACGCACGGCACAAAGGCACGCGCCGATCGAGGGCTTTTCTGCGCAATTGCTCTCGATCGCCGTGCGCCTAAACCGGGTCCCAATACAAGAAAGATGTCAGGCCAGTCTAAAAATCTGCATACTGACCTGACGACGTTACGTACAGACTTGCGTCAATTGCGCAGTTGGCGTTTCGCCATCGGTCATCAATAGCCGTCTGGATCATGTAACCAAGTTAAAAAAGGAGGACGCCTTGTCCCGAAAGAAGATTGCTGCAATCTCGTGCGGCGTGGGTCTTGCTCTTGCCGTTACAAGCACAGCGAATGCGCAGCTGCCGTTGAACCCTGGGTCATATTCAGCAGTTGCGTGTGATAGCTACGCGAACAGTTATGCCCAGCGCGCAAGCCGGCACGGTCAATTGCTAGGTGGGGCGGCCGTCGGTTCGCTTGCCGGCCTCGCCATTGGATCGCTGTTTGCCGCCTCCGGCGTCGGCGCGGTCATTGGCGTCACGGCCGGGCTTCTAGGTGGCGGTGCCGTACGGCATAAGCGCGAACAGGAAATCTATGCGGCCGCATATAAGGACTGCTTAGCCGGCCGCCGCCCTTGATTCACAGAAACACATCCGAAAAAAGCAGGAGACCAGTCATGAGAGTCATAACCAAGACCTTATTCGCCTCAACTGTCGCGCTTACATTTATGCTTGGCGCCGGCCCGACCTGGGCGCAGAACAAGAGCGATCGTTCGGTCGACCAATATACTTGCAAGGAAATCATGCGCGAGAGCGGGGCGAGCCGTGAGGTATCAATCGGCTTTATCCACGGTTACCTGCTTGGAAAAGCGGGCGCGGCTAAATTCAACATCGACGATCTTCTTAAACAGACCGACGCGTTCGTCGACCGCTGCCTGGACAACCCGACCGAAAAGGCGCTCGACGCCATGATGAAGGTGAAGAAATAACCGACCGTCATATCCGCCGGTTAGGCAGATGAACTTGGGCATACGCGGCCTTATTATGCGGCTTACCCGAGATCGTCTGCTGGACCGGCGGAAAAGACCGCCCACGTAAGTGGGCGCCTCCACTACGCGCGGCAACTCTTCTCGGCCGCGCGTCGCAATGTGAATTCAGCCTTATCGCCGAACGAGGTGCCGCTACTTCACTTTAATGCCGAGTCTTTCCCTCATATTCTTGAAAACCACTTCCATCGCTTGAATGATCCGTAACTCGGGGTGGGCTTTGCAATACACAATCACTTCGTGTTCGGCTTCTTTTCCCTTTCGAATATCCATGTAGTGTTTTTTTGCGAGCCCGTTATACCAACCACTGTACCATGTCGCGAGCCTATCGGCGTCACCTTGCCACGTGTTGGCGAGTTGAGCGCAGGTCAGCGCTTGGACGTTGATAAATCCATTCGCGTCTGCATAGGTGCTAAGGTCCACTTGAGCACGAGCGCTCGTCCCCGCGATCATGAGGCCGGCCGCTGCTAGTATTAAGGTCTTGCGCATACGTCGCTCCCGTTTTGTTGTCTTCAATAGCATAATCCATCCGGCGTAAAAGTCGCGCTAATTACGTCACGGATTTCCTGTCGTGTCACTAGGTAGTTATGCCAAGCTCATTTTACACGGACTGTCGATGTGACCCGCCAATATCGGTATTACCGGCGGCTATCAAGCTCAAGGGTCACTAAGCGGGCGAGCAGCGTCGCTGGGTAAAGCTGGCCGATGATTGTCTCCAGATTGCACAGGCTGCGCGCGACCGGATGGAGTGGCGCGATGTCGCCGTAGCCGGTTGAGGTCAGTGTTACAAAGCTAAAATAGATTAGGTTGCTTGCAAGCGTATCGCTGTCCTCGACGGTAATTCCCGAGAACGATTTTGGAACCAGCACGCCGACGAAAACGAAGAGTGATACAAACAGCAGCCCAATCAGCAAATAGAGGAGGACCGCGCCAACAACGCGGTGGTAGCTCACGCGCCCCGGCGCAAATACGGCACGTGCAACAACCCAACCAAGCGTTGCAGACAGTATCAGCCACGCGCCGGCAACGAGGTAGATGTCAAAAATCGCATGTGCACGAAGGCGAAGAATAGCGGCCGTCGCATTCATAAAAAACGCGACCAACAACGCGGCAAATGCGACGGGACTAGCCGAAATGATAAGTGCACAACCAAACATGCCTAGGGCAACAACGAATCCGAACCCCTGGAAGGCCGGAATCCCTGCGGCTTCGAGGGGGGCGGCGACAAACAACAAGATAAGCAATAGGAGCGTAAGGACCGTCAGCAGCGGGTCGCGGTAGCGCTGCTGCATGAATTGAATGCGATCGTTGAGACTCTGATTCACGAGGTGCGTTCCATCCCCACAAGACGCTTGGCTTGGGCCGTTCGCAATAATGCCCGGCGCATAAAGACATTGCTAGTACATTTTGTTTCGAACGGATTTGCGCCAGTCCGCCAACAGAGGCATAATTTCGTAGAGAACGCTGCGGTACGACGAATCGCCTTATGGCAAGTGTTGCACCGAAAAACGATTGGCGGATCATTGCGAAGGCGTTTGAAGTTTTTAAAAGTGTTGCGAAGCCATTTGCCGCTGCGTTTTGACCAAAATGGTTGAGATCTGTGCGAACATGTCATTGTGTGGTGGATGAGAACAGGATGATGGCGCGGAAAAATCTCAACGTGCACTCAAAAGCTGACAAGACCGGTGCCCATACTGATTCCCAGGCACTTCCTGGCTTGGTCTCCGCATTTCGCTTCCACACAGATGGGGTCGGGGAAGAACTATCCGCCGACAAGCCAATTCAAAACCATCATGATGGCTGGTTGTGGCTGCATTTCGACTTGGCAGACCCGCGTACATCCAAGTCCGTGCAGGCCATTTCTGATCTTCCGGCGCCCGCAAAAAAATTGCTTGTTGCAGACAATAATCGTCAGCAACTTTACGCCGACGATGCCTGCACTTATGGAGTCTTTGCTGAGCTTGTCGACAGCTCAGATCAAATTGCCAAAGACATCAATTTTGTCCAGTTCGCCATGACTGAAGCGTTGTTCGTCAGCAGCGGTCGTTCCAAGTTGAGCACTATGGATTCGCTTCGTGATGCTATTCGGGGCGGTCAAAGGGCCGCTAGAGTCGCGGCGCTTGGCGAGATTATCTTTGAACATGTGGTCGACTCTGTCGACGACTACGCCAAATCGCTTGCGGATAATATCGATGATATCGAAGAAAAGATCTTAATCGATGAACTGGATGATCAGCGGCAAATGCTCGGGGACATCAGACGGGCCGCCATCCGCCTTAATCGCCAGGTTGCAAATTCGATTACGCTCATTCAGCGCTTCGAGCACGAAAATGCACGACGTGAGAAGTCATCGCTCCAATTTGCAACGGAGAGGCTGCGCCAGCGCCTCGACTGGCTGAATACTGAAATCGCCGCCGTACGCGAAAGGGCGCACCTTCTTCAGGAGGAGGCGATGGCCAAGACCGCCGACCAGACCAATCGACATCTGCAAGTCTTGGCGATCGTGGCGACCGTATTCTTGCCCGCGACTTTGATTGCGGGCATTTTTGGGATGAACGTCAAGGGATTGCCGCTGACCGCGAATGGCAATGGGTTTCTCTGGTCGATGGCGATTCTTATAGGAGCTTCGGTCCTGGTATTTTGGTTACTGAAGCGGTCAGGCATACTGGAACGATAGTTGCAACCGCCATTTAATGCGGCGCCGGTTTTGCGGCACTGGCAAGGTGAATTGGCATGAGGCCTCCCCATGCATTAAGGTACGTGGGGAGCAGCGTAGAATGAGCACGATTGCGGTCTATCTTCTCATCGCCGGCGGAATAAGCGCTGCCGTTGGCCTCATTCTGCAACTGATCGGCAACGCTGCTTTCTCGTATTTTAAAATTCACGATACCAAAGAATTGGCCGGCCTCGCGGGACTGCGCATCTCGGCGATCTTTGCTATTGCGGCCGGCCTGATCTTCAGTGGCAGCCACACGCATTATGTCGAGGCGAAGAGAGACTTGCTAGAAGAAGCACGGCTCATCGGCACCATGTATGTCTTGGCATCGGACGCGCCCGACTTTCCAAATTCCCGCACCATCAGAGCAAAGCTACTCAAATACGCACAGGTCTCGGCAACGGAATTAGAGAAGCCGGAAGTCGCCAATCGGACAGCGGAAACAACCAACAAGTTGCTTGTTGAGATTTGCAAGCTAACGGCGCCAGACCTTAAAAAAGAAATCAGCGCGATGATTTGGCTCCGAACGCAGCTTGAGAACTCCTGCAGTAGCCTTATCGAATTGAGAGGAAAGAAACGCATTTGGTCGCTGACAAACAGTGTAGAAGCTCCATTTTGGATTTTCTTTTCAATATCGTTTGGGTTTTTGGCGTTTCTTCTCGGAGTGTTCGAGAAGCAGATATTGAACATGGTGTTCGCGGCTCTCTTTTATTTTGCAACAGGAGCCACTGCGACTCTGATATTTTGGATGGGCGATCCCTATCACGGACCGAGCCGCATTGCCTCTACGCCACTTATACAATTAGTCGGCAGGATGCACGAGATTGACAAGAGCCAATAAATCGACGGTTGCGTCGAGCGCGGGCGATCAGCTTACATGGCCGCCTTAAGTGCGCATCGGATCCTTGGCCGTAGTCTGAGATGAACAGGAAAAACGCGTTGTCTCGATACTCAGCTAACGACACGATTGCCGATTAAAGCACGCATCGACCATAGCCGACGTTTAGTTCTTCGATTCCGGGAAAAATACGGACGATATTGTTGTTGTCTTTGACCCGAAAGCTGAACTGAAAAGTTGAGAGAGCTACGTTGCCTGCGGCACAGACTGCTACGAGGTGGTGCACTTGACCGGCATCTTTGCGTGATTTTATCGTACATGTGCCGGCCGGGCTCGAAATTGAGTTTTTCCCAACAATAAACGAATCGCCATAAATGCCCGAGCCGCCTGTTATGGAGAGTTCGTTTTGCTTGTTCTTTGCGAATATTTTGGCGCAGGCCGATACATCGGTCGTCCAGGCGCCGCTAAGGTCGAACGCGTAGGACGGTTGGCTTAAAAGGGTAATGGATGCGGCCAATCCTGCGATCCTTAAGGCTTGCGATATCTTCACTTTTAGCCTCCATTTGTTTGCTTAAAATAGGGCTGCTTCGGGGGTTGGATCAAGCGGCTAATGCCGCCAATTGGCTGGTGTGCCGAAAGATCGTATTGGTGCGGGGATGCAACATTCGCAGAACCGCTTTTTACGCAGAACAATAAGCATGTATTATCCATGCCGGAGCGGGGCCATGTAGCCGGGTCTCCGGCGGGACGAGATTGACCATGAGTAAAGACTGGTTGGAAAAACTGGAAAGCCGTCTGCCGTCGGGCATCGGGCAGGCGGTCAAGGGTGCCGACAAAGCATTAAACGATATTGCTCAACATGTTCACTTGTCTCATTGGCATCCGATTTCGACGGCACCGAACAATCAAGAGCTCGAGCTGCGAATTTCTGAAGATGGGAAAATCGTAACACTTGAATTTCCGTGCCTGCAGACGAATTCTGGCGCTTGGATTAATGTGGATTTAGGTTCACAGATTGAGTTTCAAGCGGTCGAATGGCGGGTTTGGCAGAGAAAAAAGTCTCCCGACCCTCATCATTCGATAATCAAGCCCAGCGATCGGTCAGCGCTCTTGCGCCACGATCATCGGATTCCCAAGCGGGATACGAATAAAGACGATTAATGGCAATTTCGGTTCGGTTCATACGGCGTTTGCAGGTGCTTAAGAGCGCTGGACCAGCGCCGGCTACCACCGCGCCGTAATGCCAAAAATCGGTCCGAACATCGTCATGTCATACTCGTAGCGAGTAAACCCGCTGCCCGTCGAATAGTCGACGTACAGAGCCTTGTAGCCGATCATGCCGCTCCAAATCGCACTATTCGTTTTCATGAAATCGTAGTCCAAGGCAGCGAGCGCCTGCCAGGAAAACCTGCTGCCGACGTCGAAGCCACCGACGTCGCCGCTTACAATCAGGTTCAATCCCGGAGCGAATTGGTGACGCAAGCGTGCGCCAATTACGGGATCGATCCACTGTTTTGTGCCTTCTGCGGAAAGGGTGCCGTCGCCATTAAACTTAAGGCCAAAAGGACCCAAACCCGCCAAAGTACCGGAAACCGTCAAGCGCGCGTCGCCTTGCTGCCACCATAGACGGCCACCGGCATAAAGATCGAGAGCAGTGCCCGAGCCGGGCGACATGGTGGCGCCCCAGTGCGCAACTTCGTACGCCGCCGCCAGCTCGGCAACAACCATCTGAACGGTAAGCCCGGCGGATGCGCCGATTCCCAAAGTTGCCAATTGGCCGATATTGCGGGACCGCGATTCGTTCACACCGATTCCGAGCTTCAAGTAAGCAATATCTGTAAGGATCGCAAAACGGCCATAGCGTGCCTCTCCAAAGGCGGCGACCTCAAACAAGCCTTTCGGAAACTGGGTGTGTCTAAGAATGTCAAAAAAACTTGCATCGATGTCGGTGGTGAAGCCCTTGATTGTCGTGTGGCCGCTCAGTGACGTCGCCCACGCATAGGGCGTCACCCTGAATGTCCAAGTGTCTATCATTGGTGGGGGCGCGACGACCGCTTTGCTTCGCATTGGCAAGTCCGATGCGATCGCATTCGTAGAGACACCAAGTGCAAAAGCCAAAGCTGCAACCGCACTGATGGATATACGTGACCCCAGACTAAACATGTCGTCCCCTTTGGCCGCCAACCAGTTCAACCGCCGCTTTTGCGCGGTCCACCGCAGCGGGCGGAATTTACCGACTCGGAAGAAGAAACGAAAGAGCAATCGAGTCCGCACATTCCTCGTGTCATCCGGATGTGGAGGTGCATGCTAAGCCGCCCGACCTAGGCATTTCTCGCTCCGGCTCAAAATACGAATTGCCGACAAGGCTTGCTTGTCGTTTGAGCGGCCGCCGCACTATCCGATTTCTGCAATTTGCATAATCTGCGTCGATTCTATCGATTGCGGGTGCTCTCGCCGCCCACCGGTGGCGTTTCAGCAGTGGTTCAGCAGATCAATGGCAGTCTAGGCTCGCCTAGCGCGACCGGCACAATCGAAGGTATTCTATTACCCGCGTCGCCGCCGAAATTTGAAGACAAGATTGAGCGCAAAGCTACGAAATCAAGGGCCTATTGGCCTGTGTGCATCGCGCCGCCTAATGGCTCATTGAATGTCCGGCCCATCATTGCCGACAATTCCAGGAGCGAGACGAGGCGTAGCGCGCCAGTCGCGCCGAAGAATAGTGGCACGCTGCGTGATACCGGTCGCGGGACGACCGCCACTTTCGATTAGTCCGGGTCGGGCGCAGCCGTGGCCTTTTCCTCAGGGCCCGCGTTAGGCTGCGGGGAACCAATCTGGCAAAATGCAGCCTTAGCCATCGTGACGCCCTGCTGTCTATGACCACACTCAGCGCGTTCGAATGAACGATCGATCTCAGGACTATGCTTGGACAACGATCAAAAGCGATAATTTCCGTCGGTTTGTCGGTTGCGGCAACGGTCGTTCTTGCCGGCATCAGCTTGCAATTTCTAAGTCGAGAAAATGCATCGTGGGCCCAAGGCGGCGGCGCAAAGGCGCCGGCGGTGTTCGTCGGCAGCAAAAACTGTGTCGGCTGCCATCAACCCGAGGCTAAGCTTTGGCAAACCTCCCAACATAGGGGCGCTATGGCTCATGCAACGGACGGCGCCGTACTCGGAAATTTCAACAATGAAAGTTTTGACTATTTTGGCAAGCGCTCACGCTTTTTTCGCAAGGACGGCAAGTTTTTCGTCGAGACCGTTGGGGCCGATGGCAGGCTGGCCACATTCCAGATCAAGTACACGTTTGGAGTCTATCCCTTGCAGCAATACCTGATCGAGTTTCCTGATGGGCGAATTCAGGCATTATCGATCGCATGGGATTCTCGGCCAAAAGAACAAGGCGGGCAGCGTTGGTTTCATCTATATCCGAAAGAAAACATAGCCCACAACGATGTGTTGCACTGGACTAAATTAAATCAAAACTGGAATCACATGTGCGCGGAGTGCCATTCCACCGGCGTGCACAAGAATTACGATGCTGCCTCCGATCGTTTTGCGACAAGTTGGAGCGAAATCAGCGTCGGGTGCGAAGCTTGCCACGGGGCCGGCTCGCGTCACGTCGCTTGGGCGCAGGGCCAGAAAAACGGACAACCGCCAAACAAGTCGGAAGACCCGGCGAAGGGGCTCGTCGTTCGGTTTGACGAGCGGGCCGGCTGTCGCATGGCGGCAAAACGAGAAAACCGGACTGCCGCAGCGAAGCCGAGCGCCCGGAACCTTGCGCAAGGAGGTCGAAACCTGCGGCCTTTGCCACGCGCGACGCGACATGTTCTCGGAAAATTGGACCCCAGGACAGTCGCTTTCCGATACGCATCAGGTCACGGCTCTCAATCGCCTTTTCTTTTTTCCCGATGGACAGATACGCGTTGAGGAGGAAACCTATAATTATCTGCCGTTCAAACAGAGCAAGATGTTCGCGGCGGGAGTAACCTGTAGTGATTGTCACAATCCGCATAGCGCGGCACTCCGCGCGCCAGGCGAGGGCGTTTGCCTCCAATGCCACGTGCCCGCGAAATACCAGAGCGTCGCACACCGTCATCATGCCAAAGAGGATCGCTCGGTCTCTTGCATCTCCTGCCACATGCCCGCCCGGACTTATATGGTGATCGACCCCCGGCATGATCATGGTTTCCGAGTCCCGCGGCCTGATCTATCGGTGAAGTTTGCTGTGCCGAACGCTTGCAACGATTGCCACCGTGACAAATCAGCTCAATGGGCGGCGACAGCTATCGAAACTTGGTTCGGACCGCGGCGTGAGGGCATTCAAACCTATACCGCGGCATTTCATTCTGCGCGGGCCGAGCAACCAGACGCAGAAAAGCGGCTTATCCAGGCCGCTTCTGACGGCAGCATGCCGGCCGTTGTCCGCGCCAGCGCCTTGACCGAGTTGAATGCATTCGTTTCCCCCGCGAATATCGGTTTGGCGCGGAAGGGACTTTTGGATAGCGATCCGATGGTCCGCATCGGCGCGATCGAGATGCTCGAATCGGTTCCTGCCGATAGGCTCTGGCCGCTCGTGTCGCCCTTGCTGTCGGATCCAATCCGCGGAGTGCGAATAAAGGCGGTATCCGCGCTCGCGGCCGTGCCGACAGAAAGACAGCCACCGACCGATCGCGAGCGGTTCGAGCGCGCCGCTTCCGAATTCATCGCAGCGCAGCAGCTAAACGCGGATCGACCGGGAGCGCGAACCGCGCTTGGAACCTTTTATGCGCAACGTGGGCTTTTCGCGAAAGCTGAAGCTGAGTTCAAGGCGGCTTTGCACCTGAGCCCGCAATTCACGCCTGCCGCAATAAACATGGCCGATCTCTATCGCGCGCTTGGCGAAGACCGCAAAGCGACCGATATTCTCCGAAAAGCACTCGTAAACTCACCGCAAGATTCGGGTCTTCATTTTGCACTCGGGCTAGCACTGGTTCGGTTGAAGAAAAGTGACGAAGCGCTTGCGGAGCTGCGCCGGGCCACAGAACTCGCACCCGATCAACCGCGGTACGCCTATGTATATGCGGTCGGGCTACATTCCGTCGGACGGCGCGAGGACGCCATATTGGTCCTGAAGGAAAACTTAGCGCGGCATCCTTTCAACCGAGATACTTTGGTTGCGCTGATCAATTACAATCGCGATGCAGGAAATACCGCCGCCGCTCTGGAATACGCCGAACGTCTTGCGCGGGTTCTCCCGATGGATAAAGAGGTGGCGCGGATAATTCAAAATTTGAAAGGTCAGTTGAAATAACGGCCAATTGCATCCGGCCACGGATGGCTGCTCTCGCGGTACGAGCGGACGCTGTCCGATCGCGCCGCCATGTCCGCTTATGACCTAAAGCGGACATTTGCGGCGTGGTCGTGTCGCATCTGTCCCGGTTAACTTGGTGCTATTGCAAAGATATTTTCAAACCGCTCAGACTAACGGAGACCTCGAAACCAACCTCTTTGCCGCTCACCTTCAGAACGACACCTTTCGAGTTCTTCAGCGTGGCTATTTTTCCGCCGCCCGCCACTGCAAGACCAGCAGAGGCAGCCGAATAGACACCTGCAATGTCCGCGGCGGAATTTAAATTAGAGGCGGTGCCTACCAGGTCCATCCCCGCCACGCCTATAGTACCAAGGCTGACACCTTCGACTCTTAGCCGGTATTGCTTGCCCTTGAAGGTCAAAGTGCCGGAACCGCCACCGATGCCGACGATGAACCCCACCTTGGTGATGTTCATGACCACCGAGCCGGTCTCTGCATAGGAAGGCGACGGCGCGCCCGTAAGCATGACCGCCACCATTGCAAATGCTGCACCGCAATTCATTGCACGAGAGAGACTAAGCATTAACGCCTCCTGATCACATTTTTTACAAAGTATATAATTGTAGCATCGCCACCGAATGCTTCCAAGACTGTATTATTGTAGGTAGAATATTGGGAAACCGCTCGCAGCGGTAAATTTTACCGAATTGGTTGCTTTTGGCCCATAGCGGACATCCGATAGAGCAATTGCTGGCTTCGTTAAATTACAGGCAACCGGCCGCCTAGTTGCGTCGGGCAAGCCGTTTCATGCCAATCAATTCAAATATTTTAGTTGGCGGTTTTCTGGATAGCGCCGCTCAGAGTTTCCGCCCGGTGCCGCTTGCAATAGGCAGTAACCTTGTCCGTATTTCTCTTGAGGCGGCTGAAGTCGAGTACTTCGTTGTTCCGCGACGCACTGAAATAGCCGCTCATCCAATACTGCATGAAATTTTGCTGGTCCCAAGCGGCATCCAGCCATTGCTTGCAGGTAATGCGAGACATTTCGATCCTTACTTGACCCGTGGCCGGCAACACGGAAGCGCCCAGCAAAATCATAGCGACCACAAAGAGTTTGCGAGTCATGACATTTCTCCGCTGTCCGACCGTTGACTATTGTGAGTTTGCGGCCCGCTTTAAGCCGGACATGACAGTTTCCTGCGGATGATATTTGCACCAGGCTTTTACGTTTGCGATGTTTTTCCGATAAGCAACGAGGTCTACCCACGTCTTGCGGAGTTCGTAACTGAACCAGCCGCTCATCCACGCGGAAAAATCGCGGGCCTTATCCAACGGTAGAGCAAGATATTGCTCGCATTTGACGCTGCCCATTTCGACAACCACCTGCGCATTTCCTGTGACTGGCAAAACATTAATTGCGACGGCAAGACCAATGGTTGCGATTCTCATCGTGATGCCTCCCGTTGGATGGCGCACAGGGACCTAACCAAACCATACTGAACTGATGAAACAATTCAATGTCAGTTTTTGTTCACCAAAGATGCGATTATTAAAACACGACCTTAGCGGACGTAGCGGGACCATCGCGATTGCAACGGGTCGAATGTCTGGTCTCGGTTCATAGCAGACACTTCGTGTGGAAATTGCGTTTATGTCCGGCGCGTAGCGGACATACATACGCCGCCGAATGCCGCGTGCGGGGATAATGCGGACGTCACAAATTTGCGTTGCAATGTTTGCTATTAAATCCAAGCAGGCATGCCGAGTGGGTAGCCGAACATGCGCTTTTTGGTTGGTAGCGATGTTCGCTCCTTACCTCGATACCACACATTCCGTACTGCGCGTGACTGTTCAACTTTAGGCCAAGAGCGCACTGATGCAGTGCACCAATGGGGCGTTGTTCGATTACTTCATCGGCGCAAATCGACGGGATTCACGCGTTCCAGTGTGACGACTATGACCGTTGCGCCGAAGTCTCGATCTCTTATATGCTGGTTTGAATGTGAAACCGCTATTGCAGAATATGGATAGCGAAAGCCGTCAAGCAGATGTTCGATACCGGAATCGGGTTCGAACCGGCGATGGATCTGGGCGAAGACCCTGGGAGGCGACACGTCATGGAAAAGCGATCTGGGCCGAATTATCGGCGGGCTCTACGAACTCTCATTATTGCTTCCTATAGTCTCGCCGCCGGAACGACGGCTGCAATTTCCCAACAGTCAACGGGTACGCCGGGTTCGCCCAGCGCCACGACCACGCTTAACGGGAAACAGCTTCCAGCCCCCGATCCAAAGTTCGGTGGCGTGATCAAGAATGATGCTTTGCAATCGAAACCGTGGTGGGCGCCGCGCATCGTTCCGCCCAAGGGCGCGCCGAACGTCCTGCTGATCATCACTGACGACGCCGGCTTTGGCGTTCCAAGCACCTTCGGCGGCGTGATCCCGACGCCGACGATGGACAGCATCGCGAAAGAGGGGTTGCGCTATAACCGGGTCTTCTCGACCGCGCTGTGCTCGCCCACGCGGGCAGCCCTCATCACCGGGCGCAACCATCACTCGGCCGGCTTCGGCGTGATCTCGGAGCAGTCGACCGGTTTCCCCGGCTACAACAGCATCATCGCCAAGGACAAGGCGACGATCGGGCGCATCCTGCTCGACAACGGCTACGCCACGGCATGGTTCGGCAAGGACCACAACACACCGGCCTTCGAGGCCAGCCAGGCCGGACCGTTCGACCAGTGGCCGACCGGTATGGGCTTCGAATATTTCTACGGCTTCGTCGGCGGCGATGCCAACCAATGGCAGCCGAACCTGTTCCGCAACACGACGCAAATCTATCCCTTCAAAGGCAAGCCGGGCTGGAACCTGATCACGGGGATGGCCGACGACGCCATCGACTACATTTCGCGCATTCACCAGACCCAGCCAGACAAGCCGATCTTAATCAAGTACGCGCCCGGCGCCACGCACGCGCCGCATCACCCGACCAAGGAGTGGGTGGACAAGATCCGCGCGATGCACCTGTTTGACGACGGCTATAACAAGCTGCGCGAGCGCATCTTTGAGAACCAGAAGCGACTCGGCGTGATCGCAAAGAATTCGAAGCTGACGCCCTGGCCCAATGACGTCCTGAAACCATGGGACCAGCTCACCGCGGTGGAGAAGAAGCTCTTCATCCGCCAGGTGGAGGTCTTCGCCGCCTACGCGGCCTACAACGACCACGAAATCGGCCGCGTGATTAAAGCCTTCGAGGAGGCGGGCAGGCTCGACAACACGCTGATCATCTACATCAACGGCGACAACGGCACCAGCGCCGAAGGCGGGCCGCTCGGCACGCCGAACGAGGTCGCGTTCTTCAACGGACTCAACAAAATTCCGGCCGAAGTGCAGATGAAGTGGTACGACGTTTGGGGCACCGAGGCGACCTACAACCACATGTCGGCCGGATGGTCGTGGGCCTTCGACACGCCGTTCGACTGGTTCAAGCAGAACGCATCCAGGCTCGGCGGCATCAACCAGAACATGGTGGTGTCATGGCCGGCGCACATCAAGGACAAGGGGGGCCTGCGCGAGCAATTCATCCACGTGATTGACGTCGTGCCCACCATCCTCGAAGCTGCCGGCATTCACGCGCCCGAGGTCGTGGATGGCATTAAGCAAAAGCCGATCGAGGGTACGAGCTTTCTCTACACTTTCGACGCCAAGAACGCGAAAGTCGCCTCGCGCCACAAGACCCAATATTTCGAGATGATGGGCCAGTGGGCGCTCTATGACGACGGCTGGCTGTTGAGCACCAAAGTGAACCGCGCACCGTGGGAGGCCTTCGGTCCGGCCAACCCGGATCCGCTCAACAACCAGGTGTTCCAGCTTTACGACCTGCACAAGGACTTCAGTCAGGCCGAGGACATCGCCGCGAAACACCCGGACAAGGTGGCGGAGATGCGCAAGAAGTTCGTCGCGGAAGCGAAGAAATACCAGGTCTTCCCGCTGGACGCGTCGGTGGCAGCACGTATTGTCGCGCCGCGGCCGAACATCACCGCCGGACGCAGTGAGTTCGTCTACACACGACCGATGGTCGGCCTGCCGCAGGGCGACTCGCCGCTGCTGCTGAACACCTCCTACACGATCACAGCGGACATCGAAGTGCCGCAGGGCGGCGCCGAAGGCATGATCCTCACCTCCGGCGGGCGCTTTGGCGGCTACGGCTTCTACCTGTTGAAGGGCAAGCCGGTGTTCCTATGGAACCTGGTCGACCTCAAGCGCGTCAAATGGGAAGGCGCTGACGCGGTCACGCCCGGCAGGCACACCGTCGAGTTTGATTTCAAATACGACGGCCTGGGGCCGGGCACGCTGGCGTTCAACAATTTCTCCGGCGTTGGTCGCTCCGGCACCGGCACACTCAAGGTTGACGGCAAGGCCGTCGCTACCCAGAAGTTGGAAAAAACCCTGCCGATGATCCTGCAGTGGGACGAGAGCTTCGACATCGGCTCCGACACCCTGACCGGTGTCAACGACGCCGACTACAAGCCGCCGTTCACGCTGACGGCCAAACTCAACAAGCTCTCGGTCAAGATGGATCGCCCGCATTTGTCGGCCGCGGACATCAAGAAGTTCGAGGCCGGGATGAAGGCCGCCGCGGACGGGCCGGTCTCGGAGGATCTTACTTTGGTCCAACGGATAGAAGAGCGGTTCAAAGACCGGGAGGAATGTAGCAAGAAAGCTGATGCGCAGAAGCTTGGTCCGATTGAGCGGATCAAATTCGTGCGGAAATGTTTGCAGTGACGCTTTAACGGGCGGAGTAGGGGAGGGGCGAATTGGCGTCCCTTCGCCTATCGCCGAGCGGAATCCCGATCAGGACCCGTTCGCCAGGCAGAGACCACCAGCCTTAAACGTATTCGGGAGCATCGGTCAGGCCGTCCAAGGAAGGTGTCCCTAGACTGGGATGCGCCTTCGCTTCGGCCACGATGTCCTTGGCGGCCTGGGCGAAAGCCGCCGCCAACTTGGTGCGGGTGCGACCAATGGGGAACAGCATCCCATATCGCATCTCGAAACGCGGGAGAAACGGCCGGATAGCAAGCCCGAAGGGTTGAAACGTCACGGCTGTGAAAGGATCGACAATCGAGACCCCCAACCCTGCTGCAACCAGTGTGCAAACCCCGGAAGTGCTCTGTACCTCGACGAGCATGCGGCTGCGTTGGACGCCGGCGTCTTCAAACAGGCGATCGATTCGAAAGCGGGTAAGGATTTCGGGAATCAGGGACACGAAGGTGGCGTCGGCCAAATCCGCTGCGTGCACGACCGTCTTTTCTGCCAGGGGATGGCCGAGCGGCATTATGCAGACGCAATTGACCGCACCAAGTGCCTCAGTCTTTGCCTCCGGGTAGTCAATTGGAAGCGTAGGCAAAGCGATGTCAAATCGCTGGGCGTTCGTCCAATCTCTAAGCTCGCGGCGCGTCGTAACCTGAATTGAGACCCGCAAATTCGGATATGTGCCGCGTAGCCGCTCGAGAGCCTTAGGCACGAGCGAGTGCGCAATTGGAGGCGCGGCGACAATACGCAGCTCACCGACAGACAGGTGGCGAATGTCGCGCACCGCGGTGTCCAAGCGGTCAAGACGCGTCAACGCCTCTTGCGCCTCGGTAAAAAGCCATTGCGCTTCCTCGGTCGGATAGAGCCGACCGCGCTCGCGCATGAAAAGTTTTACCCCGAGTTGCACTTCAAGATCGTCGATAAGACGGCTCACAGACGGTTGACTCACGCCCAGCAATACAGAGGCGCGGGTCGTGGTACCGCCGAGCATTACTGCGCGAAACGCCTCCAATTGGCGGAGGTTCAGGCGGCGCATGCGAGACACCTATACGGTCACCGAATAGCTCTATGTCTTAATTTTGTTAGAACTTATTGCCTCGTCGTGCAAGCCTGCAGCTACGGGATGCAGAAACGCTGCCGTGTACAAGAAAAAATAAGATCGGTTGTACACATGGATGATGAAACCATAGTTCTAGTCGCCAGGTTCGAGGCCAAAGCCGGTTTCGGCCCGAAAGTGCGCAAGGCTCTTCTGCGCATGGGCGAAGAGGTAAAGAAAAACGAGCCCGGCTGTCTTTCCTATGTCGTGCACAGCTCGCTGGAGCACGATGGGGTCTTTCTGCTTTACGAGACCTACAAGAACAAAGACGCGCTCGCGGCTCACCGGGAAACGCCGTTTTTCAAGGACCTGATCGAGGGTCAGGTCGTCCCGCATCTCGCCGTCAGGCAGCGCGAACTCTATTCCATCTGCGGAAAAGATAGCGATGAGCGATGAGGCGATCGTGTGATGATTGCCGGCTGCGACAACTCATTCCCGACAGTCTTTGAAATGCGACAAGGTCGGTCTTTCAACAAAAGGACGAGGGTGCCGAAATGATTGGACGCGTGCTTTACGAGGATCTCACGTGGCGTGACGTGAAAGACATGTGGGACGAAAACAAGATCATCATCCAAACCGTCGGTGCAATCGAACAACATGGTACTCACCTGCCTTTCAATACCGACGACATCCGGGTGATCAAGGCCGCCAAGGCGGGCGCTGCTATCGCGCAGAGCCACGGCGTCAAGGCATTCGTCGCGCCGCCCATCCACGTGGGGTTTTCAACGCTGCAGATGGATTTGCCGGGCGATGTGGATCGCTATCCGGGCACGCTGACATTCACGGCGGAAACGCTGATGCGCGTCATCCTAGAGCTCGGCGAATGCTTCGCACGCGCCAATTTCAAGCGAATCCTGCTGCTGAACGGCCACGGCGGAAATTGGCAGCCGCTGCAAACCGTCGCCCGCAGCATCCGGGACAAGACCGGCGCCATCGTCGCCGTAGCAAATGTGTTGCGGCTTCCAGCGCCGGGCAAGCTTGAGGGGCTCCTGAAGGAGCAGCAGGTCAAGCACGCCGGCGAATACGAAACCGCGACGATTTTGGCCATCGACGAGAACCTAGTTCGCATGTCCGAGGTCAAGCGCGATCAGGCCGCCGTCGACGCCATCAAGGTCAAGTCCCGCTTCGTGTCGCGCGACGAACTTGGCGGCAAACAGTTCTCCAAGCCCGTCATGTTGGCGGAACGCAATGTCGACTTCTCGAGCCAGGGCGTGGTCGGAGATCCATCTCCGGCGACCAAGGAACAGGGCGAAAAGCTCATGAAAGTCCTCAACGAGAGCGTGGCTGAATTCCTGGAGGACTTCATCACCTGGGAATACGGCAAAGTGTGATCCGACAAATGCAGTCAATAGAACTGCGACTCGTCAATATGGAGGAAACGCGATGTATCCAGATTGTGAAGGGGCAACGATCCGCGCGCTAGCCCCATTTGGCTCCGCGTGAAGCCAGGCGATGTGAAATGCTTTCGAGAGCGAAAGACCTGAATTTCTGTCATTACGGTGCCGTTCGAGAGGAGATTTGCCATGCGAGTGTTGGCGCCTGAAGCGAAATCAAAAATGCGATGGAAAAAACGATGAGCACAACGGAGCAAGACGCGAAACACGTTGCGGTCGTGACGGGTTCTGCGCGCGGCATCGGCGCCGCGACGTGCCGGGCACTCGCCAAGCGCGGCTTCAAGATAATGATAAATGACCGAACCCATAGCGATGAAGCGCGGAAGCTCATGGCAGAAATCCGGGCCGGTGGCGGCACGGCGGATTTTCATGAATGCGATTTGACGATCGAGGAAGATGTGATTGGCCTTATCCATCATGCGCAAACGCTTTGGGGTGGCGTAGGCGTGCTCTGCAACAATGCCGGGATAAATCAACATCGAGAGCTGTCGAAAATATCCCGGGAGGATTGGATCAATGTCTTGAATGCAAACCTGCTGCCGACTTTCCTGGCAACCAAGGCAGTGCTTCCGCTGATGGTGGCCCAGCGCTGGGGCCGGATCATCAACATCTCTTCCGCGTCTGCCTATGTCGCCGGACAACCGTGTCCCGGCGCGCATTATGTGGCTGCCAAAGGCGCCGTGTCCGCTTTCGGGCGTTGCCTGGCCGCCGATTATGCAAGCAGCGGGGTTACCGTAAACACGATCGCGCCTGGGCGGGTCGGGACCGAGCGTACGCTTTCGTTACGCTCACCCGAAGAAACGGAGCGGCGAGCGCAGCAAATCCCGATGCGGCGGCTGGGGCAGCCGGCGGAGATCGGGGAAACGGTCGCATTCCTTGCCTCGGACGAGGCGGCCTTCATCACGGGACAGACGATTCACGTCAACGGCGGCACCTACCTCGCGGCCTGAACGGCGAGAGTTTGGGCGCCCGCGCCCAAGGAAGACGTGCGCGAAATCGGTTCGCGTTAAGGGCAGTCATGATTGAAAAGGGCGCGGTGGTGGAAAAAGACCTCGGCAATGAGAGCCTTCTAAAAGGCAAGATCGCGCTCGTCACGGGGGGCAGGGGCGCCATTGGCTCCGCCATCTCCGAGCGCTTGATGGCGCAAGGCGCGTTGGTGGTGGCCGTCGACAAGGATAGCGGTTCCGGGAGTGCGTCCGGACCGCCGGCTGCAAGCGCGTCCGCGGCCGTCGGCGCCGGCAACAACGGCCTTATCGTCTTCAAGACCGCCGATATCACCGATGCTGACGCTGTTGGAGGTGTAACGGACTGGATCGAGCGGACGCACGGCCGTCTCGATATCGTCGTCAACAACGCCGCCGAGTTCGATGCGGCCACCGTTCTGGCGTGTAACGACGAGGCGTGGCACAGGGTCTTACACACCAATGTGGACGGCGCCTTTTGCGTCCTGCGGCATGCGCTGCCGGTGATGAAGAAACGCGGCGATGGCGGCGCCATCGTGAATGTTGTGTCCGTGGCCGGGCTGATCGGCGTTCCCGAACGGGCGGCCTACACCGCATCGAAGGGCGCCCTGATCGCCCTGACACGCCAAATGGCACGCGATCTTGCGACCGAGCGCATTCGGGTCAACGCCGTTGCCCCGGCCGTCGTCGATGGCGGACCGTTTCATCGCTCGCCGGCCTTCATCGCAGACCCCGAACGGACGCGGGCGAGCGCGATGCAGGCGACCCCTTTGACCGCGGCGCTGGGGCGCATGATCGAACCAAACGACGTCGCGGAGGCTGTTGTCTTTCTTGCTTCGCCGCATGCGACCATGATTACGGGTGTGATCCTGCCTATCGATGCCGGCCTGACGGCGAGCTAGCTATCGGATCGAGCAACATGCACGCGAACGGAAAGAGGAAACGATTATGGACCTGCACCAGAGGGTTGCGGCCGGCGACAGTATTTTCGGCACGTTTGTCGGCACGTTTACGTCGCCCGCCGCATTGAAGGTGGTCTCTGCCGCAGGCCTCGATTTCATCATTCTCGATCTCGAGCATACAGCCATCGGTTGGAGCGATCTCGGCAACGCCATCGCCTATGCACGGGCGATTGGGCTGCCGCCGCTTGTGCGCATTCCAAGACCGGTGCGCGAAACGACCGGCAGGGTCCTGGATATCGGCGCTGTCGGCATCGTCTTTCCGCGGGTCGAGACGGCCGATGACGTTCGTAAGTTTGCGGATCTGGTGCTCTATCCTCCGTCCGGAAACCGCGCTGTCGCGTTCGGCGGTGGCCACAATGACTTTCTCGCTCCGAAGGCGGTCGAGTATGTGAAGAGCGCGAACGCACGGCTGGTCAACATGATCCAGATCGAGACGGTCAAAGGCATGCAGAATCTGGACGCGATATGTTCGGCGATGAAAGACACCGGCTGCGCCACTATCCTGGAAGTGAGCCGGGCGGATTTAACGACTTCGATGGGCGTGCCGATGCAATTCGATCATCCGGACTACGTGTCTGCGGTGCAGCAGGTTTTGGCCGCCAGCCAGCGCTACGGTCTGGTGCCATCGAAGGGATTTGCAGATTTGGAGGATGCCGGGAAGTGGCTCAAGAAGGGCGTGCGGGTCGGAATATTTTCGTCTGACCTGCAGGTCTATCGTCTTGCGTGGAATGCCGCGGTTGGCGATTTGAAAAAGCGGCTAACGTAGCGCAAGCTTTTTTGCCGGTTCATCAGACCATCTAACCGACGCGGTCGATAGTGGCTGGCTTTTTTAGCGAATAAAATTGGAGTGGAAACCGTCTCGACAGGGACTTCCGCACAGGGGCCGCGTCGTCGCGGATTCCTTTACCAAGAATCCGAAATGGCACCCTGACCTTAGCAAAATGTCCAGGATATTTTCGCGAGCGGTTTTGCGAAAGCACCTTGAGACGGGGGTGGAATGTACAAACGGCCTTCTGGCGCAAATTAATCGCAACTGACGGCATTCGCCGCGTCGTTCACTTTTCGGCATTAGCCGGTACGCCGATGGCGTCAGATAATGCCAGGAAATATGTGAAGCCTTACGGTGGCGTTACCGGGTCAGGCGGCCCGTGTCGTGCTCTTGGGCTTTTTGCTTAGTCGGATCGCCAGCACAGCTAGCATCAGCACGACGCCAATAGCATAATCGAAATATGCAAATCGCTGCTCAAATCCGATCATATATTCGACAAAGTGGTCGACCGGCATAAGCATGAATAATGCGGCGAGGCCGATCAAGAAGCGCTCGGTTGACCGGAAGATTGGCTGGTCTCTGTACGCTTCCAGAAACAGCGCCCAAGCGATCACGCCTAACGTGACGGCGATCATCGTCACCACAACATCCATCGTGCCGCCGTCGAGCAGGATAGGGGTATAGACGTACAAAACCGGCATGATGAAGATCAGCGACGCGAGCCTGACTGCTTCATTAGCGGTCTTGATGGGATCGGATTTGGCGATTGCACTCGCCGCATAGGCGGCAAGCGCGACCGGTGGCGTCACCGCGCTCACGACGGCGATCCAGTAGCTAATCATGTGCGCGTTGACCGGCGCGACTCCAAGATGCGTGAGCGCGCCGACGGCAAATATGGCGAGAATCACGTAGCTCGCCACTACCGGCAATCCCATGCCGACGACATAGCCGGCGACGATAACCCAGAAAATGGTCACAGGGAGCAGGCCGAAGCTGAGCTTCACCAGCATTGCCGAGGCTCGGCCTGGGAGGTCGCTCTGCGTTGCGGCCGAGAGAAGAATTCCCAGCACGCCGGCGATACATCCGACCAGCAGCGTATTCTTGGCACCCGATTCCAGCGAGACCCAGATATTCTTGGCCAACTCGGTGGATAGCGAGCCCAGGCAGCGCGCTGCGCCGGAATGACGCTCCCCTGAGCCGCCTTCCGTTCGCGATGGATCCGTGATGTCCGCGCTATGCAATTCAGCTGCGGATCCAGCGAGACCAATCTCGATTGCTTTAAGCACGATGAAAGTTGCGGCGACCCAGAACAGAGCGTCGCTCACCGTCAGTCCATGATAGCCGGTAACGAACCAGGCGAAGGGTGCCCCGATCTTCATCCCGAAAAAATACGCGAATGCGCCCATCGCCAGCGATGCACCGATGCAAATCTTCCAACTGAACTTCGACCAGGGTGTACGCACGTTGACGAGCAGATCAACCGCCCGCAGCAGAACGATCAGCAGAATAGTCTTGCCGGCGGCCAGGAATGGAGAATCCCCGATCACCAACAGAAAGACCATTATCGGAATCGGCAACAGCAAATGAAGTCGGGGAATGATGCGGTGCCAAGGCGGCAGCTCGGAAGCCGGCACACCATGGAGTCCCCGCTTGGCCGCTCTGAAATATACCGCCAAGCCGATCGACAAATAATAAAGCAACGCTGGAAAAAGCGCTATTTTGATAATCTCGTAGTAGCTGGTTTCCGTCAGCTCAGCGAGCAGAAACGCACCGGCGCCCATGATCGGCGGCATATATGAGCCGCCATTCGAGGCGGCGGCTTCGACCGCGCCTGCAAATTCGGGACGATATCCGACCCTTCGCATGAGTGGGATCGTGAACGTGCCGGTCGTCACGACATTGGCAACGCCGCTGCCGGATATCATTCCGAAAAATCCGCTGCTTATGACCGCCGCCAGACCTGGCCCGCCCGTTCTTTGGCCGGTGATGCGATAGGTCGTGTCGATGATCAGCGATCCAAGTCCGGTCTTTTCCAGAAAAGCGCCGAGGACCACGAATATCACGATATATGAGGCGAACACTCCGATAATCAGCCCGGTAATGCCGTCGGGTGACAGCATCAGGAATTCCATGACCCGATCGAGCGGGTAGCCGAGGTGATTGAGCAAGCCGGGCATCGCCTGCGCGATAAAGTCAAACGAATAGATAAAAAACAGAAAGCCGATCAGGGGAATGACCGGGCCGACGATTCGGCGCGCAATTTCGAAATTGGTAACCACCAAGATGGTGCCGAAAAAAATCACGGGAGCGTCGATCGGGCCGCCGATGCGGTTCGTCAAGTCGACCGCGGTGTAAATCCACCATTGGATCGTCGCGATCGATCCAACGATAAACAGATAATCGGAGAGTGCCGGCTTGTCGGTGATATTCGGACGTAGGGCTTCGTAACAATAGAGAGCAAGTCCGATCGCGGCACCGAAACCCCCAATCAACCACGTCGTCGGTGTCGAAAAATCGCTCCACATCTCGACCCTGTTGAACAAGAGCCAATAGAGCCACATTGCCAGGGCGCCGCATAAAAACGTGATGTCGATGATTGAAAAAAATTCATCCAGCCAGACAAAGCCCTGTCTGATGGACTGCTTGCGGCCGCGATACATCAAAATGGAAAGCGCCGTTACGCCGAGCAGAAAAGTCCCCTTGAAAACTTCAGAGACAGGCGGCCCGAATAGCCCGACATAGACAAAGAAACATGAAAACGCGACCGCCATAATCGAGACGAGAAACCGGATGGCGCCCGTCAAATTGCGCGGGGCCGTCATCTCTTCGCTGATGAGGCCGATCCTCTGCGAGAGGGAGGGGCCGTCTTTAGACATGTTGGTCATTCCCGCCATGGTAACCGGTCGCCGGCGGGTCGTAAAAACCGGCGAGGCGGCCGACTTTGCTCCCTATTGCGTCAAAAGGCAGCACAAGGGCCACCTCGTTTCTTCATCTTGATCCTGTAGGGGCATGCGTTCGTGTTCGCTGTGTCGCCGGGCGCAAGCGCCGATTGTCGGAAGGCGTTCTCTACGAGATGTGCCCGGCACAGTGAGAAAGCCGCCGCCCGGGTCTGACCCGGGGGCGACGTCCGTGGATTAGCCTAGTAGCCTTTGACGACTTCCGGCGGGACCTTCACACCGCGCGAATCCCAGTACTTCGCCGCCGCCGGATGGACGTATATTTTTTGAAATTTGAGCGCATTGAAGTTACCACCCAGCTTGTTCCAGTAGCTGGCTGCGCTCGTAAGGGCTTTGAGGTTCTGCGGGTCAGCAATGACCTTGAGCATGTCGGTTACGAGCGCGTCAGGAACGTCCTTGCTCACAATCCACCACACATCATAACCGATGGAGCGTGCGGGCGCATCCATGCCCTTGACGTCCTTCAGTACCGGAATGGTGACGGGTGAATAGAATTGGTTATCCGCAACGACTTTCTTCTGTTCCGCTTCGGTCAAGCTGATGTAACGTACGGGCTTTCTGATCGAAACCTCGGTCAGAGCAGGACTTCGGAAGGGAGAGCCACCCGAACAGAAGACGTCGATCTGCCCATCGCCCAATGCGCGTCCGGATGCGGCGAAGCCCAGATACCGTTGTTGAATCTTGTCCATCATCCCAAGCGACGTGAAGATGTTGACGCAGTTTGCGCCGCCACCGGTGCCCTTGGACAGGAGGTTCACCACTTTGCCCTTCATGTCCGAGATGGATTTGATGGGGCTGTCAGCGAGCACTGCAATGATTTGCGATTGCTCGCGCACGTTGGCGATCACGCGAAAGTCGTGGCTGGGGCCGTCTTTTTTGAACTGCCCGGTTCCGTTCCAGGCCTGATAGATTTGAGGAATCTGGCCCCATGCCGAAACAACAGACCCGAGTCGGATCCGGCGCACATTGTCGACCGAGCCGCCGGTCGGCGTGTACTGAAATTTGTATTTGTCGCTGAGCTTTTCGTTGAGCAGCTGAGTCGCCGCGCTCCACGCCGGATGCCAGCTTCCGCCCGTGGCCCCGCCGGCAAGACGATAAGTTTGGATCGCATAGGCTGAGCTCGTGACCCCAAGGATCAGAGCCGAAAGAAAGGCAATGCGAGAGAGTTTCATTGTCGCGTCTCCTCCGTGCTGTGTTCGATCGGCCGTCTTGTTATGCGTCCGTACCGATAATCAACGTTTCCGCGTTTTGCATTTCGCTTTCTGCGAACGTGCGTTCAACTTTTCTTAAACGCGTGCATGCGAGTTTTGATTTTATAAAACTGGCAGCTTTGAACGTGCGTTGCAAGTTACATTCGTCCCGATCGATCATGTTTGGTGCTTCGACAGTGAAGCACGTTGCTCTTCAAGCCGTGTCGCTTGCCGCAACGCTCGCGCGGCGGTGCGAGAACGAGCCATTGCTGTGATGCGAATACATGGCGTGTGCCGCGTCGTCCGGACTATTTGCGGCTCGCACTATTCGATATGCGCTGGTGAATCGTCCGGATGTTCTGCCGCTAGCTGCTGACGCAGTTTGGCGGTTGCCGCGACGTCGACCGTCAGCGTTTTTGGATCGATTTCGACCTGATAATCGCGCCGCGCCCCTGCGATCGTCACGTAACCCTGGCGGATGTCTTCCTCGATCCGCTCAAACGGGCGCAGGGCCGGCGGGTTGCGCCCGCCGCCGCCCGCCGACAACAATTCGACGCCAGTGCCGGCCTTGAGCGGCAAGGCCGTGACTTTGCGATAGAGCCGCGGTTCGGCTTCGCCTGGTTGCCGCACCAAAGCGCCGCCAACTTGGGCTGCTTTGCCACCGAACAATCCCCAGGGCGGGCACTTGGTGCGTTCGAAGGCGGTGACGAAATTGCAGTCCTGCAGAACTTTATAGACCTTCGTCAGGCCGAGGCCGCCGCGAAACTCTCCGGCCCCGGCCGTATCGGGCCGGAACTCATACCGTTCGACAAGCAAGGGATAGAAAGTTTCCTCCACCTCGATGGGAATATTCCGCGTGTCGCCATGGGTCGTCGTCTTAAGCGGTGAGAATCCATCACGGTCGGCTTGCGCTCCCCAGCCACCCAAAGTCGTGTCGAGGGTGGAGTAGGGAAGGCCGGTGTCGGAGTCGCGACCGTAGAACGTATACATGCCTTGCTGGGCATGATGGGCGGCGGGAATACGGTCGGGCATCGCCTGACTCAGCGCGAGATAAATGGTGTCGATGACGGTCTTGAGCGCCAGGTTCCAGAATGACATCGCCGCGTTGTCGATGGCGCTGATCATGGTGCCTTCCGGCAACACGACCTTGAGCGGCCGAAAGGCGCCCTCATTGGGCGGCAAACGCGGCGCGAGCGCGCTCTTGAAGGCGACGCGCGCCGCCGCAAGTCCGCCGCTTACGCCGCTGTTGAGCGGCCCTTGGGTCTGCGGCGACGTGCCCGTGAAATCGATCTCAAGCTCGGAATCCCTGATTGTGACGGCGACCTTGATGGGCAGGGTCCGGTCTGGGTTCACGCCGTCATCGTCGAGGAAACTCTCGGCCTCGAAACGGCCATTCGGTAGTGCCGCGATCTGCTGACGCACCATGGTTTCAGACTGATCCCAGATGCGATGAATGGATGCTTCGATGACCGGCCAGCCGTGCTTGCGCAAGAGCTCGGTGAAGCGGCGTGCCGTCAGCTGGCAGGCGGCAACCTGGGCCGCCATGTCCCCGAAGGAGAGTTCCGGGTAGCGGATGTTGTGGCGGATCAGCCGCAATATTTCTTCGTCGGGCACGCCCTTCTTGTGGATTTTGACGCTGCGTACCTGAAGACCTTCCTGGAAAATCTCGGTGGTGTCGGTCGAAAACGATCCGGAGGCGCGACCGCCGATATCGGTCCAATGCGCGCGTGTCGCCGCGAATGCGATTACTTCCCCATCCCAATGGATGGGTACGTAGAGGACCATGTTGTTGAGGTGCTGACCGCACACGCCGGCATAGTTGATGATGACGGCGTCGCCGGGGTCGAAGCCATCGATGCCGTAGATCGCGATGCCGTCCCGGATCGGTTCGCCCAAATCGGCCATAAAAGTCGGGATTCCGCCGCGGCTCTGCGCGATGGTGCGGCCTTCGCGGTCGAGCAGCCCGATGCAGTAGTCTTTGACCTCGTAGATAATCGGGCTGAAGGCCGTGCGCGAGAGATTGATCTCGCCTTCGTCCAGAATCCCGATCAACAGGTTGCGTAGGATTTCCAGGGTCACCGGGTCGACAGGCGGCTGTGCGCTTTTGTGCGTCATTCCGGGTCTCCCAGGTCGATCGCGATATTGCCCCAAGGGTCGATTTCCGCTGCGTCGTTTGGACCGACAACGGTTGTCGAGGCATCCTCTTCGATCAAAGCCGGTCCTACTGTTTTGAACCCGGCCGGCAAGGTCCGCCGCTGCCAGATATCGCAGTCGGTAAGCCCACTCTCCGCAAACCAGACGGAGCGTCGGGCCGGCACTGCACGCTCGTGCGCTTTGCTATCCTGCCACTGCTCGCGCGGCCTGGCCGTGCGGCCCTCCACCACGACGCGCAACATGATCACGTCGATCGCCATTTTGCCCGAGTCATGACCGTAGCGACGCACATAGGCGTCTTCGAAACGCTCGCGCATCTCAGCAACGGATTCACAGTCAGCCGATAGCTTGACCTTGATAGTGTGTTCCTGACGTTGATAGCGCATCTCGGCGTAACGGACGCAGCGCGCTTCCTCGATCGGCGCGCCGATCGTCGATAGTTTGCGCATGCCCTCCGCCTCCAGATCGGCGAACTGCGCATTCATGTCCGCGACGTCAATCGATGCGAGCGGCTGCGCCACGGTGACTGTGAGGTCAAAACGGAAGCCGGCGAACAGCATGCCATAGGCCGAAAAATGCCCCGGCTGCGGCGGGATCAGGACGCGTTTGATGCCCATCTCGCGTGCGACGTCGGCGGCATGCAGCGGACCGGCACCGCCGAATGCGATCATCGTGAACTCGCGCGGATCGAAACCACGCTCGATGGTGATCTTGCGCACTGCGGTCGCCATCTTCAACGTGGAGATCCGTAAAATGCCCGATGCCAAGGCCTGCGTCGGCTGGTCGAAGCATTTGGCGATGTCGGCCAGCGCCTGTCCGGCAAGTTCGGTGTACAGGGGCATGGCGCCGCCGAGAAAATGGCCGGCATCGAGACGACCGAGATAGAGGTTGGCATCCGTCACCGTCGGCTCGGTCCCGCCGAGGCCGTAGCACGCCGGGCCAGGTGCCGCACCCGCGCTGCGCGGCCCGACTTCCAGGGCGCCGAGCTCGTTGACGCTGGCGATGCTGCCGCCGCCGGTGCCGACTTCAACGATGTCGAGGACCGCGGCCTGCACCGGATAGCCGTGCTCGTAACCGGCAACCCAGTAGACCGGGGTGACGGCCGCTTCGCCGTCTTCGATCAGCACTGCCTTGGCGGTGGTTCCGCCCATGTCGAAGGCGACGATCTTGTCTTGCCCGATGCGGGCGCCGATCTCGGCGGCCCCGGCCGCACCGCCGACCGGACCCGACTCGACCAGCAACAAAGGCCGCGCCCGCATGTCCTCCTCGGTCAGCACACCGCCATTCGATCCCATTAGGTAAAGGCGGCCGGAAAAACCTTTGCTGTCGAGCGCAGTTTCCAGCCGCTCCAGGTAGCTGGCAACGGTCGGGCCGACAAAGGCGTTGAGCACGACAGTCGACGTGCGCTCATATTCGCGAAATTCGCGCGAGATTTCGTGTGAACAGGAAACGAAGCAGCCAGTGTTCTCGCGCAGGTATCGCCCGATTTCCGCTTCATGGGCTGGATTGCGCCACGCGTGCAGCAGGCAGACCGCTACGGCTTCGATGTCTTCGGCCTTGAGGCGGGCGGCGAGAGTAGGGAGCGCGGCACGGTCGAGGGCGCGTAGCACATTGCCGCGTGCATCCATGCGCTCGGCGATTTCGAACCGGTGCATCCGCGGCACGAAAGGTGGCAGCCGCGTAAACAGGATGTCGAAGCCGTCCGTCCGGTTTCCGCGGCCAATCTCCAGGATGTCGCGAAATCCTTCGGTGGTTACAAGCGCGGTTCGTGCGCCCTTACGTTCAAGCAAAGCATTGATGACGACGGTCGTGCCGTGGCGAAAAATATCGACCGTCGCGGTGTCGACCCCCGCCTTAAGGATGCAGTCGAGCGCGCCAAGTTCGAATTTGGGCGGCGTCGTCAGCGATTTCGAAAAATAAAGCCGGCCGGTCACCGGATCGAGACCGGCAAGGTCGGTGAAGGTCCCGCCGATATCGACGGCGACAATCGTCATAACGCCGCCTTTTCAAAACGCTTCGGGGCGCAGGCAATGCGCGCGCAAATCGCCGTCACGGCTTGAGGAGAATTTTTCCGAAGCTTTTGCGTGACTCGATGTAGCGGTGAGCATCCGCCGCCTCCCGCAATGGGTAAGTCTTGCTGACCAGCACCTTGAGTTTCTTTTCTGCAATGGCCTGATAGGTGCCTTCTACCGCCGGCCGCAAGGCTTCGGGGCGAGCGGCGCGGTAATGCCCGCTCGAGTAGCCGATCGCCGCGCGATTGGTGGCGTGCAACTGGTTGGTCTGCACGGTCCCGGGGGCCCCCCCGGCATTGCCGAAATTCACATAGCGGCCGAACGGCGCCAGCACCTCAAGGCTCATCGGGAAGCCCGCGCCGGCGACCGAATCCAGGATAATATCGACGCCGCGCCCTTCGGTGGCGTCCTTGGTGCCGCTCGCAAAATCATCTGCACTGAGCACGACGTCGGCGCCGCATTTGCGCGCATATTCGGCTTTTTCCATGTTGCCGACGGTCGCGACGATCTTTTTTGCCCCCATGTGGCGCGCCAATTGGATCGCCGTGGAGCCGACGCCGCCGGCGGCCGCATGCACCAGCACGCTCTCTCCGGCAGCCAGGCGTCCTGCCAGGGTCAACAAGTTCCAGGCCGTCACCAGGACGACCAGCCCGCAGGCGTCTTCGTCACTGACGCCGTCGGGAATGGCGTAGCTCAGCACCGGGCGTGCCAGAGCGATCTCCGCATAGGAGCCGCCATCGGCAAACGCCGCAACGCGTTGCCCCACCTTGAAATCGCGAACATTGGCGCCGACCGCGGCGACCGTGCCGGCGCAATCGAGCCCAGGCGTGAAGGGGACTTTCGCTCCCGGGCGACCCGTGCGCCACATCGTGTCGGCGAAGTTGACGCTGGTGACGGAGACCTTGATCGCGATCTGGTCGGGATTGGGCTGCGGGGCCTCGCGCTCCTTCAGTTGCAGAACGTCGGGTGCGCCGAATTGCTCGATAACGATCGCCTTCATGGTCCGTTTCTCCTCGCGCGGATGTGCGCACTTTCTTGGTGCGCTCGCTGTCGACGCATAAACCTGAAACTTCGTTCTAAATTTCTAATCATTCGACAACGTTGCACGCGTGCAGACTACGTGACCGCGACGATCCAAATCAAGGCCGCGCATTGTACGCAACAGTGACTTTGAATTTTTGTTGTACGCCCATGCGAACTCGTGCCAGTCTCCGCGCCACATTCATAAAAAACTCGCCAACCTCATACAGGCACGCGAGGGTCCGTAAAACCATCAAAAGGCAAACAAACATGAGTGCAGTACCGTCGGGATGGAAACCGGAGCGCGGCATCGAAATCATTGCGACAACCCCGCCGGGCGGCGGCACCGATCGCTCGGCCCGCGCGCTGTTGAAGGCGATTGAATTGAACAAACTCGTCGAGGTGCCGACCGTCGTCACTAATATTCCCGGCGATGGCGGCCGCAAGGCCTGGAGTCACATGAACGGACGCGCCGGCGACAACAATGTGATTGCCATCAACTCTCCGAGCAATGTGACCGATGTGCTCACCGGCGGCCTCAAGCCGGGGCAGAACCGCGCCACCCCGATTGCGATCCTGTATACCGAATACATTGCTTTCATCACCAAGGCGGACTCGAGGTTCAAAACCGGTGCGGATTTTATGAAAGCGCTTTCGGAAAAACCGAAAGAGACGACGATCTCGTTGTCGACTTCGCTCGGCAATCCCAATCATATCGCCGTCGCCAAGGTCTTGAAACATTGCGGCGCGCCGGTCACGGCGCCGAAAATTCGTGTGTTTGATTCGGCTCGCGACGTGGTCACCGATATCATTGCCGGCAATGCCGATGTCGGCGCGATCACCGCTGCCAGTGCCGTACCCGAGTTGGAGGCGGGCAAGGTGCGGGCTATCGCCACTTCCTCGCCGGAGCGCCTGGGCGGTGCCTATGCCACCGTGCCGACATGGAAGGAGCAATCGGTCGATTGCGTCGTCGGTGCATGGCGCGGTGCGGCGGGGCCGGACGAGATCGATCCGGCCGCCGTCAAGTATTGGGAGGGTGTGCTTTCGGCGGCGGTAAAAACAAAGGAATGGCACGCCGAGCGCGACCGCTATCTGTGGACCGAAATGTATCTCGACGGTCCCGCGCTGAAATCCTATCTCGATCAGGAGTATGCCGAATTGAAAGCGATCCTTGGCGACCTGGGACTGCTCGCCGCGTAGGCGATCAGCCCTGTGGACGACCGTGGACGCGCTGCACGTCGAAGACCTCGCTGGCAACCCGCGCGTACGGCACCGATGGATCCTTAGGATCCGACGGCTTGCGGGCGGCGCGATAGCTCCGGTAGGAGGCTTCGTCGGTCCAGGCAGTCATGGTCGATATCTGGGTCGGATCGGCCGGCGGCTCGATGCGGTAGCGGTACAGGAACCCCGGCGCGGATTCCATTGTGTTGCCGCTCTGGTCGATCTTTTCGCGCGCAAGCGCTTCCATGCTGGGCTTACACCAATGATGCGAAATCACGACGATCATGTTCCTCTCCTTGAGAGCGCTTGTGAGCTTCGACGTTAGATGAACGGAGACTGCCGTGAGAGTCAAAAACAAAGTGTCGGGTGAGGCGGCCGTATCATGAAGCATCGCATGTTAGGAAGTTTACGTGTGTCGGCGATCGCGTTGGGCGCGCCGATCTACGACATTACGACCGACAAGGAGGTTGCCCAGCTCATCAACCGGGCGTTCGAGCTTGGCATCGATCTGATCGACACGTCCGATGCCTACCAAGGTGGACGCCATGAGCCGGCCGTCGGCCATGCGCTCAAAGGGCAACGCGACAAAGCGATCCTCGCCACCAAATTCGGCAATATCCGCGGAAAGGACGGCAAGCCAGGCGTCGATGGACGCCCTGCTTATGTCGCGGAGGCCTGCGCGCGTAGCCTGAAAAATCTCGGCGTCGAAACGATAGACCTTTACTACATTCACCGCGTCGACCCGAACGTGCCCATTGAAGACACCATCGGCGCGATGGTCCGGCTCAAGGAGCAGGGCAAGATCCGGCATTTAGGAATTTCCGAGGCTGCGCCCGAAACGTTGCGCCGGGCCCATGCGGTGCATCCGATCACCGCCTTGCAGACGGAATATTCGCTATGGTCGCGCGAACCGGAAGATGAGCTGCTTGATCTATGCCGCACGCTCGGCATCGGCTTCGTCGCCTACAGCCCGCTCGGCCGCGGCTTTCTATCCGGCGCGATCAGGCAATCAGACGCACTTGGCAGCGGCGATATGCGCCGCAACCACCCGCGTTTTCAGGCCGACAACATCGAACGCAACCGCTCGCTCGTGGAGCGGTTGGAAGAGCTCGCAGCGCGGGAAAAGTGCAGCGCCGCCCAGTTGTCGTTAACCTGGCTGCTGCAGCGCGGCGAATTCATCGTTCCGGTGCCCGGCACCAAGCGGCTGCCGTGGGTGGAGGAAAACGCGGCCGCCGCCGACATTCAACCCTCGGCCGAAACCATGGCGGCAATCGACCGCATTTTCAGCCGCGATGCCGTCGCCGGCGACCGCTATCCGGCAGCGTTGCTGTCACGGGTGCACATTTGAGGGATGAGGGCCGGCCGGCCCGACCGCGGAGAAGCAGATGAAAAGCAATGGATGGATTCCGACGCGGGAGATCGAGCTCGTGGCCGGTACGCCGCCCGGCGGCGGGCAAGACCGGCCCGCGCGCGCCCTGATCGACGTGCTTGGCAAGCACCGGCTGCTAGAACAGTCCGTGAAGCTGACCAACATTCCCGGGCGCGGCGGCGGCAACGCCTGGGATTACCTGCGCGGCAAGTCCGGCGAACCGCACATACTGGCGATCAGCTCGCCGACGATCATCAGCAACAAGCTGCTCGGTGTCAGCGATCTTGCCTATACCGACCTGACGCCGCTTGCCAATCTCTACACGGAATATCCGGTCTTCATCGTCCGCGCCGATTCACCTTTCGCGGATGTCTCAACACTTGTCGCCCAGCTGAAGAAGGATACCTCGGGATTGCGGATCGCACTTGCCACTGCGATCGGCAACACCAACCACATCGCGCTTGCGCGCTTGACCCAGCATGCCGGCGGCGACGTGACGGCATTGAAGATCGAGGTTTTTGATTCGGCGCGCTATGCCGTCGGCCATGTGGCCGACGGGAAAGCGGACCTTGGCGTCATCACAGCGGTGAGTGCGGTGCCGGAACTCGACGCCGGCAAGCTGCGCACGCTTGCAGTTTCGGGCCCGCAGCGCCTTGGCGGCGTTTTCGAGAGCGTTCCGACCCTGCGCGAATGCGGCGTCGACTGCGATGCCGGCATGTGGCGCGGCATCATCGGAGCCGTCGCCATCCCGCCTGCCGCCGTCGCTTTTTGGCGACGTACGCTGGCGGCGGCGACCGCTACCGATGATTGGCAGGCGGAGCTCGCGAAAAAGTATTGGGCCAATACCTTTCTTGTCGGTGCCGCGGAGCTGACGTTCTTGGCGAACGAGCACGCGCTTATGGCCGGCGCGCTCACCGACCTCAAGCTGATACCCGCAAAAAATGGCTCTTGAGCCAATTGAGTCGAAACCGAAAAGGAAATGCAAAATGCAAATCGCCGTGCTCGATGACTATCAGAACGCGTTCCGCGCGCTGAGCTGCGCGAGCAAGCTGGACGGCCAGCAGGTGAAGGTCTTTCACGCAACGGCGGAAAGCGACGATGCGCTGGTGGATATGCTCAAAGACGCCGAAGCCGTGATCCTGATTCAGCAGAGGACGGCGATGCCGCGCAAGATCATCGAGCGATTGCCCAAACTGAAGATGATCAGCCAGACCGGCCGCAACACCGCCCATATCGATCTCGCTGCTTGCAAGGAACGCGGCATCGTTGTGTCGGCGGGTGGCGGCGGTGGGCCGAATGCGACCGCCGAGCTGGCATGGGGCCTCGTTCTGTCGTGCGCCCGCCATATCCCGGAAGAGGTGCAGGCCTTGAAGGAGGGACGCTGGCAGACGACATTGGGTACGGGCCTCGCGAAAAAAACACTCGGTGTTTATGCATTCGGCCGCATCGGGAGTCTCGTGGCCGCTTATGGCAAGGCCTTCGGCATGGACGTGGTGTGCTGGGGCCGCGAAGGCTCACTCGGCAAAGCGCGCGAGGCCGGCTTCGCGGCGGCGGCAAGCCGGGAAGCGTTCTTTTCGGATGCGGATGTCGTCTCACTGCACCTGCCGCTCAAGGCGGAAACCCGCGGTATCGTGACGGCGGCGGACCTCGCGCGCATGAAGCCGGATTCCATTCTCGTCAACACCAGCCGTGCAGGTATCATTGAGGCCGGCGCCCTGGCCGCCGCCTTGAAGAAAGGGCGTCCCGGCATGGCCGGCGTGGACGTCTACGAAAGCGAACCGGTGGTGAACGGCGATCATCCGCTGCTCAAATTGAGCAACGCGGTCTGCACGCCGCATCTCGGCTACGTGGAAAAAGGCGGCTACGAGGCGCTCTATACCGCGGCGATCGAACAGATTTTGGCTTTTGCGGCCGGTAAGCCGATCAACGTGGTCGACGGTTGATGCTTCGTTGCGCCTGCAGGTTTCATTGTGCCTTTTTGCGGAGGCGCACGGTCTTTGAACCTGCAGGCGGTTCCGTCTGTGTGTCGGTCAGCGTCGCGCCGTGACTGAGTGCGTATGCGCGCAACTCTTTCTCGATAAGGGCCAGCATATCGCGAGCCGCCGGCAACAATGTTTGTCCGCGCCGGGTTATGATTCCAATCATTCTGGTCACCTTCGGACTTGCCAGCGGCACGAATGCGATGTCTTTCGCCATCGGAAGCAAGGTCAAGCGCGGAAGCACGCTAATGCCGATACCCTGCCTGATGCAGTCGAGCATCGAGACCCGGCTGGTCACCCAGACGACCGTCTTAGTGAGCCATTCGCCGACCCCATGACCGGCCAAGGTTGGAAAACCGTCATTACCGATCAACCGGCGGTCGGCGAGGGCGCTCCATGGAATTGGCCGTTGGCTGTGCGCGAGCGGGTCGTCCGCGCGGCAAGCGATTCCAAACGTGTCTATGGCGACCGGCTGGAACACGAGCTTCGGATCGTCGGAAAGCCGCGCCGCAATTCCAATATCGACCTTCCCGTCGGCGACCAGCCCATGGACCTGGAAAGATCGCTCATCGGTCACGCGCACGTCGACATCCGGATGGTCGTCCAGGAAGCGATGCAGCAACGTCGGAAACCATTCTTCGCCGAGGAACGGCACCACGGCCACCGAGAGTCTACCGCGTTCCGCCCGCGCCAACTGGCGCACTTCGGTCAGGATTCGATCATGGGTTTGCAGCAACTCTGAGAAAAGCGGCACCAGCGTCTGTCCGAGCGGGGTGAGCCGCGCGCGCTGACCTTTTTCGAACAGGGCGGCGCCGACCTGCATTTCCAGATCGTGCATCGCGGTTGAGACCGCCGCCGATGAACGAAAGGTGCCGGCCGCCGCAGCGCGAAAACTTCCGCTTTCTGCGGCGATCAGAAACTGGCGCACCTGCTGAATGCGAAAGGGGTCGGCCATCGCCGGGTTCCATTTTAATATTTCCGAATATTATTTCGGCTGTTTTCATTTTGCAAAACATTGCTTTCGGCGGACAATGGCCAGCCAAACGTGGGAGTTCGTGAAAAATCGAGGCATAACCGGCACTTGGCGCATTGGTCGCGGCGTATATCGGGGCGGAAGTGCGACATCCGGGCATTCCCGCCACCGCGCGCGTCGATGCTCAGAACCGGGGACAGTCGACGATGACGGACAATGAAATTGCCGAATTAGCGAAGCGCGCGGGATTGGACGGGACCTTTGCGAAATACCCGGCCTTGGTGCGCGCAGCGGTGGAACGGGGGTTGATCATGCCTACCGCGATGCCGACCACGCGCGAACCGACGACTGAACCGGCCCATATTTTTGTTGTGCATACCGCATCATGACGAGTGAACTAGATTTCTTCACCATCGCTGAGGTGACGAAGCGCATTCGGTCGCGGGATCTTTCGCCGGTCGAATTGATCGAGCATGTGCTGGAGCGGATCGACACGCTTGCCCCGACCCTGAATGCCTTTCTGACTGTTACCGCCGAGGCTGCGCTCGAACAAGCACGGGTGGCGGAGGATGAAATCGGCGCCGGCTATTACCGCGGTCCAATGCATGGGATTCCGTATGGGCTAAAGGACCTGATCGACGTTGCCGGCCTGCGCACCACCTGTCATTCCAAGATCCTCGCCGATAATGTCGCCATTCGCGATGCGGGTGTCGTGACCTATCTGCGCGAATCTGGCGCGATCCTTATCGGCAAGTTGGCAATGCATGAATTCGGTGTCGGTGGCCCGGCCTTCGATCTGCCGTGGCCGCCGGCCCGCAATCCTTGGAACACGAGCCTGCATCCGGGCGGTTCATCCAGCGGCGCTGCGACCGCTATCGCGTCAGGAATGCTGCCGGCGGCGATCGGCAGCGATACAGGGGGCTCCGTGCGCAACCCAGCGACCTGCTGTGGCATTGTCGGCATGAAGCCGACCTATGGCGCGGTGAGCCGGAGCGGCGTGATGCCGCTGTCGTTTTCGCTCGATCATGTCGGTCCCTTGACGCGGACCGTTGAAGATAACGCCATCGTCTATCAGTGGGTCGCCGGCTATGACGAAGCCGACCCCACCAGCAGACATGTCCCGGTAGGCGACTGTTTGATGGACCTGCGAAAAGGCATCAAAGGCCTTCGCATCGGCGTCATCGAGCATTTTTATACGGAAGATGCCGCCGCCAACGAGGAAATGAACGCTGGTATTGACGACGCGATCCAGACACTGAGTAGGCTAGGCGCAAACCTGCGTACCGCGCGGCTTTCACCGCTTTCTCACTGGATTGCATGTGGCCGCACAATCCAGCAGAGCGAATCCTATACGGTGCACGAACGGTGGCTAAAGCAGCGGCCGGAAGACTATTGCGAGATCAGCCGGCGCAAGCTGCTTGCCGGTGCCTTCATCCGCGCCGAGGAATATATCAAGGCCTTACAGGCAAGGCGGGTCCTGTGCGCGGAATTCGATGAGCTGATGCAACAATTTGATGCGGTAATTACTTTGTCCGGGCTTGAACTACCGTGCCAGATCGACCGTCCGGAAGACATCGGCCGTACCTACGAGCGCCATGCGCGCATGCCTTTCAATATTACCGGCACACCGGCGATTGCCGTCCCGACCGGGTTCTCGCGCGAGGGCATCCCGCTCGGCATGCAGATTGCCGGTAGGGCGTTCGACGAGGCGACCGTCTATCGCGCCGCTTGGGCCTATTGCGAGGCGACCGGCTGGACCAGCCGTGTCCCGCCGCTCACGATGCCGGCTCACCGCGTCGGCATGAAAGATGCGGCGGCTGTCTGAACAACGTGCGCGGGCTTAAATCTTACGAAACGAAATAGCTCACGTCGTCGTTTTGCGATAACGCTAAAAGGCAATCCAATAATTTTCACGAACTCTGCAAGCGCCGAAGAATTGACACTTCGACTGACAACGGCGTATTTCGAAATTCTAATCTGCGGTTGAATTCGGATTTAGCCGAGAAAAATCCCTGCCCGCAGGGAATTCCGCGGTGGAGGCAGGTTCGACTGTGACTGCGTCCGCCAACTCGTAGGACTCCAACTCTGTCACCGGACGTTGTGATTGTTTTTTTGGTGAGACCGATCGGTGAGGACGCCCAAGACGATCAGGCGTTTACAGCGTTAGAAACTTGGCACTGCATGGACGGGCTATGCCAAGCGACTAACGGTTTGTCGCGCGGTATCACAAATCGAGAGGCCTCTTTTAAGTGTTGGCAGGCAATAGACAATTTTCCATTGCCCTGATGATGGACTGTGTGAGCTACGGTTGAAACGCTTTAATTTCTAAACGTTTAGCGGACGCAGCAATTGCACGTGTTGTACTGGTCGTTGTACTCTTGACTTTTCGAGGGCTTTAAATCCACCAATATGCATATTGATTTTTATTGCCGACTGATGGCCGCGCTGCGGCTTGCAGAATGAAACGGTATGGAACGCAGGGAAGGCCCATTTGCCACGAATCCTGCGAGGATGGTGTCAGTACAGCAATGGAATCAGGACGCATCGGTCGCTAGATAAAGATGCGCCTATCATTAGCCGGCTTTGGTGGGTTGGCATCGCCAATTTCCGCGCGATCTTGCGTAACTTCCATCCCCACTACGCCCGGCTTTATGTTTTCAGCACACACAGCCAAAACCAAAAAGTGCATTGCGTCGAAATACAGATCGGTTACGCGGCCCTTTTCTTCCTGTTTTGTCTATTCCGGAAAACCGGCGTTGGGATCGCTGTCTCCCTGAGGGGGCTGAGGATAGTGAAGGCCCCGCTGCGCTGACAGCGTCCGATCAGGCTTGGCTAAAAATGGACCAGGATCGTATCCAATCAGCTTTCCATCTTTGACCCAGCCGGCGTCAAGATCCTTGCCGTAACAATGGCTAGCCAATCGGGACTCGAGATTCTGGCGGACATCGCGATAAGACCGTTCATCGGAAACATCATTGCGCTCTGCTGGGTCCACTTGAAGATCAAACAGCTGCACGTGGTTACCCGCAGGATACCAGATCAATTTGTGCCGCCCATCGACCAGCATCCGCGACGCATTGTTGTTCTCAAGGACTTCGCCATAGAGTTCATCCCGTTTTTTTTCACCGACTAAACTTATCCCATCGCAACTCCCTGGAATTTCAATTCCAGCTAGGTCGAGCAGCGTCGGCATTACATCCTGTAGGCCGGCGAGACGGCTGTCCACAATTCCAGCCGGAACCCTGGCATCGCCAGGCAGCCCCATCAGTATCAAGGGAATGCGCGTCGCGTTGTCATAGAAAACGCGTTTGCCAAAAACACCGAAGTCGCCCAACATGTCGCCGTGGTCAGCAACGATCAACACAATAGTGTTGTCCAGCAGTTTCTCTTCCCGCAGCGTGCCGAATACGACTCTTAATTGATGATCGATGTGAGTGCACAACGCATAATGAGCGCGCCGCGCCTGTTCCAATTGTTTCGGCGGTAGCTTTGAATAATAGATTCGCAGTGCCCTCAATGCGTGAGGCAGACTGTTTTCATTTTCTGCCCAAGCAGCATCCCTCGGTTGATCGATATTCAAAGCCCGATAGTCCTGCATATAGTTTTCGAGGGGCACTAGTGGAGGGTGCGGCTGCGTGTAAGAAAGTGTCCAGAAAGCAGGCCGAGTTGGGTCACGACGCTTTATCGTTTTGCACATCTCCATCGTGCACCAGTTGGTGGGATGGCAATCTTCCGGGAGATGCCAGGTTCTCGTCATATAACTGTTGTTGCTCATCCCGTGGATGAATTGTTTGCCGACGTAGCCTCGCTCTGCCAGGTATATGTCGTGATCGTCGACAGCCAAATGAGGTCGCCCCTCTTCGGCCAGCAGCACATCATGAAAGCCGATCCGATCGCGCGCCGGATAGACGTGCAATTTTCCCACACAGAACGTCTGGTATCCCGACGAACTAAAAACTCCGGCGATCGTCGGAATCTTCGGCATGCGACCGGATTTGTTGAAAATCCGGTCCCCGTGAGTCCTGGCCGTCGTGCCGGTCATCAACGTGCGGCGGGCCGGAACACAAATAGGCGTTTCTGAGTAGGCGCTCGGAAAGTAGATGCCGTTGCGGGCAATCTGATCAATCGTCGGCGTTGCAACGACAGAATGGCCAGATATGCCAAGTCTTGAGCCGGACCATTGATCGAAACAGACCAAGAGCACATTTGGTTGAATTTTAGCCAAGGGTCAAACTTTCCAGCGGAAGCTCGGGCAGATGTTTGGGTAGCAAGCTCGGATACGGCACTTCGAAGCCGAGCCTTGTGTATGCCTCTGGAGGCGCTTCATTGCGGGCCATGATTGTCAGCATTTCTCGTATCAAACGCGCTTTGACCTCCGGATTTTCGACCGAAATTATCTGTTTGGCGTCGGTTCTCAGATCATAGAGCACGGCGTCGGAATCTTCGACGTTCGCTCCCTGTCCCTTTTTCTTCGCTCGACCAGTTGGAAGCTTCAGAACCGGGAATCCTCTCAGGAAGGCCAAGGGGTTGATCAGATTGGCGCCCTCAAATTCCTCGTTGCAAAACGTACTCCGCTGGTGCGTTGGCATCAGCGTTTGTTCCCATAGCTAACGGTCACAGCCCGTTTCGCGAACCGTCCAAAGCCCGGCGTATGCAAAGAGCCGCCGTAGCATCCCAATGGCAATCTGTTTAGTGAATCAAACAACACAAAAATTGTACTCATTCCTCGGCATCCTCATTATTGACCCACCGGGCCGCCGCCTTGTTTGTTTCGGACCGATCAGCCCCCCTTTAAGGTCACAAGACCCCCAAAATGAGCGTTTCGCCCATTTCAGGCACGGGAGAGGTGCATTGCATTTCCAATTCACTCGTATACAATACCTCACTATAATTGGTTTTTGGTATGCAGAAAAGAGCAAATTCGCCAAAACCGAATACAAAAAAGCGCCGCGAAACGATGATCGCGGTCGATGGTAATGACACGCTTGGAAGCGTCATCCGGCGCCGTTTGGCCGACCGAATTCTCAACGGCGAGCTGCCGCCGGAGTCCAAACTCGACGAAGCTGAACTCGCCGCTCACTTTGGCGTGTCCCGGACTCCAATCCGCGAAGCCTTGCGACAGCTCGATACGGCTGGTCTGGTAAAAATTCGTCCCCGTCGCGGCGCCGTTATCGTACCGGCAGACAAGGAACGGATCGGATTTGCGTTTGAGGCGGCGGCCGAATTGGAAGCTTTGGCCGCTTCTTGGGCTGCTTCGCGCGCTAGTTTGCTTGAAAAAAATGAATTGAAAAAGCTCCATCTCGATGGCGCTGAAGCGTGTCGACAAAAAAACGCCGAATGGTTTGCAAACGCAAACCGGCGTTTCCATGACAAAATTTCCGAACTTGGCGGCAATCCTAGTTTGACCGAAGCGGTTGCGGCCGTGCGCTTGAAGACCGCGCCTTTCCAGAAGTCGCAATTCGCGCACTTCGAAAGAATGGAAGCCTCTCAAGAGGAGCACGAAAGAATTCTAGCCGCGATATGCTTCGAAGATCCTGAATCGGCAAGAAGGGCAATGAGGGAGCATATTTTGAGGGCGAGCCTCTGGATTTTTGACGATTCGCAACAACGCTAAAAAAAATCAAACTAAAACGGATAAGGGGAGGATCAAAATGTCGAGGTACGTCACAGGAAAATATCCGCTTGCGGTATCGGCTTTGCTCGCTGGGGCAATGCTGCTCGTAGGTGCCGCTCAGGCGGCCGACAAAATCACCATGGGGTCGCGTGGCACAAACCTTGATGTTGTTTTGCTGGAAAGCGGAATTGCTAAGAAATACGGTCTCGACATCAATGTGGTCAAAGTAAAGACAGGCATTGAAATGGCGGAAGCCCTGATCGGCGGCGGCATCGATGTTGGCATCGTCGGGTCCGCTCCCTTGGTGTCCGCAATATTGAGAACGGATAAGATCGTTCTGCTGGGAAGCGCCTGGATCACAGATGGCGGTTACGCAAAGGTATTAGTCCGCAAGGATTCGCCATATAAGACCATCGAGGATCTGAAAGGCAAGAAGATCGCCAATAAGATAGGGTCGGGATCTTATCGCGCACTTGGTGACTGGTGCGCCAAACACGGCTGCAAATATTCAGATTTCAAGATTCTCAACACGTCTCCAGCCGCCATCATCTCGGCATTGGAGTCGGGTTCGGTCGACGCCGGAATCTGGTTCGCGCCCACCACATCGATCGCCGTCTACAGGGGGATCGCCAGGATCTTGTTGGACTTCAAAGGCGCCAACCTCGGTGCGGCGACCTGGGCCGCCCGGAAGGACTATGCTGAAAAGCACAAAGACATCATGGCGCGGTTCATGGCAGCGACCGTCGACGCTCAGGAACTGATACTGAAGAATCCCAAGAAGGGGGCCGAGCTTCTCTCGGCCGGCTTGAAAAAAGAAGGCCGCAACTTGCCGGTTGGGGTGCTTACAATTGGCATCAATGATTTCAACTACCAACACGGAGTACTCAACGGCGAGTTGATCCAAGTCTATGATCAGGTTTTTAATGCGTTCAAAAAGGCGGGAAAATATAGGGGCGACAAGCCCGACTTCAGGAAGTTTCTTGACGCCAGCTATTACGATGCCGGCCTGAAACTTCGTAAGTGACGATTGTACCGGTATGTCTCCGGGGCAACGCAAGTTGCGTTGTCCCGGCGACCGACAGACGACTCAATATTTTTTTAGTTGGCCCGGCTCGTCGATTGTGAACCTGCACAGCAAGGGACCCACCAACGCGGTACAGGGGACGGTTTAATCATGGGCCGCCTATCAGCTTACTATAAATTCTTGAAACCTTATCTGATCACGATCAGTTCGATTATTCTTTTCGGGCTGGTTTGGGAACTCGTCGCCCGAATGGGATTCGTCGACAAGGTCTTGTTCCCGCCGATGTCATCTATTTTAGCTCGCCTTTTTGAGATGTCCGGGCCAGGCGATGGCACGGCTCCAAGCTTTCTGATGCTACGAAATATTGGTGCCACCTTGTTAGCCTTGCTGGTCGGTTTTTTTCTCGCTGCTCTTGTGTCTTCGGCTATTGGCTTTTTTATGGGGATTAATCGAACAGTTTATCAGTGGCTGCGCCCAATCATCACAATGTTCATGGTCGTGCCAAATATCGCGACGGTGCCGGTAATCATCCTTTGGTTTGGCCTCGGCATTAAGACGGTCATCATCGTCGTCGTGATGGGGAGCAGTTTTCCGATCATCTATACCGCTGCCGCCGGTGTTCAGAGCATCCCGCCAAAAATGATTTGGGCCGCCCAAACGACTGGTGCGAGTAAGTGGCAAATTTTGCGCACGGTGGTTATTCCCGGAACCATGCCGTACCTCATTGCAGGCCATAAGCTGGCTTTAGGCAGGGCATGGAGAGCGGTTATTGCCGGCGAGATCTTCGCATCGACTGCCTACGGGATCGGCTACATGATTTTCGACGCCCGCACTTTCTTTGACACAGAAGCCATGTTCGCCGGAATCATTGTCGTTGGTCTGATTGGATTGATTCTTGAATCCTCGATTTTCAAGTACATCGAAAAAGCAACTGTTATCCGTTGGGGAATGAGTACAGCCAAGGATCTGTAAGGGTGACGAAGATGAATCAGGCCTCAAAGATAAAAATCTCAGCTCGCAACATTTGCAAGACGTACAACGCCGGTAGGCCGGACGCCGTTGAGGCAATTAATGGGCTGTCTCTTGACGTCACCGACGGCGAACTGGTTTCGCTTCTTGGCCCTTCCGGGTGCGGAAAGTCGACCTTTCTGTATATGGTCGGTGGTTTTGAAGAACGCACGTCCGGTACATTAACGCTGGATGGCAAGGACATTAGTGGTCCTGGACCAAACCGAGGCATTGTATTTCAAGAATACGTTTTATTTCCGTGGCAAACCGTGGCCCGCAATATCGAATACGGCCTTCGGATCAATAAAACTCCAAAGACCCAAAGGCAGGCAAGAGTTGCCGAACTCGTAAGCATGATAGGCCTTGAGGGGTTCGAAAATGCGTACCCTTCCAAACTGTCCGGTGGCATGCAGCAAAGAGTCTCAATCGCGCGGGCGATGGCTTATGACCCGGACGTGCTTCTGATGGACGAGCCTTTTGGCGCCCTCGATGCTCAAACGCGCAATCGGATGCTTAAAGACTTCATTGAAATCCATGCGAAAACGCACAAGACGACCCTGTTTGTCACTCACAGTGTCGAAGAGGCTGTCATGATTTCTGATCGCGTCTGCATGTTCTCGTCACGCCCGTCGGCCATAAAGAAAATCGTCCCGATTGAAATGGACCACCCTCGGTCGGTAACCGACCCGCGCTTCGTCGAATATCAGAAAAGTTTGATCGCCGGGTTGGCTGAAGAGCAGGACGTCGCCGCCATGCCTGCCTGACGCCAAACATTGTTCGATGTTGAATATTCACCACGTATCAACTTGATCTGGGAACAGCGCAATTATGAAGCCAAAAAATCTGGTCATTCTCATGGACGACGAGCACGGTTCGCCGTTTCTCGGTTGTGCTGGCCACCCCATCGTCAAGACTCCGAACATTGATCAACTGGCCGCCAATGGCACGCGCTTTTCCAACGCGCACGCCAATAATCCGATCTGTATGCCTTCGCGCGCCAGCCTGGCGACAGGCCTCTATTCTCACGAGACCGGCTACTGGGACAATGTACTGGCGTATGACGGGCGCGTAAAAGGCTGGGGCCACCGTTTGCAGGAATCCGGGCATCGTTGTGTCTCAGTCGGCAAGCTGCATTACTTGGAAGAAAGTCTTCCAACAGGATTTGATAGTCAGATCATTCCCATGCACGTCTTTAATGGCGGCGACCTGCATGGTCTGATTCGAGATGATCCACCGACAAGATATCAATCGAGGCATTTTGCCGAGCAGATCGGGCCGGGTGATACTCAGTTCATTAAATACGACACCAACATCGCAGATTGCGCCTGCCAGTGGCTGACGCAGGCGGCGGAGAGCCCCAGTGAGAAACCATGGGTGGTCTTCATCTCGTTTATCGGCCCCCACTACCCGTTGGTCGCTCCGCCGGAATTCTTCAGTTTGTACAATCCCGATGACATGCCCCTCGGAAAGAGCAGGCCTGAGCGCAAAGGCGATCTGCACGATTGGTGGAATGCCTTCGAGAATTGCTACGTTTTTGACCGCTATTTCGAAAACGACAAACAACGGCAGATCGCGATCGCCGGCTATTTCGGCCTGATTAGCTTCATCGACCACAAGGTTGGGCAGATCATCAAGACGATGGGCGACCTCGGCCTGATGGATAAGTCGCGTGTCCTCTTTACCAGCGACCATGGGGAAAGCCTCGGAAACCGCGGTATCTGGGGCAAGTCCAACATGTACAAGGAAGCCGTCGGCGTCCCGTTGATCATTGCCGGCGCCGATATTCCGGCAGGCAAGGTAGTGAACACGCCGGTTTCGCTCATCGACCTTTATCCGACTGTCTTGCAATGCGTTGGACTAAGCGAAAGCGAAGAAGACAAGGCGCGTCACGGTCGATCAATGATCGACCTTGCCGCCGAAGACGACAACCCTGATCGGGTGGTTTTCAGCGAGTATCATGCCACGGCGGCAAGGACCGGCGTTTTCATGCTCCGCAATGGCGCTTATAAATACATCCATTACGTCGGTCACGGTGCCGAGCTCTTCGACATGAAAGCTGACCCGGAAGAGCTCAACAATCTCGCACCCGATCCCGCCTATCGATCAGTGCTTGACGACTTTGAAAGGCGGCTTCGGGGCATGCTGGACCCCGAGGCGGTCGACGCGCATGCTAAACGGGACCAAGAGAAGGCTATCGAAAATTGGGGTGGCCGCGAAGCCATTCTCAAGATTGCGGTTCCCATGGGGACGCCGGCGCCCGGCAACGAAGCGGCGCCATAGGACGGAGCTAACTAAGCGCGGAAATCGATCAGTTCGACGCTCTTGCCTCAGCGGCCGTCCCATAGACCGGCAGGGCAGGCTTCGCGAGATCGTGCGCGCCGATCAGCGCATCGCGGATAAAAGCAATTTGAGCGGTTTCTTCGATTATTTCCGCCAGATATTGTGCCTTCACGAGCGTGGAACCAACGCCGATGGTGCCATGATTGGCAAGGACCGCCGCCACGATTTTGCGGTCTTTGAAAACCGGGCTGATTTCAGCCGCCGTCTGCGGCCCCCCCTGCGGTGACAGCGGTATCAATGGCATGCGGCCGACTTTTTCTATGGTCTGCACCGTCAGGCAGGGTATTTCCAGGCCCGCACTGGCATAGCCTGTCGCCCAAGGACTGTGGCAGTGAACAATCGCATTGATGTCCGGGCGCACTTTATAGAGATCAAGGTGAAATTCCAGATCCTTCGACGGCTTGAACGGGGAGGGCTCGATTGTACCGTCGAAATGAACGATCTGCAGGTTGTCGCGGGTGCATTCGGCAAAACCGACGCCAGACGGCTTGATGACGATCGCGTCACCACAGGCGAGGCGCACCGAGAGGTTGCCGCCCGCATTGGTCTGAAGCCGCAGGTCGAAACAACGCCGCGCCGACCAGATCAATGCGTCTTTCTTGGCATTAATGTCGCTTTGGTCGAGCATGTCTTGTTTCCTGTTCTGGTGTGATAAATTTTACCAGCAAGTCTGCGGTCAGCTCGGCAATCTCCGGCGCACCAATATGGGCCGGGCTTGTTAACAATACGACATCTGAGCGCAGCAACGCGCTGATCGTATCGAGAAAGGTTTGACGCAGTTCGGCGTCCTCTATTGTCCCGCCTGGGCAATCCTGATGAGAGAACCCGCCCATTGGAACTATCAAACCCGTTTTGGCGGCTCCGCCATTGAGATACCGGGCGAGCGCCTCGGCCACTTTCCGCATTTCGTCCTTGGTCAATTTGACGTGGGTAAAAAAATCGGAATGACGATAGTGAGGGCGATCAAGATACGCGCGCGGCAATTGTCCGATTTCACCCAGGCCCAGAAAATTAAGTCCGCCGGGCAATACGATTCGCGGCAGTCCCGCCTCTATCTGGGAAACGAAGCGGCGAGGCATGTCAACATGCGCTCCGGCAATGAGAAGTCTCGTCAGCTCATGAGGCGTCAGGTCGACGACTGCATGGAACGCGCCCTGATCCACAAAGCGCGTCAGCGCGGCCCCGCCATAACCATTGGCATGAAACACAGTGGTCTCGTAACCGAGCGCGCGAACTTTTTCGATGAGCGGTTCGACCGCTTGCGCGGTTGCCCCCAACGCCGTCACAGCAACTGACGGCGCATTTGTCCCGCCGGTATCGGTTTGCGTTGCGGCACATAATCCGGCGGTCATGGCCGCTGTGTTCTCGAGGGCCTGGCGCAAAGCCGGGTTCAAGCCGCAAATATCGACTAGTGTCGGAACCAACACGATCGCATTGTCCGACACGGCATCGCGCGGGTCGAAGGGCAACGTCGTAACCAGAATTTTCGGTATTCGCGCAGGCAAAGCGCGCATGATCTTCAAAATGATCTCGCCGCCGGTTCCGCCGCCAAGGCCGAGGACAGCCTCTATTTCATCATCATTATTTAGCGCATGCAGCCGCTCAATTGCGCCCCGCGCAGCCGTGTCCATTGCGGCCTGTTTTTTGTCGCTGCCAAGCACGATCCCCTGCGCTCTGAGTGATATATCCATCACCGAGCTGGTGACCCCGTGAGCTCGCAGGCGTTCTTGCAGATACCCAACTTCCTCGGCTTTCGTTTCGAGGGTCGCGAGGATTTTGATTGCTGCCATGACGCGACGGGATTCAGTAAAACTGCACTATTTGTATTTAATTTCGATCTTACGTATACATAGAATTCAAAAAATATGCAATCTTGCAGATACATGCATTTTTCCACCAGGAGCGAATATGAAAAGAAGCGACCCGGCGCCAAAGAGCTCGATCGCGAAGCGAATTGAGAAAACGCTGATCGAGGAAATCTCGACGGGTCGGATAGAACCCGGAGCGAGATTGGATGAGACCCGGTTGGCGAAGCGATTTGGCGCATCCCGCACACCGGTCCGGGAAGCGCTTAACCGGCTTTTGGCGCAAGGCATATTGGTTTTGGGCGACCGCAGAGGCGTTCGTGTGGCGGAATACTCGCGCGAGGAACTGGCGCAGATTTTTGATGCAATGTTTGAAATCGAAGCCGTCTGCGCACGCATGGCTGCGCGCCGATTGACCCTTTTGGCGAGGGCAGAGATCGAGGCGGCCCAGGCGGATTGCGTTGCGACCGCCAAAACCGGAAATTTTCCAGCCTATCTGGAGGCAAATGAACGGTTTCACCATCTGATCTACAAGGCCACAGGCAATTCGTTCGTTGCCGAGCTCGCTTCAGATTTCCGCCGCCGGACGGGACCCTTTCGTGCCAAGAAATTCAAAACCAAGGCCGACTTACTGGCCTCCGCAGAAAGCCACAAATCGCTGTTGGACAGCATTTTCTCGGCGGATTCCTACACTGCGGACAAAGGCATGCGGGCCCATATGAGCGACTCGTATTTGCGGGTTCTTGCCACCGCCACCTGATGGAATAGCCTCACATAATTGTAGACAAAAAGCCATTTATGTACACAATTATGGCGATCAGATTTGGAGGCAGTGATGGGTGTTACAGAAACCAAGATTTATCCGATCAATACCGGATGGCTGGAGGCCGACCTCGGTACCTACATCTTCTGGAAGGGGCCTGCGGGAAAGAAGATCTGGAATCCAGTCTATTGCTATTACGTCGATACCGGGGAGCACAAAATTCTTGTCGACACCGGACTTTGCAACGAAGAGCGCGCCACGAAATACCATCACAAATGTGAAAAGCGCGGCTGCACGGAGGTACACCTTCATCTCAAGGACAAACTGGGTGTCGATCCCGGCGAGATCGACGCTATCGTCTTTACGCATTTGCACTGGGACCACGTGCAGAACATGAAAGAGTTCAGCAACGCCCGCTATATTGCGCCGAAGGCCGAGATAGAAATGGCATACAATCCATTGCCGCTTTACTACCGCTCCTATGAATGCGGCATTTTAGGAATTGAGCCGGCCTACGCTGGCTGTGTCTTCGAAGTGGTCGAGGACGAATGTGAAATCTTGCCAGGTATTACGATGTTCCATACGCCCGGACACTCTATCGGGCATATGGCCGTGACTGTGGCGACCGGCGCCGGCGACATCGTGATTTGCGGCGACGCGATCTTTCAGGCGCGCAACCTGGAGCCGAATGAAGACGAGAAATGGCGCTATTGGGTTCCGGCCCGGTTCGTGAGTTCTTATGATGGGTGGAGGTCTGTCGAAGAAATCGACAAGCGTTCCGATTACATTCTGCCATGCCATGATTCAGCATGCGGAGATCATGACGTTTATCCATTCGACGGGATGAAACTGCGCGAACGTCGCAAAACAATTCCGGGTCTGCCATTTTATTTCGGTGACATGCCGGCAGGGGCTGCCGCAGCCACGAAGCGAAATAAGCCGTAAAAAGATGGTGCAGACCTTGGAATGTCTGCGCGAGATCGCGACCGAATTCGATGCAATCGTTTTCGACCAGTGGGGCGTGCTCCACGACGGCAGTAATGCCTATCCCGGAGTTCCAGAAACTATTGCCGCACTGCGTGGGTGTCCGTTGCATCTTGCGGTTCTTACCAATTCGGGCAAGCGCGCCGATCTGAATTCGGCCCGCCTTGAATCGATGGGGTACAGGGCGGGATTGTTCGATACAGTCATGTCTTCAGGCGAAGCGTTTTGGGCCGATATTGCGTCTGGGGCACTGGATCCCGGCGCCATGTTCCCGATTCAGCAATCTGAAGGCGACGCCGAACGTTGGGCGCGTGGGTTGCCGATACGCCTTACCGAAAATATCCGTGAGGCAGGCGCAGTTCTATTGATGGGAATACCCGAAGGGGGAGCGGGCGAAGCCGAGCGGGAAATCCTGCGCGATGCGTTGGCGCGCAAGATCACCTTGTATTGCTCGAATCCGGACCGCGCTTCGCCGCGCTCAGGAGGGCGTGCGCAGCTTTCGCCCGGTACGTTGGCCCACGAATATAAGCAAGCCGGCGGCGACACCATTTTCTACGGCAAACCGTATGCGCCTGTTTTCCGGGCGTTGGGCAGGGAATTGCAAGTGAGCGCAGACCGCATCCTTATGGTTGGCGATTCTTTTGAGCATGACATCGCCGGTGCGCACGCAGTGGGCTGGAAGACGCTCTTTGTTCAGGGCGGTCTCCATGCCACCGAATTTGTCCAAACCGGCACAATCGACAGCTCCGGCAAGATCGCCAGTCTCGCAGCCATTTCCGAAACATCACCGCCAAACTACACCATTTTCCGAGTAAGATAGATCGATGCCGTTCGAACCGTCCGCAGAATTTCTTGCGTTTTCCGCTCGTTGCGGGCGTGACCCGCTAAAGGTGCAAGGACCGGGCGGCAACACCTCCGTCAAAAAGGACGGACGCATGTGGATCAAGGCATCCGGCACCGAACTAGCCCAAGCGGAATCGAAACAGATTTTTGTCGAAATAGATCGCGAGGCAGCCAAACTTGAAGCCGATGGCAGAGGCGATGGGAGTTGCATGGATACGGTCATCGACAAGACAATTGGTTTGCGCCCTTCGATTGAAACGACTTTTCATGCTGTAATTGATTGGCCAGTGGTTGCGCACACTCATTCAATTTCAACAATTGTCCATTCCATCGGATCCGAGGGCCGAAGAGCTGCAGCAGAGAAACTCAATGGATTGCCCGTCGCGTTCATTCCCTATCGAAAGCCCGGCTTGGCATTAACCGGTGCGATTCGGTCGCGGATCACGAGACAAACCCGAGTTATTATTTTGGAAAACCACGGCCTTATTATAGTCGGCGAATCCGTAGGCGCCGTAGAGGAACTGATGGACGATGTGGAATCTCGATTGCACATGCCAATAAGGCATCGAGCGCGCCACAAACCTGACGGCGATGCGCCAGCGGGCTATGATTGGTGCCATTCAGCCAATGCTATCGCTCAAAATACCGACTTGGCCCGCCTTGCGCGGTCCGGTTCCTATTATCCGGACCATGTAGTGTTTCTAGGACCCGGGCTTGCGACGGTTCCGGTTGAAACCAGTCCCGCGCTATTGGTGCCTGGTCAAGGAATCTGTTTGAGATCGGATGCAACGCCTGCGCAATTGGCAATGCTAATTTGCTTAGCAGATGTGCTTTGCCGGCTTCCCGGTGAATGGAGACCTGAACCGATCGGCGCCGAAGCCGAAGCAGAATTGCTCAATTGGGACGCGGAAAAATATCGCCAAGCAATTGCTGAAAGAAGGGCCTAGCCGCGTGCTTGGTCTTGGGATTGACGTCGGAACGTCGGGGGTCCGTACCGCTGTCGCAGACCTAGCCGGCAACATGCTTTCTTTCGCGCGTGTCCCCCACGCGCCGCAAAACCCCGAACAAATCGATGCGACCCTCTGGTGGGAGGCGGTCACCACCTGCCTTGGCAAACAGGTCGATGCACTGGTGGAAATCGGCCGGGACCCTCATGAAATCTTGCATGCGGCCATCGATGGCACATCTGGCACGATCGTCCTGGTCGATGATCGCGTTGTGCCGGTGACTCCCGCCTTAATGTACAACTCGTCAGGCTTTTACGATGAAGCGGCTGCTATTTCCAACCATGCGGAAGCAACGCCAATTATGCGTGGCTCGAGTTCTGGACTCGCGCGTATGTTGCGCTTGCAGACCATGGATAAATCAAACAATGCAACGCACTTGTTGCATCAAGCTGACTACATACTCGCAAAAATTATTGGCCGGCCGTCCGGCTCGGATGATAATAATGCGTTGAAGACTGGTTTCGACCCGGAGAGCGAAACTTGGCCGGGCTGGTTCAATGACATCGGAGTAAGAGAAACTTTGCTTCCGGAGGTTCGCCGTGTGGGGTCGCCGGTTGGTGTCATTGCGCCGGAACTAGCCGAGCGTTTCGGCCTTAATCGGGAGCTGATCTTTCACGGCGGCACAACCGACAGTATTGCTGCTTTTCTTGCCACGGAAGCGACCAATATTGGCGACGCAGTCACTTCCCTTGGCACGACTTTGGCCGTCAAGCTATTGACTGCAACGCGAATAACGGATGCATCGCGTGGCGTTTATAGTCATAGGCTTGGAGCAAGGTGGCTTGCCGGAGGAGCATCAAATAGCGGGGGCGGTGTTCTTGCGGCATATTTTTCTAGCGAAGAAATTGATGCACTAAGTGCCCTCATCAACCCCGCACATCCAACAGGGTTGGATTATTACCCATTGCTCAAACCCGGCGAACGGTTTCCAATCAATGATCCCGAGCTTATGCCAAGGCTTACACCAAGACCGTCTGAACCGCATCTTTTCCTTCAAGCGATGCTGGAGGGAATTGCATCGATCGAAGCAGCGGCCTTTCGAGCCTTATTTGAACTGGGGGCGCCTGCACCGACTAGGATTTTTACTGCGGGGGGAGGTGCTCAGAATGATGTATGGACAGAAATAAGGAAACAAAACATTTCGGCTGAATTTATCAGGTGTAAACACACGGAAGCGGCTGTAGGTGCCGCAAAATTGGCGTTGCACAGTACCGTTTCTTGGTTGTAGGCGGCGTACCTAAAATCCGATCAGATTGGCGTCGAACCAACAGTGTGCCGAAAACATTGTCCACATTGTATAGCCTCAAGAATCGCCTGAGTTTAATGGCGACCTGTCCTTTCCGAAAATGTCATCCGGCACTTGATTCGTACAGCGTGGGAGAATCGGGGCATCATCCCATGTGATGATTGCGATCGTGCACGCGCTCGGGACATTCGCCTTCAATCTGCTCAAGTCGAGGCGCCGGCTTCAGGCCGAGAATCTGTTTCTGCGCCACCCCTGACTTGGAGGTCCGCGTCGCTTGACCATGTATTTGGCGATGCTTGATTGCGCGACTTCAAACCCGAGATTGAGCAGTTCTCCATGGATACGCGGCGCACCGCCAAAGCGGATTCTCCATGCTCATTTGCCGGATCAGCACGCGCAGATCCGTCTCGATCTGAGGCCGCCCTTCCGGGCGGCGCGACTTCCAGCGCCAGTAGCAGTGAAAGCCGGCACGATGCCAGCGCACGAGCGTCTCAGGTTGGATGATCGTGAAAACCTGCAGGATCGGCGAAAACCATCGGTACAGCTGGATCAAGAATCAACGATCATTGTTGGTAAGCCGGACCCGGCCCTGAATCTTACGCCGCAGAACGATCAACTGATGTCGGAGAACTGAATTCTCTGCCTCAAGTCGGCTCTGCGGCTTGAATGGCGAGGCTAAGGCATTCAGGATGAAGAAGAACAGGGCCAACGTCGTCCACAGACGTTAGGTGATTCCCTTAGCTATTCAATGCGGATGAAGTTTTCGGTACACACAGTACCGAGAACTTCATCTGCGTTAATGAAGTGACAGAATCGCCTAGATTGGCGCAATGATCGCGCTATTCTGTGCCATCACCACTGCGTCCGAATTTAGATTTTCGGTACACACAACAAATCTGCATCTTCAATACGTTTTAGTTTAGGATTTCGGTGCACACAACACACAGCTGAGATTTCCAAAAAGTCTCATCTTATAGGTGTTCGCCGAGAAATTTGCTGCCCCAAAAGCCCTTGTGAACGATTTCCGCAGTCTCGCGACGAACAATTTCCAGTACTGCCCTCATTTGCGGCCGGTTCGGTCGCTCACTCGACCATGCAAGAAACAAAGTCCGGTAAACTGTCGGCTCGACAATTCGCACTGCCTTGACCTTACCCGCCGCCAAGTCGTCGGCCATCTCCCCGCGCGGCAAAATTGTATAGATTTCGCCGGAGGCGGCGAATTGTTTGAGGCCGACAATCAATTCCAGCTCGGTATGCACGTGGAGCGTGATCCCAATCTCCTGCATGAATTGTTCGACCGCAATTCGCAGGCCATGTTCATGGCTGGGCAAGGCAAGCGCCAGTCGCGACACTTCGGAGAGTGTTATTGATTTGCGGCCTGCCAGTTTGTCGCTAGGAGCGCAGATGAGAAAATGTTCTTCAGCGGCCAACGGTTCGGTCCGCAAGATGTCGCTCTTGAGTGTGTGGTCGTAAATAATGCCAAGGTCGAGCCGGCCGCGCAGAAGCCATTCGATGATAAAGCCAGTCCAGCCGTCGATCACCCGAAGGGTGATTCCGGGCAGCTCCGCGTTCGTATGCTGCACCAAGGTGCGCGTGAGCGCCTGGCTGACCGAAAACGGCATGCCGAAATCGACGCGACCGCCCGGCGAGCGGGACAGCGCCTTGACCTCGAGTTGAGCGCGATCGAGTTCGCGCAGGACTGAGCGGACGCGGTCGCGAAAGACCAGCCCTGCATTCGTCAACGAAATTCCGCGCCCTTCGCGTTCAAATAGACGAACGCCGAGATCACGTTCGAGCGCGTGCATGTGCCGGCTGAGCGCCGGCTGCGCAATATGCAGGCGGTCCGACGCGCGAGTGACGCTTTCGAGTTCACTGACCTCCAGGAAGTATTGCAGTTGGCGCAGATTCATCGACGTCGCCGTGCATACGGAATGGGCACTGAACCATATTCGATCAATCATACCAATTTAAGCATGAATTACTTCAAAAATCGATATTTGAAGCGGCTTTGGATGCCTGCCTACGATTGGCCGGGTTCGGAGAGAAGCCCGCGGCCAGACCGCATCGAAGGTCAAAAGCGGAGCGGACCGTCAGGCGCCTCTCTCAAGCCACGCAATTCTTTTGGGGGCCTGAATGACGCGCACGATCGTCGATTTGTCCGTACCTCTCACCAACAACATGCCAGCGCACAAGTTCTTCCCGCGCCCCGTGATCCTTCCGCACTTCACCCATGACGAGATGGAAACCTGGGGCAACGGAACGCCCGAGGATCCGCTTGGTGGATGCACGACGTTCCTGGCCATGACGGACCACGTCGGTACGCACGTGGATTCGTTTTGCCATACGAAACGCGGTGGAGCGACGATCGATGAAATGCCGCTCGACATGTTCATGGGCAAGGCCGTGTGCCTCGACATGCGCCATATCCCCGATCTCGGTGACACGGACGTCAGTGATTTCGAAGAAGCCGAGCGCAAAGCCGGGGTGAAGATCGACGGCCATATCGTTTTGATCTGCAGTGGCCTTCACAAGCGGCATTATCCCAGCGACAAGGTCGTATGGTCGAACCCCGGCATCACCGCCGAAGCGACGCATTGGCTGGCGGACCGCTCGCGCGTTCACGGCGTTGAGGGACCGTCGACCGATCGTCCCAACAGTAGCCTGTTCCCCAATCACCGCGTCTGCCGCGATCGCGGCATCACGCATTACGAGTGGCTGTGCAATCTCGAAGAGCTGGTCGGCAAAGGCGAGTTCGAATTCTGCGGGCTGCCTTTGAATATCTGCAAGGGCAGCGGCTCTCCGGTACGTGCCGTCGCAATATTGAGCTGAGCAGAAACGATGGCTTCAAGCGCCTCTTCCGGTACTAGGCAACTTGCCGACCCCGCCCGGGTCGTTGGAGGAGGCGATTTCGCATTCATGACCGCCGTCGAGATGCGGCGGCTGATCGATAGCAAGGAGGTTTCCCCGGTCGAGATCGCTGAGGCAGCGCTGCATCGAATCGAGGCGACGCAGAGCTCGCTCAATGCCTTCGTAACCGTAACTGCGGACCTTGCGCTCGACGCCGCGAGGCGTGCCGAGGCGGCTTTGATGGCGGGTGATGATCCCGGCCTGCTCGGCGGGATACCGCTGTCGATCAAGGATCTTACAGCGCTCAAAGGAGTGCGCTTTACCTCCGGTTCGCGCACGCTCGCTGACTTCATAGCGCCGGTCGATGCGCCCGCGGTCGAACGCGTCAAGGCAAGCGGTGGCGTCATTCTCGGTAAGACCACCACCACGGAGTTCGGCTGTAAGGCCTCGAGCAACAGCCCACTCACCGGTGAAACTTGCAATCCCTGGAATCTCGGCAAGACATCGGGTGGCTCGTCGGCAGGGGCGGCGGCGAGCGTCGCGGCGGGGCTGACGCCGTTCGCGCTTGGCACCGACGGTGGCGGTTCCGTCCGTATCCCGTCGTCTCTGTCGGGCTTGTTCGGCATCAAAGCGCAGTTCGGGCGTGTTCCCGTCTTTCCCGCCGCGGCCACGCCGACGCTTGCCCATGTCGGTCCTCTGGCAAGGACTGTGCGCGATGCCGCCTTGCTGCTGACCGCGATCTCGGGCTTCGACGCGCGCGATCCCGCTGGCGTGGCGGCGGATGTGCCTGACTATCTCGCCGCCTGCGAGCGACCGCCGCGGGGCTTGCGCATCGCATGGAGCCCGACGCTTGGCTATGCGCGGCCGACGGCGGAGGTTAGGGCCATCACCGAAGCCGCGGTAAAGGAGTTCGAGCAGCTCGGTTGCACCGTCGAACTCGTGGACAAGGTGTTTGACGACCCAATCGACCTCTGGATGGCCGAATTTTATGCCGGCGTCGGAACGCGGCTCAATCCGGTCTTACGATCGCAACGCGCCCTCATCGATCCGGCCGTGGCGCTGGTACTCGACGATGCGCTCAATCAGACCATCGAAGCCTATTACTCGCGCGTGTTTGCCCGCTACGAGTTCCGCGAAAAAGTAAGGCAGTTCTTCGAGCGCTTCGATTTGTTGCTATCGCCGGCGACGCCAACGGTGGCCTTCGATCTCGGTCGCGACGTTCCGCCGGGTTTTAGTGACGACGAGATCGTGTCCTGGGTCGGCTACACCTATCCGTTCAACCTCAGCGGCTTACCTGCGGCATCGGTGCCGTGTGGCTTCACCGCGGACGGTTTGCCGGTTGGCTTGCAGATCGGTGCGGGCGCGTTGCGCGAAACGGACATTTTCTCGGCGGCTGCGGCCTTCGAGGCGGTGCGGCCCTGGGCGGACCACCGACCGATATTTGCCGGATCATCCTGAGCAAAAGGAGTTCGATATGCGATCGAAGCGATCGGGAAGGTGTAGCAAGGTGTTTAACAGCATGGAGGTAACGATGAATCGAGCAGGACTTGCGGTAAAGTTTGCTGCCGTCATTGCGGTGGCCTCGCTGACGGGTATGGCAAGCTCGCATGCGCAGGACGTTCGCCTGGGTTTTGCGGGCGCTCTGAGCGGGCCGGCATCCTTCGTCGGCGTCGAGATTAAGCGCGGTGCCGAAATCGCGATCGACGAAATCAATGCCAAGGGCGGCGTGAAGGGCCACAAGCTCGTTCTGATTGCCCGCGACGACGAGCACAATCCGGTGAAGACTGTCGCGGCATACCGCGAGCTGGTCGAGCGCGAACACGTCGTCGGAATGATCGGCGCGACCAACAGCGCATCGATGCTTGCCGTGGCGCCAATCGTCAATGACACGCTCAAGGTACCGGTGATTTGCCCGGCTACGGACGCGACAGCGATCACCGAAAACGACGCGCAAAAGAAGGGACGCATCAACTACTTGTTCCGTGTCGGCATGTACGGGTCCGGCCAGGCGAACTTCATGGTTGATACGATGGTGAAGAAGTTCGGCCACAAGAAAATCGGCCTGCTTACTTGGACCGGGGGCTGGGGTGTTACCGGTCGCGGCGAATTGCGGCGGCGGCTGAAGGAGCTCGGTCTCACGCCTGTCGCCGATGAGACATTTGATAACAATGACACCGACATGACGGCGCAGATTATCAAGCTCAAGAATGCCGGCGCCCAAAGCATTCTGAACTACGCGCTGGTACGCGAGAACACGTTTGTCGTGAAGACGCAGGATAAGCTGAAAGATACAACCCCCTATGTCTCGGCTTGGGGTATCGCGGGCCCAGCCTTCTGGAAGGCCGCCGGGGAGTCGGCGGACGGCGTCTTGACTAGCACAACCGTTACGATTGACGGTCCGCAGACACCGGCGCGGCAGGCATTCATCGATGCCTACAAAAAACGCTATAAAGAAACGATGAGTGCGGCGGTGTTTGCCGTCGGCGCGTACGACGCCGTCTATCTGTTTAAGACGGCGATGGAAAATAAGGGCTTCAAGCCGGACGAAATCCGCGCCGGTCTCGAGAACATTTCCGAGTTCGATGGTCTCGTGAAGCATTTCAAGCGTCCGGTATTCACGAAAGCCCGCCACAACGCCATGACCGAGGACGACATGATCATGGCGCGTTGGACGAACGGAAAACTGCTTGAAATCAAGTATGATGAAAAAGGACCTTATGTGCAGATCGACGCGAATACCAAGAAGCACATCGACAAGGCGACCATGGAACTAATGTAAACACTACTGCGACGAAGGCCCGCGCGTCACCGCGCGGGCCTTTCCGTTCAAGGCTCTCCGATACCGCGCAGGCCAGGAATGTATTTTTTTCTACAGATTGCCCTGAGTGGCGTGGCCAGTGGCGCAATTTATGGCCTGATCGCGGTCGGCTACAGCCTCACTTTCATGACCACCAAAGCATTGAATTTTGCGCTCGGCATGTGGGTGATGCTGGGCGGCATGTTGACCTATTCGCTGGTGGTGCAGTTCGGGATGCATCCGCTGATCGTGCTGCCGATCGTCATTGCCGGGCTGTTCGCGCTTGGTGCCGTGATGGAGCGAATTTCCGTCTACCCATTCTTGCGGGCGGGCAGCGACGTCTGGGTGATGAGCACGCTGGCTGTCGGATTTCTGCTGATCGACTTCGCCGAAATCATCTGGGGCCGCAGCCCCACGCCGGTGCCGGCGTTTGTCGGTAATGAGCCGCTTTACATCGGGTCTATCTCGATTCTGCCGCAACAGGTGCTAATCATCGTGGCGGCGTGCGTCACGTTCATTGCCCTTGATTATTTCTATCGCCACACGCTGTCAGGCAAGGCATTCCGTGCGGTCGCCCACAGCGGTGACGTCAGCAGCCTCATGGGCATCAACCGCCGCGCAATCGAAATTGTTTCGTATGCGGGTGCCTGCGCGCTGGCCGGTTTTGCGGGATTTCTGGTCGTTCCGTTGACCTTGGCGGAGCCGCAACTCGGCACCGTGCTGGGTCTGAAGGCGTTTGCCATTGCGATCATCGCCGGTCTTTCGGCGCCGCGAGGCATATTGCTGTGCGGCCTCGTGTACGGAGCGTTCGAGGGGCTCGTGTCGGGTTACTTGTATACGGGAATCCGCGACATTCTCGGGTTCGGCATCATGATCGTGGTGTTGTATCTGCGTCCGGAGGGCATTTTCGGGCAGCCGCAAGAGGAACGGCCGTGAAGAAGGGGTTCTGGCCGAGCTTGGGGCTCGCGGTTCTCGTTCTTGCGGCGGTCCCTGTTGTTAGTGGTGGCACTTATTACACCTATCTTGGCATCATCATTTTCATCTACGGCATCGTCGCCATCGGCCTAAATATGTTGAGCGGCTATGCCGGGCAGTTTTCGCTGGGCCACGCGGCCTTTATGGCTGTCGGCGCCTATGTCACTGCAATATTGAGCAAGTCTCTGAACGGCGTACCATTCTTCTATCTCACAGGTGCACACATCCTGCTCGGTATAGTGGTTGGGACAACAGCAGCCGCACTGACCGGGATTGTGCTCGCTGTACCCGCCTTGCGCGTACGTGGGCCTTATCTCGCGATGGTAACGATCGCATTCGGATGGGTGATCTGGAAAATTCTACAGGAATGGGTTTCCGTTACCGGCGGAGATCTCGGTATATCCGCAATTCCGAAGCCACAAATCGGAAGTATCCGCCTCGACACGCCGCATTTCTACTATGTTGTGCTGGCGGTGTTTGCTGGCGCGCTCGTGGTCCAGAAACGGCTGATCGATTCTCGTCTCGGGCTTCAGATCCGCGCGGTCAAATACAGTGAACTTGGGTTGTCTTCGGTCGGTGTCGATGTTTACCGACTCAAGGTCATAGTCTTCATCATCAGCGCCGGTTTCGCTGGATTTGGGGGCGCGCTTTTTGCACATCAACAGAATTACATCAGCCCTGACAATTTTCAGTTTTTCAGTTCTGTTTTTTTTCTGCTTGCCGTCCTTTTCGGCGGCGCGGGCACAATGGCCGGGCCGGTCATCGGAGCCGCGGTGTTGATTCTCCTCCCCGAGATGCTGCACGATTTCGACAAGTACCGGCTTATTGTCTATGGCGTCCTGATTCTGGCCACGCTTTATTTTCTGCCGCGCGGCGTCATGGGCTACTTCGCAGAGCGCAGATCGCGCGGCGGCGAAAGGGGGGAGAGCCGCACAACCGCGGAAAATGGCAAGAGCTTTCCGGCGATCTCGGGTGCACGCCTTCGGATAGAGGCGGTTTCGCGGAATTTCGGCGGCATTGCCGCGCTATCGGACGTTAGCTTCGAAGTTGCACCAGGCGCGATTCATTCGGTGATAGGGCCGAACGGCGCGGGAAAGACGACCCTTATCAATATTGTCTCGGGCATCTACCGGCCCGACAGCGGGCGCATTCTTTTGGACGGTTCGCAAACCGGACTCGATTCGCTTCACGGCGCTGCCCGGAAGGGTGTCGTTCGAACGTTTCAGAATCTGCGCCTGTTCGGCGACATGACCGTCATGGAGCATGTGCTGATTGGATTTTCGCTAGGTTCACGGGCGAGTGTTTTCGCCGCTGTTTTCGGCTCGCGCGGCGCACGTCGGGAAATTGCGGCCCACCGCGCGCAGGCGGATGGTCTACTTCGCTTGCTCGGCATTGATCATCTTGCCGATGAGCCCGCGACCGCGCTGGCCTACGGCCATCGGCGCCTTGTCGAGATCGCCCGCGCGCTTGCCGTTCGTCCGCGCCTTCTACTGATGGACGAACCCGCGGCCGGCCTGGTTGCCGGAGAGATCCGCGCGCTGGCCGATGTCTTGCGGCGTCTGAAAGGCGCTGGAATGACAATTCTTTTGGTGGAGCATCACATGGAACTTGTGCTGGCGGTTTCCGACCGCGTGACCGTGCTCGACCATGGCGCAATGATCGCCGACGGCCTTCCGGAGGAGATCAGGAGGGATGAACGGGTCGTCGGCGCCTATTTGGGGTCTACCCATGCCGCTGCTTGAAGTCGATCATGTCTGGGCAAGCTATGGCCAACTCAAAGTCCTGCGCGACGTCTCGTTCGAAGTCGGACAGGGCGAAATTGTTGCGATTCTCGGCAGCAATGGCGCTGGAAAATCGACGACGTTGCGAACGATTGCAGGTCTCATGCACCCTGAAAAAGGCGCCATCCGGTTTTCCGGTGACGACATCGGCGTCTTGCCGGCCTACAAGATCGCGACCCGTGGACTGGCGCTCGTTCCCGAAGGCCGGCAGCTTTTTCCGGCGCATTCGGTGCGGGAAAATCTTGAGCTCGGTGGCTACCGGCTGCTGAAAAATGGTGAAACCGCCGACTTCAGCGAGTCAATGGCTGAAGTCTTTGACTTGTTCCCACGCATTCGCGAACGCGTCAATCAGCCGGCAGGTCAGTTGAGTGGCGGCGAACAACAAATGGTGGCGATTGCCCGGGCTTTGATCAGCCGCCCTAAACTACTCGTGCTCGATGAGCCTTCGCTTGGCTTGGCGCCGATGCTCGCACGCTCGATTTTCGACGCTTTTCGTCGACTCCGGGCGCAAGGCTTGACGATTCTTGTCGTGGAACAATTGGCGTGGCTCGCGCTGGAGGTTTGCGACCGGGCCTACTTGCTGGAAAATGGGCAAATCGTGCTTTCGGGAACGGGAGACGAAATGGCGCGTAATCCGCGCGTCGTAGAGGCTTATCTCGGCACGCGTTGATCTTCGCCTTATTGCCCTGTGTGCACCGAAAACCTCATCGGGGGCCGATTTTGGTTTTTGCAGGCAAATTTCCCTGTTCCCCGGCCGGAATTTCCTGTTCCGCTAAAATAATTCCCTGGCCCTTAGCGGACATTTCAATTTTGTCCGCAAACGTCCGCTATCGGGTGCAAGGTGGATATCGGATATCCGGGCTGTCATGTCCGCGAATGACCCGAAGCAGACTATCGAGCCTGCGTATATTGGGGTCGGCGAATAACTTGAAATCAAAAACAAATTGCTGATTTTCGCGATAGCCGGCATTGGCGCCCTCAATCCACGTGTTGGTGATGTGAGACATCTCGTGTCACTTGAGCATGTCGCTTGGGCGAAGGAGGCTGCGGCCAAATCTCGCACGTCAACTTTCGCCCGTTGCGTTCTAGTCGCGGCTTTAGCGACGGCCGACGGTTCGAGAGTTCGCAGCCAACATCGCCTTGCACCAAGACGCTATTTGGCAGTGTTCGGTTTTCCTATGCGGCCTTCAGCAACTGTTCGGCCTTGCGCCATGCCCAAGTATCGAGCTCGGCATAGGGCTTCAGGTCGGCGTCGGTCACGAAAGTGGTGATCGCTTTATCGAAAGAGCTACGCGCCTTAATGCGCTCGAACCAAGCGGAAACGTCTGGCCGCGTGAGTGCCCACATGTTGGATAGGCCAAGCATCGCGAGGCGGTTGATGTAAGGCGTCATGGCTGCGTCGGCGAGTGAATAGCCATCGCCTGCGAGCCAGGGGCGCTCGGCAAGTTGGAGCTCCATGTTAGCGAACGCCTTGTCGTATGCCTGCAACGCTTGCACCGCAGCCGGCGCGTCCATGCCGTGTTCGATGGCCGCGCGCTGGAGTTCGCGTGTCGCAGGATTGGGGATGGCGCGATAATGGGCTTCGAGTTCCGCTGGGTTCATCTTACGCATCGAAGCAGCGTGGACCATGGCGTAAATGAGCGCGCCAATACTGGGGTGAAGATATTCGTCGATGCGCTTCATCCAAATCCGCATGCGCGCGCGGGCTTTCGGCTCGGTCGGCTGCAGCGACTGGCCCGGAAAATTCTCATCGAGATACTGCATGATGACCGACGATTCGATGAGCACGAAATCATCGTGGATGAGGGTCGGCACCACGCCGTTCGGATTGAGCTTGAGGTATTCCGGCTTATGCTGTTCGCCAGCGCGTAGGTCTAGGTTGACAGGTTCAAAGTCGAGGCCCTTTTCGGCCATCGTGAGGCGTACTTTGACCGAGCAGACGGCAGTGTGCCCTTGGTAGAGCTTCAGCATTGTGGCGGTTCTCTTTCTGATAACGCGAGTTGAGCCGAACGTGCGACCGGCCGGCGCTTTTTTGGCTCCGGCGTTTTCGACGAAAGTGCAGCGTCGGGCCGAAATAGTCAGTTCGTAACGTTCAGGAAGTCCTCAAGGGAGAAGAACTTTTGTTCCACCGAAGGTTCGCGCAGCGGCACTCCCGCGAAGGGGGTCGCTTGGTGTATCCATTTCTTGGATGGCGGCAAATCCCAGGTGAACCGGTTGCCGCTGTGCCAGCGCGCCGGCTTATCATCGAAATCCATCAGCTGAATAGCGGGTGGTAGGATCTCGACACGGTGCCCGTCGGGATCCCGGAAATACACGTAAAAAACATGGCCTTGCCCGTGTCGGCCCGGGCCGCGTTCGAAGCAGTGTGCGAAGCCGATTCCGCCCGCAGTGTCCAAAGCGCGGAATAGGCAATGAGTCTCTGGGACGACATAGCCGAAGTGATGCAACTGTGGACCCGGGCGAGTCAGCAGCACCATGTCGTGCGGATTGTTCTTGCGGTACATGAACAACCCGAGTGGGTCCTCATCGTCCGGCTGATCGACGAAATAATCCGAAATGCGGAATCCAAGATCGGTGTAGAAGCGGCCGGCGGCGGGCACGTCAGGCACCAGACATTGGACATGATCGTAGCGCAGAGCGCTGGCACCACGATGGAGTTGCGGTTGGTCGTGTAGCCGCGGTAGCGTCGGCATGCTGGCGCAGAATTCGAGCGGTATGCCAGCGTGGTCGCTGGTGCGGAGCGTGCGTCCCTGGAATGGCCGCTCGATCCAATCCGCCGCAATTCCGACGTTATCGAAATGCGTCTTTGCGAGGTCGAGATCTTCGTCTCTGAAGACGCGAAGGCCTATTGCTTCGCAAACGGGCACGTCATCCGTTCGCTTCAGCGTGAGACTGTGGTGGCAGGTCTCTTCGACGCCGCGGAGGTAGACCTCATGGTCATTCTCGTCAGTTACCAATAGCCCGATGACCTCAGTGTAGAAGCGGCGGCTTTCGTCCAGGTCTCGCACGGTCACAATGACGTGGCTGGCGCGCGTGATGTTGAAGGGCGGCGAAAAATTCGTTTCCGGTACGGCCATTCCCACTAATCCTCTACATGCGAGAGCTCGTCACTCACGCGACCGCCGCCACGTCGCTGCCCGCGAGCGCCGCTTCGAGCTTTGCTTCGTACTGCTGGAATACCTGATCGTGCCGGTACCGCGGCCGCGGCAGATCGACAGTGAGTTCGAGCGAAACGCTCGCCGGGCGTCCGCTCAACACCAGAACCCGGTCGGAGAGGTAGATCGCTTCCCGGATGTCGTGGGTGATGAACAGGATAGTATTTCTGGTCTTGGTCCAGATTTCGCCGAGCGCGTTCTGCATGGCTTCGCGGGTTTGCGCGTCGAGTGCGCCGAATGGCTCGTCCATCAACAGCGCCGACGGTTCGATGGCGAGCGCACGGGCCAGACCGACGCGTTGGCGCATGCCGCCGGACAGGCGAAAGGGGTGATAATTCTCGAAGCCGGCGAGGCCCACGAGGTCGACATATTTGCGCGCCAGCGTTTCGCGCTCGCTCCGGCGAATGCCCTTGGACTTGAGGCCAAACCTGATGTTGCCTAGCACGGTCAGCCAGGGAAATAGCGCGAATTCCTGAAAAACAATGCCGCGGTCGAGGCCTGGACCGCGGACATGGCGGCCGTCGAGATAGACGTTTCCGCCGGTTGGCTCGGCCAGCCCGGCGGCGATGCTCAGCAGAGTCGACTTTCCGCAGCCGGACGAGCCGATGATGCTGACGAATTCGCCGTCTCGGACTGTGAATGAGATGTTCTCGAACACGCGTAGATAGCGCGTCTTATTCCACCCTTCGCGCCGGCCGTAGGTCTTGCTCACGCTGTCAACCCGCAACTCTCCCACTGCTTGTAGTCCTCCTCTGGGCGTTTTCCCGTCGATTAGTCTCGATCTTGATCTGGCCCGCTCAGCCCTGAACCTGATTACCCAAGAATACGATAAAACCAGCCCGAAGGGCGGGTCAATGAAATTATCGATTTTCTATTGTGTATTGCTGAACTGCAAAAATATCGATATTTATCACCAAACTCGGACAATGAAGGTTCGCAGACCTCCAGACATGTCATGACGCAGACAGTCATCGTCAATGAAATTGCGCGATCGCGGACCAGCAGCATTTACGACCGCATTCGCGACGACGTCATCTGCGGCCAGTTAGAGCCCGGCTGCAAACTCAAGATCGACTCGTTGCGGGAGCAATATGGTGTTGGCGCAACACCTATTCGCGAAGCTTTGAGCCTGCTTACCGCTGACGGGCTCGTTGAGCGACTAGAGCAGCGCGGGTTCCGCGTGGCAGAGGTCAATGACTCGGAATTTTTCGAGTTGCTGGCGACCCGCTGTTGGCTGGAGGAGCGGGTTTTGCGCCAGGCAATCCGCAATGGCGGCAAGGAGTGGGAAGAGGGGATTGTCGTTACGCATTACCGGTTGTCGCGGACGCCGCGCGTGCCACCGGACGTCAGCCGCACCGCCAATGCCGAGTATGAGCAGTGCCACAAGAATCTGCACATGAGTTTGGTCGCAGCCTGCGGCTCCAGCATGCTACTGCGCTTATGGAACCAGCTTTACAACGAGTCCAACCGCTACCGTTACATCTCGCGCATGAGTGCCTATGGACGGCCCAATGTTAATGAAGAGCATGCTCAGATCGTTGAGGCCGTGCTCGCGCGCGATAGCGATCTCGCGGTGAAGCGTATAATTGCGCATTACACGCGTACCGGTGAGTTCCTGACTGGGACGGCACTTACCGAATCGAATGCCGCCCGCCTCCACGCCGACAATGTCCCGAAACACGGCTCGTCCTAAACCGACGCCAAGACTCGACCTGATGTTTTTGTTGCGGAGACCAACATGCCTGAAAAGCTCTTTCCCACCACTGTGGTTGGCAGCTATCCGCAACCTGACTGGCTGGTCGACCGCGAGATGTTGTCCAAATCGGTGCCGCGTATCCGAATGAAGGAGATGTGGCGCGTGGCGGAACCGGAATTGGAGCAGGCGCAGGATGATGCAACGATCGTCGCCATCCGCGAGATGGAGAAAGCCGGCATCGACGTGGTCACCGATGGGGAGATCCGACGCGAGAGCTACTCCAACCGCTTTGCGACATTGCTCGACGGCATCGACATCGACGACCCCGGCTACGCGGATGCGCGCGGAGGCCGCAAAGTGCCGGTGCCGCGCGTTGTCGGCAAGGTGCGCCGCCCGGGCCCAATCGAAGTACGCGACATGGAGTTCCTGCGTCGCCACACCGATCGTACCGCCAAGATTACGCTGCCCGGCCCCTTCACCATGAGTCAGCAGGCGCAGGACGACTATTACAACGATCTTGAGGCACTCGCTATAGATATGGCGGCGGCGGTCAACGAAGAGGCGCACGATCTAGTGCGCGCCGGCGCCGATGTGATCCAGCTTGATGAGCCCTGGGTGCGCAACAAGCCAGACCTTGCGCGTCGCTATGCGGTCAAGGCGATCAACCGCGCCCTGGAGGGCCTGACGGTGCCGACCGTAGTGCACCTGTGCTTTGGCTATGCGGCGGTCGTGCCGGGGGATGCCAAGCCTTCGGGTTATGCCTTCCTGGCGGAGCTTGCGGACACGACGGCCGATATGATTTCGATCGAAAGCGCGCAACCAAAGATTGATCTCGGCGTGCTCGTCGATTTGGCGCCGAAGAGCGTCATGCTCGGCGTGCTCGATCTCTCCGACCTCAACGTGGAAACGCCGGAGACCGTGGCCGAGCGCATCCGGCGCGGACTCAAGTACCTGCCGGCCGAGCGGCTGATCCCAGCGCCAGACTGCGGCATGAAATACCTACCGCGTGGTGTTGCCTTCGGCAAGCTCAAGGCGATGAGCGAAGGCGCGGCTATCGTGCGCCGTGAGCTGAGCTGATCGCGCGCGCCGCAGCCCTCACCCCGCGTTTCTGGACGGCCCATGGCTCACCTTCTCATCAAGAACGGCACCCTCATTACCATGGACCCTCAGCTCGGGGACATGGCGGACGGCGACGTGCTGATCGAAGGCAGCCGCATCGTCGCGGTCGGACCGCGGCTCACCGCGCCGGCGGGAACGGAAACGATCGACGCCGCCGGTATGATCGTCATGCCCGGTCTGGTGAACACTCACCAGCATACTTGGCAGACCGGCATCCGCGGCATCGCCGGCGACTGGACGCTGTTCGATTACGGGCAGCACATGCATGCCGGACTCGCCACCCGCTTCACGCCGGAAGACATCTATCTGGCCAACCTGGTCGGCGCCCTCAACCAGCTCAATGGCGGCGTGACTACTCTGTTCGACTGGTGCCACAACAATCCGACGCCTGACCACACCGACCGCGCCATCGATGCGCTGACGGAGGCCGGCATTCGTGCCGTGTTCGGGCACGGCACGCCCAAGCCGCAGCTCGGCAAAGGCGGCGTGCCGACCCAGGACTACCTGCATCCGGAAGACGAGGTGAAGCGCCTGCGCCAGGACCGGCTCGGCAGCGACGACGCGCTTGTCACCATGGCCATGTGCATCCGCGGGCCGGACCTCGCTTCCTACGAGGCCACCGCGCATGACATCCGGCTTGCCCGCCGATACGAGCTGATCGCGAGCTTCCACATCGGCGGCCGCATGGCGTTCAATCGCAAGACGCCCGACGGCATTTTGCGTCTTGGCAAAGATTGTTTGCTTGGACCGCGCATCAACGCCGTGCACGCCAATAAGCTCCCGGACGACGAACTGCGCGTGCTGGCCGACGCCGGCGCTTCCTTCACTGCCACGCCGGAAGTGGAAATGCAGATGGGCCATGGCCTACCCATCACCGGACGCGTGCTGGCATTGGGCGCCCGCCCCACCATCGGCATCGACGTCGAATCCAATATTTCGGGTGAACTAATGTGGGCTGCGCGCTTTGCACTGCAAGTGCAGCGCGGCCTCGACAATGTCTCGGTCAATGAGACGGGCAAGGAAGTGTCGGCTCTCTCGATTTCCGCCCGCCAGGCGCTGGAATGGATTACCGTCGACGGCGCCCGCGCGCTCAATATGGAGGACAAAATCGGTTCGCTCACGCCTGGCAAGCAGGCCGACGTCATTTTCATCCGTACCGACGATCTCAATCTGTTTCCGTCACACGATCCGGTCGAGACCGTGCTGTTCCAGTCTCACAGCGCGAACGTCGACACCGTGCTGGTTGCCGGCAAACCGCTGAAGCGCGCCGGCAAGCTCATCTACCCGGACCTCGCCGGGAAGAAGGCGGCCTTGGCCGCATCGGGGAATCGCTTGCTTCAAAACTGACGCCCCTTATCGTCAGCAACCAAGAGGGAGGAAACCGACAATGAAGTACAAGAGTCTTACACTCGCTGCCGTCGCCGCGCTGGCGATCTCGGCGGCAACGGCGCCGGCGAACGCCAACGAGAAAGTTGCCATCGGCATGAGCGGCGGCGTCAACATGGTGCCAAGCTTGGTCGCCAGGCATCTCGGCTACTTCAAGGCCGAAGGCATTGACATCGACCTCAAACCGCTTGCCCGCGGTGGGGACGCCATCAAGGCCGTGGCCGCGGGACAGCTGCAATTTTCCGAGTCTGCGCACGCGCCGTTCTTCGCCGCGGTATCCCGCGGCGCGTCGCTGGTGGCGGTCGGCATAGTGACGCGCGGCTTCTTCGGTAAGATGGTCGCGAGCAACAAGAACGCCAATCTCAAGACGCTCGCCGACTTCAAGGGCAAACGTATCGGCAGCCAGATGGGCACCGGCATGTTCACCATCGTGCGCATGCTGCTCGAAAGGAACGGCATGAAGGAGAGCGATTTCAAGTTCAGCAATCTGCGTGTCGTCGATATGCCGGGCGCAATGGAGCACTCGGATAACTTCGATGCCGTGATCGGGTGGGAGCCCGGTATGAGCCGGATCGTCAAGGCTGGCAAAGGTAAGGTCGTGATTACCGAAAAGCAGTTCGCAGACATGGCCGGGATCACCTATCCGTTCCTGCTCTCGACCACGCCGACCTACCTCAAGGCCCATCCGGACATCGTGCAAAAGGTAGTCAACGCCTATGCCAAGGCGGACAAGTATATCAGTACCCATCACGACGAAGCGGTCGATATCTATCAGGCCGAGGTCAAGCGCCGCGGCGGAAATTTGAGCAAGGATGACATTCGCGTCATGCTGTTCAATGTCGATCGTTTCAGCGGTGTCGCTTTCACGGCGGCCGACTGGAAAGATATTCCGGCGACGCGCGATTATCTGGTCAAGATCGGGCAGCTCAAATCGAAGATCGACCTGGACAAGATCATCGATCAGAGCTTTGCCAAAAAGGCGGCAGCGGCGGCCAAATAGCCACGCGCATTCAAGCGAAACGTCAGCAAGGCGGTGATGGCATGAGCGTTATGAGCCCAACGGACCAACGGTCCATAAGCGCTGCGTCGCCCGAGGAAGTGCGCTCCGGCGGCGGGCTGGTGGTCGCCGGCGCCAATTTCCTGTCGGCGCTCGTCCCGCTCATCGCCATCATGCTGCTGTGGGAAGTGGCGGTCCGTTTCAGCAATGTCCCGCCCGCCATCCTGCCGTCCCTGAGCAGCATCTTCAAAGCCATCATCAGGATGGCCTACGAAGGTACGCTCTGGGGCGACATCTCGGCCACGCTCTACCGCCTGATCAAGAGCGTGGTGGCCGGCATGATCGCCGGCACCATTCTCGGCGTGCTGATGGGCTATTTCCGCCTGTGGGAACGCGCCCTGGTGGTGCCGATGAACTTCCTGCTCGCGATCCCCGGCACCGCCATGTTCCCGCTGGCGATGATCTGGTTCGGGCTCACCGACTTCACGATCATCTCCATCCTCATCTACGAGGTGGCATTGACCGTCATGCTCAATACCTGGACCGGGGTGAAGACCGTCGACATGGCGCTCATTCGCGCCGGGCGCGCTTTCGGCGTGTCCGGCTTAAGCCTGTTCTGGCGTGTGCTGATCCCGGCGGCGCTGCCCTCTATCATCACCGGCTACCGGCAGGCGTTCTCGCGCGCCTGGCGCATCCTGGTGGTGGCGGAAATGCTGGTGTCGGTTTCCGCCGGTCTCGGCTACCGCATCTATTGGGCGCAGGAATATTTCAACACCGATGTCGTGTTCGGCTCGCTGTTCGTTGTCGGCATCGTTGGCCTGCTGCTCGAGCGCGTGCTGTTGCGTACGCTCGAGGTCATGACCGTCGAGCGTTGGGGCATCATGCGGGACGGGGTCTGAGTTAGCCGCGCATCTAGTGGTCCGCCTCAGACATTTGCATCCCGTTGCCGCAAGTTCCCGAGCAAATGTCGGAAGCAAAGGACCACTAGCAATTATTACATTCTAGTGGAGCTTTGAATTCGGCATTTGATGAGCGGCTTGCCGCAATCGGGTATCAAATGTCAAATTCGGTCCACTAGCCAAGCGGCGCCCTACTTCGGGGGCACGATCGCGATCACGTCGATCTCGACCAGCATGTCGGGCCAGGCCAATTGGCTGACGTTCAGGAACGTGTGCGCCGGCAGTGCATCGCCATAGGCTTCACGCCGGCAATCGCCCGCCTGTTTCTGGTAGCGGATATCGGTGACATAGGTCACCTGTTTGACCACGTCGGCCATGGTGGCGCCGTTGCGGGCCAGCACCTTCTTCAGCTTTCGGTAGGCATAGCGGCACTGGCGCGTGAAGTCGCCGGGATACAGGATTTTGCCGTTGTCTTCGTGCTCGGCGCCGATGCCGGCTAGGAAGATCATCTTGCCGGGGCCGGTGACCGTGACGGCTTCCGAGAAACGACCCTTGGCCCAGCTTCCGTAATTGTAGCGTTTACGTTCGAAGGCCGTTGCCTGGGTGGCGTGCAACGTCGTTGCTTTATTCCGTCGACTTGCCATCCTCCCCCCTTCAGCGCAACTGGAAACTTGTTCCCGCGCAAATATAGCCTTCGAGACCGATTATAGCCGTTATCGCAAGAAGTATGCCTTCGCAACTCGGCGGCAAATGGCCGATTCTGACTGGAAACGGAAGTGCGCCTTCGGCCGGTCGTGGCCCATAGCGGACCGTCTCTTCGGTGCCGACTAATTTCGGCTTTCGGGGCCGAAGGAGCCTTCCGGTTGATGACCCATCGGTAGCTTTACCCGTTAGATGCCGCCGGTCGGTCTTGCGAGTCGGTTCAGTTTTCAGCAATGTAGTACGACATGAACTCACGAAGTACGACGCCGTCGTACCACAGGCGCGAAAATGGATCAAAATGAGACGAAAACGGTACGACATGAGACAAAGCAAAAATCGATCAAGTGATTGAGAAAGCAGAAATGACGCTGCAGAGTCGGTCCCGCCGATTCTGTGTCGCCCCGATGATGGAATGGACCGACCGGCATTGCCGGTTCTTCCATCGCCTGCTCACGCGCCGCGCGCTGGTCTACACCGAGATGCTGACCACCGGCGCGGTGCTGCACGGCGACCGCGCGCGGCTCATGGCGTTCGATCCGTTCGAGCATCCGGTTGCGCTGCAATTCGGCGGCTGCGACCCGGACGCGCTCAGCGCTTCGGCGCGCATCGGCGAAGATTTCGGCTATGACGAGATTAATCTCAATGTCGGCTGCCCGTCCGACCGGGTGCAGGAAGGCCGCTTCGGCGCTTGCCTGATGGCGGAGCCTAAGCTGGTGGCCGATGGCGTTGCCGCCATGAAGGCGGCCGTGAAAATCCCGGTCACCGTGAAATGCCGCATCGGCATCGACGAGCAGGATCCCGACCATTCGCTGTTTGCCTTCACCGAGGCGGTGAAGGCAGCGGGCGCCGACGCGCTGATCGTACATGCGCGCAAGGCCTGGCTGAAGGGATTGTCGCCGCGCGAAAACCGCGACGTGCCGCCGCTCGACTACGCCTGCGTGCGCCGCCTGAAAGCCGCGCATCCCGATCTCGCGATTGTGATCAACGGCGGCATCGCCGGCCTGGCGCAGGCGCAAAGCGAATTGGCGTATGTCGATGGCGTGATGATGGGGCGCGCGGCCTATCAGGAGCCGTGGCGGCTGTTGCAGGTCGATCCGCTGGTTTATGGCGAGCCGGCGCCCTTTGCTTCGCCGCGCGAGGCCGCGCTGGCTCTCATTCCCTATATCGAACGCGAATTGTCCAAAGGCGTGCGGCTGCATGCGATCACGCGCCATGTGCTCGGCCTGTTCCGCAGCGTACCGGGCGCGCGCGCCTTCCGCCGCCATCTGGCAACCGAGGCGGTCAAGCCCTCGGCCTCCGCTGCCGTCATGGCTGATGCGCTGGCGCTGGTGGTGGACAGCCATGCGGATTTAGCGCACATCGCGGCCTGACCTTTTTGGTTGGGGCAGCAGGGTGCTGGGACATTCGCTGAGCGAGATCGCGCTGCTTGCGGCATGGATCGCGGGCGCCGGCATCCTGGTCGGCATTCTTGCCGGCCTGTTCGGCATCGGTGGCGGCGCCATCATCGTGCCGGTGCTCTACCAAGTGTTCGACGCGCTCGGCGTGCCGGAAGACGTCAGGATGCAATTGTGCGTCGGCACTTCGCTGGCGATCATCGTGCCGACGACGGTGCGCTCCTATTTCGCGCACAAGAAGAAAGGCGCGGTGATCCCGGATGTCGTGCGCATTTGGGCGGTCCCGGCGGTGGCGGGCGTTGCCATCGGGGCGGTGGCAGCGTCCTACGCTCCGGCGGCGGTTTTCAAAATCGCTTTCATGATCTTTGCGGCCTTTATCGGCATCCGCATGCTGCACGGTGCCGACCGCTGGTCGCTCGGCAAGGAATTGCCGCGGCGCCGGGTACTCACGGCCTACGGCTTCATCACCGGGCTGATTTCCTCGCTGGTGGGCGTGAGCGGCGGCGCCGTGTCGAACGCGGTACTCACGCTCTACGGCCAGACGATGCAGCGGGCGGTGGCGACGTCGGCCGGTATCGGCGTGCCGATCACCATTGCCGGCACCTTCGGCTACATGCTGGCGGGCTGGCGGCACCAGGCCGAACTGCCGCCCTTGTCGATCGGCTTTGTGTCGCTGATCGGCTTGGTGCTGATGGCGCCGGTGTCGAGCTACACGGCCAGCTACGGCGTGCGGCTGGCGCACTGGCTGCCGCGCCGCAAGCTCGAGGTCGGCTTCGGCATTTTTTTGATGTTCGTGTCGCTGCGGTTTCTGATCAGTCTTTTTTAAGGCTGGCCGCGCATGCGCAGCGTATTGCCGCGAACCTGCCAGCTTTCAAGCCGATTGAGGAAGCTCATGCCGAGCAAGTTGTTCTTGAGCTGGCCGTGCTGCACGACCAGCGCCGGCACCGCGCGCTCGGTCAGGCCGCCGACGGCGAGGCGGTCGAGCGTGATCGGCGCCGCGCGGGTGCGGCCGTTGGCGGTCTCGACATTGACGGAATAGTCGAGCACCTCGATCGGCAGGCCGGCGGCTTTGGCCGCTTCCTGGGTCAGCACCACCGAGCTGGCGCCGGTGTCGAGCACCATCGGGACGCGCGCGCCGTTGATGTGCGCGGCGAGCGAGAAGTCGCCGCTACGCGCGCGCACTACTTCGACATTGCGTCCGTGGCCGGCGACGTGTCCCGGCATCAGTTCGGCGATCACCCGGTCGGCCGCATCGGCCAATTCGAAACGGTAGGTATAGCCAACCACCAGCAGCAGGCTGACCACCGCCCAAAACAGCATCGCTTCGAGTGCCTTGGACAACCGCTCGCGGAACAGGACCATCACCAGTCCTCCGACAAACACCACCGCCGCAACCTTGAACACCAGCGCGCCCATGTCATGGCGTAGCAGATTGGCGATGGCATCTTGATCGTCGCTGGTGGCGATCAACACCGCGAGCGAAAGCGCAACGCCCAGCACCAATGACCAGGTCAGACGGCGGCTCACGGCGTCATCCCGTCGCAGCTGCCGGCGCGCGGCGCCCGCCGGCCAGGCGCGCGGCCAGTTCGCCCGTCACGCGGATGCGCTCGGCGGCGCTCATGCCGCTCCAGCGCGCGATCTCGTCGATGGTGCGCCCGCAACCCAGGCACAGCTCTGAGCGGGCATCCAGGGTGCAGATTTTGACGCAGGGGCTCTCGGTCATTATCGCTCTCGGAAACTCGAATCGCCTTCGAACATAAGCGGCGCGCCCGGGAACGCAATCGTGGCAATTGTCGCACGGCCTTGAATGCTCAGGTGCCGGCACGGAACAGCGGCCGCCGGCTCAGCCGCGCCTTTTCCTCCGGGGTGAGGATTGGCTCGCCCGCCGCCGCAATCGGCGGCGCTTGCATTTCGGTCACTGGCGCCATCGCCGCCACCACCCGTTCGGGCGGGAAGGTCACCACCACCTCAGTGCCGATGCGCAGCTTGGATTTCAGTGTGAACGTGCCGCCGTGCAGGTCGACGAGGCTCTTAGCGATCGGCAGCCCGAGGCCGGCGCCCTGTTCGGCCGATTTGATCGAATTGGAGCCCTGGCCGAAGGAGGCGAGAACGATCGGAATTTCCTCTTCCGGGATGCCCGGGCCGGTGTCCGTCACGCTCATGTATTGGCCGCCGGAAGCGGTCCAGCCCGCCTTCAGCCAGATTTCGCCGCCCTGCGGCGTGAACTTGATGGCGTTCGACAAGAGGTTGAGGCAGATCTGGCGAACCGCGCGCTCGTCCGCCCATAGCCGTGGCAGGTCGGGCTCGAATCCTTCGTGGATCGTGATGCCGCGGTTGGCTGCGCGCAGCTTGAGCAGATGGTGGCAATCCTCGACGATGCCAACCAGGGAAATGGATTCCTCATTGAGCTCGTAGCGGCCGGCTTCGATGCGCGACAGGTCGAGAATTTCGTTGATCAGACCGAGCAGATGGACGCCCGAATTATGGATGTCGGCGGAATATTCCTTGTAGGCGGGGATAGAATGCTCGCCGAACACTTCGCTCTTCATGACTTCGGAAAAACCGAGAATGGCATTAAGCGGCGTGCGCAGCTCGTGGCTCATCTGCGCGAGGAAGCGCGACTTGGAAATATTAGCGGCTTCCGCGCGCCGGCGCGCTTCGTCGGAGATCGCCTTGGCCTGTTCGAGCTCGCCAATGAGGGCATCCTTTTCAGCGCGGGCTTGCAGCGTCGCCAGCGTGGTGGAATAGAGCCGGTAGGCCAGCACGGCGAAATAGCCCTGCGCGGTCAGCGCCATGATGGCGAGGATGGTGTCGCGCAGCGTACTGAGCAGCGCAAAATGCAGCGCGATCGCGGCGGTGACGGGGAAGGTGGCGGCAAACGCCGCCATCGGCAGGCTCGACGCGAGCATGCTGGAAACCGCCACCACCAGCAGCATCACGAACAGCATAAAGGTGCCCGAACTTTCGGTGGTGCCGATCGGATTGGTCAGAACGAACATCCAGGCCAGCCCGTATAAGAGATCGAGCGTGATGAAGCGCAGCCGCCAGGTGCGCGCCGAAAAATCGGCCATCGGCAGTTCGAGGAACTGCCGGCACTTGGCGATCATGACGCTATGGATGACGAGAACCGCGCCGGTCCAAATCCCGGCGACGAGCGCGCCGGTCCATAGGCTCGACAGGAAGCCGACGGTCGCCACCAGCAGCAGGATCACCAGCGAGGCCGACAGCCGGTTCTGCGCGTATTGGCGCAGCAATTCGTAGTCGAAGGCGGGGCGGGTGCCGCTGGAAGAGATCAGCCGGTCGCGCGCGTCGCGCACATATTGCCCGGAAAGCCGCCGCTTCACCGGCGAGCTTTCGGGGGGCAGCGCGGAGAGATCGGCCTGTTCACCTGGAATCGGCATGGAAACGACGCTGCTACGCTCAAAAACAGGCGCCAACCTCGCGCAAAATCCTTAAGACCAACCTTAAGAGCGGGCTAAAGAGCCTGGTTGACGATTTATTACCGGCCCCTTTGACAGGGCTTTTCGGTCGTGTTCGGCTGAGGCCAAGGGAATAGGGCCTGGAAAACCCATGAAACTCTACGACAGCAAACAAGCGCCGAACCCACGGCGCGCGCGCATTTTCCTGGCCGAGAAGGGCATCACGGTGCCGACCGAGCAGGTCGACATCATGGCCAAGCAGCACAAGACGCCGGAATATGCCGCCATCAACCCCCTCCAGCGTATGCCGGCGCTGGTACTCGACGGCGGCACGGTGATCACCGAATCAATCGCTATCTGCCGCTATTTCGAGGCGCTGCAGCCCGAGCCGCCACTGTTCGGCGTCGGCGCCGAGGAAATCGCGCTGGTGGAAATGTGGAACCGGCGGGTGGAGCACGGCCTGTTTTTCCCGGTTGCGCAGGTGTTTCGCCACACGCACCCGGCGATGAAGGAGCTGGAAGTGCCGCAGGTGCCGGACTGGGCCGAGGCCAACAAGCCGCGCATCCTTGAATTTTTACGCGTACTCGACGACGACCTGAAGAATACCCGATTTATCGCCGGCGACCGCTACACCGTCGCCGACATCACCGCGCTTTGCGCCGTCGATTTCATGAAGCCGGCGAGGGTGGCCGTGCCCGACGATTTCGCCAACGTCAAACGCTGGCACGCCGACGTCTCGGCGCGGCCGAGTGCAAAAGCGTAGCGGACGCCAAATGCGCCTCACGGTCATCGGATCGGGCGATGCCTTCGGCTCGGGCGGCCGCACCAACACCTGCTTCTGGCTGGAGACCGCCAAGGGCACGCTCACCGTCGATTTCGGTGCGTCGGCCTTGCCGGCGCTGAAGGCGCGCAATCTCGATCCGAACGATATCGACGCCATTGTGCTGTCCCATCTGCACGGCGATCATTTCGGCGGTCTGCCGTTCCTGCTGCTCGACTATCAATTCCTGGCGCGCCGCGAGCGGCCATTGCTGATCGCCGGCCCGCCGGGCACGCGCGCGCGGCTCGACGCCGTGCTGGAAAACTTTTTCCCCAAGGCCGGCAAAAACAAATGGCGCTTTCCCTGGAGCGTCCGGGAAATCACCGTCGGCGTCGAGAACGACGTGCTCGGCCATTCGCTGCTGACCACCGAAGTGATCCACCAATCGGGCGCGCCTTCGACGGCGCTACGCCTGTCGGACGGCGATAAAACCTTCGCCTATTCGGGCGACACCGAATGGACTGACGCGCTTGTGCCGATCGCGGCGGGCGCCGATCTGTTCATCTGTGAATGCTATGCCTACGCCGGCACTAAGATCACCGGCCATATGAGCTGGGAAATTCTCAAGCCCCGGCTTGCCGAATTCAACGCCAAGCGGATCATGCTTACGCATATGAATCCAAGCGTGCTCGCCCGTCTCGACGAGATAAAGGCCGCCGGCGTGCTGATTGCCGCCGACGGCCTGGTGTTGGATTTCTAGCCGCGTTTTAGCGGTCGAGCACGGCGATCAGGCTGGAGGAATCCCAGCGGTTGCCGCCCATCTTCTGAACTTCCGAATAGAATTGGTCGACCAGCGCGGTCACCGGCAGATGCGCGCCGCTGCGGCGCGCTTCGCCGAGGCAGATGCCCAAATCCTTGCGCATCCAGTCGGTGGCGAAGCCAAAATCGAACTTGCCGGCCGCCATGGTCTTATAGCGGTTCTCCATCTGCCAGGACTGTGCTGCGCCCTTGGAGATGGTGGCGATCACTTTCTCGATGTCGAGGCCGGCGGTCTTGGCGAAATGGATGCCTTCCGAGAGGCCCTGGACCAAACCGGCAATGCAGATCTGGTTGACCATCTTGGTGAGCTGACCGGCGCCGGGCGGGCCAATCAGATTGCAGGCGCGCGCATAGGCCGCGATCACTTTCTCGGCGCTCGCAAACGGTGCCGCGTCGCCGCCGCACATCACGGTGAGCACGCCGTTCTCGGCGCCGGCCTGCCCGCCTGAGACCGGACCATCGATCACGTCGAAGCCCGCCTTCTTGCCAGCCGCGTGCAGATCGCGCGCGATCTCGGCGGAGGCGGTCGTATGATCGACGAATATTTTGCCCTTGCCCATGCCGGCAAAGGCGCCGTTGGAGCCGAGGGTTACCTCGCGCAGGTCGTTGTCGTTGCCCACGCAAGCCATGACGAAATCCTGGCCCTGCGCCGCTTCCTTAGGGGTAGGGGCCGACTTGCCGCCGTATTGCTTGACCCATTGCTCGGCCTTGGCGACGGTGCGGTTATAGACGGTCACCTCGTGGCCGCCTTTGTTCTTGAGGTGCCCGGCCATCGGGTAACCCATGACGCCCAAACCTAAAAACGCCACCTTCGCCATCTGTTCCTCCTTCACGAAATTCCGTTGCCGTCTTGGCCGGCCCCGACCAATGCCTATCTGCCCCAATAGGTCATTGCGAGGCGGGGTGCGTCAACCTCATCTTAGCGCGCATTGACCGGCGGCCCGCCGTGCCTATGGTGGGCGGCTCGAAACGGCAGCGGCAGGAAAGCGATCATGGCGGCCAGCAAGGAACAGGTTCTCAGTGCGCTGGCAAAGGTGCCGACGCCCGGCGGTGCTGCCTTGCCCGACGCACGCGTTTTGTCCGACATCGTCGTCAGCGACGGCAAGGTGTTCTTCTCCATCACCGTCGATGCCGCGGCGGTGAAGGCCTGGGAGCCCGTGCGCAAGGCGGCGGAAGACGCCGTGCGCGCTGTCCCCGGCGTGCAATCCGCGCTGGTGGCCTTGACCGCGGAGCGCGCGGGGGGCGCTGGCGGCGCTCGCGCGCCGCAGCCGGCCGCCGGTGCCAAGCCTGCGCCGCGCGCCCATCCGGGCGACAAGGTCCAGCCGGGCTTGCCCGGCGTCGAAGCGGTGATCGCGGTTGCCTCGGGCAAGGGCGGCGTCGGCAAGTCCACCACCGCGGTCAATCTTGCGCTCGGCTTGCGCGACCTCGGGCTCAAGGTCGGCGTGCTCGATGCCGACATTTACGGTCCCTCGCTGCCCAAGCTGCTCGCCATCAAGGAGAAGCCGCAGACTATCGGCGGCACGCGGCTCAAGCCGATCGACCGCTACGGCCTGACCGTGATGTCGATCGGTTTCCTGATCGACGAAGAGACGCCGATGATCTGGCGCGGTCCCATGGTGATGTCGGCCATCACGCAGATGCTGCGCGAGGTCGAGTGGGGCAAGCTCGATATCATGGTGGTCGACATGCCGCCGGGGACCGGCGACGCGCAGCTCACCATGGCGCAGCAGGTGCCGCTGAAGGGCGCGGTCATCGTCTCGACACCGCAAGACCTGGCGCTGATCGACGCGCGGCGTGGCGTTTCCATGTTCAAGCGCGTGAACGTGCCAGTGCTCGGTGTGGTCGAGAACATGAGCTATTTCCTGTGCCCGAGTTGCGGCGAGCGTTCGGATATTTTCGGCTATGGCGGCGCCCGCAAGGAAGCCGACCGCCTGGGCGTGCCGTTCCTCGGCGAAGTGCCGCTGCACATGACGATCCGCGAGAAATCGGATTCTGGTCTGCCGGTGGTCGCCACCGAGCCGGATGGTCCGCATGCCAAGATCTATCGCGACATTGCCGCCAAGGTGTGGGAGCAGATCAAGCCCGGCGCCGCTGGCGGGCGCACCGCGCCCAAGATCGTGATCGAGGCGTAAGCGGGGATCGCCGGTAGACGCCTGCCTTAGAACTGCAGCGAAATATCGCGGTGATAGGCCGTGCAGCCGGCGATCGCCGGCACGATGTTCTGCGGCAGCTTCTCCTGCTTGCGCAGGCCGATGGTGTCGTGGATTGCCGTCTCGTAAGCGCGCAGGCCCGGCAGCACGCTTTGCTCTGCCTTCTTGTGCCAGGCAAGCTCGCTTTCATAGGTCTTCAGCGTCGTGTCGAGCGCCTTGAGCGAAGCGTCCTTATCCGGCGTGCGCCCCGTGAGCGCGCGGCGCGCCTTGTAAAGTTCGGAACGGACCTTGTCGGCGCCGGTAACCGTGCCGACCTTGGCCATCGTTGCTTCGATGCGCCCGGCCGCCTTGTCTTCGGTTTGGCTATTGATGATCCCGCGCAAGCTTTCCAAATCGCCCCTCAACGCCGCCAGGGCAGGGGTGGCGGCGAGCGTCTTAACGGTCTTGATGACCGGCTCATAGGCGGAGTCCACGTCGCGCCGGTACATCAGGCGCGCGCGCCGGTCCGCCTGCAGCAGCTTGCGGAACGCATTGTGCTCGGTCGTCCAATTGCTCGGAATGGTGGATTGAAGCTGCTTTCGTTGCGCCTCCAGCGCCGTCTTTTCGGCCGTCAGCTCCGCCGCACGGGCCTTGCCGGCAGCAGTGTCTTCCGACCGCACGATGTCGTCATTTAGGTCCTTGATCTGGGCGTCGAGTACCCGAATGTTGCCCTCAATTTCACGAACGTGGTGGTGCAGTGGCGCATAGGATTCGGCGCGTTTGTCGATGGCCGTTTCGGCCTTGCCGACCGCGTCGAGGAGGCCGAACGCGGCTTCCGCCTTGCCAAAGCTCTCCGCCAAGTCCTTGCGCATTTCGTCCGGCAAGCTTGCCAGATCGAGTCCGCGCGCCTTGGCAATGGCCGCGCGGATTTCCTTTCCGCGATCCTGGAACTCGCCGGCCATGTATTGCTCGATGCAAAATTGCAGACCGGGATTGACCGGCGGCGGCGCAGTGGACGCGGCCAGCGTCACCCGTTGCGGCAGGTAGTTCACCAGCCGTGGTGTGTCGGCGACGACCACCAGCACGAAAAGCTGCAGCAGGATAAAGGGAATGACCCCCTTGTACATTGACAGGGTCTTGACGAAAGGAGGCGCGACGCCGCGCAGATAGAACAATGCAAAGCCGAACGGCGGGGTGAGGAACGAGGTCTGCATGTTGACGCCGATCATCACGCCAAGCCACACCGCGGTGACGTTCGCCTGCGGATCGGTGAGCAGGATCGGCGCCACGATCGGCACGACCACGACGGCGATTTCAATAAAGTCGAGGAAGAAACCGAGGATGAAGATCACCGCCATGACGGTAAAGAATTGGCCCCAGAATCCGCCCGGCAGGCCGGTGAGGAATTCCTTGACCAGCGTTTCGCCGCCGAAGCCGCGGAACGACGCGGTCAGCATGGCTGCGCCCATCAGGATGATGAACACGAGCGAGGACGTCTTGGCGGTTTCCACCATTACGCTTTTAAGCGTGTTGTCGGTGATGATCGCCCGCCAGCCGCTCCACAACAGCCCCGTGAGCAGGCCGGAGACGCCCACGATGGAAATGAACAGCCACAAATAGTCGGCGCTGGTGGTGAGCTTTTTGACGTTGATAGGGTGGGCCTGAACCGCAAACACGATCAGCGCGGCCGAGACCAAAGCGATTGCAGCCGGCCAGTATGCACGCGGCTTGCCTTGGTAGAGCTGATAACCCGCCATCACCATGGCGCCAACCGCGCCGACGGCGCCGGCCTGGTTCACCGTGGCGATACCCATGATGATCGAGCCGAGCACGAGAAAGATCAGCGCCAGCGGCGGCACCAGCGCGAGGGCGACGCGTCCTGCGAAGCGCAGGTCGTACTTGCCGTCATAATGCACGGCCGGCGCAATCTTCGGGCGCAGGAACGCGATGATGAAGATGAAAACGATATAGACGGCAACCAGCAGCAGCCCCGGCACCAAGGCGCCAAGAAACATCTCGCCTGCGCTGGTCGAGGAGACGTCAAATGGTCCCGGCATGGTGAGTTCGCCGGTCGACGCTTTGTAGAGCAGCTTGCGGGCACTGCTGGCCTGGTCGGTGGCGCTGCCCAATTGGTCGGCCAGAATGATCAACACGATCGACGGCGGGATGATCTGCCCAAGCGTGCCGGACGCCGCGATTGTTCCGGTGGCGAGCGGATGCGAGTAGTTGCTGCGCAGCATCGCCGGCAACGAAATAAGACCCATGGCGACAACGGTCGCGCCGACGATGCCGGTAGTGGCGGCGAGCAGACCGCCGACGAACACGACGGAAATCCCCAAGCCCCCGCGCACCGGCCCGAATAACTGTGCCATCGTCACCAGTAGATCTTCAGCGATGCGCGATTTTTGCAGCATGATGCCCATGAAGACGAACAGCGGGATGGCGATAAGCGTGTCGCGATCCGGGTCCCAATAGACGCCGCGGAAATTGGTTACGCCGGCGGTCAGCCACTGCGACGGCCCGTCTTGCGTGAAGAAGGTGTCGACATTGCCGAAGAACAGCCATCCGGTCAGCGCGGCGAGGCCGACGGCGATGATCGCCGAGCCGGGCAGCGCAAAGGCGACCGGAAAGCCCGAGCCCAGCGCGGTCATCATCAGCAAGATCAGCAGGGCGATGAAAATGTATTCCATGGATCCCGCTCAGGTCTCGTAGTGCTCGTGGGCGACACCCGTCTCGGGCTGCCGCTTACCCGGCTCGCCGACAAAGTCGGCGATCGACTCCAGGAAATAGCCGGAAAACTGCAGCAGCATCGTAACGGCATAGATGGCCAGAAACCCGGCCATCCAATATTTGACGTACATGCCAAAACCCGTCTGCGTAACTTCGTAACTCAATAGCGGGCTGTTAATGACGGCGGACTGGCTGCCCATCCCATAGATGATGATGACCCAGCACAGCGACATTCCGAGCAGGACGCAGCCGAACGCGTTGACGATGCCCTTGGTGCGATCGGAGAATGCAGCATAAAGCACGTCGACACGCACGTGACCCTCTTCCAGCAATGTGTAGGCGCTGGCGAACAGAAACAGCGCGCCGTACCAGAAGCGAACCAAGTCGGCCATGAAGGCCTGCTCGTAGGAAAAAATGAAGCGGCTGATCACGATCAACATTTCGGCGGCGACCACCAACAGCGCCAGCCACGGGAAGCCAAGCCCGCGATGGAATTTAGCGATGACGATCCCGATGAAGATCATCGGGAAATGCACCCAAACGCCGCGAAAACTGGAGCGGCCCAGTTCAATTGTCAGCTTGTTGCCGACCAAGCCCGGTAGCAGGCCTTCGACTCGCAGGAACGAGACGAATGCATCGGCAATGCCAATAAGAACGACAGCCCAAAAGGCGGCACGCACAATAAAAGCCGTCATGGAATAGATGACTTCGCTGTCCGGCCGCAGCAGACCCGTGCGCGAGCGCAGCACGTAGGCGATGGCCGCGGCAATCGCGAGCACGTAGAGCGCGACCTGAATGAAACCAAGCACGCTGAAGGATCCGCCGAGCACGGCGCTCGCGCTCGGCCAGCTCTGCCAATAGTTCAGATAGTTGTTGATCAGAAACGCAAACAACGCCGCAATCACGCACCATGCGAAACAACGGCACAGTGTGAGTGCGGGCGCTTCCGCGTCTGTCAACGCGGATTTATTCATAGTGTGATCGGCCTGGCCCCTCTCAGCCATACCGCAAGCCCCCCAAAAGAGGGACGGGGCATTGCCCCGTCCCAATCCTTGTCAGCGCTTGTGAAAAGCTAGATCTTCAGCACGCGGTTGCGCTGTTCGACATAGGCGGCGTCGGACAGTGCGGTCCAGGCGCCGATTTCGGTACGCGCCTTGACGTAGCTGTCGTCAATCTTGGCCGTCAGCTTGTCGTGTTGACGCGTCTCGTCTTCGACCGCCTTCGCCGCCTTACCGAAGGCGTCGTAGGTCTCGTCGTTGAATTTCTTCAACTTGACGCCGTGCTCCTTGATTAGCTTTGTCAGGTAAGCACCATTGTTGGCGTTCGTCTCGGCCATCTGCCGTGAATTCTCTTCGTTGCAGGCAGCTTCGATGATTGCCTGGTCGGTCTTCGACAGCTTGCTCCACCACGATTTGTTCATGCCGAACGACAGCATCGAGCCTGGTTCGTGCATGCCCGGGTAGTAGTAGAATTTGGCCGCCTCGTAAAACTTCATGAAGTAGTCGTTGTACGGGCCGACCCACTCGGTCGCATCGATCGCGCCGGAGACTAGGTTCTCATAAATCTGTCCGCCGGGCAGCGAGACCGGGGATGCGCCGAGCTTGGCAAGCACGTCGCCGCCGAGGCCGGGAATACGCATCTTTAGTCCCTTGAAGTCGCTGGCGGAGTTGATTTCCTTGTTGAACCAGCCGCCCATTTGCACGCCGGTGTTGCCGACGTTGAAGCACTTGAGACCGAACTTGTCTCCGACCTCGTCCCACAGCGCCTGACCGCCGGCAAATTTGATCCAGGCATCGGTCTCCGTGAAGGTCAAGCCGAACGGCACCGCCGTGAAGTAGTTCCAGCCGGGATGCTTGCCCTTCCAGTAGTAATCGGCCGCGTTGTAGGCCTGCGCGTTTCCGGAAGCGACCGCGTCGAAAGATGCGAATGCGCCGACGCGCTCGCCGGCCGCATAGTATGTCACCTTGATGCGGCCTTCCGTCAGTTGTTCGATGCGCTTGGCGTGACGTTGCGCGCTGATGCCAAGACCCGGAAAATCGCGCGGCCAGGTCGAAACGATAACCAGTTCCTTGCGGGACTGCGCGACTGCCGGTGCGGCCAAAGTCGTTGCCGCCGCGGCGCCAGCCACGAGACCGCTGGTCTTGATGAACGACCGACGATCCATCTTTTCATTTTTGCTCATGGACTCCCCTCCGTGTGTAATGACAAGTCTATTTCAATTGACCCAGCAATTTCGCGTCACTATGTCACGTGAAATTATGTTAATTCAAACATAGTTTTGGGGCGTAGGCTATATATCGGGCGGCACAAAATCGGTGCCGCTTTATGCAGCGAAATAGCATAAGGCACGACTTTCGTAGTGGACGTGTTGACCGGACGAGACCGGTTCGGCCGTAGGCGAAAAATACCCCTCCGCCGGCCAACGGCGGCCCCGGTCGGGCACCGCCATGAGCATTCAAGGGCTGATTTATAGCTGGTGGTGCGGGCAGGCTGCCGGCGCGGGGCCCAAACTCGGCCTCATCAAGCAAATTCAGAGCTCCGAGCGGGTCCAGAAGCCCCCGTAGCAAGCGGCGAAAACCAGCAATTAACAAATTCTAGACCCGGAGTTAACCAGCCACCCGGTAAAATTGTGCCTGAGCGCCGTCGTGGGCGCTGCCCCACGCCAGTCCCCGGCCTTGGCCGGAATTACCTGCGCGGCTCGCGAGCAAACAGCATGCGGCAGTTCACGATCGCCGAACGACTCTTTGCGGCTGCGCTGCTGCCGCTGGCGGCTATCTTGGCGGTTCCGTATTTGGTCGCCGCGCTATTGCCGTTGATCGGCGAAAGCAATGCCGATTATGCCGGACTTGTCATCGGTCTTGCCGTTGCTGCCATCGTCGGCATCGCGGTCTTGGCGATCGTGCGCTCGATTGCGCGCCCGATGGCCGACGCGATCGCCGCCATGGACGCCATCGCCTGCGCCGAACTTAATTCTGCGCCGCCCTTGCCGGCGAGCCGCAGCGAACTCACGCATCTCGCTGCTGTGACCGACCGGCTTGCCGAAGTGCTGGGTGAACGTCAGCGCCGCGAGTTCATCCATAGCGATCTTGATCGCACGTGGCAGACCTCACGTCGCATTAAATTGTCCAACCTCGCCGGCGAAGTCGAGGGCGCGACCGAAATTGGCATCCAGCCGATTGTCGCCGGCGCAGAAACCTTGCAGGTCAAGGCCGAGGATATGATGGCCGCGCTGGAGGCGGTGCGGGCGGCCTTCGACGAGACCGCGCGCGCTGCCGAGGGCTCGCGTGCCATGAACGAGGCTGCCGGTCATTTGTCGGACCAAGTAATCCGCGCCGTATCCGAGATTTCCGGACAGATGCAGCGCGGCAGCGGGCTGGGCCGCGAAGCCGTTGCGCGCGCCGATGTCTCGCGCATAACCATCGACGCGCTCGCCAAGGCGGCCGACCAAATCGGCGATATCGTCACCGTCATCAAACAGATCGCGGCGCAAACCAATCTGCTCGCGCTCAATGCCACCATCGAAGCGGCGCGCGCGGGGGAGGCCGGACGCGGCTTTTCGGTGGTCGCGTCCGAGGTCAAGACCTTGGCGACGCAGACCGGAAAATCGACTGAACAGATCAGCGCCAAAATCGCCGAGATTCAATCCACCACGCGCGAAGCGGTGGCCTCGCTGGCGAGCGTGGGGGAGGTGATCGATCAGCTCTCCGACGTCACGGAACAGGTTTCCACGGCGATCGAGCAGCAACGGGTCGCGACCGAAAGTTTCGCGGTCAGTGCGCACGAAAGCAGCGCCGCCGTGTCGGACGTTGCCGGGCGCATGACCGGCATAGCTGACATGGTGTACCACTCGCGCGCGACCGCGCAGGAGGTTTCGGCCGTGGCGGGCGCGATGCAGTCGACATCGCAGACTCTGTGCCGCGAGATTCCCGAAATCGTGCGCAAGGCGGTCAAGGCCGATTTGCGCGAATTTCCCCGTTACGATGTGAATTTGAGCGCGCGGCTGGAGTGCGGCGATCACACCGTCGATGTCGCGGTTCATGACGTCAGTCAGGGCGGCGCGCGCATCGACGCCGTCGAGCGACTGGCGGTCGGCGATCAAATCGCGCTGACGTTCCCGGGCATGAATGCGATTGCCGGGAAAATCGTGCGTGGCGGCGACCAATTCGGAGTGAGTTTCGCGCCCGCCCGGCTTCGTCCGGAGGAGTTGCGTGACTTGGTGACGGCGCGGGCGGCGTAGTCTTTCGTTGGCGCGGGTCCTATTCCGAAAAACCGGTTCCCATCCTCGATCAGGTCGAGGGCCTGCTTTTCGGGATCGTGCTTTACCCGCCGGTCACACTCATGTGGCGCGAGAGCGCCGGGCGCCGGTGTCGCCGATCAATCACGAAATCATGGCCCTTGGGCTTGCGGGCGATCGCCTCGTCGATTGCGGCATAGAGCAGATCGTTGCTCTCCGCAGCACGCAACGGGCGGCGCAGGTCGGCGGCGTCCTCCTGGCCCAGACACATGTAGAGCGTGCCGGTGCAAGTGATGCGCACTCGGTTGCAGGATTCGCAGAAATTATGAGTCAGCGGCGTGATAAAGCCGAGCCGTCCGGCGGTTTCCTTGACGCGCACATAGCGCGCCGGACCGCCGGTACGATAGTCGATGTCTTCGAGCGTGAAGCGTTCGGCCAGCCGCGCGCGCACCATCGACAGCGGCAGATATTGGTCAAGCCGGGCTTCATCGACGTCACCCAGCGGCATCACCTCGATCACCGTCAGGTCCATGCCGCGGCCGTGCGCCCAGGTGAGCATGTCGGCGAGTTCGTCCTCGTTGACACCCTTGAGCGCTACCGCATTGATTTTGACCTTGAGGCCCGCCGTCTGCGCAGCATCGATGCCGGCCAGCACCTTGCTGAGCTCGCCCCAGCGCGTGATGGCGCGGAACTTATCGGCATCCAGCGTGTCGAGCGAAACGTTGATGCGTTCAACGCCGTGGCTCTTTAGTTCGGCGGCGTAGCGCACAAGTTGCGAGCCATTGGTGGTGAGCGTCAGCTCCTGAAGCGCGCCGCTTTCGAGATGGCGTGACAGCGAGGAGACGAGGGTCATGATGCCGCGCCGCACCAGCGGCTCGCCACCGGTCAGGCGCAGCTTGGTCACGCCTTTGGCGACGAATGCGCTGCACAATCGGTCGAGTTCCTCCAGGCTCAAGACATCGGCCTTTGGCAGAAACGTCATGTTCTCCGACATGCAATAGACGCAGCGGAAATCGCAGCGGTCTGTCACCGAGACGCGCAAATATGTGATGGCGCGACGAAACGGATCGATCAGAGGCCGCGGGCGGCCGCTGGCGCGCTCGAGTTCAAGCATCGAACTTCCGTTAGTCGCGGTCATAATCCATCCCTGCGGCGCGGATTCTTTGGTCCGCTCTTATTCGATATAGGGATAGTGGCGGATATTGGCTAGGTCGTCCACCCGACGGCTGCGCGCGCGGAATCGACGCGGCTATAAGCCCCGTCGCCATTCAACGCCAACGCTGGCTTTGCGGTGTTAGCGTGACGGCGGTGGCGGCGGCGCGGCTGGCCAGGGCGACGTTGCTTGCGGCTGTGGCGCCGGCGTCATCGGCGGCGGGGCGGCCGGCGCTGGCTTGGCAGCCACCGGTTTGGGCTTGGGCTTCGGCTTGGTGGCCGTCTTCTTCCGACGCACTTTCTTCTTGGGCGGCGCCACCGCGGTGAGTTTCACGAGCACGGGGTTAGGGCGCAATTTCGACGTACCGTCCCCCATGGAGGTGAATTGAAGCTGTTCGGTGTCGGGCTGATAGCCGGTGAGGGTGAACGTGACCGTGAAGGGCTTGTCGGCCGGCATCGCGAGAGCGCAAGGCGTACGGCAGGTTTCCCCAGTGGAGGTCTTTGCTTCTGCGCCCGGCGGTTCGGACTCGAAGCGAACGGTGTCTTTTGCCGGTTCGAATCCAAAAATGTTTTTGCTGTCGGTCGAGCAAGCCGCGAGGACAAGCCCAGCGCCCACGATCGCGATTACTCTGTACATTGCACGAGACCCGTCCACTCAGGCGACGAGCGCCACCTGCCCATCGCTATAGGATACGGGTCGCCGCGGGTGGGTGCAACTCTCGGAGGGGCCGTTGACCTCGCCGCGTTAACCATATTGGGATCGCGTCACGGTCATTTTGCGATGCAAAGTCCAGCAACGGCCGCCGGTAATTCCGCAAAACGGCTGATAATGCGGTCGGGATCGAATTCCGCCACTGGACGTTCGGTATAGCCGAAGTCGACCGCGATGACGGGAATACCGGCCGCCCGCGCGGTACGGATATCGGTGAGGGAATCGCCGATCATGATTGCGTTCTGCAGCTTTCCGCCCGCCGCTGCGACTGTGCGGCGCAGCACTTCCGGATCGGGCTTCTGCACGCCGAACGTATCCTGTCCACAAATCGCCGCGAAACGCTCGGCAAGGCCGAGCTGATCGAGCAGCTTGAGCGACAGGCGTTCGAGTTTGTTAGTGCAGACGGCGAAGCGCCAGCCGTCGTTCGCCAATGTATCGAGGGTGTCGATGAGCCCAGGGAAGGGCTGCGAGCGGTCGGCAATATGTTCGGAATAGTACGCAATGAAATCGGCGAACATTTGTTCGAGTTTGCCCTGCGAAAATATGCGGCCCTCGGCCTCGACGCCGCGCGCGATCATCATGCGGGCGCCGCCGCCGATCAGGTTACGCGCGGTGTCGTACGGCACCGGCGACAGGCCCTCGCGCGCAAATATCAGGTTGAGCGTATCGACGAGATCGGGTGCGGTATCGATCAGGGTGCCGTCGAGGTCGAAGACCATGGTGGGGGCGGCCATGGCGCATCGTTAATGTCCGCTCGCAGGCGAAGCAAGGCCGTTCGCCGCCTGCGGCCGCCGCCCCGGATTTTCGGCTATTCAGCCGTGACGATCGAGGCTAGATAGGCGGGGAAAATAGCATTCCCGATCCACGCGCGACGAATCAAACGGTTCCCGATGGACGCCGAGGCCCAAAAACGCGCAGCCGCCGCTCGCGCCATCGAATTCGTGCGTCCCGGAATGCGGCTCGGGCTCGGCACCGGGTCAACCGCGCGGCATTTCGTGGACCTTGTCGGCGAGCGCGTGCGCGCCGGGCTCGACATCGTCGCGGTACCGACGTCGCAAGCCACCTACGACCAGGCTGAACGCTGCGGCATCCCGCTGACCACACTCGATGAGGTGGCAGCGCTCGACCTGACCGTGGACGGCGCCGACGAGATCGCCCCCGATCTGAGCCTGATCAAAGGGGGCGGTGGCGCTCTCTTAAGGGAAAAGATCGTCGCCGCAGCCTCCGCGCGCATGATCGTGATCGCCGATCAGAGCAAATGGGTGGACGCGCTCGGCCGCTATCCGCTGCCCGTCGAAGTGGCCCCGTTTGGCGTGGCCGCGACCCTTCGGGAGCTTGAAAATGCCGTCGCAACCATCCCGCGGCCGGGCACCCTCGCATTGCGGCAAGGGCAGGACGGCCTTGCTTTCGTCACGGATGGCGGCCACTGGATCGTCGACGCCGCGCTTGGCCGGATTGACGATCCCAAAGCGATGGCGCATGCGCTTTGTGGCATTCCAGGGGTCATGGAGCACGGTCTGTTCATTGATCTCGCACAAATGGCTATTGTGGCAGGACCCGACGGCGTCAAGCTGATCGAGCGGCCCTGATACCTTGAACGAAACGGAGTTATGCAGATGAGCGTCATTAAGGCCCTTCAACGCGCCGTTCGGCCGGCTGCAATCGCCGTCGCGCTGGTCGCGGCGAGCCCGGCCGTTTCCGCCCAGCAGCCGTCTGCGTCTTCCTTGCTGGTCGCCAAGCAGCTCATCCAAGTCACCGGCGCCACCGGCCTGTTCAATCCTCTGATCGCCGGCGTGATTGAGCAGGCGAAGCTTTTGTACCTGCAACAGGACCCCGGCCTTGCCAAGGATCTCAATGAGATCGCGGCCAAGATGCGCAAGGATTTGCAGCCGCGCTTTTCCGAAGTGACCAACGAGATTGCCAGGCTCTATGCGACCCACTTCACCGAGCAGGAGCTCAAGGACATTCTCGCCTTCTACCGGTCGCCGGCCGGCAAGAAGATGCTCGCGCAGCAACCGGTCGTCGTCGACTCCAGCATGAAATTTGCGCAGGACTGGGCCAATAAATTGTCCGAACAGGTGACCGCGCAAATGCGCGATGAGCTCAAGAAAAAGGGCCATAATCTGTGATGGGTGCAAGCCAGATCGCGCGGCGCCGCGGCGGCGAGAACGAAGATAGGGATTGATGGCAGATCACGACGTCGATCTTTTTGTCATCGGCGCGGGCTCCGGCGGCGTGCGGGCGGCGCGGGTTGCGGCCGGTTATGGCGCGCGCGTGATGATCGCCGAGGAATTCCGTGTCGGTGGCACCTGCGTCATCCGCGGCTGCGTGCCGAAGAAACTCCTGGTATATGCCTCTCGCTTTGCCGAGGAATTCGAGGACGCCGCCGGCTTTGGTTGGAGCGTGCCGACGCCAAGCTTTCACTGGCCATCGCTGACCGCCAATGTTGAGGGCGAAGTGACCCGGCTGGAAGCCGCTTACACCAACACGCTCGAACGCTTCAATGTTGAGTTGGCCAAGAGCCGCGCGGTCATCGAAGACGCGCAAACGGTGCGTTTGCTAGCGACCGGTGCGCGCGTGCGCGCCGAGACGATTCTTATCGCGACCGGCGGCTGGCCGCATATGGGTCCGCACATCCACGGCCTCGAGCACGTCATCTCATCGAACGAAACGTTTCATCTGCCCGAACTGCCCAGGCGTATCGTGATCCAGGGCGGCGGCTATATCGCGGTGGAGTTCGCCTGCATCTTCGCGGGGCTGGGCAGCGCGGTGACGCTGGTTTACCGCGGCGAAAATATCCTGCGCGGCTTCGACGACGACGTGCGCGAGCATTTGCGCAATGAAATGCGCACCCGTGGCATCACCGTCACTTGCGGCCACACCGTCGCGGCGATCGAGGCATCGGGCGACGAATTCGTCACGCGCCTTTCCGACAACAGTACGATTGCCGCCGACAAGGTGATGTTTGCGATCGGCCGGCGCCCCAATGTCATGGGGCTCGGGCTGGACGCGGTGCACCTGAAAATCCATGAGCATGGCGGTATCAACGTCGATCAGTATTCGCGCACGTCGGTGCCGAACATCTATGCGGTCGGCGATGTCACCAATCGCGTCAATCTTACCCCCGTGGCCATTCGCGAAGGCCATGCCTTCGCCGACACGGTCTATGGCGGCAAGCCGACGCCGGTCGACCATAGCAACGTGCCGACCGCGGTGTTCTCTGAGCCCGAGCTCGGCGTCATCGGCCTGACCGAAACGCAGGCGCGCGAGCGGCTCGACAAGGTCGACGTCTACAAGACCACGTTCCGGCCGATGAAAGCGACGCTGTCCGGGCGCGACACTCGCTCGTTTATGAAGCTGTTGGTCGACGGCACGACGGACCGCGTGGTCGGCTGTCATATCGCCGGGCCCGATGCCGGCGAGTTGATCCAGATCATCGGGGTGGCGGTGAAGATGGGGGCGACCAAGGCCGATTTCGACGCCACCATGGCGGTGCATCCGACCGCAGCCGAGGAACTGGTCACCCTGCGCGAGAAGGCCGTCAGCTACGGCCGTGCGGCGGCCGAATAGCCCTCAATAACCACGGTTTCTCGAAGTGCTGGTTTCAGCCCCGGGCTTTCGTATATAACCCCGGAAAACCGTTGGAGTTTTCGTGATGCCCGAACGTTGGACCCCGGATAGCTGGCGCAGCAAACCGATTCTGCAGGTTCCGGATTACCCGGATCGGCAGGCGCTGGCCGAGGTCGAGAAACAACTGGCGACTTTTCCGCCGCTGGTGTTCGCGGGCGAGGCGCGCAACCTGAAAAAGTCGCTCGGCGAGGTCGCCGCCGGCCAGGCTTTCCTGTTGCAGGGCGGCGACTGCGCGGAAAGCTTCGCCGAACACGGCGCCGACAATATTCGCGACTTCTTCCGCGTGTTCCTGCAGATGGCGATCGTGCTCACTTATGCCGGCGCCTTGCCGGTGGTGAAGGTCGGCCGCGTCGCCGGCCAGTTCGCCAAGCCGCGCTCGTCGCCGACCGAGAAACGGGACGGCAAGGAACTGCCGAGTTACCGCGGCGACATTGTCAACGACATTGCGTTTACCGAAAACGCGCGCCGGCCCGATCCGCGCCGGCAGATCGAAGCCTATCGTCAGTCGGCCGCGACGCTGAACCTGCTGCGCGCCTTCGCCAAGGGAGGCTACGCCAGCGTCGAGAACGTGCATCAATGGATGCTGAAGTCGGTGAGCGGCTCGCCGCAGTCCAAGGCCTATGCCGATCTGGCCGATCGCGTGTCCGGCGCGCTCAATTTCATGCGCGCCTGCGGTCTCACTTTTGCGGTTGATAGCGCGCTCGGCACCACCAATTTCTACACCAGCCACGAGGCGCTGCTGCTCGGCTACGAGCAGGCCTTCACCCGCGTCGATTCGACCACCGGCGACTGGTACGCCACCTCCGGCCACATGGTGTGGATCGGCGACCGCACGCGGCAATTCGATCACGCCCATATCGAATATGCGCGCGGCATCAAGAATCCAATCGGACTCAAATGCGGACCGTCGCTGAAACCCGACGATCTCTTGCGCCTCATCGACATTATCAACCCGGATAACGAGGCCGGCCGGCTCACTCTGATCTGCCGTTTTGGCGCCGACAAAGTGGGCGAGCATCTGCCGGCGCTCATCCGCGCGGTCAAGCGCGAAGGCAAGGCGGTGGTCTGGTCCTGCGATCCCATGCACGGCAACACCATCACCTCGGCCACCGGCTACAAGACCCGGCCGTTCGATCTCATCCTGAAAGAGGTGCGCAGCTTCTTCGAAGTGCATCAGGCGGAAGGCAGTTATGCCGGCGGCGTACACCTGGAAATGACCGGCCAGAACGTCACCGAATGTACCGGCGGCGCGCGTGCCATCTCGGATGCCGATCTCAACGACCGCTACCACACGGTTTGCGATCCGAGGCTCAATGCCGAACAGGCGATCGATCTGGCCTTCCTGCTGGCCGAACTGCTCAAGAAGGAGCGGTCCGGGCGGGCGGCGCCCATGCCGGCCGCCGCGGGCCTCTAGCCTTATTCGGCATGGCAGTCATTCCGGCGCTTGGCCCCTGAGATTGCCGGACGCGGGGGCAGGCGGTAGACCATTTCTTCCATGAACGCACGCCCTGCCGATAAGCTCGCGATCGCCGTCGCGCAGCTCAATTCCACGGTCGGCGATATCGCCGGCAACGCGGATAAGGTGCGCCGCGCGCGCGCGGAAGCAGCCGCCCAGGGTGCCGATCTGGTCGTCTTCCCCGAATTGTACATATCCGGCTATCCGCCCGAGGACCTGGTGCTCAAGCCGGCGTTCCAGGCCGCATGCCGCTCCGCGGTCGAGCAGCTCGCGCGCGAGACGGCGGTGGAAGGCCCCGCGCTGGTGGTCGGCACGCCCTGGCCCGAAAACGGCAAGCTCTACAATGCGGCGGCGCTGCTCGACGGCGGGGCGATCGCGGCTCTGCGCTACAAGGTCGATCTGCCGAACTACGGCGTGTTCGACGAAAAGCGCGTGTTCGCGGCCGGTCCGATGCCGGGCCCGGTGAATTTCCGCGGCGTGCGGCTGGGCCTGCCGGTTTGCGAGGACATCTGGGGCCCAGAACCGGCCGAATGTATCGCCGAGACCGGCGGCGAAATCCTGCTGGTGCTGAACGGCTCGCCCTATCGCCACGGTGTCGCCGATCAGCGGCTCAATGTCATTGTCCCGCGCGTCAAGGAAACCGGCCTGCCGCTGATTTACGCCAACCAGGTCGGCGGCCAGGACGAATTGGTATTCGACGGCGCTTCGCTCGCCTTGAACGGCGATTGCTCGCTGGCTTTCCAGTTGTGTTCCTACCAGGAAGCGGTTGTGACGACGCAGTGGTCGCGCCAGGGAAATGGCTGGCGCTGCGACGGCGGCCCCAAAATCGCCGCGCTAGAAGGCGACGAGGCCGACTATGCCACTTGCGTGCTCGGCTTGCGCGACTACGTCAACAAGAACGGCTTTCCCGGCGTCGTGCTGGGCTTGTCCGGCGGCATCGATTCCGCGCTCTGTGCGGCCATGGCGGTCGATGCGTTGGGTGCCGAGCGCGTGCGCTGCATCATGATGCCTTACAAGTTCACCGCGCAGGAATCTCTCGACGATGCCGCGGGCTGTGCCAAGGCGCTGGGCGTCGACTATTCGATTCTGCCGATTGCGGCGGCGGTGGAAGGCTTTGAGGACGTGCTCAAGCCGATTTTTTCGGGCTTGCCGCGCGACGTCGCCGAGGAGAATCTGCAAGCGCGCGCGCGCGGCACGACGCTGATGGCGATCTCCAACAAGTTTCATCTCATGCTGGTGACCACCGGCAACAAGTCTGAAATGTCGGTCGGCTACGCTACGCTTTATGGCGACATGAACGGCGGATTCAATCCGATCAAGGATCTTTACAAGACCGAGGTGTTCCGCCTGGCGCGGCTACGCAACGCCTGGAAACCGGAAGGCGCCAGGGGCCCCGGCGGGACGGTCATCCCCGAGAACATCATCGTACGCCCGCCGACCGCAGAACTGCGCGAGAACCAGAAAGACGCGGACTCGCTGCCGCCTTACGATGTGCTCGATCCGATCCTGGAGCGGTTGGTGGAAGGCGAGGAATCCGTCGCGGCGATCATTGCGGAGGGCTTTGACCGTGACACCGTGATGCGGGTCGAGCGCATGCTCAACATCGCCGAATACAAGCGCCGCCAGGCGGCCCCGGGCGTGAAGGTTACGCTGAAGAATTTCGGCCGCGACCGCCGTTATCCGATCACCAACCGTTTCCGCGACCCCGGCACGCCGCTGCCTGCGCCGGACCCATCGCTGGTCAAGGGCAAGCCGGCCAAGAGCGAAGCGTTCGACTATTGATCGTGCAGACTTGCGCTCAGTGTGCCGGCAAAAAAGTCGGCCCGACCGCGCGCACCTTGCGCTTGGTTTTGTCGGGCTTGCCCGGCGCTTCGACCATCGCCGCAGGCGTCTTGGCTTTGGCCTGACCGGTCTGCTTGGCCTTGGCCGCCGCAGCCGGTTGCCGGGACACCTGGTTGGCGTTGCGGTCGGTGACTACCACGTCGCCGGGGGCCAGCGTGTCGTCGGCGCCGTTCGACTGCAGCGCCTCGAGCCAGCTTTCGCCCGGCCGCCGGCAGCTGCATGCCGGAGTGATCGCCTTGCGGTATTGGAACGCGGTCGGAAGCTCGGTGTAGAGCCGGCCGTTGAGCGACACCGACTGCGCCATTTCCTCGCCGGGGTTGTGGTAGGTAAAAAGCTGAACGTCCGCTGCCGGACACATGCGCTGGCAGGTTTGCTCGTCCTCGCGGAAGCGGTCGGGCGTGGTTTCGAACGAAACCGGGAAATAGTAGCCATCGCAAGTGCGCACGCAGACGGTGCGATAGGTGCCGCCCATCTCGCCGGGCGGCGAGGTGAAAATGTTGCCGCCGCCGAATAGGCGGTCGAAGAAGCCACCTTGCCGGCCGGCGCGCGCCGCCGCGCGATATTGCTGGCCGCAACCGTTGTCGGCGAGCGCGATCAGTAGCGATTGGCGCTGGGCCGCGCGTTCGGTGGTGCCGCCATTCAGCCGCTCGAGCTGGTTCTGCATGCGGTCAAGGACGTTGCGTTGCTCGTCGATGCGGCGGTTGAGCGCGCCGCATTGCCGCGGCGGGGTCACGAAGATCGAGAAAAAGCCGATGTTTCCGCAGCCCATGTGGCGCGCCTGGGATACCAGCTTGTCGACCTCGAACTGCTGGCGGTTGACGGCGTCGTCCGCCCGGCGAATCTGGTCGGCGCGGGTCGGGTCGCTGTTGCCGCGGTCGAGCGAGGTCAGTTGCGTTTCGAGCCGCTGACAAACCGGGTTTTGCGACTGCGCGAGCGCGGCCCCGCCCGGCAACAGGGCAACGGCGGCAAAAATTAGGATGATTCTCCTCATAATGACTACTCTAACCCCTAAATTATGGCAGCGCGAGGATGGTTCTGAAGTCGGGACTAATACACCCGCGCGGTCTCCGCGCGCAGGTTCCAGAGCACGCCGCCGACGATGATCAAGGCGCCGAGCAGCACAAACACGTCGAGCGGTTCGCCGTAAAGGAACCACCCCACCACCGCGATCAGCGGAATGCGCATGAAGTCCAGCGGCACCACCAGCGTGGCATCGCCGGCACGGAAGGCATTGCTGAGGCAGTAATGTGACGTCAATCCGGCAATGGCGACCCCGAGCACGGGAAAGATTTGGGCGGCATGCAGATGCAGAAAGACGCTCGGGTCGCTGCCGATGAGCGAGAGTGGAAACTGGAGCACCGCCATCCAGAATAGAATGCCGAAGGTGGTTTCGGTCCTGGTCAACTGCTTGGTCGTGATCATGGTGATGGCGTAGCCGAAGGCCGCCGCCAGCACGAGGAACGCCGCCGGATTGAAGTCGGCGATGCCCGGCCGCAAGATTACCAATACGCCGATCAGCCCGAATACCACCACGCCGAGGCGGCTCGGCGTCATGCGCTCGTGCAACAGCCAGACCGCGAGCAGCGCGGTCCAGGCCGGCATGGTGAATTCGAGGGCGAACACCATGGCGAGTGGCAGCATGGTCAGGCTGAGCGCCCATGAATATTGCGAAGCGTAGTGCACGGTGTTGCGCAGCGTGTTGAGGCCCATGCGCCGTGGCAGCGCGTGCACGCGCAGATCGGGGCGCAGCAACAGCAGCACCAGCAGGATCATCAGCGCGCCGCCACTGCGGATCGCCAGGATTTCGAAAATGCTGAAGCCGCCCCGGGCCAACTCGCGGATCGAGATCGCCATGACCGAGAACGATAGCAAAGTGCCGACCATCCAGAGGACGACACGAAGGATATTGCTTTGGACCACGGATGGTTTGCGCCGGTGGGGGAGGACGGACGGTTGCCGGAGGGCGGTCTAGCAGGCGCGCTGCCTTCCGTCACTCCGCATCCGGCTGCTTCTCCGGCCGCGCCTTGTCGAAGGCCGGCAGCTTCAGGCAGGCGGTTTCGACCGCGACGATCTTCGGGAACGCCTCGAGCGGAACATTAAGTCGCCGCGCGTTGAACACCTGCGGCACCAGGCAGACGTCGGCCAGGCTGACTTGTGGGCCGCAGGCAAAAGGCGCCGGCGCGATCATTGCCTCGATCGCCTTGAAGCCTTCGATCACCCAGTGATGGTACCAGGCGTCGATCTCCGCCTGCTCGTGCTTCAGGGCTCGCTTGAGATATTGCAGCACAATGAGATTGTTAAGCGGATGAATGTCACAGGCCACGGTCTGCGCGATTGCCCGCACATGAGCGCGCGCGAGCGGGTCAGCCGGCAGCAGCGGCGGCTCGCGATGGATGTCGTCGAGATATTCGATGATCGCGAGCGATTGGGTCAGCACGTCGCCGCCCGAAAGCGCGAGCGCCGGCACGCGCATCTGCGGGTTAAGGGCGAAGAATTCCGGTTTGCGCTGATGGCCGCCGTCCTTGGTCAGATGAACGGGCACCATCTCATAGGGCAGGCCTTTGAGATTGAGCGCGATGCGCACGCGGTAGGCGGCGGACGAGCGATAATAGGTATAAAGTTTCAAGGCATGTGTCCCGGCTGGCGTTGCCGGCAATCTAGCGCGGCGCCGGGGCGGTGACGACACCGGCGCTCAGTTGTTCCGAGCGCTCGATCAGTTTGGTGAGTGCGCGGCCGAGCGCGGCGCGCTCGGCCGGATCCACCGTTTCCAGCAGTTGGCGCACGAAATCGAGCGCCGCCGGCGCCAGCTCGTTGTAGATGGCCCGGCCGGACGGGGTGAGAGACAGGAACGCCTCGCGCAGGTCGGCACGGTTAGCCCGGCGCGACACCAGTTTGCGGCGCTCGAGCTGTGCGACCGCGCGCGACACCTTGGTCTTGTGCATGTGGCTGTGCGTGCCGATCGCCTTGGCGGTCATCAGGCCGAACTCGCCCAGCGTTACCAGCACCCGCCATTCCGCCACGCCCATGCGGTAGCGCTCGGCATAAATGCGCGAAAGCGCCTGGGTAACGAGGCTGGAGCAGACGTTGAGACGATAGGGCAGGAACTCATCAAGCTTGAGCATCGCCTGATCGGCGCCGGGCGCAGGGGCGGGCATGCTTTGGACACTCAGGTCGGTCATCGATAGGCGGCCCGCATTTCGCGCATACGGCTACCCATTGCGGCAGCCGGTTTTCACGCGCACGGCGTGCACTTTGGCGGAAGTTGCGACCGCGCGCAACTAATTTAGAATAATTCTAAGCTATTGACGAGGCGGAAAATTTTTGTGGCTTGGCCAGGTCCTTAAGGCCGCGAGCCGGCGCGACAGCAAGCCCTGCCCAGGCCGCTCAAAGATCACGGCGAGCAGGATCGTCCCGAAACGGTTGAGCAAAAGGATTTATATGACCGGCGCGGCGCCCTCGTTGCAGCGCCCCGCCGCCACGTCATCCATGTTCCCGGCAGGCTGTGGATGAACCCGTGCTACGCTCGGCGCGAAAACGGCTGGGGACGGTCATGCAAAAATCGCCGCGTCTCGTTTTTCCATGGCTGGGCGCGGTCTACCGCGCGCTGGCGCCGGTTACCGAGCCGTTGATTCGCCTGGTTGCCGGCGGCTCGCTTGCCATTCACGGGTTTCCGATCCTGTTCGGCGACACCGCCGCCGCCGCCAAATTCCTCGGCAGCGTCGGCTTCGGCAATCCGCTGTTCTTCGCCTATGTGGTGGGCGTGGTCGAATTCGTCTGCGGCCTCTGCCTGGCGCTCGGCTTTTTGACGCGGCTGGTGGCGGTGCCGATCATCGGTTTTCTCGCCGTCGCCATCGTCACCTACCACTGGCAATTCGGATTCCACTGGGAAAACCGCGGCATCGAATATCCGCTGTTCTGGTCGATCGTGGTGCTGCATTTCCTCGTGCGCGGCGGCGGCGCATGGTCGGTCGATGCGCTGATCGGCCGCGAGATTTGAATAAACAAATGCCCGGCCGAAGCCGGGCGCTGGCATTGAATGGATGTTTTCGCCGCCGTCAGCGCGTGCAGACGATCGCCACCAGGTCGTTGCACCGGTTGCCGCTGCAGCTACCGCCGGCCGGAATAGTGCCGGTAATGTCGTCACGGTCGACCTTGCGGTAGGACGTGGCCGCCACGAACCGGTGTCCTTTGCAATAGGCGTTGGCCGCGGCCCTACCGCATTTCTCGCTGCCGGCGAGGCAACGGTCCACGCCGTAGCCGCCCACATCGGCCCCGATGATGAACATGCGCCGCTCAGCTTGCGCGGCATTGGCGAGGCACAAACACAAGACGGCGGCGAGACCGACCACAAGCGTCCGCATGATATCGCCCACTTCCCCCGAGACGCTTCCCACGGCGCCGGTGCCGAGAATGCGAGCGAAAGCGTTAAGAGCCGCTTAACCAGCGTCTGGCGGGCGTTTCCGCGGCGTTAGCGACGGTTGCGGGCGCCTCTTGACGGGTTGCGCCCGACCCACCATTGTGCGGCCCTGATGAACGGCCTTAACCATATCTGCGGCATTTGCCGCGAGATTATTCGCTAGCGCACCACGCTGGCTGCGGCCGTCTTTTCTCATCTTCGAGAGCTCAAGGACGCCCGGCCAGCGGGGCCGATGGGTGTCTTGCTATGGAGCTTCAGCTCTACGATACGCTGACGCGCAAGAAGCGGGTGTTCGCCCCGATCGATCCCGCGCGCGTGCGCATGTATGTGTGCGGGCCGACGGTCTATGACTTCGCCCATATCGGCAATGCGCGCCCGGTCATCGTGTTCGACGTTTTGTTCCGGTTGCTGCGGCACATCTATGGGCCCGAGCACGTCACTTACGTGCGCAACATCACCGACGTGGACGACAAGATCAACGCGCGCGCGGCCGAGCGCGGCGTGTCGATCCAAGAGGTGACGGAGGAGACCTACAAGAATTTCAAGGAAGACGTACAGGCGCTTGGCTGCCTGCCGCCGACGGTGGAGCCGCGCGCCACCGAGCATATCGAGGCGATGAAGGAACTGATCGAGCGGCTGGTGCAGGCTGGCTGCGCCTATGTGGCGGAAGACCACGTGCTGTTCAACGTCGCCGCGATGCAAGACTACGGCAAGCTGTCCAACAGGTCCTTGGATGAAATGATTGCCGGCAGCCGCGTCGAGGTGGCGCCCTACAAAAAAGATCCGATGGACTTCGTGTTGTGGAAGCCGTCGAAGCCGGGCGAGCCGGCCTGGCCGTCACCTTCTGGCATCACGGCGCCGGGTCGGCCCGGCTGGCACATCGAATGCTCGGCCATGGCCTGGAAGCATCTGGGCGAGACTTTCGATATCCACGGCGGCGGCATCGATCTGGTGTTCCCGCACCACGAAAACGAGATCGCGCAATCTCGCTGCGCATTCCACACCAAGGTGATGGCGAACTACTGGATGCACAACGGCTTCTTGCAGGTGGAAGGCGAGAAGATGGCGAAGTCAGCCGGCAATTTCGTGACGATCCACGAATTGCTGACGGATTGGCCGGGCGAAGTCGTACGTCTCAACATGCTGCGCACGCACTATCGCCAGCCGATGGATTGGACGGTGCGGGGCCTGGAGGAAAGCAGCAAGATATTGGATGGTTGGTACGACATCATTGGCGACGAAACGAATTCAAGTGGAACTCCCGATGCCGATTTCGTCAGCGCGCTTTGCGATGATCTGAATACGCCGAATGCACTGACCCAGCTTCATCGCATCGCCGGCGAAGTCCGTGGCTCGGCATCGGGCTCTGCGCAGATCGAGATCAAGCGGACTCTCAGAGCGTCCGGCTTGATTGTCGGCCTGATGGCTCAATCAAAACGCAAATTTATGCAGGCTTATCCGCGCCGTACGATTGTGGACGAGACGAAAGTGGTGTCTCTGATCGAAGCAAGAAAACATGCCCGCGCTGCCAAGAACTTCGCGGAGTCCGACCGCATCCGCGACGAACTCGCCGCCATGGGTGTGGTGCTGAAGGACTCCAAGGATGGCACCACCTGGGAGATCGGGCGATGATGGCGCAGGCGCATCCCACAATGGCGATGCGGCCGTTCCTGGCCGAGGATACGCCGTTGCTGGCCGAGATCTTCCGCGCCGCGATCGCGGAACTGACCGGCGACGACTACAGCGAGGCGCAGCAGGAAGCCTGGGCCTCCGCCGCCGAGGACGAGGTCGGCTTCGCCAACAAGCTCGCCGGCGCGCTCACGTTGATCGCCACCATGGAAGGTTCGCCGGTCGGCTTTGCCTCGCTCGCCGGCAAGGACAAGATCGACATGCTTTACGTGCATCCGGCAGTGTCGGGGCAGGGGGTTGCCGCCATGCTCATCGACGCGCTGGAGAAGCTTGCCGCTTCGCGCGGCGTCACCAAGCTCAACGTTGACGCCGCCGACTCAGCGCGCGGCTTCTTCGAAAAGCGCGGCTATGTGGCGCAACAACGCAATACCGTGACGGTCGCCGGCGAATGGCTGGCCAATACCACGTTGCAGAAGCCGCTCACCGCCGCAGGAGGAGCACCATGACAAAGCCCGATACGCCGTTCCCGCGTCATTGGCTCTATTACATCGTGCTCAAATTCGGCATCTTGATCGCCGCCGTTCTGGTCGCGCTATATTTCTTTTATCGGATGACGTGAGCAGGACCATGAAACGCCATCATATCATCGTTGCGGGTATCGCGATCGTTGTCGCCATCGCCTTGTTATCGAACTACTACCTCTGGTGAACGCGGCCATGGCCAAGGAGCGCCTCTACCTGTACGACACCACGCTGCGCGACGGCGCGCAGACCAATGGCGTCGATTTCACGCTCGCCGACAAGCTGGCAATCGCCGGCATGCTCGACGAGCTTGGCATCGACTACGTCGAAGGCGGCTATCCGGGCGCCAATCCGGCTGATACCGAATTGTTCGCCAAGGACCGCGGCCTCAAGACCACTTTCACCGCCTTCGGCATGACGCGGCGGCCCGGCCGCTCCGCCTCCAACGATCCGGGGCTGGCGGCGCTGCTCGATGCGCATGCCGACGCCATCTGCTTTGTCGCCAAGTCGTGGGACTACCACGTCAAGGTCGCGCTCGAGACCACCAATGAGGAAAACCTCGCCTCCATCCGCGACAGCGTGAAAGCCGCCAAGGCCAAGGGCCGCGAAGTGCTGCTGGACTGCGAGCACTTTTTCGACGGCTACAAGGCCAACCCGAAATACGCGCTGGCCTGCGCCAAGGCGGCCTATGACGAAGGCGCGCGTTGGGCGGTCCTGTGCGACACCAATGGCGGCACGCTGCCGCACGAGGTCGAGAAGATCGTTGGCGAAGTCTGCAAGGTCATTCCCGGCGATCATGTTGCCATCCATGCCCATAACGACACTGAGCAGGCGGTGGCCAATTCCTTCGCCGCGGTGCGCGCCGGCGCCCGCCAGATCCAGGGCACGCTCAATGGCCTGGGCGAGCGCTGCGGCAACGCCAATCTGGTTTCCATTATCCCGACGCTGAAGCTGAAGAAGGAATTCGCCGACAGCCTTCGACGTTGGCGTCAGCGATGCCGCGCTGAAGAACTGGCACATGTCTGCCACACGCTCGACGAGCGCCTCAACCGCGCGCCCAACCGCCACGCGCCCTATGTGGGCGAAAGTGCCTTTGCGACCAAGGCCGGTATCCATGCCTCCGCGATTGCCAAGGATCCCGCCACCTATGAGCACGTGCTGCCGGAAACCGTCGGCAACAGGCGCAAGGTGCTGGTGTCGGAGCAGGCCGGCCGTTCCAACGTGCTGAGTGAGCTCGAGCGTATCGGATTGAAGGTGAACAAGGACGATCCGCGCATCGGCCGCCTCCTAGAGATCGTCAAGGAGCGGGAGAACATCGGTTACGCCTACGAGGCGGCCGACGCGTCCTTCGAGTTGCTGGCGCGCCGTACCCTCGGCACCGTGCCGAATTATTTCGACGTCACCCAGTTCGACGTCAATGTCGAGCAGCGCTACAACGCCAAGGGCGAGCGCGTCACTGTGACCATGGCGGTGGTGAAAGTGAGGGTGGCCGACGACAACATGATCTCGGCGGCCGAAGGCAACGGCCCGGTCAACGCGCTCGACCGCGCTTTGCGCAAGGACCTCGGCAAATATCAAAAATATATCGACGGCTTGAAGCTCACCGACTACCGCGTGCGTATCCTCAATGCCGGCACCGAGGCGGTGACCCGCGTGCTGATCGAGAGCGAGGACGAGGCCGGCGAGCGTTGGACCACCATCGGCGTGTCGTCCAACGTCATCGACGCCTCGTTCCAGGCCTTGATGGATTCCATCATTTACAAGCTGGTGAAATCCGGAGCGCCGGCGTGATCGACCACGTCTCCGTCGGCGTGCGCGATCTGGCGGCGGCGACGTCTTTTTACGAGACCGTGCTGGCGCCGCTTGGCTTTCTGCAGATGGAAGCCCGGCCGGCGACGGTCGGCTTTGGCAAGAAATATCCGGAATTCTGGCTCAACTTGCGGAGCGGGATGACGTCGGCCACCGCCGACAGCGGCGCCCATGTCTGCTTTCGCGCGCGCTCAACCGATATGGTCGATGCCTTCCATGCCGCGGCGTTGGCCGCGGGCGGTAAGAGCGACGGCGCGCCGGCACTGCGGCCCCAGCATGGTGAAGGATATTACGCCGCCTTCATCCGCGACCCTGATGGCAACCGCATCGAGGCGGTGACGTTCATCAGCGCGAAATAAACGGGCCATCCACGCGTCCCCACGAGCTGACATTGGGGTTTCATGACGCCGGCCACATGCCAGCGAAAATCGCCACTTCGGTCTCTTTGCCGCCGATCGGACTACCGGCACGGTTGGGTCTGAGGGACAGTTCATAGCGTGCTTTCGGCTGAGCAAGACCCGTGAATTTCCACCAAGTCAATTCGCGCCACAACACCGGCCGTGCGCTTTTATTCCGGTACGCGGAGAATTATGGCGACCCAGCGCCAGCAGGAGCTAGCCCCGTTGAGGCGTCGCGGTGGCGTCCCTAAGATGTGCCGCTTTGCGGAGGCCCCCGCAGTGGACGTGGGCTTCGGGCGATCAACAAACCGTGCCGCCGATTGCTTGGCGGCAAATATTGGGAGGAAATGCCATGCGTAAGACCATACTGACGTCGCTGGCGATCTGCGCGGCAACTATGTTTGCCGCAAATGCGCGCGCGCAGGGCGGCCCGCCGCCCTACGGCGAAACGATTAATATCTCGATGGCGAAGAAAGCCGCCGCCGCCGCCGTGGCCGAAGCCGCGAAAAACAAATGGCAACTTTGCGTTTCGGTGGTCACGCCATCGGGCGATCTGGTTTATTTTGAGCGGATGGATACTTGCCAATATGCATCCATCACGATCTCGCAGGACAAGGCGCGTTCGGCGGCGATCTACCGCCGCACAAGCCAGTCGTTCGCCGAGCGTCTCGCCAAGGGTGGCGGTGCGGTTGGAATCCTCACGCTCAAAGGTGCCATGGCATCCCCGGGCGGCATTCCGCTCGTGGTTGGCGGCAAGATCATCGGCGCAATCGGGTGTAGCGGAGCCGCAAGTTCGCAGGATGCCCAATCGTGTCAGGCCGGTGCCGACGCGTTGAAATAGACAGTCTGGCGAATGTTCGAATGACTCTGCCGGGGCATCTCCCCGGCAGAGTTCATTTTATGCCTGCCATGGAATCCCGCTCGCGTAGGAGTGAGCGGAGTGTGGATCGGCTAAAGCCGATCGGCGTCCGCCGCCGTCATGCGCTTGGCTGATTCAGGCACCGCTGCCAGCGCCTGTTGCAGCATCGGCAGGATGTCGTCGACCTTGTCGGCCACCAACAGGTCGAAGCTCAGCTCGGCGCGGATGAATTCCAACGCCCGCATGTGATCGAGCAGCGCGCACAGCGGCTCCCAGAAGCCTTCGATATTGGCGACCAGCACCGGCTTCTTGTGGCGGCCGAGTTGCACCCAGGTGAGTTGCTCGACCAGTTCCTCCAGCGTGCCGATGCCGCCCGGCAGCGCCACGAAGGCGTCCGCCATCTCGAACATCTTGCGCTTGCGCTCGTGCATGTCGCGCGTGACGATCAGACCTTGCGTGGCCTTGAGGGCGTGCTCGCGCGCCATCAGGAATTCCGGGATGATGCCGTTGACCGTGCCGCCGTGCTTGAGCACCGCATCGGCGAGTTCGCCCATGATGCCGACGGCACCGCCGCCATAAACCAGGCCGATGCCGTTCTTGGCGAGGATTTCGCCGAAGACGCGGGCGGCCCGCACATAGGCGGGATCGGTTCCCGGTCCGGAGCCGCAATAGACGCAGATTCTTTGAATTTTGCTCATTTTGTCGATTTTGTTCATGGGCCTGCATGTGCGCTGCGTCGATGGCGCCGTCAAGGCAAGGGCGGAAATCCCTGCCGAAACGGCACTTTGGCCGGGTGCGAGGGTGATTGTCGCGGGGAATCCTCCTATATGGAGGACCTTGACGCGTCCGGGATTTGAATGAGCGACCACCACCATCACCACCGGGTTTCCGAAAACGAAGCGCATATTTCCGCCAGCCGCGGGGCGCTGTTTTCAACGCTCGTCCATCTGTGGCCCTATATCTGGCCGTCCGACCGCCGCGACCTGAAGCTGCGCGTACTGGGCGCGGTGGTTCTGCTGCTGGCGGCCAAGCTCGCCACCATCGCCGTTCCCTTCACCTTCAAATATGCGACCGACGCGCTCGTCAGTGGCGCCAGCGCGCCGGCGGCGCATTGGCTCACTTTCGTGGTGGCCGTGCCCGTCGCCATGACGATTGCCTATGGCGGCATGCGCATCCTGATGGCGCTGTTGCAGCAATCGCGCGACGGCGTCTTCGCCAAGGTGGCGATGCACGCGGTGCGCCGGATCGCCTACCGAACCTTCGTGCACATGCACGAGCTGTCGCTGCGCTTCCATCTCGAACGCAAGACCGGCGGCCTGACCCGCGTACTCGAACGCGGGCGCAACGCCATCGAAACCATCGTGCGCATGGTGATCCTGCAACTGGTGCCGACCATCGTGGAGGTGGCGCTCGTTGCCGGCGTGCTGATGTGGCGGTTCGACTGGCGCTACGTGCTGGTGGTCCTGATCGCCGTCTCGCTGTACATGGTCTACACCTATCACGCCACCGAATGGCGCATCTCGATCCGCCGCAAGATGAACGACAGCGACAACGACGCCAACATCAAGGCGATCAACTCGCTGCTCAACTACGAAACGGTAAAATATTTCAGCGCCGAGGAGCGCGAGGCCGCCCGCTACGACCGTGCCATGGCGCGCTACGAAGGCGCCAGCGTCCAGGCCTATACCTCGCTCGCGGTACTCAACGGTGGCCAGGCGGTGATCTTCACCGTCGGGCTCGCCACCGCCATGGTGATGTGCGCGTTCGAGGTGCGCGCCGGCACCAAGACGGTCGGCGACTTCGTGCTGATCAACGCCATGATGATCCAGCTCTACCAGCCGCTCCATTTCATGGGCATGGTCTATCGCGAGATCAAGCAGGCGGTGACCGACATCGAGGTCATGTTCTCAATTCTGTCGCGCGAGCCGGAAATCATGGATGTCGCCGGCGCTGCCCCGCTCAAGGTCGCGAATGGCACCATCCGCTTCGAGAACGTCTCGTTCGCCTACGAGCCGGAGCGGCGCATTCTCAAAGGCATCAGCTTCGAGGTGCCGGCCGGCAAGACGGTGGCGGTGGTCGGCCCCTCCGGTGCCGGCAAGTCGACGATCTCGCGGCTGTTGTTCCGCTTCTACGATCTCTCCGGCGGGCGCATCCTGATCGATGACCAGAACATCGCCCAGGTGACGCAGAAATCGCTACGCCAAGCCATTGGCATGGTGCCGCAGGACACCGTGCTGTTCAACGACACCATCCGCTACAACATTCGCTACGGCCGCTGGGAGGCGAGCGATGCCGAAGTCGAGGAAGCGGCGCGGCTTGCCCAGATCGACCAATTCATTCGCCTCGCGCCCAAGGGCTACGAAACGGAAGTCGGCGAACGCGGCCTCAAGCTCTCGGGCGGCGAGAAGCAACGCGTCGCCATCGCCCGCACCATTTTGAAAGGCCCGCCGATCCTGCTGCTCGACGAGGCGACCTCGGCGCTCGACAGCCACACCGAGAAGGAAATCCAGGACGCGCTTGATCGCGTCTCGACCGGCCGCACCACTTTGGTGATCGCGCACCGGCTTTCCACCATCGTCGGCGCCGACCAGATTATCGTGCTGGATGAGGGCGATATCGTCGAACGCGGTACCCATGGCGCGCTGCTGGCCGAAGATGGGCTCTACGCCAGCATGTGGAACCGGCAGCGCGAGGCCGAGGCGGCGCGCGAGAAGCTCGCTTTGGCCGGCGAAGAACCGGTTGCGCCCAACCGCAATCCGCCGCCGGTCGTGGATGAACTCGGCGTGGACGCGCCGGCGCCCATCGACCTGCCGGCCGACGCGGCGGAGTAGAATAGGCGCATGTCGATCAGCGATTCGATCCGCCGGCAAATCGTACCGATCACCCCGGAGGGCTATCCTTTCATCGGTGCCTTTGCGCTCGTGGCGCTCGTCCTGTTCTGGCTGTGGACGCCGCTTGGCTGGCTTGGCACGCTGGCGACGTTGTGGTGCACCTATTTCTTTCGTGACCCGCCCCGCGTGACGCCGGTGCGCGACGGCCTGGTGGTGGCGCCCGCCGACGGCCGCGTCAGCCAGATCACGACGGCGCCACCGCCGCGTGAGCTCGGCCTCGGCGACAAGCCGCTGCCGCGCGTTTCCATCTTCATGAGCGTGTTCGACTGCCACGTGAACCGCAGCCCGGTTGCCGGCCAGATCGAAAAAATCGTTTACCAGCCCGGTAAGTTCTTCAATGCAGACCTCGACAAGGCCAGCGCCGACAACGAGCGCAACTCGCTGGTGATCAACAGCGCCGGTGCGCGCGTGGCGGTCGTGCAGATCGCGGGCCTCGTCGCCCGCCGCATCGTCTGCTTCGTACGGACCGGCCAGCCCATCGGCGCCGGCGAGCGCTTCGGCATGATCCGCTTCGGCTCCCGCCTTGACGTTTACCTACCGGAGGGCGTGGCGTCGCTGGTCGCTGTCGGTCAGACCGCAATCGCCGGCGAAACCGTGCTCGCCGACCTGCGGCTCGGCGACGCCGGGCGTGCTTTCCGCAGCGGTTAAATCGTTAACGCGAGGCGCCAAATTGGCGCCGGCACGCCGTGGCGCGCCTACGCCCGAACCCCTATACTGGCATCCATGGTCTTTCAGCCACTCGACCCAGCGCCGCCGCCGTCGCGCCACCGCCGCTTCAAGGCGATCCCGGTGCGCACGCTCTTGCCGAATCTGATCACGCTCTTGGCGCTTTGCGCCGGGCTGACCGCCATCCGCATGGCGGTCGAGAACAACATTCAGCTTGCGCTCGCGGCCATCGTGTTTGCGGCCCTGCTCGACGGCATCGACGGCCGTGTCGCCCGCATGCTCAAGGGCACCTCGCGCTTCGGCGCTGAGCTCGACAGCCTTGCAGACTTCGTCAATTTCGGCGTCGCGCCGGCGCTGATCCTGTATTTCTGGGGCCTGCACGAGCTGAAGTCGGCGGGCTGGATCGTAGCGCTGGTGTTCGCGATCTGCGCGGGGCTGCGCCTTGCGCGATTCAACGTCATGCTCGACGAGCCCAACCGGCCGGTGTGGGCCGGGAATTTCTTCACCGGCATTCCGGCGCCGGCCGGCGCCATCACCGTGCTGCTGCCGATTTACCTCGCTTTGCTCGGCATGCCGACTGGCCTCGTGGTGGTGTGGCTCACCTTCTTCTACACGCTGCTGATCGCGCTGCTGATGGTGTCGCGCCTGCCGGTGTTTTCCGGCAAGCGGGTCGGCAAGCGTGTGCCGCCGGAAATGGTGCTGCCGGTGTTCGTGGTGGTGGTGTTGTTCTTCGCGCTGCTGATCAGCTATCCGTGGGAAGTGCTCACAATCGGCACGCTGGCCTATCTCGCCTGCTTGCCGCTTGGCTGGTGGTCCCACCGCGAATACCAGCGCAAGGATGCCGCGGCCGCCACCGCCGGCGTCGCCGAAGTCGCCGCTGAAGCCCCGCTTGCGCATTCATCGCCCGGCCTTGCCGGCGATGATGAGCGCCCGGCGCGTCTGAACTGATCGCCACCTTTCCCAGGTCATGCCGCGCGCAATCAGCGTCCTAGTCCCCGCCGAGCGGGAAAATCGTCCGGTGATCGACACCGTGATCCTCGACTATGCCCAGCGCAGCACGCAGACGATCACCGTCACCGGCGTCAAAGGCGGCAGCTTCGCGATCGAACTCGCCGCGCCCGCCCGCCTGCGCACCGACGATCTGCTGGTTCTCGACGACGGCGGGTTGGTGGAAGTGGTGGCCGCGCCCGAGCCGCTAATCGAAGCGCGCGCCGCCGATCTGCCGTCTCTTGCGCGGCTCGCCTGGCATCTCGGCGACCGCCACGTGCCGGTGCAGCTCCTGCCCAACCGCATCCGCGCGCGGCGCGAAACGGGCGTCGAAAGCCTGCTCACGGAACTGGGCGCCAAACTGGCATTGATAGAAGCGCCGTTCGAGCCGGAAGGCGGCGCTTATGCCGCGTCGCATGGCCACGCGCACGATCACCACCACGATCACTGATTGCGGTAGCCTTTCGTGCCGAACGGATACCCAGGCATCAGGTCGTAGGGGTGCGCCCAGCCGGGGAGCGCCTGCATGCGTTCCATCCAAGCGGCGATGGCCGGGTGCTCCTTGGGGATATCGAAACCGTATTCCTCGGCCGGGTAGTAGAAATAACCGGTCATGGAAATGTCGGCGATGGTCGGCTTGTCGCTGACGAGGAATTGCCGCCCGGTCAATCGTTTCTCGACGATGGCGAGATTACCGTCGATGCGTCCTTTCAGGAACGCCATCACCGCCGGATCCGGCGCCTTGGGCGCGAAATTCTTCAGGAAGCGGTAGGGCCCGAGAAAGCCGTTGACCTTCTGGTTGTCGAAGATGATCCAGCGCAGCGATTCCAGCTCTTCATCCTCGCCTTGCGGCTTGAACTTGCCGCTATGGTTGGCGAGGTAGGTGAGGATCACGCCCGATTGAGTGAGCTTCTTCTTGCCGTGCACCAGCACCGGCACCTCGCCCATCTCGTTGATGTTGTCCCGATAGTCCGGGGTGCGCGCGGCGCCGCCGGCGAAAAAATCGATCCAGACCGGCTCCCAGTCGGCGCCGATCAGATTGAGCATCAGCGCGGCGCGGTAGGCGTTGCCGGACTGGGCGAAGCAATAGAGTTGATATTCGGCCATGGGAGTCCTGTCGGGTGAAATGTTCTAGCGCTCGAGCGTCACCGGCGTGCCGGCGGTGGATTGGCCCTGGAAATAGCCGCCGACCAGCTTGAGCTGTCCCAGCGGCTTATTTTCGTGGTCGTTGATCGTGAGCTGACCTTGTGCGAGCTGCCAGTGCCGGCTCATGAAGAATTTGCCCGGGCAGCCGCCTTCCGGTTCGACCGCGCCCTGCTTCTCCCCGGGCGCGCCTTCGAAATTCATGCCGCAGGCGGGTGCATTGGGCGCCGATAGCATCCACCGGCCTGGCATCTCGAACTTGGGTGTCGGCGCCGGTGCGGCCGCCGGTGTTGCGAGTTCACCGCCGGCGCAGCCCGATAGCAATGTGGTGATCACCAAGCTCCCGACAATTGGAACCAGCCTCATTCCGGATGCTTGCCCTCACTTCATGGTCGGGATCACAAATTCGGCGCCCGACTTGATGCCGGACGGCCAGCGCGAGGTCACCGTCTTGGTCTTGGTATAGAAGCGGATCGAGTCCGGCCCGTGCTGGTTGAGGTCGCCGAAGCCGGAACGCTTCCAGCCGCCGAAAGTGTGATAGGCGAGCGGCACCGGAATGGCGAAGTTGACGCCCACCATGCCGACTTGCACGCGGTTGGTGAAGTCGCGCGCGGCATCGCCGTCGCGGGTGAAGATGGCGACGCCGTTGCCGTATTCGTGCTCGGACGGCAGCCGCACCGCTTCTTCGTAATCCTCGGCGCGCACCACTGACAGCACCGGTCCGAAAATCTCGTCTTTGTAGATCGTCATGTCGGGCTTGACGTCGTCGAACAGGCAGCCGCCGATGAAATTGCCGTTCTCGTAGCCCTGCAACTTGAATCCGCGCCCGTCCACGACCAGCTTGGCGCCTTCCTTGACGCCGGTATCGATATAGCCGCGCACCTTGTTGAGCAGTTCCTTGGTGACCATCGGGCCGTAGTCGGCCTTGTCGTCGGAGGAGGGGCCGATCTTCAGGCTCTCCACCCGTGGGATCAGCTTTTCCATCAACAAGTCCGCGGTCTTTTTGCCGACCGGCACCGCAACCGAGATCGCCATGCAGCGCTCGCCGGCCGAGCCGTAGCCGGCGCCGATCAACGCATCGACCGCCTGGTCCATGTCGGCGTCCGGCATCACGATCATGTGGTTCTTGGCGCCGCCGAAGCACTGCACGCGCTTGCCGTTGGCGGTGCCGGTTGAATAGATGTATTCCGCGATTGCCGAGGAGCCGACAAAGCCGATCGCCTTGACGCGGCGGTCGGTGAGCAGCGTGTCGACCGCTTCCTTGTCGCCGTTGATGACGTTCAGGATGCCGGCCGGCAGACCCGCTTCGAACATCAGCTCGGCGAGCCGCATCGGGACCGACGGGTCACGCTCCGATGGCTTGAGGATGAAGGCGTTGCCGCAGGCGATCGCCGGCGCGAATTTCCACATCGGGATCATGGCCGGGAAATTGAACGGTGTGATGCCGGCCACCACGCCGAGCGGCTGGCGCATGGAATACAGGTCAATGCCGGGGCCGGCGCCTTCGGTGTATTCGCCCTTCATCAGGTGGGGGATGCCGCAGGCAAACTCGACCACCTCAACGCCGCGCTGCACGTCGCCGCGCGCGTCGCTGAGAACCTTGCCGTGCTCGGCGGAAAGCAGCTTGGCCAGATTCTCAAAATCCTTCTGCACCAGTTCGAGAAACTTGAACATGACCCGCGCGCGCCGCTGCGGATTGGTGGTCCCCCAGCCCGGTTGCGCGGCTTCTGAATTCGCGATGGCGTGCTCGACTTCAGAATGCTTGGCAAGTGCGACCTTGGCCTGCACTTCGCCGGTGTTGGGATTGAAGATGTCGCCGAAGCGCCCGGAAGTCCCCCTCACCTCCTTGCCGCCGACGAAATGGCCGATCTCACGCATGGGTCGATCCTCCGATTTTTAAGAGGTCCTTAACCTCGGGCGCACCGTTTGACGCCCTTTGGGGCGATTTTTGCAGCTTTTGAGTGCTCGGTCACGGGCCAGCCGAGCCCGCTTGGGCCGTTTTTCTTTCACCAACGGTTAGCCTTTACCGTCAATTAACAGCGCGCGTCTAGGGTCGGGTGTGGAGGCGGTTCTCCGCAAGTCGTCGGCGTTGGTGGGGTCGGGTCATGGATATAGCAACGAGTCTCGGCCTGATAGCGGGCACCCTCGTCGTCGGTGCCGTCATCTTGATGGGCGGCGACCTGCACATGTTCGTCAGCGAGCATGCCTTCATCGTGATTTTCGGCGGTTCCTTCGCCGCCACGCTCATCCGGTTTCCGCTCTCCGCGATTTTCCACGGGCTTCCGCTAGGGGCCAGGTATGCCTTCACACTGCGCCGCATGAGCCAGCGCGACCTAGTCGACGAGATCGCCGGCCTCGCTGAGGTCGCTCGCAAGCAAGGGCCGATAGGGCTTGAAAAAGTCGAGATCGACGATCCGTTCCTAGCCAAGGGTATCCGCTTCGTCGCCGACGGTTATGACACCAGCTTCATCCGCGACAATCTCGAACGCGACCGCGACAACTTCCTCACACATCTCGACGAAGGCCAAAAGATCTACCGCGCCGTCGGCGACTGCGCGCCGGCCTTCGGCATGATCGGCACGCTGATCGGCATGGTGCAGATGTTCGCCAACATGACCGATCCCTCCAAGCTCGGCCCCTACATGGCGACCGCTTTGCTGGCGACCTTCTACGGTGCGGCACTGGCCAATCTGTTTTGTCTGCCGATCGCCGACAAGTTGCACCTCAAGCTTGTCGACGAGGAGATTAACCGCACGCTGATAATCGACGGCATCCTGATGATCCGCGAGGCCAAGAGTCCCACCTTGGTGCGCGAAATGCTGCTCGCCTACTTGCCCGAGAAGCACCGCCACAGTGAACCCGAAGAAGTAGCGGACGAGCCGGAGCCGGTAGCCGCTTAGGCCGCTGCGGCGTAGTGAAAGCGTATCATGGCAAAGCGTAAAGAGGCACACGGCGGCGGACACGGCTGGTTCGTCACCTTCGCCGACCTGATGGGGCTGCTGGTCAGCTTCTTCGTGATGCTGGTCGCCTTTTCCACACAGGACGCGGCCAAGTTACAGGTGGTCGCCGGCTCCATGCGCGATGCCTTCGGCGTGCAGGACAAAGTGCGCTATTCCGGCATCATCGAGGTGCTCGGCCTGCCGACGCGGCCGAAGCTGAAGAACGCCGCCCATATCGATCCGAAAGAGGCATCCGCGACGCCGTCGCCCGAGGAGCATGACCGTCAGCGCGCCTATGGCGCGCGTTTCAAGCAGGACCGCGACTTCGCGCTCGCCGCCGCCTCGTTGCGCCAAGCCTTGCAGGACATGCCGGAGATTACCGAGGCCTCCAAGAACATCATGGTCGAGGAAACCAAAGAGGGCCTCAACATCGAGATCGTCGACCAAGACGGCCGTTCGATGTTCCCGGACGGTGCCAAGGAGCCTTATGAGCGCACCCGCAGGCTGATCCGCAAGATGGCGCCGGCGCTCAAGGCGATGCCTTACCGCGTCTCGATCACGGGCCACACCGCCGCCAGCAAGGTACCGCCCAAGCCCGGCTACGGCGCTTGGGAACTCTCCGCCGACCGCGCCAATGCCGTGCGCGAAGTTCTTGCCGGCGAGGGCCTGCCGACCGGCCATGTGTTCATGGTCGCCGGTAAGGCCGATACCGATCCGTTGTTTCCGGACAACCCCTACATGTCGCCGAACCGCCGGGTTACCATCACTTTGATGCGGGAAGCCCCGCCGCTTCCGGCCAATTTCACGCCGTAAAACGTGCAAAACCGGGCTTTAGCCCGCCGGCACGGCCGGTGGACCACGTAGAACGCCGGTATTGTCTCGCCCGTTGCGGTGATATAAGGCCCGCCTTTCAAGCCCCCAGGGCGGGATCAACGAACCTCAATGAATGATGGCGTGAACGAGACGGCAGCTTCCGCCGAGACCGACCTTGCGGGTACCGGCAAGGTCGCGCCCCCGAGCTTTGTCGCCTTGTCGCTCGGCAGCGTCGGCGTCGTCTATGGCGACATCGGCACCAGTCCACTCTACGCCTTTCGCGAAGCGGCGATGGCGGCGAGCGAGAACCAACCGGTCACCCGCGGCATCGTGCTCGGCGTGTTGTCGCTGATCTTGTGGGCGCTGATTATCACCGTCACCGCCAAATACGTGTTGATCCTGCTGCGCGCGGACAACAACGGGGAGGGCGGCACGCTCTCGCTGACGGCGCTGGCGAGCCGCGCGCTCGGACGGCGCACCACCTTTGTCTTCATCGTTGGCGTCATCGGCGCCTCGATGTTTTTGGGTGACAGCGTAATCACGCCGGCGATTTCGGTGCTCTCGGCGGTCGAGGGGCTCAAGCTCGCCACGCCCGCCTTCAGCGAATACGTTGCGCCGATCGCCGTCGGCATTCTGATCGGCTTGTTCGCGGCGCAGAGCCGCGGCACCGCCAAGGTCGCCGCCATGTTCGGGCCGGTCATGGTGATCTGGTTCGTGTCGATCGCGATCGCCGGCGGCATGCACATCCGTGACGATCCGTACGTGCTCACGGCGATTAATCCGCTCTACGGCATCGAGTTCCTGCTCAGCCACGGCACCATCGGTCTGGTTACGCTCGGCGCGGTGTTCCTGGTGGTCACCGGCGGCGAGGCGCTCTATGCCGATCTCGGTCATTTCGGCCGCAAGCCGATCCAGACCGCCTGGCTCTGCCTGGTGTTGCCGGCGCTGCTGATCAATTATTTTGGGCAGGGCGCCAAGGTGCTGGCCGACCCGACCGCGATCGAAAATCCTTTCTATCGTCTGGTGCCGGAAATGGTGCTGGTGCCGATGATCGTGCTGGCAACGGCCGCGACGGTGATCGCGAGCCAAGCCGTAATTACCGGCGCCTATTCGCTCGTGCATCAGGCGATCCGGCTTGGGCTGTTGCCGCGGCTTGCCATCCTGCACACCTCCGCTTCCCATGTCGGCCAGATCTATATCCCCCGCGTCACGATTTCACTGTTGGTCGGCGTTCTGCTGCTGGTCGGCTTGTTCCGTACGTCGAGCGCGCTGGCATCGGCCTATGGCATCGCGGTGGCGACGACCATGGTGGTGGACGGGCTGCTCGCCTTCATTGTCATCTGGAAATTGTGGAAGTGGCGCCTGTGGCAGGCGGTCGCCTTGATTTTGCCGTTCATCGTCGTCGACGTCACCTTTTTCTCGGCCAACTTCCTGAAATTGTTCGAGGGCGCCTGGGCGCCGCTGTTGTTCGGCGCCACCATGGTGCTGTTGATCATGACTTGGCGGCGCGGCACGAGCATCCTCGCCAACAAAACGCGGCGCACCGAGGTGCCGCTCGATACGCTGTTCCGTAACCTTGAAAAGAAGCCGCCGCATTTTGTGCCGGGCACCGCGGTATTTTTGACCAGCGATCCGGAATTCGCGCCGACCGCGCTCTTGCATAATCTCAAGCACAACAAGGTGCTGCACGAGCACAACGTCATCCTTACCATCGTCACCGCCGACACGCCGCGCGTGCCGGAGGACGACCGCGTCAAGATCACGCCGCTGTCGTCGCATTTCTCGCGCGTATCGCTGAAGTTCGGCTACATGGAGCAACCTAACGTGCCGAAGGCGCTGGCCGTGGCGCGCAAGCTCGGCTGGCAATTCGATATCATGTCGACCTCATTCTTCCTGTCGCGGCGCGCGCTCAAGCCCTCGCCGACCTCGGGCATGCCGGGCTGGCAGGATCATCTGTTCATCATGCTGGCGCGCTCGGCCAGCGACGCCACCGACTTCTTCCAGATCCCTACCGGCCGCGTGGTCGAGGTCGGAACACAGGTGGCGGTGTAGGCCAAAGCGCATTACCGCGAAAAGTGGGCAACGGATTTCGGATAAGAGCGTGCGCCAATAATAAAATTCTGATGCGGCGCAATTCAAATCCGGCTAGAGAACGGCGCCGGGGGTAACGGAGTTGACGGTGACCGATCCGATCCCGCGCGCCGACGAAGTCGAAAACCTCACGCCCGAACAAGTCGCCGCTGGCTTGCGGGAAGGGCGCATGTTGTTGGTCGATGTGCGCGAGCCGAAAGAAACCAATGCGGAAAGTTATCCCGACGCGGCAATCGTGCCGCTGTCGCGCTTCGACCCCGCCGCCATTCCGGACCCGCAGGGCAGGCAGGTCGTGTTCGCCTGCCGTTCGGGCAAACGCTCGGTGACCGCCTCGCTGGTGGCCCAGGACCGGGGTTTTCCTTACAAATCGCACCTCGCCGGCGGTATCATCGCCTGGAAGGCGGCCGGCCTTCCGACCAAGACCTGACGATCCCGAGGCTTGTCATGCGCCGTAGCTTTGCCATTGCCGCTTTGGCCGCGGCCGTCGGCATTATCGGCGGCATACCCGCCGGCGCGCAGAACCGCGTGGTCAATGTTTACAACTGGTCGGACTACATCAACCCGCAAGTGCTCGACCAGTTCACCAAACAGACCGGCATCAAGGTCGTCTACGACACCTTCGACGCCAACGAGACCCTGGAGACGAAGCTGCTGGCCGGCAGGTCCGGCTACGACGTGGTGGTGCCGACGGCGTATTTCCTCGAGCGCCAGATCATGGCCGGAATTTTCCAAAAGCTCGACAAGAGTAAGCTACCTAATCTGGTCAATGTCTGGCCCGAAATCGCCAACCGACTTGCCGGTTACGATCCCGGCAATCAGTACGGCGTCAACTACATGTGGGGAACCACCGGTATCGGCTACAACGTCAAGGCGGTGCACGAGCGCCTTGGGCCGAACGCCAAGATCGACAGCTGGGACGTCGTGTTCAAGCCGGAACTGATCGCCAAGTTCAAGGACTGCGGCGTGCACATGCTGGATTCCGCCGACGACATTCTGCCGGCGGCGCTGCATTATCTCGGGCTCAATCCGAACTCGACCAAGCCGGAAGACCTCGCGCGCGCCGCCGATCTGATGCTAAAAATCAGGCCCGCCGTGCGCAAATTTCATTCCTCGGAATATCTCAACGCGCTGGCGAGCGGGGAAATCTGCCTGGTGGTCGGCTGGTCGGGCGACATCAAGCAGGCGAAAAGCCGGGCTCGCGAAGCCAACAACGGCGTTGAGATCGCCTATGCGATCCCGAAGGAGGGCGCGCAGATGTGGTTCGACAATCTCGCCATCCCGAAAGATGCGCCGCATCCGTCCGAGGCGCTCGCCTTCATCAATTTTTTGCTCGATCCGCGCGTGGCGGCCAAGAACAGCGATATGGTCGCGTACGCAAATGGAAACCTGGCGAGCCAGAAATTCATGGACAGGAAAGTGCTCGACGATCCCGGTATCTATCCGGACGCAGCCACCATGGCCAAGCTCTACACCGTGGGCGCGCGCGGGCCCCGTGCGCAGCGCCTGATCAACCGGATCTGGACGCGGGTGAAGACCGGGCAATAGTTGTTGAAATCTGACGCTGGATACCCACGACATGAAATGTAGCCCGAAGCAGGTGTGGTCGAACCGCTTTTGGCAATCGCGTTCGTTTGCAGCACTGCAATAGTTTGGTCGCATTCCGACCATGGCGGGGGTCTGCCCCTCACGTATAGATCAGAGGTCGACCTGTTCCGCGGTGGAAAGAGCATCATCAATTTGTTCCAGGGTATCTGCTTCGATGCCGGCAGTTCGGAATTGGCATTGTCCTGCATGGTCGCGCTCCTCGGTTACGGAGGAGGACCAGCTTGCCTAGCCCGCCCGGGGGCAAAAATCTTGTCGCCTTTTGGGGCAACAACGGACAAAGGTCGATTTTTGAGCGCGACGGCTAGGCCGTCTTTGACCCAAGCGGACATGGCTAGGTCTGGGGCGGGGTGATCAGTAGCGAATGAGCCTGCTGCGACAATTCAGCGCTATACCCAGCTCGATCAATGCTGCTGCCCAGTGCAACGCACTCAACCAGCGGCTAGGTGCTATCCAACACCCATTTCACGCTCTTGTCACAGCTAAAAATAGGCAATTGACGGTTCTGCAACCTTAGATACATTACGCTGCCGTAATCATAGATCGCTGACGCTGCCATAGCTGCTTGACAGCCGAGATGTGGTTATAGAAAATTTATACTGTGGCGAATTGTATTTAGTAGCGGGGTAATAATATGAACCCAAATGCGAAAATGATCAGGAAATTGGCCGCAGCTGCGGCTATTGGGGCGTTTGCAATCGCCGCACCAACAACCGTCTTCGCGCACTCGACCTCAATCGGCTACGAGAACGGCGGGCCGGGCGTAGTCAACATCTGGATGGGCACGTACGACCATGGTGGTCACCATCTCGAGGGGAGCCTGAACCTCGTCGGGGTCAACGGAAACCCGTTCGCGTCCACAACCGTTGCATTCACGCTCGCCGCAGGCGCTGGCGACGCCACTTGGATGAGCATTCCGAACTATTTGGCGTCGATGCCAGCGGGCCTGATTGACGGCACGACCAACTTCTACGGCTGCAACTCCACGGGAGCCCTGACATCCTCCTGCACCGGCGACAGTGCAAGCTTCGGACAGCCGACCCACTGGCAGGGTGTGTCATTCGCTGGCCTGACGCCTGGCGATTACCAATTCACATACATCCCGATCGCCAACCCGAGTCAGGAGTGGAGCATCTTAAACCCGAACATGAACGGGATCTTCACGATAACCGGCGTCATTATCAACCCGTCAGCGGTTCCGCTGCCTGCGGCGCTGCCGTTGTTCGGCACCGGCCTCGGCGCGTTGGGTCTGCTGGGTTGGCGCCGGAAGCGGAAGGCTGCGGCTGTTGCTGCGTAATTGACTATTCTTTGTGGCTAGGAAGGACCGCCGCGAGGCGGTCTTTCTTATTGCGCCGATCATGTTGCAGCGCATGAGTTTGTTTCTGGCCCAAAGCGGCCAAGCCGACTGCAGGGGCGTTTGTCCGCTTTCGGAGTGGAGCGGACATCGTTCGGCGCTGGCGCACAATTGTTAACCCCGGCATCTTCCCCGCTCAGCGCCCTAAAACCGGCTACCAAGTGTCGGACTTCAACCGCTAGCGTCGCATCTCGTCCTCCGGCCGCCAGCGCCGGTGCAGCCAGAGCCACTGCTCGGGGTATTCGCGAACCCAGCCCTCGACCACATCGGTAATGGCCTGCATGGTGCCGGCAATGTCGATCTTGCCTTCGGCGTCACGCACCGGCTTGATCTCGTCGCTGAGCTCCGGTTGAAGCCTGTGGCCGGGCAGGCGGATCACGCGTGTGCCGTAAATCGGGCAATCGAAATGGCGCGCCAGCCGCGCCAGCAGCGGGTTGGCTCTGGTCTTGCGGCCGAAGAATGTCACCTCCACGCCGCGCACGTAATACTGATCGACCAGCATGCCGACATGGGCGCCGCGCTCCAACGCCTGCGCGACCCTCACCGGCGCATCGAGCCCGGTGTTGATTAACTTCACCCATATTGGCGCCGCGCGTCTTGGTCAGCCAGCGGTCGATGGCGGGAATGTTTGGCCGCCGGAAGAGCACCGCGCTCTCCAATTGATAAGTTGCCGCGCAAATGGCGGGCAATTCCCAGTTGGCGAGGTGGGCGGCAAACACCAGCGCGGGCTTGCCGTCATTGGCGAGCGCCATGTAGCGATCGATCTGCCCGCGCGTGATGACGATACGATTGATGCGGCCGGGCTCGGCCGGGTCCCAATCCCAGATGCGATCCAATTGCGCGAATTCGGCGCCCATGCGGCCGAGATTATCCCACACGCCGCGCAGGATTTGATCGATCTGGGCGGACGATTTTTCCGGAAACGCGGCCACGAGATTGGCGCGGCCGATTTTGTTTTCCGGCAGCCATGGTCCGAGCGTGCGCGTCGCCCAGCCGGCAAAATCAGCGAGTTTGTCGGGATCGAACAGGCGCAGGAACCTGAGCAGTCCCACCGCGAGCGCGCCGATTGCCGCGTTGCCTGCGCTTTTCAGGGCGCGCTGCCAGCGCATCAGAAGGTCACGATGACTTTGCCGAACACCTGCCGGCTTTCCAGCCGCTCCAGGCCCTTCTCGAAATCGGCGAGCGCAACCTCGGTATCGATGACCGGCGCCATGCCGCCGGCGATCTTTGCCAGGCAGTCGCGGATATTGCGCATCGCGCAGCCGAACGAGCCGAAAATCTTGTACTGCTGCTGGAACAACTGCATCAGATTGATGGTCACGGTCGGGCCGGCGGTCGAGCCGCAGGTGACCAGCCGCCCGCCGCGTTTGAGGCAGAGCAGGGAGGCATTGAAGCCCTCGCCGCCGACGTGCTCGAACACCACGTCGACGCCCTTCTTGGCGGTGAGCTTGCGCGTCACACCCTCGAAGCGCTCGGTCTTGTAATTGATGACGTGGTCGGCGCCGAGCGCCTTGGCTTTGGCGGCTTTGGCGTCGTCGCCAACGGTGGTGATGACGGTGCAGCCAATCGCCTTGGCCATTTTGATTGCGGCCGAACCGATGCCGGAGCCGCCGGCATGCACCAGGATGGTCTCTCCCGGCTTGAGCTTGGCATTGTCGAACAGCATGTGCTCGGTCGTGCCGAAGGCGATGGGCGCGCAGGCGGCGTCGCGCAGGCTGACGCCGTCGGGCACCGGGATGACGAGCCGCGCCGGCATGTTGATGAGATCGCGCGCGAAGCCGTCGATATGGAAGCCCATGATGCCGCCGACGTTCTCGCACAGATTGTCGCGGCCTTCGCGGCAGGCGGGGCAGGTGCCGCAGGTCATGGCGCCGTACATCACCACCTTGTCGCCCGGCTTGAAGTCTTTGACGTCCTTGGCGACCTTGGTGATCTCGCCGGCGGCCTCCGCGCCCACCACCAGCGGCAATTGCCGCTTAGCGAAGGCCATGCCACGGAAACCCCACAGGTCGAGATGATTGAGCGCCACCGCCTTGATGCGCACCTGCACCTCGGCCTCGCCGGGTGCAGCCGGGTCGGGCACCTCGGCAAGTTCCAGCTTGCGGTCGGCGATCAGGCGGAGTGCGCGCATGGGTTAAATGGGGCGGGCGGCGGCGCTCAGGCCGGCTCGCCGCCCATCACCAGCGAGACGTTTTGCCCGCCGAAGCCGAAGGAATTCGAGAGCGCGTGGGTCACCTTGGCGTCGCGCGCCTTGTTGGGCACCACGTCGAGCGGGATCGCCGGATCTGGCACCGCGTAATTAATGGTGGGCGGAATACGCTGATGCTGCAGGGTGAGCAGGGAGAACACCGCCTCGACTGCGCCCGCCGCCGACAGCGTATGACCGATCATCGACTTGTTCGACGAGATCGGAATGTCCTTCATGCGCTCGCCGAACACCGCCGACAGGCCGATGTGTTCCATGCGGTCGTTTTCCGGCGTGCTGGTGCCATGCGCATTGACGTAGTCGATCTCCTCGGGCGCGAGCCCCGCGTCCTTCAGCGCATTGGCGACGCAGCCGATGATCGGCTTGCCGTCCGGGCTCGATCGGGTGCGGTGGAAGGAGTCCGCCATTTCGCCGGCGCCTTCCATGACGCCGAGGATCTTGGCGCCGCGCGCCCTGGCGGAATCCAGGCTCTCCAGCACCAGCGCGCCGGCGCCTTCCGCCATGACAAAGCCGTCGCGGTTCTTGGCGAAGGGGCGGGCGGCGCCTTGCGGATTGTCGTTGCTGGTGGAGAGCGCCGACAGCAGTGAAAACCGGATCACCGCTTCCGGATTGATCGAGCCGTCGGCGCCGATGCACAGCGCGGCATCGGTCTCGCCGCGCCGGATCGCCTCGATGCCGAGTTGGACCGCGCTGGCGCCGGAAGCGCAGGCGGTGGACAGCGAGATCGGCGAACCCTTGGTGCCGAACTTCTCCGCCAGGTTGTCGGCCACCGAGCCGAACAGGAAGCGCGGGTGGTAATCGGGAAACTGTCCGCTCGCGCGCAGGATGTCGTCATAGGTGACGGTGTCATTGGCGCCCGATTTGGAGGCGAGTGCGATCCGTTGCGGCCATTCGATTTCAATCGGCGGCACCGCCAGGAACAGCGGGCCGGGAAAATCGCCGCGCGCGCCGATCCCCGACTGGCCGATCGCTTCTTCCGCCGCGAGATCGGCGAAGCGCTCCGACAGCGCGGCCGACGAGGGCTGTTCGCCGAGGAAGTCGATAGTGCCGGCGATGCGGGTGCGCATGCCTTCGGTCGAAAATCGGGTGATCGTGCGAATGCCGGACTCGCCGGCGGCGAGCTTGGCCCAATTGTCCTCTTTGCCGGCGCCGAGCGAGGTAACCACGCCGAGCCCGGTCACCACGACGATCGGCCGGCCCATCTTGTCCTTGGTCGATGACATTATCCGTGCTCCCTCAGTCGACCCGGTCCACCAGGGCAAGGCCTTCGCCCCGCCAATGTCCGACGCCAGTCACCAGGACCTGGCTCAATTGCCCGCTCATCGGCCGCTCCAGGCCGGTCGCGTCACAGGGCGGAAACAGACTACCATGCCCGAGCGCGAGCGCCGCCAGCGCCACATTCATGGGAAATTGCGGCTCCATGCCATGCCCGAGATATGACCCGGTGGCGCGCACGGCAAGATCGGAATGCGCCTCCAGAAAGGCCCGTTCCTCGGAGGTTGCGGGCTCCGCGCCGGTGGCGCCCGACAGCACCGCGGCATGGCCGGGCTTGATCTGATCCTTGATCTTGTCCCAAAGCCCGGCGAGGTCGGCGCCGACGTTGCCCGGCGCGCGCTTGGAACGGTCTGACAGCACGGCGGACAGCCGCGCCAGCGGCTTGGCGCCGCGCGCCTCGGCATAATCGCGGCCCTCGACCACCAGGAAGGCGCCGAGTGAGCCGAGCGCAAAGCCGCCCGGCTTGCCGCGCTCCCACACCGGTGCGTAGCGCTCCTTCAGATTGAGGCCGCCGAATTCGTAGAGCATGAACAGATCAGGCCGCTCGCCATTATGGGCGCCGCCTACCAGTGCGATATCGCTCTGCCCGGAGGTGATGCGCGACAGTGCGATGCGCACCGCGTCGACGCCGGCGGATTCCTCGCCCATGAAGGTGCGGGACGAACCGGTGACGCCATGCACGATCGAAATATTGCCGGCGAGCAGGTTGGACAGTTGCGCCAGGAACAGCGTCGGGCGCAGGCCGCTCATCAATTGCTCGTTGAGAAACGCGGCGGGGTTGTCCGTGCCCGGCAGGCCGGACAGGATCGTCGAGTCGACGGCGAGGTCGCGCTCGCCGCCGCCAGCGGCGACGATCATGTCCATATGCGAGAGGATGTCGGGCTTGCCCTTGACGCCGGCGCTGTCGAGCGCGAGGCCCGCCGCATAAGTGCCGATGCGCTGCCAGGGCTCCATCTGGCGCTGGTCGCCCTTCTTTGGAATCTGCGCGTCGAAATTAATCGGTGCCAAAGGATGCACGATAAACGGCGCGAATTTCGCGGTGTCGGCGCCCGGATGAGCCTCCATCAGCTTTTGCCAATGCGCGTCCGGCCCTTCGCCCAGGCATGAGACAATACCGACGCCGGTGATCCAGGCTTCGCGTGCGCCGTCAGCCATCGGCGGGCGCCCCCGATGGAAAACCGATTTTAGCGGCGGTTTCGCGCATTTGCTTGTTCATCTCGGCATTGGGAAAGGTGACCACGCTGAAGGTGAGGGTGGCGTCGCAGATCGATTTGCCGTCGACTGCGATGCTTGCCTCGGTGATCGCATAGCCCGATCCCTCGTGTTTGAGTTCCGCGCTGACCGCCAAAACCTGGCCGGGCGTAACGAACGTGCGCAGCTTGGCGTCCTTGACCGCGGCCAGAAACGGCATGCGCTCGAACCGATTGGCCGCGACCACCAGCCAGCCGGACGTTTGCGCCATGGTTTCGATCAGCAGCACGCCCGGCATCAGCGGATAGCCGGGGAAATGACCTTCGAAGATCGTGCTAGCCGTTGGGACCGTCGCCGCGCATTTGATCGTCAAACCGACCGGATCGAGGTCGACGATCCGGTCGATCAGTTGAAAATACTCGAGCCGCATGGACGCTGCACGGGGTTAGGCTCCCTTGGCAGCGACGAGCTCGTCGATGCGGGTGCTGAGGTTCTTGAGCACGAAATATTGGTCGGTGGTCGCCTTGCCGTCGTTGACTTCCTGCGTCCACTGCTCGAGCGGCAGTTTGATGCCGAACGCCTTGTCGATGGCAAAAGCGATGTCGAGGAAGTCCAGGCTGTCGATGCCGAGGTCGTTAATGGCGTGGCTTTCGGGCGTAATCGTCTCGCGCGGAATATCGCATGTCTCGGCGATAATATTGGCGATGGTATCGAACGTCGAGGACATCGGTAACTCTCTGATTGATTTGGAGTTCTGGCAATCGGACAGCCCAAGCGCGTGAGGCGCGCCTTCCGCACCCTGGCCGGCCTTCCACCGGCAGGCGGTCGGCTGCCCGTATAGCGAAGCGTAGCGGTAAGTTCAATGGCGACGGGCATTTAACGGGAAAAGCAGGGCAAACGGGCAGGTTTCTACCGGCGTCATGCCTGATCAACGGTTTTTGGTAACCTCGATCGGCGCGCAGTTGCGGTGTCCGGCCAGAACGCAGTCTTGGTTACGGCGCATCGCGGCCATGGTATCGGCCAGCCAAATCCCGGCGCCGATCAATGCAACCACGAAAAGAAACGCGGCCGCATTCACCATCATCCGGTGACGGTAATCGTCGGCCTCGCCGCCGCGCTCGAATTTGGCGAGATCTTCAACCGGCGGCGGTACGGCCGAGACCAGGTGCGCGCCGGCGGGGCCGCGGCGGAATTTCACCACGCGGCCCTCCGGCCGGGACGGCGACGGTTGATCTTTGGCCATGATCGGCAAGCCTAGCATGGTCTTCATGGCGGTTCGACGGCGGCGCCGTTGCACACGGTCGTTTGGCAATTGGACGCTGGCGGGTCGTCCGCCTAAAGTGCCGGCCATGCGTCAACCCCGCCGTTCCCGCCCCTTCATCGCGCTGGCCGCCGCTTATGTGATCGCGCTGCAGGCCTTGCTGTTGCCGCTGTCGGTGGCGATCGGCGGCTCGCCGTTTATCAGCCTCTGTTCGGCTGGCGCATCGGTGGCAAGCTCGCAATCTCCGGCGGGCCATCAGAACGGCTGTCCCTGTGCGGCTGGCTGCGGCATGCAATGCTGCGTCCATGCGCTCGCCGGCCCGCCGCAATTCCTGATCGCCCTTGACCTCGCGCAGGTCGGCACGCTGGGGGCACCGGCGGCGCTTGAGCCGGTCTTCCGTCCGGCTGTGCGAAGCCCGCAAGTTGCGCGCGCGCCGCCTGCCGCCTGAAACGCCGCATATCATCTCACATCGATTGTCATGTCGCACGCAGCGCTCATGCGCTGAGTGCATGCATCAGGAGTTCCAGTATGTTTCGCACAGCATTCATGGTCACGGCACTGCTCGCGGCCCTCACGATTCCGGCACAGGCCGCCGACGTCATGGTCGGCAAACTGAAAATCTCCGCGCCGTGGGCGCGAGCAACCCCGAAAGGCGCCCCGGTCGGCGGCGGTTATCTGACCATCACCAATACCGGCAGCGAAGCCGACCGCCTGGTGGGCGGTTCTGCCGCTTTTGCCAAGGCGGTCGAGGTCCATGAAATGAAGATGGATAAAGGCATCATGAAGATGCGGGAGTTGGCGAAAGGTCTCGAGATCAGGCCTGGCCAGACCGTCACGCTCGATCCGAGCGGCTACCACATTATGTTCGCGGGGCTGAAACAGCCGCTCAAAAAGGGCGAGCACGTCAAAGTGACCTTGCAGTTTGCCAAAGCCGGCAAGGCTGATGTCGACTTCACGGTTGAAGGCATCGGGGCCATGCACGGCGGTGGTGGCGCCATGCCGGGCATGAAGATGCAATAGCGTGCGAGAGCGGCGCGGCTATTTCGGCTCGGCGAAAGGAAGCTTGATGTCCGCCGGCGGCAGCATGCCGAAGACGTTGAGCGTCATCGATATCATCGAATAGTAGCCGAGAATGCCGACCAGCTCGACGGTAGCCGTGTCGCCGAGTTGGGACTGCACGCGCTTATAGCTGCGATCGCTCACGCGCTTGGTCTTGTAGAGCTCCTGCACGAACGCGTAGATCGCGCGCTCGTCCTTGGGCGCCGATTTCGGTGCGCGGCCGGCGCGCAAGTCCGCGATGGTCTTGGGTTTGACGCCGGCCCGTTCGGCCATCGGGGCGTGCGCGTACCACTCGTACTGCGCGCGCCACGCCCGCGCGGTGCATAAAATTGCGAACTCGGAGAGCCGCGGCGGCAACTGGGTGTGGTAGCGGCAATGCCCGCCCAGGGCCTGCGCAAGCTGGCCGAACTGCGGCGCGTGCATCCAGACCGCGAACGGCCCGCGTGGCGTGATCGAGGCCCCGCGCGGTCCTGCGCGCAACGCGGCCAGTAGCGCGTGCTGGTCGTCTTTCAGCTGGTCTTCGTTAAGGACGGCGAGGCGTGGCGCAGGGCGCTTGGCGGGCATGGGCTTGTCCTAAAATCTTCGCGAGCGGGGCGGGTTGCCTGTGACGCGGGTGGCAAAGGCCGGGTAATATAGCGCAAAACGCACCAATGCCAGGGGAGATGCCCGAATGGACGACGTGACCAAGTTCACCCCCAATCTCGCGCGTTATGAATTGCTGATGGACGTGGTGCGGGGCCGCCTGACCACGCGCGCCTTCCGCCCCGACGTCGCGGTGCCACGCGAGCATATGGAGATGGTGCTGGAGGCCGCGCGCCATGCGCCCTCGGGCGCCAATGCGCAGCCCTGGCACTACATCGTCGTGACCGACCCACAGGTGAAGCAGCAAATCGCCGATTATTTCGTCGCCGAAGCCACCAATCGCGCCAAGCTGAAGATGAAATTCCCCACGCCCAATTACCGCGGGCTTGCGACCGCGCCGGGCTTCGTGGTGATCGTGGCCGATTTCCGTTTCGTGCGGGCGTTCCCGGTGTTGCTCGACGGTTCCGATCTCGACAAAAAGTACCAGGCCAACGCCGAGCGGATTCTTCTGCAAAGCGTCGCCGCCTCGACCATGTCGGCGCACCTGGCCGCCGCCGCGCTCGGCTATCAGGTCTGGTGGGTGACCGCGATCGGACAGGACGATGCCCAGAAGTCGCTGCGCCCGCTGCTCGGCGTGCCCGACGATTTGGCAATCATCGACATCATGCTGTTCGGCGTGCCGGCGAAAGCACCTTACAAGCGCTGGAAAAAGACACTGCCGCAGATCGTGAGCTGGGGTAAATTCGATATGGACAACTACATGACCCTCGACCAGATCGACGATTGGGTACGCGAGACCCGCCACAAGGTCATGTATCGCGACGAGGCCAAGGTCGATTGAATGGTCTGCGCTTAGGAGGCGCATCATGTTCGGCAAAAGCTTGAAAATCGCGTGCGCAGTGCTTGGCCTTATGCTGGTGGCCGCGCCGGCATTCGCTGACGCCATCGACGGCGACTGGTGCCATCAGTCGAGTGGCCGCCGTATCTCGATCCGCGGGCCGCAGGTCGTTACCCCTGGCGGCAAGCATATGGAGGGTGACTACAGCCGACACGGGTTCATCTATGTGGTGCCGGCGCCGGAGCCAGGCTCCGGGAAAACCGTTTATATGCAATTGCTCGATGAGGACACGGTGCACGTGCGCCTGGGCGAGGCCAGCGCCGCCAATCCGGAGACCTGGATCCGCTGTTCGCCTTCGACCAGCATGCTGCGGCATCGGCCGATCACTTGAGCTTCGGCAGCGCCGGGGCGCTACGCCCCATGCCGGCCCAGGGGTCTCCGCTCAGCTTCGACAGCCGCTGCGACAGATTCTTGACCGTGTATTGGTTGGCCGCCCGCAGCGAACTCAGTTCGGACCAGGCAAGCGGCACCGCCACCGGCGCGCCGGCGCGCGCGCGGGTGGAGTAGGGCACAATCGCGGTCGCCTCGCGGCTGTTGCGCAAATAATCGATGAAAATGCGGTTGCGGCGCCGGCTCTTGATCGGGTTGGCGGTGTAGCGGGCGGGCGCATCCTTGGCCATGGCGGCGGCGATGGCATGGGCGAAATCCTTGGCTACGTTCCACGGCGTCGGCCTGATCGGCACCACCACGTGCAACCCCTTGCCGCCGGTGGTCTTGACGAAACTTTTAAGCTTCACGTGCCGCAGCCTCGCACGCACCTCGCGCGCGGCTTCGACCACGTCCTTGAAGCCGGTGCCGGGGCCGGGGTCGAGATCGAACACCAACCGGTTGGCGCGTTCGCGGTCGTCGACGGAGCTGCCGCGGGCGTGGACTTCCAGCACGCCGCCCTGCACGAGGGCGATCAGGCCGTCGAGCTTGACGATCGCGACAATCTTTTCGCCCTGCTCCTGCACCAGATGGAGAAATTCGGTTGGGATACCGGCGCGCGCGCGCTTCTGGAAGAAGCATTGGCCCTCCGCGCCCTCCGGGCAGCGCACCAGCGCCAGCACGCGGCCAGTGACGTGCGGCCGCATCCGCTTCCAGATTTTCTTGTAGTACTTCGCCAGCGCCTCCTTGGTGACGCCGGCATCGCGCCAATAGATGCGATCGGGATGGGTGAGCAGAACCCGGCCGAACAGGGCGTTGCGCCGCTTGCCGCGGGCGGCACGCCGCTTGGCCGAGGACCGTCGTTTGCGAGCCATCAGTGTTTCACCTCGCGTACGACCTCGCGCACCGCCTTGTCACGTCGCACGCCCTGGAACGAAGCCTGGCGCACCCGGTCGCCCTGGGTCCAGCCGTGGAAATCGACTTCCACCACCATCCTAGGCTCGACCCAGACCGGCTTGCGTCGCCCTTGCTCGTCCTTTGGCACCGGCTTGAACGGCGAGGTCTTGCGCGCGTGCGCCTTGAGCCTGCGGTAGAGTGTACGCGCGGTGTCGCGGGTGAAGCCGGTGCCGGTGCGTCCAGCATAGCGCAGCTTGCCGCGGCTGTAGAAGGCAAGCACCAGCGCGCCGACCGCGCGGGAATCGGCCGAGGAGGGTGCAAAGCCCGCCACCACCAATTCCTGCCGGTCCGAGCATTTGGCCTTGAGCCAGTCGCGTCCGCGGCCGGAATGATAACGCGCGTCCTTGCGCTTCGAGATGATGCCTTCCAGCCCCTTCTTGCAGGCTTGCTTGAGCAGTACCGGGCCGTGCCCATGCAGCGATTTGCTGAAGCGCAAGCGGCGGTCGTGGCCGCGCCGAATAAGCTTCGCCAGCACCGCCTTTCGCGCGTTGAGCGGCAGCGGTTTCAGGTCGGCGCCGTTGAGATGCATGAGGTCGAAGGCATAGAGCACCATGCGGCCTTGGCGGTCGGAGGTCAGGTCCTGCTGCAACAAGGAAAAGCGTGAAACGCCCTTGCTGTCATGCGCCACCAACTCGCCGTCGATCAGCGCGGTCCTGGCGTGCAGCTTGCCGACGGCTTTCGCTACGCTCGAAAATTTCCCGGTCCAGTCCAGCCCCATACGCGTCATCAGCTTGACCTTGCCGTGGTCGAGCCGTGCCTGGATGCGGTAGCCATCGAACTTGATTTCGTGTTCCCAGCGTTTGTCGTCGGGCGCCTTGGCGACCAGCGTGGCCAGGCAAGGCGTGACGAAATGGGGCAGTGCGGTATGGCGCGCGTGTTTGAGTGCCGCCGCCGCTTTCCTGCCGTGCTTCGGCGTCGGTGATTTGCGCCTGGCTTTGAACTTGCCGCGTTTTGTTTTGCGGTGGCGTTTCATCGGCGCTTGGTCCGGCTGACCTTGCGCCTCTTCCGCTTGCTGGTTCCGCGCTTGGTTTTGGTCTTGCGTCTAGCTTTGCGTTTGTGTTGGGCGATCTCCTCGAGCGAGCGGCCGGTCTTCACCGACAGCGGCCGTTCTTTGAGGATGTCTTTTTCGCGCGCCGAGCGCGCCGCCGCGTCGTGCTGCTTGATCAGCAGCCAGTTGCTGCGCTTCTCGCCCGGGCGCTTGCGCATGCGCACCAGATGCCAGCCGCCATGTAGTTTCTTGCCGGACAGGCGGAAGGAGAGATGGCCTTTGCGTAAGTCTTTGCGCGGGTCGCCCTCGGGGCGCCAATGGCCGCGGTCCCATACCATGACGGTGCCGCCACCGTATTCGCCTTGCGGGATCGTACCCTCGAACCTGTTGTAGGCGATTGGATGGTCCTCGACCTGTACGGCGAGACGCTTGACGCGCGGCACCAGGCTGGGGCCCCGCGTCACCGCCCAGCTTTTCATCACGCCGTCGAGCTGCAGCCGAAGATCGTAATGTAGGCGCTGCGCATCGTGCTTCTGGATGACGAAGGCGTTGCCGCGTTTGCCGACCTTGCCGCGCGGCTCCTTGGTGACGTCGAATTTCCGCTTGGCCCGGTATGTCCGCAGTCCCGCCATTGAGCGTGCTCGTCTATGATGGTTCATCCATTTTATTTTAGCGCCGTAACGTTGCCTACGTGGCGCGCATATCGCCGGAGTGAACGGGCGAGGAATTAAACCTGTTCCCGCAGCACGACTTTGATCTGCGACAACTGCACGGAATAGTTCGATATTTCAAAACTTTCGAGCGGTCATCGTCATACCGTATCGCGCCGTTAGCCTTGTGAATTGGAACTATTCCTTCTGCTTTGCGTTTTACTAACACGCAGCGGCCATGCCGCAACAGAACTCGAACAGAAAGGGATCGCCATGTTGGGTTGGGCCTTAACATTTCTCATTGTCGCCCTGATTGCGGCCGTGCTGGGTTTTGGCGGCATCGCAGGTGTGGCGGTCGAGGCTGCCAAGATCGTGTTCTTCGTGGCGCTCGTGTTGTTCGCCATTTCGGCGATTGTCGGTCTGGTGCGAGGCCGCTCGCCGACGGCGCTATAGCGCCGCATAGCGCGTTCCGCGTCAATGTCGTATCTATAAAACAGCCCCGCGTGATCGGTCAGTCGCGCGGGGCTTGCCTTTGCGCGCCCCCTTCACGAAACGCTGATAGCGCCGCTGGCGCCTTGCCTTGGTGGGCACGCCTGCGCGATCATGCCGTTGGCTGCACCCACCCAAAGGAGAGCCGCCATGTCGCGCGCCATGAGCCTTGCTGCCTTGCTGACCGGCACTTTGCTGTTTGCCGGCGCTGCCGCGGCACAGAGCGGTGGCGCGATGATGGGAACCGCGCCGGAAAAGATGACCCCGCCGGGCGAGGGCGATGTCATGCGCGAATGCGACAAGATGGCGATGGATCAGCATATCAAGATGGAAGACCACGCCCGCTTTGTGCAGGACTGCATCGGGAAGAAGATGAAGAAGAAATAGGTGCTGCTGGAGATCGCTCCGGCCGGCGCGCCGGGCACTCGACGACCTCGCAAGATGAGGCGGCACGGAAGCCTATTCGGCCGGCGCAACCAGCGCGATTCCAAGATTAGGACACAATATTCGGCTTATTCGGCGCGGCCGGACCTTTGTTAACCTTAAGAAAACAATGGCGTTTAACTATTTTACGAATTTGTTAACCTTAGTTTTGGGGTGCCGGAGGACGCGTGGCAGGCAGCAAATTGCGCGAGATGTGGCCGTGACCCGCGGTCATAGCTCGCCGATTGACCAGCGGCGCAACCGCGGAGCGCCCCGGCAACGGTTCCACCGGCTTCCTCGTTCTGGCTCGTTGGCTGCTCCGGTCTCCGCGATGTCGGCCGGAAGGTGGCCTTGCGCGAGCGTTCGGCGTTTTGGTTTCGGCGAAGGAGCAATTTAGTGACGGCAGGGACTCTGGTCAGCCAATCGCGCGGCGAAGGCCTCGCTCTTGCCGCGGCCGGATCGTGGACGGCGGAGTACGCGCGCACGCTCGAGCCGCTGATCAACGCCGCTACTCGTCAAAAGGGGCCGGTGCGCATCGTTGCCTTCGATGTGTCGCGCGTCGACCACATCGACACCTACGGCGCCTGGCTCATCGAGCGCGCGTTGCGCTCCTATAGCGGCCAGGGATGCGAGACCCGGATCATCGGCCTAGCCGAAAGCCACCGCGGCCTGTTCGACAAGGTGAGCGCCGGCACCCACAAGATGACGCCAATGCCGCGGCGGCCGAACGCCATCGTCAACACGTTGGAGGGCGTCGGCCGCACGATGGCCTCTGTCGGCACCGACATTGTTTTGCTCGCTCAGATGTTCGGTGCGCTGGTCTTCGCGGTTCTGCGTGTGTTGGTGCGCCCGCACACTTTCCGCTTCACCTCAATGATCAACCATCTCGAGCGCGTGGCCTGGAACGCGGTACCGATCATCCTACTGATCACCCTTTTGATCGGCGCCATTCTTGCCCAGCAGGGCATCTTCCATTTCCGCAGGTTCGGCGCAGACATCTATGTCGTCGACATGGTCGGCGTTCTGGTGCTGCGTGAACTCGGCGTGGTGATCGTCTGCATCATGGTAGCCGGCCGTTCCGGCAGCGCCTACACCGCCGAGCTCGGCTCGATGAAAATGCGCGAGGAGGTCGACGCCCTGCGCACCATGGGCTTCGATCCGGTCGAGGTGCTGATCCTGCCGCGCATCCTCGCGCTCGTCATCGCGGTCCCGATCCTGACCTTTCTTGGCTCGATGGCTGCGCTCTACGGCGGCGGCCTAGTCTCCTGGTTCTACGGCGGTATTACTCCGGCGGTGTTCATATCCCGTCTGCGCGACGCGATCTCGATGCAGACCTTCGAAGTCGGAATGATCAAGGCGCCATTCATGGCGGTGATCATCGGTCTTGTCGCCTGCGTCGAGGGCCTGCAAGTGCAGGGCAGCGCCGAGTCGCTCGGCACCAAGACGACCGACTCGGTGGTCAAGTCGATCTTTCTCGTCATCGTGCTCGATGGCGCTTTCGCCGTCTTCTTCGCAGCGATTGGAATCTAGCGATGACGGATGGTCACGCCGACTCCGTGATTAAGGTGCGCGACCTGGTCGTCGATTTTCTGTCGCATCGTGTCCTTAACGGCGTCAGCCTCGATTTGTTGCGAAGTGAGATTCTTGGCTTTGTCGGAGCCTCGGGCGCCGGCAAGTCGACCTTGGCGCGTACCATCATCGGATTATTGCCGAAACGCGCGGGCGTCATCGAAGTACTTGGCGTCGATCTCGACAAGGCGGACCAGCGCCAAAAGCGGGCGATAGACCGGCGCTGGGGCATCCTGTTCCAGCAGGGCGCGCTGTTCTCCTCGCTCACCGTCGGCAAGAACATCGAGTTCCCGATCCGCGAATACTTGCGCCTGTCCAATCGCCTCACCACCGAAATGGCGATCGCAAAGCTGGAAATGGTGGGCCTGAGCCCGGACGTGTATCGCGATTACCCGTCGGAACTTTCCGGCGGTATGATCAAGCGTGTGGCGCTTGCGCGCGCCTTGGCGCTCGATCCCGAAATATTGTTCCTGGACGAGCCCACTTCCGGGCTCGACCCGATCAGCGCCGGCGAATTCGATCAACTTATTCTGACGCTCCAGGAAACGCTCGGAATCTCGGTTTTCATGGTCACGCACGACCTCGACAGCCTGCACCGGGTGTGCGACCGCATCGCGGTCCTGGGCGAAGGCAAGATTCTCGAAATTGGCACCATGGACAAGATGCTTGCTTCGCAGCATCCTTGGCTGAAAGCCTATTTCCATGGCGCGCGGGCCCATGCCGACTGGCATGTGGCGGTCAAAGGTTAACAGTGGAGTTGTTAAATGGAGGACAGGGCCAAATTCGTCTTAATCGGGTTGTTCACGTTCGCCGTTATCGCGGGCGCGTTCGGCTTCGTCTATTGGCTCCATAATGAGGCAGGATCCAGGGAGAGCGCCTCCTACCGCGTGATCTTCGACGGGTCCGTCACCGGCTTGCGCGTCGGCGCGCCCGTCCTGTTCAACGGCATCCGCGTCGGCGATGTGACGGATTTGCGATTGACCAACAATCCGGCGCAAGTCGCGGCGACGCTGGCGGTGAAGCCGGAAACGCCGGTACGCAAGGATACACGCGTCACCCTGGAATATGCCGGCTTGACGGGAATTGCCTCGGTGTCGATGAAAGGTGTGCTGGCATCGGCGCCGCCACTGCCGAAGACGGCGGGCGAAATGCCGACCTTGCATGCGGAGTCCAACGCCGGCCAAGATATGTCGACGGCTGTGCGCGAAACACTCGCTAAGGCAAACGCGGTCATCGACGCAAACCAGGAAGCGATCCACAGTGCGATCGCGAATTTGGAGACCTTCTCCAAGACATTGGCGAGCAACAGCGGCAAGCTTGATGAACTGGTGGATGGCAGCAACAAACTGGTATCAAATGCCACCGAGGCAATCGCGACATACAAGAAATTGGGCGACAATCTCAATACACGCACCGCTTCGATTACGAAAGGTGTCAACAAACTGACCGAAACGGCGACCAAGCAGATCGAGATCGTTGGTGGTGACGCCCACCGCGCCATCATCCACATCGACAAGGCGGTGACGGATCTCGCCAAGCACCCGCAGCGAATTCTGTTTGGCGGCGGCGGGGGCGGTTGACGGCTCGCACTCCGTCTGCACGCGCCATTGCCATCGCGCCTGGGACGGCTGCGTCCGCTGCGGTGGCACTGAGCTGATTGAAAAGCCTATTCCCCGCTCGCCAGCACCGCGCGCGTGGCTTGGTCCGGCCCGAACTCGTCGGTTGAATCGATGTCCATCAGCTCGGCCAGCCGCGTGCGGGCGCGGTTGACGCGCGACTTGATGGTGCCGACCGCGCAATCGCAGATATTGGCGGCTTCCTCGTAGGAGAAACCGGATGCGCCCACCAGCACCAGCGCCTCGCGCTGGTCGGGCGGCAGTTGCGCCAGCGCCTCGCGGAATTCCGAGAACTCGACCTGGCCAATCTGGCTGGGGTGTGACTTGAGCGTCTCGGCGTAATGGCCGTCGCTATCCTCCACCTCGCGCCGGCGCTTACGGTATTCCGAACGGAAATGATTACGCAGGATGGTGAACAGCCAGGCCGACATGTTGGTGCCGGGCTGGAACGAATCGATGTTGGCCAGCGCGCGCAACAGTGTCTCTTGCACCAGATCGTCGGCGCGGTCGACGTTACCGCACAGCGATATGGCGAATGCGCGGAGGCTCGGCACCGCGCCGAGAACGGCGTTGCGGACCTGCTCGTCCATGGGCACTACTTCGTGTCCTTGTTTTCGTTGCCGTCGATGCGGTTGAGCAGCTCGGTGAACCGGTCGGGCACGCCTTGGTTCACCACGTCGTCGTACATGGCGCGCAGTTGTTGGCCGAGACGCGCCTGTACTTCGCGGCTGAGCTTTGCCGACTTACTGTCGGCCTTCTTGCCGTGATTGGTTTGCGCGCTTTCCATCGGTTTCGGCCCTATGGGCTTACGCTCGTTCATTTTTTCGGTCCCAAATCCCTCGCACCCGCGTCTTGCCGCCCGGATACGGGTCCCCTTAGCTCGTTTTTATCCAATCCCAAGCAGGGCCATATGGTTCCCCGATGATGGAACTTTTTGCAATTACCGGCGTTGATCGGGCTAGGCTCGGGCGAAACGTTTGCAGGCAACGCCGCGCCAGCCAAGATTCGCATTCATTCGGGAGGGGATTTTGTCGATATCTCAAGCAGTTGCCCAGCATCTCCCTTACCTGCGCCGCTATGCCCGCGCACTCGCCGGTAGCCAGGCGTCGGGTGACGCCTATGTGGCGGAGACGCTGGAGGCGGTGGTGCAGGAGCCGAGCCTGCTGGAGACCGGGGCCTCGACCCGCATCGCGCTCTATCAGCTGTTCACCAAAATCTGGAATTCGATGCCCGTGAATGGCGAGCCCAGCGCGGCCGGTGCGGCCGCGCAGCCGGTCGAACGCCATCTCGCGCAGATCGCACCGATGCCGCGGCAGGCCTTCCTGCTGGTCGCCTTGGAAGGCCTGTCGGAAGACGACGCCGCCAAGGTGCTCGGCCTCGACGTGCCCAAGCTGCGCATGCTGGTGGAAGAAAGCGGCCGCGAGCTTGCCGCCGAAATTGCCACCGACGTGCTGATCATCGAGGACGAGACCTTCATCGCGCTCGACCTCGAGAGTCTGGTGGAAAGCCTCGGCCACCGGGTGCTGGGCGTTGCCCGCACCCACAAGGAAGCGGTGGCGCTCGCCAAAGCGAAGCGGCCCGGCATCATCCTGGCCGACATCCAGCTTGCCGACGGCTCATCCGGGCTCGACGCAGTAAACGAGATGCTGAACTCGTTTCAGGTGCCGGTGATCTTCATCACCGCCTATCCGGAGCGTTTCCTGACCGGCGAACGGCCGGAGCCGGCCTTCCTGATCGCCAAGCCGTTCCAGCCGGCGACGGTGTCGGCGGTGCTCAGCCAGGCGCTGTTCTTCGAGCGCAACGCCAAGCGCAGAGAGCGCAGAGCGAGTTGATTTTATAAGACGGTAACAGGGCCAATTTAGCCGATCGTCGGGCGCTCATTGACAGAACATTCGATAAGCGTGTTCATTGGAAATTCCGATAAAGAGCTCACCAGGCGCGATTCTCACGTCGGTGAATGGTGTGCAGGGCGACATTTTTGTTAATTCGCCGAGGCAAGCGGAATGTCCGGTTCGAAGGATCGCAAGCTGGCCGACCTCGAAAAAGAACACCAGCAGCTTGAAGAACAGGTCAGCGCCCAAGCCCGCGAATTGAATCTGCTGCGTGCCCGCGTCGCGCGCTATGAAATGGCGCTGCGCGGTTCGCAGGTCGCGGTTTGCACGCAAGACCGCGATTTGCGTTACACCTCGATCAGCAGTCCCATGCTCGGCCGCTCGATAGAGGATATTCTTGGCCGCACCGACGATGAGGTATTGCCGCAGGACACCGGCGCCAGCATTAGTGCGGTGAAGCGTGAGGTGCTTGCGACCGGGCAGCCAAAACGCGTGGAAGTCGCGTTTCCCGAAGGGCCGGGCGCGCGCTGGTATGATCTTCATGTCGAGCCGCTGCGCGGCGACACCGGCGCCATAGTCGGTCTGATCTGCGCCTCCATCGACGTCACCGAACGCAAGGAAGCGGAGGCGCATTTGCGCTTGCTGTTGCGCGAGTTGACGCACCGCTCGAAGAACCTCTTGGCGGTGATCCAGGCCATGGCGCGCCAGACGGCGCGGCATGCCGGCTCGGTCGAGGGATTTCTCGACCAGTTCGGCTCGCGGCTGCAGGCGCTGGCCGCGTCGCACGACCTCCTGGTGCGCGAGAGCTGGCATGGCGCTTCCTTGCGCGAACTCATCCGCTCGCAGCTCGGAGCCCACGTCGACTGCGCCTCAAGCCAGGTCGCGCTGAACGGTCCGGAGGTCGAACTCAAGCCGGAAGCGGCGCAAAATCTCGGGCTGGCGCTTCATGAACTGGCAATCAATGCGGCCAAATTCGGGGCGCTTTCGATTCCAAGCGGAAGGCTATCGATCGAGTGGGGCCGGCCCAATTCGGGCGGAGACAATGCCATCGAGATCGATTGGCGCGAACAATTCGGTCCGAAAGTAAAGACGCCGCACAAGCGCGGTTTTGGCAGCCTAATGATCGAACGCAATCTGGCGCGCGCGCTCGATTCCGAGGTCAAATTGGATTTCGCGCCTGATGGTGTGCGCTGCCATATTGTCATTCCCGCGCGCCAGGTTGTCGCTGCGCGTTGAGCGCAGAATGTTTTCCTGCGCCCGTCGTTAGCTTCTGCAAGCGTCCGCTGACGACAGCGCGCGCGTAACGCGCAGAGCGGCCGGAACCATTTGCGCTACGTGACGTTTATCGTCAGAATCAATCAAGGAAGGATATTGAGATGCACAAATGCTTGAGTTCGCTTGCCGCCTTGGCGTTGGCATCGGCAGTCGCAATGCCGACATCGGCCGTGGCGCAACGGGCCAATCGCACCAAGGTCGGAACCTTGACCTGCGATATTTCCGCTGGGATCGGCGTCATCATCGCGTCGAAAAAGAACGTGACTTGCATGTTCACGCCGGCGCAGCCGGGCGCGCGTGAAGTCTATACCGGATCAATCACGAAATTCGGCCTCGACCTCGGCGCCACCTCCGGCGGAGAAATGATCTGGGCGGTTTATGCGCCGAGCAATCGCCGATTTGGTGCACTGGCCGGCCGCTATGTCGGCGCGACCGCAGAGGCGACGGTTGGCGCCGGTGTCGGCGCCAACGTGCTGGTTGGCGGCTCAAACCGCACCATTAACTTGCAGCCGGTTTCCGTGCAGGGGCAGACCGGGCTCAATGTGGCCGCCGGCGTTGCCGGACTTGAGCTGCGGCCAGCGCGCTAGCGCGGGCCGAATTGCGAAAGCGAAGTGACCGCCCGTTTGGGCGGTCGCCGGTTGTCGCGATGTTGGAGTGCGGGCCCAGCGCGCGCCGCTTATTTGACCGGTTGGTCCAGAACGCTGCTGTAGGGCCGGATGCTGTCGGCGACCGAGTCCGCGATATGCTCCTTCGAGATCATGCCGACGATGTTGCCGGCGCGTGGAACTCGGCGGCCGCCCTTGGTGACAATCGACATGCTGGCGCCGTGGCGCCACATGCGGTCGACCACATCGAAGACCACGTCTTCGGCGCGCGAGACGGTGAAACTCTTTTGCGCAATATCGCCGAGGCGCACGCCGGAATAGGCGCCTTCGAGGCCGAGCCGCAGCTCGGTATTGACGCGCAGCACGCCGACAATTCGGTCTTCACTCGTAACCACGATGTGCTTAAAGCCGCCGGCCGAAGTTTCGCTCAGAAATGCGGCGAAATCGGTTTCCGCCGGCAGCACCAGCACGCTGCGGTCCATCACCTCCTCGGCGTGGCGCACCAGGAACATATTGGCGTGCATCGCTTTGGGGATCACATGGCCGCGCGAGACTAGTTTGATGGTGTAGATGTTTTCGCGCGAGAGGAGCCGTCGCACGCCGATGCTGAGCGCGACCGCCACGATGATCGGCATGATGATATCGTAGTCGCGCGTCATCTCGAAGATCATGGTGACGGCGGTCATGGCCGCGCCGGTGCCGCCGCCCACCATGGCCGCCATGCCGATGATGGCGCAGGTGACCGGATCGACGCCGTGCACGGGAGCGATCAAGTTTACGAAGCCGCCGAAGGCGGCACCGAGGGTGGCACCCATGAATAGCGATGGCGAAAAAATGCCGCCCGACGCCCCTGAGCCGAGGCTGACCGAGGTTGCGAATAGTTTGCCGACGAACAGTCCGAGCAGCAGCGCAAAGCCGGTGAGATTGTTTTCCAAAATAGCTTGAATGGTGGCGTAGCCGACGCCCTCAACGAAATAGTGGCCTTGGTAGTAAAACAGGGCGTACATCAGAACGCCGACCATCAGCATGCCAACGATGTGGCGTAGGTACGGGTTCTTAATCTTGGGGAAGGTGTCTTCTGCGAACACCAATGCACGGATGAATCCGGTCGCGGCTAGGCCAATCAACGCGCCGAGTAGGGCAAACAGCAGCAGGGCCAGGACCGGCGGTTGTTCGGCGTGTAGGTAAAATGCCTGCGGCACCACGAAGGCGGGCTGCAAGCCGAGGAAAACGCGGCCAACGAAGGTCGCCGCGCCGGTCGCCAGCGCCACCGGCAGGAAGGTGCGCGCGCTGAGCTCCGGCAGCATCAGCTCGATGGCGAACATCACACCACCGATCGGTGTGTTGAAAGTGGCGGCGATTCCGGCGCCGGCGCCCGCGGCCACCAGCGTGATGCGCTGCCATGGCGCCATCTCGATCATCTGGCCGAGCGAGGAGCCGAGCGTGGCGCCGATCTGGATGATCGGACCTTCGCGCCCGACCGCGGCGCCGGTGCCGATCGACAAGGCGGAGGCGAGCGACTTGATGGCGGCTACCACCGGGCGGATCTTGCCTTCCTTGTAGTAGATGGCGTCCAGCACTTCCGGCACGCCGTGGCCGCGCGCTTCCGGCGCGAAATTGACCACCAGAAAAGTGACAATCACCCCGCCGATGACCGGCACCAGGATAATCCAGGGTCCCCAAGGTCCCGCCGGCGTGAACTGGTTGGCGTCGTAGGTGATCGAGAATTCGCCGAGGAAGGCGACGTTATGAATGAACGCGATCAGGGCGCGGAAGAAGACGGCGCCGACACCGGTGATCAGCCCGATCGCGAGCGCCAGAAGCGATAGTCCCAGAAGTCCAATGCCACGAATACTTAATTTCATGGGTCTCGTGCAAGCTACGCGTCAATACCAATGGCCGACGACGGCGGCGCAAACCGGCGCGCAATGAACCGTCCGCCTGTCGGCTAAAGGCAGGAGTCGCGAGCCAAATTCGCGCTCGGGTCGGTGATGGAGCAGGGACTACCCCACATCGCAGGACTGGGCAAGTCTGCCGGACGCAAGGCTGCCTCAGGCCTTTCGGGCCTGTACCCATTGCGGCAATGCGCGCCGGAGCGGCCGCAAGCGGCACGCCGGCGCGGCCATCGCATTTGGGACGTTGGCGCGTTCAGCCGAAAGTGAAGGCGTCGTGGTAGGCGCCCTGCACGCTGCCGCCGGGCACCGGGCCGCCTCCGGGCATGTGCACCATGTTGCCGATCACCGCGCAGGTTTGGCCATGCAGACCGTGGCGCGGGATCGCCATCGGCGTGCCGGCCTCCCACACGTCGGTCTTCGGATCATAGATTTCATTGGTGCCGAACACGCGACCGGTGGCTTCACCGCCGAACACCACGATTTTGCCGTCGACATAGGCCGCCGAAGGGCCGCTGCGCGCGGTCGGCAGCGGTGCACGGAACGTCCAACCGTCGGTCTTGGGATCATAAACGGCGTTGAGCGAGGTGTTGAAGTCGTAGCTATCCATGCGGCCGGCGATGGCGTGGATTTTCCCGTCTACGACTACGGCGCCCATATGGTCGCGCTGGCCGACGAAGGGCTGCGTGCCGGTGGAGCCGAGCATGCCGGACAGCATGGTGTATTTATTGGTAGCCGGGTCGTAAACCTCGTGCCATTCGACCGAACGCACGTCGCGGCCGCCGAGCAGATGAATTTTGCCGTCAAGCTCGATCGCGGAAATCGCACCGCGCGGCCGCGACAGACTGGCGATCGGCTCCCAGGTGTCGGTGGCGATGTCATAGACGAAACATTTGGAATGCGGGCAGCGGTTCTGCTCGGTAAAGCCGCCAAAGGTGTAGAGCTTGGTGCCGACCGCGCAACCGGACACGTGATTACATCTGATCGGGAAGGGCGCCTTCAACTCCCAATTACCGGTCTTGGAATCGAATACCTGATGGAAGTTGCCGTCGACGCGGTTCTTGGCGTAGCCGGCGATGCAGTAAATCTTGCCTTGGCATTCGATCACCGCTTGTTCGCCGGTCGGAATCGGCATGCGTGGCTGCTCAACCCATTTGCCGGGATTGGCGGCCTTGGGCGCGACGCTGACCATGTAGCGCTGCTTTTCGACCGTTTTCGGGATGTCGGTAATCGTCTTGTCGTTCAAACCGAAAAAGAGCGGGAGTTCTTGTTCTTCTGCCATGGTTGTCCTCAACTTGCATAACTCGGGACGGCGTCCCGCAATAATTTGCGCGTGAGCTCGACGCCCTCGCGCGCGACATCATAGGGTGAGCGCGCCCACAGTTCCGGGTTCGGCGCCTCGTAGGAGAGATAACCCGTATAACCTTTTTCTGCCAATAGCCCGAGCATCTCGCGCCATTTCACCACGCCTTGGCCCGGCGCGAGACGATCGGTCGGCCGGCGCACGCCAACCGATGGATTCGGCGGCACGTCGCTGTACTGGAAGCAGTAGATCCTGTCGGTCGGTACGTTCTCGAAGCCGCGCCCACCGGCGCCGCTGCGCGTGAAATGATAGGCGTCGATCAGATAACCGCAGTTCGGCTTGCCGGCGCCGTCAAGCAGTTCGGTCAGCACGGCGAGGCTATTGAGCACGTCGTGCTGCGAATTAAATTCAATGGCGAGCTTGAGATCGTACTCGGCGGCGATGTCGCCGGCGTCCTTGAGAAACTTGATCGCTTGCGGAATCGGTCCGCTGATTTGGCCGGGAGCGCTCATCAACATCTCGCAGCCGAGCGCCTTGGCGTTCTCGCAGGATTCGCGAAACGACTTGAACAGACGCTTGCTCTCCTCGCCGGTGGCGAACAGCCAGCCATATTCGACTCCGAGCACGCCGACCGGGATGCCGCTGTTCTTGATGATGTCGAGCACCTGGTCGTTGCTCATGCCGGCATCGAAGCAGCGCTTGAAGTCGGTGCGGCGCAGTTCGACCGCGTCGAAGCCGCCAACTTTCGCGGCATCGAGCGCGGTCGCCAGCGGCGTGGTGTCGAGGGTCCACGTGTGCAGGGCGAGCCGCCCAAACTTTCCGGTCATGAAGTGATTGCTCCCGTCTCGAGGCCGGCGGATTGTTGCGCGCCATCCATCCAATGACCAGAAGAAACTGCGTTCGGTTGCGTCAGCCGATTTCAGTTTATGAAAAGGAGAGAGTGGCTGGGGAACTAGGATTCGAACCTAGATTCTCGGAGTCAGAGTCCGATGTTCTACCGTTGAACTATTCCCCAACAGGGCCGGGGCGGAAGCCGCCAACCGGGCGCCGGAGGCCCCTGACATGGGGCAATCCGGCTGATTTGACAAGCCTAGGCCGGCGTGCGGCTCAGGCCGGGCGCCGCGGCCTCGTCGCCACCGTCGCAATCGCGACCAGGCTGCAGGCCGCCACCAGGATGAACACCAGGCGTGGGCTGCCGTGGTCCATGATGGCGCCGAAAATCAGCGGCGCGATGATGCCGCCGATATTGAAGCCGGTGGTGACGAAACCGAACACCTTGCCGAACGAGCCGGGCGGGGTGACCTCGCGCACGATCATGTCGCGCGAGGGCATGATGACGCCGAAGAAAAAGCCGGTCGCCATCATCGCCGCGATCAGCGCCAACGCGCCGAGATCGACCTCGGCCACCAGCACGGTGAACAGCGCGATGGCCATCAGGCCGAGCATCGCTACCAGGCCGTGGCGCGAGGTGTGCCCGACCAAAAACCCGCCGGCCAGCACGCCGACCGCGGATAACAACAGGAAGCCGGTGAGCGCCGCGTTGGCGGTGGCAACCGGCGTGCCGTAAAGCGCGCCAAAGGCGACCACCGAGTAATTGTAGACGCCACCACTCAGCACCGCGAGCAGGACGAAGAAGACGAGGTTGAGCAGGATGGCCGGCGCCATTAGCATCCGCCAGCCGGCGGCGCCACCGTCCGGGTCGGTGCGCGGCGCGGCTGCCGTCGGCGCGTCCGCGGCGCTGTCGCGGATTGCGATCAGTACCGCTGCCACCGCAAAGCCCAGAATACCGGCGCCGATGAAGGCGCCGCGCCAGCCCCACAGGTTCTGCATCATCAGCAGCGTCGGCGGCGCCGCCGCCGAGCCAGCCATGCCGGCGAAGGTGTGGAACGAAAACGCCTGACCGATGCGCTTGGCCGGCACGTGCTGCGAGAGCAGCGCGTAGTCGGCCGGGTGGTAGACCGCGTTGCCGACGCCGGCGAGCGCGAACATCGACACCAGAACCCAGAAGGAATTGACAAGGCCGGCGATCACGAAGGCACCGGCGCCGAACAGCAATCCGCCGATCAGCAGGATGCGTGCGCCCAGCCAGTCCACCAAGAAACCGGCCGGCGCCTGCAAGACGGCGGAGACCGTGTTGAAGGCGGCGAGCGCGAGCCCGATCTCGGTGTAGCTGACGCCGTAGTCCGCGCGCACGAATGGCAACAGCGGCGCCAGCAGCAGGATGTAATAGTGCGAGACGAAATGGGCCGCGCTCACCGCGCCGACGACGCGGGTATGGGCTGCGCCCTTCACGCCCAGCAGTTCGCTCGCCTGGCTCATCGTGGGTGTTCCCGGCAAGGGCAGCTTATTGCTTGCCCTTGGCCTCCTCGATCGCCTGCCAGATGCGGGCCGGCGTCATCGGCATTTCCAGGTGGCGGATGCCGAGATCCGAGAGTGCGTTGACCACTGCATTGGCAACCGCCGGCAGGCCGCCGGAGGTGCCGGCTTCGCCGCAACCCTTGGCGCCGAGTGGGTTGCTCTTGGTCGGCACCGGGTGGCTGGCGACCGCGATCATCGGCGTATCGTGCGCGCGCGGCATGGCGTAGTCCATGAACGAGCCGGTCACGAGTTGGCCGTCGGAATCGTAGACAGCCTGCTCCATCAGGGCTTGGCCGAGGCCCTGCACCACGCCGCCCTGGATCTGGCCCTCCACCAATAGCGGATTGATGACGGTGCCGAGATCGTTGATCGCCGAATACCGCACCACCTGAGCGTGGCCGGTCTGCGGATCGACCTCGACTTCGGCGATGTGGCAGCCGTTGGGGAAAGCACTGGGAATCATCTGCTCGCCGACATTGTCGACGTCGAGTGAACTCGGCGTGCCTTCTAGCAGTTCGAGCCCGCCGTGCAGGCGCTCGGCGAGTTCCATCAGCCCGATGGAGCGGTCGGTGCCCGCGATGGTGAAGCGGCCGGCCGCGAACTCAATGTCGCTGACCGACGCCTCCAGCACCTCCGCAGCGACCTCCTTGCCACGCGCGATCACCAGCTTGGCGGATTCGGTGAGCGCTGAGCCGGCATACATCACCGAGCGCGAACCGCCGCTGCCGTTGCCATAGGTCATGCGGTCGCTGTCGCCTTCGACGGTGCGGATGCGCTCGAACGGAATGCCGAGCTCCTGGCTGAGGATTTGGGCGTAAGTGGTGGCGTGGCCCTGGCCGAAGTCGAGCGTGCCGGTGACGATAGTGACGGTGCCGTCGGCTTCGAAATGGATAGCGCCCAGTTCCGAGCCGCCGCCGGCGGTGACCTCGAGATAGCAGCCGATGCCGATACCGCGAAGCTTGCCGTTCTTCTTGCTTTCGCGCTTGCGCTTCTTGAAGCCGGCATAGTCGGCCAGTTCCAAGGCCTGCTTGAGCACGCCGAGGAAATCCCCGCTGTCGTAGTTCATGCCGGAAGCCGCCTTGAAGGGCAGGTCGCTCTTGCGGATCATGTTGCGCTTGCGCAGGTCGATGCGGTCCAGCCCGAGTTCCATGGCGGCGACGTCGAGCGCGCGCTCGACATAATAATTGCCTTCCGGCCGGCCGGCGCCGCGATAGGCGGAGACATGGCCGGTGTTGGTGAATACGCAGCGCGTCGACACCTCGATCAGCGGCGTGCGATAGAGGCTGGCGATGTTCTTGACCTGATTACCGGTCGATAGCAGCGGCCCGAATTGGGCGAGATAGCCGCCCATGTTGCCAAAGCCCGAAAGCCTGACGGCCAAGATGTGCGCGTTCTCATCGAAAGCGATCTCGATCACCATGTCCTGTGCGCGGCCGTGCTGATCGGACACAAAGCTGCCGGAACGCTCGTCGGTCCATTTCACCGGGAGCCCAAGCGAGCGCGCACCATGCAGGATGCAGACATATTCGGGATAGGCTGCGGCCTTCATGCCGAACGAGCCGCCGACCTGGCCGGTAACGATACGTACCTTGTCGGCCGGCGCGCCGAGAATATCCATTATCGTGGTCTTCAAGCTGTGTACGCCCTGGCTCGGGGAATAGAGCGTCCACTTGCCGGCCGCCGCGTCGAATTCGCCGATGGCGGCGCGCGGCTCTATCGACGCCACGATCATGCGCTGGTTGGAGGTTTCCAGCCGCGTCACATGTTTGGCTTTGGCGAAGGCCTCAGCCACTTTCTGAGTATCGCCATAGTGAAAATCGAGCGCGACATTGTTGGCGACTTGGTCGAATACCAGCGGCGCACCCGGCTTGACCGCGTCGGCGGGCTTTAGCACCGCGGCCAGCGGCTCGATATCGACCGCCACCGCTTCGGCGGCATCCTTGGCTTGTGCCACGGTCTCGGCGATCACACAGGCGACTGGATCGCCGACGAAACGAACTTTGTCTGTCGCCAGCGCCGGCCGCGGCACGTAATGGATCGGCGCGCCGTCGCGGTTCTTCAGCGGCAGGGTGCATTTGAGCCCGCCATAGCCGGCGAGATCGGCCGCGGTGAAAACCGCGAGCACGCCCGGCATCGTTTTAGCGGCCGCGATGTCGATCGCACGGATGATGCCGTGCGCCTCTTGGCTACGCACCATCACGGCGTAAGCCTGGCCGGGCCGGTTGACGTCGTCGGTATAGCGGCCCTGGCCGCGCACCAGCGTTGGATCTTCGCTGCGGCGTACTGGCTGGCCGATGCCGAACTTGGTCAGTGAAAGCGCGGTTTCGGTGGTCCTGTCATCCATGCGGGGCTTGCTGGGTTCGTGGGGTGGGAATGCCCCAGATAAAGCAGGCAGACCGCTTCCACAAGAATAGGTTTCGCCAGGGCCCGCTTGGCCTGCCGCATGGCCGCTGTTAGACTTTTCACGATTGTTGGAACATTGCCGCAACCTTAGAGCTGTGAGGCAGCCGGGGGCGGCGGGAAGGCTTTTGCAGATGAGCGGCGAGGCCGGGGACAACCCAGGCCTCGATCCCGTTGGCGAACGCGCACCGCATGCGCGGTCCCAGCGGGGTCGGCGGTCGCCCGGACGGTTCGACGGCGCCCTCGGCAGTGACCGGGGCGGGCCGACTTATGCCGCGCTTGATCTCGGTACCAATAATTGCCGCCTGTTGGTGGCGCGCCCGACAAGCAACGGCTTCCGGGTCGTCGACGCCTTCTCCCGTATCATCCGGCTCGGCGAGGGGGTTTCCACCTCCGGCCGTATCAGCGATGCAGCCATCGACCGCGCGCTGGCGGCGCTCGCCATCTGCCGCAACAAGATGCGCAATAAGGGCGTCACCCGCGCCCGCCTGATCGCGACCGAGGCCTGCCGCGCCGCCGAGAATGGCGAGGACTTCCGCACCCGTGTCGCGCAAGCACTGGGGCTGGACCTCGAAGTGATCGACCGCGAGACCGAGGCGACGCTCGCGGCCACCGGCTGCACGCCGCTGATCGATCCACAGGCCGAGGGCGTCGTGCTGTTCGATATCGGCGGTGGCTCATCGGAATTGGTGCGGCTTAACCGCTCGCACAAAGCGCAAGGCGGGCCGCCGCTGCCGCAGATCGCCGGCTGGATCTCGCTGCCGCATGGCGTGGTGACGTTGGCCGAGCGCTATGGCGGGTACACCGTCAGCCGCGAGACCTACGAGGCCATGGTTGACGATGTGGCGGGATTCATCGCGCCTTTTGCGCAGGCGCACGGCGGCGAGGCCTTGCGCGGTCTCCACATGCTCGGCACCTCCGGGACGGTGACGACGATCGCCGGTGTGCATCTCGAACTTAAGCGCTATGACCGAAACCGCGTGGACGGCTGCTGGATGAGCGAACAGGAAATCAACGCCGTCGTGGAAAAGCTGTTGGCCATGAGCTACCAGGAGCGCATTGCCAGCCCCTGCATTGGCGCCGAGCGCGCCGATCTGGTGCTGGCCGGCTGTGCCATTCTGGAAGCAATCCGGCGGGCCTTCCCGTGTCCACGCCTGCGCGTCGCCGACCGGGGCCTGCGCGAAGGCATGCTGGTGCAGATGATGCGCGACGACGGCGTGTGGGGCCGCGGATCTCAGGTGACCGCATCGTGACCGAGCGCGGCAAGTCGAGTAAAAAAGCCGGCGGCTCGCGCGCGCTGAAAGTTCGGGTCAAAGGCGGCAAGACCCGCAAACCATCATCGCGGCGCTGGCTCGAGCGTCAGCTCAACGACCCCTACGTCGCGCGTGCCAAGCGCGAAGGGTTGCGCTCGCGCGCCGCGTTTAAGCTTTCCGAAATCGACGACAAGGCGCGCTTCCTGAGGAAGGGCGCGCGCGTGATCGATCTTGGCGCCGCGCCCGGCGGTTGGAGCCAGGTGGCGGCGAAACGCGTTGACGCACCGCACGAGGGCCGTGTCGTGGCTATCGATGTCCTGCCGATGGAGCCGATCGCCGGTGTCGATTTCGTCCAGCTTGATTTCCTCGCTCCCGAAGCCCCGGAGACGCTGAAAGCCATGCTTGGCGGCGGCGCCGACGTGGTGCTGTCCGACATGGCGGCCAACGCCACCGGCCACGCCCGCACCGATCACCTGAAGATCATGGCGCTGGTGGAGGCCGCCGCCGAATTTGCCCGCGAGGTGCTCAAGCCCGGCGGCAGCTTCCTGTCCAAGGTGCTGCAAGGCGGCACGGAAGCATCCTTGCTGGCGGCGCTCAAACGCGACTTTGTCGAGGTCAAGCACGTGAAGCCGTCGGCTAGCCGCGCCGACTCGGCCGAGCTTTATCTGTTGGCGACAGGGTTTCGCGGCTAGCGGGCGATCCCGGAAAACTTGGTGAGACGCGGTCCGACGACTCAGTCAACTCGCTGATTGGGGGGATCGATTGGCGCAGGAACCCGGTTGGCTAGCTCCGCGCCGGCATCGGGCGAAAGCCGTGCAAATATGATCGCCGACAGCGCCGAAATCACCGCTACCGCCAGAAAGGCCGGGGGAAAGTCCTGCGCTTCCAGGGCGCCGTGACCTCTGAATGCGACCGTCATTTCCACGGCGAGGGCGCCAAGCGCTACGCCTGCCGAGATCGAGAGTTGTTGACCGACGCTGACCAACGACGTGGCCCGGCTCACCCGGGCGGTTTCCACCTCGGCATAGGCAATTGTGTTGATGCAGGTGAACTGGAGCGAGCGGAAGAAACCGCCGACCAATAACAGGGCGACCATAACCGCGACCGGAGTGGTTTGCGTGAAGGTCGCGCAAGCTGCCAAAAATGCCGAGCTGATGATAGCGTTGGCGACGAGGACGGTGCGGAAGCCGAAATCGGCGCAGGATGGTGACCGCCGCCACTTTCATGGTCATGGCGCCGATGGCAGTGGCGAATGTGATCAGACCGGATTGAAATGGCGACATGCCGAAGCCGACTTGCAACATAAGAGGCAGCAGGAACGGCAGCGCACCGATGCCGATCCGGAAGACAAAGCCGCCGGTCACGCTGGCGCGGAACGTTGGTTGCCGGAACAAGGTGAGGTCGAGCGCAGGCGTAGGCGTCCGGCGCGCGTGCACGACATAGGCGGCCATGAAGATTGCGCCACCGCCCACCAAGCCTGCGACAACGCTCCATGGCAAAAAATTGAGCCCCAGCACCGACAGGCCGAAGGCGATGCCGGCGATGCCGAGCCCGGCCAACACCATGCCGGTGACGTCGAAGCGCTCGTGATTTTCCGCGCGCAGGTTTTCGATGTAGCGGCTGGCGAGCAGGATTCCGACAAGTCCGATCGGCACATTGATGATGAAAATCCAATGCCAACTGGCATAGGTCGTGATGAAGCCGCCGACCGGAGGCCCGAGCAGCGGTCCGATCAAGGCGGGCACGGCCACCCAGGCCATGGCGTTGATCAGTTCGCGTCGGGGGATGCTGCGCACCATGATCAGCCGGCCGACCGGCGTCATCATCGCGCCGCCCATGCCCTGCACGATGCGGGCGATGACAAAATCGGTAAGCGAGCTCGACAACGCGCAGCCGATCGAGCCAATGATGAACACGCCGAGGGCCGCGCGAAACACGGTACGCGCGCCGAAACGGTCGGCCGACCAGCCACTCGCGGGGATGAAGATCGCGAGCGACAACAGATAAGAGGTGATCGCAAGCTTGAGCGCCAGTGGGTTGGTGCCGATATCGGCCGCGATCGCAGGCAGCGAAGTGGCGATCACGGTCGCGTCCATGTGCTCCATGAACAAGGCGACCGCGATGATCAGCGGCAAGATGCGGTCTGGGCGCATTACCGCGTGATCCCTGAATATGGGAACCTGTTCTCAGACACGGCCATTGAGAATGAACCCGGCGACAGCGGCTTTTGCTAGCTTCTTCAACAGCAAAGGCACGGCGGAAGGAAGCCCGCAACGGCTGGCTCGGTTCATAGCAGCCCCGCGCGAATGCCCTAGGAATCAACCGCATCCCGTGCTAGGGACCCACGCCAACCCAAAAGCGGGCCGTGACGTCGGGCGAGGAGTCCCTCGCAGCGGGCTTTTTATAAGCCTTCGGCGCCCGGTCCTGATCCCCTTTTCGGGTGAGACGGAGTTGGCGATGGCACCGAAAAACAACAAAAGTCCGCGCGAAGCGCTCACTTTCGACGACGTGCTGATCAAGCCGGGTCTTTCGGAAGTGCTGCCAGCCGACGTCGATATCGGCTCCCGCGTCACCCGCTCGATCCCGCTCAATATCCCGATTCTCGCGTCCGCCATGGACACCGTGACCGAGGTGCAGATGGCCATCGCCATGGCGCAGGCCGGCGGCATCGGCGTCATCCACCGCAATCTGGAGCCGGAGCAGCAGGCGGCGCAGGTCCGCCAGGTCAAGAAATTCGAATCCGGCATGGTGGTGAACCCCCTCACCATAGAGCCGCGTGCCACGCTGCAGCAGGCGCTCGACCTGATGGAGGAAAACCACATTTCCGGCGTGCCGGTGGTGGAGGGTGGCGGCAACGGCAAGGCCGGCAAGCTGGTCGGCATTCTCACCAATCGCGACGTGCGCTTTGCCACAGATCCGCGCCAGCCGGTGGCGGAGCTGATGACGAAGGAGAAGCTCGTCACCGTGCGCGAAGGGGTCAATCAGGAGGAGGCCAAGAAGCTCCTGCATCACCACCGCATCGAGAAGCTGCTGGTGGTGGACGACCAGTACCGCTGCGTCGGTCTCATCACCGTCAAGGACATCGAGAAGGCGGTGGCCAATCCCAACGCCTGCAAGGACGAACAAGGACGCCTGCGCGTCGCCGCCGCCACCACCGTGGGCGACAAGGGCTTTGCACGCACCGAGGCGTTGATTGCGGCCGGCGTCGACTTGGTCGTGGTCGACACCGCGCACGGGCATTCGCGTTACGTGCTCGACGCGGTGGTGCGCATCAAGAAATTGTCGAATGCGGTACAAGTGATTGCCGGTAACGTCGCCACCACAGAAGGCACCAAGGCGCTGATCGATAGCGGTGCCGACGCCATCAAGGTCGGCATCGGCCCAGGCTCGATCTGCACCACGCGGGTGGTGGCGGGCGTCGGCGTGCCGCAACTTACCGCCATCATGGACAGCGTGGAGGCAGCGAAGGTAGCCGATATACCGGTGATCGCCGACGGCGGCATTAAGTATTCCGGCGATCTCGCCAAGGCACTGGCTGCCGGCGCCGACTGCGCCATGGTCGGCTCGCTGCTTGCCGGCACCGACGAGACTCCTGGCGAAGTGTTCCTGTATCAGGGCCGCTCTTACAAGAGCTATCGTGGCATGGGCTCGGTCGCCGCCATGGCGCGCGGATCAGCCGACCGCTATTTCCAGCAGGACATCAAGGACGCACTCAAGCTGGTGCCGGAAGGCGTCGAGGGTCAGGTCGGCTACAAGGGCCCGGTCGCCAATGTGCTGCACCAGCTCTCCGGCGGCCTGCGTGCCGCCATGGGCTATGTCGGCGCCAAGACCCTCGATGAATTCCACGCCAAGGCGGAATTCCTACGCATCTCGGGCGCCGGGCTTCGGGAAAGTCATGTGCACGACGTGACCATTACGCGCGAAAGCCCGAACTATCCGGGACGGACCTAGCCGTCACTTCTTGTCGAGGAAATCGACGATTCGGTCGGTCGTTTGCCGCGGTTGCTCTTCCATCACCCAATGCCCCGAATTGGTGATGGTACCTGCGGTCACGTCGGTGGAAATCAGTCTCATGATGTCCGCCATCTGTGTGCCGAAGGAATGGTCGCCACCGAGTGCCAGCACTGGCATGGTGAGCTTGCCTTTGGCGGCAAGTACCTTGTTGTCGGTGGCGTCTTGCGTAAATGCGGCGAACTGCATGAATGCTGCGTGCATGTTGCCGGGCCGCGCATAGAGGCGCGCATAGTGGCGCCGCGTGGCTTCGGTGATCGCCTTCGGATTGGCCGAGAGCTCGTTGTAAAAGCGATCGAGATAAATGCGCTCGCGGCCCTTCACCAACCGCTCGACGTCCGGACCGCGGAAATTGAAATGCCACAGCGCCGGGCTGCGGATGATCTCGTCCCACGGACCGATGCCGGGCAGCGGCGCATCTATAATTACCCATTTGGTAAATCGGGCGGGATATTGCGCCGCCAAGGCGTAGCCAACCATGTTGCCGATGTCGTGGGTGACGAGGTCGGCCTTCTCGATTTTCAGCGTGTCGAGGACGCGCGCAATATCATTGGCTTGTATCCTTTTTTCGTAGCCGCCTTTCGGGTGAGAGGTGAGGCCCATGCCGCGCAAGTCGGGAACTACGACGGTATGGTCCTTGATCAGTACCTTGGCGACTGGCGCCCACATGTCGCCGGTATCACCGAAGCCGTGCAGCAATAGCACCGCCGGGCCATGCCCGCCGACGCGGACATTATAGGTGGCGCCGCCGGCTTTGATGCGTTTGGCTTGAACGGCAGTTGGGAAGCGCACGCCGCGCATGGACCGAACTCTTGGCTGCGATTTCTGACGTTAGCAGTTGACCCCCAGCCGCGATACCCTGACCAAGGGCGGAAAACGGGTCTGGTGGCGCTGTTGAAAGTGTGACTATCTGCGGGGGCCCAAATAAGGAGTTTGAATGTCGATCCAAGCTGTCCTGCTGCCGCTGTTCGTCCAGGTCACGCTGACGTTCGGCCTGTTGCTGTGGCTCGGCTATTTGCGCCGCGATGATCTCAAGAGCGGCAAGGTGAAAGCATCGCAAATCGCCCTGCGCGAACCCAACTGGACGGTGCGCACCCAGCAAGTCGTGAACTGTTTTGCCAATCAGTTCGAATTGCCAGTGCTGTTCTATGTGCTGACCATTTTGGAGATCATTACCCGTCACGCCGATCTTATTTTTCTGGTCCTGGCCTGGGTGTTCGTGCTGACGCGTCTGATGCACGCCCTTGTCCACACCACCAGCAACATCGTGATGCGCCGCGGCGCCTGGTACGGCTTCGGCGCCATCGCGTTGCTGGCCGCGTGGATGATTTTCATGGTCCGCATCCTGTTCGGCATGCCATGAGTTGTTTGCCATGACGCCGGGGGCGCGGCTCGCTGCCGCCATCGAGGTTTTTGCTGCGATCGAACGCGAGCGCCGGCCGGCTGCCGATGCACTCAAAAGCTGGGGCTTGGCCCACCGCTTCGCCGGTTCCGGCGACCGTGCGGCCATCGCCGGTCTCGTTTACGACGCATTGCGGCGGCGCGCATCGAGTGCCTGGCTGATAGGCGCCGATACACCGCGCGCGATTCTCTTAGGGATGCTCAAGCGCGAGCGCGGGTTCGACACCGCCGCGATTGAGAAGCTTGCCGACGGGTCGCGCTATTCGCCGGACGCGCTAAACCAAGAAGAACGCCACGCGCTCGACACGTCGACGCTCAAAGGCGCGCCCGCGCAGGTCGTGGGCGATTATCCGGACTGGCTCGAACCGCATTTCAGTAGCGCGTTTGCCGATGATCGCGCGGAGGAGGGCGCGGCTTTGGCTGCGCGCGCGCCGCTCGACCTGCGCGTCAACACACTGAAGGCGGAGCGGGACAAAGCTGCCGACATGCTGTCGGATTTAAAACCCGAACCCGCGGGCTGGTCGCCTTGGGGATTGCGCATCCGATTGGCGGCTGACGCCAAAAGCCCGGCGATCCATGCCGAGCCCGCTTTCCTGAAAGGCATGATCGAGGTGCAGGACGAAGGCTCGCAGCTCGCCGCGCTGTTCACCGGCGCCGGTGCCGGCGAGCAGGTGGTCGACCTCTGCGCCGGCGCCGGCGGCAAGACCCTTGCCCTTGCCGCCATGATGCAGAACAAGGGCCAGATCTACGCCACCGACGACGACAAGCGCCGCCTGGCGCCGATCCATGAACGGCTCAAGCGCTCGGGCGCGCGCAATGTGCAGGTGCGCACGCCGAAATCGGTCGGCGGCGAGCTCGATGATCTGGCCGGGCACATCGACCTGGTGCTGATCGACGCGCCCTGCACGGGCACCGGCGCATGGCGCCGCAACCCTGACGCCAAATGGCGCATGCGGCCCGGCGCCTTGGAGCAACGCGTGAAAGAACAGGCCGAGATCCTCGAGCGCGCCGTGCCGTTGCTCAAAGCCGGCGGCCGCATCGCTTACGTCACCTGCTCGGTGCTGGAGGAGGAAAACGGCGCGCAGGTGCGCGGCTTCCTCGCCCGCCACGGGACGTTCTCGGCGCAACCGCCCGGCGAAGTCGCCCAAGCCTTGGGCGAGCGCGCCTTTATGTTTGCCAAAGCGGCGCGCTTCTCCGATGAAGGGATAACGATGACGCCGCGCATCACCGAGACCGACGGTTTCTTTGTCGCGCTACTGAGGCGAACGTAAAGCCCGCATTAACCCGAAAACCCCGATTGCGCCCCAATCCCGGCTCAAATTCTCCGCGATGATTTCGTGTCTGGCGGGCGCGACATACTTATCGCCGAGGGTTTCTGAAATGTTGGCAGCCAGGCGCGATCCCCCGTTTCATTCCGGCGCGCACGAGGGCTCGCATTTGTCCGGCTCCCATTACCCTCATGCCGCGCATGCCCCCCACGCCGCCCTCGGCGTCGCCCGCTTCATGACCGCGCTTCAAGTAATCGGCTCGCTGCTGGCGATCCCGGTGGGTTTGGCCAGCGGTTATTCGATCTATCACGCCAATTTCTCGCCTGAAGCGAACTGCCAGAGCCTGCGTGCCGGCATCATCTCGATGCTCGATAAAAACGCCGACGCCTCCACCTTGCGCCTCCTGGTACGCCGTGACGTGGCGGCATTCGAAGGCGCCTGTGGTGCGGTCGACCCCGATGCGGTCGCGGCCTTTAAGACGCTGCTCACCAGCGGCAAGCCGGCGCCGCCGGCTGCGTCGTCGTCCGTAGTCCCTGTGAAAGAGGCCGCGCGCGAACCTGCCCGGTCGACGAATGTGTCGGTGAAGCCGGCGATAGCTAAAGCGTTGCCGGCCATCGTCGAATTAAAGCCGTCCCAGCGCGATGCCGATTCCTCCGATGCCAATTGGGTTGCATCGGTGCGCCGCGCCTTGGTCCATGCGCCGGTGACCCGTGCCGAAGCCGCGCCAGCGCTCGCCACGCGGCCGGCGCCTGCCGCAGCGTTGCCGCTTGCACCGAAAATGCGCATTTCGCGTGAAACGCCCGCGCCCGCCTTGCCGCCGGCAGCGGCAGTCGCCGTCGTATCTCGTCCGGCCCCCGATGACGCGCATCCGGTGCCGCCGGCTTCAATCCCCGAGGCTATGCCATTGCCGAAAGCGGCCGATACCGCGCCGGCTGAGCGGCACTCAGGATTTTTCGGGCTGCTCGCACAATTCCCGCTGCTCGGGCGCGTGGTCGGGCACTAGGCTGACGGTCGGTGTTCCCGGCTCCCAATCCGCCACCGTCGCCATATCGGCCTCTGCCTCCCAACGGCCACTCTTGCCCGGCCGGCGTTCCACAAGCGCGAGCTTGAAAAGATAATCGCTGCGCGGAATTTCGCGGAAGCCCATGTCGTGGCAGGTTGGCGTCATCAGCTTGCCGTCGTTGAAGGCAAAGCCCCAGCGCGCCAAATGCCAATTGAGCACGGTAAAGCCGATCTTGGACGTGTTGGGCTCGCGCGAAAACTGCGACTCGGTGACGAAAGCGTTTCCGACCGCGACGCCGTAGCCGCCGCCGGCGAGCTCGCCGCGCTCATTCCATACTTCGAAAGTATGTACATGCCCGGCATCGAACAGCTCGGCATAAGCGCGCATGATCTTCGGCGTGATCCAGGTGAGATGCCAACGGCCGGCGCGATGACCGGCGCAGCCGCTGATGACGTTTTCGAAATCGCGGTCGAGTGTGACGGTGTATTGGCCCTGACGCATCTGTCGGCGCAGCCGCTTGGCGATATGCAATTCGTCGAAGATCAGCAGTGAGCGCCGCGGCGGCGACCACCATTTCAGCGGTCCGACATGCGCGAACGGATAGAGCCCGCGCCGGTAGGCGGCGAGCAAGGTCGGCGGCGTGAGGTCGTGCACGATGCCGGCGAGGCCGGGTGGCTGATCGAACGCGCGTTCGGGATCGGGCAGGGCATAGTCCCGTGCCAGGAATTCACGCACGCAGAGCTGGAACAGGTTCGGCAAGCCGCGGATGCGCGACGGCATCGCCGCCCAGGCAAGCCCGAGCGCCCAGCGCTCTGCCATACCGCCGAGGCTTTCGCGGAACAGCGCGTCGCGTACCGTCGTCCGCGAGTTGAGGGGGACGTTCACGGTCATGCTCTGCGTCTCGAAGGCCATGGCGGGTCCGGTATTTCCGGCTGTGTACAAGCCGGCTTCGAGCCATTTTCTAAGCACGTTGGGGGCTAAAATTGCGTTACTGGATACCTTGCATCCGGCTTGACCAGGAACCGCAATGCCCGCACAAAGCCGCCCCGAACGGCCTTACGAACCTGATTCCGACCCTGTTCGGGCGACAGCGCCGTCCATGCACGACAAGGTCCTCATCGTCGATTTCGGCTCCCAGGTCACCCAGCTGATCGCGCGCCGGGTGCGGGAGGAGAAGGTCTATTGCGAGATCGTGCCGTATCAGAAGGCCGAAGCCGGCTTCCGGGAGATGCGGCCGAAAGCGGTGATCCTGTCCGGCGGGCCGGCATCCGTGCTCGACAAGGATGCGCCGCTCGCGCCCAAGGCGATCTACGAAGCCGGCGTGCCGGTTCTCGGCATCTGCTACGGCGAGCAGGCCATGGCCCAGCAGCTTGGCGGCCAGGTCGAGGGCGGCCATCACCGCGAATTCGGCCGCGCCGAAGTGGAAGTCGTCGCCGACAGCCCGCTGCTCGACGAGGTCTGGCGCAAGCGTGAAAAATATCCGGTGTGGATGAGCCACGGCGACCGCGTCACCGCGCTGCCGCCGGGCTTCAAGGTGCTCGCCACTTCCGCCAACGCGCCGATCGCGATGATCGGCGACGACGCGCGCAGGTTCTACGCCACCCAGTTCCATCTCGAAGTGGTGCATACGCCGCATGGCGTGGCGCTCTTGCGCAATTTCGTGCGCAGAATCGCCGGCTGCAAAGGCGACTGGACTATGCGCGCCTTCAAGGAAGAAGCGATCGAGAAGATCCGCGGCCAGGTCGGCAAGGGCAAAGTGATCTGCGGGCTGTCGGGCGGTGTCGACTCGGCGGTTGCCGCCGTCTTGATCCACGAAGCGATCGGCGACCAGCTCACCTGCGTGTTCGTCGACCACGGCTTGCTGCGGTTGGGCGAGGCGCAGAAGGTCGTGACGCTGTTTCGCGACAGTTACAACATCCCGCTCGTCCACGTGGACGCCGCCGACACCTTCCTCAAGGCGCTTGAAGGCATCGACGAACCGGAGACGAAACGCAAGATCATCGGAAAATTGTTCATCGACGTGTTCGACCTGGAGGCGAAAAAAATCGGCGGCGCCGAATTTCTCGCGCAAGGCACCCTCTATCCAGACGTGATCGAGAGCGTCTCCTTCACCGGCGGTCCCTCGGTCACCATCAAGTCGCACCACAACGTCGGCGGCTTGCCCGAGCGCATGCACATGAAGCTGGTGGAGCCGTTGCGCGAATTGTTCAAGGACGAGGTGCGCGCGCTCGGCCGCGAGCTCGGCCTGCCGGAAGCCTTCGTCGGGCGCCATCCGTTCCCCGGCCCTGGCCTTGCCATCCGCTGCCCGGGTCCGGTGACGAAGGACAAGCTCGATATCCTGCGCTACGCCGACGAGATCTTCATCGAGGAGATCCGCCGCACCGGCCAATACGACGACATCTGGCAGGCCTTTGCCGTTTTGTTGCCGGTGAAGACCGTCGGTGTCATGGGCGACCACCGCACCTACGAATATGTGGTGGGCCTGCGGGCGGTGACCTCGACCGACGGCATGACCGCCGACTTCTATCAGTTCGACATGAAGTTTTTGGCGATGGTGGCGACGCGCATCATCAACGAAGTCAAGGGCGTCAACCGCGTGGTCTACGACGTGACGAGCAAGCCGCCGGGGACGATTGAGTGGGAGTAGCGCGGTGGCGGTGACGCTCTACGGCATCAAGAACTGCGACACCATGAAGAAGGCGCGCGCTTGGCTCGACAAGCGCGGCGTCGATTACGTCTTCCATGATTACAAAACAGCCGGCATCGTACGCGCGAAATTGGAAAGCTGGACGAAGAAAGCTGGCTGGGAGACGCTCATCAACCGCGCCGGCATGACCTTCCGCAAGCTGCCCGACAAGGACAAGAACGGCCTCGCCGAAAAGAAAGCCATCGCGCTGATGCTGGCGCAGCCGTCAATGATCAAGCGTCCGGTGCTCGAGCTTGGTGGCGGTAAGCTGCTGGTCGGCTTCAAGCCGGAGCAATACGACGAGGCCTTCGCCGCACACCGTTGAGCGCTCCGGCGCTCAGCCCTACGTCGATCCCTTAACCAATCGCAATTTGCGGTCGGCTGTTTCGCCCGCACCAACTGTCTTGCGGAAATCCTTGAGCACATCAGCGCTGATTTCTGAGGCCGGTACCGGTTTGCCGAAATAGAAGCCCTGCACCTGGTCGGCATCGGCATCGTAGAGGAAGTCGACCTGCTCCGGGGTTTCCACGCCTTCGACCGTTACCCGCATATTCATCTCACGCCCGAGTGCGATAATGGTCTTGACCACCGTCTCCACGTCGTGGCCCGATTTCTCGAAACTTTCCATGAAACTGCGGTCGATCTTGATCTTGTCGAAGGGGAATTTCCAGAGATAGCTCAGGCTCGAATAGCCGGTGCCGAAGTCGTCCATGACGATCGACACGCCCATATCCTTGAGCTTCTTGAGCGTGGTCATGGTGGCTTCGGTGTTGCCGAGTAGCAGCGTTTCGGTGATTTCCAGCTCGAGCCGGTGCGGCTTGAGGCCGGAGATTTGCAAAGCTTCAGCCACGGCATTCTCGATGCTGCCGGATTCGAACTGCGCCGGCGACAGGTTCACCGCCACGGTCAGAGTCTCAGGCCAGGTGGTCGCGGTGCGGCAGGCCTCGTTCAGAACCCAGGTGCCCAGCTTGTCGATCAACCGCATTTCCTCGGCGGCCGGAATGAATGTCGCCGGCGGAATGACAGTGCCGTCCGGCGCCGGCAATCGCGCCAGCGCCTCAAAGCCGACCAGGTGTTTGCCGCCCATTTCGAATACGGGCTGGTAGTCCAGGGTGAAACCGTCGTGCGCGACCGCGTCGCGGACGATCTTTTCGAGCGCGATGCGCTTTTGCAGGGCCTCGTCCATTTCCGGCGCGAAAAAGCGGATGCAATCGCGGCCGCCCGTTTTGCCGGCGTAGAGCGCCAAATCCGCGCACTTGAGCAGGCGCTGTGGCGTGGCCCCGTCGGCGGGCGCGAGCGCGACGCCGATCGTATACTTCGTGCAGATTTCATGTTCTTTGAAATACATCGGTGCGCTCAGGGTCGAGGCGATGCGCTGCGCGAAGGCGTCGGCTTGCGCCTTGTCCGTCAGTCCGGTTTGGACGACAACGAATTCGTCGCCGCCGAGCCGCGCCACCATATCCTCGATCCGGGTCACGGCGTTCAGCCGCTTGCCGATGCTGCTGAGCAGGAAATCGCCGCCGTCGTGGCCGAGCGTGTCGTTGACCTGCTTGAAATGATCGATATCGACGAAATGCACCGCGATCATGCCGCCGGTCGACGGCAGGATTGCGAGCGCGGAATCCAGCCTTTCAGTCAGGCGTGCGCGATTGGGCAATCCCGTCAACACGTCATGGTGGGCGAGGAACTGGATTCGGCGATCGGCCTGCTGCTTTTCTTTCGTCCGCCGGTACCAAGCGATGGCGGGGAGGCCGAAGGAAAGCCCGGTCAAGGCGCAAAGCGCTACCGACGCGAGCAGAAAATCATAGTAGAAATTGTTGCGCTGCGTCGTCTGATCCACAAAGGCGGCAACGGTTGCGACCGTTTGGCCGTTGACGACGACGGGCACGAAAGCTTCGGCAAAATACACTGGCTGGCTGCTGTCACTTCCGCGTTTCACATCGACGACAGGCTGGCCTGTCTTGGCGGCAGAGGCTGCCTGTGCGCTGAATTCGGAGATGTCGACGGGCGCAATATGCGTGCGATCGGAAACCAGTTGAGAATAGCCTTCCTTATTGAAGATCACATATCGGTAAACCTGACCGGCTTTGCGGGTCGCCTCTAAGAAGGCAAGGCTTGCGGTCGAAGGCTGCTGACCGGAAGCAATTTGCGCAAGGTCGGAGACGTTACCGGCAAGGTAACCGGCCCAACCATGGGCCGTTTCTTCGGCGTCGGTGTTCAGAAGATGCTCGGTAAGGACTTTTGCCGTCAGCCACGTTCCGCTGAGTAGAATACCGAGCGCGAGCACGAGAAGACCCGCAGCGCGGCGAAACGTTATGTCTGTGAGAAATGCCATGGCGCATTATTCGCCGCTGCGAATCTTTGTGACTTCCGCGCGGGCAGCCTTGACGAGTTCGGAATTGTGAGGGCTTGTGGCCGAATACGCGTCGACGATGGATTTATAGATAGCGTCCACCGTCTTTAGGTCCGCTTTCGACGGGAATGTCACTGTGCGGCGGCTGTCTGACTCCAATTGGTTCATAATGAGCGCCGTCGAAGTTTCATTGACTTGAGCATAGTTTTCCGCGTCCCATTCGCCGCTGTATTTGCGGATAATCGCCTGGACGTTGGCCGGAAGGCTGTTGAATCTTTTTTTGGTCATAAGCAACGAAAGCGGCACGCTGCTCGTTCCGAGCATATAGTGGTGTGGGGCCACGCGGCCGATGCCGAACTCGATCATCGGCACTGGCGGCACCGCGGCGCCGTCAATTTTTCCGCTGCTGATGGCGAGCGCCGTTTCAATCAGCGGAACGAAAGCCGGCTCGGCGCCGAGTCGCTTTAGAATTTCTATTTCGATGTCGTTGTTGGCGCGAATGCGCTTGCCCTTGAGGTCCGCGAGGGAGGCGGCCGGCGGGCGCAAATGGAAGCTTTCCGGTTCGCTGGCGTAGGCGCCGATGACCAGGAAGTCGTCAAAGCCGCGCAACATCCCCTTGGCGACGAGATGCGAGAAAGTCAGCGTTGCCTCGCGTCCGTTCTTGTAAAGGCCGGGCAATTCGATGACGGTGCTATCCGGAAAGACCGTGCGCTCGTAGGGCTGGACGATGTACGCGATGTCGGCTTTTCCGTCGAGCAGCAGCTGCGACTGATTGATCGGATATTGGCCGAGCGAGCCGCTGAGATGGACCTCGATTTCCACCTTGCCCTTGCCTTCCGCGTTCACGGCGTCGACGAATTGTTTGACCCCGGCGCGGTAGAGATGCGTACGATCGGAGCTGAAGAACGCCAGCTTGAGCTTGATCGGCTCGGCGGCGGCCATGGCCGGCAACAGAATAAGCGCGGTCACAACGATACGGCGGAGCAGGCGAAACATTTTTGCCTCTTAGCCTCGCGGCGGTTGCGAGCCTCGCGGCGGTTGCGGCGACACTCGTCGAGCCGTGCGGATAATGTTAAAATGCAAAGCTTTCAGTTTGCTTGCGCGGATATTGAAAAGGCCGCCGGTATTCATCCGGGATTCTACGTAGTGGTATTTTGATGGGGAGCCAAAGCAAAAGTTAATGAGCGTTCGGCGTCGTGGGCGGTTAATGGGGGCGCCAATGAAGCGTAACAAAAAATTGGAGTTTCCGATCGGCGACATTCGCCGCTTTTTCGAGCCAGGGCCGGTTGTCCTGGTCAGCTCGGCCTACCAGGGCGAACGCAACATCATGACCATGGGCTGGCATACGGTGATGTAGTTCGTGCCGTCGCTGGTCGGCCGCGTCTTTTCGAGTGCCAATCATAGGTATCAGCTGATCGGCCTCAGTAAGGAATGCGTCATCAATGTCCCGACGACGAAGATTGCGCGCACGGTGGCCAAGATTGGCAACGGCTCGGGTAGGCAGGCCGACAAGTTCAAGCAGTTCAAGTTGACCTTGGCGCCCGCCGAGCGCGTTGGCGCGCCATTGATCGCCGAGTGTTTCGCCAACCTGGAATGCAAGTGTTCCGATGGACTGATGATTGGCAAATACAACTTCTTTATTTTCGAGGTGGTCAAGGCGCATGCGCCGCGTGCGCCGAAACATCCCAAGACCATCCATAACCGCGGCGGCGGCGAATTTATGGAGTCCGGCCGAGCGCTCGACCTGCGCCGGCTGTTCTGGCCGGAAACGGTCTGAAGTCGGATGGTTAACACATCGGCAATCTGCCGGTTCCGGCTCAACGGTTTATTGACGGTGGCCCGATAAAATTGCCGCTATGTCGAAAGCTGTCGCGCTCTCCATCGAGCCGGCTCATCTGCCGACCGTTTCGTACGGGCCGTTCCGGCTGATGGAAGCGGTTCCATGGCTGATGCTGGCGTCTGCCCTGCGCATCATCGCGGTTGTTGTGCACGGTCTCGTGGGACTGCTGGCGGCGGTTTGCTCGGATATCGTAATTTTTCTGGCGTTCTTGCTGGCGGCCCGCCGCATGATCGAATTGACGGACGGCAGGACCGGCCTCGGCCGGCTCAGCTTTACGGAGCAATTGCTGCTGGCACGCAGAGTGTTGGTTCCCATCATTTTGATGATGCTGCTCGTCGGCATGGTGGTGGCCGCCACGGGCGCGCTTTGGACGGCGCAGAATCTAATGCTCGGCGTCGACGGAATTGCGTTCGACCAATACTCCGCGATCGGAATGACCTGGAGTGCGTTTCTAGCGGCGGTGATGCTGTTGATGGTGCTGAGGGCCGAGAGTGGTGGCGACGCAACTCTCCTTGCCGTGCTCCGGGAGCTTTGGCAGCGCGCGCTTTGCATGGTGCCCGCGATCATCGCGGTCGCCGCCGCGCATATCGGTTTGAGCGTCTTGCAAGGCATGGTGCGGGTCGTCGTCTACGCATTCTGGCACGTGCCGGGGCCGCCGCAGTTGATGCGGACCTTTGTGTTTGTCCTTTTCGTCTTCGGCTTCGCCTCGCTGCGGCTATGGGTGACGCTGGCGATCCTCACCTTCGCCTTGCGGGAATCCTACCGGCGCGGCCACGCGGAAAAGTCCGGCCTATCGACGTCCCACGGTTGAAGTGCACTCGCGCTGCAAATGTCGCAACACGTTGGCGATGTCGCGTTTCAGCGCGGCCTCGACAAGGAATTTCGGAACGGGCACGTCGGCCGAAACGGTTGCCTCATAGCTGGCGCGCGTGGCGCGACCCTTTTCGATTGGATCGAGGCGCCACTCGCCGTCCGAACGCCGCAGCGTGCCACTGATGCGACGGAATCGCAGTCGCGTGGGCGGCTCGTAGTCGGATCGGAAGACGCTGCGGACGTTTGGCAGAAACCAGACCCAGGAAACGCGGTGCTCCCGAATATCCCAGCGGCCGGCAGGATCGCGTTCAAGCACACGGCAGCTTTTCAACCCCGGTACGTAACGCACCGCCCGCGCGCAGTCCGTCATGATGGCCCAGACTTTGGTCCGCGGTGCTGCGATATCGATGTGGGCGCGGATCTTGACCGTTTCCGCGGCGGTGCCTGCCGCTACCGAGACCACGGGCTCGGCGGCGCCCGCAGCGCTGGCGGACAGCGAGGCGAGCGTGGACAAGGCGCCCAAAAAAAGCACCATCGCCGATCCTGCTGCACGGAAGCCCATAGTGACGTCATCGCCGGTTTGATCGCAATGAGGCTAACACCGGGGCGCCGCTGGAAACGTTGGCTCGCGGGATTGTGATTTTCGTGCCGGAGTCGCCGCTACTTGTCTCCGCCCCTTGATCCGTAACGGTTTCCCTGCCACATGCGGCTCATGAACAAGCCGCTGGCCGCCGCCGATTCTGTGCCGCTGACCCCGCTCGCTGCGGAAGTCGAGCGCAGGCGCACCTTTGCCATCATCTCCCACCCGGACGCCGGCAAGACCACGCTGACCGAGAAGCTCTTGCTGTTCGGCGGCGCCATCAATCTCGCCGGCCAGGTCAAGGCCAAGCGCGACCGCCGCGCGACCCGCTCGGACTGGATGTCGATCGAGCGCGAGCGTGGCATTTCGGTGGTCACTTCGGTGATGACCTTCGATTACGACGGCCGCGTCTTCAACCTGCTCGATACGCCGGGCCACGAGGACTTTTCGGAAGACACCTACCGCACGCTCACGGCGGTCGATAGCGCGGTCATGGTGATCGATGCCGCCAAGGGCATCGAGGCGCGCACCCGCAAACTATTCGAGGTCTGCCGCTTGCGCGACATTCCGATCGTCACCTTCATCAACAAGATGGACCGGGAGAGCCGCGATCCTTTCGAACTGCTCGACGAGATCGAAAAGACGCTGGCGCTCGACACTGCGCCGATGACATGGCCGATCGGCAGGGGCCGTGACTTCGCCGGCACTTACGACATTGCCACCGGCGAGATGCGGTTGCTCGCCGAGGACGGCAAGACCGTGGACCGCCAGCCGCTCGACCTTGCTTCGCTCGCCGCGAAAAATTCGATGCTCGACGCCAACGCCGTCACAGAAGAGCTGGCGCTGGTCAAGGATGCCTGCCGGCGATTTGATTTTACGTCGTTTCGCGAGGGCCATCTGACGCCGGTGTTCTTCGGCTCGGCGCTGAAGAACTTCGGCGTCAAGGACCTGCTCGCCGCGCTCGCCGCTTTCGCGCCGGCGCCGCGCGCGCAAGCCTCCAATGCGCGCACCATCGACGCCCATGAGGGCGGCATGACCGCTTTCGTGTTCAAGATTCAGGCCAACATGGATCCCAATCACCGCGACCGCATCGCCTTCGCGCGCCTTTGCTCGGGCAAGCTTACGCGCGGCATGAAGGCGAAGCTCGCGCGCACAGGCAAGCCGATCACGCTTTCCGCCCCGCAATTCTTCTTCGCGCAGGACCGCGCGCTTGCCGACGAGGCTTTCGCCGGCGACGTGGTCGGCATTCCCAACCACGGCACGCTGCGCATCGGCGACACGCTGACTGACGGCGAGGACATTGCTTTTCTCGGGGTGCCGAATTTCGCGCCGGAAATCCTGCGCCGCGTGAAGCTCGGCGATCCGATGAAGGCGAAGAAGCTGAAAGAGGCGCTGCAGCAGATGGCGGAGGAGGGCGTGGTGCAGGTGTTCCGCCCGCTCGACGGCGCGCCGGCGCTGGTCGGCGTGGTCGGGCCGTTGCAGCTCGACGTGCTGAAGATGCGCCTTGCCGACGAATACGGCTTGGAAATCGGCTTCGATCAGCCGGAATTCCAACTGGCGCGCTGGATTTCCTGCGACGACGCGAGAAAGATCGAGGACTTCGTGCAGGCCAATTATTCCAGCGTAGCGGAAGACCTCGATGGCGACCGCGTGTTCATGGCGCGTAATCAGTTCATTCTCGACTATACCGGCGAGCGCGCGCCCGGCATCGTTTTCACGGATATCAAGGACGTGAAGAACAGGGATGCAGTAGCGGCATAGGACCGCTCTTGCCTAACGGTGGCCCATCCCCTCTACTGCGCCGCCTGCCGGGAGTATCCAATGGGTTTGCTGATCCTCATCCTCGGGCTGATCGTCTTGCTTGGCGCCCACGTCTTCGTGACGTTTCGCGAGCACCGCGCCAGCCTGGTCGCTCGGTTGGGGCAGGGCGGCTATCGCGCGCTGTTCTCCGTCGTCTCGTTGGTCGGGCTCGCGCTCATCGTCTGGGGCTACGGTTCATATAGCGCGAATGAGTTGGTGCAGATCTGGTCGCCGCCGGCCTTCATGCGCCACATCACCGTCGGCCTGATGCTGATCTCGGTGATCCTGTTCATCGCGGCTTTCGTGCCAAGCCATATCAAGGCCAAGGTCCATCATCCGATGCTGGCGGGCATCAAGACCTGGGCCTTGGCGCATCTGCTGTCCAACGGCGATCTCGGCTCGATGCTGTTGTTCGGCTCGTTCCTGGCCTGGGGCGTCTATGCCCGCATCGCCGCCAAGCGTCGCGGCGATCTCGGCGCCACCAGCGCGCCCGCCGGCTGGACCAATGATGCCATCGTCGTTGTCATCGGCATCGTCGTCTATCTTCTGCTCGGCTATTATTTCCATCCTTACGCCATCGGCGTCCCGGTGTTTGGAAGGTAGCGCATGATTCCGAAGAGTGGGAACCGGTTTTCGGATAAGATCACGCGCAAGCGAAAGTAAACTTATGTCCGTGCAAAACGAAATCCGTCGGCTCACCGCGCCCGACATCCGCGCGCGCAAAGGCGGCGAGCCGATCGTCTGCCTCACCTCCTATCACGCCCACACTGCGGCCATCGCCGACAAGCATTGCGACGTCATCCTGGTCGGCGACTCGCTCGGTATGGTGATGCACGGGCTGGAAACCACCGTCCCGGTCACCCTCGACATGATGATCCTGCAAGGCCGCGCGGTGATGCGCGGTTCCAAGCGCGCGCTGGTGGTGGTCGACATGCCGTTCGGCTCCTACGAGGCGTCGAAAGAACAGGCCTTCATGAACGCGGCGCGCGTGCTCAAGGAGACCGGCTGCGGCGCCATCAAAGTGGAGGGCGGCACCCGCATGGCGGAAACCATCGCCTTCCTGGTCGAGCGCGGCGTGCCGGTGATGGCCCATGTCGGGCTGACGCCGCAGGCGATCAATGTGATCGGATCGTTCCGTGCGCAGGGGCGCGAGGAAGCCGATTGGGTTCGCTTCGAGGCGGACGCCATGGCGGTGGCGAAGGCAGGCGCGTTCTCCATGGTGATCGAGGCGGTGGCCGAGCCGCTGGCGCGCAAGATCACCGGTGCGGTGCCGATCCCGACCATCGGCATCGGGGCGAGCGTGGCCTGCGACGGGCAGGTGCTGGTGATGGAGGACATGCTGGGCCTGAGCCCACGGGTTCCGAAATTCGTCAAGCGCTTCGGCGACCTCGGCCCCGGCATCGAAAAGGCTATTGCGGGCTATGCGGCCGAGGTGCGCGCGCGCAGCTTCCCGGGCCCCGAGCACGTTTATCCGATGAAGGGCAAAAAGGGCTAACCGCCTGATTCTTAACGATTGCCGGGCCAACTTTGCCTTGCGTCCGCCACATCGTTAGGTTACGCCGCGACCGGCCCCGGGGGGCCATCAGGCGGGTGCGGAGCTGGTCTTGGCCGATATTTTTCACGAAGTCGACGAGGAAGTCCGGCGCGAACGGCTGCAGAAGCTGTGGGATCGCTACAGCATCTACATCATCGCGGTCGCCGTGCTCATCGTCGCCGCCATCGGCGCCTGGCGCGGCTACGAGTGGTGGACCGCCAAACAGGCTGCCGCCGCCGGCGCCAAATTCGAGGCGGCCTTGACGCTGAGCGAGCAGGGCAAGCACGCCGAGGCCGAAGCCGCTTTCGCCCAGATCGCCGCCGAGGCGCCGGCCGGCTATCGCATGCTGGCGCGCTTTCGTGCTGCCGCCGAACTGGCGCCGACCAAGGCTGCGGATGCGGCAAAGGCTTATGACGAGATCGCCGGCGATCCCTCGCTCAGCAAGACCTTGCAGGATCTGGCCGGCTTGCGCGCCGGCATGTTGCTCGCGGACAGCGCGTCGCTGTCTGAAATGAAAAAGCGTCTCGATCCGTTGACGGCGCCGGGCCGCAGCTTCCGCGCCAGCGCGCGCGAATTGCTGGCGCTGTCGGCGTGGCACCATCACGATTTCACGGCGGCGCGCCACTATATCGACATGATGACGGCCGACGCGGAAACCCCGCCGGGCGCCCGCGCCCGCGCCGCGGTGCTTTCGGCGCTGATTGTTGCCGCCGGCGGCAAGAGCTGAGGATCGGCCATGCGCCGCCATTCCCGTATCGTGCTGCTGGCAGCGCTCGCCGCGCTCGCGCCGGTTCTTGCCGGCTGCGAAAGTGTCGATTTCGATAAGCTCGACTTCCTCGGTATCAACCAGAAGAAGAAGTTGCCGGGCGACCGCAAGCCGGTGTTCCCGGAAGGGGTGCCGGGCGTCAGCCAGGGAATCCCGCAGGAATACCAGAAGGGATATGTGGAGCAGCAGCAACAACAACTTCAGAGCGACACTGCGATGACCCAACCGGCGGCCGCTCCGGAGGACAAGAAGACCGCGGCTGTTCAGCCGGTCGAAAAGCCCAAGCCGAAACCCAAGCCCAAGCGGGTGGTCAAACATAAGCCGAAACCGAAGCCGAAGCCGGCTGCGACCGCCGCGGCACCGGCCAATTCGAGCCAGGCGGCTCAGCCGCCGTCGCCGTGGCCGGCGCCCGGCCAACAGCAACAGCAGCAGCAATCGCAGTCGCCTTGGCCGTCGACGCCGCCGCCGCCGCCGGGCAACGCCTCACAGTGACATCGAAGCCGTCATGCGCGGGCTTGACCCGCGCACCCATCTGGCAAACACATCTTCGACTTTTTTGAGGGATCGCCGGTTCAAGCTTACAGCCGGGCCGGCCCAACGGGTCCGGCCAAAGGCCGGCCCGATGGTAAACTCCGGCCGGACCCGGTTGCCCGGCAATGACAGGGTGCGATGCCTTTTACCGTAGCCATCGTCGGCCGGCCCAATGTCGGCAAATCGACGTTGTTCAACCGGCTGGTGGGCCGGCGGCTGGCGCTGGTCGATGATCGGCCGGGGGTGACGCGCGACCGCCGCGAAGGCGAGGGCCGTATCGGCGATCTTGAATTCACCGTGATCGACACCGCGGGACTGGAGGAGTCGGCGCCCGACAGCCTCACCGGCCGCATGCGCATGCAGACCGAAACGGCCATCGCGCAGGCCGATGCGATCTTTTTTATGATCGACACGCGCGTCGGCCCGACCCCCGTTGACCGCGCCTTCGCCGCGCTGACCCGCAAGTCCGGCAAGCCGACCGTTCTCATCGCCAACAAAAGCGAGGGCCGGCTTGCCGAAGAACGCCGACTCGAAGCCTATGAACTCGGCCTCGGCGACCCGGTGCCGATATCGGCAGAGCACAACGAAGGCATGAGCGATCTCTACGACGCGCTTTGCGAAGCGCTGCCGGAGCAGACCGCGCAGCAGCGGCGAGAAGGCGAGGCCGAACCATCCGGGCCGAATCCAATCCGCGTCGCCATTGTCGGGCGGCCAAACGTCGGCAAGTCTACGCTGGTCAATCGCCTGATCGGCGAAGAGCGTATGCTCACCGGGCCGGAAGCGGGCATTACGCGCGACTCCATTGCCGTCGATCTCTCATGGCATGATCGCCAATTCCGTCTCTACGACACCGCGGGCCTGCGCCGGCGCTCGCGCGTCGACGAGAAACTCGAAAAGCTGTCGGTCGCAGACGCTCTTAACGCCATCCGTTTTGCCGAAGTGGTTGTCGTATTGATCGACGTCGAGCGTCCGTTCGAGGAACAAGATCAGCGCATCGCCGACCTGGTGGAGCAGGAAGGCCGCGCGCTGGTGCTGGCGGTCAGCAAATGGGATTTGCAGGACAAGAAAGTCGGCGCTATTTCCAAGCTGCGCGAGCAGGCCGAAGACAAGCTGCGGCAGCTGCCGGGCGTGCCGCTGGTGGCGGTGTCGGGCTTGACCGGCGAGGGGCTCGACCGGCTGATGCAGGCGATCGTCGACGCCTATGCGGTCTGGAACCGGCGCGTTCCGACCAGTGCGCTCAATCGCTGGTTCGAGCAGGCCTTGAGCGCGCACCCGCCGCCGGCGGTGTCGGGGCGCAGGCTCAAGCTCAACTACATCACGCAAGCCAAGAGCCGCCCGCCCAGCTTCGTTCTGTTCTGCACGCGCGCCGACGCGTTGCCCGACGCCTACAAGCGTTATCTGGTGAATTCGCTACGCGAGGCTTTCGAGTTGCCCGGTACGCCGATCCGGCTGACGCTGCGCGAGAAGGCCAACCCGTTCAAAGGACGCGCAAAGCGCAAGCGCTAATGCACGTCATCAGGCCGGAGTTCTGAAGTCGAGAAACTTTCCTTCGCGGAAACTGTAAATCTTCCCGGTCTCGTTGCAGTCCGGCGTGCACAGCGGCACGATTGCTTTCGAGACCTGCTCCGGCGTCGGCAGTGTCGACCGATCGATGCCGGGAAACGCCGACAGGTACATGCGGGTGCGGGTCGGGCCGGGGGCGAACAGATTGGCGCGCACGTTGGTGGTCGCACATTCGGCCGCATAGCTGCATACGATCGCTTCCAGCGCCGCCTTGGTGGCGGCATAGGGCCCCCAATAGGCGCGCCCGTAATGCGCCACGCCCGAGGTCAGGAACACCGCGCGGCCGGCCTCCGCGCGCTGCAGCAGCGGGTCCATGCAGCGGATCAATTGCCAGTTGGCGGTGACGTTGACGGCAAGGGCATTGTCCCAGTCTTTCGGCTCGACATGGCCGAGCGGCGAGGGGATCGGCAGCACGCCGGCATTGCCGATGAGCACGTCGAGCCGGCCGTAGCGCTCGTTGAGCGCCAGCGCCAGCCGCGCGATGCCCTCCCGGTCGGTGACGTCGAGTGGCACCAGCGTGGCCGTGCCGCCGGCTTCCTTGATGTTGTCGTCGAGCTCCTCCAACCCGCCCACCGTGCGCGCCACCGCCACGACGTGCGCGCCGGCTTGCGCCAGTTGCAGGGCGAGTGCTGCGCCGATGCCGCGCGAGGCGCCGGTGACCAGCGCGATATGGTCGGCGAGCGGTTTGGATTGATCGTTCATTCGTCTGTCGTATTGGGTTTTGCACCGGGCATGGTCGCCGGATTGCGCGCGGCATGGCGCACGGCGTGAATAATGATTTCACTTGCCGCTATCTCGTAAAAGATCAGATATGGATAGGGGAGGGCTGTAATTCGGCGGATTGCCGGATCGTCAGTCCGCGACCCGATGTTCGGGTGTGCGATGAGCAGATCGACAATAGCCTGAATGCGAGCGTGAATGCGCGCCGCGCCTTGAGCGGAATGAATGGTGACGTATTCGAGAATGGCATCCAAATCGGCGAGCGCAGGTCGTGTGTACCGAAGCCTCATCGGCCGTGTTTGGCCCAGATTGCCCGCACTTCTTCCTCTTTCGCGAATTCGCCGCGCTTGGCGGCTTCTCTCGAACGCGAGATAGCCGCGCGCTCTTCCGGTGACAATGTCAAGATCTCGCCTTCGCCGGTGTTGGCGAGCGCAATGATCGCTCGCGCGACCTCGTCTTGTTCATCGGGCGTCAATCGGCGTGCCGTTTCGATGGCTTGTTCGAGAAGCTTGGTCATATTGATAAAATAGCACCCCTTCGAACCGAACGAAATAGCTGCGCGGCTAGATCGCTTCGGCCAGCAGCGACAACTGCCGCGGGCTTGCTTCCTGCGCGCCGAGATCGGTAAGCGGCGTCGGATAGTCGCCGGTGAAGCAGTGGTCGGTGAACTGCGGGCGTGCCGGGTCGCGGGCCGGCAAGCCCATGGCGCGGTAGATGCCGTCGACCGAAAGGAATGCCAGGCTGTCGGCGCCGATAAACTGCCGCATGCCTTCCAGATCGTGGGTGGCGGCCAGCAACTTGTCGCGCTCGGGCGTGTCGATGCCGTAGTAGTCCGGGTGCGTGATCGGCGGCGAGGCGATGCGGAAATGCACCTCGGTCGCGCCGGCGTCGCGCATCATCTGCACGATCTTGCGCGAGGTAGTGCCGCGCACGATCGAATCGTCCACCAGCACGATGCGCTTGCCGGCCGCCACCGCGCGGTTGGCCGAGTGCTTGAGCCGCACGCCCTGATCGCGGATGGCTTGCGTCGGCTGGATGAAGGTGCGCCCGACATAGTGGTTGCGGATGATCCCGAGTTCGTAGGGAATGCCCGCTTCCTGCGCAAAGCCGATGGCCGCCGGCACGCCGGAATCCGGCACCGGCACGATCACGTCGACATCAGCGGGCGCTTCGCGCGCGAGCTCGCCGCCCATGTTCTTGCGCACGTCATAGACATTGCGGCCGCCGATGATGGAATCGGGCCGTGAGAAATAGATGTATTCGAAGATGCATGGACGCGCCTGCATCGGCGGGAACGGCTTGTGCGACTGCGCGCCGTCCTCGTCGAAGATCACCACCTCGCCGTTTTCCACGTCGCGCACATATTGCGCGCCGATGATATCGAGCGCGCAGGTCTCCGACGCCAGGATGGGGCAGCCGTCGAGCCTGCCGATCACCAGCGGGCGGATGCCAAGCGGGTCGCGCGCGCCCACCAGCTTCTTGTTGGTCAGCCCGACGAAGGCATAGGCGCCCTCGATCTGGCGCAGACCCTCGATGAAGCGGTCGACGAAGCGGTTGCGGCGCGCCCGTGCCACCAGATGCAAAATCACCTCGGTATCGGTGGTCGACTGCATCATGGCGCCTTCGTGCACCAGTTGGCGGCGCAGCGCGATGCCGTTGGTGAGATTGCCGTTGTGGCCGATGGCGAAACCGCCGCCTTCGAGCTCGGCAAAAAGCGGCTGCACGTTGCGAATGATGGTCTCGCCGGTGGTCGAGTAGCGCACGTGCCCCATGGCCATGGTGCCGGGCAGGCGGTCGATCACTTCCCGCCGCGCAAAAGTATCGCCGACCAGGCCGAGGCGGCGCTCGGAATGGAAGCGCTTGCCGTCGAAGCTGACGATGCCAGCAGCTTCCTGGCCGCGGTGCTGGAGCGCGTGCAGGCCGAGCGCGGTGATGGCGGCCGCGTCCGGATGGCCGAACACGCCGAACACGCCGCATTCCTCGCGCAGACGGTCGGCGTTTGGATCGAAGTCCGCCTCAGCCGTCCGCACGAAGTCTAGCTCGAGTTGCTGCATGCCTATCGCGTTCCGGTTGGCGCTTGCAGATTGGTGCGTTGGTCGGGCCCGCTATCCGGCGGTTCCTGGTCTTCCGGCTTCGGCTTCTTGAACTTCTGCAAGATGGTCTTTTCAGGGTCGTCCGGCAACATGGAGATAAGCCATTGTCCCGTACTTTGTAAGACGACTTTCGATTTTGCGTCGCGCACCCATTCCGGCTGGCTGCGGTCGGGAACCAGCCAGGCGAAGAACAGGAAGGCGACCACGACTATGATGAGGCCGCGGCCGAGCCCGAACAGAAAGCCGAGCGTGCGGTCGAGCGCGCCGACCCGGCTGTCGAGGATCATGTCGGAGATGCGCACGGTGATGATCGAGACGACCAGCAAGGTGAGCAGGAAAATGCTGCCGACGGTGGCGGCGGCGGCGACCGTGTTGCTGTTGAAATAGCCTTGCGCGATCGGCAGCACACGCGAATAGCCATAAAGCGTCACCAGCGCGGCCACGATCCAGGCGCCGATCGACAGGATCTCGCGCATGAAGCCGCGGATCATGGCGAGCAGACCCGAGATCAGCATGACAACCAGAAGCAGGATATCGAGCAACGTGATCGGCATCGGCGGCTCATGCGCTCCGCGGGTAGGCGCGGGCAGACCGGCGCGCGGCGGCATGCCGGCGGGGCGAATCCGCGCCGCGCTTGGCGGCTCCGGATGAGGGCGGCAATATCGGCCTTAAGTGCTTAATTTTTGGCTCATTTCTGCTCTGGCGACGGGTCGCCGCCGGAGCGGGTTACGACGCGCCCAGTGTATAGCGGGGCGTCAGGGTGCCGTCACCCGTCTTGTCGGCCACATTTGCCGGCAAGGTTGCCGCGCGCCGCGATATCGGCGACCAGATTGGCGAGACTTGCGACATCGTGGACGGTCAGGCCCGGCTCGCCGGCCTCCGCGCGTGCCGCCTCGGGAACGACCGCTTGGGTAAAGCCGAGTTTTGCGGCCTCCTTGAGACGGGCCGGCCCTTGCGCCACCGGCCGCACCGCGCCCGAGAGCGAGACTTCCCCGAAATAGACGGCGTCCGCCGGCAGGGCTGCATTGGCAAGTGACGAGACCAGTGCCGCCGCGGCGGCCAGATCGGCCGCCGGTTCCTGGATGCGCAGCCCGCCGGCGACGTTGAGATAGACGTCGTGGCTGCCCAGCCGCACGCCGCAATGGGCCTCCAGCACCGCCAGCACCATCGACAGCCGGCTCGGGTCCCAGCCGACCACGGCGCGCCTTGGCGTGCCGAGCGAGGACGGCGCCACCAGTGCCTGGATTTCGACCAGCAATGGCCGCGTGCCCTCGATGCCAGCGAACACCGCCGTTCCCGGCTGGCCGAGATCGCGTTCGGACAGGAACAGTTCGGACGGATTGGCGACCTCGCGCAGGCCCGCGCCGGTCATCTCGAACACGCCGATCTCGTCGGTCGGCCCGAACCGGTTCTTCACGGCGCGCAGGATGCGGAACTGGTGCGAGCCCTCACCCTCGAACGAGAGTACCGCGTCCACCATGTGCTCGACCACGCGGGGGCCGGCGATCTGGCCGTCCTTGGTGACATGGCCGACCAGGATGATGGCGGCGCCCGACCGTTTGGCATAGCGGATCAGCGCCTGCGCGCTCCCACGCACCTGCGTGACGGTGCCGGGGGCGCTCTCGACCAGGTCGGTCCACATGGTCTGGATGGAGTCGATGACGATCAGGCGCGGCGTCTTGCCGTCCGACAGCGTGGCGATGATGTCCTCGACCGCCGTTTCGGCGGCGAGTTCCACGGGGGCGTCGCGCAAACCCAGCCGCTCGGCGCGCAGGCGCACCTGCGCCACCGCTTCCTCGCCGGAGATGTAGACGGCACGGTGGCCGGCGCGCGCCATGGCGCCCGCAGCCTGGATCAGCAGCGTCGACTTGCCGATGCCGGGGTCGCCGCCCACCAGCAGCACCGAGCCGCGCACGAAGCCGCCGCCGGTGACGCGGTCCAATTCGGCGACACCGGAGGCCAGCCGGGGCGCGTCGTGGGCGTCGCCCGCCAGCGGCTCGAGCGCGAATAGCCGGCCCTTGCGGGGGCTGCGCCCGGGGCCGGCGGGGCGCGCGGCGCCTTCTTCCGACAGGGTGTTCCATTCGCCGCAGGCCTCGCACTTGCCCTGCCAGCGGCTGAAGGTGGCGCCGCAGTTCTGGCAGATGAAGCTCAGGCTGCGCTTAGACATCGGCGTTTTAACTCGGGAATCGGCGTGGAAATGCTGTTCCGGACGCTAAGGCGTCCGCGAGAACATTACAAGAACATTGTTTAAGAAAGTGCTGATTTCCGGGGGATTGTGCTTAGGCGCGGGGCCGGGTCAGTTGCGGTAGAGCCGGTGGTGGCGCCGGCCCAGGCTGGTGAGCACCTCGTAGCCGATGGTGCCGGCCACGCTCGCCACATGATCTACGCTGATTTCGTCGCCGATCAGAGTGACCAGATCGCCGCGCCGCGCCGCGTTGTCGGGCAGCTCGGTGATATCGATCGCCATCAGGTCCATGGAGATGCGCCCGGCCAGCGGGCAGCGCTGGCCGGCGACGATGGCGTCTGTGCCCGGCTTCTCGTCGGAGGCACTGGCGGAGCGCATGTATCCGTCGGCATAGCCGACCGACACCACCGCCAGCCGGGTGGCGCGTTTGGCGGTCCAGGTCGCGTCATAGCCGACCGTCTCGCCGCGCGGCACGCTGCGCACCTGCAGGATGCGCGCCTGCAATTCGATCACCGGCCGCATCGGATTGCTGCGCCCCGGCGTTGGATTGACGCCGTAGAGCGCCACCCCCGGCCGCACCATGTCGCAATGCGCGGGATTGCCCAGGAACACGCCGGACGAATTGGCGAGCGAGGAGGGGATGCCGCGATACAGGATGCGCACCTCGCGGAATGTCGCGATCTGACGCGCGTTGAGCGGATGATCCGGAATCTCGGAGCAGGCGAGATGGCTCATCAGCAGGCTGATGCCGTGGTTCTCCGACCGGATGCGCGGTGCCAGCGCTGCCGCTTCGTTCACCGAAATGCCGAGCCGGTTCATGCCGGTGTCGACATGGAGCGCGGCGCCGCCTTGCCACCGATTGGCCGTGCAGAAAGCGTCCCATTCGGCCAGCCCCACCATGCTGCCGATCACCGGCCGGGCGCGGATGTCGGCGAAGGCGGGCGCGGTGTTGGGCATCAGGCCGTTGAGGACATAGATCACCGGCTCCGAGGCGACGGCGCGCACGCGCCGGGCTTCCTCGAGGTCGGCGACGAAAAAGGTCTTGCAGCCGCCGCGGGCGAGGCGGTTGGCGATCTGCTCGATGCCGCAGCCATAGGCGTCGGCCTTGATCACCGCCGCGCATTCGGAAGGCGTGGCGCGGCGCATGAGCGCGCGCCAGTTGGCTTCGATCGCGGCGAGATCGATTGAGAGGATGCCACCGGCTTGCTCCGCCGGCGGGCCCGCGGTGGCGGGCACTTCCGCCGCGGGCGCCTGCGGAGGGCTTGGGTGTTCTTGGGCTAGGGTTTCGGCTTCGGCCATGGGGCTAAGGTCATAGCGGCCCGCGCGCTGGCCGTCCATGTGCAAGCGGGGCACCCTGAACGAGCGCGCAAGCACAAGAATACGCCGATGGAACGGCTGGGCGCGTTTACGCGAACATGAAATTCGCCGCCTTCAGGAACAGCGTGCGGTTGACGCCGTCCGAGTGCAGGAAGGCTGCGGCGTCGCGCACCAGCTTCTCGACGCCGACCTCCTTCATGTAGCCGCTGCCGCCATGGATCTCGAGAGTCCAGGTGGCGATCTTCCAGGCGGCCTGCGACGCCATGACCTTGGGCAGCGCACCGAGCGTGCGGTCCCAGCCCTGATCCTGGTGGTCGGCGAGCCAGCAGGCCCGGTGGATGTAGGAACGGGATGCGTCGATCAGCATCTTCATTTCGGCAAGCTGGGCGCGGATGCCATCGTGCTCGATCAACGGTTTGCCGCCCTGCACGCGCACCTTGGCCCATTGTTCGGCCTTCTCGTACAGCGCTACGGCAACGCCGAGGATGCTTGCGGCCGCATAGGAATTACTCGAGGGAAAGAAGCGGGAAAGCACATCGAAGCCCTTGCCGATCTCGCCGACGAGATTTTCTTCCGGAAAGAAACAGTCCTGGAAGATGAGTTCGGCATTGTTGGCAAGCCGCTCGCCCAATTTGTCGTGCACGCGGCCGATGGTGAAGCCCTTGCGTCCGCGCTCGAGCAGGAAGCACGTCATGCCTTGCGCCATCGGCTTATTCTTTTCGGTCTGGATGAACACCAGATAGTAGCTGGCGCGATTGCCGTTCGAGATGAAGTGCTTCATGCCGTTCACGATCCAGCCCCCTTCGGTCTTCTCGCCGAAGGTGCGCATCGGCGTCGGGTAGGGCAGGAAGTAGTTCGATCCATTATCCGGCTCGGTAATGCCGATCGCGAGGACGGCCTTCGGATCCTTGGCGAAGAGGGCAAGCGAGCGTTTCTGCTGATCTTCGTTGAGCGCCCTTTCCATGATTTGCGCGAGCTTCAAGGTTTGCGCCATGACCACGGACGTGCCGAGGTCGCCGCGCGCCAGTTCCTCCACCACCATCGCGGTGGTGAGCGAGTTGGTGCCGAGGCCGCCATATTTCTCGGATAGCGTCATCGTGCGGATGCCGACGGCATCCGCCGCCATGACGATTTCGTCGGAATAGCCGGCGGCCGGGTCGGTCAGCGCATCGAGCGCCGGCGCCTTCGGCTTTACCACTTCCTCGACATAGCGCCTGACCGATTGAAGAATGGCCCGCTGCTCATCGTTTTGAATGAACATCTCTTCCATTGGAATTTCCTCCGTCCCACGTCGATCTGTCCGCCATTGCGCGCCGGCCAGGATTGGGCCTTTATAGCCAGTTGATTGGCCTACGGGGCGGCAAATGACGGCGGTATGCATCCGATGAAAGCAGCCGTTCTGCAACAACCCGGAAAATTCATTTTGATCGACCGCCCGGTTCCCGTTGCGGAAAAAGGCGAAGTGGTCGTGCGCACCGCCGCCACCGCCGTCTGCCACACCGATCTGGATATGTATTTGGGTCACCACCCCGGTGTCCATTATCCCGTCGTGCTCGGACACGAGGCGACCGGGACGATTACGGATGTGGGGCCGCAGGTGCAGGACTTGCAGCCGGGGCAGAACGTCATCATCAATCCGGTCATTAGTTGCGGAGAATGTGACTGTTGCCGGCGCGGCGACGAGCATCTGTGCCGCAAGGCCGGAATTATCGGCCGTGAGTTCGACGGCTCGCTCGGCCAATATGTTCGCCTGGCGGCGCGCTACGTTCATCCGCTGCCACCACAACTGCCGCTGGCCGAAGCCACGCTCATCGAGACGCTGGCGACCGTGCGCCACGCTCAGGCACGTGCCTCCGTCACGGCGGCCGACTCCGTCGTGGTGCTGGGTCAAGGAGCGACGGGGCTCCTGCACACGCGCCTGGCGGTTCTCTCCGGCGCCAAGCCGGTCATTGCCGTGTCCCGCACGGCAACAAAAATCGACTTGGCCACGCGCATGGGCGCCCACCATGCGGTGCGGGAAAGCGCGGAAGCGGCCGTCGATGAGGTTCGACGGCTGACCGACGGCGCCGGCGCCGATGTCGTTATCGATACCGTTGGTAGCGCCGGCACGTTACGCGCCGGGATCGACATGCTGCGGCCGGGCGGGCGCTTCGTCTCATTTTCTTTGGGCCACGACGCCTTTACGGGATTGAGTGCGTTTGACCTTTATTTCAAAGAGATCAGCATTATCGGCGCGCGCGCGCTGACGCCGCCCGACATGGCGCCGGCGATCGAACTGGTCGCATCCGGCCAGGTCGACGCGTCGGTATTCATTACCGCGCGTTATCCGTTGGATCAGGTCGCCGCCGCCTTCGAGGAATACGAGCGCAACCCGAGCCGGATCTTGCGCATCGTCATTGACGGTGAGGTCAGTTAGCGGGCGACGTCGGTTTCGTTCGCGGTCATGGTGCAAAGGTGGCAGCGGCATACTCGCGGGTCGTCTATGGCGGGCAGGCCGGTTGCGTATCAGTCTGAGCGCAGAAACGCGGCCATAGCCCGGTCATCGATTTAGGGCACCAAAACGGGCGCACCCGCTCACCGCGCAGGCCGCCGCTTTACCCCACATGGGTTGCGAGCGTATAGTCGCGCGCTTGGTGCAAAACGAAGCGAGCGGTAAGAACGCGGAGCGGCCCAATGGGTCAAATCACTCGTCGGTCATTCACGGGATTGATCTCGGGGGCCGCGTTGTTTTCGGTGTTTGCAACATTCGGCGCAGCCAATGCGCAGACGCCGCCGCCCGGCCGCAGCGTTGCATTGAGCAGTTATGATCCGGTTGCTTATTTTACGCTCGGCCACCCAGAGAAAGGCAGCGAAAAATTCTGGTTCGCATTCGACGACGTGGTTTATTATTTCGACGGCGCCGATCATCGGGCAATGTTCGCGGCAGACCCTGAGCGATACGCGCCGCAATATGCCGGCTTCTGCGCCGCCGGGTTGTCCAAGGGTCTCAAGCACGAGCCCGATCCAGAAGCCTGGGCGATCGTCAACGGCAAGCTCTACGTGGTCGAGCTCAAAGAGCGGATCGAGCAGTTTAAAAAGGATCCGGAGAGCTTTATCAACAAGGCCAACGCCAATTGGCCTCGGCTGCGGGAAGCGCATTAAGAAGATTTAGGATGCCGCCTTTTTCAAAGCCGAAATGATCTTCGCTCGGTGTTGCGGATTTCGGAATAGCAATCCGAACGTCTTCGTATCGAACAAGGGATTGAGGCGGCGCATTTCGGCGAATGCGCGGTGCGCCTCTTCGAGCCGGCCGGCATCTTCGTAAATGGCCGCCAACATCGCTTGAATGAAGGCATTGCCCTCGTTGCGCGCGGCGGCGCGCTCGAACACATGCGCCGCGCGCGCATCGTTCCCGGCAAGGAAATAGCCCGCACCAAGGTTGAAAAGGTCCTGTGTCGACAATTGCGGGTCCAATTGATCGGCCGCCTCCAACGCCGCGATGGCGCCCTTGATGTCTCCGCTCCAAAGCAAGGCATCGCCAAGGCCGGAATAATTGTCGGAATCACTCGGGTTGAGCGCCATCGCGCGTTTCAGCGCATCCACCGCCCGATCGTATTCGCGCAGCCGGGCATAGATTCGGCCGAGCAACGCGTGAGCGTGCGGATTGAATTCATCAAGCGCGATCGCCTTGAGTGCGTGGCGTTTGGCCCGTTCCAACACCGCGGCCGGGTCGGGCGTCCAGCCGTGGTGGAAGGCGCGCAAATCAACGTTGCCCAGTCCGACATGGGCGGCCGCGTAGTTCGGGTCGAGTGCAATCGCCCGCTCAAACATGGTGCGCGCGTCAGACGTCGCCGCGCGAGTCAGTCGCTTCATGATTTCACGGCCCCGCAAAACCAGGTCGTAGGCCTCAAGACTGCCCGGAGGCTTTGCGGCCGCGCGCGCCTCTTCCACGCTGGTGAGGCGGACCGCCAGCGCGCCAGTGATGCGGCGCGTGATGTCGTCCTGAATGGCAAAGATGCCCGCCGGGTCTCGATCGTATTGGTCAGCCCAGAGCAGCCTGCCGTCAGCCGTGGCCGTGAGCTGAATTGTAACCCGAACCCGCGCCGCGCTGCGCCTGATGTTGCCGCTGGCAATATACCGCACTTTGAGATCGCGACCGATCTTCTCCGGGCTCAGGAGCGTGCCGTTGTAGGGGATGACGGCTTTCGGCGAGAGCACGGTCAATTCGGAAAAGTGACCGAGCGCGGCGATGATGTCCTCGGTCAAGCCGACGGCGAAATAGTCGTCCGCGGGTGATCCCCCGAGCGTGACGAAGGGCAAGACGGCGATCGAAACGCGCGCCGACCGTGGTTGTAAGGATGCCGATCCATCGCCTGCCGTCCCGGCGCTCCACCACCAGGCCCCTCCTGCGATCGCCAGGACCGCCAGTCCGGCAACGAACGCGGCTGCAAATGCGGATGAAATCCGCCAGCCGGTCTTTCCGGTCGTGCCGCTCGCCTCCGCCTGCGCAGGATGCGCCGCCGTCTCCTCGGCAAGCTCCGTAACCGTCGCCGCGAAAAGGTAACCGCGGCGCGCGACCGTCTTCAGAATGGTTTGCGCGTCGTCGGCAAGCGCGGCCCGGATATCGCTGATGCATTGCACCAACGAATTGTCGGTCACGAAAATGTTGGGCCAGACGAACTGGATCAACTCGTCTTTGGTGACGACGCGCCCGCGATTGCACGCAAGGTAATGCAAAACGTCGAAGGACTTTGGCCGTAGCGGCACATCTTCGCCCGCGCAAGTCAGGCTAGCCGTGTTCGGATTGAGTGCGAACCGGCCGAATTGAAAAATCTTTTGCGAAGGCGTGAGCATAGCCGGTGCCCCAAAGGGCGACCTCCTCGATCGCCGAAATCTAGCAGATTTTGTCGCCGGTTTCAGCCTTCTTTCAGCGCACTTTCACGACTCCAGGCAGCGCCGCGGCTATTGCTGCCAGCGACCAGCCGGCCTTGGGCAAGTGGCATGCATTCGCGTTGAAACTTCGAATGAAACGCAATCGAAAGCGGGCCAAAGCCCTGGTCGTGAGTGTTGCCGCCGGCGACGCAACGCAGCTGGCCTCGTGCGGTGTGCCAGAACGATCAATCCAAGGAGGAAAACGATGAAACCGAAAATACTCGCGGCTTGGCGTACCGGCGCATGTGCACTTTCGCTGTCTTTGATGGGACTGTTGTTGTCGCCGTCGCCGGCAGCGGCGCAATTGAAATACACCGTCCAGAAAGTGGCTGAGAAAAAGGTCAAGACGCTACCGGCAGGCCCGCTGTATTGGCGGGTCGAGAATTTCCCCACGGTCGCGCAGGCTAAGGCCGCCGCGGGCCCAGACGGCTGGAACCCGGATTCGGTAAGCTACGAGACGACGACGTCGCTTGTCGCCGAAGTCGCCGGCAAGGTCTGGCTTCTCACGCTCGGTCCCAAGGGCGGCGTGACGCCCGGCGGCACCAAGGTCGCCGAGATCGGGCCTGTGCCGCCGATCACCGCGCCCGAATATCTGCTCCGCGTCAATCACGGCTACGGCGCGCCGGGCGCCAGGACGCCGATGCATTCTCATCCGGGCTCCGAAGCCTTCTACGTGGTGTCCGGCCGGCTCGGCCAAAAGACGCCGCACGGTGTCGCTCATGTCGAGGCCGGCCATACCATGAATGGCCATGCGCCCAACTTGCCCATGCAAGTCTTCAACGCCGGTTCGACCGAGCTGACAGCGCTGATCATGTTCGTGGTCGACGCCACCAAGCCGTTCTCGGTGCCGGCCAAGTTCGAGTGAGCCGCGCCGCTACACGCGATTCTGCAACGCATCAGAATTTTCAAGACAGGAGATCTCGATGACGCGGATAAATCTGGCGCTGGCCGTTGGCTTGCTCGCGGCAATCACGGGCGCGCTCGCGTATCCAGGTGTGGCCCGGAGCGCGGAGCAGGTACGCGCCCGGCAACCAGTCACATCGATCAAGGAACAGATCGTCGGAACATGGCGGCTCTCCTCGATCTACGAGGAAGATACCGGCGCCGAGGACATCGCGCAGTTCGGGCCCGGTCCGAAAGGACTATTCATGGCCGATCGCCAGGGCAATTTTTCCTTTCAGATCATGAGCAACGGCGGGCGGCGCTACGCGGCGAGCGGCGGATCGTCGGCCGGTATGATGAGATCTGCCCGACTTGTTGATGCCATGACTTATTTCGGGACCTATGCCGTGGACCAACAGAACCACAAGCTCAAGTTACAGGTGGCGACCTGTCTGTATCGCAGCTGCGACAAGACGGAGCGAACGGCGGAGTTGAGAATTCGCGGAAACACGATGGAGTTCATTTCCGCGGGCGAATCTACGCCGACAGGCGCGTTCTATAGCCACATCGTCTGGAAGCGGGAGTGTTGCCGCTGACGCGCGCCTAGATCCCGTAAGGCTGCGTTTTAGAGTCGCTCGGGCAGGTGGTCCTCGCGCGCCAGCGAGGAGAACTTGGTGATGGGGCCCTCGAACTGCAATTCAACCGTTCCCGTCGGCCCATGGCGTTGCTTGCCGAGGATGACTTCCGCCCGCCCATGCACCTTGTCGGCTTCCGCCAGCCATTCCGCGAACTTCTCGCGGTTCGACTCCAGCGGCTTGCGCATCTGATGGTAATATTCCTCACGGAAAACGAACATCACCACGTCGGCGTCCTGTTCGATCGAGCCGGACTCACGCAGGTCTGAAAGTTGCGGCCGCTTGTCGTCGCGGCTTTCGACCTGGCGCGAGAGCTGCGAGAGCGCCAGGATCGGCACGTTCAGCTCTTTCGCGAGCGCTTTTAGTTTTGTGGTGATCTCGGTGATTTCCTGCACGCGGTTTTCCGACGAGCGCCGCGTGGAGCCTTGCAGCAGTTGCAGGTAGTCGACGATCAAGAGGTCGAGCCCGCGCTGGCGCTTGAGCCTGCGCGCGCGCGCACCGAGCTGCGCCACCGATAGGCCGCCGGTTTCGTCGACGTAGAACGGCAGGCTCTGCAATTCGATCGAGTAGTCCTTGATGCGCTCGAAATCGCCCTCGCTGATATTGCCGCGCCGGATCTGGTTGGACGGGATGCCGGTCTGCTCGGCGATGATGCGGGTGGCCAATTGCTCGGCCGACATTTCCAGCGAAAAGAAACCGACGATGCCGCCGTTGACCGTCAACGTGTGCCCGTCGGGCCGCACCTCGCCGCGCCAGGCCTTGGCGACGTTGTAGCCGATATTGGTGGCGAGCGCGCTTTTGCCCATGCCCGGCCGGCCGGCGAGGATGATCAGGTCGGAAGGCTGCAGGCCGCCCATCATGCGGTCGAGATCGTTGAGCCCGGTGGCCAGGCCCGACAGCTTGCCGTCGCGTTGATAGGCGTGCGCGGCCATGTCGACCGCGGTGGTGAGCGCCTGCGCGAAGCGCTGGAAGCCGCCGTCGTAGCGCCCGGTCTCGGCCAGCTCAAAAAGCCGTCGCTCGGCGTCCTCGATCTGGTTGCGCGGCGCAAAATCAACCGGCGCGTCATAGGCGAGGTTGACCATGTCCTCGCCGACCTGGATCAGGTCGCGGCGGATCGACAGGTCGTAAATCGTGCGGCCGTAGTCCTCGGCATTGATAATTGTTGTGGCTTCGGCGGCAAGCCGCGCCAGATATTGGCTCACATTGAGCCCGCCGATATCGATATTGGCGTCGAGGAAGGTTTTCAGCGTGACCGGCGTCGCGATCTTGCCGGCGCGGATCAGGTCGCGCGCGAGCTGGTAGATGTTCTGGTGGATCGGCTCGAATAAATGCCGCGGCTCCAGGAAATCCGAGACCCGGTAAAAGGCTTCGTTGTTGACCAGGATCGCGCCCAACAGCGCCTGTTCCGCCTCGATATTGTGCGGTGCGGCGCGATATTGAGCGGCAGACTCTTCGGCCTGCTTGCGGGCGACTGATTCGAGCGGTGGCATGACCGTCCTTGTTCCGTCAATTGGACGAAACTGTGTTGGCCCATGGCTTACACCGCTAATCGGTTTGCGCGATGGCTGGATCGCAATGATCGCCCGCTTTCCACGCTACTCACCGATGATAAAAAATAGGCTTTGCCAACGCAGGCGGGCTTGACGATCAAATCGACGGAGCGGTACCGGCGCGCTACTCGCCGGCCAGCCGTAGCGGCGCATGCTGGCGGTGCTCGGTGGCGCGCAGGCGCTGTTCCTCTTGCGCGATATAGTCGCGCGTCATCGGCACCACGCCCTGGCGCTTGGTAAGCTGGATTTGGAACACCATCATGTTCTGCTCGCGGAACGACATTTCCGAGGCCGCCAGGTAGAACTCCCACATGCGCTCGAAGCTTTGATCGTAGATGCGCTCGACCTCTTCGCGATGGGCGAGGAAGCGCTCGCGCCAGGCCTTCAGCGTCTCGGCGTAGTGCAGCCGCAGGATTTCGATATCGGTGACCAGCAGCCCGGCATGCTCGATCCGCGGCAGCACTTCCGACAATGACGGGATATAGCCGCCCGGGAAGATGTATTTCGCGATCCACGGATTGGTGGCGGCCGGGCCTTGCGAGCGGCCGATCGAATGCAGCACCATCACGCCGTCGTCGGCGAGCAATTGCGCGCTCTTGCGAAAGAACGCGGCGTAATGATTGACGCCGACATGCTCGAACATGCCGACCGAGACGATGCGGTCGAATGGGCCGTCGGCATCGCGGTAATCTTGCAAGTTGAAGCGGGCACGTTTGGACAGCCCTTTTTCAGCCGCCCGCTCGTTGGCGATGGCGTGCTGCTCCTGCGAAAGCGTCACGCCGGTCACGTCGGCGCCGGCGGTTTCGGCCAGATAGAGCCCCAAGCCGCCCCAGCCACAGCCGATGTCGAGCACGCGCAAGTCTTTGCGTTGGCTGCCGCGGTCGAGCACGAGCTTGGCGGCGAGATGGCGCTTTTTCGCGAGCTGGGCGTCGTCGAGCGACTGCCCGGGGCTATCGAAATAGCCGCAGCTATATTGCCGGTCGGCATCGAGGAACAACGAATAGAGCTGTCCGTCGAGATCGTAATGATGCGCCACGTTGCGGCGCGCGCGCTTGCGCGGATTGAACTGGGCGATGCGGCGCGCGAGATAGCGGATGAAATATTGCGGGCGCGCCCAGTGCGGCACGTCGGTATTCTGCCCGAGCATGATGGCGAGCACGTCGGCGATCGAGCCTTCCTCGACCACGAAAGTGCCGTTCATGTAGGCTTCGCCGAATTTCAGTTCGGGGTCGAGCAAAATGCCCCATTCGGCGGCGCGGGAGGCAAAACGAACCGATACCGGCTGGCCGGTCCCATCGCCGAAGGTTAAGACCGTGCCGCGCGAGGTGGTGACTCGGAATGTACCCCGCCGGACAAAGGTCTTGAGCAGGAATCGAAGCAACCGGTCCATCGGCCGCCTCCATCGTAATTTCAGCCGCGTTCCGGGCGTTGCCTCCTAGATATTGTCGCCCCGCCTTGAGAACGCGATGGATGTAAAATCGTTCGGACTTAAGTATTAAACCAAAGTTCCATGTGCCTATCAATGCTGCAAATATCTTCCCTGCATACAAATCTAGCGAGGGCCACAATCGGGCGATAATAGGCTATCGATATTGGGGCGAGATTCGTTGAATCCGGTGGGGTGGCGCCGGCCGGCGTGCAAATAAAAAGGTTGAAGGCAATGATGGGGTTAGCTCGCCGCTTCGGGGCGGCGATGGCGGTTCTGACGGTTTGGGCCATGGGGCCGGCGGTTGCGCAGGAAAATCTTGACCAGGGCAAGACCGCCGCCCAGCTTTACGCCTCCGATTGCGCGATCTGCCATAAATCGCCGAACGGATTGGCCAAACGCCTGACGCCTTTCGTGCTGGATAACTTCCTGCGCCAGCACTACACCGCCAGCCGCGAGTCGGCGGCCGTCATCAGCGCCTATCTGCGGGGCCTCGACAGCCAGCCCGCGCCCAAGCGGGAGCGCAAATCTAAGCGCAAGGCCAAGGCGTCCGAACCCAAGCTTCAGCCGCACAAGCAGACCGGGGCCAAATCGTCGGATGCCAAGCCGTCCGCGACCAAAGAGTCCGACGCCAAGCCTTCCGAGAGCAAAACCAAGGCGTCCGCCGAGAAGAACGAGGAAGCCAAAGCCTCAAGCCCGAAACCGGGGGAGGCCAAGCCTGCCGAAACTAAGCCTGCCGCCCCTCACCCTACCGAGGCCAAAGCGGAGGCGCCGAAGGCTAGCCCGCCGAAGCCCGCCGCCGATTCCGCCGACTCCAAACCGGACAAGTCCAATTAGTCCTTGGCGGGCGGCGCCGCATCGGCGTCTGGCGTCTTAGCGGCGTCCGCCGCCCCATCTTCGGCCTCGTCCGTCTGCTCGCGCTCCTGCATGGCTTTGGCCGCCTCCGGCTCGAAGAAGGCTTCCGCGGCGGCGGCGGCCGCGGCCGCTTCCTCCTCGGCCTCGGAGCGCGGAATGGTGACATCCTCTCCGCGCGCGATGCGCTCGGCTTCCTCCTGGCTGCGGGCGACCGTGACGGTGATCGCCACCTCGATCTCCGGGTGCAACGCCAGCGGCACCTTGTACTGGCCGATCGCCTTGATCGGCGCGTTGAGCGCGACTTGCGCGCGCGCGACCTCGGCGCCATCGGTCTTGATGAGGTTGGCGATGTCGCGCGTCGTGACCGAGCCGAACAACTGGCCGGATTCGCTTGCCTGGCGGATCACCACGTAGCTCTTGCCGTCGATCTGGCCTGCGAGCTTGCCGGCCTCGCCTTTGAGCTCCAGATTGCGCACCTGCAGTTCGTCCTTCATGCTTTCGAAGCGCGCCTTGTTGTCGGTGGTCGCGCGCAGCGCCTTGCCGCGCGGCAGCAGGAAATTGCGGGCGAAACCGTCCTTCACGCGCACGACATCGCCCATTTGGCCGAGCTTGCCGACACGCTCGAGCAGGATCACTTCCATTGTCGTTACTCCTTGGTCTGAACTTTAAGTGTTGCGGTTGATCTCGATCTTTCAGGTATGAGGCGGCGGCGCCCGCGAGCGCGCCAGGCGGGCGCGCAGGCCGATGGCCGCCTCGACGAGGCCGAGAAGGCAAAACGCCAGCACCGGCCAGCCGAGCACCAGCACCGCCGCATAGGCGCCGCCGAGCAGAAAGCCGCGCGCGTCCATGCCTTGCGTAATGGTATGCAGCACCGCGAAGCCGAGCACGCCGTAGGCCATCAGCAGCCCCGCCGCCACCACGCCGGCAAGAATGCCGGGGAGGCCGCCGAGAAAGTTCAGGCCGATGGCAATGGCGAGAGCCGCCATCAGCGGGCGCGGAAAGGTCATGGTCGGAATCTGTGGCCACGGGCGCGCGAGCCGCCCGGAAAACTTCACCACGCGGGCCGCCAGCCACAGGTTGAAAACATTTGTAATGGTGGCGAGCACTGCCGCGGCCGGCGGCAGCGCGGCCACCAGGAAATCGATTAGATTGTCGGCGTTGTTGACACCGGGAACGCTCAAAGACCCGCCCGCCGGCGCGCTGGTCTCGATCCGCAGCAGCCGGGCGAGCGCTTGGTGCATGCCGGCGCGGAAACTTTCCGCATCGGCACCGAAATTGGGGATGGCGACCAGCACGACCAGCGCGGCCAGGATCGCCGCCCACATCACCAGCCGTCCGGGCGGGTACCATTCGAGCGCGGGCGAGCCGCCATCGCCGGCAGCGGGGACGGGGCGGGCGAGCAAAGCGAGATAGCTGAGCCACCAGGCCGGCAGCCCCGCGCTCGCCAGAAAGCCGAAGAAGAACACCGAGCCGAACATGCCCGCGATCGCCAGCGCGCCGAACACGGCGCCGATCAGCGCCGACCAGTGACTCCAGCCGAGCCCCGCGATCAGCATCGGCAGCGGCGCCAGATAGAACAGCAGCACCGACAGCAGCGAGCCCGATGTCACCGAGGCGAACAACAGGGCGGCGGCCGCGCCGGCGCTGATACCGATCAATCCGATTTGCATCATCACGAGCTGTCCCGCTCCGTTTCGAGCGGTTAGAGACGAAAATAATGCTCGTCCCAACCATCGGCCCCCGGAGTGCCCCCGGCGGCCTCGCTTCAGGGTCTTATCTTATCACGTAAGGCAGCAGGCCGAGGAAGCGCGAGCGCTTGATCGCCTGCGCCAGCTCGCGCTGTTTCTTAGCCGATACCGCGGTGATGCGGCTCGGCACGATCTTGCCGCGCTCCGACACGTAGCGCTGCAGCAGCTTGACGTCCTTGTAGTCGATCTTGGGCGCATTGGCGCCGGAGAACGGGCAGGTCTTGCGCCGGCGGAAGAACGGACGGCGGGCGCCGCCTTGCGAGGAGAATGCCATGGTCTACTCCTCCACCGCAGTGGTTTCCGCGGCGGGAGCAGCTTCCCCATCGCCGTCCTCGCGGCGCGGTCGGCGTTCGCCGCGATCGCGTCCGCCTCGATCGCCTCGATCTCCTCGGTCTCCCCGATCCCCTCGATCGCCGCGGTCGTCGCGGTCGGACTTGCGCATCATCGCGGAAGGGCCTTCCTCGTGCTCCTCGACGCGGATGGTGAGATAGCGAAGAACATCTTCGCTGAGTCGCTCCTGACGTTCGATCTCGTTGAGCGCCGCCGCCGGCGCATCGACGTTGAGCAACGTCATGTGCGCCTTGCGGTTCTTGCGCATGCGGTAGGTGAGCGACTTCAGGCCCCAATACTCGGTCTTGGTGATTTTGCCACCCATCTGGCCGATGACGCCGGAAAATTGCGCGGTCAATTCGTCGACCTGCTGCGAGGAGAGATCCTGGCGCGCGAGGTAGACGTGTTCGTATAGCGGCATGGAATGCCTTTCCCTTGTTGGTCCCAACCGTCCTCGACCCTGGCGCCTAGCCCCTCGAGCCCTTCGGGAAAGGCTCGAATGCTCAGAAGGCGGGAACACGGGACGCCGGACCCATCGGGCCCTGCCGGTTTTCGGGCGAAACCGCCTGAAAAACGACCGTCCGTTCAGCTCCCAACCAGGATCGACGGAGCGCGCGGTTTATAGGGATTTTTGCGGAAAAGGCAAGGCGCGCGCGTGATTAGGCAGCGCGCGGGCCCGGATCGATGCCGTATTCCTGCAGGCGGTCGGCGAGCTTGACCGCGAGATCGACGCCCTCGCGCATCTGGCGGGCGGCGTCCGGGCTCTCGATATTGGTGCGGCGCATCTTTTCCAGCGCCGTCAGCAGGCGATCGAGATTGTCCGCGAGCAGCTGCTGGCGAAAGGCCGGATCGCTGCGCGCGCGCGCCAGATCGTCCTCGCTGACCAGAATGTTCATCGCCAAGGCCTCAAAGGTTAACAAGGACCGTATCCGAGAGAGCTTTTCGCTTCGTTACCGCTGCCGGCTCAACTTGACAGACCGGCTAAGGGCGGTGTCTTTCGGCCCGATTTCGACAGCAAAAGGAAAAAGGGCGGGGTATGGCGGTCGCTTTCGTATTTCCGGGCCAGGGCAGCCAGGCCGTGGGTATGGGCAAGGCGCTGGCGGAGAATTTCGCGCCGGCCCGCCAAGTCTTCGAGACCGTGGACGAAGCGCTCGGCGATAAACTGAGCGCCGTCATCTTCGAAGGCCCGGCCGACACGCTCACGCTCACCGAAAATGCCCAGCCGGCTTTGATGGCGGTTTCGCTCGCGGTCATGCGGGTGCTGGAAGCGGAAGCCGGCCTCGATCTCAAACGCGATGCGCAGTTCGTCGCCGGACATTCGCTCGGCGAATATTCCGCGCTCGCGGCCGCCGGCGCCTTTACGCTCGCCGACACGGCGCGGCTCTTGCGCACGCGCGGACAGGCCATGCAGAAGGCGGTGCCGGTCGGCGCCGGCGCCATGGCCGCGCTCATCGGTCTCGAAATCGATGCCGCCGCTGCGGTGGCGGCGGAAGCTGCCGGCACGCAAGTTTGCCAAGCCGCCAACGATAACGGTGGCGGCCAGGTGGTGGTATCGGGCGACAAGGCCGCGGTCGAGCGCGCGGTCGAAATCGCCAAAGCCAAAGGCGCTAAGCGCGCGATGCTGCTGCCGGTGTCCGCACCCTTCCACTGCGCGCTGATGCAGCCTGCCGCCGAGGTGATGGCGCAGGCGCTGTCGCAAGTGAGCGTCAAAACGCCGGTGGTGCCGGTGGTGTCCAACGTGCTAGCCAAACCGGTCAGCGCGCCGGCCGAGATCGTGCAGGCCTTGGTCCGCCAAGTCACCGGCACGGTCCGCTGGCGCGAGTTGGTCGCGTTCATGGCGCAAGCCGGTGTCGACACGTTCTACGAAATTGGTGCCGGCAAGGTGTTGAGCGGCCTTATCAGGCGCATTGCCGCTGGCGCGAGCGCAAGCGCCATCGGGAGCCCCGAAGACGTTTCCGCCTTCAAGGCGGGACGCGCATGATCCCGAAAAGTGGGGACCGGTTTTCGGATAAGATCATGCGCGATGAATTAGGAGACCCATGATGTTCGATTTGACGGGCAAGACCGCGCTGGTGACCGGCGCGAGCGGTGCCATCGGCGGCGAGATTGCGCGCGCGCTGCATGGGCAAGGCGCGACCGTCGCGATTTCCGGCACGCGCAAGGACGCGCTCGATGCGCTCGCCGGAGAACTGAAGGAACGGGTGCACGTGCTGCCTTGCGATCTCGCCGACAAGGATGCGGTTGAGGCGCTGGTGCCGGACGCCGAAGCGAAAATGGAAAAGCTCGACATCCTGGTCGCCAATGCCGGCGTCAACCGGGACAATCTGTTCGTACAGCTGCGCGACGAGGACTGGGATCAGGTCATTGCGGTCAACCTGACCGCGACCTTCCGGCTTACCCGCGCGGCGGTGAAGACCATGATGCGCCGCCGCTTCGGCCGCGTGATCGGCATTTCCTCGGTGGTCGGCTTCACCGGCAATCCGGGGCAGGGCAACTACACCGCCTCCAAGGCCGGCATGGTCGGGATGATGAAATCGGTGGCGGCCGAATACGCCAAGCGCAACGTCACGGCCAATTGCATCGCCCCCGGCATCATCGCCTCGGCCATGATCGACCGGCTCAACGACAAGCAGCGGGAGGCAATTCTCGCCCGGGTACCGGCCGGCAAGCTCGGGACGGCGCGCGACGTGGCGGCGGCGGCGGTCTATCTGGCCTCGGACGAGGCCCAATACGTCACCGGCCAGACCCTCCATGTCAACGGCGGGATGGCCATGATATAGCGCCTAGTCCCGAAAAGCGGGAAACGGTTTTCGGGGACGGTTACGCGCGGACAGAACTGTAAATGCTTGGCTTTTCAGGGGGTAGGCGGCTAGGCTCACACTGCTAGTCAACGGATTTGAAGTGTGGTAACCGAATTTCGGCCCGGCTGGGGCGGCCGATGGCGGAAGTCGTAAACGAACATTCCGCGATCGCATTCGTCTCACCACCGTCAGCCACGACGAGGCCATATCGCGTTTGGTTGCGATCATATCCCGGTCGCAACCCAATCTAAAAAGCACGAGGTTGGAACGATGAGTGATATTGGCGAGCGGGTGAAAAAGATCGTCGTGGAGCACCTTGGGGTCGAGCCCGACAAGGTGACGGAGCAGGCCAGCTTCATCGACGACCTTGGCGCCGACAGTCTCGACACCGTCGAGCTCGTGATGGCTTTCGAAGAAGAGTTCGGCTGCGAAATTCCCGACGATGCTGCCGAGACCATTCTTACCGTGGGCGACGCGGTCAAATTTCTCGAAAAGAACGCAAAAAGCTGAGCGAACGCCGACGCGGCTGCTCGATTGCTTCAACAGTTAGGCTTGTCGGCTATGCCCGCCGCAAGGGAGCGTAGGAGGTCAAATTTGCCTTGGAGCCGGCCATGAGACGCGTCGTCGTCACCGGTATGGGCATGCTGACGCCGCTCGGCTGCGGCGTGGAGACGACGTGGTCGCGCCTGCTCAAGGGCGAGAGCGGCGCCAGACGCATCGAGCGCTTCGACGTCTCCGATATCGCCTGCAAAATTGCCTGCATAGTCCCGCGCGGCGATGGCTCCGACGGCACCTACAATCCCGATCAGTGGATGGAACCGAAGGAGCAGCGCAAGGTCGACGACTTTATCGTCTATGCGATGTGCGCTGCGCGCCAGGCGCTCGACGACGCCGGCTGGAAGCCGGAAAGCTACGACGATCAGACGACGACCGGCGTGCTGATCGGCTCCGGCATCGGCGGCATCGAAGGCATCGCCGAGACCGCCATCACCCTGCATGAAAGAGGCTCGCGCCGGGTGTCGCCGTTTTTCATCCCCGGCCGCATCATCAATCTCGCCTCCGGCTACGTGTCGATCGAGTTCGGCCTGAAGGGTCCCAATAGCGCGGTGGTGACTGCCTGTTCCACCGGCGCCCATGCTATCGGCGACGCGGCGCGGCTGGTCGCGCTTGGTGACGCCGAGGTGATGGTGGCGGGCGGCACCGAATCCCCAGTCAACCGCATGGCGCTGGCCGGGTTTGCGGCGTTGCGTGCGCTCTCGACCAATTTCAACAACGACCCTACGCGCGCCTCGCGCCCCTACGACAAGAACCGCGACGGCTTCGTGATGGGCGAGGGCGCCGGCGTGGTGGTGCTGGAGGAGCTCGAGCACGCCAAGGCGCGCGGCGCCAGGATATATGCCGAGCTCACCGGCTACGGCCTGTCGGGCGACGCCTATCACATCACCGCGCCGGCGCCGGACGGCGATGGCGCGCTGCGCTGCATGGCCATGGCCATCAAGCGCGCCGGCATTTCGGCGGGCGATATCGACTACATCAACGCCCACGGTACTTCGACGCCGCTCGGCGACGAGATCGAACTCGGCGCGGTGCAGAAGCTGGTCGGCAACGCGGCCGGTCGCATCTCCATGTCGTCGACCAAGTCCTGCATCGGGCACCTGCTCGGCGCCGCCGGCGCGGTCGAGGCGATCTTCTCAATCTTGGCGATCCGCGACGGCATTGCTCCGCCCACCATCAACCTCGACAACCCGTCGATCGAGACGCCTATTGACCTGGTGCCGCATCAAGCGCGCAAGCGCGAGATCGGCGCGGCGCTGTCGAATTCGTTCGGCTTCGGCGGCACGAACGCCTCGCTGATCTTCCGCCGCTACGCGGAATAACGCATGATCCGGCAAGCGGCCCGCCCGGCATCGTCCGATGCACCCTAGCTTTCGCCATAATCTTTCCTAACCTGCGAATGCTGTTGCTATTTTCAGGCCTGACAGGAGTGTGCTCGTGGTGAGCTTGCCGATGCCGACAGCGGGAGCGCGCGGGTGAGTTCCAATCCTCCGCAAGGCGGCGATGACCGGACGCCGCCGGCGTCCGGTGCCGGCGGCCGCGCCGCCCGGCCCGGGCCCAGTCCGGTGCCGCCGCCGCCCAGCGACAAGCCGACGATCCTGCGCAGCCCGCGCGCCGCACTCGAGCCCGAAAAAGTTCCGTTGCCCAAGCGCCGCTCCAGGCGGGTGCGCCATCCGCTGGTGATTGCCGGCAACGCGGTGTTCACGGTGCTGGTGGTGGTTTCGCTCGCCGTCGGTGCCGCGCTCTATGTCGGCAAGCAGCGCTTCGATACGCCCGGGCCGCTGTCCGCGGACAAGGTCGTCAACATTCCGCGCGGAACCGGCATCAAGGAGATTGCGTCGCTGTTGGAACGCGAAGGCGTGATCGACCAGCCCTACGTGTTCATCGGCGGGGTGATGGTGATGAAGGCCCGCGGCGGCCTCAAGCACGGCGAATACAAGTTCACCAAACATGCCAGCCTCGCCGACGTGGTCGATACCATCATCGAAGGCAAGGTGGTGCAGCACGCGCTCACCATTCCGGAGGGGCTCACCTCCGAACAGATCGTTGCGCGCCTGCTGGAGAACACCGCGCTGACAGGTCAGATCAAGGAAATTCCGCGCGAAGGCACGCTGTTGCCGGAGACCTACAAATTTACCCGCGGCATATCGCGCGCGCAGATCATTCGCCGCATGCAGCAAACCGAGCAGCGCGAGGTAAAGGAGATCTGGGCGCATCGCGTGCCGGATCTTCCGCTCAAGACGCCCGAAGAGATGGTGACGCTTGCGTCCATCGTCGAGAAGGAAACCGGCAAGGCGAGCGAGCGCTCGCGCGTGGCCGCCGTTTTCGTCAACCGGCTCAAGAACAAGATGAAGTTGCAATCCGACCCGACCATCATCTACGGCCTGACCGGCGGCAAGGGCTCGCTCGGCCGCCCGATCAAGAAGAGCGAGATCGAGCAGCCGACGCCCTACAACACCTACGTGATCGATGGGCTGCCGCCGGGCCCGATCGCCAATCCGGGCAAAGCCTCGCTCGAAGCGGTGGCGAGTCCGGCGCGCACCAAGGACCTGTTTTTCGTCGCCGACGGCACCGGCGGCCATGTGTTCTCGGAGACCTACGAACAGCACCAGAAGAACGTCGCGCATCTGCGCTCGATCGAGCACGCCAAGGCGCAGAAAACCGAACCGGCGAAGCCTGGCCCGGCCAAGAACGAGCCGGCCGCGGGCGATGCCGGCAAGCCCGCCGCCGACCCGAAGAACGGCGACAAGCCTTAAATCCCGCGGGGTCCTTGAGTGCGGGCAAACCCGCCGCTATTTTGCTGGCGCATGATCTCGTCCGAAAACCGGTTCCCACTTTTCGGGATCATGCGCTAAGGTTGCCGCGCTTTTTAAATCCACAACGTGAGACGTCGATCCATGGCCCTGTCGAGCATGACCGGCTTTGCGCGCGGCCATGGTGTTGCCGGCGCCTATGCCTGGAGCTGGGAGATCAAGTCGGTCAACGCCAAGGGCCTCGACTTGCGGCTGCGCCTGCCGCCCGGCTGGGACGCGGTCGAAGTGCCGGCGCGTAAGCGCGCCAGCGAAGAGCTCGCCCGCGGCACCGTCTATGCCAATCTCAGCGTCGAGCGCAAAGGCGCAGCCGCCACCGTCAAGGTCAACGAACAGGTGCTGGCCGCGGTGCTGGCGATGATCAAGGGGCTCACCGGCAAGATCGACGCGACGCCTGCAAGCCTCGACGGCATCCTCGGCCTCAAGGGCGTGATCGAGGTGACGGAAGATGACGAAAGCGAGGATGCGCGCCGCGCCGCCGAAGCCGCCGTCATCTCCGGTTTCGACAAGGCGCTCGCCGATCTGGCCGCCATGCGGCGCGAGGAGGGCGCGACACTTGGCCGTATACTGTTGGCGCGGCTCGACGAGATTGCCGCGCTTGGCCAGCGCGCCGAGGCGGCCCCGGGCCGCAAGGCGGAGGCGATCAAGGCGCGGCTCGCCGAACAGGTGGCGAACCTGCTGGCGGCCTCGCAGCGCTTCGATTCCGACCGCCTGCACCAGGAGGCGATCATGCTTGCCGCCAAGGCCGATATCCGCGAGGAGCTCGACCGTCTCGTCTCCCACGTTGCGCAGGCCAAGAAACTTTTGTCGGAGGGCGGGGCGGTTGGCCGGCGCCTCGATTTCCTGGCGCAGGAGCTGCACCGCGAATCGAATACGCTCACCGCCAAGGCCAACGACGTGGAGCTCACCAATATCGGGCTCGGACTGAAGACGGTGGTCGAGCAATTCCGCGAGCAGGTGCAGAACCTGGAATGAGCGAGCGATGAGAAAGCGGGCGACGCAAAGCGGGATCGCGCGGCGCGGGCTGATGCTGGTGCTGTCGTCGCCTTCCGGCGCGGGCAAGACCACGCTGTCGCGCCGGCTGCTGGCCGAGGACGATGGCGTAACGTTGTCGGTCTCGGTGACCACGCGCAAGATGCGGCCCGGCGAGATCGACGGCCGCGACTATCATTTCATCGACCGCCGCCGCTTCAACGACATGGTCAAGACAAACGAGCTGCTCGAATACGCCGAAGTGTTCGACAACGGCTACGGCACGCCGACCAAGCCGGTGATGGATGCGCTTGCCGTGGGCCATGACGTCATGTTCGACATCGACTGGCAGGGCACGCAGCAATTGCGCGAGAAGGCGCGCACCGATCTGGTCGCGGTGTTCGTGCTGCCGCCGTCGATCCCGGAGCTGGAGCGGCGCCTGCGCACGCGCGCGCAGGACGACTACGACACCATCCTGCATCGCATGGCCAAGGCCGCCGACGAAATGAGCCATTGGGCCGAATACGACTACGTGGTGATCAACCACGATCTCGATCAGGCCTTTGCCGACGTCAAGGCCATCCTCGCCGCCGAACGCTTGAAGCGCGAGCGCCAGCCCGGTCTGTCTGATTTCGTGCGCGGGCTGCAGGCGAAGTTGTAATAATCTATACGATGCGTGCGGGCGGACGAGGAGATCGCCATGGCCCCTGAAGTTCATTACGCAAAGAGCGGCGATGTGCATATTGCCTACCAGGTTTTCGGCCAAGGTCCGGAAAGCCTGGTGATCATCCCCGGCTTTATTTCCCATGTCGGACAGGCATGGGAATTGCCGGAACAAGCCCGTTGGCTGAATTATGCGGCGCAGCGCGCGCGCGTCGTGCTTTTCGACAAGCGCGGCACCGGCCTTTCCGATCGACTCGGCCAATTGCCCAATCTCGACCAGCGAATGGACGATGCGCGCGCTGTGATGGACGCCGCCGGCATCGAACGGGCCGCGGTCATGGGCGCATCCGAGGGCGGCTCGCTCGCGGCCGTGTTTGCCGCATCTCATCCCGACCGTTGCTCCGCGCTGATTCTCTACGGCACCTTTGCACGGTTTTCCGATTGGTTCCCGACCACGCAAAAGTTGGATCGCTTCTTGAGCTATGTCGAGACCGGCTGGGGCACCGGCGACAGCCTCCCCGCTTTTGTGCCCTCAAAAAAAGGCAATGCGGAATATCAACGCTGGTGGGGCCGCTTTGAGAAAATGGGCGGCGACCCCGCGGCGGTCATCAATTTGATGCGCATGAATAGTGAGCTCAATATCGAAAATATTCTGCCGTCGATATCAGTCCCCACGCTCGTGCTGCACCGAATCGAGGACCCGACAGTTAGCATCGAAGCCGGCCGGTTCCTGGCAAGCCATATTCCAAACGCCAAGCTGGTTGAGTTGGAGGGGCCCGATCATCTCTATTGGATTGGCGACAATGCCCTGCAAATCGTCGATCTAATTATGAATTTCATCGCACAGCCTGGCGCTGAAGCCCGCGGCGCGGTCGGACCGCGGCGCATGCTGGCGACCATCCTGTTCACCGATATCGTCAACTCGACGATGCGGGCGAGCAAAATGGGCGACAAAGCATGGCGCGAATTGTTGCAGGCGCATGATGCGACGATCCGCAGGGAAATCGCCCGCTTTCGTGGCAGCGAGGTGAAAGCCACGGGTGACGGATTTCTGATCTTGTTCGATGGCCCGGCGCGGGCGATCCATTGTGCCCAGGCCATCAGCGAAGCTATGGGCCCCCTCGGCATCAAAATCCGCGCGGGCTTGCATACCGGTGAGGTGGAGCGGACCGAAGCGGACGTGCTCGGCATCGCCGTTCATCTGGCGGCGCGCATCATGGCGACGGCGGGCGCGGACGAGGTGGTCATTTCCCGGACCGTAAAGGACCTCGTCGCTGGTTCCGGTATGTCGTTCGATGATTCCGGTGAGCACGCGCTCAAGGGGTTCGAGGAAAAGTGGCAGCTCTTCAAAGTCAGACCGGCTACCTGATCGCCGACGCTGTCGCTTTTTCAATTTCTACGCAGTCAGCACCACCCGCCCGACAATCTTTCCGCCGCGCAGGTCGTCCAGCGTTTGCGACGCTTGCGCCAGCGGCCGTTCCGCGATCGGCGGCGGAGGGATGTTCTTGTCGCGCACCAGGTCGATCAATTCGCGTGCCTCGTCGAGCCTGCCGGTTTGCGTGCCCTCGATACTCATGGCCTTGAGCGGAAACATGGCGACCGCGGTCGTGAAGCCGCCGCCGATCAACCCGGTGATCACCACTTTGCCGCCCTTGGCCAGCACGCCGGTGGCGAAATTGAGCGACTTGTCGGAGCCGGCAAAATCGATCGCCGCATAAATGCCGCCGCTCGCCTTCAGCAGCGCCTTGCGCGCGCCCGGATCGGCGGGATCGAAGGCTTCGCCCGCGCCGGCGGCGAGCGCGGCCGCGCGCTTGCTGGCGTCGATGTCGGCGACGTAGGGCGCGGTGCCGTACATGGCGCGCGTGAGCGCCAAACCCATCAGGCCGACGCCGCCCAGGCCCACCAGCAGCAGCGGCGCGCGGCCGGCACGGTCGGCCAAGCGCTTGAGCGCGGCGTAAGCGGTCAGCCCCGAACACATCAGCGCGCCGGCGTAGGACGGCGACAGCGGCGCGTAGTCGATCAGGTAGCGCGGGTGCGGCACCAGCACATGGCTGGCATAGCCGCCGTCCGCCATGATGCCGAGATGGCGGGGCGCGGCGCAGATATTTTCGTCGCCCGCCTTGCAGGCCGGGCATTGCCCGCAGCCGATCCAAGGGTAAACCGCGACCTCGGCGCCGACTTTCGCGTCGGCATCGGGGCCGACGCTTTCAATCGTGCCGGCGATCTCATGGCCGAGCGTGAACGGCAGCGTGCGCCCTGCGCGCACGTCGAGCTGCTTGCCGTCGCCGAGCGTAAAATAGCCGTCCTGCATGTGAAGGTCGGAATGGCAGACACCGCAGCGTGCGATACGCACCAACACCTCGCTGCCTTGCGGGCGCGGGGCGTCCACCACCGTCTCGCACAGCGGCGCGCCATAGGCGGTGAGGGATTGGCGATGCATCCGGGTCATGTGGCGAACTTATTGGGTACGCAACGCCCGCGCTAGCGCTACGAAGCCTTCGACCGGAATCTCCTCCGCGCGCGCCGTCGGTTCGATACCGGCGGTCTCCAGCAGGGCGCCGGCATCGACGCCGAGCGATTTCAAGCTTTGCCGCAGCATCTTGCGGCGCTGGCCGAAGGCGGCTTCGGTCACCCGTTGCAACGCCCGTGCGTCGCAGGCGAGCGGCTCCGGCCGCGGATCGAGCCGCACCACCGAGGACGTTACCTTGGGCGGCGGCACGAAGGCCGTGCGCGCCACGTCAAACAGTATTCTTGCTTCCGTGCGCCAGCCCGCCAGCACCGCCAGCCGCCCATAGTCCTTGCCGCCGGGTTTGGCGACGATGCGCATCGCCACTTCGCGCTGGAACATCAACACCAGCGCGTCGTACCAAGGCGGCCACGGCTCGGCGGTGAGCCAATCGATGAGCAGCGCGGTGGCGATATTGTAGGGCAGGTTGGCAACGACCCGCGCCCGCTCGGGCCCGAGATGCTCACGCACATCGACGCGCAGCGCGTCGCCGGCGACGATGTCGAGCCGGCCAGGATAGCGCGCGGCGATTTCCTCCAGCGCGGCGATCGCCCGCTGGTCGCGCTCGATGGCGACGACGCGCCGGGCGCCGAGCGCCAGCAGCGCGCGGGTGAGCCCGCCCGGCCCGGGTCCGACCTCAACCACGGTGATGTTTTCCAGCGGCTCGGCGGCGCGAGCGATGCGCGCCGTCAAATTGAGATCGAGCAGGAAATTCTGGCCGAGGGATTTCTTGGCGGTGAGCCCGTGCCGCCGGATGACCTCGCGCAGCGGCGGTAGGTCGTCGATCTGTGTCATTTGCGTTTGCGCATGATCTTGCCCGAAAACCGGCTCCCACTTTTCGGGATCTTGCGCTAATGGACGCGGGCCAGGGCTGGCGTATTGGCGGCCAGTCGCGCCGCCAGTTTCAGCGCGGCCACCAAGCTCGACGGATCGGCCTTGCCCGTGCCGGCGATATCGAATGCCGTGCCGTGATCGGGCGAGGTGCGCACGAACGGCAGGCCGAGCGTTACGTTGACGCCGTGGTCGAAGGCCAGCGTCTTGATCGGGATCAGCGCCTGGTCGTGATACATGCACAGCGCCACGTCATAGCTTTCGCGCGCCCGCGCGTGAAACAACGTATCGGCCGGCAGCGGTCCGCGCGCGTCGATGCCTTCGGCCCGCAACTGCGCCACCGCCGGCGCCACGATTGTCGCGTCTTCCTTGCCGAGCGTGCCGTCCTCGCCGGCATGCGGATTGAGGGCGGCGACGACGAGGCGCGGACGAGCAATGCGGAAACGAGCCTTGAGGTCTCGGGCCACAATTCGGCCCGTCTCGACGATCAACGCGGTGCTGAGACGACCGATCACATCCTTGAGCGGAATGTGGATGGTCACCGGCACCACCGCCAGTTCGGGCGACCACAGCAGCATGACCGGCGTCACCGCTTTGCCGGTCTCTTCCTGTGCCAGTTTTGCTAAGAATTCGGTATGCCCCGGCTCGGCAAAGCCCGCGCGGGTGAGCACGCTCTTGGCGATCGGATTGGTCACCACCGCCGCGGCGCGGCCCGCCATCGCGTCGCCAACCGCAAGGCGGATCGCCGCAATCGCTGCCGGCGCGCTGGTGGCATCGGGCTCGCCGGGCGCCGCCGTGACCGGTAAGTCGAGCGCGAGCACCGGAAGTGCGCGCGCGAAGGTGGTCGCCGCTTGCGCCGGCGTCACCGCGGTGAGCGGCACTTCGAGGTTGAGCGCGCGGGCGCGGCTTGCCAGGAAATCCGGCGCGCCGATGAGATAAAAGGCTGGCACGTCGAGTTCGCGCCGCCGTCGCCAGACCGCCAGCGCAAGGTCGGGGCCGATGCCCGCCGGCTCGCCGATGGTCAGTGCTAGAGGAAGGCTGCCGGAAGCGCTCATTTGTATTCGATCATCGCGGACTTGCGGATTTCCTCAAGGTATCTTTGGGATTCCTTTTGGAACCGCTCCGCAAATATTTTATTGCGCGCTTCGCGTTCGGCGGGCGAGTCAGTTTTTGTCTGCTTCTTTTCGCAGACCGCGAACATCTGCAGGCCCTGCGCCGTTACATCCGGAGCGGTCAGATGGCCGATTTCCATCTTGTCGAGCAGCTCACGCAGTTGCGGCGCGAGATCGGCTGACGAACGGGCGATCGGCTCGCGCACCGCCACGTCGCGTAGCGCACGCGCGAAACCGAGGCCTTGTTTGCAGTTGTTGAAACGGGCGCGCAAGGATTCGGCCTCGCGCTTCTTGGCGGCGATCACGGCCGCGCTCGATCCCGACGGCACCACGACCATCACCGGATAAAGCGTATAGATGTAGCCGACCATTGCCGTTTCGACGCCGGGGCCGCCGAGCGCCTTGACGACATCGGATTCGCCGACTTTCAGCGAGGATTGGAACTTGCCGCGGACCAAATTGTTCCATGTCAATTCCGCGCGCATGCGGGCTTTGATCGTTGGCGGCCCGATACCGGCCCGCGCCAGGAAGGCAACAAACTGCTGGACCGAAATGTGCTGGCGCTCCGCCAGGTTCGCGAATGCCTTGTTGACCTCCTCGTCGCTGACCTCCAGGCCGTACGTCTTGGCCTTCGCGATCTTCAGCCGGTCGTCGATCAGGTCCTGGATGACTTGCTGGCGTGTGGGCTTCTTGTGCGTCGACGATTGAATGAGCTTGGCGCGTTGCTCGATGTCGTAGGCGGTAATGGGCGAGCCGTTGGCGACGACCACAACTTGCGCTTGGACTAGCGCGGGCGTGGCCGCGGCCGCTACGAAGATGACGGCACCCACCAGCCATTGACAAAATGGAATCAGTCTCACGGAGTTCCTCGGCATTGCGGCATCCATTGCATCAGGCTTGGTCGGCGGACGAACGCACCATCGCCGGCGTCACGACATCAAAATTAGAGTCCGCCCACCCCGCCGACCGGTTGGCTCAGGGCCGTATCCCCGAGCGTGCGGAGGCTCATCTGCAGCATAAGCGTATGATTGATGCCCGGATTTCCACTGTACGTGTAACTTGTAATGTAATTCACGGCCAAAATGAAGCAATCGTCGACATAACCGACACCGAAACGCGTCTGGTCGAATTTTTCCGCGTTCAGGTCGTAGCGTGCGGCGCCCAGCAGCACCCAATTGGCGTCCAGCTTGACCGATCCTGAGCCCAGGATACCCTGGCGATCTTCCAGGTAACCGATCTCCGGCTGGGCCGCGTAGTCGCCGTAGAGCAGGCTGACAGACCAGCGATCGAAGTTGGCGCGGGTTTCGAGTTCCGTCCGCTTCACGGCGAAGTTGCCTTGGTCGAAGCGGAAGCGCGAGGTGAACATATAGGTGCTGTTCGGCTGGTAGGAAAAGCGCGCCACATAGTCGGAGAGCCGGGTGTCGAGGCCTGAGCCTAGCCCGGTATTGGTGGTGCCGCCTTCGGCGAAGGAATTCGCTCCGAAGAGTTGGTAGGACTGGCCGAACAACGCATTGACGAAGCCGCCGTGGTTGAACTGCATGGTGTACTGGACGCCGTAATTGGCGCGTCCGCCGCCCTCGACGCGGTCCCAACCGCTGAACTTGTCGACGCGGAACAGGTTGCTGTCGTCGAAAATCAGGCTCTGGGCGTCTTCGTTCGGCCATTTCCCGACCTGCGGCTCGTTGGGCCGCGCGATTATTTGAGCGATCGGCTCCACGGTCTGTGTGCCCCAAGACTGCACGTTGATGAACGGATAGCGGTACTCGATGCCGACAGTCGGCATCGCGCGGATCAGGTTTCGGTCGCCGGTGTCGATAAAGTTCGACACGCCCGGTTCCGATTTGATTTCCATCGCAGCGGCGTCGGCGCGCAGCGACGCGAATGGCGTGAACACCTGACCGTACTGATCCGTGATACTGCGCCGCCAATGGGTTTCCGCCGAAAAGCGGCTGTAGGTGCCGGGAATACCGCGCAGCAGGCAGTTGTTTGAGTTCTTGATCGCGGGATTGGCGGTCTGGATACAGCTGCCGACGTTGAGCGAGGTCTGGGTGATCGCGTTGAAATCGGCGTTTTGACGGTTCAGGTTGGTGAAATTGAGGTTGTAGCCGAGCTCGCCGCCGAGGACCGGATGATCGACCGTGTAAGTGTAATCAACCACCGGGAGAATGACCGGAATCTCACTCTGGTTGTCGGCTTCCGAGAAGCCCAGGAAATAGATCGAGCGCGCGTCGAAATAGCTGCGGTTACCCTTGCCGGCGAGATAAAGCTGCGAGACGCCCTCGCTCGAACCGCCCTGGAAGGCATTGACGGATTGATAGCGTGACAAACGCGGGTTGTAGTCCTGTAGGAACGTCCGATCCGACATCAGCAATGCGTCCCAACCCCAAACCCATTTTTTGTTGAGCGCGAACTGGCCGGCGCTTTCCAGGCTGCCGCGCCAATCGCGGTTACCCGGCGTCGGAGTGCCGTCGGCGTGCACGAAATAGCTCGGGTCGAGCTGGTAGATGCCGGCGGCGCGAATCTCATAGGCGCCGTTGAGCAAGCGCTGGCGGAACTCGCCCTGCAGCAATGGACCCTGCTTGGTGGTGAACATCGGCGCAAACGTCGCGTCGTAGTCCGGCGCCAGTGCCATATAGTAGGGCACTTCAATCGCAGCGCCGTATTTCGAGTTCGACGTGATGGTCGGGAAAAGAAAGCCGGTCTTGCGCTTGACCGTCGGATCCGGCACCGCGAAGTAAGGCATCCAGGCGAGTGGCGTGCCGAAGAATTCGATGCGCGCGTCCTCGAAATAGATCATCTTTTCGTTCTGGTCGTGGACGATGCGCGCGGCCTTGACCTGCCACAGCGGCGGTTTTAGCGGATTGTCCTTGCACGGCGCGCAGGCGGTGTAGACGCCGCTATGGAAGACGGTGAAGTTGCCGGCCGTGCGCTCGGCGCGCGCCGCGGCCATGCGCGTCTGATCGGCCGCATCGAGACGCAACGAGTTGACGAACCCGTCGCGATAGTCGTCCGACAGGTCCATGATCTGGCCGTAGGTGATCTTGCCGTCCTCCTCGGTGAGGCGGACGTTGCCTTCGGCGTGCAGCCGCTTCGTAGTCTGGTCGTAGATGACCTTGTCGGCTTCCAGCGTTGAGCCGCCGTAATAGATTTGCACGTTGCCGACGGCGGCGACGCGGTGATTGGTGTAGTCGTAGTCGATCTCGCGCGCCTTCACGAGCATCTGCTTCTGGCCGGCCTGGTCGCGGATAACGGCGGCGCGGGATTTTTTCGGCGGCGGCGGGCGCGGCGGGAAGCTGAGCTGTTGGGCAAAAGCAGGCGCGGACGCAATGAGTACGCCCGCCGCCAATATGGCGAGAGCGGCAACAAGCCGTCTGACACCGCGGCGATACGCGCGGGGTTCTGGTGGACGAGCGCTAGCCAGCCCCGCCATCACCCGTCCTCCTGGTACAACAACGCAATGAACCCCGTCAGGCCGCCGACAAGCACAGGCAGCCAAGCCGCTGCCACGGGGTGCATCAGCTCGGCCTTACTCAGGTCCTCAGTCACTTTCGACAAAACATAAAGCAGAAACCCAGCCGCAACGCCACTTAAAACCATTTTTTGGACCCCGCCGAAGCGGAAGAACCGTAGACTGACGGCTGCGGCAAGGAAAACCATGGAGGCCAGCAAAAATGGCCGTGCCAAAAGCTTCTGGAACTGAAGTCTATAGCCTGAGGCTACAAGTCCAGCGTGTTCCGCGATTTGGATATAGGAAGGAAGTTCCCAAAAAGGCACGGTTTCGGGCGTTGCAAAGCTTTCGCGGACCTGTTCCGGGGTCAGGCTAGTCTTGAGCCGGTAGACCGGCTGGTCGACCGGCAGGTTGCCCAGCGTGTAGATGCGGGCGTCCGCAAGCCGCCAGACCCCAGGCTCCAGGACGGCCGCCCGCGCCTCGATGCGCTGCTTGAAGTGATTGTCCTTGTCGAAGGTGAAGGCGGTCACGCCGCTGAGCGAAATGCCCTGGTCGCGGCTCGAGGTGGCGTTGATGATGGCCTGGCCCTCGGCGGTGCGCTGGCTCGTCCAGAACGGGCCGCCGCTCGAGATTAGCTGGGCGCGGCTGTTGCCGAACAGTTCGGCCTCGTAACGTTTCGATTGCTCCCGCAACACGGCGGCGAGCGGGTTGTAGAGCGCGGTGGCGAGGATGCCGATGAGGAAAGCCGCCACCAGGGCCGGCGCGATGAATTGCCAGGCCGACATGCCGGCCGAGCGCGCGATTACCAGCTCGAGCCGCCGTGACAGATCGAGATAGCAGGACATGGCGCCGATCAGGATGCAGAACGGCAGGATGCGTTCGGTCACCTGCGGCACGCGGAACAATGAGGTCTTCGCCACCAGGATCGCCGACACGTTGGGAATGTCGCTGGAGCGGCGCATCAGTTCGATATAGTCGAGCAGGCCGACCAGCAGGAAAATGCCGAGGAACACCAGGGCCACCGCGCTCAGAAAGCGCAGGCCGAAGTAACGCGAGAGTGTTCCAGCCATGATCGGCATGTTCGGTTTACTGCGTAGCGAAACGTTGCGTGATGCGCGCGGTGAACGCGGTGAGCCAGTCGGCGATGAAAGCCGGCGGTTCCAGGATCAGACCGCGGCGGATGACCCACAGTCCGGCGGCGAGTGCGAAGGCCATCGCGATGTATTGCAGCGACAGCATCCACGGCATGGTGGCGCCGAACACGGTCGAGGCAAATCCGATCAGCCGCAGCAGCGCGACGCCGCCAATGGCGCCGAGCATGGACACCGTACGGCTCTGCCGAGTCGTGCGCGGCGCTCCCAGATAGGCAAAGGCAATCACCACGAAGGCGATCGGATAGAGCGGTGCCATCAGCCGGTCATGCAGCTCGGCGCGGAACTGGCCGGGCTGCTCGATGTAGAACTGATCCTTGGGATCGGGCGCGATCAACTGCCAGAGATAGCGTTCGCGGATCGAATATTTCACCGACTGCGGGCCGCCGGCGAACTGCGACAGGTCGAAGGCGTAGCGGTCGAACACCACCATGGCCGGATCGCGCTGGTCGGCGGCATGGCGCTGCACGATGCCTTTCTGCAGGATCAGGAAGGTGCCCTTGTCGTTGTCGACCAGATCGCCTTCTTCCGCCAGCACCGTCAGGCGTTCCTTCGGATTGCGCCGGTCGTCGAGGAAGATGCCGGCCAATTGCCCGTTCGAGCGCCGCTCGCGGATGTGGATGGTGACACCGTACTCGATCGGCGTAAAACGGCCGGGCTGCACGATGGTGCTCACCACGTTGGCGCGCACCTCGGTCAGCCAATCGCGCAGCATGCGCAGACCTTTGGGCGCGAAATAGGTGCTGATCGCCGCCACCATCAGCGCCACGACCAGTGCTACCGTCATGAAGGCGCGGAACAGCACCCACGGCGACATGCCGGCTGCGTTCATCACGATGATTTCGGAATCGGTCGACAGCTTGTTGAGCACATGCGCGACCGCGATCAGCAACGCGATCGGCGCGATCACCAGCACCAGCAACGGGATGATCAGCCCGGTGATGCCCATGAACACCACGATGGTCTGGCCCTGACTGGTGACGAGGTCGAAGTCGTGCAACGCCTGCGTCACCCAGATCACGGCGGTCAGGCTGATAAGCACGACCAGGAACGCGCTGAATGTCGTGCGGAAGATATATCGGCTGATGGACCCCATCCGTCCCCGTCCGTCCCCAAATCGGCAAACCTCAACCCCGCGCACGGCTTCCCCACCGTGCGCCAGGCGCAGCTAGCCTAACCCAACCCCCTCAGGCATTTCCTTGATCGCCCCACAAAGTGGCCGGGCAAAGGCAAAGCCGTTGAACATGCACAACAAATAGTAAAAGCCGGGGCGGGCCTCGAAGGCCCAAGGGGTGGCTTCCGGGTCCGATTCTGGCAAGCCAATACGGGCTTGCGCACAGCTTCCCGGCGCACCGGCTCGCCCTGTGAAAAGCCTGTAAATCTAGCGATTTAGGCCTTTGCAGAGGGCTTCCAGGCGGGCCATATGGGGCCTTGAGCGCCCGCCCGGCGGTGCGGTTCCCAGATTGAGGTTTGATCGATGCCCGACGCCCTGAAGCTCGGCTTTGGCCCCTTCGCTGCTCCGGCCCGGGGTGTTCTCGTGGTGTTCTGCGACGGCGACCTCAAATTCGGTCCCGCCACCCGCAAGGCAATCGCACCCGCCGCCGGCATGGTGACCCGGGCCGCCAAGGCGGAAGGCTTCACCGGCAAGAACGGGTCCGCGCTCGAACTGATCATCCCGGAGGGACTGAAGGTCGCCCGCCTGGTGGTGATCGGTGTCGGCAAGCCGGCCGAGCTGAAGCAGAAAGACTTTGTCAACCTTGGCGGGATCGCCATGGGCAAGCTGCCCAAGAGTGCCGCAGAGGCTTGCGTGTTCGCCGAGCTGCCGGGCGGCGCGATGCGCGCAGACGATGCCGCCGACCTGGCGCAAGGCGTGCAGCTGCGCGCCTACGCCTTCGACCGTTACAAGACCAAGCGCAAGGACGACGACAAGCCGCCGGCGAACCGCAAGGTGACGGTCGCCGTCGGCGATGTCGCCGCCGCGCGCGGGGCCTTTGTGTCACGCGGCGCGGTCGCGGATGGCGCGCTGCTGGCGCGCGATCTCGTCAACGAGCCGGCCAACGTGCTTTATCCGGAAGAATTCGCGCGCCGCGCCAGCGCGCTCAGGAAGAGCGGCTGCGCGGTCGAGGTGCTCGATATCCCCAAGCTCAAAAAACTTCGCATGAACGCGCTGCTCGGCGTCGGCCAGGGCTCGGCGCATGACAGCCGCGTGGTGGTGATGCGCTGGAACGGCGGAAAAAAAGGCGACGCGCCGGTGGCCTTCATCGGCAAAGGCGTGTGCTTCGACACCGGCGGCATTTCGATCAAGCCGGCTGCGGGCATGGAGGACATGAAGGGCGACATGGCGGGGGCGGCTTGCGTCACCGGCCTGATGCAGGCGCTCGCCGCGCGCAAAGCAAAAGTCAACGCCGTCGGTATCATCGGTCTGGTCGAGAACATGCCGGACGGCAAGGCGCAGCGCCCGGGCGACATCGTCAAATCGATGTCCGGTCAGACCATCGAGATCATCAATACCGACGCCGAAGGCCGCCTCGTGCTCGGCGACGTGCTCTGGTACGCGGCCGAACGCTTCAAGCCGAAATTCATGGTCAACCTGGCGACGCTCACCGGCGCCATCATCGTCGCGCTCGGGTACGAATATGCCGGCATGTTCGCCAACAACGATCAACTCGCCGAGCGGCTGAGCAAGGCGGGCGAAGCGACCGGCGAATTGGTCTGGCGCATGCCGCTGGCCAAGGAATACGACAAGCTGATCGATTCCAAATTTGCCGACATGAAGAATACCGGCAGCCGCTGGGGCGGCGCCATCACGGCGGCGCAATTCCTCAAGCGCTTCGTATCGGACAAGATTCCGTGGGCGCATCTCGACATCGCCGGCACCGGCATGGACTCGCGCCAGACCGACATCAACAAGAGCTGGGCGTCCGGTTGGGGCGTGCGGCTGCTGGATCGGCTGGTGAAGGACTATTACGAAAAGTAGTTTGCGCGCGGAGCAGGGCGCATGACCGAGATCCTCTTCTACCACCTGCAAGGCCAGACGCCGGAAAGCGTGCTGCCGACGCTGCTGGAAAAATCGCTGCAACGCGGCTGGCGGGTGACGGTGCAGGGCTCCTCGGAAGAGCGCATCGAGGCGCTCGATGCCCATCTGTGGACTTACCGCGACGACGGCTTCCTGCCGCACGGCACCTGGCGCGAGCAGGAAGCCGCGCAGCAGCCGATCCTGCTCACGCTCACCGACAGCAATCCCAACGCCGCCAATGTGCGCTTCCTGATCGACGGCGCCGCGGTGCCGGCCGATGCCGAAGCCTATGAGCGCATCGTGCTGCTGTTCGACGGCGACGACGAGGAGGCGGTGGCCGCCGCCCGCGCCCGCTGGAGCGAAGCCAAGGCCAAGGGCTTCGAAGCCACTTATTGGCAGCCGGACGAGCAGGGGCGCTGGGTCAAGAAGGCCTGAAATCGTCTGCCATGGGCCCCGGAAGCCGGGGTCGGCGCTCGGTCAATGGCCTATAGGCCAATGTTCCATGGGCCAATGGCCCTGCCGGTAACCCTCATCACGCCGCGCTTGCCCCGTGCCATTGTGATGACGCAAAATCCGGCTTAAGGGACAAGCAGATAGATCAGCCGGATCGATCAGCTTTTGGGGGACGTTGTTTTGTCGCGTCGTGCCGTATCAAGCATCGCGCTCGTCATTGCCGCAGCCTTGGCTGCGGCGACCGGCGGCTGCTCGAGCGGTTCCGCGGTGCTCGACGATATTAAAACGGGCAATTTCAATAAGCCGACCTTAGACCTGCCGGATTGGCCAAAACTCGGCCAGCAGGCCAAGACCGCCGAGCTCGGCCCGCGCGGGCCGGTTGCGCCGGAAGATCTGGTCGACGCTGCCGGCCGCTGTGGCCCCGAGGCGGTAAAGACCGTGCAGGCGGCGGCTCCGGAACCGGCCGCCGCGCCGACGCCCGAGCCTGCGCCGGAAGCTCCGGCCCCGTCGCGCGCCAAAGCCGCAGTCGGCTCGATTGCCGGCGACCTCGCCAGCGCGCCGATGCCGCAAGGCCCGCCACCGGCGCCCAAGCCGGTCATGCCCGCAAAGCCCAAGCGCGTGGCCTCCGCCGCGCCGGGTGACCTGGGCGGCCTGATGCCGGAAGGCGGGTTGGGCGCTCCGGGCGGCAAGGTCATGGGCGGCATCGCGCTCGGCATGACCGAGTGCCAGGCGGTGCGGCGCGCCGGCCAGCCGAGCCAGGTCAACATCGGCGCCACCGGCAAAGGTGCCCGCAAGGTCGTGCTGACTTATCTTTCCGGCCCCTGGCCCGGCATCTACACCTTCGACTCCGGCCGCCTGAAGGTGGTCGACGCCGCGCCCGGCCAGCTCAAGGGGGACGAGCCGAAAAAGAAGAAGAAACCGCGCCGGCCCGCCCGCACCGCCACCACCGAACGCGTTTACGTGCAGTAATGCGTCACGCGGTCTCGATCGCGCTGCTTGCCGCCAGCCATTCCTCTTCCGCCGCCGCAATCGCGGCTACGACATTGGCCCGCGTTTTCGACAGCTCGGCCGCGCGCGCCGGATCGCGCGTGAACAAGTCGCCATCGGCCAGCGTGACGTCGAGCTTGCGGAGCTGGCGCGTCAGTTGCGCAATTTCGCTCTCGGCTTTTGCCACGCGCTGGCGCAGCGGCGCCGTCTGCGCGCGTTTCTCGGCGGCCGCGCGCCGCACGTCGCTGCGGTCTGGCTGCGCTTGCGACTTCGGCGCGCCGGCCGGACCTTCGCTGCGGTCGGCCAGCACGGTGCGCCGGTAATCGTCGAGATCGCCGTCGAACGGCGTCACGCGGCCGCCGGCCACCAGCCAGAGCCGGTCGGCGCAAGCCTCCAGCAGATAGCGGTCGTGCGAGACCAACATCACCGCGCCGGGATAGTCGTTGATCGCCTCGATCAGCGCGGCGCGGCTGTCGATGTCGAGGTGATTTGTCGGCTCGTCGAGGATGACGAGATGCGGCGCTTCGAACGTGGCGAGCCCGAGCAGCAGCCGCGACTTCTCGCCGCCGGACAGCTTTTTCACCGCGGTGTTGCCGGCATTGGCCGAAAAGCCGATCGCGCCCACGCGCGCGCGTACCTTTGCCTCCGGCGCGTCCGGCATCAGGCGGCGCACATGGTCGTAGGGGCTGGCGTCGGCTTCGAGCTCGTCGAGTTGGTGCTGGGCGAAATAGCCGACACGCAAATTGGCGGCGCGCGTGACCGTGCCTTGCATGGGCGCCAGCCGGCCGGCGACGAGCTTGACCAGCGTCGACTTGCCGTTGCCGTTGGCGCCGAGCAAGGCAATACGGTCGTCATTGTCGATGCGCAGGTCGAGGCCGGAGAGCACCGTGCGCTCGTCGTAGCCGACCGCGACGTCGTCGGTGGCGATGATCGGCGGCGACAGCAATTTGTTCGGCGCTGGAATGCTGATCGGCCGTACCTGGTCGGTCACCAGCGCGGCGACCGGCTCGAGCTTGGCCAGCATTTTCAGGCGCGACTGCGCCTGCCGCGCCTTGGTGGCCTTGGCGCGGAAACGGTCGACGAAGGCTTGCAGATGTTTGCGCTGCGCCTCCTGCTTCTTGATCAGCTTCTGATCGAGCACCACGCGCTCGGCGCGCTGGCGCGCGAAAGCCGAATAGCCGCCGCGATAGAGCGTTAGCTTGTTTTGTTCGAGCGACAACACATGGCCGACCGCGCTGTCGAGCAGGTCGCGGTCGTGGCTGATGATGATCAGCGTGTGCGGATAGCGCGCGAGGTGCTCCTGCAGCCAGAGCGTGCCTTCGAGATCGAGATAGTTGGTCGGCTCGTCGAGCAGCAGCAGGTCGGGTTGCGCGAACAAGGTCGCGGCGAGGGCGACGCGCATGCGCCAACCGCCGGAAAATTCCGCGCAGGCGCGCTGCTGGTCCTCGGAGGAAAAGCCGAGGCCGGAGAGGATCGACGCGGCGCGGGCCGGGGCCGCGTGCGCGCCGATATCGGCGAGCCGGGTCTGGATCTCGGCGATTGCATGCGGATCCTGCGCGGTTTCGGCCTCGGCCAGCAACGCGGCGCGCTCGCTGTCGGCCTTGAGCACGACGTCGATCAGCTTGTCAGGCCCACCCGGCGCTTCCTGCGCGAGGCGTCCGATGCGCCAGCGCGGCGACATGGTAACGCTGCCGTGCTCGGGTGCGCCGTCGCCGGCGATCACGCCGAACAACGTGGTCTTGCCGGTTCCATTGCGTCCGACCAGGCCGACGCGGGCGCCGGTCGGGATGCGGGCGCTTGCGCCTTCGAGCAGCGTGCGGCCGGCGATGCGGACGGTGAGATCGTCGATGACGAGCATGGCCCGCGCCTTTTGGCCGAGCGGGACGGCGGAGGCAAGACCGCTGCGTCAGCCCAGCATGCGCAGGCCGCCTTGCCCGGTTTCGCGCTGGTAGATGATGAGGTCGAAGGAGGGCGTCGCCTCGTTGCCGATGATGCCGGAGAGCAAGGCGTGTGCTTGCCCGCGATGGTGGGTCTGGTGGTTGAAGAAATGGTCGAGCGCGGGCGCGAGTTGCTGCTCGATATCGGCCGGGTTGGAGAAAGTGCGATAGCGGATGGTGCCGGCGAGATCGCCGTCACTCAAAGCGCCGACATAGCGGCTGATCTTGGCGTCCTCGGCCTGGCGCGCGGTGCGCAAATCCGTGAATTTCTCGTAGAGGATGGCGTCAAGGCTCGCCGGCAGGTCGCCCTTGCCGGTAAAGCGATGCATCCAGATGCGGTCGCCGACCAGCAGGTGGTTGAGCGTGCCGTGCAGCGACTTGAAAAAGGCGCGGCGGTCGGCGCGGTAATCGGCGTCCGAGAGCTGGGCGGCTGCGGCATAGAGCCGCTCGTTACACCAGGCGTTGTAGCCGGCGAACATCGTGTAGTGGGCGGCCATGTTTTGCTCCTCAAAAATGCGCCGCAAATCCTAGCAAACCCGCGGCGGGGCAGGCGGGATGGCGGCGCGCTTGCCGCATGAAAAGCCCCCCGCTATAAGCCGCGCGTCTTCAGTGATCCAATCAAAGTTGGTCATTTCGCTAATCAAACGCAGTGAAGGATTTCTCATGGCGGTCGAGCGCACCTTTTCGATCCTCAAACCCGATGCCACCGCGCGCAACCTGACCGGCGCCATCAACGCTATGATCGAGCAGGCCGGCCTGCGCATCGTCGGCCAAAAGCGCGTGCGTATCACCCGCGAGCAGGCGGAAAAATTCTACGCCGTGCACAAGGAGCGGCCGTTCTTCGGCGAGCTGGTTGCGTTCATGGTGTCCGGTCCGGTGGTGGTGCAGGTGCTGGAAGGCGAGGGCGCCATCGCCAAGTACCGCGACGTCATGGGTGCCACCGATCCGGCCAAGGCCGCGGCCGGCACCATCCGCAAGGTGCACGCCAAGTCGATCGGCGAAAATTCCGTGCACGGATCCGACGCCCCCGACACCGCCGCGCGCGAGATCGCGCAGTTCTTCGCGGAAAACGAAATCGTCGGGTAGGGGCTCCGGGCTGATTTTGGCCTGGCGCCGCCGCCCGCGGCGCCAGTCCCGCGAGGTGGCGCCGCGATAAGGGGGAAGCGTTGGACTTCTTGCTGCAGGACGTTTCCCAAGCGCCGTTCTGGATTGCGGCGTTGCAGATCATCGGCGTCAACGTCATCCTCTCCGGCGACAATGCGGTGGTCATCGCACTTGCCTGCATGACTTTGCCGCCGCGCCAGCGGATGTGGGGCATGATCCTGGGCGCCGGCGTCGCCGTGCTGCTGCGCGTGATGTTCACCGTCGTGGTCGCGCAGGCCATGACCTATCCCTATCTGCGCCTCGTCGGCGGCGTGTTGTTGTTCTGGGTCGCGATCAAGCTGGTGGTCGAGGACGAATCCGGCGCCGACGGCAAGGTGGAGTCGGCGCAAAACCTGTGGCGCGCGGTGCGCATCGTCGCCATCGCCGACATCGTGATGAGCCTCGACAACGTCATCGCCATCGCGGCGGCGGCGGAGACGGCGGCGGCGAGCGTCGATCTCGCCCACGCCGACGCGATGAAGGTGACGCTGATCGTGTTCGGGCTTGCCACCAGCGTGCCGCTCATCATCGCCGGCAGCGCGATCCTGATGGCGCTGCTCGAGCGTTACCTGATCCTGATCTGGGCGGGCGGCGCGCTGCTCGGCTGGATCGCCGGCGACATATTGAGCACGGACCCGGCTTTGATCGGTTGGATCGGGGAGGCGGCCGCGCATCTTCTGCATCCTTGGGCGGGCCGCGTCGGCGCCCTCATCGTCGTGGGGGCCGGTCTGTTCCTCGTGCGCCGCAACCGGCGGCTCACCATGGAAGATATCCTGGCGGGCGTCGCCCTCGTCATCTGGATTGCCGCCGATATCGGCATCGCGCATTTCATCGCGGACAGCGCAATCTTGCTGCGCTGGCTCGTACGCGGCGTCTTGGTCGTCGTACTCGCGGTTGGCTATATGGCGCTGCGCAGCGGTCGCTCGTTCGGCCCCGAAGACGTATAGTGCCGGCTCCTTACGCCGAGGCCGAACCATGAATGTCGAGCTGCGCCCGTCCGCCTGTCCGCACGATTGCCCGTCGACCTGCGCGCTCGAAGTCGAGGTGCTGGACGCGCGCACCATCGGCCGCGTTTACGGTGCTTGCGACAACGACTACACCGCCGGTGTGATCTGCGCCAAGGTCGCGCGCTACGCCGAGCGCGAGCATCACAGCGAACGCCTTTTGCATCCGCTGCAACGGGTCGGCGAAAAAGGCTCGGGCGAATTCCGGCGGATTTCCTGGGACGACGCGCTCGATCTGGTCGCCGAAAAATTCTTGCAAGCCGAGCAGCGCCATGGCGCCGAAAGCGTCTGGCCCTATTACTACGCCGGCACCATGGGTCTGGTGATGCGCGACGGCATCAACCGGCTGCGCCACGCCAAGAAATATTCCGGCTTCCATTCCACCATCTGCGTCAACCCGGCCTATGCCGGCTTTGCCGCCGGCACCGGCAAGATCGCGGGCAGCGATCCGCGCGAAATGGCGAAGTCCGATCTGGTGGTGATCTGGGGCACCAATGCGGTCAACACCCAGATCAACGTGATGACCCACGCCGTGCGCGCGCGCAAGGAGCGCGGCGCCAAGATCGCCGCCGTCGATATCTACATGAACGGCACCATGGCGCAGGCCGATCTGCCGGTGCTGGTGAAGCCCGGCACCGACGGCGCCCTGGCCTGCGCGGTAATGCATTGCCTGTTCCGCGACGGCCACGCCGATTGGGACTACCTGGACAAATACACCGACGCACCGCGCGAGTTGGAAGCGCATTTGCGCGCCCGCGACCCGCAATGGGCCTCGGCGATCACCGGCACGCCGGTGGAGACGATCGAAGCCTTCGCCAAGCTCATCGGCGAGCGCAAGCGCGCCTTGTTCCGGCTGGGTTACGGCTTTTCGCGCTCGCGCAATGGCGCGGCCAACATGCATGCGGCGAGCTGCATTCCGGCGGTCACCGGCGCATGGCTGTTGGAAGGCGGCGGCGCCTTCTATGCCAATGCCGATATCTACAAGTTCGACAAGGCGCTGATCGAGGGGCTGGACGTCTTCGACCGCTCGGTGCGGGTGCTCGACCAGTCGCGCATCGGCGCCATCCTGACCGGCGACAAAGTAGCGCTGCAGGGCGGGGGTCCGGTTAGCGCGCTCATCATCCAGAACACCAACCCGGTCTCGGTTGCGCCCGACCAGAACAAGGTCAAGGCCGGCTTTGCCCGGCAGGACTTGTTCACTTGCGTGCACGAGCAGTTCATGACCGAGACCGCGGCGATGGCCGACCTGGTGCTGCCGGCCACCACCTTCCTCGAGCACGACGACGTCTATCGCGGCGGCGGCCATCAATACATCATCCTCGGCCCCAAGCTGGTCGAGCCGCCGGGCGAATGCCGCAACAATCACGAGGTCATCTGCTCGCTGGCAAAACGCGTCGGCGCCGAGCATGCGGGCTTTGCCATGAGCCCGCGTGAACTGATCGACCAGATGCTGCGCGTCTCGAAATACGGAACGCTCGCCGAACTGGAAGCGAATCGCTGGATCGATTGCCAGCCACCGTTCGAGGAGGCGCATTATCTCAGCGGCTTCGCCTGGCCGGATCGCAAGTTCCGCTTCAAGCCCGATTGGCCGAACGTGCCGTTCCGCAGCCCTTATCCTTCGGGACCGGTGGCGGAGATGCCGGTGCTGCCCGACCACTGGACTGCGATCGAAGAGGCCGACGACGAACACCCGTTCCGGCTCGCCACTTCGCCGGCGCGGGGGTTCTTGAATTCGACTTTCAACGAGACGCCCACGTCGCGTACGCAGGAGCAGCGGCCGACCGTAATGATCCATCCTGACGACGCCAAACCGCTCGGTATCGGCGATGGCGATTTTGTCGTGCTCGGCAACCGGCGCGGCGAGGTGCGCCTGCATGCCAAGCTGTTTGACGGCGTGCGCCACGGCGTGCTGATCGCGGAATCGATCTGGCCGAATTCGGCCTATGCCGACGGCTGCGGCATCAATTCACTCACCGGCGCCGATTCAATCGCGCCTTACGGCGGCGCGGCCTTCCACGACAACAAGGTGTGGGTGCGCAAGGCGGCCTAGCTGCTCGGCACCAGGTCCGCCGCGTCGGGCACCGGCTTGCCGTCGACGAAGCAGCGCCCGTTCTCGATGCTGACGCGGCCATCCGCCACCAGCCTGAGCGCTAGTGGATAGATGCGATGCTCGACAGCGAGCACGCGGGCGCTCAGCGTCGCTTCACTATCGCCCGGTTGGATCGCCACCGCGCCCTGCATAATGATGGGGCCGGAATCCATGTCTGGCACCACGAAGTGTACCGTCGCGCCGTGGACCGTCGCGCCAGCTGCCAGCGCGCGCTTGTGGGTATCGAGACCCTTGAAAGCCGGCAGCAAAGCCGGGTGGATGTTGAGCATGCGGTTCTGCCATTGCCCGACGAGCCACGGCGTCAGCAGCCGCATGAAACCGGCGAGGCAAACGAAATCGATGCGGTGTTTCTCCAGCACTGCCTGCAGCGCGCGCTCGAATACCGCGCGATCCTTGCCGGCTTTCGTGTGATCGACGACGTCGGTGGCGATGCCGGCGGCGCGCGCGGTCGCCAGTCCGCCGACGTCCGGTTTGTTGGAAACCACCAATACAATCTCGGCCGGATAGGTCTTGTCTTTGGCGGCCTCGATCAGCGCCGCCATGTTGGAGCCGCGGCCGGAGATCAGAACGGCGACGCGTTTGCGGCTCATCACCAGCTCAGGTCCGGTTGTCCGTCATAGACGACGCGGGTTTCGCCGCTTGCGCGCACGACGGTGCCGATCGTCATGGCGCGCTCACCGGCGTTGGCAAAGGCTTGCGTCAGTGCGCCTGCGTCTTTCGGTGACGCAATCGCGATCATGCCGATGCCGCAATTGAAGGTGCGCAGCATTTCGTCGCGCGCGATACCGCCTTCGCTCGCCAGCCATTTGAACACCGGCAACGTTTGCACCTTGGCGAGATCAATGCGCGCACCGAGGCCCTTCGGCAGCACGCGCGGGATATTGTCGGGAAAGCCGCCGCCGGTGATATGCGCGAAGCCTTTCACCGCTTTGGTGGTGCGGATGGCGGCTAGGCACGGCTTAACGTAGATGCGGGTGGGGCTGAGCATGGCTTCGGCGAGGCTTTGCTCCGGTGCGAACGGCGCGGGCTCATCCCAGGCGACAGCGGCCTTCGCCACCACTTTGCGGACCAGCGAATAGCCGTTGGAATGCACGCCGGAAGACGCAAGGCCGACGATGACGTCGCCTTCGGCGATATCGGTGCGCGGCAACAGTTGCCCGCGCTCCGCCGCGCCAACCGCAAAGCCGGCGAGATCGTAGTCGTCGCCGCGGTAGAGCCCGGGCATTTCCGCGGTCTCGCCGCCGATCAACGCGCAGCCGGCCTCGCGGCACCCGATGCTGATGCCGGCGACAATCGCGGCGCCGATTTCCGGCTCGAGCTTGCCGCAGGCGTAGTAGTCGAGGAAGAACAGGGGCTCGGCGCCTTGCACCACCAGGTCGTTGACGCTCATGGCGACCAGATCGATGCCGATGGTTTCGTGGCGGCCGGTTTCGATGGCGATCTTGACCTTGGTGCCGACGCCGTCGGTGGCCGCCACCAGCACCGGGTCCTTGAAACCCGCCGCCTTGAGGTCGAACAAGCCGCCAAAGCCGCCGATTTCGCCATCGGCGCCGGAGCGGGCGGTGGCGCGCACCAGCGGCTTGATCAGCTCCACCATCCGGTTGCCGGCGTCGATATCCACGCCGGCCTGCGCGTAAGTGAGCCCGCGCTCCTTTTCTGCCATGATGGCTCCTGTTCGCGCCGGGGTCGTACGTCGGAATCGAAAGTCGCGCAATGGTCCGCCTGCCGTTATACTCCGCCGATGGGTTTGGTGCGTTGCCGGCAGCCGCAGCCGGGGCGCACCTGCGAGCCGGGTTTCCTTTGAGCATTCCGAACCTCATTACGCTGGGCCGCATTCTGCTGGTGCCGATCGTGGTCTGGGCGATCTGGTCCGGCGCGATGTGGGCCGCTTTCGTGCTGTTCCTGGCGGCCGGCGTTAGCGACGCCGTCGACGGCTACCTCGCCAAGCGTTTCAGCATGACCACCGTGCTCGGCGCCTATCTCGACCCGCTCGCCGACAAGGCGCTGATCGTTTCGATCTACGTCACCCTCGGCATCATCGGCGAGATTCCGGGCTGGCTGGTCATCCTGGTGGTGTCGCGCGACATCATGATCGTGGGCGCGGTCATGCTGTCCTGGCTGGTCGGCAGCCCGGTCAAGGTCAAGCCGCTGCTGGTGTCCAAGCTCAATACCGTCGCGCAAATTGCGTTTGCCTGCGTGGTGCTTGGCTCGCTCGGTTTCGGGATACAGGCACGCATGCTTACATTGGTCCTGATGGGACTGGTGGCGGCCTTGACCCTGCTGTCGGTGGCCGCCTATGTCGCTGAATGGATCCGGCACATGAACTCGGCGGTGGCGAAGTCGTGAGCAAGCGCCCACAACCGCGGCGGCGCAGCGCCCCGCAGCCAGCGGGCGAAGGCATGGCGTTGCAGCGGCAGGTCTATTTCTGGCTGGCGGCACTCGCGGTCGTGGTGCTGGCGCTGTGGTTGCTGAGCCCGATCCTGCTGCCGTTCGTGGCCGGCGCGGCAATCGCCTATCTGCTGACGCCGGTTACCGACCGGCTCGAGCGCTACGGCGTCAACCGGCTGGCGGCGGCGCTGATCATCATCTCGCTGGTGGTGTTGGCCTTCGTTTACATGATCCTGTTGGTGGCGCCGATCCTGGCCGGCCAGCTCACCTCCTTCATCGTCGCCATCCCCGGCTATGTCGGCAAGCTGCAAAGCCTGCTCACCGATCAGAGCCGGCCTTGGGTGCAGAAACTGCTGGGCGCCGGTTTCAATCCGGCGGCGTCGATCAGCGATCTGGTGACGCAAGGTGTCGGCTGGCTCACCACCTTCCTGCAATCGCTGTGGTCGCAAGGCCGCGCGCTGGTGTCGCTGTTCTCCCTGGTCGTGGTGACGCCGGTGGTCGCGTTCTACCTGATGTACGACTGGCACCGGATAATCCGCAACGTGGACGACGCGATTCCGCTCAATCAGCGCGAGACCGTGCGCGAACTGGCGCGCGAGATCGACGCGGCTATCGCCGGCTTCGTACGCGGCCAGAGCGCCGTGTGCGTTATCCTCGGCTCGTTCTACGCGGTGGCGCTGACGGTGAGCGGGCTCAATTTCGGCCTGCTGATTGGACTGATTTCCGGCCTGATCACCTTCATCCCCTATGTCGGCTCGATGACGGGACTGGTGCTGTCGGTCGGCGTGGCGGTGGCGCAGTTCTGGCCGGAATATACCTCGATCCTCATCGTGCTCGGTATTTTCCTGGTCGGCCAATTTTTCGAAGGGAATCTCTTGTCACCCAAGCTGGTCGGTGAAAGCGTCGGGCTGCATCCGGTCTGGGTGATCTTCGCGCTGCTCGCCTTCGGCTATCTGTTCGGCTTCGTCGGCCTGCTGGTGGCGGTGCCGATGGCCGCCACCATCGGCGTGCTCGCCCGCTTCGCGCTGCACCGCTACCGGCAAAGCGCGCTCTATACCGGCGAGGGAACGGGTTGAGCGGCATGTCCAGCATTGTCGCGCCGCGTCAGCTCGTGCTCGCGCTCGATCATGTCGAAAGTTATGCGCGCGAGGATTTCCTCGCCGGCCCGTCGAACGCGGCGGCCTTGGCGCTGATCGACCGTTGGCCCGATTGGCCTGACCGCGTCATGGCGCTGATCGGTCCGGAAGGTTCCGGCAAGACTCATCTCGCTTCGATCTGGGCGCAAAGCTCGGGCGCGCGCGTGCTGGCGGCGAAACTGCTCACGGATATCGATCTGCCGGCGGCGTTTGCCACCGGCGCGCTGGTGGTCGAGGATCTGGCGTTCGCCGGCCTCGACGAGCGGGCGCTATTCCATCTCATCAATTTAGCGCGCGAGCAGACCGCATTCGTCCTTATAACCTCGCGCTCGCCGCTGTCGACTTTTCCGGTGGCCATCCGCGATCTCGCTTCGCGCCTGCGCGCCGTGCCGGCGGTGACGTTGCGTGCGCCCGATGACGCGTTGCTGCGCGCGCTCATCGTCAAGCTCGCCGCCGACCGCCAGTTCAACGTTGACGAGGCGGTGGTGAACTATCTTGTCAACCGCATCGAGCGCTCGTTCGCCGCCGCGCGCGCAGCGGTGGCCCGGCTCGACGAGGAGGCCATGCGCCAGCACCGGCCGGTGACGCGGGCGCTCGCCGCCGAACTGTTCCGCTAACGCGTAATCAGCGCCAGCAAAGTATTAATCCGGTTGTGATAGGGCCAAATTCCAGCAGCCCTTAGCCTGCGCTTGACGGCGGGCCCGGTTCGGGCGCGAACTGTCATCCGGCGGCCACTTTCTTTGGCTATGCACTTGTTCTTTCGGACCTTTTTCAGATGGCTGACCGCAGACAAGCCCTTGCCACGGTTGAAGAAACCGCCCCGGTCAAGAACCGCGAGGCGGCTGTGGCCGCGCCCGAGCTGGCCTTAAGCGCCAGCCCGCAACGTTTCATCAACCGTGAACTGTCTTGGCTGCACTTTAATCGCCGCGTGCTGGAAGAAGCCGCCAATGAGCACCATCCGTTGCTCGAACGCGTGCGCTTCCTGTCGATCTCGGCCAACAACCTCGACGAATTCTTCATGGTGCGCGTCGCCGGCCTGAAAGGCCAGTTGCGCGAGGGCATCACCATGCAGAGCCCGGACGGCCTCAGTCCCGCGGAACAGCTTGTGCGCATCGGCGAGGCGGTATCGCTACTTGCCCGCGACCAGCAGCAGCGCTGGATCGAATTGCGCCCGGAGCTCGCCGCGGTCGGCGTCACGCTGGTCGAGGGGCCGCAACTCAAGAAGGGCGAGCGCGCTTGGCTGGAAGAGCGTTTCCTGTCTCACGTCTTTCCGCTGCTCACGCCGCTGGCGATCGATCCCGCACATCCGTTCCCTTTCATTCCCAATCTCGGCTTCACCATCGCGCTGCAGCTCTCGCGCACGCGCGACGGCAAGGCGATGAACGCGCTCATCCGCATGCCGCAGAAGATCGAGCGCTTCATCAAGCTGCCGGGCGGCGAAGATCAGGGCATCCGCCTGATCACGCTCGAGGAAGCGACCGTCCTGTTCATCGCCCGGCTGTTTCCCGGCTACACAGTCAACGGGCATGGCGCCTTCCGCGCCATCCGCGATTCCGAAGTGGAAATCGAGGAAGAGGCGGAAGACCTGGTGCGGCTGTTCGAGAGCGCGCTCAAGCGACGCCGGCGCGGGTCGGTGATACGGCTCGAGCTCGACGCCAAGATGCCGGTGGAGCTGCGCAACTTCGTGCAGCGCGCGCTCGCGGTCGCCGACGACGAAGTGTTCCTGGTCGATGGCGTGCTGGCGCTCAACGATCTTTCCCAGCTCACCAGGCTCGACCGCCCTGATCTCGAATTCGTGCCCTACAATCCGCGCTTTCCCGAACGCATCCGCGACCATGGCGGCGATTGTTTCGCCGCCATCGGTGAGAAGGATATCGTGGTGCACCACCCGTACGAATCCTTCGACGCGGTGGTGCAGTTCCTGCAGCAGGCCGCGCGCGATCCCAACGTGGTCGCCATCAAGCAGACGCTCTACCGCACCTCAGCGGAGTCGCCGATCGTCAAGACGCTGGTCGAGGCGGCGGAAGCCGGCAAGTCGGTTACCGCGCTGGTCGAGCTCAAGGCGCGCTTCGATGAGGAGGCCAATATCCGCTGGGCGCGCGACCTCGAGCGCGCCGGCGTGCAGGTGGTTTACGGCTTCATCGAGCTCAAGACCCACGCCAAGCTGTCATTGGTGGTGCGGCGCGAGGGCGGGGCGCTTGCCACTTACGTCCATGTCGGCACCGGCAATTATCACCCGGTCACCGCGCGCATCTATACCGACCTGTCGTTCTTTACCGCCAACGCGGTGATCGGCCGCGACGTTGCGCGCATCTTCAATTACATCACCGGCTACGCCGAGCCGGCCGAGCTCGAACGCATGGCGATCTCGCCGATTTCCTTGCGCAAGCGCATTCGCGAGCACATCGCCCGGGAGATCGCCAATGCCAAGGCCGGCAAGCCGGCGGCGATCTGGATGAAGATGAATTCGCTGGTCGATCCGGAGATCATCGATGCGCTGTACGAGGCCTCGAACGCTGGCGTCCAGGTCGACCTGGTGGTGCGCGGCATCTGCTGCCTGCGCCCCGGCCTGCCGGGCCTGTCGGAAAATATCCGGGTGAAATCCATCGTTGGGCGCTTCCTCGAGCACAGCCGCATTTATTGCTTCGGAAACGGTAATTTGCTGCCGCATCCCGAGGCGGCCGTCTATATCTCCTCCGCCGACATGATGCCGCGTAATCTCGACCGCCGCGTCGAGACTTTGTGCCCGATCCCCAATCCAACTGTGCATGAACAGATTTTGGACCAGATTATGGTCGCGAATCTCACGGATAACGAGCAGAGTTGGAAACTGTTGCCGGATGGCAGTTCCACGCGCATAAAAGCCGGACCGGGCGAGGAACCGTTCAATGCCCACAAGTATTTTATGACCAATCCGAGCCTGTCGGGCCGTGGCAAATCACTCAAGGAATTGTCGCCCCGCAGCCTTATACGCCGCCTCTTCAAGGGCGCGTAAGCGCTCGTCCCCGATCGTGCATTACCCCAAAGGCCGGCTCGACCACGGGCCACCGATCGCCGTCATCGATATCGGCTCGAACTCGGTGCGCCTGGTCGTCTACGAGGCGCTGACGCGGGCGCCGACGGCGATCTTCAACGAAAAGGTGCTGGCGGGCCTCGGCCGCGAAGTACAGACCACGGGCTTGTTGGCGGAGGACGCCATCGAGACCGCGCTGGAAGCGCTGCTGCGCTTTCGCGCCCTGTGCGACATTCTGCACGTGCGCCGGATCTGGGCGATCGCCACCGCCGCCTGCCGCGACGCCCGCAACGGCAACGCCTTCATCCGGCAGGCCGAACGCATATGCCGCACCCCGATCAAGATTCTCTCCGGCAAGCGCGAGGCCAATCTGACCGCGCTCGGCGTGGTCTCCGGCATGCACAAGCCGGACGGCATCGTCGGCGATCTCGGCGGTGGCTCGCTGGAGCTGGTCGACGTGCACGGCTCGCGCGTCCGATCCGGACTGACGCTGCCGCTCGGCGGCCTCGCCTTGCGGGACATCGCCGGCAATTCGATCAAGAAGGCCGAACAAATCGTCGAGGATACGTTCGAGGATCTCGACATGCTCAGCGCGGGCGAGGGCCGCACCTTCTACGCGGTCGGCGGCACCTGGCGCGCGCTTGCCCGGCTGCACATGTGGCAGACCGGCTATCCGTTTCACGTCATGCACAATTACCGGATATCGGCGCGCGAGGCGCTGGAGTTCTCGCGGCTGGTGCACCGCGTCGATACCGAGACGTTGTCCAAGATCGAAGTCGTCAACGCCGCCCGCCGGCCGCTGCTGGCCTACGCCGCGCTGGTGATGGAAAATCTGGTCGCCGCCATCAGGCCCAAAGAAGTGATCATCTCGGTGCTCGGCGTGCGCGAAGGCCTGCTCCATACGCTGCTCAACCAGAAAGAGCGCGCGCGCGACCCGCTGATCCAGGCCGCCGCCGATCTCAACCTGCTGCGCTCGCGCTCGCCGCGCCACGGCGAGGAGCTGATCGTGTGGACCGACCGCTTCATGGCCTCTTCCGGCATCGAGGAGACGCCCGACGAGCGCCGGCTGCGCCACGCCGCCTGCCTGCTCGGCGACATCGGCTGGCGCGCGCATCCGGACTATCGCGGCGAGCAGTCGATGAACATCATCGCCAACGGCGCCTTCATCGCCATCGACCATCCCGGCCGCGCCTATCTCGCGCTTTCGGTGTATTTCCGCCATGCGGGCCTGAGCGAGGAGGAATTGTCGCCGCGGCTGCGCGAGCTGGCGACCACCCGCGCGCTCGATCGTGCGCGTGTGCTCGGCGCCGCCATGCGGGTTGCCTACATTCTCACCGCTGGGCAGAGCGGCGTGCTGCCGAAGACGCCGTTACAGGTCAAGCGCGGCAAGCTAGTGCTGCGACTGCCCGGCCGCTACGCCCGGCTGGCGCATGACCGGCTGTTCAACCGGGTGCGCGCGCTGGCGCGCCTGATCGGCCGCGAACCGTCGATCGACGCTTAGTCATTCAGCTCCTGTCGACCGCCACCACGCGGCTCCGCTCGACCGCGAGCGCGAGTTTGCCGTGCTTGAGCGCGAGCGCCTTCTCGCCGAACAATTCGCGCCGCCAGCCTTTCATGGCGGGAACGTCGGCATTGTCGTCGGCGGCGATGCGGTCGAGGTCATCGACGGTGGCAATGACCTTGGCGGCGACGCCGTGGCGCTCCGCCGTCATGCGCAACAGCACCTTGAGCAGTTCGACCGTGGCCGCGCCCTTTGGCGCCGGACGGAAGCGGTCGAACTGCGGCAACGTCTTGGGATCGCGCGCCAGCCCGCGTTTGACCGTCGCCACGATCGTCTCGCCCCAGCGCGAGCGCTCGAAACCCTTGGGCAGCGAGCGCAAAGACCCGAGCCGCTCGATGGTGGTCGGCGCCTGCACCGCGAGGTCGCCGAGCACGTCGTCCTTGAGCACGCGCGAGCGCGGCACGTCACGCGCCTGTGCCTCGCGCTCGCGCCAGGCGGCGACCTCGATCAGCACGGCAAGCTCCTTGGGCTTGCGCACGCGGCTCTTCAGCCGCTCCCAGGCCCGTTCCGGGTCCATGCGGTAGGTGTCGGGGGACGTGAGCACGTTCATCTCCGCCTCGACCCAATTGACGCGGCCCTGCTTGTCGAGGTCGGCGGCAAGCTTTTCATAGACCGCGCGCAGATGAGTGACGTCGGACAGCGCGTAGGCGATCTGCGCGTCGGTCAAGGGGCGCCGCGTCCAGTCGGTGAAGCGGTGCGACTTGTCGAGCGTGTCGCCGGTAATGCGCTGCACCAGCTGGTCGTAGGAGATCGAGTCGCCATAGCCGAGCACCATGGCGGCGACCTGGGTGTCAAAGATCGGATGTGGGATCGTCTTGGCCATGTTCCAGACGATTTCGATGTCCTGGCGCGCGGCGTGGAAGACCTTGACCACCTTCTCGTCGGCCATGAGCGCGAAAAACGGCTTGAGGTCGATGCCGGCGGCAAGCGCGTCCACCACCACCGCCTGGTCCGGGCTCGCCATCTGCGCCACGCAAAGCAGCGGGTAATAGGTGGTCTCGCGCAGGAATTCGGTGTCGATGGTGATGAAGGCGTGGCGCGCCATGTGAGCGCAGACCTCGGCGAGCTCCTCGGTGGTCGTGATGACGTCCATTGCGGCGGGCAGACTAACCCGATCCGGCATTGTCATGGCAAAACTTTTATTGGCCGCGCGCCGGCGGCATGTGGATGAATTCCCAAGGGTCTCGGCGGCGGCCAGCCCTGATCGCCAATGTGTAGGCGCCACATGAGTCTGTCGAGCGGCCGGCTTGCCTTGACAAAGCCGACCCCCCATGCGCTTTTCGCGCGCCTCACTCCCGAATTGAATCGCTCCTCGGAATCGCCAAAAACACGCCATGCATCGCTATCGCTCACACACCTGCGGCGCGCTTCGCGAGAGCGACATCGGACAGCAGGTGCGCCTGTCGGGCTGGTGTCATCGCATCCGCGACCACGGCGGGGTGTTGTTCATCGACCTGCGCGACCATTACGGCATCACGCAGGTTGTGGCCGATCCCGACAGCCCGGCCTTCAAGCTGGCGGAGACCCTGCGCTCGGAATGGGTGGTGCGAATCGACGGCAAGGTGCGCCAGCGCCCCGAAGGCACGCTCAATCCGGAACTGCCGACCGGCCAGGTCGAGGTCTATATCGACGAGCTCGAGGTGTTGGGAGCGGCCGCCGAATTGCCGATGCCGGTGTTCGGCGAGCAGGACTACCCGGAGGACATCCGGCTTAAATACCGTTTCCTCGATCTGCGGCGCGAGAAGCTTCACAACAATATCATGCTGCGCGGCGCGGTGATCGATTCGATCCGCAGTCGCATGAAAGCCGCCGGCTTCTTCGAATTCCAGACGCCGATCCTGACGGCGTCGTCGCCGGAAGGAGCGCGCGACTTCCTGGTGCCGTCGCGGCTGCATCCCGGCAAGTTCTACGCGCTGCCGCAGGCGCCGCAGCAGTTCAAGCAGCTCATCATGGTGGCCGGCTTCGATCGCTATTTCCAGATCGCGCCCTGCTTCCGCGACGAGGACGCGCGCGCCGACCGCTCGCCCGGCGAGTTCTACCAGCTCGATCTGGAGATGAGCTTCGTCACGCAACACGATGTGTTCGACGCGGTCGAGCCGGTGATCCGCGGCGTGTTCGAGGAGTTCGCCAACGGCAAGAAGGTGACGCCGAAATTTCCGCTCATCCCCTATGCGGAATCGATTGCGAAATACGGCACCGACAAGCCCGATCTGCGCAATCCGCTCGTGATGCAGGACGTGAGCGCGGCGTTCCGCGATTCCGGCTTCAAGATTTTCGCCAACATTCTCGCGAAGGACCTCGCCGGCGCGGTGTGGGCAATTCCGGCGCCGAAGGGCGGAAACCGCGCCTTCTGCGACCGCATGAATTCATGGGCGCTGGGCGAGGGGCAGCCCGGCCTTGGCTACATCTTCTGGCGCGAGGGCGAGGAGGGCGGCGCCGGCCCGCTCGCCAAGAACATCGGGCCGGAGCGCACCAAACAGATTGCCGACCTGATGAAGCTCGGCATCGGCGATGCCTGCTTCTTCGTCGCCGGCAAGCCGAAGGATTTCGTCAAGTTCGCCGGCCCCGCCCGCACCAAGGTGGCGGAGGAACTCGGCCTCATTGCGCAAGACCGTTTCGAATTATGCTGGGTGGTCGATTACCCGATGTACGACTGGAACGAGGAGGAGAAGAAGATCGACTTCTCCCACAACCCGTTCTCCATGCCGAACATGGCGGTGGAAGAATTCCTCGCGCTCGACCCCAACGACCACGACAAGCTGCTGGCGATCCGCGCCATTCAATATGACGTTGTTTGTAACGGCATCGAATTGTCGTCCGGCGCCATCCGGAACCACCGCCCGGAGGTGATGAAGAAAGCCTTCGCCATCGCCGGCTACGGCGAGGATGTGCTGGAGGCGAAGTTCGGCGGCATGCTGCACGCGCTATCGCTCGGCGCGCCGCCGCACGGCGGCATCGCGCCCGGCATCGACCGTATCGTCATGCTGCTGGCGGGCGAGGAGAATCTGCGCGAGGTGGTGCTGTTCCCGATGAACCAGCGCGCCGAGGACTTGCTCATGGGCGCGCCCTCGGAGGTGACGGCCAAGCAGCTCAAGGAGCTGAGCATCCGGCTGAATTTGCCGAAGAAGTAGCCGCTAGCCGGACGCGCGTTTTCTGTCACCGTCTTTGCCGTTCTGCCGCGCTTCCTTGGCGCGCGCTTCCAGCACGGCTAGGTCTTCGTCGGCGGCGATGCTGCGGCGGCCGGCGTCCACTACCAGCTTTAAATGCTTTTCCAGCGCCGCGCGGTGGTCCGCATCCGCCTGTTGCAGCAGCTTGCCGATATTGTCGGCCATGCGGATCAGCACCGCCGGCAGCGCCTGCTGGCGGATCTGGTTGAAGGCCGCGTCGGTGATGCCGTCGAAGGTGGACACCGGCGCGATCAGCCGTACCTTGCCGTCCTGATCCTGCCACACGCTTTTTGCCGCGCCGCGCGTCATGACGAAGGCGATAGACAGCGTGAGCCGGTCGACCACGGCATTGGCCGTATAGGGGTCGTTGATGCCGGGCGACAGCGCGCGCAGCGCGATCTCAACCAACTGCCGGATGGAGAACTCCAGGTCCTGCACAGCGGTGCGCTGGCGCCCGACCAGCACCGCGTTCTGGATTGCCTGACAGAGATCGCCCTGCGCGGCTTTCTTCGGCGACACATGGGCGGCCAGGCGTCCCGGCACGGCGTGCTGTCCGGCGCGGATGTCGAGCGCCACGACGGCGTCGGTTTGTGCGGCAGCGTTGACGATGCCCTGGAAATCGACCGCCTGCACATAGCCGCCGTGCGCGAGCAGTACCGGCGCGCCGCGCTTGTCGATATCGGACGGCGCCTGCGGCTGGTCGGCCGTTTCTTCCGGCAGCAGCCGGGCAATGTCGCCGTCGAGCTGGGCGCCGACCCGGTCGATGACGTTGTCGGCGATGATCGACTGGGCGAGATGGTGCACGAACAGCAGCAGCGTGGCGACACAGATCAGCACCAGCACGGTGCCGCCGGTGACCGCGAGATTAGGCACCGCATTCTCCTTGCCATAGGCGCTTCGCAGCACCAGCAGCAGATAGACCACCGTCGACACGAATAGCCCAAGCGCCATCTGCGTGCGGCGGTCGCTCATGAAGCTGCGGATCAACCGCGGGCCCAATTGCTGGGCTGCGAGCGTCAGCACCACCATGGTGATGGAGACGGCAAGCGTCGCCATGGTGATCATGGCGGTGACCAGGTTGGAGAGGAATTGCGGTGCCTGGCCCGCGCTGCCGCTGAACAGGAACCAGACCGAGCTGCCGCCGGACCCGACGTCGATATGGAGTGTGGCATAGGCGAGCGCGCAGGCCCCGCACACCATGGCCAGCGGAAGCGCCCACAGGCTCGAGCGCACGGCATCCCAGATGGTGATCAGGCGGGTGAACATGGCGGGCTTGGGCTCCAGGCGACGTTGCCGGCGCGCAAGGGAAGCCGGACCATCGGGTAACTGCGATGACGAGACTACTGTTCCGGCAGCGGAATGAACTCGATCTCGTCGCCTGGCACCTTGCCGAAATGGCCGGCCTTCCACTCCGCCTTGGCTTGTTCGATGCGTTCTTTCCGCGACGACACGAAATTCCACCAGATGTGGCGCGGGCCGTCCATGGGCGCGCCGCCGACGATGACGAAATGCGTGTCGGTCGCCGCGGCGATGGTGACTTTGTCGCCGGGTTTGAATACCAGCAAACGTCCGGGCTCGAACTTGTCACCGGCAATGTCGACGGTACCGTCGACCACGTAGAGCGCGCGCTCCTCGTGGTCGGCGTCGAGCGGGATTTTTGCGCCGGCGCGCAGCAGGACATTGGCGAACATGGTTTCGTGCACGGTCGGCACTGGCGACTTGACGCCGTAGAGCGAACCGACGACCACCCGCGCAAACATGCCATCGTCCCGCACCATCGGGAATTCATCGATCTCGTGATGGGCAAAGCCCGCGTCCATTTCTTCCTTAGCCGCCGGTAGCGCCACCCACATTTGCAAGCCGTGGATCGGACTGCCGGTGGCGCGCTTTTCGGCGCCGGTGCGCTCGGAATGCACGATGCCGCGCCCGGCCGTCATCCAGTTCACTTCGCCCGGCTTGATCGGTGCGGCGGTGCCGAGACTGTCGCGGTGCATGATCTCGCCGTCGAAAAGATAGGTGACGGTTGCCAAGCCGATATGCGGATGCGGCCGCACGTCGAGCCCGTTGCCGGCGCGGAATTCGGCCGGCCCGAAATGGTCGAAGAAGATGAACGGCCCCACCATGCGCGTGCGTGCCGAGGGCAGCGCGCGCCGCACCGAGAAGCCGTCGCCGAGATCGACCGTGCGCGGCACGATCAGCTGCGCGATAGCTTCGCAACCATAGGCGTCGCCGGCTTCAGGATCCTTGCCGGGGAAGAAACTCATGGGCCTTGCTCCTTGCACTTCGCGGCACCACGCCGCAAGCGCGCGCAGTCTAGCGCGGCGCCGCGGCCGGCCCAATGGCCGCGGCGCTCGAGAATCAGCCGCCGCCGCGCGGCAAGATTGCGTCACAATCGGCCGGCGCGCGGCCTGCGCGTTGCGCCACGCGCGCGCGCCGTGACAGAATCTTCCGCGTTTACAAATTCTTCTTGATCGCGCCGTAGCTTGCCCCTATGGGAACGCATGCGTCGTGGCGCTTGCGTGACGGCACTTTCACTCCGCGAGCCGGCTCGCCGGTCTCTCGGGTTCGATCTCTGGTTGGGGAGACGGCATGTCAAAAAATGCCCTCTTGCGATCGGGGAAGGGCTTGGAGACTCCAGGTACCACCCGAATAAACGAAGACGCGATCTATGCGCCTGCGGCATATGCCGAGCAGCGCGACGATCATTTCGTGGTGCGGAATGGCGTGCGCTGCGCGGGCGCGCATCTCATTGTCGATCTGTATCAGGCCAACCGTCTGGATGACATCGATCACATCGAGGACACGCTGCGCCGGTGCGTAATTGCGGCCGGCGCCACGCTGCTGCACATCCATCTGCACCATTTCGAGCCCAATGGCGGCATTTCCGGCGTGGCTGTGCTGGCCGAAAGCCATATCTCGATCCATTCCTGGCCGGAACGCGCCTATGCCGCGCTTGATATTTTCATGTGCGGCAGCGCCAATCCGGACGCCTGCGTGCCGGTGTTGCGTGAGGCCTTCGGCCCGAAAAAACTCGCGGTCAGCGAGCATTTGCGCGGCCAGGGCGCGATTTAAGGCTTGCACGCGCGCGGCGCTCGCGCCCGCTCATCCGGGTCCGGCTTTCAGCCGGCCCGCGTCCAGGCATTGCGTCGGGCATCGGCTTGTTTAAAAGCCCGCTAATGTCTTGCGCATGAATGGCCGCGGCGAAGCCGGTCATCGATGGAGGAGATGGGCCAGTGGCCGGGAAGCGCTGGATCGCGGAAACCCTGTTCGATGCGTTCGGTTTCCGGACGAGCTACGCGGTCGAGCGCGTACTCTATGAGACGCAGACCGCGCATCAGCACCTGGTTCTGTTCGAGAACAAGTTCTTCGGCAAGACGCTGATGCTCGACGGCGCCGTCCAGATCACCAGCCGCGACGAATACGTCTATCAGGAGATGATGAGCCATGTGCCGCTGTTCGCGCACGGGCGGGCCAAGGATGTGCTGATCGTCGGCGGCGGCGACTGCGGCATCGCTGAGGAGGTCCTGAAACACAGGTCGGTCAAGCGCCTGACGCAGGTCGAAATCGACGCATCCGTGGTCGACTTCGCCAAGGAGCATTTTCCCGAATTCACCAAGCCGGTGTTCGCCGACAAGCGCTTCGAATGCATCATCGACGACGGCATGAAATATGTCGCCGAAACCAAGCGGCGCTTCGACGTCATCATCGTCGATTCCACTGATCCGGTCGGGCCCGGCGCGGTGTTGTTCACCCAAGAATTCTACGCTGCCTGCAAGCACTGTTTGAACAAAGGCGGCGTGCTGGTGACGCAAAACGGGGTGCCGTTCCTGCAGGCGGGCGAGCTCAAGACCAGCATCGGCCATTTCCGCAAGCTGTTTAAGGATGCCACCTGCTACGTCGCCGCTATCCCGACCTATGTCGGCGGCCTCATGGCCATGGGCTTTGCCACCGACAACAAGCGGCTGCGTCAAACGTCGCCCAAGGTGATCGCCGAGCGCCACCGCAAGGCCGGGCGTTTTGCGACCCGCTACTGGACGCCCGAATTGCACGTCGGCGCCTTCGCGCTGCCGCGTTTCATCGCCGAACTGGTTGTCAAAGAGCCCCGTCGTTAACCCGCCGTTAACCATGGGCGCGCGGCCTGCATGACGTCGCATAATTACCGGCCTTGCCCCGGCTTAAGCTTAAGTGGGTCTTTACGGCGGCGTGGCTCACTACCTGGACACCAGGAGGGCGGGCGGCCCGAGCAGCAGGATGGGACGGTTTTTGCGCGTGCTCACGCGCCGGAAAGTTATTGCGATCGCCGTCGGTGTGCTGCTCGCCGGCGCCCCTTTGGTTGCATTCGACTTTTGGCTCGGCGGGCTGATCGATCAGCAAGGCCAGGAGGAAGTCGAAACCTCGGCCAAGCGCGCAATTTCGCTCGCCGAATCCCGTGTCACCAGTGTCATCGCGACGCTCGACCAATTGGCTGCGCGCGATGTGGATTCTTGCGCGGCCGGTCACATTGAGGCCATGCGGTTCGCCGTCTTTCGCACCACGCCGGTCAAGGAAATCGCGCTGGTCGCTCCCGACGGGCGGACGCTGTGCACCGATCTCGGCCTGCCGCTCGGCCGGCGCACGCTGGTTTCCTCGGAGCCGCTGGTTGGCGCCAAGGGCTATTTCCTCGACATCATCAAGCTCGCCAGCGGCCGGCCGATGGTGCGACTGCGGCGCAAAGCCGGCACCGGTCCCAATGAAGTCGCGGCTTTGGTACCGACCATCCTGTTCCTGCCTCAGGTGTCGACCCAAGGCGGCCCGTTCAGCGCCTATGCCAGCATCACGACCCGCGCCGGCACGCCGATCGGAGTTATCGGCGAGCCTCCGACGCAGCCGGTCAGCCGCGTATTCACCGGCGCGGCGCGCTCAAGCCGGTTCGGTTTCTACGCCGAAATCGTGACCCCGCGCGCGCAGGTGGCCTCAGGTCAAGCGAACCTGAGATGGATCGGCGTATTCACGAGCGGCGCCGTCGTGCTGATCGTCACCGCCATTACCTTTTTGACGCCGTCCGGCACGGCCGGCAACCCAGTGGTCGAGATGGAGCGCGCGTTGGCGGCCGGCGAATTCGTGCCGTACTACCAGCCGATCGTGGATATCCGCTCCGGCCAGTTGCGCGGTGCCGAGGTATTGGTGCGCTGGAAAAAACCCGACGGCACGCTGGTGCTGCCCGGCGCTTTTATTCCGCTCGCGGAATCGAGCGGGCTAATCCGCGAAATGACGCGCGACCTGATGCGGCGCGTGTGCGTCGAGGCGGGTGCGGCCATCGGCAGCCGCCCGGCGCAGAAGATATCGTTTAACTTCGCTGGCAAACTGTTCGGCGACGAGACGATCGTGAAGGACGTGCGCAAGATCTTTTCCCGATCGCCGATCAAGCTCTCGCAAGTGGTGCTGGAGGTGACCGAGCGCGACCCGATCGAGAATTTCACCAAGGCCCGGCAGATCATCGCCGCGTTGCAGGGACTCGGCGTGCGCATCGCCATCGACGACGTCGGCACCGGGCACAGCGGCCTGTCCTACATGCTCAAACTCGGTGTCGACATCATCAAGATCGACAAGATGTTCGTCGACGCTATCGGCACCGACCGCAACTCCACCACCATCGTCGAAACCCTGGTCGACCTCGCGCACAACATGCGCATGGACGTGGTGGCCGAGGGCGTCGAGACTTTCGAGCAGGTGATCCATTTACGCGAGCTCGGCATCCGCTCGGCGCAAGGCTATGTATTCGCCCCGCCGCTGCCCGGCAGCTCATTCCTGAAGCTGGTCGATGCCATCGACCCACTGCCGGTCGCGGCCACCGGGCCAGCCGCGGCCGCCAGCCGCGCCAGCGCGGCCTGAGGCTGCGATCATTCGTCCGCAAACCGGCGCACAACTCGATCCGCGCGGCAGCGGCTATTATTGGTATGGCGGCCATTGCTATCTGCGCTGGCGCGACGGCACCTACCACCGGGTGAGTCGCCGCCACTGCTACTGAACCGCGCCCCGCCTGGGTGCGTCGATCGATCCCGCACAACGAAAAGGGGCGGCCTTGCGGCCGCCCAGTTGTAACGCCACGCGGGAGGAACTTCGTACGGGTCGGCCTAGATACGCCGCCGGCCCGCGTGACTAAATTTCAGTCGTTAAACCGTCATGGCGGGCCCGATTCGTCAACGGCGGCAGGGCGGCATTTGACTGCATTCTGGGCAGCGTGACTTCGTTGCCACACTTTCCACCACCCAATACCAGCCGGCGGAAAGGAGCGGCGAGGGCGGCCGCCTCCAGCGCGCAAGCTGCATTGCAACATAACCGGCCGCGGCGGCGATTTGGCGCAGGCGCGGGCTCGCGCCGGCCCGGGCGGGCGGCGTATGATTGCCGGCGTCACGACGAGCAGGGGGTTCCCATGGCAATCGTCGAACACAGCGCAAATCGTTTGGTCGTGGAAGCGGGCGGGGGCCTGAGCTCGTTCAGCCTCGCGCTCGACAAACAGGCGGGCCTCGCGCGCATCGAGCGCAACATGCTGATGTGGAGGCGGCGGCCGCTGGAAATGCCGCTCGCCGACATCAAGGATTTCGATGTGGCGACCTTCAAGGATGTCGCCTCTGGGGCCGAGCTGCGCAAGCTGGTGCTGCGCACGCGGGCCGACGAGGCGATCGAAGTGCCGGTGAGCGACGCAAGCGTCGACGAAACCGCCGCGGCGCTGCGCGATTTCCTCGGGCTGGCGGCGTAGATACCGACGGCTGCAAGGCGCCGGCGTTTTGTGGAGGGCGTCCGGGCGCGGGCTTGACCGCGCATGAGGGCGTGCGCGCTTTCGGTCACAACGCGACGCCGAATTTCCCCAACGCCCAGACCATGAGGAAATAAAGCGCGATGGTGAGGGCGCAGGCGGCCGCGAGCGCCAGCCAGAAGCCGGCGCCGTGGCGCAGCAGCAGCGGCAGCAGCAGAAACATCGGCAGCGTCGGCAGCACAAACCAGAAGGTCGACTGCGCCAGCGCCGCGACGCGCTGGGTGTCGCCGGCGTCGTGCCACAGCCAGATGAGGGCGAGCAGGGACGTCAGCGGCAGCGAGACGATGAGCGCGCCGAACGCGGGCGAGCGGCGGGCGGTTTCGCTGGCCGCCGCGACGATGATGCCGGATATGGCGGCTTTAACGGCGAGGTAGAGCATGGGGTTCGCGCTCCTGCGGTTGGGCGATCAACATTAGCGGCTAATCGCTGCGGCGGCGCGGCCGCCGGTCACGGCAAAGTTATTGGATGGCCGGCGCGCGCAGCGTCCGGCACGGCGGCGGAAACGCAAGGAATTGGCTTGGCTTAGCCGTTCCGGCGGCTGCCATGCCTTGTGCGCGGGGGCAGACGGCGAAAGCGCCGCATGCGCCGTCCACAATTTGGCCACGGAACTTGCCTTGCTCCGGTTCCACGGCCTCATTCCGCCCGGCCGCTTGCGAGGAAGCCCGATGAGTTTGGAAGACCGTCTCCACTGCGTCTCGCCCTATGTGCGCAGCATCGTGCGCATCCTGGTGGCGCTGCTGTTTTTCTCGCACGGGCTGTCGAAGATGTTCGGCTTTCCCTCGCCGCGCATGCCGGATCCGCTCACGCTCAGCTGGTTTGCCGGCGCAATCGAGTTCGTCGGCGGCGGACTGCTGGCCGCCGGCCTGTTCACGCGGCCGGTCGCCTTCATCATGTCGGGCGAGATGGCGGTCGGCTATTTCATGAGCCACGCACCGCGCGGTTTTTTCCCGCAGCTCAACGGCGGCGACGCCGCCATCCTGTACTGCTTCATCTTTCTGTATTTCGTCTTTGCCGGCGCCGGCCCCTGGAGCCTTGACGCCTGGCTGAAAGCGCGGCGCCGCGGCGGCGAGCGGCTGGAGGGAACGCGCGGGGCTTAAAAGGCAAGCTCGCCCGCGCGCGCCTGTTGCTCTATAATCGGTGCCGTCCGGCATCGGAGGATGTCGATGGCCCAGACCGTCGTCAAACCGCGCACCAAGACCAAACCGAAGACCGAGCGCCCCAAGCTCTGGAAAGTCATCCTGCTCAACGACGACTTCACGCCGCGCGAATTCGTCGTGCTGGTGCTCAAAGCCGTGTTCCGCATGAACGAGGACGAGGCCTACAACGTCATGATGACGGCGCACCGGCGCGGCGCCTGCGTGATCGCGGTGTTCACCAAGGACGTGGCCGACACCAAGGCCAAGGAGGCGACCGAGCTCGGCAAGAGCCAGGGCTTTCCGTTATATTTCACCACCGAGCCGGAGGAGTAGAACCGTCTGCCGCAGCATGGCGGAGCCGGCTACCGGCGAAACCGCGACGGAACAATGTGGACGCGGTGGCATTTGTTAATTTGTCATCAGCTTCTGAAACCCATAATTTTGACCGATGCGCAACATCATCTTTATCGCTTTTTTGCTTGGACTCATTCTTGCGATCGATGCGGTCGTTTTCGACGGCCACTATCGGGATGCGGCTTGGCAGGAAAGCAAGTACCAGGCGCAGCAATTTAATCAGCAAATACACAGTTGGCTGGGCACGATGGGCCTGTGAGAGCCCGCAGGCGCGGCGCCTCAGTGGCCGCGCCGGTGGCGCCATTGCTCCGGAGGCTCGAAGCGGCCCCGCCAGATGCCGCGCCCGGCGGCGCGCGCGCCGCGCGCAGCGGACGTGTAGAGATTTGAGTAGCGGCTATAGTCGACGGCGAATCCTTCCTGCACCAGCGCTGCTCCGACGTCCCGGACGTTGCCGGCCGAGCAGATGCCAAGCATGCGTCCGTAGCGGTCGTGGCCGCGCGAAGCGCATGCGACCGGCCCGCCCGCGACGAGCGCGGCGAGGCGCGCCTTGGCGGCGCGGCCGCACGCCCATGCGCGGCCGGACGTGTCGTTGCACCGCTGGCGAAGCTCCGGCGCGTCGATGCCGAAAAGCCTGATGCGCTTGCCGCCGGCGTCCAGCGTGTCGCCGTCGATGGCCGTTACGCCGGCCATCGCGCCGGCCGTGGCCGGCTGGTGCCATGATGCCGGCGACAGCGCGGCGGCGCCGACGATGAGCGCGGCGATGGCGAAAAAGCCGGCATAGCGGCGCCAGACGGCAAAGCCCGACAGCATCGCGCGGCGCGTGGCCCGATGTGAGCGACTCTTCAGCAGCAACCATCGCGCGCGTTTTAGCGGGAGTACAACGCCCATGCCCCGACGCTTAAGCGCTCAACGTTAGGAAAACGTTGCGGGACAGGCCGGCATTTTAATCATCCGGCGAAATTGTGCGCCGGCGCCGGCGTGGCGCGCGGCGTGAAATTGCCAGGCACCAAGCGCCCGCTATTTCTTTTCCATCGCCGCCGGCGGGTAGCTGGCCGAGACGCGCTCGTGGTCGTTAATCTGATAGTAGTAGACGCCGAGCGCGACCGCGATCAGCACCATCACGCCGATGACGACGTTCAGCATCTCGTTGTCATGGGAGGCGGCGCGCCGCTGCCGCGGCGTTCGGCGCGGCTTGCGGGGCTTCGCGGCGATGGGCTTTGGCGCGTCGGGGCTGGCCGCCGCCTTGTTCGCTGCCTTGTTCGCCGGTTTGGCCGCCGGTTTGGCCGCCGGTTTGGGTTTGCCCGCCGCCTTGCGGCTGCGTGCGGTCTTGTCCTTCTTCGCCATGCTGCCGTCCCCTCAAATCCGCAAGGCACCCACGCCCGTGAAAGTGTCCCTGCGCGGCCTTGCGCCCGCGGCTTTTGGCGCGCGCGTCAGCGCTTGATGCAGCGGCGCAGGCGCTTGACGCCATTCGTTGACTTGCCGCCGGTCAATTCCTTGATCTGGCCGGCCGGGCAGGAGCCGTCGTCCACCAGCAGCCGCTGGCCGTAGCGCAGGCCGCCGCTGGGCGGCTCCTTGCTGACGGTGGTTGAGGCCGCCGCGGCCGTCAGCCACAGCGCGGCGGCGGCCGCGCCGGCGACGATGCAACAGGCGCGCAGACCGCGCATCGGTTTTGCTCCCTGGTTCAGCGCCGCTTCTTGGCAAGTCTCGGCTTAGCGACACTCGGCTTGGCGGCTTTCGGTTTTGCGGCTTCCGGTTTTGCGGCGTTCGCCTTGGCGGGTTTCGGCTTCGCCGGCGCCGTGGCGGCGTGCGCGCGGTCGGCGGCTTCCTTGGCCAGCCGCATCTCGCGCAGCCGCGCGGTCTTTTCGCGGGTGGCGACGGTGGCGGCCTGGTAGTCCGCCATGGCCTTGGTCGCCTCGCGCGCCTGGATTTCCTTGCGCTTGAAGCTGGCCTCGGCCCGTTCGTGCTGCATTTCCTTGGGACTTTTCGACAGAACGCTCTCCGTTATAGCGCCGGCGCCGGGAGCAGCCGGTGGTCAAACCATAGGTGCCGCGCGGCCTTGGCCGGCGGAGAATCACGGCTAATGGCCAATTGTAGCGCGCCACAGGAGTTGAGCCTATGGCCCAAGCCCAGGCCCGAAGCCCAGACCCCAAGCCCCAAGCGCGGCTAGCCGTGCAGCGCGCGGCGGGCCACGATCCAGTTGTAGACCGTGCCGAACACCAGCGCGATCAGCCAACCGGCGGCCACGCTCCAGAGCAGCCCCTCGACCCACAGCCGCGTGGAGCCGATCGGGGCTTCGGAGAACAGGGCGACCCAGCCGTGCGCGAGGCGCACGGGGAAGAACAGCGCGGCCAAGAGGCAGAGCACGAACAGCACGACCAGCGCGGCGGAAAAGCCGAAGCCCAGGCCGCTGATGCTGAGCCGCGGATGCGGATGAGCGAGTGCCATGGAGGCCTCCATCGGTTTGGCACCATGGAAAGCACAACGCGGCGCGGATGCCTTGACCTGGGTCAAGCGGGTATTGGCGCCGGCCATCCGGGCGCAAAGGCGACCTGCTTGGCGACACGCTACGCGCGTTTGCTCATCTTAATGTTTAAGTTTAGCGCCACCGCTTGCGCTGCAAATAGAGGAAGGCGAAGCCGATCAGCGGCACCACAATGTCCATCCAGAAGATGATGCCGGCATTGCCGGGCGCGAAGTTGTGCGCGGCGATCATCTGATAGACGTGGCCGCCGGCGGCGCCCAGCAGGAAGATCGATGGCCCCAGCACGGCTCCGACGCGCAAGGGATAGGGACCCTTGACGGCGAGCAAGGCCACCGCCGCGAAACCGAGGCTGGCGAAGCCCACTTCCGTTTCGAACGGGCTCGGCTGCCAGCCGATATAGGCGGCCGCCGTCGACTGGAAGAAGACGTGCATGAAAAAATTGAGGAGATAGCTGAAGCCGAGCGTGGAGAGCAGGTAGGTGGCGAACAGGGCCTCGACCAGCGCGCCGGGTGTTTTCGGTCCGCACGCATAGGCGATGAGCCCGAGCACGAAGCCGAGCAGGAGGAAGGAGAGCGGGTAGTTGGAGATGATGAAGGTGAGGACGAGGGTGGCCATGGAGAAACGCTTTCAAAACAGCCTTTTAGCCATCCCAAACATGTGCGGAATCCGAATCGTAAAATGCTATTTCCAATTTTCTCTTACATTTTTCCCGCGCCAACTCGATCTCGCGAGCCTTCAAGATAATGTTTTGATTTGATGGGGTGTATTGGTCTCCGTGCAGGCTGACAAACAACAGAACAATCTTGTTGTCGCACCGCTTAAGTAAATCAAAAATATGATTGTCGCTGTCTGCTAGCGAATGGCCATGTACATACAAGGCTCCGCCAATCCCCTCAAAACTTCGAAACGCTCGGTGCAGATATCCATGATGTAAAATACGGTCAACCTTGCTGCTTGACGTGCCTTCAGAGACAAACAGCGGATAGAGTTCACTGTCGAGTGCAGCGCGGATTTGGTCCATTAGCGGAATGCTAGTTCTAACCCAAGTATATTTCCGCAATTCAGCTCCGGCGTCGAAAAGATGTAGTGCTCCGTGCAGGTAATTGACGTTCGCCGAGTGATGCGCCTCCCAGGTAACGAAGTCGGCTTCTGGGTCGCCTGGCGAAGACCGAAAGCCATCATCTGCTTCGAGTGGCGTGCCATCGACTTCGTTATGCATGAGCGTCCAATAAAGAAGCAAGTCATAGTTCAAAGTGTAAAGTCGCGAAAAATGCCTCAAGAATTTCCGACAGCTCTTGTATTGCTCGTCAGTTACATCGTGAGGATAGGGAGGGTGGCTGCCTGCGATCGCGCTTACCAATTTGTCGCGAAGCGAAGCAATGTCCGTCGATATCAATTCATTTAGTGCTGGGTCGCCCCCATAAGCCTGGACAACGAGTTGTCCAGCAGCCAGATTTCGTAAAACGGCTTCAAAATCAGCGGTGCCAAGCGCATCAAATATTTGCTTTATGGGCGATCCTTCTTCGAATTCTGCTTTATCCCGTAGCGATGAATAGCTGAAAATATCCGGGAAAAGGGCAATACTAAATCCATTGCCCAGCAAGATGGCCCTCTGTTTCGAGCTTGCCATTTTGAGGCAGTCTTCGAAAGAATATATCTTTTCTGCCATCGCGGTTACTCGTAACGCATTGCGATGTTCTTAAGCGGCGCTGCTGGCTTAGGGCGTCAGTTTTCTGCTCCTTGCAAATTTAGTGCCCTTGATCGGTGCCAGCCGCAACTTGCGAACCGTATTCCGGGGGAGTGCGGCTATGTTTGAGTTTAACTTCTATTCTTCGTCATTGAGTCTCGCCTTCACAACAGCGAAGCCGTTCCTTTTTTGCTGCTTTAAAAATTCCAAAATTCCGGGTGGGAGTGGACGATGCTCTCCAGTTTTAGTGCGTTCAAATCGTGCCAACTCGTCCGCTCTGATCTTCGCTGCAGGGAGACTGATATCGAATCGTTTCGCGAGTTCTTCGGGACTCATGACCTTCTCGCTATGCCAAATACGATGGGACGAGGAATGAACCGGCGAAACGGCGCGCTTCGCGTTCTTCTTGGCCGATCTGCTTTACCAAGCGCTCTTGCGAGGCGCCGGACTTGCCGCGGTAGCGAATGCCGCTGTGCTTGAGCCAAATATGGCCGACCTCTTCAGCCAAGGTGAAACGCGCGCGTTGCCGCTTTGCGTCGTCTGTGAACATTCCATTGCCGGCCTCAAATGTACTCTCCCGGATGTGAAGAATTTTGGAGAATGGGTCGAAGTATGCTTCATCGTCCGGCAACGTGGCATCGGGTACGCGTCGATAGTCTGTGATTAGGCCGTGATCCTTCAGCTTGAAGATCACGGTGATCATGTCCGGACGAGCTTCGAATTCGATGCCTAGCAACTTGCGTAGCGCGAGAGCGCTCGCTTCGAATTCTGCGTCGTCGGACATCGGCATGTCAGCTACACCCCGTCGTTGACCCACACGTGTCGCACTTCATGCAGGTGCCGTTGCGCACCAGCGTGAAGTTGCCGCATTCGCCGCAGGCTTCGCCCTCGTAGCCCTTGGCCCGCGCCTCTGCGCGCTTCTCGGAAGCCGCGTGCTTGGCGTGCTCGCGCGCGTCCACCTCGTTGAGCACTTCCAGCTTCTCGGCCGGCGACAGCTTCGCCTCCGGCTCGGCTTTCAGCGCGGTGGCGCCGGCCGTTTCGGCGCGGGCGCCGCCGCCGGAAAACGCCGTGACGTTGCCGCCGGCGGCGGGGGTTTGCGTGCCACCGCTTACCACCGCGAGACGGTCGGTGCGCGAGCGGGTCAGCCCCTTGGAGACGTAATGCGAGGCCGGCGCGGGCTTGCCTTCCGCCTCGCCCTTGCCGAGCGCGTCGAAGCCCGCTTCGCTCGGGTCGACATGAGCGAGATCGAAGCGCTCGAGATAGCTCACCGCCAGTTCGCGGAAAACGTAGTCGAGGATGGAGGTGGCGTATTTGATCGAAGTCGTTGCCCTGCACCGGGCCCTGCGGCTCGAAGCGGGTGAAGGTGAAGGCGTCGACGTATTCCTCCAGCGGCACGCCGTATTGCAGGCCGAGCGAGATCGCGATGGCGAAGTTGTTCAAGAGCGAGCGCAGCGCGGCGCCTTCCTTGTGCATGTCGACGAAGATCTCGCCGATGCGGCCGTCGTCGTATTCGCCGGTGCGCAGATAGACCTTGTGGCCGCCGACCACGGCTTTTTGCGTATAGCCCTTGCGGCGGTCGGGCAGCTTCTCGCGCTCGCGCAGAACCGTGACGCGCTCGACGATTTTCTCGACCACTTTTTCCGCTAGCCCTGAGGCGCGCGCCGCCGCCGGACGCTCGAGGAAAGCCTCGACCGCATCCTCCTCGTCGTCCTCGTCGGCGATGAGCTGGGAATTGAGCGGCTGCGACAGCTTGGAGCCGTCGCGGTAGAGCGCGTTGGCCTTCAAGGCGAGTTTCCAGGACAGCAGATAGGCCGCCTTGCAGTCCTCGACCGTGGCCTCGTTCGGCATGTTGATGGTCTTGGAAATGGCGCCGGAGATGAAGGGCTGCGCCGCCGCCATCATGCGGATGTGGCTCTCGACCGAGAGATAGCGCTTGCCCGTGCGCCCGCACGGGTTGGCGCAGTCGAACACCGGATAGTGCTCGGCCTTCAGGTGCGGCGCGCCTTCCACCGTCATGGCGCCGCAGACATGGATATTGGCGGCCTCGATCTCGCGCTTGCCGAAGCCGAGCGCGGCCAACAGGTCGAACGTCGGGGAGGCGAGGTCGTCGGCGGCGATGCCGAGGGAGTCGCGGCAGAATTCCTCGCCCAGCGTCCACTTGTTGAACACGAATTTGATGTCGAAGGCGGTCGGCAGCGCCTTCTCGATCTTGGCGATGGCTTCGTCGGTGAAGCCCTTGGCCTTGAGCGTGGCCGGGTTGATGGCGGGCGCCTGTGCCAGGTTGCCGTGACCGACCGCGTAGACCTCGATTTCGGCGATCTGGCTTTCGCTGTAGCCGAGCGTGCGCAAAGCCTCGGGCACCGCGCGGTTGATGATCTTCCAGTAGCCGCCGCCGGCCAGCTTCTTGAACTTGACCAGCGCGAAGTCGGGCTCGATGCCGGTGGTGTCGCAATCCATCACCAGGCCGATGGTGCCGGTGGGCGCGATCACGGTGGATTGCGCGTTGCGGAAGCCGTGCGTCTCGCCGAGCGCGAGCGCGTTATCCCAAGCCTGTTTGGCGTGCGCGATCAGGTCGGAATCCGGGCAGGCGGCATGGTCGAGCGGCACCGGCGGTTGAGAAACTTTCTCATAGCCGGTGCGCTCGCCATGGGCAGCGCGACGGTGATTGCGGATGACGCGCAGCATGGGCTCGCGGTTTTTCTTGTAGCCGGGGAAGGGGCCGAGCTGCTGGGCCATTTCCGCCGAGGTGGCGTAGGCGACGCCGGTCATGATGGCGGTGAGCGCGCCGCAGATGGCGCGGCCGGCGTCGGAATCGTAGGGGATGCCGGAAGTCATCAGCAGGCCGCCGATATTGGCGTAACCCAGGCCGAGTGTGCGGAACTCATAAGAGAGTTGCGCGATCTGCTTGGACGGGAACTGCGCCATCAGCACCGAGATTTCCAGCACCACGGTCCACAGCCGCACCGCATGCTCGTAGCTCTCGACCTGGAACGCGCCGGTCTTCTCGTCGCGGAACGTCAGCAGGTTGAGCGAGGCGAGATTGCAGGCGGTGTCGTCCAGGAACATGTATTCCGAGCACGGATTGGACGCGCGGATTTCGCCGGAGGCCGGGCAGGTGTGCCAGTCGTTGACGGTGGTGTGGTATTGCAGGCCCGGATCGGCCGAGGCCCAGGCGGCGTGGCCGATCTTTTCCCACAGGTCGCGCGCCGGCACGGTCTTGGCGATCTTGTGCTTGGTGCGCCAGAACAGGTCCCAATTGGCGTCCGACTCCACCGCTTTCAGGAACTCGTCGGTGACGCGCACCGAATTGTTCGAGTTCTGCCCGGAGACGGTGAGATAGGCGTCCGAATCCCAGTCGGTGTCGTAGGTCGGGAAGTGGATGTCCTTGTAGCCCTGGCGCGCGAACTGGATCACGCGCTTGATGAAATTGTCGGGCACGTAGGAGCGGCGCGCCAGCTTGATCTCGCGTTTTAAGGCCGGGTTCTTCTCCGGCGAGAAGCAGTCGTCGCCCGAGCCCTCGCAGTTCACGCAGGCCTTCATGATGGCGCGCAGGTGCTTCTGGTTGATCTTGGAGCCGGTGACCAGCGCCGCCACCTTCTGCTCTTCCAGCACCTTCCAGTCGATGTAGGTTTCGATGTCGGGATGATCGACGTCGACGATCACCATCTTGGCGGCGCGCCGCGTGGTGCCGCCTGACTTGATGGCGCCGGCGGCGCGGTCGCCGATCTTCAGGAAGCTCATCAGGCCCGACGACTTGCCGCCGCCGGAGAGCCGCTCGCCTTCGCCGCGCAGCGCCGAGAAATTGGAGCCGGTGCCGGAGCCGTATTTGAACAAGCGCGCCTCGCGCACCCACAAATCCATGATGCCGCCTTCGTTCACCAGGTCGTCATTGATGCCCTGGATGAAGCAGGCGTGCGGCTGCGGATGCTCGTAGGAGGTCTTCGATTTGGTGAGCTTGGCGGTGAACGGATCGACGTAGTAGTGGCCCTGGCTCGGCCCGTCGATGCCGTAGGCCCAGTGCAGGCCGGTGTTGAACCATTGCGGCGAGTTCGGCGCCACGACCTGCATCGCCAGCATGGCGCGCAGCTCGTCGAAGAAGGCCAAGGCGTCGTCTTCCGAATCGAAATAGCCGCCCTTCCAGCCCCAATAGGTCCAGGTGCCGGCCAGCCGATCGAACACCTGCTTGGACGAATGCTCGCCGATATAGCGTTCCTTCTCCGGCAGCTCGGCCAGCGCGTCTTCGTCGGCGACCGAGCGCCACAGGAACGAGGGAACGGAATTCTCTTCTATCTTTTTCAGGCGCGCGGGCACGCCGGCTTTGCGGAAATATTTTTGCGCCAACACGTCGGAGGCGACCTGCGACCAGAATTCCGGCACCTCGACATTGTCGAGCTTGAACACCACCGAGCCGTCCGGGTTGCGGATCTCGGATGTGGTGAGCCGGAACGCGATGGTCTCGTAGGCCGTTTGTGCGTCCTTGGTGTAGCGCCGTTCGATCCGCATTCTTTTCTTGCCCCTATTCGGAGGGCGGATGGCGTCCGCCCCATTATCCCTGACGGACCTGCCCGTGTCCGCCTGTTGTGCTCGTTACGCTGCTCAACACCACCCGGTCTCAATGCATGCGGGGCGCGATCAGGCCCCGGTCGCCGGTTTCCCCGGCATTATTGGCGCCCCGGACACAGACAACTCCTGTCCCGGAATCACCATTTCTGGCGCGGGCGAGCCTTGCGACCTGGGGTCTTTGAAGGTCCGGAGGGAACCTGAAACTCACCCGCACCGAACGTACTAAAGCTAGGTGGACTCGCTGCCGCCGTCAACAACAGATAGCGGCCAAATCTGAATCAAACACTAAATCTTGTGGTTACTGGCCTAGATTTCGTGGCGACGGGCTGCGAAACCGAGGGCAGTATTGAGCCATCCGGGGGGCGCGAAAAGCATTTTTCTCGGGTGCCCGCGGTAGGTTTTTATGCCTTCGCCCATGACAGATAAGTGACGAAAAACCGGGCTTGCCGGTGGCGGCCGGCTTTAGGCGCCGGCAGGCCGGAGCGGGGACAGGGCTTGGAAAAACTCTGCATTACGCCCGCCGGAGTCCCTGATTCTCGAAAGCAAGTCAGTGCGTTAAGGCCAAGCCACGGGGCCTGGCGCAGCGCATGCGCGATACCCAAGCCTGTGAATTCAACTTGTCAGCGTGATGCCGGCGGGTCGGCTGACGCGTTGTGGCGCGGCCCCCGGGCGAAACCCAAGAAAAAACCCAAGAAAAAGGCGGGCTCGGTGGCGAGCCCGCCTTTATCCCGGCACTGTCATTCGCGCGATCAGCGCCCCGGAGCGACTCGGGTTTGGCGCTGATTAATTGATAGGCACCATAGCCACCGCCGGCGGCAAAAGGCAACCCGGTAAGGTGTTAGGGCGCGGCGGTGGCGCGGCGCGCCAATGGGGTCGCCCCGTTGGCGACCTGCACGGAGACCGCGTTGCCATTCCAGAATTTCGACCGCCCGACGCACGCATTCAACTTGTCGCGGATGACGCCGACCGGCGCGCGATAATCGAGAAAATAAAAAACCACGCCGGTCCGATTGGCATCCGCGCGTGTCCGGTTCTGCAACGCCTGCTCAATGAAATGGGCCTTTTTCACATCGCTCGCGCCGACGAAGTGCGCTGGACAGCGACCATAAGAGGTGCCAGAACGCCACGTCATCAACGTCTCAGCAATGCGCCAGCGCGATGAAAAGTTTCCTGCTCAAAGTATTCACCTGGTGGAATTCGCAGACCTTCGGCACCCAGTTCTGGACCTGGATGCATGGCGAAGCGGTTGGCGATGACGAATTCGGCAACCGCTACTACCGCACGCGCGCCGGCAAGATCGATCGCGGGTTAGGCTTCGAACGGCGCTGGGTGATCTATAACGGCTATGCGGAAGCCTCGCGCGTGCCGCCGTCCTGGCACGGCTGGCTGCACCACACGGTCGACGTGCCGCCCACGCAAGAGACCTACAAGGCGCGGGAATGGGAAAAGCCGCACCTGCCCAACATGACCGGAACGCCGGCGGCGTACCGCCCACCGGGCTCGACGCTTGCTTCCGGCCGCCGCCCCAAGGCAACCGGCGACTACAAGGCCTGGGCGCCCGGCGATCGCTAGAAAGAACCGCCCTTTCCGCGCCGCATTCCCCGTGTTAACCGGGCGCTGCCCCATGACGCCGGCGTAGGGGCCAGCCGGGGCGGAAAGCCCGAACTTTAATGGCGCGACCCGCACTCCCAGCCGCTTTGCTTGCAATCGCCGCACTTATCGCGGCGGCGCCGGCTGCCGCGCAATTCGGATCGATTTTCAACGAACCGCCGCCACGGCCGCCCGGCAATGTGCCGAGTGCGCCACCGGTCGACCAGCGCAGCCCGCCGCCGCGTTATTATCCCGGCGGCGAGCGCCCGGCCACGCGCGCCGACCAGCCGCCGGCTCAGCCGCTACCGGCGCCGATGGCCCTGCCGCCGTCGAGCCGTCCCGGGCGCGGCACCATCCAGCAGCAGGCCTTGCCACCGCCGCCCGGCGCCCAGCAGGCGCCGACGCAGCAGGCCAATCAGCCGCCGAATATCGGCCCGCCGCGGCAGACCGAAGGTCCGCCGCGGGTATTGCCCGGCCTGCCGCCGGGCCAGCTCCAGCCGCCCGGCACGCCCCAACAGCAGCAACAGCAGCCGGCCGCGGTCGAGCCGCCGAACGATGAAGTGGTGGTGGCGCCGCCGCCGCAGCGCATCGCCAATCCGACCGCGGTGTTTTCCGGTCTCGACAAGATCACCGGCCGCATCACCTCGTTCGACGTTGCCGTCAACGAGACCGTGCAATTCGGCGCGCTGCAGGTGACGCCGCGCGTGTGCTATTCGCGCCCGCCGACCGAGACGCCGCAGACCGATAGTTTCGTCGAGGTCGACGAGGTGACGCTCAAGGGCGAGATCAAGCGCATCTTTACCGGCTGGATGTTCGCCGCCAGCCCCGGGCTGCACGCGGTCGAGCATCCGATCTATGACGTGTGGTTGATCGACTGCAAAGGCGCCAAGAATCCGGCGGTGGCGGAAGCACCGGCGCAAGACGAGAAGGCCGCCGCCACGCCGGTGGTAACACCGCGGCCGCGGCCACGGAGCGCGCCGGAACCGCGCGGCTTTATCCTGCGCTAGGAATTTTCGCGCAAGATCGCCAGCGCTTGCTCGCCGGTCACCGGCGTTTTCATCGGCAGCGCGGCGAAATCGGCTTCGCCATGAAGCGCGTCCTCCAGCAGCCGGTGATAGCGCCGCTTCGGCACCTCGACCGCGCCGAAGCTGCGCAAATGATCGGTAACGAATTGCGTATCGAGCAGCCGGTAGCCGCCGGCCTTCAGCCGCGCGATGAGATGTACGAGCGCGATCTTGGAGGCGTCGCGGGAACGGTGGAACATGCTCTCGCCGAAAAAGGCGCGGCCGAGCGAGACGCCGTAGAGCCCGCCCACCAGGTCCTCGCCGTCATAGACCTCGACGCTGTGGCAATGGCCGTGGGCGTGCAGCGCGCGGTAGATGCGGCGAATGCGCGCATTGATCCAGGTGCGGGCGCGGTCGCGCTTGGGCTCGGCGCAGCCGGAGACCACCGCCTCGAAGTTCCGGTTGATGAAGATCTTGAGCGGCGTCACGCGCACGGTACGCGCCAGCCTTCCCGGCACGTGGAAGGTGTCGAGCGGGATGATGCCGCGCATTTCCGGCTCGATCCAATAAAGCGCCGGATCCTCGGCGCTTTCCGCCATCGGGAAGATGCCGCAGGCGTAAGCCTTGAGCAGCACGTCCGGGGTAATCTCGATGAAGGCGCTTTCGCGGCTGGCCATGGCTCACTTTGACTTGGTGCGTTTCGAATTCGACTTTCGTTCCAGGATACCGGGCGGTGCACGGTATTTGTTGCAGCATTGATGCCACGGTTAGCAAGGAGCTTACCATAGCCTCGGCAAATTTTCGAAAAAGCGAACCGCAGGCCGGGTTGCGCGTTGGCCAAGCGAAGGCCAACCGTATTGCCAGTGGGGTTCCATGGGGCTTACCGCAATTCAACCCACCGTCCTCCTCGTGGAGGATGAAGCGCTGATCAGCCGTCTGGTTGCCGGCTGTTTGAGCGGGCGCGGTTTCGCCGTGCACGCGGCCGCGACCGGCGACGAGGCGCTAGCCTATTTGGGAGATGGCGGCGCGGTCGACGTGCTGTTCACCGACATAAAATTGCCGGGCAGCATCGATGGGGCCGAGCTTGCCCAGCGCGTGCGCCGAATGCGGCCCGACCTGCCGATCGTCTACACCTCCGGCCGCTACGCCGCTTGCGATATCGGTACGCTGGTGCCGCGCTCGGTGCTAATCCCCAAGCCCTACGATCCGGACGGCATCTGCGCGCTGCTGGAGCGGCTGACGGCGGCGTAGCGCCGCTGTCATCGCGCCGCGGCCGCCCATTTCTATTCGGCTCTATTCGGCACGGAATTGATCGACGGCCCAATAGAGCCAATTGCTGGGCGTGTAACACGCCGCTTGGTTCGGCAACGGGTGGTCATTGTTGCAAGCCGCGGGCGCAATCGTAAAATTGTAACCCTTGGCGGCCATGCATCCAATGATGAAGCGGCTGCTCGGGTCGTCCGGACTGATCGCATGGTAGGTCTGGTAAAAACGCGAGGCCTCTTTCTGGCATTCCGCCATGTCCTTGGCGCGGTCGGGCAGGCAACCTGCCAGAGTCAATGCCATCAACAAAACGGCTGCTCGTCGCATCGCGTCCGTTGCTCCGCAACGATTGCCACGTTGTCGAAGGTAAAGCCTCCGCTCACTGATATGCAAACGCTACCAGCATGGCGCCAAAGGGCGAGATGGTGTCGCCCCTAGCCCTCCATCCTGCCCTTGGCAAGCGACTGCTCGAGCCAATGGATGTGATAATTGCCGTCGATGATGTCCTTGTCGCGCACCAGCGCGCGGAACAAGGGCAGCGTGGTATCGATGCCGTCCACCACCACCTCGTCGAGCGCGCGCGACAGCCGCATCAGACATTCTTGCCGCGTCTTGCCGTGCACGATCAGCTTGGCGACCAGCGAGTCGTAGAACGGCGGGATGGTGTAGCCCTGATAGACGGCGCTATCGACCCGCACGCCGAGGCCGCCGGGCGGATAATAATGCAGGATCTTGCCGGGCGAGGGCCGGAACGTAACCGGGTCCTCGGCGTTGATGCGGCACTCGATGGCATGGCCGCGAAAACCGACATCGCTCTGGTTGAGCGTGAGCTCGTTGCCGGCGGCGACGCGGATCTGCTCGAAGATCAGGTCCATGTCGGTGATCATTTCGGTGACCGGGTGCTCGACCTGGATGCGCGTGTTCATCTCGATGAAATAGAAATGGCCGTTTTCGTAAAGGAATTCGACGGTGCCGACGCCCTGATAGGCGATCTCGCGCATGGCTTTCGCGACCGTCTCGCCGATGACGTCGCGCATTTGCGTGTTGAGCGCGGGCGAGGGGCTTTCCTCCCAGACTTTCTGGTGGCGGCGCTGGAGCGAGCAGTCGCGCTCGCCGAGATGAATGGCCTTGCCCTTGCCGTCGCCCAGCACCTGAATCTCGATGTGGCGCGGGCGCTCGAGATATTTTTCGATATAGACCGCATCGTCGCCGAAGGCGGCTTTTGCCTCACCGCGCGCGGTGGACAGCGCCTGCGTCAAGTCGCCTATATTATGAACCACTTTCATGCCGCGGCCGCCGCCGCCGGCGGCGGCTTTGATCAGCACCGGATAGCCGAGGGAGTTGGCGACTTTTATCGCTTCCGCATCGGACGTGATGCCGCCCTCCGAGCCCGGCACCACCGGAATTCCCAAACGCTTGGCGGTGCGCTTGGCCTCGATCTTGTCGCCCATGGTGCGGATATGCTCGGCCTTGGGGCCGATGAATTGCAGCCCGTGCTCGCCGAGGATTTCGGCGAAGCGCGCGCTCTCGGACAGGAAGCCGTAGCCGGGATGCACGGCATCGGCGCCGGTGATCTCGCAGGCGGCGAGGATATTGGGAATGTTGAGGTAGCTGTCCTTGGCCGCCGGCGGGCCGATGCACACGCTCTCGTCGGCAAAGCGCACATGCATGGCTTCGGCGTCGGCGGTGGAATGCACCGCCACGGTCGGAATGCCGAGCTCCTTGCAGGCGCGGAGTATCCGCAGCGCGATCTCGCCGCGATTGGCGATGAGGATTTTATCGAACATCGATCGGCCTCATGCTGAGGAGCGCGCGGAACGCGCGCGTCTCGAAGCATGGGGCCGCCACCATCCTTCGCGACGGCCGATGCGCGGCCTCCTCAGGATGAGGGCGGAGCGGAGAGTAGCGCATGGATCGCTCACTCAACAATCACCAGCGGCTCGCCGAATTCCACCGGCTGGCCGTCCTCGAACAGAATCTGGATCACGGTGCCGGCGCGCGGGGCCGGGATCTGATTCATCGTCTTCATCGCTTCCACGATCAGCAACGTGTCGCCCTCGTTGACCTTGGACCCGATGTCGATAAAGGGCTTGGCGCCCGGCTCCGAGCTAGCATAGGCGGTGCCGACCATGGGCGAGATCACCACGCCCGGGTGCTTGGACAGATCGCGTGGGGTGCCCGCCGGCTCCGCGATCTGCTGCGGCGTTGCCGGCGCGCCCGGCGGCGGCGCTGCGGCTATCGTGCGCGCGACCCGCACGCGCTGGCCTTGGTGTTCGATCTCGATCTCGGTCAGGCCGGTTTCGTCCAGGAGCTTGGTGAGCTCATGGATCAGGGCGTGGTCGACCAGCGACGGTTTCGGCGCTTTTGCCATTACGGTTCCGGTTCAGCGTTCTCTTTAGCGTTTCTCTTTGGCGCCGACGAGGCCGGCAAGGCCCGTGATCGCCAGCGCATAGCCGTCGACGCCGAAGCCCGCGATCACCGCCTTGGCTGCCTTCGACACATAGGAATTCTGCCGGAAACTTTCACGCGCGTGGATATTGGTTATGTGGACCTCGACCACCGGCATGCTCACCGCCAGGAGCGCGTCGAGAATGGCGATCGAGGTGGTGGTATAGCCGGCCGGATTGATGATCAGGCCGGCCGCCTTGTTGGCCTGCGCTTCCTGGATCCAGTCGACCAACTCGCCTTCGATGTTGGACTGGCGGAACACGATCTCGAGCCCGAAGCGCTTGGCGGTTTCCCCGCAAAGCTTCTCCACGTCGGCGAGCGTGGCACGGCCGTATTTTTCCGGCTCGCGGCTGCCGAGCAGGTTCATATTGGGTCCGTTGAGGATGTAGAGGGTCTGGTTCATGAGATGGTGCGAGAGGCCGGCTGCGGGCGCGAGGGCGGTCTGAAACGTTGGCGCTTTTTATAGGTGGCCCTGAGCACAAGGGGAAGCCCAAGCCGCGTATTCAGACTTGGCGGTGCGGCTCATTTCGCCGCCAGGGTTTCGCCTGCGACCCAGTCGATCGCCTCCTTCATCGCCGTTAACCTTCTTTTGCCTGCCGTCTTGGCGCGGGTGAAGATGTCGATCTGGCGATCGCCGCTGGTGCCCTCGGCGAGAATGCGGTCGAGGCGCTCGATCTCGGCTGCGCAACCGAAGGCAGCGATGTCGTCGGCGATGAATGCGCGAATTTGGCCGAGCCATGACTTGGCCGACATCGGCGTGCGGGCGAATGGATCGACGAAGGTCGCGGCGATGCCGTGGCGCTGGGCGTGCCACTTGTTTTCCCAGGTAATGGCGCGCCCGACCCGATCGAAGCCGGCATTGATGCCGCGGTTGCGGTCGAGCGCGCGCACCAGGCAGCGGAACAGCGCGGCAATGGCGACGGCATCGTCGAGCCGCGTGCAACTGTCGGCTGTGCGCAGTTCGATGGTGGGATAGTTCATCGAAGGCCGCAGCGCCCACCAGATGTAGCTCGCGTCCGGGATGATCTTGGCGCCGACCAGCGCATCGACATATTCGCGATAGTCGTCGTTGGTGCGGAACAACTGGGGCAGGCCGGTACGCGGCAATTCGTCATAGGCGGCGAGCCGGTAGCCGACGAGACCGGTAAGATGGCCCTGCCAGAAAGGCGACGACGTCGACAGCGCGAGCAGCAGCGGCAGGTAGGGCGTCAGCCGCATGATCAGATTGATGCGCGTAGAGACATCCGGCACCTCGACATGCACGTGCATGCCGCACAGCATGTTGCGCATGCCGATCATCTGCAGGTCGTCCATGATCGCGCCGTAGCGCGCCTTTGGCGTCATCATCTGCTCGGGCCAGAAGGCGAGCGGGAAGGTGCCCATGGCGGCGAGACGCAGCTTGTGCTCGCCCGCCGCCTGCCCGAGCGTGCGGCGGTAATGGACGAGATGCGCGTGCGCCTCCTGCGCGCACGCGCAGGGCGGCGTGACCACCTCGATCTGCGATTGCAGCATTTCGGTCTTGACGCGGTCGCCGAGCGCTTTGTGGGCGCGATTGAGGAAGCGCTTGTCGATGCGGCGCACGGCGCGACGCGTGCGCGCGTCGAACACGAAATATTCCTCTTCTATGCCGAAGGAATACATGGCCGCGCTACCCGTCGCCGGTGAAACCGGTCCCCGGCCCATCCTGACGCAAAAACGGCCGCCGGGCGACTAGGCCGGGCGGCCGCTTAGCGGGGTGTGGATGACGCGCGGGCGCCGGGCGCCCTCAGCAGGTTTCCTTGCCGCAGCGCGCGGTGTTGATCTTTTCCTGTAGCCCTTGGAGGCCGACGGCGCCGACGATGACATTGTCGCCGATCACGTAGCTCGGCGTACCGTTCAAGCCCAGCGCTTCGGCAAGCTTGAAGTCGTGTTGCAGCGTCTTCTGGACCTCCGGGCCCTTCATGTCCTTTTCCAGCCGCGCCATGTCGAGGCCTATTTCCTTGGCGACGGCGCGCGCGCGCGCGCCGTCGGCATGGCCGCGGGCGCCCAAAAGCTTCTGATGGAATTCGAGATATTTCTTGGGTGCCTGCATGCGGACAGCGACGGCGACTTTGGCGGCTTCCACCGAGCCCGGTCCGAGCACCGGAAATTCCTTGAGAACCACTTTAAGCTTGGGATCGGTCTTTAGCAGCGTCAGCATGTCGCTCATGGCGCGCTTGCAGTAGCCGCAATTGTAATCGAAGAACTCAACGAACGTGACGTTGCCGTCCGGATTGCCGAGCGTGACCTGGTCGGGCGAATCGAACAGCGCCTTGGCGTGCGTCTTGACGGCGGCCTTATGTTTCTCGGCCTGCGCCGCGGTCTGTCGTTTTTCGAGCTCGGTCATCGCCTCCTGCAGCACTTCCGGATGCGTGACCAGGTAATCGTGCACGATACGTTCGATATCGCCGCGTTGCGCCTTGGAGAACTCCGCCGCGCGCACGCTGTGCGGCACGGCGGCGATCAGCAACGCGGCACAGGCGGCGGCGATCAAGCGCGATTTTGAAAACATTTTTTCGTCCTTGCTTTCATTATCAATGTTTGGGTTTTTGAACTTTAACGCTCACGATATCGTCGGCGCGCACCCAGGCCGGCGAGCCGACCGGCAGGCGGTGTTTGGCACGCGCGGCAAGCTGGCGCGCGGTCTTGGTGTCGCCGCGCGAGAAGGCGGCTTGTGCGGAGGCGAGGTCGGCATGGGCGAGGTCGCCCTTGCGGCCGTAGGCCATGGCGAGCTGGGCATAGGCGTCGGGCATCTCCGGCTCGCGGCTTAGCGCCGAGTTCAACAGCCTGACGGCTTCGTCGCCGACATTCTTGTTGTTGGTGGCGAGCAGCGCCTGCGCCAGCATGATCTTGATCAGCGGCGCGCCCTGCGAGAGCTGGACCGCGCGGCGCAAGGGAGCGACGGCGGCCGCCGGACGGCCGCCTTCCAGCAGCGCCTGGCCTTTCAGCTCCTCGAAATAAGGATTGTTCGGCTCGCTGCGGATCAGCCCATCGATCTGCACAATCGCCCGGCCCAGGTCGGAATGCCGGTAGGCCGAGATGGCGCGGGCATAGCGCGCCGGCAGGCTCTGGTTGCTGAGCGGATAGCGCCGCAGCACGGTGCCCGGCGCTTCCAGGAAGCCCGACAATTTGGCCCGCATCAGATTGTGGCGCAGCTGCAATGCCGGTGGGTCCTTGACGTTCCAAAAAGGACTGGCCTCCGCGATTTGCACGAGCGTGGCGACGCGGTCGGCCGGCATCGGATGGGTTTGCAGATAGGGATCGGCGCCTTGCGACCGGAACAGCTGGTCGCTGGCAAGCCGCTTGAACAAATCCACCATGCCCCTGGGTGACTGATGGGTGGCGTTGAGGAACTTGATGCCGGCATGATCGGCCTGGTCTTCCTGCGTGCGTACGTAAGCGAGCAGCGAATGCTGGATCGCCGATTGCGGCGCCATGATCGCGGCCGGGCCGATCTGGCCAGCGCCGCTGGAGCCGCCGGCGGCGGCAGCGCCTACCATCGCCCCGACGCCGAGCAGCAGCGCGACGATCGACTGAGTCTGGGCACGCGCGAGTTCCTCGCGCAGTCGCATCATGTGGCCGCCGGCCAGATGGCCGGTTTCGTGCGCGAACACGCCAATGACCTCGTTCGGGGTCTTGGCGTCGAACAGCGCGCCGGCATTGATGAAGATATGGCGGCCGTCCATCACGAAGGCGTTGAAGGCACGGTCGTTGAGCACCACCACCCGGACGTTCTGTTTGGAGAGGCCGGCGACCTTGAGGATCGGGCGCGCGTAGTCGCGCATCAAATTTTCGATCTCGGTGTCGCGGATCACCGGCAGGCCGCGGCCTTGCGCCACGGCGGGGGTGGCGGCGGGCCCGACGCCGGTAAACGCGATCGCGCCGGCGGTGACGAGCGCCAGCGCCCGGGCTGCTGGCGCGCTGCGCCGCGCCCTGATAGGTCTCGCGTTCTCGATCATGCCGATCTATGCGAACTTTGGAATGAGGACACCGGATTGGCGTGAACCTAGTGACGCCCCCTCACAGGGTCAACGCGGCGCGCGGTCACGTTTATGCGGTTCGTAAGTCACGCCATCGCCAAGCAAACCGGCGAATACGGCAACAGCGGGGCGGGGGCCACCGCCCAAAAGCCGGTCGAGGGCCGATAACGATGCTGGATGCGGCAAAACGGCTGTTAACGCCCTCCCGGCGCAGCGATGTGCCGCCGTTCATCGTCATGGACGTGATGGCGGCGGCGGCGGTGCGGGAGGCGCAAGGCGCCCGAGTCGTCCATATGGAGGTGGGCCAGCCGGCGGCGCCGGCGCCGCGTACGGCGCTTCGTGCGGCGCAAGACGCGCTGGCAAAAGGCCGCATCGGCTATACCGAGTCGCTGGGCATTCCCTCGCTGCGGGCGCGCATCGCCCGCCACTATGCAGACACCTATGATTTGGCACTCGATCCCGGCCGGGTGGTGGTGACCACCGGTTCCTCCGGCGCGTTCATCCTGGCGTTTCTGTCATTGTTCGAGCCCGGCGACCGGGTGGCGCTGGCCAATCCCGGCTATCCGCCTTACCGGCACATCCTGTCCGCGCTCGGCTGCGCGCCGGTGCTGATCGAAACCTCAGCCGAGACGCGCTGGGCGCTGTCGGCCAAGGCGCTGATCGCCGAGCACCGGCGCAAAGCCCTGCAAGGCGTGGTGATCGCGAGCCCGGCCAATCCAACCGGCACCATGATGGAAGCCGATACGCTTGCGCGGCTGATCGCGGTCATGGAAGCGGAAGGCATCAAGGTGATCTCCGACGAGATTTATCACGGTCTCGACTACGCCTTCGCGGCCGAGACCGCGGCCAACGTGTCGGAGCGCGCGCTGGTGATCAACTCATTCTCCAAATATTTCTGCATGACCGGCTGGCGCGTCGGCTGGATGGTGGTGCCGGAGCCGCTCGTGCGTACCATCGACCGGCTGCAGGGCAATCTGGCGATCTCGGTGCCGACGTTGGCGCAAGTGGCGGCGGAAGCCGCCTTCGACGGGCGCGACGAGATGGAAGCGGTCAAGCACGGCTACGAGGAGAACCGCCGCATTCTGCTTGAGGGTCTGCCCAAGACCGGGCTCGACAAGTTCCTACCGGTCGACGGCGCCTTCTATCTCTATGCCGACGTTTCGCGCTTCTCCAATGACAGCCTGGATTTCGCCAAACGCATGCTGAACGAGGCAGGCGTGGCGGCGACGCCCGGCATCGATTTCGATCCGGTCAATGGGCACAAATTTTTGCGCTTTTGTTACGCCGGCTCTTCCGCCGAGATGCACGAGGCGGTGGAGCGGATCGGCGCCTGGCTCAAGCCGCGCTGACATGAAGCCTAGATTTGGAGCCGACTTGGAAACGGAGGCTGGCCGTTGACCGTGCGGACGCTCACCGTGCCGAGGTTGATTCCCGCGCTGCTCGCCGCCGCCGCCGGCGTGGTCGACGCCTGCACCTTTCTGGCTCTGTTCGGCCTGTTCGTCGCCCAGGTTACCGGCAGCTTCGTCATCGTCGGTGCGCAACTGATCGAGCTCGATCCTTCGGCTTTGATCCGCACGCTGGCCATTCCGGCGTTTTTTGTGGCCGGCGGCCTGACCGCGTATTTGTTGGCGGTTGCGGAGCACCCGCGCAGGGCGCTGGCGATCGCGCTCGCGGTCGAAATCGCGCTGCTCGCCGGCTTTATCGCCGTCGGTCTCGTCGGCGCGCCGTTCGTGCGGCCCGACACGCCGCTCGCCGTTGCCGCCGGAACGCTTGGCATCGCCGCCATGGGCATGCAAAGCGCGTTGGTGCGGCTCATGTTGCGCGGCACGCCGTCGACCAACGTGATGACCACCAATATGACGCAGGTCGCGATCGATCTCGCGCAATGGCTGGCCGCGGCGCGGCGCGCGCAAAAAAGGCCGCACGACATCGATGCCGAGGCCGAGCGGCGGCAGGCGCGCGATCGCGTTGCAGTGCTGTGGCCGGTGCTGGCCGGCTTTCTCGCTGGCACCGTTTGCGGCGCCGTCGTCTTCGATGCGGTCGGGTTTTGGTCGCCGCTGATCTCGCTCGGCGTGCTGGCCGGCGTGATGGTGTGGGTGCTGCGCGCCCCGCCGCGCGGCTAGAACTCCACGTCCAGTTCAACCACCTCATCGGGCTCGGCCTGCGCGCCGGCCAGCCACTCCTGCATCGCTGGCATCGCCATCACCGTTTTGCAATAGTCGGCGCAGTCGGGGTCAAGCTTCACGTCATAGGTGCGGAAACGCGTCACCACCGGCGCGAACATGGCGTCGGCCATGCAGGGACTGGGCCCGAACAGGAAAGTGCCGCCGTGCATGTCGAGACATTCGCGCCAGATGAAGATAACGCGGTCGATGTCGGCTTGCGCGCCGGCCCAGACTTTGAAGCCGGGATGATGCGCCTTCAGGTTCATCGGCAGCGCCGAGCGCATATTGGAAAAGCCGGCATGCATCTCGCCGCAGATCGAGCGGCAATGCGCGCGCGTGGCCAGCGCCTCGGGCAGCAACCCGGCGTCGGGCAAGATCTCATTGAGATATTGGCCGATCGCCAGCGTGTCCCAGATCTTGATACCGTTATGGGTGAGGCACGGCACCAGGAACGACGGCGACAACAGCAGCAATTCGGCGCGGGTGGAGGGGTCGTCGCTGGCGACCATATGTTCCTCGAAATCGAGGCCGGCCATCTTGCACAACAGCCAGCCGCGCAGCGACCAGGAGCCGTAATTCTTGCTGGCGATGGTGAGCGTTGCCTTGGCCATGCGGCGAATGCATCCCAATTGATCACGGCCCGGCACCGATGAGCTTAGACGAAAGTTTCGGCCGATCAACACTTTCCCGTGGTGCAATAAAGCATGGCAGCTGCCTTTTCCCCAGGCAGCCGCGCCCGGAATTTTATCTCGCAGTGCAGCATAAAATACACTAGCGTGTCGGCGCGGTCCGCCGGGGCCGCCGGGGACGGGATGCTTTATCAGGCCTATCAGGCCCATTCAGACATCATGGTGCCAGTGCGGGCGTTTGCCGGCATGGCATTGGAGCACACGCGCGCGCGGCTCAACGGCTCGTCGCGGCTTTTGCCGCTGAGCAATCTCACCGCGGCCTACGAACTGATCGCGCGCGCCGGCCTCACCCATGTGCGCCCGTCCTACGGCATCGACAGCGTCACCGTCGGCAACCGCGAGGTGGGCGTCACCGAGGTGGCGGCCGACCGCACCCCGTTCGGCACGCTCTTGCATTTCAAAAAGGACATCGACACGGAGCAGCCGCGCGTGCTGGTGATCGCGCCGCTGTCCGGCCATTTCGCCACGCTGCTGCGCGCGACCGTGCGCACCATGCTGGCCGAGCACGACGTCTACATTACCGACTGGCACAATGCCCGCGACGTGTCTCCCGGGGCCGGCCGCTTCGGCTTCGACGAATATATCGAGCACCTGATCCGCTTTCTGGAGAAGATCGGGCCGGGCGCGCACATGGTCGCGGTGTGCCAGCCCTGCGTGGCGGCGCTGGTGGCGGCGAGCGTGATGGCGCAAGGCCAGCACCCGGCGCAGCCGCGCTCGATGACGCTGATGGCGGGGCCGATCGACACCCGCATCAATCCGACCAAGGTCAACGAGCTCGCAAAATCAAAAGATATCGCCTGGTTCGAGCGCACGCTGATCGCGCGCGTGCCCGGCCGCTACGGCGGCGGCGGGCGCAAGGTCTATCCCGGCTTCGTGCAGCTCGCCGCCTTCATGAGCATGAATATCGAGCGCCATTTGAAGGCGCATCAGGAACTCTATGCGCACCTGGCGAAAGGCGACGACGCCAAGGCGGCCCAGACGAAGGCGTTCTACGACGAATATTTCGCCGTGCTCGACCTCGCCGCCGAATTCTACCTGGAGACGGTGCGGCTGATCTTCCAGGAGCACGTGCTGCCGCTCGGGCAACTGACGTATCAGAACCAGAAAGTCGAGCCGGCCGCGATCCGGCGCACCATGCTGTTCACGGTGGAAGGCGAGAAGGACGACATCTGCGCGGTCGGGCAGACGCTGGCCGCGCACGATTTGTGTACGTCGCTCAGGCCCTACCGCAAGCGCCATCACATGCAGGCCGGCGTCGGCCATTACGGCGTTTTCAGCGGCCGCACCTGGACCAATCAGATCTATCCGATGGTGCGCAACGTTATCCTGCAGAGCGATTGAGCCCGCAAGCGTTCGACTCGCGAGCCGCCGGCTCTAATACTCTTCCCACGGACAATAAGCGACGCATTGGCCAATGAGATCGCCTTCGATCGTTTCGATCGCTTCCCAGTTGAGCAGGCAGCCATCTTCGGTCCGGCCGACGCAATAGAATTCCGGCGCCGCAATGTAGGCGTAGGGGAAGAAGGGCCGTTGGCCGATCAGCAGCACGGACAGCGCGCTGAGCGGGACGAAGGTCCGCCAGCGGTCGTGGTAGCGGATGCGATAGCCGCGTCCGCGCCAGGCCGAATAATTGCGGCCGTGCACATAGGCCCGGCTGGAGCCTGGGGGCAAGCCGTATAATTTTTTGGCGGTTACGGAATTATATTTTTTGCCGCTCTTGGGCTTGTAAACTTTTACGTTTTTGTTTTTCCAATTTTTCCCTGTGACGGCTTGCGGACTGCCGTTCTTCGAGCCACCGAACTGCTTTTGCTGTTGGCCGCCTTGGTTGCCGGATTTCTGCTTTTGGCCGCCGCTCTTGGAGCCGCCGAACTGTTTTTGCTGCTGGCCGCCTTGGTTGCCGGATTTCTGCTTTTGGCCGCCGCTCTTGGAGCCGCCGAACTGTTTTTGCTGCTGGCCGCCTTGGTTGCCGGATTTCTGCTTTTGGCCGCCGCTCTTGGAGCCGCCGAACTGTTTTTGCTGCTGGCCGCCCTGGTTGCCGGATTTCTGCTTTTGGCCGCCGCCCTTGGAGCCGCCGGATTGCTTTTGCTGCTGACCGCCTTTATTGCCCGATTTTTGTTTTTTGCCGTCGCCTTTTTTCCCGCCGACCTGACCTGGCGGTTGCCCGCCTTGCGCGAGTTGATTTTTGAACCCGGGATCGTTGTTCTTCTGTTGGGTGTCCTTGATTTTGTTCAGGTCCATCTTGGCCGAGGTGTCGATGACGGACGCCGCGTCGGGCTTGACCGGTATGCGCGCGGTCGCGGTTCCGCCCGACGCCGCGGCGATCAGGCCTGCGGCCAAAAGCGCAATGCCTGTCTTGATGGTCATGGAGTGCATCTTCTTTTTCCTTATCTCGCGAGGCCGCAGCCTCGCGGTCCGGGCTTGGTACGAATCCTTGGGTATCATTCTAGCATGCCGACGGGATCGGCAATGGCTTTTGCCGATGAGGCCTTGGGGTACCAGGCGTCGTTATTTCCCCAGGCGCTTCAATTCGACGGTGGTAGCGAGGTATTGCGCGGTGTGGATGTTGCACAACGCGCGCGCGCGGGTGAACAGCCGCACCGCCTCCGCGCTATCCTTCTTGGCGAGCGCTTGCTCGCCGGCGAAAAACGACAGGTTGCACGCGCGTGCGTGGCCCATGGCACCGTGACCCGAGGCCGGCGTCAGTTGATCGATCTTGGCCTGGCCAAGAAAATACGCGACCAGCGTGCCGGGCCATTGCTTGATGTTGATCTTGGCGGCGTTGCGCGCGAGCTCTTCAGCGTCGTTCTGGCCGGCACGGGCGCGCGCGATGTGCAGCCAAGCCATCTGGTAGGGAAGCCATAGCACGTCGCCGCTGCGCGCAGCCGCGCCCAGCGTCAGCGCCTTTTCGAAATCGGCGGCGGCATCGGCGTAGCGCGCGGCGATGAATTTGGCTTTGCCGCGTTCGCTATGAACATCGGCGGCGTCAAGGTCGCCATCCTTGGAATCCTTGCCACCCTTGCCGGCGACGGCGAGCGCGGCGGTGTAGTCGGCGATCGCGCGATCGTAGTCGGCCTTGGCGAGCAGGCTTGCGCCGCGCTGCATCAGGATGTGCGGCGCGTTGTCGAGCTTGAGCGCCGCATCGAAATCGGCGATCGCGGAATCGTTCTGGCCGTTCAAGGTGTAGGCCTGCGCGCGCGCGACGTAGAGGGCGGCGTCATCGACCTTCAATTTGAGCGCGGCGGTGAAATCGGCGATGGCGTCGTTGCGCGCTTGGCGCGCCTGGTCGAGACGCTGGAAGGCGTCGGCGATCAAACTCTTCGCGATGTATTCGCTGGCGCGGCCCTTATAGGCGGTGACTTGGTCGGCGGCCGAAAGATCGCCGGCCTTGAGCGCCTGGCTGAACAAGCGCACGGCGTCGTCGAATTTGCCGTGTTGTGCTGCCGCATTCGCCGCCTTGAGATCGTCGAGGCCGCCGGCCTGCACGGTTGCGGCGGTCAACACCAGGCACGCCATCGCCAACAAAACTCTGATCATGGTCACGCCGGTACTCCGGTTTTGCCGATTTGATGTTCAGCCGCGATTGCGGGCGGCATGCCGTTTGGGCTGCGGCGGGGGTGTCACAAGCGGCTGCATCGGAGTCAAGCCCACAAAGCTACGTTGAGCGTATACAGTGCGCAGGAGGCGGCTCGGCCACGCGCTGCGATAGCCAGTGGTTCCGCGCCGACGAATGCTGCTCAATCCTTGCCCGCGAGCGGCCGCCAAGAAATGATATTTATCAAATCGGCTTGTTGAGCCAGATTTTCAGTCGGCCGAACCAGGCACCCATTTTGCCTTCTTTCGAAAGCGGTTCTGCTTCTTGCCGGGTGTCGGAAATGCAACGCCGGTAGAAATAGGCGAGAAAGCTCAAATCGTCGGGTTGCGTGACCGTAAAGGAATTGCCGCTCACGAAGACCGTATAGTCGACCGGATTTCCCCCCGGGCGATAGATGAAAGGCAGCCGTGGACCCGGGGAGGCGTCCTTTGCGATAACGAAGTCCGATGGATCCAATCCGTGCGCGATCATCGCCGTTTCCAGCGCCGGCAATCTCTTGACAAACCCATCGCTAAAATCACCGCAGGAACTTTGCAGCTTGATCTGCGTGGTCATCCGCTGCCCCCGTCGCACGTCGATCGCGAGATCATAAAAAGCTCCGGCGTCGGCTCGCGCGAGCAGCGTGACGGCTATTGCTTCTTCTGGTCCGGCTGCATCGCGGCCGGCTTGGCCGCGGGCTTCGCCGTCTGCTTCTTCATAGCGGCGGCGTTCTTCTTGGCGTCTTTGCGTGCGGCCGGCTCGTAGTTTCTCCCGCTCATGCACTTCTTGACGAAGGCATTGCGCTTGGCGCCCGTGAGCTTCTGGTCGTCGGCGCCGAACTTACAGGTTTCCATCTTCTGCTTGGCGGTGATCGCCGAGGCCGGGCTTGCCAGCAGCAACAGAGGCAGGCCGAGAAGGCCGATATATCGCAGCATGATGATCGCTCCTTAGGCGGTTTCCCCGCGCTGACGATAGCACGCTTTTGCGGACCGGGTCAGCGCAGGGCCGCCGCAATATTGCCGCCGTCCACGGTGGCCACGGCGGCGGTGGTCTTTAGCGCCAGCGCTTGGGCAAGGAAAGCCTGCGCGACATCGTCGGCGGTGACTTCGCGCCCCAGCAGGTTACCGCTCATGTAGTCCTTATCGCTCACGCCGCGCGCCTGCGCGCGCTCCTTGATGAAATCGGCGGTCAACAGGCCGGAGCGGATGCGGTCGGCATTGACCGCATTGGCGCGGATGCCGTCGGCGCCATAGTCGAGCGCGTATTGGCGCATGAGCAAGAGCGTGGCGGCCTTGGGCAAGCCATAGGGACCGAAATTCGGTCCCGGGTTCACCGCCTGCTTGGAAACATTGAACAAGAGGCAGCCGCCGGTGCCCTGCGCCAGCATGATCGCGACCGCCGCCTGCGCCACTTTCTGATGCGCGAAGAAATTCAATTCGAAACTTTTGCGTAAAGTGGCTTCGTCCACTTCGCCAATGCGGCCTTGCCAGGCGGCGCCGGCATTCGACACCGCGATGTCGAGCCCGCCGAAGGTCTCAACCACGGCCGCAAAAGCGGCGCGCACCGATGACGTGTCGGTCACGTCGCACGGCACGGCCAGCGCCGCGCCGCCGATGCTTGCGGCGTTCGCCCGGGCGGCTTGCATGTCGAGATCGAGCAGCGCCACTTCCGCGCCTGCGCCTGCGAAGGCGCGGGCGGTGGCCGCGCCAATGGCGCCGCCGGCGCCGGTGACGAGCGCCACCTGGCCGGCGAGGGGAAGCGGCTTGGCGGCGCCGAGTTTGGCCTGTTCCAGCGACCAGTATTCGCAGTCAAACATGTCCTCTTCGCCGATCGGCGCAAAGCGGCCGATCGCCTCGGCATCGGTGATGCCTTCGACTGCGGCCTCAGCGAGATCGGCGGCGACGCGGGCGTCCTTCTTGGAGCGGCCGAGCCCGAACAGGCCGAGCCCCGGTACCAGGATCACCCGTGGCGCCGGATCTAGCATCGTCTTGCCGCCGCCGGCGCGCGCATTGTTGCGGTGGAAATAGTTTTCGTAACGCGCAACGAAATGCGCGGCGGCCGCGCGCGAGGCCGCACGAAAGTCATCGAGCCGCGCGCCGTCCGGTGCCGGCGCAATCAGCGGCCAGTCCTTGGTGCGGATGGTGTGGTCGGGCGTGATAACGCCGGCCTGGCTGTAGCGGGCGATGTCGGCGCCGTTGACGAAATTGAGAATGGCGCCGTTGCCGCGGAAGTCGAGCACCAGACGCTTCCATGCACCTTCGTGTTTTTCGTCCTTGAGCGCGACCGCGCCGCGCAGAATGGGCGCGATCTCCGCGACGCTGCCGGCGGCCTGCGGCAATTGCGCGGTCGCAAATACCGCCTTGCGGTTTTTCTTCAGCCGCGCTTCCGCAAGCGTGACCATCTCGATCATGCGCTCGTAAGCTTCGCGCGCGCTGTCGCCGAAAGTGAAAATGCCGTGCTTGTCGAGGATCAGGCCTTCGACTTTGGGTGCCTGCTCAAAAACATCGGCGGCTTCCTTGGCCAGCCCAAAGCCCGGCATGATGTAGCGCACGAAACCCATGCGGCCGTCATAAATCTCTTCGCAGAGTTCACGGCTGTTCGGTTGATCGACGATGCCAAGGACGGCGGTGGAATGGGTGTGGTCGACAAATTTGTGCGGCAAAAAGGCGTGCAGCAGGGTTTCCACCGACGGGTTGGGCGAGGCCGGATCGATGAGATTGGCGCGCTGCAGCTTGACCATGTCCTCGTCGGACAGCGCGTTTCGTGATCGCAATGCCTTCAGGGGGGCGAGCCGCACTGCGGGCAGGCCGGGCGGCTCGATCGTGCCCATGTCCCAACCCGAGCCTTTGACGCACAGCACGTCGACCTCGGCGCCCATGAGGTCGCGCGCCCGCGTCTTCACGGAGGTGTTGCCGCCGCCGTGCAGCACCAGCTTGGGATCGGCGCCGATCAGCCGCGTGGAATAGACGCGCAGCGCCAGATCGGCGCCGATGCCGGCCTTGCCAAAATGGTCGACCGCAGCCTTGGCCTCGCGCTCGACCCAGGCGGATTTCATTTTGGGCGGCGCATGAATCCCGCGATCATGCGCTAGTCCTTTTCGCCCATAATCCGCTTGGCCCACCAGCCGCGCTTGGGCGTGCCGCGCTCTTCGGGCGCCGTACTGGAGACCACCGGTGTCGGCGGCGGCAGGGTCGGCGAGGGCGGTGCGCCCTCGGCGCCGACGGGCGCCGGCTCGCGCACGGTCGAGCGCCGGCGCGGCGGCTCGGGTTCGCTTGGCGCCGCATCCGCGCGCGCGTCCTCGGGCTGCCGATCGAAGGGCGGCGCCATGGCGTCGGCGTCCTCCTCGCTGACCGGCGGGAAATCAGCGCCGGCGTGAACTTCATGATGCCCGGCTCCGCCGCTTTCGAACGGCGCCGGCGGACGGTCGAGATCCTCGACCGCGTGCGCCAATTCGGGCTCGTGCGCGGGCTCATGGTCCGGGAACTGATCCCCGGCCTGGACCGGCGATTCGTCCTTGCCGTTGCGGCGCCGATTGCGGCGTCCGCCGCGCCGTCCGCGCCGGCGGCGTCGGCCGCCCTCGCGCGATTCGCCACCTTCCGCGCCCTGAGGCTCGGCCGCTTCGCCGGCGGCGTCCTCCTCGGGTGAGCCGGCGTCGTGATCTTCGTGCGCGACCGCGTGCTCGGCCACCGTCTCATGGGTGAAAGCCTGCTCGCCCTCACGTGGCTCGCCGCGGCCACGGCCCCGTCCGCGCCCACGCCGGCGCTTGCGGCGGCCGCCGTCGCGCTCGCCTTCGCCGTCGGCGGACGGCGCTTGGTCTTCGGCTGCAAGTTCGGCGGTTTCGTCGCCGGATTCGTCGGCGGCTTCGACTTCCTCCTCGACCGTTTCCTCGATCGGCATTTCAGCGCGTGCGGCCGCGGCCAGACTCTTGGCCACTTCCACCGAATGCACCTGCTCGCCGCGATCGACGACGTAGGACTGCTGGCCGGTCACCGTCGGATCGGCCGAGACGGTGAGGATGACGCGGAAGCGCTCTTCCAGCGCGCGCAAATGCGCGCGTTTGTGGTTGAGCATGTAGAGAGCGACTTCCGAACGCGTGCGCACGACCAGATTATGGGTGGCGCCCTTGATCAACGTCTCTTCGAGCGCCCGCAGGCATTGCAGCGCCACCGAAGATACCGAGCGCACGTGGCCGGAGCCGCCGCAGATCGGGCATTTTTCGGTCGAGGATTCCAGCACCGAGGAGCGGATGCGCTGGCGCGACATTTCCAACAGGCCGAAATGCGAGATGCGTCCGACCTGGATGCGGGCGCGGTCGTTCTTGAGCGCGTCCTTCATGCGCCGCTCGACCGTGCGGTTGTTGCGGGTCTCGTCCATGTCGATGAAGTCGATGACGATCAAGCCGGCAAGATCGCGCAAGCGCAGTTGCCGCGCGATTTCCTCGGCCGCCTCGCAATTGGTCTTGAGCGCGGTGTCCTCGATGTGGTGCTCGCGCGTGGCGCGGCCCGAATTGACGTCGATCGCCACCAGCGCCTCGGCCTGGTTGATGACGATGTAGCCGCCGGATCTGAGTTGAACGACCGGCGAGAACATGGCGTCGAGCTGGCTCTCGATACCGTAGCGCGTGAACAGCGGCTGCGTGTCCTTGTAGAGCTTCACGTGCTTGACGTGGCTCGGCATCAGCATGCGCATGAAGTCACGCGCTTCCTTGTGGCCCTCGTCGCCGGCCACGACGATCTCATCGATGTCCTTGTTGTAGAGATCGCGGATCGAGCGTTTGACCAGCGAGCCTTCCTCATAGACCAGCTTGGGCGCGGTGGATTTGAGCGTGAGGTCGCGCACCGTCTCCCACAGCCGCAGCAGATATTCGAAGTCGCGCTTGACTTCCGTCTTGGTGCGGCTGGCGCCGGCGGTGCGCAGGATCACGCCCATGCCCTCCGGCACTTCCAGCTCCTGCGCGATCTCCTTCAGCCGGCCGCGGTCCTCGGCGGACGTGATCTTGCGCGAAATGCCGCCGCCGCGCGCGGTGTTGGGCATCAGCACCGAATAGCGGCCGGCGAGCGACAAATACGTGGTCAGCGCCGCGCCCTTGGTGCCGCGCTCTTCCTTGACAACCTGCACCAGCATGACTTGCCGGCGCTTGATGACCTCTTGAATCTTGTACTGGCGGCGGAAGCGCGGCAGGCGCTCCTGCACTTCCTCGAGCGCGTCGGCGCCGCCGACGGATTCGACCGCTTCTTCCTCGTGGTCTTCGCCGTTGCCATTGCCATTACCGTTGCCGCGGTCGGCTTCAGCTTCGGCCGCTGCCTCGTCCGGCGCGGCTTCCACCGGCAAATGATCGCCGGTCTCGGCATGATCGTCGCCGAACTCCGGGTGGTCGTCGTATTCCAGCGTCTCGCCGCTTTCCGTTTCGGCCGCCGCTTCGGAGTCGGGCGCTTCGTGCGCTTCCGTTGCTTCGCTTGTCTCGGTCTCGGCCATCTCGTCGCCGGCCGCGATTTCGGCGGCTTCGTGTGCGGGTTCCTCGGTCGCGAATTCGGCCGTGGCCTGGTCGGGCGCGGGCATGTCGGTGGCGATGGCGGTGCTCTCGGCCGGCGATTGTCCGTTTAGCGCCGCTTCGTCCGCCGGAATTTCGGCGGCCTCGCGCGCCGCTTCCCCTTCGGCGAGTGGCTCGCTGCGCTTGACGTCGCGGCGGCGGCCGGCGCCGCGGTGACGATGGCGGCCGCCGCGCCCGCGTCGATTGGCGCGGTGATCGGCCTCATTGTCGGCGTCGCGCGCGTCGCGCTCTTCCTGCGCGATCAGCGCCTGCCGGTCGGCGACCGGGATCTGGTAGTAGTCGGGATGGATTTCCGAAAACGCCAGGAAGCCGTGGCGGTTGCCGCCGTAATCAACGAAAGCCGCCTGCAGCGACGGCTCAACGCGCGTGACCTTGGCGAGATAGATATTACCGCGAAGCTGCTTGCGGTTGGCGCTCTCGAAGTCGAATTCCTCGACGCGGTTGCCGCGTAGAACCACAACCCGGGTTTCCTCCGGGTGGGCCGCGTCGATCAGCATTTTGTCGGCCATTTGAAAATCTCACTAGGGCGGAGGCCCGCGCGCGCGCGCGCAAAATCGACGCCGCAAAGGTGCGCGTGGGGTGGTCCGCCAGATTGGTGTGGAAGGAAAGGGGCGCGTTTTCACGCGAAAGCTCGGCAAGGCCCGTAGCAAAGCGCGCCGTCACGAAGATTTCGCGAGAGCGGTGGACCTCGAATTGCCCTTGCTGCGTCGTCGGCAGCATGAAATTGCGACCCGTAGCGCTGCGGCTGCGCCAATCGAAGCGCAAGCCCAGATTTCTCGTCGCTAACGGTCTGGAAAGCGGGCGACCCGTGAGGCCGCGCGCTGATCCGACTGTCCATCACTTAAGGGTTTCGGCTCTTTTCGCTCGTCCGGCCGCCGGCCTCCTCGAGGGGGCGGTCCTGGAACAGCGTGCCGGGCACCCGAACGCGGCACAATCGGAACTTAACCGTCAGCAGACCTTACATACGGCCCTAACCCCTTGATGGCAAGGAGTCTGTGCAGGCTGGCCACACTGCCGCGAGGAAACCATCCCCGCCGGTTAAGTTCCGTTAACCGAAGCAGGCCTAATGGAGTAGAAAGGGCCGATAAAGGGGTCCGGAATCGTGACATTGCGCACGTTCGCCGTCGCCAGTGCCATAAGCGTCATCCTGCTGGGACCGCCCGCGTCGGCGGCCGAGAACGGCATTGCCGTGCGCGCGCTGGCGGCGCCGACAGAATCGGCACCGGTGGCCACCGACGTCCGGCTCGGCGGCGACGCCAAGCAGACCCGCTTCGTGGTCGATCTCAACCGCAAGGTCGACATCGTCACCTTCACGCTCGCCGATCCCTATCGCGTCGTGATCGACCTGCCGCAGATCGTGTTCAAGCTGCCGGCGCATGCCGGCGAACACGGCCGCGGCCTGGTCAAGGCGTTCCGCTACGGCCTGATCATGCAGGGCGGCTCGCGCATCGTGCTCGACGCCACGGGACCGGTGCGGGTGGAGAAATCCTTCGTGCTCGCCGCCGTCGAAGGCCAGCCGGCGCGGCTGGTGCTCGACCTTGCGCCCACCGACCGCGAAAGCTTCCTGCACAATATCGAACTGAGCCCGCGCCCTCGCCATATCGCCACCCGCCAGAGCGACGTATCGAAGCATGCCGACAGCGATCCGCGTCCGCTCATCGTGATCGATCCCGGACATGGCGGCATCGACAGCGGCACCAAGGGCCTCGACGGGCAGAACGAGAAGGACATCGTGCTCGCCTTCGGCATCAAGCTGCGCGACACGCTCGAGCGCAGCGGCAAATACCGGGTGGCGATGACGCGCAGCGACGACACTTTCATCCCGCTCACCGGGCGCGTGCAATTCGCCCGCCAGCGCAGCGCCGCTTTGCTCATCTCGATCCATGCCGACTCGGTGCCGCGCAGCGAAGGGCAGGCGGAGGGCGCCAGCGTCTATACGCTGTCCGAGCATGCCTCCGACGCGGAGGCTGCCAGTCTGGCCGAAAAGGAAAACAAATCCGACATCATCGCCGGCGTCGATTTGAGCTCGGAGCCAAACGATGTTGCCAGTATCCTGATCGATCTCGCCCAGCGCGAGACCAAGACCTTCTCGGTGCAATTCGCGCGCACGCTGGTTAAAGACATCAAGCCCACGGCGCCCCTGCATCTGCGCCCGGTCAAATCGGCCGGCTTCATCGTGCTTAAGGCGCCCGACGTGCCTTCGGTGCTGGTGGAACTCGGCTATATGTCGACCCGGCGGGATCTGAAAAACTTGGTCTCGCAGGCCTGGCGCACGCGCACGGCGGTGGCGATGGCGCGGGCGGTCGATGATTTCTTTGCCCGGCGCCTGATGGGCGCCAGCGTGGGAGCCCGCTGACATGGGCTACCGGCCTCAGTTTCAACATAAAACCCGGCCACCACGGCGAGGCGTCGCAGCCCGGGCCGCGGGCGGTCAGTCGGGCCTTTTGAGCCACTTGGCGGACCTGTCGTTTACGCGGGTTCGGACATCGACAGAATGGACCGGCGGCCGCCGTCGGGGTCGAGACGGGACCATGTGCTCATGAAGTTCATTCTGCGGTTTTTCGGTTTTCTGTTCGCTGCCGGCACCATCCTGTTCGTGGTGGGCGTGGCCGCGGCTGCCGGCCTGATGTGGCACTACTCCAAGGACCTGCCGGACTATTCGCAATTGCAGGATTACGAGCCGCCGGTGACGACGCGCGTGCACGCGGCCGACGGTTCGCTGGTCGCCGAATACGCCCGCGAACGCCGGCTGTACATTCCGATCCAGGCGGTGCCGAAGCGGGTGATCAACGCCTTCCTCGCCGCCGAGGATAAGAACTTCTACGAGCATGGCGGCCTCGATTTCGTGGGGATCGCGCGCGCGGCGGTCAACTATCTCGAGAAATACGGCACCAACCGCCACCCGCAGGGCGCTTCAACTATTACGCAACAAGTCGCCAAGAACTTTTTGTTGTCGAATGAGGTTTCCTTCACGCGCAAGATCAAGGAAGCGCTTTTGGCGCTCAAGATCGAGCGCACCTATTCGAAGGACAAGATCCTCGAGCTTTACTTGAACGAAATCTACTTGGGCCTTGGCGCTTATGGCATCGCCGCCGCCTCGCTGGTCTATTACGACAAGAGCGTGAACGAGCTCACCGTCGCCGAAGCCGCCTATCTGGCGGCGCTGCCGAAGGCGCCGAACAACTATCATCCGTTCCGCCAGCACGAACGCGCGACCGAGCGGCGCAATTGGGTGCTCGACCAGATGGCGGAGGATGGCTTCATTTCGGCCGCCGCCGCCGGGACGGCCAAGCGTTCTCCGCTCGGCGTGACGCAGAAGCGGACCGGGGCGCATATGTTCTCGGCCGAATACTTCGCCGAGGAAGTGCGGCGCGAGCTCTACGATCGCTATGGCGAAAAGAAACTCTACGAAGGCGGGCTGTCGGTACGCACCACGCTCGACACCAAAATGCAGGTGCTGGCGCGCAAGGTGCTGGTGGAAGGCCTGGTGAAATACGACGAGGCCCATGGCTTCCGCGGGCCGGTCAGCAAGATCGACGTGAGCGGCGATTGGGGTCCCAAGCTCGCCGACGTCAAGGGCCTGACGGACGTTAAACCCTGGCGGCTGGCGGTGGTGCTGGAGACGAGCGACAAGTCCGCGCGCATCGGCTTGCAGCCGGGCCGCGAGCCGGGCGGCTTCATCAGCAAGCAGCGCGACGTCGGCATCATCCCAATCGACGGCGTGAAATGGGCGAAGGTCAAGGGACGCGCGCCCCGCAAAGTTAGCGACGTGCTCAATCCCGGCGACGTGATCTATGTGGAGCCGACCAACGACACCGGCCAGTTCGAATTGCGCCAAGTGCCGGAGGTTTCCGGCGCCATGGTGGTGGAAGACCCCTGGACCGGCCGCGTGCTCGCCATGGTCGGCGGCTTCTCCTATGACCAGAGCCAGTTCAACCGCGCAACGCAGGCGTTGCGCCAGCCCGGCTCCTCGTTCAAGCCGATCGTCTATGCGACCGCGCTCGACAACGGCTACACGCCGTCGTCGCTCATCCTCGACGGGCCGATCGAGATCGACCAGGGCCCCGGCCTCGGCACCTGGAAGCCGGAGAACTACGAACACAATTATTACGGGCCCTCGACGCTGCGCTTCGGCATCGAGCATTCGCGCAACGTGATGACGGTGCGACTGGCGCAAGACATCGGCATGCCGTTGATCGCCGAATACGCCAAGCGCTTCGGCGTCTACGACAGCCTGCCGCCTTATCTCTCATTCGCGTTGGGCGCCGGCGAAACCACGCTGCTGCGCATGGCCACGGCCTACGCCATGATCGACAACGGCGGCCGCCGCATCAAGCCGACCCTGATCGATCGCATCCAGGACCGCTACGGCCACACGGTCTACAAGCACGACCAACGCGAATGCATCGGCTGCGGCGCCAAGAAATGGGACAACCAGCCCGAGCCTTCGCTGATCGACCGGCGTGAGCAGGTGCTCGATCCGATGACCGCCTACCAGATCACGTCGATCATGGAAGGCGTCGTGCTGCGCGGCACCGCGGCCGGTGTCGGCTTCCAGAAGGAAGTGGGCAAACCGATTGCCGGCAAGACCGGCACCACCAGCGACTACAAGGACGCCTGGTTCATCGGCTTCACCCCCGAAATTGTCGCCGGCGTCTATATCGGTTTTGACAAACCACGCTCGCTCGGCCGCGGCCAAACCGGCGGCCGTCTGGCGGGGCCGGTGGTCAAGAATTTCCTCAAGGTCGCGCTGGCCGACAAGCCGGCGGTGCCGTTCCGCGTGCCGCCCGGCATCAAGCTTATCCGCGTCGATCTCAAAACCGGCGCGCGCGCCGGCCCTAACAGCAGCCGGGTGATCCTGGAAGCCTTCAAGCCCGGCACCGCGCCGCCCAACGACTATTCGGTGGTCGGCTATGGCGAAGGCGGGCGCGGGGGCGGCAACTCCTTCGGCAATGTGCCGCCCGATTCCGGCCGCGCCGTGCGCTCGGGCACCGGTGGGCTTTACTAGCTCCTGAGAGTTGCGCGGGCGCCGCCGCGACGTTAAATCCTGACCTAGATGAATCGAAACGCCGCCTCGGCGGCCATGGACCGGACATGCGCGCGGAAACCCAAAGCCTCGTCGACGAGATCAAGCAGTCGCTCGCGCTGCTGAGGAGGCATCTTTGACGTCGATACCGCGACGCGCCGCCTGGCCGAGCTGAACAAAGAGGCCGAGGACCCAGCCCTCTGGAACGACCAGGCCCGCGCCCAGCGCGTGATGCGCGAGCGCGACGCGCTCGAGGACCAGCTCAACGCCATCGGCCGCATCGAGCAGGAGCTGGACGACCATCTCACCATGATCGAGCTGGGCGAATCTGAAAAGGACGCCAAGACGGTTACCGAAGCGGAAGCCGCTTTGAAGCGGCTGAAGGCCGAGGTCGCGCGGCGCGAGCTGGAGGCGCTGCTTTCGGGCGAAGCCGATGCCAACGACTGCTATCTGGAAGTTCACGCCGGCGCCGGCGGCACCGAAAGCCAGGACTGGGCCGGCATGCTGATGCGCATGTATGTGCGCTGGGCCGAAGCGCACGGCTACAAGGTCGAGTGGATCGAGGAAAGCGAGGGCGAGGGCGCTGGCCTCAAGTCGGCGACCGTCGTGATCAAGGGCCACAACGCCTATGGCTGGCTCAAGAACGAACACGGCGTGCACCGGCTGGTGCGCATCTCGCCGTTCGACTCCAACGCGCGCCGGCATACGTCCTTTGCCAGCGTCGTGGTGTTTCCGGTGGTGGACGACCGAATCAAGATCGACATCAACGAAAACGACGTGCGCACCGATGTCATGCGCGCGGGCGGCGCCGGCGGTCAGCACGTCAACAAGACGGAGTTGGCGGTGCGGCTAACCCACATCCCGACCAATATCGTGGTGAAGTGCCAGCAGGACCGCTCGCAGCACCGCAACCGCGCCATGGCCTGGGACATGCTGCGCGCCAAACTGTTCGAGGCGGAGATAAAAAAGCGCGAGGTCAAAGCCGCGGCCGATCAGGCCGCCAAAACCGATATTGGCTGGGGCCATCAGATCCGGTCCTACGTGTTGCAGCCCTATCAGATGGTGAAGGACCTGCGCACCGGCGTGTCGACCTCCAACACCGGCGCGGTGCTCGACGGCGATCTCGACGAGTTCATGCAGGCGGCGCTGGCGCAGAAAGCCTTCGGCGGTGAGCCGGCGCAGGTGGAAGACGTGGAATAGCGGCCGCTTGAAGCGCAAATGCGCAGCGCCATCCATCGCTTCCGGGTTGGACTAGTCGCGGGGGTTATTTAGCGCGGTATTTTACTACCATGCTATTGTGCCGGGCTTAGGTTCGGCCCCGTGGTGTGCGCGTCGCATTTTGCCTGATCGCGATCTTACCCCCGGCCTTTTCGTACCAATCGCGACCCTTTTCGGATGCGATATAACGCTTTGGCTTCCGGGTGCGTGATTTGAGGTTCTTCGCGACTTCGGCCTGTTGTTCTATCGCGCGCGATTTTTCTGCGGCTCCTGCTGACGGTTCGGTCATTTCTTTTTTGCCACCTTTGAATTTCATGCGCGCAATCTAAGGCGGCGTCGCCGTCCCGCCGTGTGTTGGCGATCACAAAAATTGCGTTTTTGTTTCTTTCAGGCGCCAGAAGTGCCGGAAAATACTCGATTTGCGCGCAGCCCGGCGGATTTGCCATTTTCGTGACGGCCAGCACAGCGGGTCCAGGCCGGTTCTCCTAGCTTCACGATCAAAGAGATCAAAGGGCGTCCTTGGCCTGAGCCGGAGACAGCCCGTCGGAAACAGGAGAGCGTCGTGTTCAAGTTCACCAACTGCATTATAGCTGCCGCTGCGATTGCCGGGGTTGTGACGTTGCTCACGGGCACCAGCGCGCGCCTCGATGCCGGACCGCTGGCAGAGCCGGCGCGGACCACCTTGAAGGCCTGCACCCAGCGGCCTTGGCCCTATCTCAACTGCGTCGGCACGCCGGTCGGCAATCCGCGCATTCGCCTGGTGACGACCGAGCGTTTGGCGCAGTAGCCCTTTTTGGAAGTGCGGCTCGGCCTTAGTTCCAGCGGCGCTCGCCGATGGCAACCGCCGCCGCCTGCGGTCAGATGCGGCCGAGGCGCAAGCCGGCGCGCAGGAACTTCTGCGGATTGACCGGCTCTTTATTGATGCGCGTTTCGTAATGCAGATGCGGGCCGGTCGAGCGGCCGGTCGAGCCGATGCGGCCGACGATTTGCCCGATGCGCACCACCTGGCCGACCTTCACCTCGATCTTCGACAGGTGACCGTAGCGGGTGGAGAAGCCATTGCCGTGGTCGATCTCGACCATATTGCCGTAGCCGCCCTCGCGGCCGGCGATCGATACCTTGCCATTGGCGGTGGCATGCACCGCTTCGCCCTTGTCGCCGCGCAGGTCGATGCCGGTGTGCATCGCCGGCCGTCCGTTGAACGGATCGGTGCGCACGCCGAACGGCGAGCTCATGTCGACTTCACCGCCGACCGGCTTGCGTACCGGCACTGTCAGCAGTGTGTGTTTGTAACCGTCGATATGCGCGCGCGCGAGATTGATACGGTAGAGCTGGCGGTCGAAGGCGCTCGCCCCGGGCCTCGGCGGCTTGACCGGCACGAATGGGCCGCCGACGGTGGTCTTGCTGTGCGTCTTGGGAACACTGACGCCGAGATCGCTGAGCACGCTGCGGATGCTCCGCGCCTTGCTGTCGACGTGCTCCTCCAGATCGGTCAGCGCCGCCGTCTGCCGGTGCGCAATTTTGTCGAGCGAAGCGGAGACGCGCGCCAGCACGCCGGTGAGTTCGCCGGGATTGACGCTGGCAAGACGCATGGTGCTTGCCGGCGGCTCGCGCGATTTAAGACGCGCCTCGCGGTCGGGCGGCGCCACCAGGATCACGGTGTCGCTGATCGGGGAGGGCTTCAACGGCCTATCGACCGGTGCCCGCTTCGGCGGCGCATGGTGCGTGGGGCCGATCGAGCCGGTCGTCAACATGTCGCCGGTCAGCGCATTGGTGCGCTGCTCGAGCGTAGACTGCCTTTGCAACAGCGCCTTTAGCCTTTGTTCGAATTGTTCCTGGTCGAGCAGTTGGCGGCTGGTAATGCGGTCGACCTGCGCGCGTAGTTCGGCGATGCGGTCCTCGTAAGCGAACTGCATCTGGGCTTGGCGGCCGATGAGCCGGGTGAGCACGTCTTCGCGAAACGCAAAATAGGTTCCGGTGGCGATCGACCAAACTCCCATGACCACAAGCGTGCCGACCACGATCCAGAACGCGATCGGGCCGATGCGCACCTGACGCCCGGCATGTACCAGCGTGTAGCCGTTGTAGATGCGCTGGACATGGCGGGAGATGGCGGCGGCCGATTGCCCGCGCGGCTGCGCAGGTCGGCCGGCGTTTTCGATGGTTGGGCAATTCGACGTGGACGAAGACGACATCAACACTCCCGCCGGTTCGGCCACGGTCGAGCCGGTAGACCAGCTTGGGGCGATATCAACCGGATATGGTTAAGGAATCGGTAATTGGCGCGCGGATTCGGCGCGATTCGGCTGGAAAAGCAGGGAATTACAGGCCGCGGGCGGCGGCGAGCACCTCGTCTGCGTGGCCGGGCACGCGCACCTTCGGCCAGACCCGGGCGATGCGGCCTTTCCCGTCGACCAGAAAAGTCTTGCGCAAGACCCCCATGTATTTGCGTCCGTACATCGATTTCTCACCCCAGGCCCCGTAAGCTTCCAGCATCTTGCGTGTCTCATCGGAGGCGAGTGCGATTCTCAGCTTGTGCTTGGATTTGAACTTGTCCTGTGCCGCGACCGGATCGGCCGAGACGCCCAGAATGTCGGTTCCGCTCCTGGCAAAGGCCGCGCGCAGGCCCGAGAATGCAATGGCTTCCTTGGTGCAGCCCGGCGTATCGGCTTTCGGATAAAAATAGAGGACCAGATTGCGGCCCTTGAAGTCCCTCAGAGATACCGTACCGCCACCGTCGCGCGGTAGGGCGAAAGCCGGCGCCTTTGCGCCTGCGGCCGGTTCATGCCCCAAATTGCGCGCCATATGCCTTCCTTTCGTCGTTTTCGCGCCGTCAAACTCGCAATTGCCATTTGCGTCGGGTGGGCGCAAGCGGTTCCACGGATACCTGCCATGGGCCAGGCCGGCGCGATGCCGGTCGGCGGCAAAGGACGCGCGCTACGCCGGACGAGGGGCGCCCCTTAGGGCATGACACGTAACGACCACAACAAACCGAAGCATGCGGGCCAACATGCGGCCGGTCACGGCCGTCCGCCGCACCAACAGCCGCATCCGCAGCAGCGTCCGCAGCAGCATCCACAGCCGCATCCGCAGCAGCAGCACCCGCACGGCCAGCATCCCCGCCAGCCGCATCAGCCGCAGCATTCCCAACAACCGCATCATCCGCAGCATCGCCCTGCTGCCAAGCTTACCACCCACCATCGGGCGAGCCATGTTGCGATCCGCCGGCAATGGAGCAGCGTGCGCCGCGGCGTGGTGCGGCTGCTGCGCCGGCCGTTCCTGCGGCGGATGTTCTGGGGTGCGACCATCACCGTGGCGCTTGCGGTGGTGCTCGGGCTTGGCTTGTGGTGGCGGCTGGCGAGCGGGCCAATCCAGTTCGACGTGGCGACGCCGTGGCTGAAGTCGGCGATCGAGGAAAATTTCGGCGGTAAGCACACCGTCTCGGTCGGCGGCACGCAGCTCGAGCGCGACGAGAACGGCCGCCCATCCTTGCGTCTGCGCGACATTGTGGTGCGCGACGCCGACGGGACCGTTGTCGCGAGCGCGCCAAAAGCGGAAGTGGGAATTTCGGGCATGGCGCTGCTGCACGGGCAGGTGCGCGCGCGCAGCCTCAATCTGGTCGGCGCCGAAATGGCGGTGCGCATCGAGACCAACGGCACGGTCACGGTCTTTGCCGGCGCCGACAAGCGGCCGATCGCCACCGCTTCGCCCGCGCTCACCCCGGTGCCGACGATGCCGGCGCCCGGTTCAAACGCGCCGCAGCAACCGCTGCGCGCGGGCGTGGACAATCTGACAGGGATCCTCGCCTGGATCGACGGGCTCGGCGCCACCGGTCTCGATGGCCACGACCTGCGCGAGCTCGGCCTGAAAAACGGAAATCTGACGGTCGACGATCAGCGCAACGGCAAGCAATGGACCTTCAGCCGGATCAATGTCAGCCTGATGCGGCCGACCGAGGGCGGTTTGACTTTCCGACTGACGTCGGAGAATCCGAACCGGCCGTGGGTGCTGAGTGCCGCGATGCGGCCGCTCGCCGACGGCGTGCGTGCCGTGGGCCTGGAAGCGCGCAACGTCTCGATCGCCGACATTCTGCTGGCCATGCGTTTGAATGAAAGCGAAATCGAAGCCAATATGCCGTTGTCGGCAAGCGTGCGTGCGGAGATTTCCTCCGCCGGCGTGCTGCAGCACTTGCAGGGTCAAGTGGTCTCGGGCCGCGGCGACGTTGTCGATAACGGCGACGACGGCGTCGTCGTGCCGATCGAACGCGCCGACATCCGATTTAACTGGGACGCACAGCAGCGGGCGCTGATCGTGCCGTTTCAGATCCGATCGGGCGGCAATCAATTCACCATGCGCGCCACCGTGCATGCGCCCGCCAACGATAGCGGCATTTGGCAGTTCAACGTGACGCGCGGCGATTCGGTGATCGATCCGGTGATCCTGACCGGGCCGGGGGCGCCGCAGGCGGAAGGATTTGCCATCAACAGGATAGCGATGCACGGGCGCATCGATACCGTGCATCAACGCATCGACCTGGTACAGGGCGACATGAGCCGCGTCGATACGCGGCCCTTGTACAATATCGGTATCGCGGTCACCGGCAGCCTCGATTTCTCCGGCGCCAAACCGCGCCTGGCGTTCGGCGTCGCCTGCACCCGCATGCCGGGGGCGGTCTTGAAGCGGCTGTGGCCGATCTTTGCCGCCTATCCGGTGCGGCAATGGGTCGAAGACCATGTTTCCGGCGGCATCGTCGAGCGCGTCGTGATCGCGGGCAATGCGGAACTGCCGGAATTCCGCGCCAACGGTCCGCCGATGCCCGACGATGGGCTGTCGATCGAGCTCGAAACCAGCGGTACTACGCTGCACCCGATCGACAATCTGCCCGAAATTCACGACGCCGATCTTACGGTTCGAATCGTCGGCCGCCATGCCGTCATCAGCCTCGGTCGCGGCACCGTGGAGGTGGCGGGCGGGCGTAAACTCAATATCGCAAACGGCATTTTCGACGTGCCCGACGTCCATCCCAAGCCGGCGTTGGCGACCGCCCGCTTCCGCATCGACGGCGCGGTACCGGCGGCGGCCGCGCTGCTGTCGGGCGAGGGGATGCGCGACAACGTCGGCGCATTGGCGATCGATCCGGGCACGACCCGCGGCACCATTGCCGCGCGCGTCGGCGTCAACCTCGCAATTGCGGACAAGTTGCCGACCCCGGCCCCGACCTACGACATCACGGCTGATCTCACCAATTTCGCAGCCGACAAAATGCTGATGGGCGAGAAAGTCGAGGCGACCTCGCTGCGGGTGAACGCGACCGACGACGGCTACGAGATCAAGGGTGACGTCAAGATCAACGGCCTGCCGGCAACCCTCAGCCTGCTAAAGCACAATGCCGGCGACGCCCAGTTGCGTTTGCAGGCCAAGCTCGACGACGCCGCGCGCCGCCGGCTCAAAATCGATTTTGGCGATTCCGTCACCGGCACCATCCCGATCAAGGTTTCCGGGACGATCGGGCAGGACCCCAAGCAAAATCGCTTGAACGTGGAGGCCGATCTCACGCCGGTCACGATCACCAACCTGCTGCCGGGCTGGCTGAAACCGGCCGGCACCCCCGCGCACGCCAGCTATACGCTGGCCAAGACCGACAAGTCGGTGCGCTTCGAAGACCTGACGATCAGCGGTCCGGGCGTCAACGTGAAGGGCTCGATCGAGCTAAACAATGCGGGCGATATCGAGTCGGCCAACCTGCCGGTGTTCGGCCTTTCCAGCGGCGACAAGACGGCGCTCAAGGTCGACCGCGGCAGCGACGGCGTGCTGAACGTATCGATGCGCGGCGATGTCTATGACGGTCGCAATTTCGTGAAATCGGCGCTCAGCAATAAGCCGGAAAAGAGCAAGCACAAGCAGCCCGATCTCGACCTCGACATCAAGCTCGGAACGGTGGCCGGCCACAACGGCGAAACGCTACGCGGGCTCAGCCTCAGAATGTCGCGGCGCGATGGCCAAGTCCGCAGCTTCGCGATGAAGGCCAAGATCGGCCGTGACACACCGCTGAACGGCGATCTGCGTCTGCGCGCCCGCGATAACCACCAGGTCGTCTATTTCGACACCAAAGACGCCGGGGCGCTGTTCCGGTTCACCGACACGTATCCGCGCATGTACGGCGGGCGGATGTGGGTAGCGATGGATCCGCCATCGGCGGACCAAAAGCCGCAGGTCGGCACGCTCTATATCACCAATTTTACCGTGCGCGGCGAACCCGCGCTGCAGCGCGTCGTCGCCGGTGCGCCCGGACAGGCGCAAAATAGCGTGGATTTCTCCGAATTGCATGCCGACTTCACCCGCTTCCCCGGCAAGATGTCGGTGCGCGACGGCGTTGTGCGCGGGCCCGCTGTGGGGGTGACGGTCGAAGGGCAGATCGACTACGTCAAGAATGACGTGCATCTGCGCGGCACCTTCGTGCCGTTCTATGGTCTCAACAACATGTTCGGGCAAATCCCGATCGTCGGCTTGTTCCTCGGCGGCGGCAGCAACGAAGGCCTGCTGGGCATCACCTACGAGGCCAGGGGCCCGCCGAGCGCGCCGCGGATCCTCGTCAATCCGGTGAGCGCGATTGCGCCGGGACTGTTGCGCAAATTCATCCCGTCGCCGGGCACGTTCGATCCCGCTTTCATTCCGCAGCAGTGAGCGCGGCGGCGGGCGGGTTCACTCCGGCCGCAGCAGCACGTGGCGCTTCTTGCCGAGCGAGAGCTTGATGACGCCTTCGGGTGTGAGGTCTTTCTCGCCAATCAGGTGCTTGTCGCTGGTGACGCGCTTGTCGTTGACCGCGATCGCATTATTGGCGATGGCGCGGCGCACCTCGCCGTTGGAAGCGGCAAGGCCGGCGGCGACGAAGGCGTTGAGGACGCCGAAGCCGGCATCGATATGCTTGCGCGGCACCGACACGGTCGGCAGCGTCTCGGCGAGCGCGCCTTCCTCGAAGGTTTTGCGGGCGGTTTCGGCGGCCGCGTCGGCCACGGCGCGGCCGTGTACCAGCGCCGTCGCCTCGGTGGCGAGCACCTTCTTGGCTTCGTTGATTTCCTGGTCCTTCAGCGCCGCAAGCTTGGCGATCTCGTCGAGCGGCAGGACCGTGAATAGCTTGAGGAAGCGCGCGACGTCGCCATCCTCGGTGTTGCGCCAGTACTGCCAGTAGTCGTAAGGGCTCAGCATGTCCGGGTTGAGCCAGACCGCGCCGGCGGCGGTCTTGCCCATCTTGGCGCCCGAGGACGTTGTGATCAGCGGCGAGGTGAGCGCGAACAGTTGCGCGTTCATCATGCGGCGGCCGAGGTCGATGCCGTTGACGATGTTGCCCCACTGGTCGGAGCCGCCCATCTGTAAAATACATTTCTCGCGCTTGTAGAGCTCGACGAAATCATAGGCCTGCAGCACCATGTAGTTGAATTCGAGGAACGAGAGCTCCTGCTGGCGGTCGAGCCGCATTTTCACCGAATCGAAAGCGAGCATGCGGTTGACGGAGAAGTGCCGGCCAACATCGCGCAGAAAGTCTATGTAGTTGAGCTTGTCCAGCCAGTCGGCATTGTTGACCATGACGGCGCTGCCGCCGTCGGACTCGAATTTCAGGAATTTTTCAAAGATCGCGCCGATGCCCTTGAGGTTCTGTGCGATTGCTTCCTCGCTCAGGATTCGCCGGCTTTCGTCCTTGCCGGACGGGTCGCCCACGCGCGTGGTACCGCCACCCATGAGCGCGATCGGCCGGTGCCCGGTCTGCTGCATCCAGTACAGCAACATGATCGGCAGCAACGAGCCGACATGCAGCGAGGCCGCCGTGCAATCGAAGCCGATATAGCCGGTGATGGGACCCTTGGCCGCGAGCGCGTCGAGTGCGTCGGGCTCCGACACCTGGTGGATGAAGCCGCGCTCGGCCAGAATATTAAGAAAGTCGGATTTATAGGCGCTCATGGGCGGTCTCGGGCGGCGGCCTTGTCGTGTGCTTGTGGCGCGTGGTGTAACAGGTCCGGCAAATAATTGAAGGGGCAGGCGTTGGGGGCGGTGCGGGCGATTGGGCTGATGAGCGGGACCTCGCTCGACGGCGTTGACGTGGCCCTGCTGGAAACTGACGGCGAGCGCATCGCCGCGTTCGGGCCGACCGGTTATCGGCCCTATAGCGAGGATGGGCGGGCGTTGTTGCGGCGGGCGCTGGCGCAGGGCGCCGGCCTGAATGATCGCACGGCGCGGCCGGGTGTGCTGGCGGAAGCGGAGGCTTTCGTCACCCGCGCGCACGCGGAGGCGGTGGAGGCCTTTCTCGTGGCCGAACAGATCGACGCCACCGCGGTCGCGATCGTCGGGTTCCACGGCCAGACCGTGCTGCACAAGCCGGCAACCCGGCTGACGGTGCAGATCGGCGATGGCGCGCAGCTTGCCGCACGGCTGAAGCTGCCGGTGGCGTACGACTTCCGCGCCGCCGACGTCGCCGCCGGCGGGCAGGGCGCGCCGCTGGTGCCGGTATTCCACCAAGCGCTGGCGCGCGATTTGAAACATCCGTATCCGATCGCGGTTCTCAATGTCGGCGGCGTCGCCAATGTCACCTTCGTCGACGGCGGCGATCCGATCGCCTGCGATACCGGCCCCGGCAATGCGTTGATCGACGACTTCATGCGCGATCGCACCGGGGCGCCGCTCGACCACGACGGCGACCAGGCCGCCAAAGGCCGCGTGCATGAGGATTTTGTCGCGCGTGTTTTAACGGACCCCTTTTTCGCGCGCCCTTGCCCGAAATCGCTCGACCGCAATGCTTTTGCGTTTGCCAATCTCGAATTGCCGGATTTTTCCGTGGCCGATGGTGCGGCGACGCTGTCGGCGCTGACCGCGGCGTCGGTCAAGCGCATCGTGCCGCATCTGCCGGCGCCGCCGAAGAGCTGGGTGGTGGCCGGCGGCGGCGCGCGCAATCCGACCTTGATGAAAATGCTGGCCGAGCGCCTCGCGCCGGTCAGCGTGGAAACCGCCGACGCGGTCGGCTGGTCCTCGCAGTCGATCGAGGCGCAGGCTTTCGCTTACCTGGCGGTGCGCGTGCTCAATGGTCTGCCGTTGACATTTCCCACGACGACCGGCGTGGCCGCGCCAATGCGGGGCGGCGTGATTGCTAGTCCCTAGCGCCGCCGTCGCTGCGATAGCGGCGGTTTCTTCAAGAAAGCCGCGCAGAACGACGCTTCGAAAGCTCGGTAGTCGTTGGTGATTTCATCGCCCTTGCGGATGTCGCGGCGGGCGACGACGTAACCGTTGTGAAAAAAGGTATTGGGATCGTCCGAGTGATTCATGAAAGTATCGTGGTCCATGGACAAAAGAATTTCGTTTTCCCATTGATAGCCGTGCAGCTTGATGAAGTCCTTGGCGGGCTTGGGTAGCTTGGCGAACTGCTTGCGCGAGTAATAGCGGTCGAAGCCGATGACGAAGCGCCAGATCTTGGTGCCCTTGCGGATCGTTTCATCCGCAAAAACGCCGAGACCGTGAATTCGACTCTTATCGAGATAGGTTTTGACGAGCAGCATCGGGGCTTGCGGCAGTTCAGGACGCGAATCGCAATGCCCTACGATAGCGCATTCCAGCCTGAGGCAAGAAGCAAACCTGTTTACAGTCAGGCCGCGCTCGGCTTGCGGTCGTTCTTGAGGCGCTTGTCGAGATAGACGCCGATCGAGGTGAGCAGCGGCTCGACCTTGCCGTCGAAGAAATGGTTGGCGCCTTGCACGATCTTCTGCTCGATCACGATGCCCTTCTGGGTCTTGAGCTTGTCGACCAGCGTGGTGACGTCCTTTTGCGGCACCACCGCATCCTTGTCGCCATGGATGATCAGGCCGGACGAGGGGCAGGGCGCCAGGAACGAGAAGTCGTAGAGATTGGCCGGCGGGCAAATCGAGATGAAGCCTTCGATCTCCGGCCGGCGCATCAGAAGCTGCATGCCGATCCAGGCGCCGAACGAGAAGCCGGCGATCCAGCAGCTCTTGGCTTCCGGATTGATGGTCTGCGCCCAGTCGAGCGCGGCGGCGGCATCGGACAATTCGCCCTGGCCGTGGTCGAACGAACCTTGGCTGCGCCCGACGCCGCGGAAATTGAAGCGCAGCGCCGAGAAGCCCCGGTGCACGAAGGCGTAGTAGAGTTGATAGATGATCGGGTGGTTCATCGTCCCGCCGAACTGCGGGTGCGGGTGCAGGACGATCGCAATTGGCGCGTTCTTCTGCCGCGCCGGGTGGTAGCGGCCCTCGATGCGTCCTGCCGGACCGGTGAAGATGACCTCAGGCATGGTTTTCGACCTCGAAGCGGGGGTGCCGCCGGTAGATAATTACGGCGTCGGCATTTGTCGCGCGGAGCGCGCTAGGGGCGGCTGGGCACTAATTTAGAACTATTCTAATTATAGTGATTTCCGCTGTGCAGCACCGCGACACGCGCTATAAGCATGCCGAGGGAAGCGTCGGCTTCTACCACGACCCACCGGGCAAAAAGCAAGCATTTTGCAAGGGCCTGGACTGAAACGGTAATATTTTACCAAAGGCGGCAATGAGCGAACGCGTCTACTTTGACTGGAATGCCACCGCCCCGCTGCGGGCGCAGGCAGCGGCCGCCATGAGCGCGGCCCTTGGGCTGACGGGCAACGCCTCCTCGGTGCATGCAGAAGGCCGCGCCGCCCGCCGCCTGGTGGAGGACGCGCGGGCCGCGGTCGCTGCGTTGGCCGGCGCCGCGCCCAAGAACGTGACTTTCACCAGCGGCGCCACCGAAGCCAACATGCTGGCGCTCACGCCGGCGATCGAGGCCGGCGGGCGCCGCGAGCCGCGCGACCAGCTGTTCGTCTCGGCGATAGAGCATCCGTCAGTCCGAAGCGGCGGGCGTTTTCCCGCCGAGATGGTCGAGGAATTACCGGTTGCGGCGGCAGGCGTCGTTGATCTCGCCGCGCTCGCGCATCGCTTGGAAAAGGCCGAGCGGCCGCTGGTTTCGGTCATGCTGGCCAACAATGAAACCGGCGTGATCCAGCCGATTGCCGAGATCGCCGAGATCGTCCATCGCGCGAACGGCGTATTGCACGTCGACGCGGTACAGGGTCCCGGCCGCATCGGTTGCGACATCGAGGCGCTGGGCGCCGACCTGTTGAGCCTTTCCTCGCACAAGCTGGGCGGACCACAGGGTGCCGGTGCGCTCATCCGCCGCGGCGATATCCACATCGCCGAGCCCTTGCTCAAGGGCGGCGGGCAGGAACGCGCGCAGCGCGCCGGAACCGAGAACGTCGCCGCCATCGCCGGCTTTGGCGCAGCCTGCACCGCTGCCGCCGACGCAAGGCAAGCCGACGCCGCTCACATGGCCAAGCTGCGCACCGCTCTGGAAGCGGGAATCAAGGCGGCGACGCCGGATGCGGTGATCTTCGGCGCGGCCGCCCCGCGGCTGCCCAACACGACGTTGTTTTCGGTTCCCGGCATGAAGGCGGAGACGGCAATAATCTCCTTTGATCTCAAGGGCATAGCGCTATCTTCCGGCTCTGCCTGCTCGTCCGGCAAGGTCACTGCCTCTGCGGTGCTGGCGGCGATGGGCGTGGAACCGCAGCTCGCGCGCGGCGCGGTGCGGGTCAGTCTGGGGTGGAGCAGCACTCTGCGCGAAGTAGAAAGGTTCCTGGAAACTTGGAATATGCTTGTCGGGTCATTACTTAAGGAGAGACGCGGGATCGCCGCGTAAGCGGCGGCTGCGAACACTATTCACCACAAGGGATGAGCTAGCGAACACACGCTCAGCACCATAACCGACAAATCCAACCCGCGGTCCTTGCAACCGTGAGCGGAGGGAAGAATGCCGGCCGTACAAGAGACCGTCGATCAGGTCCGCCTCATCGACGTTGACCAATATAAATACGGGTTCGTCACCGACATCGAATCCGAAAAAGCCCCCAAGGGTCTGTCGGAAGACACCATCCGTTTCATCTCGGCCAAGAAGAACGAGCCGGAATGGATGCTGGCCTGGCGGCTGGAAGCCTATAAGCGCTGGCTGACCATGCGCGAGCCGAACTGGGCGCGCGTGTCTTATCCGAAGATCGATTATCAGGATCTCTATTACTATTCGGCGCCGAAGCGGAAGGAGCTCGCTTCGCTCGACGAGGTCGATCCGGAAATTCTCAAGACCTACGAGAAGCTCGGCATTCCGCTGAAGGAGCAGGAAATCCTCGCTGGCGTGCGCAAGCAGGGCGAGCCGTCGACTCTCGACGAGGAGTCGACCGGCGGCGAGTATGGCGGCGGCCGGGTCGCGGTCGACGCGGTGTTCGACTCCGTATCGGTTGCCACCACCTTCAAGGAAGAGCTCAAGCGCGCCGGCGTGATCTTCATGCCGATCTCGGAGGCAATCCGCGAGCATCCCGAGCTGGTGAAGAAATATCTCGGCTCGGTAGTGCCGACCTCCGACAACTTCTTTGCGACGCTTAATTCGGCGGTGTTCTCCGACGGTTCCTTCGTCTATGTGCCGGAAGGCGTGCGCTGCCCGATGGAGCTGTCCACTTACTTCCGCATCAACGAGGCCAATACCGGCCAGTTCGAGCGTACGCTGATCATCGCCGACAAGGGCGCTTACGTCAGCTATCTGGAGGGATGCACGGCGCCGATGCGCGACGAGAACCAGCTGCACGCCGCGGTGGTCGAATTGGTCGCGCACGAAGACGCCGAGATCAAATATTCGACGGTGCAGAACTGGTATCCGGGCGACGCCAACGGCAAGGGCGGCATCTTCAATTTCGTCACTAAGCGCGGCGACTGCCGCGGCAAGAATTCGAAGATTTCCTGGACGCAAGTTGAGACCGGCTCGGCCATCACCTGGAAATATCCGAGCTGCATCCTGCGCGGCGACAATTCGCGCGGCGAGTTCTATTCCATCGCTATTTCCAACGGCCACCAGCAGGTCGACAGCGGCACCAAGATGTTGCATCTCGGCAAGAACACCACGAGCCGTATCATCTCCAAGGGCATTTCGGCCGGTAAGTCGAACAATACCTATCGCGGGCTGGTGTCGGCGCACCGCAAGGCGACCAACGCGCGCAACTTTACCAATTGCGATTCGCTGCTGATCGGCAACCAATGCGGCGCGCACACCGTGCCCTATATCGAGGCGAAAAATTCCTCCGCCGTGTTCGAGCACGAAGCCACCACCTCGAAGATTTCCGAGGACATGCTGTTCTACTGCCAGAGCCGCGGCATGTCGGCGGAGGAAGCGACCGCGCTGGTGGTCAACGGCTTCGTCAAGGACGTGCTGCAGCAATTGCCGATGGAATTCGCGGTCGAGGCGCAGAAGCTGATCTCGATCTCGCTGGAGGGAAGCGTCGGATGAGTGCGGATCGCAATGGGTTCAAGCAAGAAGTTCTCGCTTGTCTCGGCAAGGATAAGGGCGTGGTCGCGTTGCAGGAATGCATTGCCAACCATTTCCCCGATCTCGAAGTCTATCGGGAAGAAGATGATCTGGTCATCAAACACGGTGGCCGCTACCTGATCGTACGCCGTGCCGGTGCTGATCGCTTCCGCACCGAAGTCATGGTTGATGCGCCCTCAACCAACGAGGTCGATTCCGGCGGCGGTGTCGAGCGCGACGTCGATGGAATGTTTGACGAAATAGCCGCATTCACAGAGGCCTAAATGTCTAAATTGCTTGAAGTCAAAAACCTGCACGTCGAAATCGACGGCAAAAAGATTTTGAACGGGCTCGATCTTACGGTCGAAAAGGGCCAGGTCGCGGCCATCATGGGGCCGAACGGCTCCGGCAAGTCCACGCTGGCCTATGTGCTCGCCGGCAAGGCCGACTATGTGGTCACCGAGGGCGACGTTAAGCTCGACGGCGAAAGCATCCTGGAAATGGCGCCCGACGAGCGCGCGGCCAAGGGCGTGTTCCTCGCCTTCCAGTATCCGGTGGAGGTGCCGGGGGTCGCCACCATGACTTTCCTGCGCACCGCGCTCAACGCCCAGCGCAAGACGCGCGGCGAGCCGGAAGTCTCCACGCCGGAATTCATGAAAATCGTACGCGACACCGCGGGCCGTCTCGGTATCGGCCAGGATATGTTGCGCCGCGCGGTCAATGTCGGCTTCTCCGGTGGCGAGAAGAAGCGCAACGAGATTTTACAGATGGCGGTATTGCAGCCGCGCCTCGCCGTGCTCGACGAGACCGATTCCGGCCTCGACATCGACGCGCTGAAAATCGTGGCCGACGGCGTCAATGCATTACGCTCGCCCGAACGCGCCATGGTCGTCATCACCCATTATCAGCGGCTGTTGGACTACATCGTGCCCGACGTGGTGCATGTGTTGGCCAAGGGCAAAGTGGCGAAGACGGGCGGCAAGGAGCTGGCGCTCGAGCTCGAGGCCAAGGGTTATGCCGAATATGCCGGCGAGGCGGCCTGACGTCATGAACGCCGAAATCCGCGCCATAAAAACCCCGGCTGAGCAGGCGCTGAGCGCCGCCTACGAGGGTGCGCGCGCGACGCTGCCCGGCAAAGGCGGCATCGCCGCCTTGCGCGCCGATGCGTTCAAGCAGTTCGAAACGCGCGGGCTGCCGCACCGCCGGGTCGAGGAATGGAAATACACCGACCTGCGCGCGCTGATGCGCGACGCCTATCCGCTGGCTCCGCCGCCGGACGCGGCGGCGAAAGCGCGCGCCAAGAGCGCCGGAAAAATGCTGGCGGGGGTCGATTGCCGCCGGCTGGTCTTTGTCGACGGCGTGTTCGCGCTGGAACTGTCCGATCTTGCGCCCGAAGCGGGGCTGACCATCGGGTCACTCGCCGAAGCGCTCGGCAAAGGCGACCGGCAGGTTGCCGACCGTGTCGGCAAAACCTTCGAGACCGACGATACGGCCGTGGCGCTCAACACGGCGCTGATGGGCGATGGCGCCGTCATTCAAGTTGCCAAAGGTACGGAGCTCAAGCGGCCGATCCATTTGGTCTTCGCGTCCGGCAGCGAGACGCCGAGTTCGGTCTTTACGCGCTCGCTGGTGGTGGTGGGCGAGGGCGCCAAGGCGACGATTATCGATGACCACGATAGCGGCAACGCCCAAGTCAATGCGGCGCTCGAACTTAGCGTGGGGGACGAGGCGCAGGTCGACTACTTCAAGCTCACGCGCGCCCGCGCGCTGCACGTGGCCAGCCTGCTCGCGTCCATCGGCGCGCGCGCGGCTTTCAACAGCTTCGCCTTCACCAGCGAGGCAAGCGTCGTGCGCAACCAGAATTTCATCCGTTTTGCCGGCGAACGCACCCATGGCGGCATCCGTGGCGTCAACCTGCTGCGCGGCAAGGATCACGTCGACACCACTTTGCTGATCGAGCACGCGGCCAGCCACTGCGAGAGCCGCGAGCAGTTCAAGTCGGTGTTGGACGATTCCGCGCATGGCGTGTTCCAGGGCAAGATCGTGGTCAAGCCGCACGCGCAGAAGACCGACGCCAAAATGATGACGCGGGCGCTGCTGCTTTCCGACGAAGCGGAAGCCGACAACAAGCCGGAACTGGAAATCTTCGCCGACGACGTGGTCTGCGGGCACGGCGCAACGACCTCTGCGCCCGATGAGGGCCTTAAATTCTATCTGATGTCGCGCGGTATCCACGAAAAGGAAGCGGAAGCTCTGCTGATCCAGGCTTTCATCGGCGAGGCGATCGAGGAAATTGGCAACGAAGCCATCCGCGAGGCGCTGATGTTTGCCGCGCGCAAGTGGCTGGGGAGCGGGGGTTGACCATGCATCCGGCGGTCAGCAACGGGTCCTACGACGTCGCCCGCATCCGCGCGGATTTTCCCGCGCTGGCGATGCAGGTCTACGGCAAGCGGCTCACCTATCTCGACAACGCGGCTTCGGCGCAGAAGCCGCAGGCCGTGCTTGACCGCCTCAACAAGGCCTATACCGAGCAATACGCCAACGTGCATCGCGGCCTGCATTATTTGGCGAACGAGGCCACGGAAGCTTACGAAGGCGCGCGGGAAAGTGTGCGCGGCTTTCTCAACGCGGAACGTCCGGAAGAAATCATCTTCACGCGCAACGCCACCGAGGCCATCAACTTGGTCGCCTATACGTTTGGGCGCGAGCACATCAAGCAGGGCGACGAGATCGTACTCTCGATCATGGAGCACCATTCCAATATCGTGCCCTGGCATTTCCTGCGCGAACGTCAGGGCGCGGTGCTTAAATGGGCGCCGATCGACGATGACGGCAATTTCCTCATCGACGAATTCGAAAAGCTGCTGTCGCCCCGCACCAAGCTGGTCGCCATCACCCACATGTCGAACGCGCTCGGCACGGTAGTGCCGGTGAAGGAGGTCACCAAGATTGCCCATGCCCGCGGCATCCCGGTGCTCATCGACGGCGCGCAGGCCGCGGTGCATCTGGACGTCGACGTGCGCGACATCGGCTGCGATTTCTACGTCTTCACCGGCCACAAGCTTTACGGACCGACCGGCGTCGGCGTGCTCTACGGCAAATACGACCATCTGGCGTCCATGCCGCCGTTCAATGGCGGCGGCGAGATGATCGAGGAGGTGTCGGAGGACCGCGTCACTTATGGTGTGCCGCCCTACCGGTTTGAGGCCGGCACGCCGGCGATCGTGCAGGCGATCGGGCTCGGTGCGGCCATCGATTACGTCAATTCCATCGGCAAGGCACGCATCCGCGCGCATGAGGGCGCGCTGGTCAAATACGCGCATGAACGGCTCGGGCAGATCAATTCGCTGCGCATTATCGGCAAGGCGGCGGACAAGGGCCCGGTGGTCTCGTTCGAGATGAAAGGCGCGCATCCGCACGACGTCGCCACCGTCATCGACCGCCAGGGTGTCGCCGTGCGTGCCGGCACCCATTGCGTGATGCCGCTGCTGGCGCGCTACGGCCTCACCGCCACGTGCCGGGCTTCATTTGCCCTCTACAACACAAAGGACGAGATCGACGCTCTGGTCGCGTCGCTCGCCAAGGCGCAGGACATGTTCGCATGACCGACGATACGCAAACCACGCCGCCCATCGCGGAAACGCCGCAAGAACGGCCAAGTGAGAACGCCGCCGTCACCGGCTCCTCGGCGCTGCCGGAAGACGAGCTCAACAAGCTTACCGACGACATCGTCGCCGCGCTCAAGACCGTGTACGATCCGGAGATTCCGGCCGATATTTACGAACTTGGGCTGATCTACAAGATCGACATCGGCGACGACCGCGGCGTCAAGGTTGACATGTCGCTGACCTCGCCCAACTGCCCGGCCGCGCAGGAGTTGCCCATCCAGGTGGAGAACGCGGTCGCCAGCGTGGCAGGCGTGAAGGACGCCAGGGTGGCGGTGGTGTGGGATCCGCCCTGGGACCCGAGCCGCATGTCGGACGAGGCCCGTCTCGTCCTCAATATGTGGTAATCTTAAAGTGAGACATTAGGTTAAGATTCGACGAGGACTGCCATGGCGACTGCAAGACCCCGACCCCAGGTGATGCGGCTGACCGAGGCCGCCGCCCAGCGCATCAAGGACGTGATGGCGCAGGCGGGCGAGCCCGTGGCCGGCGTGCGCGTGGGCGTCAAGAACGGCGGCTGCGCCGGCATGGAATACACCATGGAATACGCCGCGGCCGCCAATCCGACCGACGAGGTGGTGGAGGACAAGGGGGTCAAGATCCTGATCGACCCCAAGGCGGTGCTGTTTCTGCTCGGCACTGAGATGGACTTCAAGACCGAGAAGCTGTCGGCGCAGTTCGTGTTCAACAATCCGAACCAGACCGGCGCCTGCGGCTGCGGCGAATCCGTGCAGCTCACGCCGGCCAAGGATGCGGCCGAGTAAGGCCGCCGTGCCGCGGCGCGCACCCCGTGGACGCCGACACAATCCATGAATTTTTCACGAGTTTCGGCGCGGTGCAGGTGCGCCGCATGTTCGGCGGCGCCGGCCTCTATGCCGATGGCGTGATGTTCGGCCTCGTCTCCGACGGGCAGATCTATCTCAAGGCCGATGCGGCGACGGCGCCGGATTTCGAGCGCGAAGGCTGCACGCCCTTCGCGTACGGTACCAAGACCGGCAAGCGGGCGGTCATGTCCTATTGGCGGCTGCCTGACCGGCTCTATGACGATCCTGACGAACTGGCCCGATGGGCGCGGTCGGCTTTGGCGATTGCGCAAAGGCGCGCGGCGGCAAAGCCGAAAACACACCGCAAAACCGCGCGAGAGAAACGTTGACGGTCAGGCGACCTGCTGGATACCGCCGGCGGTGACTTCCGGGTCGGTCTCCGACATCACCCGGTTGCGGCCGTGGCGCTTGGCGGTATAGAGGCAACTGTCGGTCCGCTCGATGAGTGCCTGCGGCGAGTCGGTCTTGTGCAGGGTGGCGACTCCGATTGAAATCGTCACCCGCCCGAGATGCTCGCCGGTCGAGCGCTTCATCAGTTCCTTGGTCATCACCGCGCGGCGGATGTGGTCGGCGACGGTGATGGCCGAGCGCAGCACCGTGTTCGGCAGGATGATGGCGAATTCCTCGCCGCCGTAGCGGGCCGCGGTGTCCTGACCCTTGACGTTATTCTTTACCGAAGCCGCCACCAGGCGCAGGACCTGGTCGCCGGTGAGGTGGCCATAGCTGTCGTTGAAATTCTTGAAATGGTCGATGTCGGTCATCATCAGCGACAGCGGCTCGTTCTTGGTGCGGGCGTCGGCGATCGCTTCTTCAAGCGTGGTGTCGAAGAATTTTCGGTTGGCGAGCTGGGTCAGGGGATCGGTCAAGCTCTCGGTGCGCACCGCATCGAGGCTTTCCTGCAACTCGATGATTTCGAGCTTGGAGGCGTTGAGCCGCTCTTCCAGCCGCTGGTTGCAGATTTCCATTTCCTTGGTGGTATGCACAAGGCTCTCGACGATGACGCGAATGGCCTCGCGGTCTTTGGAGTTGCCGAGCTTTTCGCTCATATCGACCAGGCTCTCGGTGTAGCTGGAGGTGGAGCCGGTGGCGACATCGATCATCGCCATCACCTGCTCGATTTCACCCATCACCTGGCTGCCGACAATCTCGATCTTCTCGGACAGCCGGACCGGCGACAGATAGGTGCCGTAAAGGTGTTCGAGGTCGGATTCGGACAGCGAGCCGCCCTGCTTGAGCGCCTCGTTGATCTTCTGGTTGAGCGAGGGCTTATAGCCGGTGGCGTAGGCGTACCAGATTTCATAGTTGCGCGGCGTCGCCTCCTGGCGCAGCGCCTTGATCTGGCCAAGCGCGATTTCAGCGAACGCCATGGTGCGTTCGTGTTCGTCGACGTGCTCGGTCATGGCGAGTCCTTGCCTGTACGCGGCCGTCCCGACCGCGCGTCCTATGGCGAAGGTATTCGAGGGTTATGAATCGCGGGTAAATCGGCAGCCGGTCGCCCACAACCGGTTGTTGCACCGGCAACATCTTAACGTGGATGGCCTTCTTAACCTGGCAGGCATTACCTGGCAGGCATTCGTCTACGCGTGCGGCGATCAGGCCTTGGCCGGGACCGGACGCAGCAGGAAAGCCGGCAAGTGACTGCCGTCGGCGTCTTCGGCGGGCGCATGTTGCGGGCGCGGCCTTGGCTGCTCACCGGCGCGAACCGGTTCGCTTTCTTGGCGTTGCGGCTTTCGGCCGCGGCCGCCGCGGTTGCGGCCCGGGCGGTGAGCGCGGGCGCCTTCGCCGGAACGGGTTTCGCGTGGCTCGGCAGGCGCGGGCAGGTCGCCCATCCAAGGAATGGTCTGGCCGATCAGCCGCTCGATCGCGCCAACGGCTTTCTGGTCGATCGGTGCCACGATGGTGATGGCGGTGCCCTTCAAACCGGCGCGGCCGGTGCGGCCGATGCGGTGGACGTAGTCGTCGGCGTGGTGCGGCACGTCGAAATTGAAGATATGGCTGACCGCGGGAATATCGAGACCGCGCGCGGCGACGTCGGAAGCGACCAGCACCGAGACCTCGCCCTTGCGGAACGATTCGAGTGCGGCGGTGCGCGCCGATTGATCCATATCGCCATGCAGCGCGGCGGCGTTGAACTTGTGCCGCAGCAGCGAACGGTGTAGCTGCGCGACCTCGCGCTTGCGGTTGCAGAACACGATCGCATTCTTGAAACCGTCCGCGGAACGGATCAGGCGGCGCAAGGTCTCGCGCTTTTCTGCCGGATCGCGGCCGGTGGCGACCAGTTGTTGGTTGATGGTGACGGCGGTGGTGGCGGGTTTGGAGACCTCAACGCGCACCGGATTGTGCAGGAAGGTATCGGCGATACGCTGGATTTCCGGCGGCATGGTCGCGGTGAAAAACAAAGTCTGCCGCGTGAACGGGACCAGCTTGCCGATGCGCTCGATGTCCGGGATGAAACCCATGTCCAGCATGCGGTCGGCTTCGTCGATCACCAGGAGCTCGACGCCGGAGAGCAATAGCCGCCCGCGCTCGGAATGGTCGAGCAGCCGGCCCGGTGTCGCGATCAGCACGTCGACGCCGCGGATCAGCTTGGCGTCCTGGTTGTCGAAGGACACGCCGCCGATGATGAGCGCTACGTTGAGCTTGTGGTTCTTGCCATACTTCTCGAAGTGGTCGGCGACTTGCGCCGCCAGTTCGCGCGTCGGCTCAAGGATGAGCGTGCGCGGCATGCGCGCCCGCGCGCGGCCTTTTTCCAGCATGGTGAGCATCGGCAAGACGAAAGCGGCGGTCTTGCCGGTGCCGGTCTGCGCGATGCCGAGCACGTCGCGCCGGGCGAGCACGTGGGGGATCGATTGTTCTTGGATGGGGGTGGGGGTCTTGTAGCCGGCAGCCTCAATGGCGCCGAGAACTTTGTCGGACAAACCGAGATGGGAAAAAGACATATAACCTCAAAGTCCGGCCCCGCGCCGGACTGGAAATCTGGTTGCATTGCGCGGGGAGGCGGATCGAATCTTGACGCGATCCTTAAGCGGGAACATAGGCTTGAACGCCGCAAAGTCAATCCTTCCACATCGCAATAAGTCATATAAATGATTAAACTTTTCTCATGTCGGAGACCGGAATGACGTCAACCTTACCGCTGATTTTGGTCCCCGGGCTGTTGTGCAGCGCCAGGCTCTACGCACCGCAGGTTGCCGCCTTATGGCCGCTCGGTCAGGCCGCGGTCGCCGATCACCGTCGCCATGACGACATCGCGGCGGTGGCCGCGCACATCCTTGCCGCGGCGCCGCCACGGTTTGCAGTCGCTGGCTTGTCGCTGGGCGGCTATATCGCTTTCGCGATGCTGCGTCAGGCGCCCGAGCGCATTGCCAAGCTCGCGTTGCTCAATACGTCGGCACGCTCCGATACGCCCGAACAGCTTTCGGGACGTGAGAAATTGATCGCCATGGCTGAGGAAGGAAAGTTGAGCGAGGTGGTCGAGACGCTGACGCCGAAATTCCTGCACCGCAACCGTCACAAGGACGAGGCGCTCAAGCGCATCGTGCGCGACATGGCTGCCGACACCGGGGCCGAGGCCTTCGTGCGGCAGGAACGGACGATCATGTCGCGGCCGGATTCGCGGCCACTGCTGTCGAGCATTACCTGCCCGACCTTAGTGCTGGTGGGCGACGGCGACGAGCTGACGCCGCCCGACCTACATAAGGAAATCGCCGGTGGCATTGCTGGCGCGCGTCTGGTGGTGGTGCCGAATTGCGGACATCTGTCAACCATCGAACAGCCTGACGCGGTCAATGCCGCGCTGGCAGAGTGGCTGGGCGCCTGAAATGGTGACGCACGACCGATGACGGAAGCGCGCGATACTGCCGGCGTCATCGCGCCGCCGCCACTGATTGCGGCGGCGACCATCATGTTTGGCCTCATGCTTGATTGGCTGTTGCCGGCCTACGTGTTGACCACGCTGCTCCCCTGGCCCGCGCGCGTCGCTATCGGGGCTATCGTGTTCGCTGCCGGCGCGTGTTTTGGTGTTCCCGCTGTCCTCGCGTTTCGATCCGGTGGCACGCACGTGGAACCGTGGAAGCCGACGTCGGCGCTGGTCACCGGCGGGATTTTCCAGTGGCTGCGCAATCCAATGTATGTCGGGCTTGCGCTCGGCGTTGCCGGCATCGGGATCGCGCTTGCCTCCGATTGGACGCTGGTGCTTCTGGTGCCGGCGGCGTTCGTGATGCATTTCGGCGTGGTCAAGCGTGAGGAGCGTTATCTCGAAGTGAAGTTCGGCAACGCCTACCGCAGCTACAAGGCGCAAGTGCCGCGCTACGGCTGGCCGCCGGCCGGCATGGGCTGAAGAAACTTGTTCCAGCCTTTCCGGGCTTCGTCCCTTTCCGGATCGACTGGCGAACTCCTATAGAAGTCGCATGTGATCCGCCGGGAGAGTCACGTTTGCGCACACAAATCGGCATTGTTGGCGCCGGTCCCGCCGGCTTGATGCTTTCGCATCTGCTGCATCTTGCCGGCATCGAGTTGATCGTCGTCGAAGACCGCAGCCGCGCCTATTGCGAGGCGCGCGTGCGCGCCGGCCTGATGGAGAATTGGGTCGCCGAAATGCTGATCGACACCGGCGTGGGTGCGCGGCTCAAGCGCGAAGCCATGGTGCATGACGGCATTTTTCTCGGCTTCAACGGCGTGGCGCACAAACTCGACTTCACCGAGTTGGTCGGCAAGCACGTCTACATCTACGACCAGAAGGAAGTCGTCACCGACCTGATTGCGCACCGCCTCGCGCAAGGCGGGCAGATCCTGTTCGAGGTCGCCGACACCAGCGTGCACGATTTTGAAAGCGAGCAGCCGAAAATCCGTTTCAAGCATGAGGGCAGGGCGCAGGAAATCGCGTGCGATTTCATAGCCGGCTGCGACGGCTTTCACGGCGTCTGCCGGCCGAGCCTGCCGCCGGGTTCGTGGACCGGCTATGACCGCGTCTATCCTTACGGCTGGCTCGGTATTCTCTCGGAATCGCCGCCGCCGGAGAAGGAACTGATCTACTCGTATCACGAGCGCGGCTTTTCGCTGTTCTCGATGCGCGGACCGGAGCTGTCGCGCCTCTATCTGCAGGTCGCGCCGGACGAAGACATCGACCAATGGTCCGACGCGCGCATCTGGGAGGAGCTCAGCACGCGGCTTAACGGCGTGCGCCCGTTGCAGCAGGGCAAAATCCTGCAAAAGGGCGTCACGCCCATGCGCAGCTATGTGACCGAGCCGATGCGGCACGGCCGCCTTTTCCTGGCCGGCGACAGCGCCCATATTGTGCCGCCGACCGGCGCCAAGGGCATGAACCTGGCGATGGCCGACGTCGTGCATTTGTCGCGCGCGCTCGAGCGCTTCTACCGCAGCCGGCAGAGCGGCGGGCTCGAGACTTATTCCGAAACCTGCCTGCGCCGGGTCTGGAAAGGCCAGCGCTTCTCATGGTGGATGACGCAGATGCTGCATCGCCAGCGCGAGGGCGACTACGCCGATTTCGACATGAAGCGGCAACTGGCCGAGCTCGACTACGTCACCTCGTCGCACGCGGCCTCGGTATCGCTGGCGGAGAATTACGCGGGGTTGCCGCTCGATTGAGGCGGGCACGCATAATGCGGACGTAGTTCGCAAAGGCCGCGATGACCGCGGCTTACCCTTGGCCGACGGACTGCATATGCAGCTGAAGTCTACTTTCAGGGATAAATTGGAAGTCAGCGAAAAGCGGCCGCCATGTTTCTCTATTGAACCAATTCCCGACTTCATGCGAGCGACGTGCGAAGGCCGTTTTCTTTGACGTGCCTCGTGGAGTGCCTGCGCCAGATATGCCATAGTGCGATAGGAAGTCACCGGATGGGGGACAGCGGTGGCGAAAGAAGACCAGATTCGCGAGGTCGTAAATCTCTGGTACGGGGCCGGCTTCGGCGAAGTCCCGTGGGCCAGAGCTTTGCATGCGACCGCCGCCGTGATCGGCGGCGGCGCCGCCGCCGTGATCGGCCTCAATCGGGCCAGTTCACGCATCGAGCGCATCCACGTCCACGGCGTCGATGAAACCGTCGACGAGTATGTCGCGCGGATGAACCAGGTCAATCCACGCACGCATTATTCCATGAAGCTGAAGGGCCCTCACGTGCTCACCGATTATCGGGTGCTGCCGGAATTGGCGCTGCGCCGCAACGAGTTCTACGATTGGCTCGAGCGCCACCACGGTCTCAGCTATTTCGTGGGTTCGCGAATCTACGACGATGGGCCGCGCTCACTCTTGGCATCGGTGGAATTTACGCGGCGGCACGGCCATCCGGAAGACGACACCGTCGAAATCTTCACGCGGATCACGCCGCACATCGCCAATGCCTGGCGCGTCTCGGGGCTGATTGGCATGCTCGACGACGCAAAAGGCCTGATCGACATGTTGGTCGGGCAGCGGCTATGCGGGCTGGTGGGTCTGCGCGGCGACGGCAGCGTGCTGTTCATGAACGCCGCCGCGGAAGAGGCGGTCCACTGCGGTGACGGGCTCGCGGTGACCGACGGCTTCCTGCATGCGGCGCGCGCGGCCAACGACCGCACGCTGCAGGAAATCATCGGACGCGTGCTGCGTTCGGCCACGGACGCGCCGCCCGACGGCGGCGGCGCGGTGGCGGTGGCGCGACCGAGCGGACGCACGCCATTCGTCCTGCGGGTGATGCCGAGTACCACCAGCGAGGCGTTCCGGGCGGGCGACTTGCCGGCGGCGCTGGTCTTGATCGCCAATCCCGACCAGCGCGCGGCGCCGAGCGAGGCGACCTTGCGTAGCTTGGGATTTTCACCGAGCGAGGCGCGCGTTGCGCAGCGTTTGGTGCAGGGCCGTATGCTGGCGGAAGCCGCGCGCGATCTCGGCATGGCACACAACACCGCGCGCGCCCATCTGCGCAGCATTTTCGCCAAGACGCAGGCGCGCTCGCAGGTCGAACTGGTGCGCATGTTGTGCGAGTTCGCGCGCCTCGACGGCGCGGGATGAGCGGCAAGCTCGCCGGCAAGGCGGCGGTGGTGACCGGCGGCTCGGCGGGCATCGGGCTGGCTATCGCCAAACGGTTCGCCACCGAGGGCGCCACGGTGTTCATCACCGGCCGCCGGCAGGCCGCGCTCGACGCGGCGGTCAAGAAGATCGGCCGGCAGGCGACCGGTGTGTGCGGCGACAGCACAAGCCTTGCCGATCTCGACCGGCTTTACGATGCGGTCCGTGAAAAAGCCGTCCGGCTCGACATTGTGGTCGCCAATGCCGGCTTCGGGGAGGCCGCGCCGTTCGGTGCCATCAGCGAAGCGCATTTCGAACGCAGCTTCACGGCCAATGTGAAGGGCACGCTGTTCGCCGCGCAGAAGGCGCTGCCGCTGTTACAGGATGGCGGTGCCATCATTCTGATCGGTTCGATCATCACCGCGCGCGCGGTTGCCGGTTTCAGCGCCTATGCCTCCAGCAAGGCGGCGATCCGCAGCTTCGCCCGGCAATGGATGCTCGAACTGGCGGAGCGGCGCATCCGCGTCAACGTCATAAGCCCGGGCCCCATCGACACGCCCGGCCTCGACAGCTTGGCTCAGAGCGAGGAGGAGCGGCGGCATTTCAAGACGCAGCTCGCCGGCCAAGTACCGCTCGGCCGCCTGGGCGAGGCGGACGAGGTCGCCAAGGCCGCCGTGTTCTTGGCCTCAGACGAAGCCAGCTTCATCAACGGCATCGAGCTGTTCGTCGACGGCGGCCTGGCGCAGAGCTGACCGCGGTCAAACGCAGTAACCATTATAGAGCGTCTTAGTCCAATTGGACTAAGCAAGCCCTGGGACTTCGCGACGCTTCGCAGTCAAAATTCAAAATTAGGAGTTGAGCGTTTAATAGCAATTTCTGGAGGCGAGGGACATGTTGAAACCCAAAACTCTGGTCGCCGGCGTGTTGGCGACAGAATTTATTTCTGCGGCGGCGAATCTTTGTGCGTGGCTTTTGAGCGTTGCCATGGGGGCGGTCATGGGTGACACGAACAGAATTCGGAAAACGACTCTTGCCATTCTCATCCTGGCTGGCGTGTTGACTGGCGGTCCAGTCAATTCCGCCACCATCTTCGAGTTGGCGACAAACGGGTGCACTGCGGGTGGCACTGCCTGTCCCGGCGGCAGTGTTGTAAGTAGCACCCAATTTATCGGCGCTGGATTTAGTCTAACCCAGTCTTTTCAAATAACCGGGCTCGGAGCAAATCTGGTTGACTCAAATCCCGTATCTGGCGGTTTGTGGGCCGCCATAGTCACCTTGAGTGGCCCAGGCGCCGTTCCATCTTTTTTGCCGTCGACGATCTTCAGCCACGCCCTTGGCTACGCCGAATTGTTTCCGATTACTCCGTATCCGCTTCCCGTGGGACCAAATTCGGGGGACGTAACAGGTTCGCTGGCCTCGCCTCTGGTCTTGGGTCCTGGTGACTATGCCGTCATTCTCGGCTCACAGAATGGCTTTTACCCCTCCCTATCAAACGCATACGGCGATGCGGCTGCGACGGAGTGGAACCCGGCCCTTCCGGGGGTTAGCCTTTTCCTGGGCCTTGTCACCCCCGGCCTTTGGATTGCCGATAATCCAAGTGTCGGAGATCCTACATTCAGGCTTTTTGTTGAGGGCAATCCTGTAGGTGCCGCGCCGCTTCCCGCCGCGCTGCCGCTCTTTGCGTCCGGCCTCGGCGCGTTGGGCCTGCTCGGCTGGCGCAGGAAACGAAAGAACGCGGCGCGCGCGGCGGCCTGATCAAAACACACAAGCGAATTTCTGAAGGACCGCCGCGAGGCGGTCTTTTTTGTTGCGCGCCCTAATCTTTCAACACCGCGTGCAGGGGCCGGCGCATGAGCGCGATCATGAGTCCGGCAGCGGCGGAGATGACCGCCAGCAGCAAAAAGAAATCGCCCTTGGTCATGCTCGACCAGTAACTGCCGATGAAACCGGCGAGGAAATTGCCGATGAAACTGGTGGCCAGCCACACGCCCATCATCATCGACAGCAGCCGCACCGGCGCCACCTTGGTCATCAACGACAGGCCGGTCGGCGAGAGATAGAGCTCGCCAGTGGTAATGAGGACGAAAAAGGCGAACAGCCAAAGCCAGCTCGCCTGACCGCTGCCGGTAACGTGCGCCGCGGCCAGCATGATCAGCCAGGACGCGGCGTTGAGAAAACAGCCGATCGACAGCTTCACCACCGTCGAGGGCTCGTGCGGGCCCTGCCAGCGCCATAGCGACACGATGAAAGGCGTGAAGGCAAAGATCATGAACGGATTGAGCGCCTGAAACCAGGTGACGGGAATTTCGAAGCCGCCGAACAGGTGGCGGTCGGTGAACTCGCTCGCCCACAGCACGATGGTGTTGCCCTGCTGCTCGTAGGTGGCCCAGAATAGGCTGACCGGCAGCATCAGCGCGAGGATGGCGCCGATTGCCTGCCAATCGCCGCGCGCGAGCGGCTCATGCACGGCCGCGCGCCGGGCGAGCGCGTCTTTCGGCAAGGTCGGCGCGGCGAAGAGATAGATGACGAGGCCGATGGTCATGCCGACGCCGGCGGCGGCGAAGCCATAGTGCCAGCCGAGCTCCTCGCCGAGCGTTCCGCAGACCAATGGCGAAAAGAACGCGCCTAGATTGATGCCGACATAGAAGATCGAGAAAGCACGGTCGCGGCGGCGGTCGCCGGGCGCATAAAGCGCGCCGACTTGCGTCGAGATGTTCGGCTTAAAGCAGCCGTTGCCGAGAATGAGGACGGTCAGCGCCAGCAGGAACAGGTGCTCGAATGCCATCAGGAAATGACCGACTGCCATCAGCGCGGCGCCGAGAATGACGGTGCGGTGCTGGCCGAGCACGCGGTCGGCCAACAGGCCGCCGAAGATCGGCGTAAGATAGACGAGTCCGGTATAGAAGCCGTAGATCTGCGAGGCGAACGGCTGGATATCGAGCGGGCCGAACACAAGCTCAAGCGTGCCCTTGAAGGACGCGAGGCCAAGCACGTGGCCGGCTTGCGCCGGCAATAAAAGATACTTGACCATGTAGAGCACGAGCAGGGCGCGCATTCCGTAATAGGAAAAGCGCTCCCACATCTCGGTCGCGAACAGGTAGGACAGCGCGCGCGGATGGCCGAACAGGTCGCCGTCCATGGCGGGCTTGTCCGTCGGTACGGAATCTACGGTCATGGCCGGACGGTGCGCGCTCGAAGCATCGCGGCGACGATAGCACGTCATGCGAACGGCGCATTGCCGTTGCGCCGCGCGCTGCTATGCTGGCGCCGTGTCTCTCGTGTGGTGGAGCGTGCGGCTATGCGAATTGTGGCGGTTCTGCTGGTTGTCGTCGCAACCGCCATGCCAGCCGCCGCCGGAGAAGGCCCGCCGCCCGAGCAATTGTTCCAGCAGTTCGGCTTGTTCGGCACCTGGGCGAACAATTGCAGCGCGGCCGCTTCGCCGGCCAATCCCCACGTCAAGATCAGCCAGCCGAGCCCGGGCCTCATCCTGGAGGACCACGATCTCGGTCTCGATCACGACGTCAACCGCTACAGCGTGCTTTCCGCCAAGCGGCTGTCGGGCACGCGTCTGTCGGTGGTGGTGCTGTTTCATCCCGGCGTAGAAGGCCAGGAACGCCAGCATCTCATCTTTGCCATCCGCGACGATACGCGGCGCACGATGTTCAACCAGGTGGACGGCGGTGCGGTGCGGGTGAAGGACGGCGTTGCGCAATGGAACGGCAGCAAGACGCCGCTGCTGCACAAATGCGAGTAAGGCCGGCCGGCAAAGCCACCGTCAATTGCCTATAAAGAGCGCGTTAACATCGTTATCACGCGTTCTGTGGCACAATTGCCATAGTCTAACCGCACCAAATCATGGCAAGTTAGGCTTGCTTTTTGGAACTCGGACGGAATTCCGGCTCCGGAAATTGGGTGAAGAAACGATGCGGCGAATTGCAATTGGCGGAGTGCTGGCTGCCGTATTCGTGAGTGCGGCGGGGGCGGCCGATCTGCCGGTCAAGACGCCCGTTTATAGCGCGCCGCCGCCCGTCCAGGCTTTTTCATGGACGGGTTGTTATGTCGGCGGCCATGTCGGCGGGATCAAGAACGACAGCAATCTGACATCGCACACCGCGGGCGCCGTCACAGCCGCACAAGTCGCCGCCACGACCTATTCCTACGATGGCGATGACACGAGTTTTACCGGCGGCGTCCAGTACGGCTGCAACTATCAAACCGGCAGCTGGGTGTTCGGGCTCGATTCCAGTTTCAGTTGGGCCGGCATCGACGAGTCCTTCAACGCGTTCCATCCGGCCGTCCCTGGCGTCCTCGCTTACAACGAAACCGTAAGTCAACAGGCCGACTGGTACTCCACGACGCGCGTGCGTCTGGGGTGGGCCTATGACCGCTGGATGTTTTTCGTGCAAGGCGGATCTGCGAGCACGCGTGTTGACTCGACTTATGCGGCGGATTTTATCCCATTCGGCGGCGCCTTCACGTGGGCCGGATCCAAATCCAAAAACCGTTTTGGTTGGACCGTCGGCGGCGGCCTGGAATACGCGCTGAGCCAGAATTGGTTCCTGCGCGGCGAATATCTTTACGTGGATTTTGGCGATTTCACCTACGAGAGCTATACGGCGAACAATCCGACGCAGATATGGCAGACCGAGGTCGATACCAGTTTCCACGTCGCGCGCATCGCGCTCAGCTACCGCTTCACGCGTTCGCCGTCCTTGCTGCAGTGGGCAATGGGTGGATTCCAGTATTGAGCGCAGGCGCGGTTCGGCGATTGGCTTGAGCCCTGGCCCCTGCGCCGGGGCTTTCGTTTTTCACCACGATGCCGGTGCCAAACAAATTCGTGTCGGTGCGCCGTCACACGTCGAGTAATTCCTCGTTCGCAAATTCGGCGTGTTCCTGGATGAAGGCAAAGCGCGTCTCGGCCTTCGTGCCCATCAGATGCTCGACGCTCTTGGCGGTGGGCTTGCGCTCCTTTTCCACCAGCACCACGCGCAGCAAGGTGCGCTTTGACGGATCCATGGTGGTTTCCTTCAATTGCGCCGCCATCATCTCGCCCAGGCCCTTGAAGCGCGAGACCTCGACTTTGGCGTTGGCGTTGAATTCCTTTTTCAGCAGCGTGTCTTTGTGCTTGTCGTTGCGCGCATAAAAGATTTTGCCGCCATGGGACAGGCGATAGAGCGGCGGCACCGCCAGATAAAGCTTGCCGGCATCGATCAGCTTCGGCATCTGCCGATAAAAGAATGTGATCAGCAGCGAAGCGATATGGGCGCCGTCGACGTCGGCGTCGGTCATGATGATGATCTTCTCGTAACGTAAGTCCTTGTCGTGATAATGCGCGCCGGTGCCGCAGCCGAGCGCCTGGATGAGATCGGCGAGCTGGGCGTTCTGCGCCAGCTTGTCCTTGCCGGCCGAAGCGACGTTCAGGATCTTGCCGCGCAGCGGCAGGATCGCCTGGTTGCGGCGGTCGCGCGCCTGCTTGGCGGAACCGCCGGCTGAATCGCCTTCGACGATGAAAATCTCCGAGCCTTGCGCGGCCGAATTGGTGCAGTCGGCGAGTTTTCCGGGAAGCCTCAGCTTTCTGACCGCGGTCTTGCGCGCAATGTCCTTTTCCTGGCGGCGGCGCAGCCGCTCCTCGGCCCGCTCGATGACGAAGTCGAGCAGCTTGTTGGCCTGCATCGGATTGCCGGCGAGCCAGTGATCGAAGGGATCGCGGATCGCCTGTTCGACGATGCGCTGGGCTTCGGCGGTGGCGAGGCGGTCCTTGGTCTGGCCCTGGAATTCCGGTTCGCGCACGAACACCGACAGCATGCAGCCGGCGCCGGTCATGATGTCGTCACTGGTGACAGGCGCGGCGCGCTTATCCTGATTGACGCGCGCGGCGTGGTCCTTCAGCCCGCGCAGCAGCGCGGTGCGCAAGCCTGACTCATGCGTGCCGCCGTCCGGCGTCGGGATGGTGTTGCAGTAGGAATTGAGAAAGCCGTCGGTATCAGCGGTCCAGGCCACCGCCCACTGCACCGCGCCATGGGCGCCAACCTTGCCGTGTGTACCGGAAAAGATGTCGGGATGAACGAGCGTGGCGCCCTTGAGTTGTTCGGAGAGATAATCTTTCAAGCCTTGTTCGAAATGGAATGTCGCCTTTTCCGGCACGTCTTCGACGCCCTTGAGCAGCGCCTTGTCGCAATGCCAGCGGATTTCAACGCCGCCGAAAAGATAGGCCTTTGAGCGCGCCATCTTGAACACGCGCTCGGGCTTGAAGGCCGCCTTCGGTCCGAAAATCTGCGGGTCGGGCCGGAATTTGATCTTGGTGCCGCGCCGGTTGGGCGCGCGGCCGGCTTTTTCCAGCTTGCCCTTCGGTTTGCCGCGCTCGAACGCCATGCGGTAGAGCGTCTGTTCGCGCGCGACCTCGACCTCCATGCGCTCGGACAACGCATTGGCAACCGAGACGCCGACGCCGTGCAGGCCGCCCGAGGTTTCGTAGACCTTTGAGTCGAATTTGCCGCCAGCGTGCAGCATGCACATGATCACTTCCAGCGCCGACTTGCTCTTGAACTTGGGATGCGGGTCGACCGGGATGCCGCGGCCGTTATCGGTGACGGTCACGAAACCGTTCGCCTCCATCTCCACGTCGATCCAGTCGGCGTGGCCGGCCAATGCCTCGTCCATGGAATTGTCGATCACCTCGGCGAACAGGTGATGCAGCGCCTTTTCATCGGTGCCGCCGATATACATGCCGGGGCGGCGGCGAACCGGCTCCAGCCCCTCCAGCACTTCAATATGCTTGGCGGTATAGCCGCTCTCGGCGCTGCCGCCGCGGGCGGCAGCCTTCTTGCGCGGCGCTGGTTTTGCGGGTTTGCGTCCGGCGCCCTTGCGGGGGGCCGATTTCGACCGCCGCGGGGCGGAGTCGAACAGATCGGGCTGCCGGGATGGTTTTTTTCGGGTCGCGGTTTTGGCCATGAGCTCGCGTCGGGGCGGGAGATTACAGGTCCAGTAGATAGGGCTTCGGCGAATCGTTTGCCACCGACTATGCCATGATCGCGCCGGAACAGTGACCGCCGATAGCGCTGCCTATTGGTGCAGCGGGCAGGGCCCCGAAGCGCGCTGGCGCGGGCTGAAGCGGTGGGCTAGAGACATCCGCCCGCGCAGCGCCCGGTGTCCGATGTATTTTCAGACAATCGCCCACGACGTCACCATGTTCGTCCGCAACCATGGAGAATGGGCGGCGCCGATCGTATTCGCGCTGGCCTTCGCGGAGTCGCTCGCATTCATCTCGCTGCTGGTGCCGGCCTGGGCGGCGTTGGTCGGCATCGGCGCGCTGATCGCCTCGGGCGGCCTCAGTTTCTGGCCGGTGTGGGTCGCGGCCGCGATCGGCGCCGCACTCGGCGACTGGTTGTCGTACTGGATCGGTTTGAAGCTCGAACATTCGGTGGCGCATGTCTGGCCGCTGTCGCGCCATCCCGATCTGATCCCGCGCGGCGAAGCGTTCGTAAAAAAATGGGGCATCCTGGGCATTTTCATCGGCCGCTTCTTCGGGCCGTTGCGCGCCTCGGTGCCGCTGGTGGCCGGAATTTTCGAGATGCCTTATTGGCGGTTTCAATTCGCCAACTTCACCTCGGCCTTTGTCTGGGCGGCGGTGCTGCTTACGCTCGGCGATGCGATCTCGCAGGGCGTGCGCTGGCTGTGGTGAATAGTAAAAATCCGCCGGGACTTTGCCCCGGCGGACTTTGTAGATTTCACGAAGCGCGGTACGCGTTATTTGCCGAGCTGGATGAGACGGATTTCAGCCTTCACCAGATCGGGCACCGCCACCAGATAACCCTTGGCGTTGGGCGCGACGGCGAAATCGGCGGGGCCCTTGAAGCCGGTCGCCAGCTTCTTCATGCCCATCTTCTTGTTCCACTGGAACAACGAACCGGACACCCAGTCGGTGACCAAGAGGTCGCCGTTCTTTAGCTGGTAGATGCCGTCCAGCATGCCGATCGGCTTGGATATCAATTCGGGCTTTCCGCCGGGTTTCATCGCATAGATGCCACGCGGCTTGTCCTTACCGGCGAAGCCGGCCATCAGCAGCGTGCCGCCTTTGCCGGCCGCCACGCCGTTCGCATTGACGCCCTTTCCGTCGAGCACCGTCGTGACTTTGGGTTCTTTGTTGAGAAAATCGGCCGGCTTCACGCTGAATAGTTTATCGGCGCGGTTGTCGCTGACGTAGAGCGTATTGCCGATAATCGCCGGATCGTTGGCAAAGCTGGCGCCGGGCAGCGCGAGCTTCTTGCCCTTCTTGGTCTTGAGATCGAACACCCACACGCTATCGATGTCGGTCACCCACAGCCGGTTGCCCTTGATGATGTTGCCCTTCGGCTTGTTGAGCACTTGGCCCTCGGCGGGCAGGAAAGCCGCGTCGAGGATTTTTCCGTCGAGCGAGATTTTGGCGATCTTGCCCTTGCCGTCCTTGTCGGCCGGCTTGAGCGCCGCGCCGAAGTCGCTGGCGTAGAAGACTTTGCCCTTCGGATCGTAGCCGACGGATTCGACGTGACCGAGGCCGGTTACGGTTTTCTCCGAAAGCACTTTCAATTCCTTGGCCGACGCGGCCGGCGCGGCGGCCAACAAGGCGAGGGCGCCGGCAATCGCCGCACCCACCGCAACGGTTTTGTTCACGACTATCCTCCCTTGGACGATTTGTTGTTTTGAAAATATGCTGCCCACTTGCCCTGGCCGTTGCGGCACAGGACGATGGTAGCTTAACGAAGCAATGTGCCGCCGCCTATATGGGGGGCGCTGGGGAATTGGCCGCTAGGCCGCCGAATAATCCAGCCATAATTTCGGTTTATTGGTGCGCACATGATCACCGGCGCATGGTATTTGACGTCACGAAATGAGCGGGCAGGCCGCGCTAGAATGGGAAGCCTAGGAGAACGATCATGACGCGACTGACACGCCGTAGCCTGTTGGCCACCGCGGCTGCCACAGGTGCGCTGGGTGCGCTGGCGCCGCTGGCAAGCGGGCCCGTCGCGGCCGCCGCGCCCAAAGAGCGGAGCACCGGCGTCTATCGCTACAAGTTCGGCGATGCTGAGATCGTCCAACTCATGGACGGCGCGCGCACCTTTCCGATGCCGGACAAATTCGTCGTCAATGTCAGCAAGGACCGGGCGATCAAGGCGGCGGTCGCGGCCTATATGCCCGAGGGCAAGGTGACCATCCCGTTCAGCCCGATGATCGTCAGCACCGGCAAGAAGCTGGTTGCTATCGACACCGGCTATGGACTCGGCAACTTCGTCGCCAGCAAGGGCTTGGTCGGGCAGGCGCGCGGCAACATGACGGCGGCCGGCATCGACCCGGCGCAGGTCGACATCGTCATCATCTCCCATTTCCACGGCGACCATATCGGCGGGCTGAAGAACGCGGACGGCAGCCTGGCTTTCCCGAAGGCCGAGATCAAAGTGCCCGCGATCGAATGGGCGTTCTGGACCGACGAGAGCAACGCCGGCCGCGCAAATCCCTTCAACGCGTCGCAGTTTCCCAATGTGAAGAAGATGCTGGCAGGGCTGGCCGACAAGGTCACCAAATACGAGGCGGGCAAGGAACTTGCGCCCGGCATCACCGCGATTCACACGCCTGGCCACACACCGGGGCACATGTCATTTGTGATTGCGACCGGTGGCGAGCGGCTGTTGGTGCAGTCGGACGTGACCAACATTCCGTCCCTGTTTCTCACCCATCCGGACTGGCATTCGCTCTGGGATAACGAGCCGGACGTCGCGCAGGCCACCCGCCACAAGATCTACGACATGGCGGCGGCTGAGAAGCTCGCAGTCTCGGGCTATCACTTCCCGTATCCGTGCGTCGGCCATGTCGAGAAGGCGGGCAAGGGCTACCGGTTGGTGCCGGTGGCGTGGGACCCCAACAGCAACTGATTGCCCATGTTTTGGATGCACAAGGCCGCCGGTTTCGCCGGCCAAGTGCATGTTTGGGTCGCTGCTTGACCGCATTGCCGCCGCGGCCTATATCGCGCGCCATGACGACGCCTGTTGCAGATTCAAAGCGCCGCCGCCGTGCCATCAAGGCACGGGTGCGCATCTAGTCGTCACCCCGTGCCGCCGGATCGGCCGCGCGGCTCTTTAATTCTCCGCCAAATTCCGCGCTGTTGGCCTTGGTCCGGTCGTCCGTTAAGACTGTGGATTGAGGATTGAGTCATGGCCACAAAAGCGAAGATCGGCGTGCTGGGCGCCTCCGGCTATACCGGCTCGGAGCTGGTGCGGATGTTGCTGCGTCATCCGCGCAGCGAAATCGTGCTGCTCACCGCCGAGCGCAGCGCTGGCAAAGCCATGCGCGAGGTGTTTCCGCAGTTCTCGCCCTTCGATCTGCCGCGGCTGGTCGCGCTCGAAGGGCTCGACTGGGCGGCGGCTGGCCTCGACGTTGCCTTCTGCGCGCTGCCGCACGCGACGACGCAGAACGTGGTCAAGGCACTGCTCGCTGCCGCGCCGACGACCAAGGTCGTGGACCTCTCGGCCGACTTCCGGCTGGCGGACACTGCGGCTTATGCGAAGTGGTACGGCCATGAGCACCATGCGCCCGAGCTGCAGCAGGAGGCCGTGTACGGCCTCTGCGAAATCCACCGGCGCGACATCAAGAAGGCGCGCCTCGTCGCCAATCCCGGTTGCTACACCAGCTGTGCAGAGCTGCCGCTGATTCCGCTGATCGAGAACAAGGCCATCGACCTCGACGAGATTGTGATCGACGCCAAGTCGGGCATGACCGGAGCGGGCAGGGCGGCCAAGGAATCCATGCTGTTTTCCGAAGTATCGGAAGGCTTCAACGCCTATGGGGTCGGTCAACACCGGCACATGGCCGAACTCGACCAGGAATTCTCGCTGGCGGCCGGACGCGACGTGATCGTCACCTTCACCCCGCATCTGGTGCCGATGAACCGGGGCATCCTGTCGACCATCTATGTGCGGGGCCGGCGGGGCCGGACGCCGCAAGATCTTCACGCAATACTTTTAAAGTCCTACTTGAAGGAACCGTTCGTGCACGTGCTGCCGTTCGGCGAGATGCCGCAGACCCGCCACGTGCGCGGCTCCAATATGACCTTTATCGGCGTTGCCAATGACCGCATCCCGGGCCGCGCCATCGTGATTGCGGCGCTCGACAATCTGGTCAAGGGCGCCTCCGGGCAGGCGATCCAGAACATGAATCTGGTCATGGGCTGGCCCGAAACGCTGGGGCTGGAGCAGGTCGCGCTGTTTCCGTGATTCGGCTGCTACAATGAGGTCCGTGCCGGAGACCTTCCATGTTCGAGGTCGCAAACCAGCCGCCGCCGCTCGAGCCCTATAACCTGTTCACCAGCGATGTCGCTTTGCGCGCGGCGGTCAAGCGCGAGCAGGCGGGCTGGGCCGAGGAGGGGCTGATGACGCTGGGCGCCACCCTCGGCAAGCCGGAGACGGTCAAGCTCGGCTTCGATGCCAACAGATATCCGCCGGTCTTGCGCACGCTCGACCGCTTCGGCCACCGCCTCGACGAGGTCGAGTTCCACCCGGCCTGGCACAAACTGATGGCGATCGCGTTGCGCGCCGGCCTGCATGCCAGCCCCTGGGCGGAGCCGAAACCCGGCGCCCATGTGGCGCGCGCCGCCGGCACCTACATGCTGGGGCAGATCGAAAGCGGCGTCTATTGCCCGGTCGCCATGACCTACGGCTCGGTGCCGACGCTGCGGCAGGCGCCGGACATCGCCAAGCAATGGCTGCCGAAAATCTTCGCGCGCGATTACGACCGCCGCTTCGTGCCGCTGGCTGAGAAAAAATCCGCGCTTATCGGCATGGGCATGACCGAGAACCAGGGCGGCTCGGACCTGCGCACCAATACCACGCGCGCAGAGCCCGCCGGCGACGGCACATTTCGGTTGTCTGGCCACAAATGGTTCATGTCGGCGCCCATGTGCGACGCATTCTTGGTGCTGGCGCAATCACCGAAAGGATTGAGCTGCTTCCTGCTGCCGCGCTGGACGCCGGACGGCACGCGCAACGCCATGCACATTCTTCGGCTGAAGGATAAGCTCGGCAACCGCTCCAACGCCTCCAGCGAAGTCGAGTTTGAAGGCGCTTACGCCCAACTAATCGGGGAGGAGGGCCGCGGCATCCCGACCATCATCGAGATGGGCAACTACACCCGGCTCGATTGCGCCATCGGTTCTGCGGGGCTGATGCGGCAGGCGCTGGCGCAGGCCGTGCATCATGCGCGCTATCGCACCGCCTTCCAGAAGAAGCTGATCGACCAGCCGTTGATGGAGAACGTGCTCGCGGACCTGGCGCTCGAATCCGAAGCGGCGGCCGCGCTCACTTTCCGCCTGGCGCGCGCCTATGACGAAAACGACGAGGCGGCGCTGGCCTACCGCCGGGTGGTGACGCCGGCGGCCAAGTTCTGGATCTGCAAGCGCGCGCCCTATCTGACCTTCGAGGCCATGGAGGTGCTGGGCGGCTCCGGCTATATCGAGGAAAGCATCATGCCGCGGCTCTACCGCGAGGCGCCGGTCAATTCGATCTGGGAAGGCTCGGGCAACGTCATGTGTCTCGACGTGCTGCGCGCCATCGCGCGCACGCCGAACGCGGTCGAAGTGTTGCGCGCGGAGCTCGAGAATGGCGGCGACAAGCGCCTGCGCGCTTTCGTGCAACACTTGCAAGAGCATCTACAAGGCGCTGAGCACAATGGCGAATCGCGGGCGCGTGCGCTCACGCACGATCTAGTGCTGGCCTTGCAGGGCGCACTGCTCATCAAGCATGCGCCGGCCGCGGTGGCGGACGCGTTCTGCGCCTCGCGGCTTACCGGCGACAGCGGTTCGGCCTTCGGCCTGCTGCCGCGCGGGCTTGATCTGCGCGCGATTGTCGAGCGGGCGGGGCCGCTACACTGAATTTCGGGTTCGCGCGCTAGAGCTTCCCGAACACCGCCAGCACCAGCGCCGCTTGCGCCAGGAAGCCGACCGCGAAGGACAGCGTGCGCAGCACTGGAACGCCGAGCGCGTAGATGATGACGTGCGCCAGCCGTGCCCAGAAATAGACCGCGCAGGCGATCACCGTGCTCATGGTCGAATGGTGCATAGCGTTCAAGATCAGAACCAAAGTGGCGAAGATCACCAGGTTTTCGACCGCATTGGTGTGGGCGAAATAGAGCCGCTGTGCCCAGGCCGCCTGCGGCTTGTCGTTGCGCGAGGGGTTAGCCATCGCGCCGATCAGCCCGCGCACCATGATGCGGTCGAGAATATACGGCACCCACAGCAGCCCGGTCAGGATGACCGTGAGTGTCAGCCACAACAGTTCCTTGGACATCACCGTTCCCCAAAATATTGAATTGGCGGCGGCGAGTTTAGTGGATGCGAGCGAGCCTGTCGCGGCCCGCCGCAGTCACGAGCCCGTTATCGCGCGGACGGGCGGCTTTATTCCCAGCTTCTCACCTTGACGTAGGAACCGGGCGCATCCTCGATTGGCTTGAGCTTGCCGCTCCCGATCTTGCGGGCAGGCACGGTTTCGGCGTCCTGCGCTTTCAGCCAGTCGAGCCAGTCCGGCCACCATGAGCCGGGAAATTCCATGGCATTCGTCAGCCATGCGCCGAGATCGGAGCCGCCTGGCGCGCCGCCGGTCCAGTATTGATATTTCTGCTTGCCGGGCGGATTGACGACGCCGGCGATGTGACCCGACCCGGCCAGCACGAACTTCACCGGCCCGCCAAAATACTGCGAGCCGAACAGCGCCGACTTTGCCGGCGCGATATGATCCTCGCGCGTGGCAAGATTGTAGATCGGAACCTTGACCTTGCGCAGGTCGAGGGTGATGCCGGCGATTTCCATTTCGCCCTTGGTGAGGCGGTTGTCGAGATAGCAATTGCGCATATAGAAAGAGTGATTGGCCGCCGGCATGCGGGTGGCGTCGGAATTCCAATACAGGATGTCGAACGGGAACGGCTTCTTGCCGCGCAAATAGTTGTTGACCACGTACGGCCAGATCAGGTCGTTGGAGCGCAGCAGATTGAAGGCATTGGCCATGCGCGCGGCTTCAAGGTAGCCCTGTTCGTTCATGTGCGCTTCGAGGTGCTTGATCTGCTCCTCGTCGACGAACACCATCAGGTCGCCAGCGTAGGTGAAATCGACCTGCGCCGTGAATAAAGTGGCCGATTGCGCGCGGTTCTGCTTTTTGGCCGCAAGATATGCGAGCGTGATCGCGAGCAGCGTTCCGCCGACGCAGTAGCCGATCGCATTGACCTTGGCCTCGCCGGTCGCTTCCTTCACCGCATCGAGTGCCGCGATCACGCCTTCGCGCATGTACTGCTCGAAACTCTTTCCCGCGAGTTCGGCGTCCGGGTTGACCCAGGAAATCACGAAGACGGTCAGGCCGTTGTCGACGCACCACTTGATGAAGGACTTCTCCGGCGTCAGATCGAGGATGTAAAACTTGTTGATCCAGGGCGGTACGATCAGCAGCGGAACCTTGAGCACGTCGGGCGTCGTCGCCTCGTATTGGATGAGCTGCATCAGCTCGTTCTGGAAGATCACCTTGCCGGGCGTGAGCGCAAGGTTGCGCCCGACCTCGAACATTGACGGGTCGGACTGGCGGATGCGCAAGTTTCCGTGGCCGGCCTTGATGTCTTCGCCGAGCATATGCATGCCGCGCACCAGATTTTCGGCGTTCGAGGAGAAGGTCTCGCGTAGCAGCTCCGGATTGGTGAGCACGAAATTCGACGGCGAGACCGCATTGGCGATTTGTTTGATGTAAAATTCGGCTTTCAGGCGCGTGTGGGGGTCGACGCCCTCGGCCTCCCTGACCAGGTACTCGGCCCAATGGGTGGTGAGCAGATAGGCCTGCTTGAGGAAGTCGAAGAACTGGTTCTGCGACCACTCCGGGTCGGAAAAGCGCTTGTCCTTCGCGTCGGGCTTGGCCACCGGCTCGGAAGCCTCCCCCGTCATGCGCTTGGCCGTGGCCGCCCACAGATCGAGGTAGGCGCGCCCGAGTCTCGCCTGCAGTTCGGCCGCGCGCTGGGGGTCGGAGAGCCAATATTCCAGCACCAGGCCGATGCTCTTGACCACCTCGCTGACTTCGTCGGCCAGCGCGCTTTTGATCTTGCCTTCTTCGCGCGGCTTCAGATAAGCGGCGAGCGCCTTGCCGCCTTCTTCGATCAGGCGCGCGAGATTGTGCGAAAACGCCTCGACATCGACGCTGCCGATCTTGGCCGGTTCGGTGGTGGGCGTTTCCATGCGCATCAGGTCGGTTCCCGCACAACAAGTGGCCCGGACCGGGCCCGGCTGCAAGGCGGGTTTTGGTCCCATGGTTTCGCCGGCGTTTCGCTGCGCCCGGGGCCTTGGGGGCACCGCCGACTTGCTGCCGCCATATTAGCCGGTTAGCGGGACTATGTTATAATTCATTGAGTCTGCATGGATTTCCCGGTCAGACCGCAGGCCTCGCGAAACATGATGCGCACCGTTGGACGCTTGCTTTTGGCTGCCTTGAGCCTGGCCGTGATGGTCAGCTGCACGTCGGGTCAGGTCATGGATGACCTACCGGCCTCGGTGGCGCTGCCCGCGGACGCGCCCGCGCGCCCGGCGACGCCCTACCAGTATCCGGCTGTGCACGACATGCCGCCGCCGCGGGCCACCGAACCGATGTCGGCGGAAGACCAGTTGCGGCTCGAACAGGAGCTCACCGCGGTTCGCAACCGGCAGGAAGGTACTAAGCCGGAGGACGAAAAAATCCGCCAGACCACGAAAAAGAACGCTAAAAAGACCGCGAAAAAGAAGCCGGCGGACGCCCAAAACGGCGAGACCGCTGGCGCCAAGACCAACCCGTGATAAAAGCCAGCCGGGGCCACGCCCGCCGGCTGGAAAGGGCAGCCGACACCAAGGTTTAACCCGATGGACGTTTTCTACCGCATCCGCCGCTTGCCGCCCTACGTGTTCGAAGAGGTGAACCTGGCCAAGGCGCGCGCCCGCAACGCGGGGGCGGACATTATCGACCTCGGCATGGGCAATCCGGATTTGCCGGCGCCCGCCCACGTCATCGACAAGGTCAAGGAGACTTTGGGCAAGCCGCGCACCGACCGGTATTCCGCCTCGCGCGGCATTCCCAAGTTGCGCCTGGCGCAAGCGAAGTATTACGAGCGCCGCTTCGGGGTGAAGCTCAATCCGGAGACGCAGATCGTCACCACGCTGGGCTCGAAGGAGGGCTTCGCCAATGTGGCGCAGGCGATCACCGCGCCGGGCGACGTGGTGCTGGTGCCAAATCCGAGCTACCCGATCCATGCCTTCGGTTTTCTGATGGCCGGCGGCGCCGTGCGCGGCGTGCCGTCGGAGCCGACGTCGAATTTCTTTCACACGCTGGAACGGGCGATCATCCACTCGATCCCCAAGCCGACGGCGGTCGTGGTCTGCTATCCCGCCAATCCGACCGCCTACGTGGCGAGCATCGATTTCTACAAAGAGCTCGTCGCGTTCGCGAAGAAGCATGAGATCCTCATTCTGTCCGATCTCGCTTACGCCGAAGTCTATTTCGAGAACAATCCGCCGCCCTCGCTGCTGCAGGTTCCGGGCGCTATGGACATCGCGGTCGAGTTCACCTCGATGTCGAAGACCTATTCGATGCCGGGCTGGCGCATCGGCTTCGCAGTCGGCAACGAGCGCATCATCGCGGCGCTGGCGCGGGTGAAGTCCTATCTCGACTATGGCGCCTTCACCCCGATCCAGGTGGCGGCCATCGCCGCGCTCAACGGGCCCGACGATTGCATCAAGGAGATGCGCGAGACCTACAAGCGGCGGCGCGACGTGATGGTGGAAAGTTTCGGCCGCGCCGGCTGGCACGTACCGAAGCCGCACGCCTCGATGTTTGCCTGGGCGCCGCTGCCGGAGCCGTTCAAGGAACTCGGCAGCGTGGAATTCTCCAAGCTGTTGGTCGAGAAGGCCGACATTGCGGTGGCGCCCGGCATTGGTTTTGGCGAATATGGCGAAGGTCACGTGCGCATCGCGCTGGTGGAGAACGAGCAGCGCATCCGCCAGGCGGCGCGTAATGTCCGCCGTTTCCTCGAAAACGCGCCCGAGCAGCTTCACAACGTCGTCCCGCTGGCGACGCGGCGCTAACCCTCCGACCGGATCAAGCGCGTTTCATGGCTCCAGCGTTGAAAGTAGGCGTCGCCGGTTTGGGCACGGTCGGCGCCGCCTTGATCGCCCAAATTGCACGCCAGCGCTCGGCGCTCGCCGTGCGTTGCGGCCGGCCCATCGAGGTCGTTGCGGTTTGTGCGCGCTCAAAGGCCAAGGATCGCGGCGTCAGCCTGAAAAGAATGGCATGGTTTTCCGATCCGGTTGCGCTTGCGCGCGCACCCGGCATCGACGTTTTCGTCGAGCTGATCGGCGGCACCGGCAATCCCGCAAAAGCCGCTGTCGAAGCGGCGCTGGCGTCCGGCAAATCGGTGGTTACGGCCAATAAGGCGCTGCTCGCCAAATACGGCATCAAGCTCGCAGGCCTTGCCGAGAAGCATCACGCCGCGCTCAATTTCGAGGCCGCGGTCGGCGGCGCCATCCCGATCGTGAAGACGCTGCGCGAGGGGCTTGCCGGCAATTCGTTCGAGCGCATCTACGGCATTCTCAACGGCACCTGCAATTACATCCTGACGCGGATGGAGCAGGACAACATGACTTTCGCCGAGTGCCTGAAAGAAGCGCAGCGGCTCGGCTACGCGGAAGCCAACCCGACTTTCGACGTCGAGGGTCACGACACCGCGCAGAAGCTCGCGATCCTGGCCAGCCTCGCCTTCGGCATCCGCGTCGAGCAGAGTGCGATTTACGTGGAAGGCATTTCCTCGATCGCGCCGGCCGATCTGATCGCCGCCGACGAGCTCGGTTACCGCGTGAAATTGTTGGGCGTGGCGGTGAAGACGCCGAAGGGCATCGAGCAGCGCGTCCATCCGACCATGGTGCGCAAGGATTCCGCCATCGCCCAGGTGATGGGGGTGACCAATGCCGTCACCATCGACGCCGAGGGGATCAACCCGCTCACGCTGGTCGGGCCCGGCGCCGGCGGGACTGCCACCGCCTCGGCGGTGCTCTCCGACATCGGCGACGTCGCCCGCGGGGTGCGCACCGCGCCGTTCGGGCGGCCGGCCGTGCGGCTTGTCGGCGTGCAAAAGGCGCCGATGCAGCGGCATGAGGGCGGCTACTACATTCGCCTGCTGGCGCGCGACAAGCCGGGAACCGCGGCAACAATCGCCAAGCGCCTCGCCGAACAGGAGATTTCGCTGGAGTTGATCGTGCAACGCCACATCGGCCCGAGCGGGGAGGCCAAAAGCGGTTCCGTCCCCGTTATCCTCATTACCTACGCCACCACCGAGGACGCCGTGCGCAAGGCCCTTGCCGCGGTGGGGCGCGATAGGGTGATCTCAGGACGGCCGCAGGTCATCCGGATCGAAAAGAACTGACCTGCGGTTGAGGCGAGGGGGAACGCAAGCCATGGCGTCGATTACTGTCCAGGCAGAACTCCTGCTGGAGCGTATTCTCACCCTCGAGATCGTGCGGGTGACCGAGCGCGCCGCGGTCTCGGCCGCGCGCCTGCGCGGTCTCGGCAAGGAGAAAGCCTCCGATCAGGCCGCCGTCGACGCCATGCGGCGCGAGCTCAACCGGCTGCCGATTGACGGCACGGTGGTGATCGGTGAGGGCGAACTCGACGAGGCGCCGATGCTGTTCATCGGCGAGAAGGTCGGCACCAAGCAGGGCCCGAAAGTCGATATCGCGGTCGATCCGCTGGAAGGCACCACGCTCTGTGCCAAGAACATGCCGGGCGCGATCGCCACGCTGGCCATGGCGGAATCCGGCACGCTGCTGCACGCCGCCGACGTCTATATGGACAAGATCGCCATCGGCCCCGGCTATCCGAAAGGCGTGGTCGATCTCGACGCGCCGGCGCAAGAAAACATACTCGCACTCGCCAAGGCGAAAGGCGTCAAGCCGGAAGGCATCACCGCCATCCTGCTCGATCGTCCGCGCCACGCCGACATGATCGCGGCGATCCGCAAGACCGGCGCCTCGGTGACGCTGATCACCGACGGCGACGTTGCCGGCGTGATCCATTGCGCCGAACGCAAGACCGGCATCGACATCTATCTCGGCGTCGGCGGCGCGCCGGAAGGCGTGCTGGCGGCTGCCGCGTTGCGCTGTATCGGCGGTCAGATGCAAACACGGCTGGTGCTCGACACCGAGGAGCGGCGCGAGCGGGCCACAAAAATGGGCATCAAGGATTTCAAGAAGAAGTATGAGATCGAGGACATGGTGAGGGGCGACTGCCTGTTCGCCGCCACCGGCGTGACCGACGGGCCAATGCTGTCGGGCGTTAAGTTCGGCAAGGACGTGATCGAGACCGAAACAGTGGTGATGCGCTCGATCACCGGCACCGTGCGCCGGGTCGTCGCCGAGCATCGGCAATTCGATAAATTCTACCTCGATTGAGTTTTTGCGCCGCCGGCGCGCGGCGGCCGGCGGATTCGATACGATCGGTTGTTTGCGTATTCGATTCGGGGCGGACGCAGAGCGTTACGCGCATGGTGGTCTGGCGATGGTTTTGCCGGCGACGGTTCTGAAAGAAAGCGAGCGCTGCTTCCTCGGCGTCGAACGCTCGGAGAGCGGGCGCGCTTGGCGCGACCGGCTGGACGCGCGCGGGCAGGCGCGCGCGCTGGCCATCGCGCAGCGGCACGGCATTCCGGAATTGCTGGCGCGGGTGCTGGCCGGACGAGATGTCGAGGCGGACGCGGTCGAGGCCTTTCTCGACCCCAGCATCAAGCGGCTGATGCCCGATCCGAATACGCTCACCGACATGGAAGCCGCGGCGGCGCGTATTGCCGACGCGATCGTCAATGAAGAGGCGGTCGCCATTTTCGGCGACTATGACGTCGATGGCGCCACCTCAGCGGCGCTGCTTTGCCGCTACCTGCGCCATTGCGGCCTCGATCCGATCGTGCACATCCCGGACCGCATCTTTGAAGGCTATGGCCCGAACGTGGACGCCATCCGCTCCTTCGCCGAGCGCGGCGCAAAGCTGTTGATCACCGTCGATTGCGGAACGACCAGCGGCGAGCCGCTGGCGGAAGCAAAGCGGCTGGGCCTCGACACGGTCGTCATCGATCATCACCAGGCCGACGAGCAATTGCCGGCGGCCGCGGCCATCGTCAATCCCAACCGCGCCGACGATCTGTCCGGCCTCGGGCATCTCGCCGCGGTGGGCCTTGTGTTCCTCACATTGGTCGCGGCGACGCGGAGCTTGCGCGCGCGCAATTTCTGGACCGGCATGCGGAGCGAGCCCGATTTGCTGGCGCTGTTGCATCTGGTCGCGCTCGGCACCGTCGCCGACGTGGTGCCGCTCACCGGGCTCAACCGCGCCTTCGTCGCCAAGGGGCTCATCGCACTAAGGCGTCGCGATCATGTGGGCTCAACCGCGCTGATGGACGTCGCGCGTCTTACCGGCCCGCCGGAACCCTGGCATCTCGGCTTCCTGCTGGGGCCGCGCATCAATGCCGGCGGCCGCATCGGGCGCGCCGATCTCGGCGTGCGCCTGCTGCTGGAGGAGGACCCGGTGGAAGCCGCCCGCATCGCCGCCGAACTCGACCGCCTCAATCACGAGCGCCGCGCCATCGAACAGGCAACCTTGGCGCAGGCGGAAGCCGAAGCCATGGCGGCGCTGGGTCTGGAAGAGCAGGGCGCGGTGGTCGTTACCGCGCAGGAAAGCTGGCATGCGGGCGTGGTCGGGTTGGTGGCGGCCCGGCTGAAGGAGCGCTACGGGCGGCCGGCTTTTGCGATTGCTTTGGAGCGCGGCGGCATCGGTACCGGATCGGGGCGTTCGATCGCCGGCGTCGATCTCGGCCGCGCCGTGCGCCAGGCGGTGCGCGACGGTCTGCTTATCAAGGGCGGTGGTCATGCCATGGCCGCCGGGATTACGTTGAAAAAAGATTCGCTGGCGGCGTTCCGCGCCTTTCTCGAGGACAGTCTGGCGTCGCCGGTGGAAGCGGCGCGGCGCGAGCGCGCATTGCTGATCGACGGCGCGGTGAGCGCCGGCGCCGTCAACCTGGCACTCGCCGACATGCTTTCGCGCGCGGGCCCCTACGGCGCCGGCAATCCGGAGCCGCTCTTGGCGCTGCCGACGCACACCATCGCTTACGCCGATCCGATGGGCGAGAACCACATCCGCGTGCGGCTGAAATCCGGCGACGGCAAGCTCGTCAATGCGATCGCGTTCCGTGCCGTGGGCACGCCGCTCGGCAAGGCGCTGATCGACAACCGCGGCCGCGCGGTCCATGCCGCCGGCAATCTCGCGATCGATCGCTGGCAAGGCCAGGAACGGGTGCAGTTGCGGCTTGCGGATATCGCCGCGCCTTAGAATTTGTGGAGCGATGCATGGGGAACTCGCGCACAGCGCCGCTTGGAATTGCCGCGAGTTGTCTCGCCGTGCTCGGCTGGTTTTATTGCGCGGGCGCGGCCGTTGCGGGCACGCCAAAGAATGTCGAGCGCTGTCTCGCGATTGCTGCCCGGATGAGCCTTGGCGCGGTGCCGGCCCGAACCCGAGCAAAATTACGCGCTGGCCAGCCGGTGACAATCGTCGCGCTGGGCTCTTCGTCGACCAGCGGTTTCGGCACCTTCGGGCCGGGATATCCGGAAGTCATGAAGGCGGAGCTTTCCCGGCTGCATCCGTCAGTGCACATCGACGTGATCAACAGCGGCCATGTCCTCGACACGATGGGCGGTATGCTCGCACGATTTGACACCGACGTGCTCAAGTACAAGCCGGACCTGGTGGTGTGGCAGCTCGGCACCAACACTGTGGTCTGGCACGGCATCGCCAGCAACGCCAAACAATCGCTGCGCAAGGGCGTCGAGCGGCTGAAAAAGGCTAATGCCGACGTGATTCTGATGGACCTGCAGGACTCGCCGGTTGTGCGCACCAAGTCCGCGCGCTTCGCCATGGAGAAGCTTATTGCCGGCGTTGCAAGCGAGGCAGCGGTGGGGCTTTTCCCGCGCTACCGCCTCATGCAGCAGGCGCATGCCAATGGCGTAGAAGGCCTTGTTGCCTTCGACGGCCTGCACAATTCGGGCGACGGCTATCTCTGCATCGGCCGGGCGCTGGCCCGGATGATCGACAAGGGAGCGGGGCGGTAGGGTGCGACCGCTTCAGCGCTTGCGCGCCTTTCGACAAAACACGTCGTAAATCGCGCCGATAATGGTGCGCGCTTCTTCGCTGGCGACGCTGTAGTAGATGGTCTTGCCGTCGCGGCGCGTGGTAACGAGGCCGTCCGCGCGCAGGCGCGCGAGCTGCTGCGAGACCGTCGGCTGACGCAGGCCAAGTTCTTCTTCCAGCTCGCTCACCGACTTCTCGCCCTCGGCGAGAATGCACAGCATCATCAGCCGGCTTTCGTGCGCCAGTGCCTTGAGGAAATCGCTCGCGCGCTTGGCGTTGTCCGTCATCCGCTCGAGTTCATTCGAGCGTGTGGCAATATCCATGCGATGCAATTCCATATCCACTTATTTCCCATCGACGCGGCCGGCGGCGGCAGAATACAGGAGATCAACCGCGCGTGCGCAAAGTATTTTCACTTCGCTGCATGCGTTCACCACCCGTTCCGGCTCCGTCGAGTTTCTGCATTAGCATGAAAAGCTGAGTCCAGAAAACCTCCGGGCCGCCATAACCGCGAATGCGTCCGATTTCGTGGCCTTTGTCTACCAGTACGAACAGCGGCGTTAACCGTTCCACCACAACAAACGAAAGATCGGGCGGCAACGGCTGCGCAATATCGACACGCCGCAGCGGCGCGCGCGCGCTTTCATCGGTCTTATTATAAATCAAGCCGATGTCGCGATCGAAGGCTTCGCACCAGGAACAGCCGGCTTGTTCGAACATGACGAGCTCGGCACCATGCGCACGCATGCCGCCGAACGCGATAATCATTGCGCCGACGAGAGAGAAGATAGAAAAAAATTTTAGCAGGTGCGACTTGGTCGCCAACTTCGTTCTCCACCGGAGACGGGACACTAGAGACAAGCACTTGAATCGCGGCTAATATATCACAGAAACCGAATATGTCGATGGACCGGAGCCAGGCATGAGTCTCGACGTGAGCGCGGGCGGGGCCTTTGTGGCTGGGCTTTTGTCCTTTGCCTCGCCCTGCGTATTGCCGCTGGTGCCGCCTTACCTCGCCTATATGGGGGGCGTTTCCATCGAGGAATTGAACGAGGGCAAGCGCGGCCAGGTGCGCTTGGCGGTGATGCTGGCGGCGCTGTGTTTCGTGGCAGGTTTCAGCACCGTATTCGTCATCCTCGGTGCCACCGCGTCCTGGATCGGCCAGGCGGTCAGCGCCCATTTGGTGCTGCTGAGCTACGTCGCCGGAATTTTCGTCATCCTGATGGGGCTGCATTTTCTTCACCTGTTCCGCATCCCGCTGTTCGACCGCACCGTGCGCATCGGGCTGGCGGAAAAACCGGCCGGGTTGATCGGCGCCTACGTGATCGGGCTTGCTTTCGGTTTCGGCTGGTCGCCTTGCGTCGGGCCGGTGCTGGCCGCGATCCTGCTGGTGGCGGGCGCGCAGGACAGCGCGGGCGAGGGCGCGCGGCTGTTGTTCATCTATTCGCTCGGCATCGGCGTGCCGTTCCTGGTGGCGGCGAGTTTTGCCGGCGCGTTCATGCGCTGGAGCGCGCGCTTCCGTAAGCGGCTCGACATGATCGAAAAGGCAATGGGCCTATTGCTGATCGTCACCGGCGTGCTGATCGTCACCGGACAGATGGCGGTCATCGCAAATTGGCTGGTCGAGATGTTTCCTGCGCTTGGAAAAATAGGATAGTCGTGCGGCCGCGCTAGCCGTAGCGGAACGCCAGCAGATTGTTGATCGCGCGCAGCGAGCCGTAGATCCGATGCAGCTTGGTGGTGTCGTGGTTTGCGACTGCTTCGGGGACCTTGGCGAGTTCGGTCTGCGCCTCGTCGATCAGCCGGCGAAATTCTGGCGACTTGCGGATCGCTTCGCTTGCCGTGGCATTACAGCGGGTCAGCACCTTGGCGTAGGTCGCACCTTTCTCGGCGACGGCAGGCCCGGTGCCCGGCTTGCTCCAATCGAGGTCGGGTTTGTCGTAAACCATGAATGCGGCGGCGGCCTTGTTGGAATCGAGGATGCAGTCGGCCAGCACCACGACGTGCGCCGATTTGCGCAAGGCGTAAAGATCGCCACGCACGGCCTCGAGCGATTGACGTGCGCCGTCAAGGTGCCCGGATTTCAGCAACAGGTCCGCGCCGACCAGGCGCGCATTGATGCCGACCAGGGTCTTGGCATAGAGCACGTTGCCGTTGAACGCGGCCGGGCGCTTGCCCGAGAAGCGCTGCGACAGTTTGGCCCAGGCTGCCCGCAGCCGGTCAATTTCGAGCGAAGCAAGATCGACATTGCCGGTGCGCAAATAGCCGATGGCGACCCGGGTATGGACGGCGGCGGCCTCGACCGCGGCGTTGAAATCGGTGAGTTCGTCGGCCCTGGCGGTGCCGATGCAGAGCAGGAGGGCGAGACAGGCAGCGCGGGCGAGGCGGACTATCATTGGCGTTCACCGGACTTTGAAGACATGGTATAGCAGAATTCGAATATAACCATGGGCGGGAAACGCGGCGAGGCCCGGTTGTCGCCGGGGCTTGCGACATAACGACGGCATAAATGCCATGACCACAAGACGCGATCTACTGATGGGCGCCGGCGCGCTTGCGACTTTGGGCGTTACACGCGTGCGTGCCGCGGAGCCGGCCAAGGAGCCGCTAACGACCGCCGACGGGCTCCTGACCGAGCCGTGGTTCCTGCAAAGCTTCCTCGATCTTTCCGAAGATCTCAACGCCGCCCACGCCGCCGGCAAGCGGTTTGCCATCATGTGGGAGTTGCGCGGCTGTCCCTATTGCCGGGAAACGCATCTGGTCAATTTCGCGCAACCTCGCATCGCCGACTACATCAAGGCGAATTTCGAAGTGCTGCAACTCAACACTATCGGCGACCGCAAGGTGAAGGATTTCGACGGCAGCGAACTGTCGGAAAAGGCGCTGGCGCGGAAATACGGCGTGCGCTTCACACCCACCTTCCAGTTCTTCCCGGAAACGCCAGCGGGCTTGAACGATCTGGCGCCGGCCAAACGCGAAGTGGCGCGCGCGCCGGGCTATCTGCGGCCCGACGACTTTCTCGTCTTGTTCCGTTTCGTGCGCGAGAAGGCATACGAGAAGGGCAGCTTCCGCGATTTTCTGAAGAGCCAGCCGAGCTGAGCGCAGAACGCGCGCCGCCGCTTTGCCTTGGCGCGTCGTTTCGCCTATGACTTCGCCCGGACCAAATCTCGCCCGGGCGCATCATGGCCAAGCTTAATCTTTCCCTCGCCGTCGGCCCCTATGACCGTACGCGCGCGCTTGTCGATGGCTCCATGCAGATCGACGGCGTCGATCCGGTTTGCATGACGCTGTCACCGGAGGAAATATTCTTCCGCGCCTTCCGTCACGCCGAATTCGACATCTGTGAACTGTCGCTGTCGAGCTTCACCGTCAAGACGGCGCAAGGCGACTGCCCCTATGTCGGCGTGCCGGCCTTCGTGTCGCGCGCCTTCCGCCACACCTCGATCTATGTGCGCACCGACCGCATCAAGAAGCCCGCCGACCTCAAGGGCAAAAAGGTCGGGCTGCCGGAATACCAATTGACCGCCAACGTGTGGGCGCGCGCCATTCTCGAGGACGATCACGGCGTGAAACCGTCCGACATCCATTGGGTGCGTGGCGGCATCGAGGACGCCAACCGGCCGGAGAAAATCAGCATCAAGCTGCCGGCCGGCGTGAAACTAGAAGACGCGCCCGCCGGCAAGTCGATTTCGGCGCTGCTCAAGGACGGTGCCATCGACGGATTCATTGCGCCGCGCCCGCCGGCGCTGGCGGAGGACACGCCGAATATCGGGTGGCTGTTTCCCGATCCGGTGGCAGCCGCGAAGGATTATTACCAGCGCACCGGCATTTTCCCGATCATGCACCTGGTCGGCGTGCGGCGCGCGCTGGCCGAGCAACATCCGTGGCTGCCAGGGGCGGTGTTCAAGGCTTTCACGCAAGCCAAGCAATCGGCGCTCGCATTGTTGAGCGACACCTCGGCCACCAAGGTGACGCTGCCTTTCGTCGAGGAACGCTTGAGCGAAGCGCGCACTCTAATGGGCGATGACTTCTGGTCCTACGGCGTCGAACCCAACCGCAAGACGCTGGAGACTTTTTTGCGTCACCACAATGCGCAAGGGCTTTCGCCGCGTCTGCTGAAGCCGGAAGAACTGTTCCACCCCGGCACGCTGGAAGCCTTTAAGGTTTGAGTGCATGGCGACGGTCACCAGCATTGCGGGCGGCGCGCCCAAGCCGGTGTTCGACCAGCTTGGCCCGCTGTTCGAAAGCCGGACCGGTCACCGGCTCAATGCGCTCTACGACACCATGAGCGGGATCGCGGCCCGCGTTGCCGCGCACGCCGCGCTCGACGTGCTGGTGATGCCGGTGCCGCTGATCGAGGCTTACGTCAGGGACGGCACGGTGCTGGCGGCCGGCCGTGCGGCGCTGGCCAATATCTCGCTTGCGCTCGGCGTCAGGGAGGGTGTTGTTGTGCCCGACGTGTCGACGCCCGAGAAACTTCGCGCCGCGCTGCTCGGTGCACGCTCCGTGGTGCATGCGCCGCCCAGCGCCACCCCGAGCGGCGCACACAGCGAAAAGATCATCAAGGCGCTTGGGCTCGCCGATGCATTGGCGGGGCGGGTCATCCTCAGAGCGGGACTTGCCGGCGGCGTTACCATGATCGCCAGCGGGGAGGCTGAGATGGGCTTCTTCCCGAACAGCGAGATCGTCAATGTGCCGGGCGTCGCGCGCGCAGGCGAGTTGCCGGCGGCGCTGCAAATGACGAACGTCTATGGTGCCGGCGTGACCGCCGCGAGCCCGGTTGCCGGACCGGCGGCCGCGTTCATCAGCTTCCTGACCGAACCGGAAAGCCGCAAGGTCTGGATCGCCTGCGGTTTCGATCCGCCCTCAGCTTGAGGCGCGACCACCGACTACTTCCGCGCCATGACCGCGGTCATGGCGGCCGTGTAGCCCGGCTCCACGCGCACGTCGACGACCGCGACGGCGCCGGCCTCGACCGCGGCGATGGCCTTTTCCAGTGTGGTTGCGAGGTCCCCGATCACCGTCACGGGGCCGAAGCCTTGCGCGCCCTGCGCGCGCGCCATGGCGGCGAGGTCGATGTCGGGATCCGAAATGCGCTGGCCGACCCAGCGGTTCTCCACCGGGCGGTTGCGCATGCGCGCGACGCGTTCCTGATGTAGCTCGTCGTTGAAGAAGGAGCGGTTGTTGGCGATCACCATGAGCAGCGGGATCTTGTAGTGCGCGGCCGTCCACAGCGCGGTGACGCCCATGAGGAAATCGCCGTCGCCGCAGACAGCAACCGGCAGGCGTCCTGAGCCCTTCAGCGCCAGCGCCGCGCCGACCGAAATGCCGGGCCCGCCGCCAACGCCGCCGCCGCCGTCGGAGCCGAGATAGTCGAGCGGATGTCGGAAGGGCCAGCTGGCGCCGTTCCACGACAGCGAGACATGGGTGAGCGAGCAGGGCCGCTTGCCGACTGCGTCGCGCAAGCTGGCGGCGAGATGATCGACGGTGAGCTTGTCGCCTTCCGGCTTGAATGGTGCGGCTTTGGCTGCTGGTACGGCGCGCGGCTTGCCGGGCCCGAGCGCTGCGAGCAAAGCCGGCACCGCGGCTTCCGGCGCGCAAGCCATGAACGCATCGACCGGCGGCAGGCCCTGATAGTCCATGCTCCAGCCATTGTGCAGATGATGGTCGTTCGAGACCTGCACGATCTTGGCGGTGGTGTTGCCGGTCTGTTGGAGCGTGCCCGCGACATCGATCCAGTCGAGGCTAAGGATGACGTCGGCTTCGCGGATGGCGTCCAGCGCATCGGGCGTTGGCGCGATGAAACTTGGCGCGCCGATATGCAGCGGATGGTCGGTCGGGAAGGCGGCGCCGACCTTGATGTCGGTGACGACATGTGCCGCGAGCCGCTCGGCCAGCGCTACGCGCGCGTCCCAGGCATCGACATCGCGCGACACGCGGCCGGCGAGGATCAACGGGTGCTTGGCGTCACGCAACAGCGCGGCGGCCTTTTCGACGACGTCGGCGGCGGGCGCGCTTGCAATCTCCGGCATGAAGCGTTGTGGGTCGATCGGGGTGGGCTGCTCTGCGAGTTTTTCCTCTTGCATGCCGGCGTCGAGATTGACGTAGGTCGGCCCGCACGGCTGCGTGTTGGCAATCCAGGCGGCGCGCAGCACCGCTTCGCGCGCGGCGGCGGGAGATACCGGCTGGTCGTCCCATTTGGTGTAGCCGCGCACCAGCGCGCCCTGGTCGCGCGAAGTGTGGATCCAGTCGATCCAGGGCCGGCGCTTGACGGCGTCGACCGGTCCGGTGGCACCGAGAATGAGTATCGGCATGCGGTCGCACCAGGCGTTGAAGATCGCCATGGTGCCGTGCATCAGCCCGACATTGGAATGCACCATCGCCGCCATGGCGCGCCCGGTGACCTTGGCGTAGCCATGCGCGATGGCGATGGCGCTTTCCTCGTGCAGGCACAGCAGGATCTGCGGCTGCTCGTTGCCGAGATAGTTGACCAGACTGTCGTGAAAGCCGCGGTAGCTGGCACCCGGATTGAGCGCGATATAGTCGACGCCGGATGCGCGCAATGCGTCGGCCACCACGTCGCTGCCGAAAGCCGGCGCATTGACGCCGGAGGGAACCGGCCGGTCGACCGCCGACAATGCGGCGTCGCGAAGGCGTTGCGCCGGCGCGCGCTGTCGCTTGGAATCCGTCACGGCGTCAAAACCCCACATGCGCCGCCCTGCGGCGGCGGGCCGCATCCAACCGGATTACGGGCTCTGACGCAATCGGGCTAAAACCTTCAAGCCGGCGTAGCCGTCGGCTGGTTTCATGCCGACCTTTTTCTCGAAGGCGAGGATGGCCTTGATGGTGCTGCTGCCACTGCGGCCGTCGACGCCGTCGGTCTTGAAGCCGCGCTCGTTGAGCCGGCGCTGGATTTCCTTGACCTCGGCCATGGTCGGGATGCGTTCGCCGCCGGGGAACAATTTGTGGAAGTGATCGCCACCGCCGATCAAGTCGCCGAGATGACAAAGGGCGAGGGCGTAGGCGGTGGAAGGGTTGTAGGAATAAACGCTACGGAAATTCTGCCCGATCAGAAAGACAGGTCCGCCGCGCTGGGGAACCCAGAGTTTCACCCGGTCATGCGGTCGTGCGAAGGGCTTGCCGTCGGCGCGTTTGACGCCGAGCGCGTGCCACTGCGCGTAGGTCCGCAAGCCGCCGGACGTGCGTCCGCCCGTTATCACCTCGCAGCCCCAGGCCTCGCCGCGCCGGTAGTGGCCGCGCTCGACCAGATAGCGCGCAGTGCCGGCCATGGCGTCGGCCGGTTCGCCGAAGGGATTGGCGCGGCCGTCGCGGTCGTAGTCGACGCCCATGTTCAGCCACACCTCCGGCATCCATTGGGTGTGGCCCATGGCGCCGGCCCAGGAGCCGATCATGTCGGAGGGCTTGGCCCAGCCGCGGTCGACGATGGTGAGCGCGTTGAGCAGTTCGGTTTCCCAATAGCGGCGCCGGCGCTGCTCGCGCCAGGCCAGCGTGGCAAGCGCCGGAATCACCGGCCGCATGTATTTCCGATTGGTCATCACGTCGCCGAAGGAGGATTCCATGCCCCAGATGGCGAGCATGATGGTGCGGTCGACGCCGTAATCTTTTTCGATGCGCGCCAAGAGGTCGGCATATTGCTTGGTGCGTTCCTTGCCGGTGATGACGCGCCATTCCGAGCAGCGACGGTTGATATACTGCCAGAGCTTCTCGGTGAATTCCGGCTGCGCGCGGACTTGCGCCAACACATCCATGTCCGGAGTGACCGAATTCATCACCCGCGCATAGGTCGCCGGTGAAATGCCGCGCTTGATGGCGCGGGCGCGAAACGCGGCGACCCAATGGGCGAAGGCGGCATTCGAGGGCTGCGCGAAAGCGTGCGCTCCGAGCGCGACATTTGCCGCGACGCCGAGCGCCCCCGACATCAGGGCGCGGCGGTTGATTGCAATGGGGGAGGCGGTGCGGTCCGGCAAGATTCGCATGACGGCATTGTATGGGAGCGGCTTGCGCAAACAATCGGCCGCAATAGGACTTTTTCGTGATGGCTAATGATTGCGCCCGCCGCGACACTCCGCCGCGGTAGTGCGTTAATCGCCTGCGGTGTGCTTGCGCCGGCGTTTCTTGCGTACGTGCTGCCGCTTTTTCGGCTTGGCCTCGTCCGCTTTCTTTGCCGCTGCTTTCTTTTCGTCCGCCGTCTTCGCGTCGGCTTCCTTGTCGGCGGCGGGCGGCGGGCTTGCCTGCGTAGCGGTCGTTTCTGCGCCCGGCGCCGGCGGTGGAACCGGAATGGGCTGCGGATGCGCGATCAATGGCTTCTTGTCCGGTACCGGCGGTACCGGATCGCCGGGCTTGATTTCGGTGCCGCGGCCGGCGATCTGCCGCTCATACGCAAGCACCAGCGTCATGTAGGGGTTGACCCAAACCCAACCGACCTTGGTGAAAACCTGGATGTTGAAATGAATGTGGTAGGAGGTGCCTTTCTCGGAATCGCCCCAGGTGGCGACTTTGCCGATGATCTCGCCTTCGCTCACTTCGCGCCCGCTCAAGAGCCCTTCCTGATCCATGAATTTCGGATTCATGTGCAGATAGCGGAAACGCACAAAGCTGTTCTTGGTGTTGATCACGATATAGGCGGCGAGGTTGCCAGCAGTGCGCCAGATCAGTCCGTCGCGCACGGCGGCGACGGAATGCTGGTAGGGCAGGCAGCGGTCGCCGCCTTCGTTGAAAAGCGTGCAACTGCCGGGGCGGATGTCCTCGCCTTGGTGGCCGTAACCGCCCGGGCACTGGCCGACGAGGAAATCGCGCTGCTCGCAGAAATTATCGCGCCACGGATAGGTGAAATTTACCGCCGCCGATTCATCAAACACCAGCGGAATGTCGTTCACCTTGCAACTGTAATGCGCGCCTTTGCGGCCCAGCGGGCCGCGGCGGCCAGTGCGGTAGCAGTCGCCCCAGGGCATGAAGGATTGCGACTTCACGTACGATGGCGCATCGGCGATGGGTGAGCGCATGCGCGCATAAACATGATAGTCGGCCCGGCCCGGCATTTTATGCCAGCCGGTGTTGGGAATGAGATAGCCGGGACTGTAATAGGTGAAGTCGGACGTCGCCTGCGGCCGGCTGAGATCGAGGTGCGGTTGGGCGATTTGCTGCGGTGTGCCGCCAGTAGTGTGCAGCAGCTTGAGGAATTTTACCGCGATCGGATCGGCCTCTTTGCATGACAGATAACGAGAGGCGATCGGCTGGTCGTAACACTGGATGGCGACCACGTACGGCACGCCGAAGCGATTGAACACGTAGCGCACATGCGCCTCGCGCAAAATGCGTTTTATTCCGGGAAACTGATCCGCTAGGTCCTTGTCCTTGACCGGGAACACTTCTTGATGGTCGGGGCCATCGAGGTCGTAGGTGATGCCGGCGCCGGTGACACTAATCTCGATCGGCTTGCGGTAGCGGAAGTGAATGCCGCCGTCGCCGTCATGCAGCCAGAAGGTCGCCATGTAGCCGGCCGGTCCCGGCAGAAAAAACTTCGACGGGTGGAACGGGCCGAAATATTTGTCAGAGGTGGCGGTGTCCGTGCTTCCCGCCGCGATGTCCTTGCGGAACGCATCGATATCGATCGGCAGCAGCACCGGCACGCTGCTCTTGGCGATGCCGGGAAAACGCTTTTCCGTTTGCAGGTTGATCTTGGCGAATTCTTCCGCCGGCCGGCCCGTGATGTCGGCGGGAAGCGACAGCGCGGCCTCGGCCCAGTTGACCTGGGTGAGGGTGACGCGGGGCGCTTCGATTTCATCGGCAGCGGCTGCGGTAGCGGCAAGCAACGCAGCGACGCCGATCAGAACCGGAAGTCTCAAATGCACGCCCCTCGACTGACCTTGTACCGAATGGATAGACTGGCTTGGTAACCAGACTTGGCTGCGGTCAAGACTAACGGCAGTGGATGGCGGCGTACAAGGGTTGCCGCGCCGCGAAAGGCGCGGCAGCTGCGCGCGGGCGACAAAGAGACGCGGATACTCGGTAAGCGCGATCAGTCCTTGGCGCGCTCGACATAGGAGCCGTCGGCGGTGTTCACCACCACGCGGGTTCCGACCACAATATGGGTCGGCACCATGGTGCGCCCGCCGTTCGACAGCGTGGCCGGTTTGAACGAGCCGGAGGCGGTCTGGCCTTTCATGGCCGGCTCGGTATCGGTGATCTCCAGCGTCACTTTCGCCGGGATATCGATGGAGATCGGGATGCCCTCGTGGATGGCGAGTTTCACCACCATACCTTCCTGCAGGTAGGCCGCCTGGTCGCCGATCAGGTCGGCCGCCAGTGCGACCTGATCGTAGGTGTCCTGATTCATGAAATGGAACCCGTCGCCGTCCTGGTAGAGGTAGCTGAAGTCGTGGTCCTCGACATGGGCGCGCTCGACCTGGTCGGTGGTCTTGTAGCGCTGCGAGGTCTTCACGCCATCGGAAATCCGGCGCATATCGACCTGGGTGGTGGGCGTGCCCTTGCCGGGATGGAAATTTTCCGCGGTAAGGACGACATAGAGCTTGCCGTCGATGTCGACGATATTGCCCTTGCGGAGCTGGCTGGCGATGACCTTCACGTTAGCGATCCTTGAATGGCGGGCGCCGGGGGGCGGTTTCGGGCCGCACCATACCCATCCTGGCGCGGGACGCCAGTCCTCGCCCGCGCGCAGCCGGTCGAGGTGAATGTGCGAGGCAACCCGCCGTTCTGGCTACCCGGCGTGCACGCCGCCCGCCGTCCGTTTTTGGTGGCGCGCGGGCACATCGCAGCGGCGCTCAGGGCTTGGTTTGCCGGCCACGATTTCGTCGAGGTCGAGACCGCGGCCTTGCAGGTCTCGCCCGGTAACGAAACCCATCTGCACGCCTTCGCGACCGAACTGATCGGGCCGGGCGGCGAGCGGGCCCCGCTTTACTTGCGTACCTCGCCCGAATTCGCCTGTAAGAAGTTGCTGGCGGCGGGCGAGAGCCGCATCTTCGATTTTGCCCGTGCGTTCCGCAACCGCGAGCGCGGCGCTTTGCACCACCCGGAATTCACGCTGCTGGAATGGTATCGCGCCGGCGCGCCATACGAGATGCTGATGGATGACTGCGCCGCGCTGCTGGCGGAGGCGGCGCGCGCGGCCGGCGCCACGCATTTTACGTTCCGTGGGAAGAGCATCGATCCTCTCGCCGCACCTGAACGCGTGACGGTTGCTGACGCGTTTGCGCGTCATGCCAACATTGATATCTTGGCGACGGTGAGCGCCGGCATAGGCGATGTCGTACAGTTCGCGGCGGCGGCGGAGCGGGCCGGCGTCGCCATCGCTGCCGACGACACCTGGGGCGATATTTTCAGCCGCATTCTCGCCGAGCGGGTCGAGCCGCATCTGGGGATCGAGCGTGCGACCATACTCTATGAATACCCGCTGCCGCTCGCCGCGCTGGCGCGGAACAAGCCGGGCAGCGAGCAGGTGGCGGAACGCTTCGAGCTCTATGCTTGCGGTGTGGAGCTCGCCAACGGTTTCGGCGAGCTCACGGACCCCGACGAGCAGCGCGCGCGCTTTGAAACGGCTATGGCCGAGAAGCAGCGCATCCACGGCGAGCGCTACCCGGTGGACGAGGACTTCCTCGCCGCGCTGGCGCAGATGCCGCCAAGCTCCGGCGTTGCGCTCGGCTTCGACCGGTTGGTCATGCTGGCGGCCGGCGCCATGCGCATCGAGCAGGTAATCTGGGCGCCGGTGGCCGAGCCCTGAAACGTCAAGGCGCGAAGAAGGATTGAGTCATGGCAACGCTCCGTACGCCCGCGCAATTTTGCAATGCCGGTTTGATCCCGGCCGAGCGGCGCGCCGCGCTGGAAACGGTGGCGGCGCGCTATGCTGTGGCGCTGCCGCCGGCGCTCGCGGAACTCATCGACCGCAACGAACCGCGCGATCCGATTGCGCGCCAGTTCATTCCCGATGCGGCTGAGCTCGAGCAGGCGCCGGAAGAACTGGCCGACCCGATCGGCGACGACGCGCACAGCCCGGTCGACGGTATTGTGCATCGTTATCCCGACCGGGTGCTGCTCAAGCTCAACGCCGTCTGTGCAGTCTATTGCCGCTTCTGCTTCCGCCGAGAAATGGTTGGACCCGGCAAGGCCAAGGCGCTGTCGCCGGCGGCGCATGCGCGCGCGCTCGATTATATCCGCCACAACCCCGCGATCTGGGAAGTGATCCTCACCGGCGGTGACCCGCTGGTGTTGTCGGCGCGTCGGCTGCGTGCGGTGATGAAAGCGTTAGGCGCGATCGATCACGTCAAGGTGGCGCGCATCCACACGCGTGTTCCTATCGCGGAACCCGGACGCATCACGCCCGAAATGGTGCGGGCAATGAAAGTAAATGGCAAAGCCGTTTATGTCGCGGTTCACGTCAATCATGCGCGCGAGTTGACGGCAGCGGCGCGTGCCGCCTGTTCACGCATGGCGGATGCGGGGCTTGCGCTGATCGGTCAATCGGTGTTGCTGGCCGGAGTCAACGATACGGCGCAGACGTTGGGCGAACTGATGCGCGCCTGCGTCGAATGCCGGATCAAACCTTATTATCTTCATCACGCCGATCTCGCGCCCGGCACGTCGCATCTGCGCACCGGCATCGCCACGGGGCAACAGTTGATGCGCGCCTTGCGCGGCCGCCTGTCCGGACTGTGCCAGCCCACTTACGTGCTCGACATTCCGGGCGGTCACGGCAAATCGCCGATCGGCCCAAGCTATATCGCGCGCGCGTCAGAAAACGGTAGCGAGCATATCGTCATCGAGGATTTCAATGGGCGCCGACACGCCTATCCGCCGACGGCGCCGTGAGCGCTAGTGACGAATCGCCAGCAGGTCGAGCAGGGCCGCCGCCACCGCGAGGCTGGCAAAGCCGATGAACACCACTGCGATGACGGCGTGCCAAATGAAGGTTACGTCGCGTCGCAGCGCCGCCACTACGTTCTTGCTTTTCATCATCTTGGCCTGACGCTCCAAGGCGCCGCTTAGCCCGACAGCACAATCTAGCTGTCTCGAATCATCCAGCCTATAATTTCTACATTAATACGATTGTGAAATGCGGCGTATGTTCGCATGGGTGCTATGAGCGCGCGACAGATTGGCGCGCCCTACGGGATTCGAACCCGTGTTGCCGCCGTGAAAGGGCGGTGTCCTGGGCCTCTAGACGAAGGGCGCATGCCGTGCTGCCGATTTCGTGGGCACGGGGCCCAAGCAGCGCGGCGAGGTATAAAGAGCTTCGCGGCCATCGGCAAGCTTACCAGTGCCCGGTATTGGGCATGGATTTCCACGGCTCCTGCGGCGGCTTGGCGGCGCCCTTCTGCAATAACTCGATCGAGTGCTTGTCGGGCGAGCGCACGAAAGCCATGACGCCGTCGCGCGGCGGCCGGTTGATGGTCACGCCCGCCTTCATCAGGCGATCGCAGGCGGCGTAGATGTCGTCGACCTCGTAGGCGAGGTGGCCGAAATAGCGCGCCTCGCCGTGGTCTTCGTCGCCGTCCCAATTGTAGGTCAGTTCCAACTCCAATCCCGGCCGGCCTTCCTTCTTGGTCTCCTCCACCCTTTTCTCGTCGCCCGGCGCGACCAGGAACACCAGGGTATAGCGGCCCTTCTCATCCACCCGGCGGCGGGTTTCTTTGAGACCGAGCTTGTTGACGTAGAATTCGAGCGCGGCATCGAGATTGCGTACGCGCAGCATGGTGTGCAGATATCGCATGAGGAACCTCGTGATCGACAGCCGGCCCACCGGGCCGGCCAATGTTATATAGCAATGACCCGCCATGATTGCTCCTAACCTTGAAAGCTCGATTTCCCGTTTGCGCGACCTGATTGAAGGCGCGCGGCGGATCGTGCCCTTCACCGGGGCCGGAATATCCACCGAGTGCGGTATCCCGGACTTCCGCTCGCCCGGCGGCATGTGGACGAAGAACCAGCCGATACCGTTCGACGCCTTCATGGAGAGCCGCGAGATGCGCGACGAATCCTGGCGGCGGCGTTTCGCCATGCAGGACCAGTTCGGCGGCGCCCAGCCCGGACGCGGTCATCGGGCGCTGGCAAGCCTCTACCGCGCCGGCAAGGTTCCCGGTTTGGTCACGCAGAATATCGACAATCTGCACCAAGCCTCCGGCATCGCAGCCGAAGACGTCGTCGAGTTGCACGGCAACACAACCTATGCCCTGTGCCTCGACTGTGCCGAGCGCTACGAGCTTGCCTGGGTGCGGGAAAAATTCGAGGCCGCCGGCCAGCACGCTCCGGGTTGCGCCTGCGGCGGCTACATCAAGATCGCGACCGTGTCGTTCGGCCAGGCCATGCCGCTCGCGGCGATGGAGCGGGCCGAGCAACTCACCAAGTCTTGCGATTTGTTTCTCGCCATCGGCTCGTCGCTGGTGGTGTGGCCGGCCGCAGGATTTCCCTTGATGGCCAAACGCAACGGCGCGCGGCTCGTCATCATCAATCGCGAGCCGACCGAATTCGACGACATCGCCGATCTGGTGCTGCACAACGACATCGGCGACGTGCTCGGACCATTCGTCAGCCACTGATTCGCAAAGTGCTGCACTGTTGACAGACCTGTGCGCAAGCACATTTTGCTCTTTGCCGTTTGAAGGCCGGTGTTATCTTCGAGTTAGCGAAGGATTCGTTCAAGCGCCCTTGAAGAGGCGCCAGCAAAGCGGCAGCGTACGGCGTCATGGCGTCGGACCGGATTGAACCAAAAATGCCAGGGACCAATCTCCGGCCCAATACGGCCCGAGAGCTTGTCGATGAAACCGCCACCAATCTCATCGAGATGGCGGGGGTTATCAAATGGTTCGACGTTTCCAAGGGATTTGGTTTTATCATCCCGGACAACGGCATGCCTGACGTGCTGTTACACGTGAGCTGCCTGCGGCGCGACGGATACCAGACGGCTTATGAAGGTTCCCGGGTGGTCTGTGAAGTGCTGCAGCGCGACAAGGGCCTGCAAGCCTTCCGAATTCTCTCGATGGACGAGTTGACCGCGGTGCACCCGGCGCAGATGCCGCCGCCGCGCACCCATGTCAGTGTAACGCCGACCAGCGGCCTGGAGCGGGCGCAGGTGAAATGGTTCAACCGCTTGCGTGGCTTCGGATTCTTGACGCGGGGTGAGGGTACGGCCGACATCTTCGTCCATATGGAGACCCTGCGCCGCTACGGCATTGCCGAGCTACGGCCGGGCCAAACCGTGCTGGTCCGCTTCGGGCCGGGGCCGAAAGGGCTGATGGCGGCCGAAGTGCGCCCGGACGGTGGGCCGCTCGGTCTCGCCTCGCACTGACCTACCGCCTATTGCCAATTTTTCCGTTGTCGGGCGGCATTCGTCCGCGTAAACGCGAACGCATGCGCGCGCTGCGGTGGACCACTTTCGTTCTGCTCGGATTGTTCCTAGCCGCCGGCGTGGCGCGGCCGGCCGGCCAGCAAACGCTCGAGATTGCCAGCAAGACCGGGGTGCATGTGTTTGCGGTGGAAATCGCCGACACTGAGGCGCAGCGTTCGAAGGGCCTGATGTTTCGCAAGGAAATGCCGGAAGGCGAGGGGATGTTGTTCGACTTCCACCGCGAGCAGGAGGTCAGCTTCTGGATGCGGAATACCTATATCCCGCTCGACATGATTTTTATCCGCGGCGACGGACGGATCCTGCGGATCGCCGAGAACACCGAGCCACTGTCGACCCGGCTCATCCCTTCGGGCGGCCCGGTGCGGGCGGTCTTGGAGGTAATCGGCGGAACCGCCCGAAAATTCGGCATCGCACCTGGTGACCAGGTGGCCTACCCGATCTTCCGGCCGAATTGAGCCTTGCTTGCTGGGGTTGGCGGTAGCGTGTACGAAGCCGGGCGGTTGCGTCCGGCAGCGATTTCCGGCGGGGTATAGCGCAGTCTGGTAGCGCGTCTGCTTTGGGAGCAGAAGGTCGCAGGTTCGAATCCTGCTGCCCCGACCAACCAGTGCAGCAGGTCATATCTCCAGTATTTATCTCCTGTATTTACGCGATAATATTGTGTAGCCGTGCGACGAATAGCTTAAATCGGTGAGATTATATTGATCTTGTTTGCTTCCGCGCTAAGGTGTTGGCGAAATTCTGTGAGTTAAACTTGGCTAGTCGGGCGCGCCCTTTACGTATCTAGAATCAGGAATAATTTCTAAAGCTTATTTAAAAAGTTCTGTAGCTCATAATTTATGATTTTACCTTGCCTAAACACCAATAATACGTAAAAATTAACGAAATATTAACATACGAAACTTGGAAATTAATACGTCCTTTATTCCCCCGGCTGGGGTAGTGGGGGAAAATCCAGCCTCAAACAGTGGCCGCGTACGATGCCAACCGTTGCGTTAAGCGCTCGGTTCGTGCGGCAAGTTGCCTGCGAACAGGGGCGCAAAAAAGTTGATTTTTTTGACGCCGCTCAGCGTGGCTTCATGCTTGAGGTCCGCTGTTCAGGCGGGAAGACTTACTATCAGCGCTATACCGATGAACGCGGCCGTGAGCGCCAGTACAAGATCGGCCCAGCGGAAGTCGTCAGCTTGGAGCAGGCTCGCCGCAAGGCGCGTCAGGTCGTTGCAGAGGCGCTACTTGGCGCGGATCCCCAGCAGAAGCGGCGCGAGATGCGGGCGGTGCCCCAGCTCAAGGAATTCGTCCACGAGCGCTATCTGCCTTATGTCCGTACCTATAAAATTACTTGGTCGACGGACGAAACCGTCCTGCGCATTCACGTTTTGCCGAAACTCGGCGTACTTGCCCTTGACGAGATTAAGACCGACGCGATTTCCAATCTGATCAACCGTATGCGCGAAGATGGCTATGCTTCCGGTACGATGAACCGTGTCATCGTCATCCTGCGCTACATCTATAATCTAGCCCGCAAATGGAAGGTGCCGGGAGTGATCGACAATCCGGCGGCGGGCTTGAGTGCGGGCCCCGATGTGCGACGCAACCGTTTCGTCACCGAGGAGGAGGCGGAAGCGCTGGTCCGCTCGATAAATGACGACGAAAACCAGACCGCGGCGCGCGCAATTATGTTGCTGTTGCTAGCTGGTGGTCGGCGCAATGAGATAACCCACGCCAAGTGGGATTACGTTGATTGGAAGAACAAGACGCTGCTGGTGCCGAAGTCGAAATCAGGCCGCGCCCGCGTTATCGCTCTGAACCAGTCGGCGATCGCGTTGCTGACGGCGACGCCGCGCATCGATGACAACGTCTATATCTTTCCCTCGCCGGTCACTGGGCGGCCTTCGGCGTCGCTCTGGTTCCCTTGGGACCGCATCCGCAAACGCGCGGGCCTTTGCGACGTGCGGCTGCATGACCTGCGCCATTCCTTCGCGAGTTTTCTTGTGAACCGCCGGGTATCGCTCTATGTCGTGCAAGGCCTGCTCGGTCATTTGCATGCGCGTACCACGCAGCGCTACGCCCATCTAACGCAGGAGACGCTGGCCGGAGCCGCCGATCTCATTCAGGAAGTTGTCACTTTTCCAGATGCGATGATCGGCCAGTAGTCCTCAATTCTCTGATCGACGTCCGCCGGCGTGCAAGGCGCCAGGCGCTTTCTCATCACAATCGCGCTGAATTTCTGCGCTGCGCATGACACGCTCGCGCTAACTCAAAATTATATACCGTCTGCGACGATTGAGCTCACGCGTTCGCTTCACGTCGCGAAACCAATTCGTATTTGTTCGGTCCGCGTCCCAGACTATACCGGGTTCACATCATTAGCTCGCATGGGGAACGATCGTAGCGATGCGTGCACGATCAAGCGTTTGGTTTTGCGGCCGCCCCACGACATGCCGAGTGGGGGCTATTGCGATCTGCCCGCCTTGGCGCGGGTCTCGTCGAGGAAAAAAGCGTCGTTGTTGCACTTTTTGTGACGTGAAGCGTCCAACCCATCCAGTACGTGAAGATTTGCAGCCTGTATGGTGCGGGGTTCTATTACATTCCGGGCACCGATTTCTGCCTGAAGCTCGGTGGTTGGGTCCGCACCGAATATAACTTGAATTCGCATGGCTCGTTCTCGCCGATCGTGAACGCGCCGATACCGCTACACCAGGATATCGAACGACAACACCTGGCGTACCCGTTACATCCTGACGGTCTACGTCCGCAATCAGACCGAGTACGGCACGCTGCGCACCTACATCGCGTCGGGCATTACGACGAGCAACGGCAGCAACGCCGCCTCGCCGACCTATAATAACCGCGCGTTCATCCAGTGGGCCGGCTTCACCATGGGTCTGGCGAGCTCGTTCTTCGACGGGCCGTTCAGCTTCTCGTCGGTGTCGAACCAGACCAACATCATCGATTCCGATACCGGTGGTAACGGCTTGATGGTGTGGGCCTATACCGCCCAGCTCGGCAACGGTCTGTCAGCGCGCATTTCGCTGGAAGATCCGACCCACAGCTATCGCGATAAGGGCATCGGCGAATCCAGCGCGGCCATCATCAGTGCGACCGGTGGCCTGGCTGCCAACCACAGTGGTGGCTCCACCCGCTGGCCCGACGTCGTGGGCAACATCCGCATCTCGCAGTCCTGGGGCAGTGCCCAGATCATGGCTGCGGCGCATGACGTGTATGCGGACTATTACGTCGGCAGCCCGGCCACAGCCGGCACCACCGAATGGAACGGCCATCCGGGCGACGAAGTCGGCTGGGCAGTCGGCGGCGGCTTCAAGATCAACCTGCCGATGCTCGGCAAGGGTGACTTCATCGGCGCGCAGGCTGCTTACTCCAAGGGCGCCCTTGGCTATATCGGCAGCGGCCTTGGTGTCGGTGGCTTCGGCGTCTACAGCGGCGGCACCGTCGGCTTCGGCCCGGTGATGGACGCGGTCTACGACAGCAACAACTTCGCCGGCTTCTCGGGCTTGGAGCTGACGGAAGGTTGGAGCGTCGGCGCCGGTCTGACCCATCACTGGAATTCGATGTGGCAGACCTCGCTCTATGGCGGCTACGTCGAGATCAACTACAGTGGTCTGGCGACTGCCTACCTCAACACCGGGCAAGGCTTTGCGCAGGGCACCAACTGGGACAGCTCGTTCTGGCAGATCGGTTCCCGCACGAAGTGGACGCCGACCAAGGGCCTCGATCTGAGCGTGGACGTCATGTACAGCCACCTCAACACGGCCTGGGCTGACATCCCTGGCGGCGCCGTTGTCGCCGGTCCGGGTGGCGGCAAGGTCGCGACGACCTACGTCCTCAGCGACCAGGATGTGTGGCAGGGCATCTTCCGCGTGCAGCGGAACTTCTATCCCTGATCGCATCTCAGCGGTTTGACGAACACGACCCCCGGCGGGAAACCGCCGGGGGTTATCCGCAAGTAAGCCCAAGCGAACAACATCTGCTTGTCGATGAATATCCGCGTTATTGCCCACGGCTCCCAAGACCTGGTTGAGCTTATCCGGCTCGAGCGACACGCGTTTGCCGCCAAGGTCCGCATTTCGCGGGCCGTGTTCGGCTGGAGCCAGAGCGAATTAGGTCAGCGCGTCGGGTTGACCCAGCGGGCGATCCACAAGCTCGAGCAAGGCGAGACCGAGCCGCGGCGCGCGACCCAGCGCGCGATCGAAGCGGCTTGGCGGCAATACGGCATCGAATTTGAGGATTTGGCCGACGGCGGCTTCCGGGTGAGCGTTCGCCCCGCGCTGCTCGACCGGCCGGCCACCGCGCGTCCGCGCGCCAGACGCCTTGATCTCGGCGTCACCAGCATTAGTTCTCGCACCCCGACCCATCGCGCTTGACGGTCGCGAACGGCATTTTTCTTGAGGTTTGCAAGGCACAACCCTCGGCCACGTTGCCAGGGCTCGCGGTTGGCCTTATAGGGACGTTTCCAGCCTATTCGGGGTCCCGCTCATGACCGCGCGCATCTACAAGCCGTCCAAGACCGCCATGCAATCGGGTTTGGCCAATACCAAGGCCTGGGTGCTCGATTTTGCGCCCGAACAGCCGCGCGAGGTCGAGCCGCTGATGGGGTGGACCTCGTCCGGGGACATGCGCCAGCAGGTGCGGCTGCGCTTTGCCAGCAAGCAGGAGGCGATCGCCTATTGCGAGCGCCACGGCATTGCCTACCAGGTGTTCGAGTCCACGCCGCAGGCCCGGCGCACCATCGCCTATGCCGACAATTTCGCCTTCAACCGCCGCGACGCCTGGACCCACTGATCCGGTGCAAGCAAACAACCGCCTTCGCTAGGGCGCGTCCGCGAGCTGGCTGCCCTGGTTGGCGGCGCGCTGGCGCAGCAGTGCGATGAAACGCTGTTCGGGCATCGGCTGGCCGAGCAGGAAACCCTGGCCGAAATCGCAGCCCATGCTGACGAGGGCGATGGCGTCGGAGGCTTTTTCGATGCCCATGGCGACCGCCTTGCGCCCGAAGCCATGAGCGAGATCGATCACGGTCCGGCAAAGCGGCGCGTTGGCCCTGTCGATACCGCAATCGACGACGTAGGCGCGGGCGAGCTTTAATTCGGCGAATGGCATTTCGTCGAGTTCCGCCAGCATCGAATGGCCCGGGCCAAATTCGTCAATCGCCAGCCGCACGTTGAATGGCTCCAGCTTCTTGGCGAGTTCGCCGGCGAGCGCGAGATCGTTGATAATCTGCTCCTCCGGTACGTCGATGATCAGCCCCGCCCATTTGTCGGTATTGGGCCGGTGCGCCTTGACGAAGTCCTCGACCGGAAGCTTGCTCAGGACCGACGCCGGAATGTTCAGCGCCAGCTGCAGGCTGACGCCGAGGTTTGAAAATACGCTCCCAGACTTGAGTACGCTGGTCAGAGCCAGTTCTGCCAGTTTGGTGAGAGACGCTTCCGATGCGCCGGGCATGAAGGTTTCGGGCAGCATCACGCCGTGCTGCGGGTGGCGGGCGCGGGCATAAGTTTCGGCGCCGACCAGCCGCCTTTTACGCAGATCGATTTTCGGCTGGTACCAAAACTCGATCCATTTGTTGTGGAGCGCCTCGTCGAGGTCGATACGCGCGGCCGCCGCCACCGGGATGCCGAGCTTGAGCTCGCGCAGGATATTGACGATCGCCTCGGTCTCGAACGGCTTCTTGAGCACCGGCAGCATGTTGAGCTTATGCTGCTCACCGATGCTCTTGACGTGCTCGAGTACCGCGGCGCCGCGGTTGCTCATGAGCTGGACGGGGCCGCGATAGCCCTGCTTGCCAAGCGTGACCACCGACCCGATCGCGTCGGCGGATTCGAGTGAGACGTTGTGAAAGATAAGCGCGGGCGCGTGCTTCCCGATTGCTGCCCGCAGCGCCGCGCCGTCGGCGAATTCAATGGTATCGACGCCGGCACCGTGCAGCACCAGCGACAGAAAATGGCGCATGCTGGGCTCATCGTCGACCACGTAGCAGAGCGGCGCGGCTCCCGGCGCAAGCGACGGCGCTGCGACGGCGGGAGTAGCGCCGTCGGCGGTTTCGGGCGGCACTGGGGCGGACGTCTCGGCCATGGCAAACGAAGGCGATATTGGCGGCAGACGACAGATCGTCGGCGTCGGTATTGGTGTGCCAAACTTGTTAAAGCGGGGTTTCGCCGGCCGCTCATCGCGGCTGCCGGGGCGGCGCTAAATCCACAGAAAGCTTGAGGAAATTGGCGACCCCGGCTGGATTCGAACCAGCGACCCTCAGCTTAGAAGGCTGATGCTCTATCCGGCTGAGCTACGGGGTCTCTTGCATGCCGGTTTACCCGCAGTGCGGGGCCATGAAAAGGCGCGCGCCGTGCTATTGGGCCGCCGGCTACAGGACCAGAACCCGCCGAAGGTCTTTAGTCTCGCGTGTCAGTGCCGCTGCCTGCCGCGGCGGCCGGGTCACGGATCGATATATATTCATTAGATAAATAAATAGCTTATGGAAGATTGCTAAAGTTGTTAAAGCAATTTCTGAGCAACCACCCCTAGCGATATGACGAGGCGTGTCGATACCATCTCAGCTACTGCACCCCCCAAGCGTGCACAAGCTCGTTTCGGTCGCGGCCATGCCCTCGACACCATCCAGCGCTGAACTGATAGTGACAGCTCGTCGCCGCTTCCGGAGGCTTTCCATGCACAGCTTCGTCCGCGCCGCGCTTTCGGCCGCGCTCATTGTCCTCGCCCTGGCGCCGGCCGCGGCCGCCGACAAGGCGTTCCAGCGCAGCAATCTCGACGAGGCCGCGATCAAGCTCGAAGCGCAGATCAAGCACGATGCCGGCACCGTGACCAAATCGCTTGCGAGCCTGCGCCAGCAAGCCGACGCCGCCTTTCAGAAGCGCGACTTCCGCACCGGCATGCTGGTGCTGGGCCAGATGGTCACCGCCGCGCCCAACGATGCGGCGAGCTGGTTGCGGCTGGCGCGCACGGTGCGCCAGATCGGCCCGCGCGACGCCCGCGAAAAAGCGCTGCTGCTCGACCGCGCCTCCACCGCCGCCTACATCGCCTATCAGCGGGCAAGCGACCGCGGCGTCGAAGCCGACAGTCTGGCCCTGCTCGGACAGACGCTTGCCGATCGCCAGCTCTGGCGGCCGGCGCTCGATGCCATGCGGCTGTCGCTTGGCTTGCGCGAAACCGCCGACCTGCGCGGCCAGTACGAGAAGCTGCGGGTCGCGCACGGCTTCCGGCTGCTGGACTATTCCGTCGACTCCGATGCCGTCTCGCCGCGCGCCTGTTTCCAGTTTTCCGAGGAGCTGCCACGGCGCACCGATCTATCGCCCTTCGTGGCGGTCGAGGGCCAGAACAAGCCGGCGGTTTCGGTGAGCGACAAGCAGCTTTGTGTGGAAGGCATGAAGCACGGCGAGCGCTACCAGGTTACGTTGCGCGCCGGGCTGCCCTCAACGGTGCACGAGACGCTGGCGAAATCGGCCGACTTCACCATTTTCGTGCGCGACCGCAAACCGTTCGTGCGCTTTTCCGGCAAGGCCTATGTGCTGCCGCGCACCGGCCAGCGCGGGATTCCGCTGCTCAGCGTCAATACCGGCGCGGTCGAACTGACGGTTTATCATATCGGCGACCGCAACCTCATCGACACCGTGCTCGGCTACGACTTTCAGCGCAATTTGAGCCGCTACCAGGCGCAGAATATCGCCAACCAGCGCGGCACCAAGGTGTGGAGCGGCGAGCTTGCCGTCGAACAAAAGCTCAATACCGAGGTCGCCACCGCGTTCCCGGTCGACAAGGCGCTCGGCGATCTTAAGGCCGGCGTCTATGTCATGACGGCCACGCCGAAAAACCTCATCAGCAAGGACTACGGCCAGCTCGCCACCCAGTGGTTCATCGTTTCCGATCTGGGCCTGACCGCCTATAGCGGCCATGACGGCGTCAACGTGTTCATCCATTCGCTGGCGAGCGCCGAGCCGTTAGGCGCCGTCGAGGTTCGGCTGGTCGCGCGCGACAATGAAGTGCTCAGCGTCGGCCACACCGACAGCAACGGCTTTCTGCATTTCGCGGCGGGTCTTGCGCGCGGCGAGGGCGGGCTGGCTCCAGCGGCGGTCGTCGCCAGCGCCAAGGGCGATTACGCGTTTCTCAGCCTGAAGTCGCCGGGTTTCGACCTGTCCGACCGCGGCGTCGGCGGGCGTCCGGCGCCTGCCGGCCTCGATGCCTTCGTCTATACCGAGCGCGGCGTCTACCGCACCGGCGAGACCGTGCACGTCACGAGTTTGCTGCGCGATGCGCATGGGATCGCGGCGGCGCCGGTTCCGATGACGCTGGTGGCCGAACGCCCGGACGGCGTCGAATACCGCCGCGCTCTGGTGCAGGACGAGGGGCTCGGCGGCCGTTCCTGGGACGTGCCGCTGGTCTCGACCGCAATGTCGGGAACCTGGCGGCTGCGCGCCTATACCGACCCCAAGCGGCCACCGGTCGGCGAGACCAGCTTCCTGGTCGAGGACTATGTGCCCGATCGAATCGAATTCGATCTCGCGTCGGCTACGACCGCGATTGCGCCCGACGCGCCGGCGCAGGTGAGCGTCGACGGCCATTTCCTCTACGGCGCGCCAGCGTCCGACCTGGCGCTCGACGGCTCGGTGACGATTGGTGCCGCCAAGGAGCGGCCGGGCTATCCCGGTTATGCGTTCGGCGTTTTCGACGACAACGTGAGCGCGGTGCGCCAGGAGCTCAACGAACTCCCCAACACCGATGCCGCCGGCAAGGCACGCTTTACGGTCAAGCTCGATAAAGTGCCGGCGACGACGCGCCCGCTGCAAGCGCAGATCACCGTCCGCATGGTGGAATCCGGCGGCCGCGCCGTCGAAAAGATGCTGACGCTGCCGGTCAAGCCCGCCGCTGTCATGATCGGCGTGAAGCCGGCCTTCGCCGGCCGCGCGCTCGCCGATGGCGCCAACGCCGATTTCGACTTGGTCATGGTCGCGCCCGACGGCAGCAAATCGGCGAAAAAGGGCCTGCGCTACGAGCTGCTCAAAGTCGAGACCAATTACCAGTGGTACCGGCAGAACGGCCAATGGCGGTTCGAGCCGGTCAAGCGCACCGAGCGCGTCACCGACGGTAAGATCGACGTCACCGCCGATAAGCCGGCGCGGCTGTCACTGCCGGTGAAATGGGGCCGTTACCGCCTGGAGGTCTCGACCGGCGAAACGAACGGCCCGGTCACCTCGCTGAGCTTTGATGCCGGCTTCTATGCGGCGGCGAGCGCCGATACGCCCGATCTGCTCGAAGTTGCGCTCGACAAAACCGACTACAAGCCCGGCGATACCATGTACGTGGCGGCCACCGTGCGCACCGCCGGACGTCTCACGCTCAATGTGTTCACCGACCGGCTGGTCGCCAGCCGGACCTATGACGTGAAGGCCGGCCTCGCGCATGCGCTGTTGACCGCCGGCAACGACTGGGGCACCGGCGCCTATGTGGTCGCGACCTTGCGCCGGCCGCTCGATGCACCGGCAAAGCGCATGCCCGGCCGCGCCATCGGCGTTAAGTGGTTCAGCATCGACCGTGCCGCGCACACGCTGCCACTCACCATGGACCTGCCGGCGAAGCTACGGCCCAATTCGACGCTCAATGTGCCGTTGCATCTGGCGGGGCTCAAAGCCGGCGACGAGGCGCGCGTCGTGGTGGCGGCCGTCGACGTCGGCATTCTCAATCTCACCAATTACAAACCGCCGGCGCCCGACGAATATTATCTTGGCCAGCGCCGGCTCAGCCCCGAGATCCGCGATCTCTACGGACAGTTGATCGACGGCATGCAGGGCGCGCAGGGCAAGATCCGCTCGGGCGGCGACGAGGGCGGGGAATTGACCGGCTCGCCGCCGACGCAGGCGCCGCTCGCGCTTTATTCCGGCATCGTCAAGGTGGCGGCCGACGGTTCAGCGCAGGTGAGCTTCGACGTCCCGGCCTTCAGCGGCACCGTGCGGGTGATGGCGGTGGCCTGGAGCAAGGACCGGGTCGGCAAGGCCACCGGCGACGTGATCGTGCGCGATCCCGTCGTGTTGACCACGACGCTGCCGCGTTTCCTGCGCACCGGCGACCGCGGCGCGGTGCAGCTCGAGCTCGACAATGTCGAAGGCGCCGCCGGCGATTACATCATCTCCTTGAGCGCGGAAGGCGCCGTCAAAATCGACGGCGAAAAGCCGCAAACGCTCAATCTCGCCGACAAGCAGCGCGCGCACGTGTCGGTGCCGGTTGTGGCTTCGGGTGCGGCCGCGAGCACCATCGGCGTGAGCGTGAGCGGGCCCAACGGTTTCACGCTGGCGCGCGCCTATCCGCTCAATGTACGCCCGGCGACGCAAACCTTGACCCGCCGCACAGTGCGCGCACTTGCCCCCGGCGAGACGCTGACGCTCAACCGCGACATGTTTGCCGACTTCGTGCCGGGAACCGGCCGGGTGGCGTTGTCGGTGGCGATCTCGACCGCGCTCGACGCCGCCACGCTGCTTAATGCGCTCGACCGCTATCCATTCGGCTGCTCCGAACAGGTCGCCAGCACGGCGATGGCAATGCTCTACGTCAAGGACCTCGCCGGCGAGCCCCATCTTGCGGTCTCCGGCGACGTCGATCAGCGTATCAACGACGCCATCGCGCGGCTGTTGTCGCGGCAGGATTCCAACGGCTCGTTCGGCCTGTGGTCGGTGGGCGGCCAGGACATCTGGCTCGACGCCTATGTCACCGATTTCCTAACGCGCGCGCGCGAACGCGGCTTCAAGCTGCCGGCGGAAGGCTTCACGCTGGCGCTCGACCGCTTGCGCAACTATGTCGGCCGCGCGCCGGAGCCGAACAAGAACGGCGGGCGCGAGCTTGCTTATGCGCTTTATGTTTTGGCGCGCAACGCCGCGGCTCCGGTCGGCGACCTGCGCTATCTCGCCGACGTCAAGCTCGGCGATCTGGCGACACCGATCGCCAAGGCGCAGCTTGCCGCCGCGCTCGCCATGCTGGGCGACAAGCCACGCGCGACCAGCGTCTTCCGCGCCGCACTGAAGGCGATCGCGCCGCAGCCGAAGCTGGATCTCGGCCGCGCCGATTTCGGCTCGGCTTTGCGCGATTCCGCGGCGCTGGTGACGCTTGCTTCCGAAAGCGGCGCCGCGCCGCGCATCGTCGATGACGCCGTCGCGCGCGTCGATGCCGCGCGCGCGCTGCAACAGGCGACCTCGACCCAGGAAGATGCCTGGCTGGTGCTCGCCGCCAGCGCGCTCGCCAAGAAGCTCAACGCCATCTCGCTCAGCATCGGCGGCGACAAGCGCCAGGGCACCTTCTATCGCAGCCTGCGCGCCGGTGATCTCGGCACCCCGCTTGCTGTCAGCAACAGTGGCAGCGGCAATGTGCAGGCGGTGGTCTCGGTGAGCGGCGCGCCGCTCACGCCGGAGCCCGCCGCCGAACGCGGCTTCAAGATCGAGCGCAATTATTTCACGCTCGACGGCAAGCCGGCCGATCCGACGACGGCGACGCAGAACCAGCGTTTCGTCGTGGTGCTGAAAATGACCGAACCGCAGCCGCAGTTCGGCCGCGTGATCGTGGCCGACTATTTGCCGGCCGGTTTCGAAATCGATAATCCGCATCTGGTGTCGTCGGGCGACACCGGCAAGCTCGCCTGGATCACCGACACGGCCCAGCCGGTACACACCGAGTTCCGTGACGACCGTTTCACCGCGGCGTTCGATCGCAAAAAAGAGTCGGCGCCGGTGTTCACGGTGGCCTATGTGGTGCGGGCGGTGTCGCCCGGCCATTACGTGCTGCCGCAAGCTTACGTCGAAGACATGTACCGGCCCGACCGTTTCGGGCGCACCGCCACCGGCGCGATCGACATCACGGCGGCGAAATGAAGCACTGGCGTTTCATCCTCGCAGGCGTCGCCGGCGCAGTCGCGCTGATCGCGCTAGCGGGCGCGGCATGGGTGTATTCGCTCGGCCCGCCACCGCTCGGTAAGCATCTGGAATATTCGCACCTGGTGCTCGACCGCGACGGACGGCTGCTGCGCGCCTACGCCACCAAAGAGGGGCGCTGGCGGCTGCCGGCGGCCGCGCAAGACGTCGATCCAAAATTCCTGAAAATGCTCTTTGCCTATGAGGACAAACGTTTCTGGACGCATCACGGCGTCGACCCGGAAGCATTATTGCGCGCCGCGTTTCAATTCGTCAGCAGCGGTCACATCGTATCGGGTGGCTCGACCGTCACCATGCAGGTCGCGCGGCTGCTGGAGGCACGGCGGCATCGCAGCCTGGTCGCAAAATTGCATCAGATCGCGCGCGCGATCGAGCTCGAACGCGCCCTCAGCAAGAATGAAATTCTCTCGTTATATCTGACGCTTGCGCCCTATGGCGGCAACCTGGAGGGGGTCCGCGCAGCCGCGCTTGCCTATTTTGGAAAAGAGCCGCGCAAACTCTCGCTTGCGCAGGCCGCCCTGCTGGTGGCGCTGCCGCAGTCACCGGAACTGCGCCGCCCTGACCGCTACGCAAAAGCCGCGCGCGCCGCGCGCAACCGCGTGCTCGATCGCGTGGTGGCGGCGGGCGTGGTGCCGCGCGATGAGATCGCGCGCGCCAAGGCGCAGGGCGTGCCGTATGCGCGTGTGGCAATGCCGGCGCTGGCGCCGCACAGCGCGGACCATATCGTTTCTGAAGAGCCCGATGTCCGCATTCATCGGCTCACTATTGCGGCGCCTTTGCAAAAGAAGCTGCAAGACCTTGCCCGCGAACGCGCGCGCGCGATCGGCCCGCATATCTCGGTCGCCATCCTCGCGGTCGACAATGCGAGCGGCGAGGTGCGCGCGCGCGTCGGCTCCGCCGACTTCTTCGACGCCGCGCGCGCGGGCCAGATCGACATGACCCAGGCGCTGCGTTCGCCCGGCTCCACGCTCAAGCCGTTCATTTATGGACTCGGTTTCGAGGACGGCTTGATCCATCCGGAAACGCTGATCGACGACCGGCCGGTGCGTTACGGCAGCTATGTGCCGGAAAATTTCGATCTCACCTTCCAGGGCACGGTGACGGTGCGGCGCGCGCTGCAATTGTCGCTCAACGTTCCCGCCATCGCGGTGCTCGACAAGGTCGGCGTCAATCGCCTGAGCGCGCGACTGACGCAAGCCGGCGCCGGTCTGGTGCTGCCGACCGGTGAGGCGCCCGGCCTTGCCATGGGCCTCGGCGGCGTCGGCATCAAAGTCAACGATCTGGTGATGCTCTATAGCGGGCTGGCGCGGCTCGGCGAGGCGGTGCCGCTGGTCGAGCGGGCAGGTCAGGTACGGCAGAAGGCGCGCCGCCTGCTCGATCCGGTCGCGGCCTGGTATGTCGGCAATGTCCTGATCGGCGCGCCGCCGCCGCCGAACGCGCCGTCCCGGCGCATCGCCTTCAAGACCGGCACATCATATGGCTATCGCGACGCCTGGGCGGTCGGCTTCGACGGCCGCATGACCATCGGGGTCTGGGTCGGGCGGCCGGATGGCGCGCCGGTGCCGGGTCTGGTCGGCCGGTCCGCCGCGGCGCCGATCCTGTTCGACGCTTTCGCCCGCACCGGCCTGACGCCGGTGCTGCTGCCGCGCCCGCCGAAGGGCGCCATTGTCACGACCACCGACCACCTGCCGCCGCCGCTGCAACGTTTCAGCCCAGACTTGGCGCCGGGCGCGGCGCGCGAGCGGCCGCGCATCATGTTCCCGCCGGACGGGGCGCGGCTCGAACTGGCGGGCGGCCCAACGCCCGACCCGGTCGCGCTCAAGATCGCCGGCGGGCGCGGGGCCCTTACCGTCATGGTCAATGGCGTGCCGCTGCCGCACAGCCGCGGCCGTCACACATTGTTCTTCCAACCCGACGGCCCCGGCTTTGTGCGCTTGACCGTCATGGATGCCCGCGGTTTGAGTGACAGCGTCATGGTGCGGCTGCAATAGACGGCGTTTGCTCGCGCTTGAACTTTTTTCGAATACCGGTGCCCGCTTTTGGCATCGTGCGCCAATGACAGCGGCGAGCCTTGGGCTTATGGTCCGCGCTATAACAACCTGAAACAAGAATTCGGACCCGAAGCCACCGATGAACGCGACCACCGACGACGCACCGCCTTCGCAGGGCCCGGGGCGGGGCCTGGCGGCCGCGCTTGATTATGCCGTTGCCTCGCACGCGCGCGCCGCGGCGCTGCTCGTCGTCTTTTGCCTGATCGCGTTTCTGCCGGGGTTCTTTCAGATTCCACCGGTCGACCGCGACGAGGCGCGCTTTGCGCAGGCCACCAAGCAAATGATCGAGACCGGCGAATATGTCGACATCCGGTTCCAGAACGAGGTGCGCTACAAGAAGCCGGTCGGCATCTATTGGCTGCAGGCGGCGGCGGTGAAAGCGGGCGAGGCGGTGGGCGTGCCCCATGCGCTCACCACCATCTGGCTCTACCGGCTGCCGTCACTGTTCGGCGCCATCGGCGCGGTGCTACTGACCTATTGGGCGGCGCTTGCGTTCGTTGCGCGCCGCGCCGCGCTGCTGGCGGCATTGATGATGGCGAGCTCGATCATCCTCGGGGTCGAGGCGCGGCTGGCCAAGACCGACGCCGTGCTGCTGCTCACCTGCGTGGCGGCCATGGGCGCCATGGCGCGCATCTACCTCGACCACCGGCGCGCGCCGGAATCCAAAATTGGCTGGCGGTGGCCGGCGATCCTGTGGACCGCCTTGGCCGGCGGCGTGCTGATCAAGGGTCCGCTGATCCTGATGTTCGTCGGGCTCACCGCGCTCACGCTGTCGATCCTCGACCGCTCGGCGCGCTGGATCCTGAAACTGCGACCGTTCACCGGCGTCATTTGGATGCTGCTACTGGTGCTGCCGTGGTTCGTGGCGATCGTCGCCAAGTCGGGCATGGAATTCTTCACGCTTGCCGTCGGCCACGACATGCTGGCCAAGGTTGTCAGCAGCCAGGAAGCCCATGGCGCGCCGCCGGGCTACTACCTGCTGTTGTTCTTCCTGACTTTCTGGCCCACCGCGCCGCTGGCGGCGCTGGCCGTGCCCATGGTGTGGAAGGCGCGGCGCGAACCGGGCGCGCAATTCCTGCTCGCTTGGCTTGTTCCGTCGTGGCTGGTGTTCGAAGCGGTCATCACCAAGCTGCCGCACTACGTGCTGCCGCTATATCCGGCGATCGCCATTCTGATCGCCGGCATTCTCGACCAGGGCGGCCTGGCCAAAACGCGCTGGATCGTACGCGGCACCGTCGGCTGGTTCCTGTTTCCCCTCATTATCGCGATGCTGGTGCCGGTCGCCTTCGTGCTGATTGATCGCGACCTCGGTCTCATCGCCTGGCCGTTCGCTGCCACGGCGGTGATCCTCGGCTTGTTCGCGTGGTGGCTTTATGACGTCGATGGGCCCGAGCGTTCGCTCTTGCGCGGCATGATGACGTCGGTCTTCGTCGCCATCACGGTCTATGCGGTGGCCTTTCCCGCGCTGCCCCCGTTGTTTCCGAGCGCGCTTATTGCCGACGACATGCGCGCCACCGGCTGCGAGCGTGTCCAAGTGGCCTCGACCTATTATTATCAGGAGCCAAGCCTGGTATTTCTGCTCGGCACCGACACCCGGTTCACCGACGGCGCCCACGCCGCCGAATTCCTGCGCGGCGGGGCCTGCCATTTTGCGCTGATCGACGCACGCAGTGAGCGCGGTTTCGTGCAACGCGCCAACGCCATCGGGTTGCGCTACGCGCTCAGCAAGCGGGTCGAGGGCTACAACATCAGCATTGGCCGGCCGGTCTCGCTGACGGTATTCCGCTCGATGGAGACGCCATGACGGCGGCCAACGGCTTGCCGCCGAACCGCACCGCGCATGCGGCGCTGCAGCGATGCTGGGCCAATGTCGGTGCGGCATTCGCCTTGCTCGGGCGCCCGACGAAACTTTATCCGGCGCGGCTGTGGCCGGCGTCACCGCGCTCGCTCGCCATCGCGGCGGCGGTCATGCTTGTGGGTTTCGTAATCTGCGTGGTTTTCATCGACGGGCCGGTCGCCCGCGCGGTCAGCCACGCCCCGCCATGGCTGGTCTGGCCGTTCCAGCAGATCACAGATTTCGGTTTATCGGGCTGGTTCCTCTGGCCGCTTGGTCTGCTGTTTTTGGCGTTGGCCGCGCTGCCGCCGCTGACGGGCATTTCGCAAGCCGTGCTGGCGGCGGTGATGGTGCGCGTCGGTTTCTTGTTTCTGGCGATCGGCGTGCCCGGCCTCACCGTTTCCATCGTCAAGCGCATGATCGGGCGGGCGCGGCCGCTGGTCACCGGCCACATCGATCCTTTCGCCTTTGCCCCATTCATCTGGCGCGCCGCCTATGCCAGCCTGCCGTCGGGCCACGCGACCACGGCGTTCTCGGTCCTGGTGGCATTCGGCACGTTGTGGCCGCGGGCGCGCACGGCGCTGCTGCTCTATGCGCTGGCAATTTCAGCCAGCCGGGTCATGGTGATGGCCCATTACCCGTCCGACGTCTTGGCCGGCGCCGTGGTCGGCGGCTTCGGTGCAATTCTGGTACGCAGCTACTTCGCGTCGCGGCGGCTTGCATTCGGCGAAACAATGCAAGGCGCGCCCATGGCCTTTCCCGGACCGTCTCGGCGGCGGATTAAGGCACTCGGCCGGGAATTGTTGGCGGACTAGTCACGGGACCGGCGCGCCAACGGTCCGAAGTGTGAAATCCGGGTTGCGAGAGTTGCCCTCGCTGGCGCCGCCGCATAAAAGGCGGGTCCATATCGACCGGTCCGGTCTCAGGACACCTTCATCCGGCCTGCCATGGCAAAATCCGCCAAATCCAGAACCGCAGGCGCTCCGGCGTTTTCGATCGTGATTCCCGCCAACAACGAGGCCGACAATATCCGCCCGCTGGTTGCGGAAATCGAAACCGCCTTGAAAGACGAGGGGCGTTTCGAGCTGATTTTCGTCAATGACGGTTCGACCGACGAGACCAGGTCGGTATTGAAGAAACTGGCGGCGAAGCGTCCTTGGCTGCGTGAGATCAGGCATCAGACGGCCTGCGGCAAAGCGGCGGCGGTGCGCACCGGCGTGCGCGCCGCGCGGGCCCCGCTCATCGTCATACTCGACGGCGATGGGCAGAACGATCCGATCTATATTCCGGCGATGCTCGCGGCGTTCGATCAAGGCGGCGAGCGGGTCGGCCTGGTCAACAGCGTCCGCATCGGGCGCAAAGATACCAGGTTCAAGCGCTTCCAGTCGCGCATCGCCAACCGTATTCGCGCCGCGCTGCTCAAGGACGAGACACGTGACACCGCCTCCGGGCTCAAGGCGTTCCGCCGCGAAGTCTATCTTGCCCTGCCGTTTTTCGACGGGCTGCATCGCTTTCTGCCGGCGTTGGTGCGGCGCGAAGGGTTCGATCTCGTACAGGTCGATGTCGTCGATCGTCCGCGACTGCATGGCAGCACGCATTACGGATTTTGGAACCGGTTTTGGGTCGGCCTCCTCGATCTCGCCGGCGTGTGGTGGCTGACCCGCCGCAGGAAGAGCATTCCTGAAATTCTAAACGACTAGCGCGCGATCCCGAAAAAATACGGCCCGAGTTGCGGATCAGAGTTCCGCGCCACGAGAGGAAATACACATGCTGATCGAACTCGCGCGCTCCGTCGGCGGGTATCTGCACGACGTGTTCATCGTCCGGGTCGACGCCTGGGTGTGGCTCGGCTTCATCGCGCAGGCGTTCTTCACCGCGCGTTTCGTGGTGCAATGGATCGCTTCCGAGCGCGCCGGCAAAAGTGTCATCCCGCTCGCCTTCTGGGTGTTGTCGATCGGCGGCGGCGCGATGCTGCTTGTCTACGCGCTCTACCGGCGCGATCCCGTCTTCATCGCCGGCCAGGCCTTCGGCGTGTTCGTTTACGTGCGCAATATTTATTTCGTCATGCGCGAGCGGCGCGGTGCTGTGAAAGCCTAATCAAGCCGCGGCCATCGCGGCAAAGCCGCGCTCGAGATCGGCGATCAGGTCGCCGGTGTCTTCCAGGCCGATGTGAATCCGTAATGTCGGCCCGCCCGGCGCCCACCGGGTTACGGTGCGATACTCGGCGCAGTCGAATAGGATGGCCAGGCTCTCGAAGCCGCCCCAGGAAAAACCCATGCCGAACAGCGCGAGCGTGTCCATGAAGGCGTACACCGCTTTCTGGGGCATGGGCTTGAGCACGATGCTGAACAACCCGCTGGCGCCGGAGAAGTCGCGTTTCCAGATGGCGTGACCCGGATCGCTCTCCAGCGCCGGATGCAGCACACGCGCGACTTCCGGCCGGCCGCTGAGCCAGCGCGCGACCGTCAGGCCCGACTGATAATGCCGCGCCAGCCGCACGGCCATCGTGCGCAATCCCCGCAGCGCGAGAAAGACGTCGTCGGGGCCCACGCACAGGCCGAGCGCGCGCACGGTGTCCTTAAGCTTCGTCACCGTCGCCGCATTGGCCGACACGCAGCCGAACATGATGTCGGAATGGCCGCCGATATATTTGGTGCCGGCCTGGATCGACAGATCGACGCCCTTCTCGAAGGCGCGGAAATAGAGCGGTGTCGCCCAAGTATTGTCCATCAGCACGACCGCGTCCTTGGCGTGGGCGACCGCGGCGATGGCGGGGACGTCCTGCATTTCGAAGCTCTGCGAGCCGGGGGCCTCGACGAAGACCGCGCGTGTGTTCGGCTGGAACAACTTGGCGATATCGGCGCCCATCAGCGGGTCGTAATAAGTGGTCGTTACCCCCATGCGCTTGAACACGCCGTTGCAGAAGTTCCGGGTCGGCCGATAGACGCTGTCGGTGACCAGGATGTGGTCGCCCGCACCTGCAACCGCGAGCAGCGCGGTGGAGATGGCCGAAAGCCCCGACGGCAGCAGCGACACCCCGGCGCAGGCATCGCCTTCGAGCTCGCGCAGCGCGGTCTCCAGCGCCTCCGTGGTCGGCGTGCCGCGGCGGCCGTATTGATAGCGGGCGCGGTGGGCGACCTGATCCTCCGCGGTCGGATAGAGCACGGTCGAGGCGTGATAGACCGGTGGATTGACGAAACCGTGCTGGGATTTGGGGTCACGGCCGGCGGTGACCAGCCGGGTTTCCGGTTTAAGCGGGTCGTGGGGCGTCTTCGCCATGGTGATTTTTGAATTCCGGTCCGGTGGAGGGGTCGCCTGCGCTGCGCCGGCCATATACGGCCGCACGGGCCGCAACCGTCAACCCCTTGACCTCACAACCTGTTCGTTCTGTGATGCGAAATGCCGAGGGGAGTTTTGGGAGAAGAATGGCCTGGTCCGTCAGGATTTTCCACTGCGGGAGCGGAGCCCAGCAGTGGCGTATAAGCTTGGTCATGTTGCAAGGGCGCCGCGTTCTGTTTGAAGGGGCCGTCAGATGAAAAAACTCGCGTGCTTTCTCGCTCTTGCCGTCGTTTTCGCCGCGCAGAGCGCCACCGCCCAGACCACTCTGAAAGCCGTCAAGGATCGCGGCATTCTCAACTGTGGGGCCAACGGCACATTGGCGGGCTTCGGGCTGCCCGATGCGAAGGGCCAATGGACCGGCCTCGACGTCGACATATGCCGCGCCATCGCCGCCGCCATCTTCAACGACCCGACCAAAGTGAAGTTCGTGCCGTTGACGGCGAAAGACCGCTTCACCGCCTTGCAATCGGGCGAAATTGACGTGCTCTCGCGCAACACGACGTGGACCATCTCGCGCGACACTTCGCTCGGGCTCAACTTCACCGGCGTTACCTATTACGACGGCCAGGGCTTCATGGTGCACAAGGCGCTGAAGGTGAATTCGGCGCTCGAACTCAACGGCGCTTCGGTCTGCGTGCAGCAGGGCACCACCACCGAGCTCAATCTGGCGGACTTTTTCCGCGCCCATAAGATGCAGCTCAAGACCGTGACCTTTGCCACCGCCAACGAAGCGGTCAAATCGTACGACGCGGGCCGCTGCGATGCCTACACCACCGACGCCTCCGGCCTCTATGCCGAGCGGCTGCGGCTCAGCAGTCCCGATGACAACATCGTGCTGCCGGAAATCATCTCCAAGGAGCCGCTCGGTCCGGTCGTGCGCCACGGCGATGACCAGTGGTTCGATATCGTGAAGTGGGTGCTGTTTGCCATGCTCAATGCCGAGGAGCTCGGCATCACGCAGAAGAACGTGGACGAAATGAAGAAGTCCACCAATCCGTCGGTCAAGCGCTTCGTCGGCAGCGATGGCAATTACGGCGAGCAATTGGGCCTGACCAAGGATTGGGCGGATCGGATCATCAAGGCGGTTGGCAATTACGGCGAGGCGTTCGAGCGCAATGTCGGCAAGGGCTCGCCGTTGAAAATCAGCCGCGGCCTGAACAGATTGTGGAACCAGGGCGGCATCCAATACGCGCCGCCGATCCGCTGAAGTGACGTCGTAGGCGCCGCGGGCTGGGGAGGTCCGCGGCGCGATTGTTGAGAGAGGGTGCTGCCGGGGCGCCGCCAAGCGCGCGACGAGGGGTCAATGTCGACGGATCATTCGGCGGGGCAAGCCCCCGCGCGTGTCGCGTTCTACAACGATCCCAAGATCCGTAGCGTCATCTATCAGGTTGCGCTGTGCGCGGCGGTCGGTTTGCTGGTCTATGGCGCCGCCACCAACGCGATCGAGCATCTGCAGCGTGCGCATATCGCGTCCGGCTTCGGCTTCTGGGACACGACCGCCGGCTTCGACATCAGCCAGACGCTGATCTCGTATTCCTCGCAAGCCTCCACCTATGGCCGCGCTTTTTGGGTCGGCCTGCTCAATACCTTGCTGGTGGCCGGTGTCGGCATCGTCTTTGCAACCATTATCGGCTTTGTCGTCGGCATCTCGCGGCTGTCGAAGAACTGGCTCCTGGCCAAAGTCGCCACCGGCTACGTCGAAACCATCCGCAATATCCCGCTGCTGCTGCAACTGCTGTTCTGGTACAACGCGGTGCTCAAGGCGTTGCCGGCGATGCGCGACAGCATCGTCATCCCGGGCGGCGCTTTTCTCAATAATCGCGGCTTGTTTCTGCCCAAGCCGGTCTTTCACCACGGCTTCGAAGCGGTGGTGGCCGTCCTCATCGTCGGCATCGTCGGCACCATCGGCTTTGCCGTCTGGGCGCACAGGCGCCAAGATCGCACCGGCCAGCAGGCGCCGGTGCTCTGGGTCGCATTGGGGCTGATCGTCGGATTGCCGCTTGCCGTATTGGCGCTGCTGGGGTTTCCGATCGATTTCCATTATCCGCAAGGCGGCCGCTTCAACATCACCGGCGGCGTCGAGATCCTGCCGGAATTTGCCGCACTGCTGTTCGGGCTATCGATCTACACCGCCGCCTTCATCGCCGAGGTCGTGCGCGCCGGCATCCTGGCGGTGTCGCACGGGCAAATCGAGGCGGCCTATTCGCTTGGAATGCGCCCGCGCCCGACGCTGCGGCTGATCGTGGTGCCGCAGGCGATGCGCGTCATCGTGCCTCCGCTCACCAGCCAGTACCTGAACCTGATCAAGAACTCCACGCTGGCCGTCGCCATCGGTTATCCCGACTTGGTGCAGGTCTTCACCGGCACGGTGCTCAACCAGACCGGACAGGCGGTCGAGGTGGTCGCCATCACCATGCTGGTCTATCTCACCATCAGCCTTCTCACGTCGCTGGCGATGAACATCTACAACCGGCGCGTTGCGCTGGTGGAACGGTGAGGGCTTAAGCCATGACCATGGCCGAAGGCGATCTTGCCGTCACCGAACTGCACTTCGTGCGCAGCCATGCGATCGAGCCGCAGCCGCCGCCGGCGAACATGACGGGCGCGTTCGGCTGGGTGCGCGAAAACCTGCTGTCGACGCCATTCAACATTGTGATGACGATCCTCGTCGTGCTGCTGCTGCTGTGGGTGATCCCGGGGTTGGTCAAATTTCTGTTGATCGACGCGGTGTGGACAGGCGTCGACCGCGATGCCTGCCGCGAAGTCGTGCAGCATCGCGAGATCGGCGCCTGTTGGCCGTTCGTCTGGGAGCGGCTGCCGTATTTCATATACGGCTCCTATCCGATCCCCGAGCGCTGGCGCGTCGACGTCTTCTTCGCGATGCTGGCGGTCGGCGTGGTGTGGCTGCTTTGGCTGGACGCGCCGCGTCGCGACCTCGGCTCGGCCTATTTCTTCGTGGTGGTGCCGGTCTGCTCCTTCTTCCTTTTGCACGGTTTGCCGGCGATCGGGCTGCCGCATGTCGATACGGTGCTGTGGGGCGGCGTGCTGGTGACGATCGTGGTCGCTTCCGTCGGCATCGTCTGCTCGCTGCCGATCGGCATATTGCTGGCGCTCGGGCGGGCGTCGGAAATGCCGACGGTCAACCTGCTGTCGACCATGTTCATCGAGTTCGTGCGCGGCGTACCGCTGATAACCGTGTTGTTCATGGCGAGCGTGATGCTGCCGCTGTTCGTGCCCGAGCATTTCGAGCCGGACAAGTTGGTACGCGCGCTGATCGGCATCGCCTTGTTCGCCTCGGCCTACATGGCGGAGGTTGTGCGCGCCGGCCTGCAGGCGATCCCGAAAGGCCAATACGAAGGCGCCATGGCGGTGGGCCTGAAATATTGGCAGATGATGCGGCTGATCGTGCTGCCGCAGGCGCTCAAGATCACCATCCCGAACATCGTCAACACCTATATCGGCCTGTTCAAGGACACGACGCTGGTCTTCATCGTCGGCATCTTCGATCTGTTGCGCACCATCGAGGTCTCGCGCATCGATCCGAAATGGGCGACGCCGGTGACCAGCACCACCGGCTACGCGGTCGCCGCCATGTTCTATCTGGTGTTCTGCTACGCCATGTCCCGCTACGCGCGCGCGATGGAAGCGCGCCTGGCCACCGGCGACAAACGCTAGCGCAGAGAAAGAATACCCATGGCCAACACCGCCCGTTCAGCCGCCCCCATCAAGCCGACCAAGCTCAACACGCCGGTGGCCGTGGAAATCGTGCGCATGAACAAATGGTACGGCGATTTTCACGTGCTGCGCGATATCGATCTCAAGGTCATGGGTGGCGAGCGCATCGTCATTTGCGGGCCGTCGGGCTCCGGCAAATCGACGATGATCCGTTGCATCAACCGGCTAGAGGAGCACCAGAACGGGCGCATCATCGTCGACGGCGTGGAATTGACCAACGACCTAAAGAAGATCGACGAAATCCGCCGCGAGGTCGGCATGGTGTTCCAGCACTTCAACCTGTTTCCGCATCTCACGGTGATGCAGAACTGCACGCTGGCGCTGATCTGGGTGCGCAAAATGCCGAAAAAGGCGGCCGAGGAGGTGGCGATGCACTATCTCCAGCGCGTGAAAATCCCCGAGCAGGCCAACAAATATCCCGGCCAGTTGTCGGGCGGCCAGCAGCAGCGCGTGGCCATTGCGCGTGCGCTCTGCATGAACCCGAAGATCATGCTGTTCGATGAGCCGACCTCCGCGCTCGACCCGGAAATGGTCAAGGAGGTCCTCGACACCATGGTGGGGCTCGCCGAGGACGGCATGACCATGTTGGTGGTGACCCACGAGATGGGTTTTGCCCGCGAGGTGGCCAACCGCATCGTGTTCATGGACGAGGGACAGATCATCGAGGCCAACGCGCCGGAGGAATTCTTCGCCCATCCCAAGCACGAGCGGACCAAGCTTTTCCTCAGCCAGATCTTGCGCTGACGCGGGCGCTAGTCCTTTTCGACCGGCAGGTCCGGCCGCGCGCCCCATTCCGACCAGGAGCCGTCGTAGATGCGCGCCAGCGGCTTGCCGAGCGCGTCAAGCCCCAAGGCCAGCACCACCGCGGTGACGCCGGAGCCGCAGGTGGTGATGATCGGCTTGTCGAGATCGACCTTGCCTTTGTCAAACGCCTTCTTGATGCGGTCGGCGTCCACCAGCCGGCCGTTCTCGACGATCTCGGCGAACGGCACGTTGAGCGAGCCGGGTATGCGGCCGGCGCGCGTGCCCGGTCGCGGCTCCGGCTCCTTGCCGGCGAAGCGCCCGGCCGAGCGGGCGTCGACCACCTGCGCGCTGCCGTCGTTGAGCGCCATCTGCACGTCAGCGACCATCGCCACCGCAGCCGTATCCATGGTGGCGTTGAAGGTGCGCTTCTCGCGCTTGACCTCGCCGGCCTCGACCGGGCGGCCTTCCGCCTTCCAGGCCGGGAAGCCGCCGTCGAGGATGAACGCATTCTTGGCGCCGAAGATCAGGAAACTCCACCACACCCGCGGCGCCGAATAGAGCCCGACGGCGTCATAGACCACGATGGTGTCATTCTCGCCGATGCCGAGCGCACCGGCCTGTTCGCCGAACTGGTCCGGCCCCGGCATCATGTGCGGCAGGTCGGTGGAATGGTCGCAGATGTCGTTGATGTCGAAATACACCGCGCCCGGAATATGGCTGACGAGATATTCGGCCCGGGCGTCGCGTTTCTGGTTGGGCAGGTAATAGGAGGCGTCGACCACGACGACACCGGGCTTGCCGAGATTGTCGGCCAGCCATTGCGTGGATTTGAGCCAGCGGCTCGCGGGAGCGTTTTTTGTCATGGGGTCCGGCCGTTCGCGTATGGTTCAACGCGAACCATCACCCAAACATTCCGCCCGTGCAATGACTAGATCAGCGCGTGATCCCGAAAAGTGGCTACCGGATTTCGGGCAAATTATTCGCCGGCAAAAGAAAGCCGCACGCGCCGGTTCTGCTTGCCCTTCTTTTCGATTTGGGTGACGCGCACCGCGCCGATTTCGGCCGTAGCGCGCACATGGGTGCCGCCACAGGGCTGCAAGTCGAGCCCGGCAATCTCGATCAGCCGCACGCGGCCGGTGCCCATCGGCGGCTTCACCGACATGGTCTTGACCAGGCCGGGATTGGCCTCGAGCTCGGCGTCGGTGATCCAGCGGCTCGTGACCGCGGCGTCGGCGGCGACCATCCCGTTCACTTTCGCGGTGATGGCGTCCTTGTCGAGGCCGGCCTCCGGGATGTCGAAATCGAGCCGGCTTTCGCTCTCGCCGACCGAGCCGCCGGTCACCGCGTAGGGCAGCGCCGCCGACAGCAGGTGCAGCGCGGTATGCATGCGCATGCGGGCGTGGCGTTTGTCCCAGTCGATTGCCGCGGTAACGGCATCGCCGGCTTTGAGGGCAGGGGATGCGCCGTCCGCCGGCACGTGCGCGATCTCGCTCTTGGCGGCGTCGGTATAGACCGCGGTTGCGATCGGAATGCGGGCGCCGTCGGCCGTGGTGAGCGTGCCGGAGTCGCCCGGCTGACCGCCGGAGGTGGCGTAGAACACCGTACGGTCGAGCACGATGCCGCCGCGCTCGGTGATGGCGAGCACGCGTGCTTCACATTGCTTGAGATAGGAATTGTCGCGAAACAGGCATTCGGTCGGCATGGCTGTTTCAGTGCGCACGCTCATGCGCGCTCAGGTCTGCACGAACGGCGGTTTGATCTTTGACTTGCGGTCCATCCAGGCCGGCACCGGCAGTTTCTTGGAGCGGAGGAATTCCGGATTGAACAGCTTCGACTGATAGCGCGCGCCGCCGTCGCACAGGATGGTCACGATGGTGTGGCCGGGGCCGAGATCCTTGGCGAGCCGCATGGCGCCGGCGACATTGATGCCGGACGAGCCGCCGAGGCAGAGCCCCTCATGCTCGAGCAGGTCGAACACGATCGGCACCGCTTCCTCGTCGGGAATAAGATAGGGCTTGTCCACCTTCAGGTCCTTGACGATCGGCGTGACGCGGCCGAGCCCGATGCCTTCGGTGATCGAGCCGCCTTCGGTCACTTTCGCCTCGCCATGGGCGAACAGGTTGTACATGCCGCCGCCGCGCGGATCGGCCACGCCGATCACGATGTCCTTTTTCTTCTCGCGCAGGAAACTCGATGCGCCGGCAAGCGTTCCGCCGGTGCCGATGGCGCAGATGAAACCGTCGATCTTGCCGTCGGTCTGCTGCCAGATCTCGGGTCCGGTGGAGACGTAATGGGCCTTGCGGTTGTCGAGATTGTTCCACTGGTCGGCGAAGATGACGCCGTTCTTCTCGGTCGCCTTCAATTCTTCGGCGAGCCGGCGGCCGACATGCTGATAATTGTTCGGGTTGGCGTAGCCGATGGCCGGCACTTCGACCAGTTCGGCGCCGCACAGCCGCAGCATGTCCTTCTTTTCCTGGCTCTGCGTCTCCGGAATGACGATGATGGTACGATAGCCGCGCTCGTTGGCGACCAGCGCCAGGCCGATGCCGGTGTTTCCGGCGGTCGATTCGACCACCAGACCGCCGGGGCGCAGTTCGCCGCGCTTCTCGGCCTCCAGGATCATCTGGCGGCCGGCGCGGTCCTTCACCGAGCCGCCCGGGTTCATGAATTCGGCCTTGCCGAGAATGGTGCAGCCGGTGGCTTGTGAGGCGCGCTGCAATTTGATCAGCGGCGTATGGCCGATGGCGTCAACGGTGCCGTCGCTGATCTGCATGCTTGGTTCCGCGGGTTCTTAGGGCGAGCCCGACCCTAGTGGACACCCGTTTGCGCCACAAGACCGCGCATTGGCCGGATCTGCGCATGCCACCTGTCCGCTTATGGGACAAGAGTTTCAACTGCCGTTCGTGGCGGCAAGTTTCTCGAAACCATAGCGGCGCATCGGTGGATGGAACACTTGCAAATTCACCACTTCTTTCCGGCCCGGGTCTATTCGTGAGTTTGAGGTGCAAGAAGAATAGTGCCCCTGGGGGCGAAATTTGGGCGCACGCAATCAATGAAGCTCGACGTCAACACCCTTTTCATGGTGACGATTTATGTCGAGGTCATCCTCGGCCTGCTGCTGCTGTTCGCCTGGGCGCAGAACACCGCGATCCACGGCGTCTGCTGGTGGGGCTTCGCCCATCTGATCCGTGCCGCCTCGATCGTGCTGTTCGGCACCTATGGCTCGGCTCCCGACCTGGTCTCCATCGATCTCGCCAACGTCTTGCTGTTCACTTCCTTCGCGGTCACCTGGACCGGCGCGCGTGTCTTCGACGGCCGCCCGGTCGAGCCCGTCTACCTGGTCACCGGCGCCGTGCTTTGGCTGCTGCTCTGCCGCCTGCCGGTGCTGGCGGAAGCGATCCAGACCCGCGCGCTCATCGCCGCCGGCATCGTGACCGCCTATACCTGGCTCACGGCTTACGAATTCTGGCGCGGGCGCAGCGAGCAATTGGTGTCGCGCTGGCCGGCGATCTTCCTGCTGTTCGCGCACGGTTCATTGTTTCTGCTGCGCACGCCGCTGGCGGTCCTGCTGCCCTGGGCGCCGAGCAACAAGGTGTTCGGCAGCGTGTGGCTGACCGTGCTCAGTTTCGAGGCGCTGCTGTTCACGATCTCGATCGCCTTCATCCTGCTGGCGATGGCGAAGGAGCGGACCGAGTTGCGCCACCGCACCGCCGCTTTGGTCGATCCGCTGACCGGCATCGCCAACCGCCGCTCGTTCCTGCAGGACGCCTCCCAGCTTGCCAAGCGCCATAGCGGCAATCCGCGGCCGACCGCCGTGATGCTCGTCGACCTCGATCATTTCAAGTCGATCAATGATCGCTTCGGCCATGCTCTGGGTGATCGCGTGCTGGAAATCTTCAGCGAAGCCGCGCGCAAATCGGTGCGCTCCAGCGATCTGCTCGGTCGCCTCGGCGGCGAAGAGTTTGCCGCCGTGCTGTATGACACCAGCCGCGAAAAGGCGGTGGCGGTGGCCGAGCGTATTCGCGAGGGCTTCGCCAACGCCGCCAAAGAGGTCAACGGCCGGCCGGTCGGCGCCACCGTGAGCGTAGGACTGGCCTATTGCCAGGAGGCCGTGCTCGACATGGCGGAGATGTTGGCGCAATCCGACCAGGCGCTCTATTTTGCCAAAGAGCACGGGCGCAACCGCGTCGAAGTCGCAACGCTCGACATGGTCGTTGAGCGCAGGCCCGATGCGCCTGCGACGTCCGCGGAGTTGGTGGCGACGATCTCGACCAAGAGCGCCGCCGCCTGATTTTCGCGCGCGTTCGCTGGACCTTGTTTTCTATCCTTCAACAACAGATGGCGTACCGTGGGTGTGAAAGCTCTCGATCGTCTTGAGCCCCCATGCCTGGCCCCTTCGCCGCTCGGCTTCCGTCCATACGACCGGTTCCCAGTCGGGGTCGAGAATAAGTCTGGCGCCGGCGTTGGCCAGCTCGACGCGATTGCCGGCCGGCTCCCATACATAGAGAAAGAACGTCTGCTGGATGGCGTGTTTGTGCGGTCCCGTCTCGATGTGCACGCCGTGCTCGAGAAAGATGTCAGCGGCTTGCAGGACGTGCTCGCGCTGGTCGACCGCGTAGGTGAGGTGATGGAAGCGGCCGCGGGTATTCGTCAGGTCGCGTGTATAGGCCGCGTCATAGGATTTGTTGTTGCAGGTGAACCAGCATCCGCCGAGTGTGCCGTCGTCGAGCTGAATCATTTCCGTAATGCGGCTGCCGAGCGCCTGAGGAAAGAAGTTGCGGATTGCGTCGACGTCCATGGCCAGTAGGTTGATATGGTCCAGGCGCCGGGGTGCGATGGCGCGGTTGGGCGTGCGTTGCGCTTGGTTCTTTAGTGCCGCCCGCTCGTTTGAGGGCGGCTGATAGCGGCATGTCTCGTAGTAGATCTCGAATTCATGGCCGTCTGGATCGCGGAAGCGGTAGGCCGGCCCGTGTCCCGCGTCGCCATCGTTCCAGCCGATACCGGCGCCGAGCGATTCGATCGCCTTGGCACGCCGCTCAAGCGCTTGCGGGCTTGCGGCGCGATAAGCGGCATGACGCATGCCGGTCGTTTTTGCGGCGGTCAACTTGAGTGAGTGGAACTCGTAGTCGTCGAAAGCGCGCAGGTAAACGCTGTCGCCCTCGTGTCCGCTCGCGATCAGCCCAAGGGTGCGGACGAAGAAGTCGAGACTAGCCTCGGGCTTATTGGTCAGGAGCTCGACGTGACCAAGATGGGCGACTTCGTGGACCGGCTCGGCTTGCATGCCCGCTCCTTCCCGTTGGGTAGATTGCTCGATGTTCCGCGCGATTGTCCTTGCCAAGGGCGATCTATTCGAACCCGGCCGTCGCGACAAATGGGAGTTTTTGGCTTATTTATGAACTGAATGCATGTGAACCCGATTGGCGGCGGGGCTAGGGAGCAACGGGATGCGCGTCGATTTTCTCGGCCTGGCGGCCTTCCTCAGCATCGCTGAACGCGGAAGTTTTCAGCGCGCGGCCGCACATTTGCATCTTTCGCAAACCGCCATCAGCCACCGGATGCGCAAGCTAGAGGAGGAACTGGGCCTAAAACTGTTTGCGCGCACGACGCGGGAAGTGACGTTGACGCGTGCCGGCATCGAGTTCCTGCCTAAGGCGCAGAAAGCCATCGCCGAACTAGAACAGTCGTTCGATGAACTCAAGCAGCAGGGCGCAAAGAGGCGAGAGCGGCTCGACATTGCCTGTCTGCCCGCCTTCGCCGTGAATTATCTTCCGCCCATCCTCCGCAAGTTTCATAAGGTACACCCGCGTGTGCAGGTTCGGATCTTCGAGACGCCGTCCGCCGCCATTGCGGAGTTGGTGCAATCCGGTGACGTCGAGTTCGGCCTGAGTGTCATCCAAACAAACCGGTGGGACCTCGACGTAGAGACAATCTCCACCTCTCCGTTGGCGCTTGGCTGTCCGGCGCGGCATGCGCTCGCGAAGAAGCGTTCCGTTTCCTGGGCGGAGCTTAGCAATTTGCCGCTGATCCGTGTCGGTGCGAAGACGGCGATCCGGCCGATGATCGACGATACGCTCGGCGCTGCGCGGCTGTCTCTGAACTGGCAGTATGAAGTTCAACACGTCGAGACCGCTGTAAACCTAGTCGAGGTGGGACTGGGCTTTGCAATCGTGCCCAGCATAGACGTTGCGCTACATCGCGGCCGCGGATTGGCCGCCGTTCCGCTTCGGGCGCCGCGCTTGTCCTGCACTTATGGCCTTGTGACGCGGCGCGGTATGCCGCTTTCGCCGCCGGCCGAAAAGCTGCGCGGCTTTCTTGTCGATGAAATGAAAGGCAAGGGCGCTCTACATGCACCAAATGCATGAATAGCAAGATATTATTCATTTGATCGCGTAGAGCGCCCCCGGCAATTTCCCACCTTGCCGCCGCTATAGCCAGGGGCGCTAACGGTTGAAAAAGGTGGGCAGTTGGGGCAAAAGTGCAAAACCTGTCAACGAATGTGTCAAATATAGCTACAGACGAACTTTTGTTGGTCCAACGAGAAAGTGGGATTCCCAACTAATTCAAAGAAGTAGGGAGGATGTAATGAAGATTTTTCGCTGGTTGGGGCTCGCTGCCCTGGCCCTCGCAGTGGGCGGCACCGCGCAAGCCGCTAACATCAAGATCGGCGTCGTGCTGCCGTTCAGCGGCCCCAATGCCGACCTCGGTCACCAGATCGACAAGGCGTTCGATCTCTACGTCAAAATGCACGCCAAGGATATCGCGCCGCACAAAGTCACGATTATCAAGCGCGATGAAGGCCCGCCGACCGGCGCCGTTGCCAAGACTGTCACCACTGAATTGATCACAAATGACAAGGTGCAGATCCTCACCGGCTACGTGTTCTCGCCGTCGGCGATCGCGCTGGCGCCGGTGATCAACAAGGCTAAGGTGCCGATGGTCATCGCCAATGCCGGCACCGCCTGGATCACCAATCTGTCGCCGTATTATGTGCGGCTGTCGTTCAGCATGTGGCACCCGGCTTATCCGATGGGCGCCTATGCCGCCGAGAAAATCGGCTGCAAGACGGCGGCGGTCGCCTATACCGACTTCCCGCCTGGCAAAGATTCGGTGCTGGCCTTCAAGACCGGCTTTGAAAAAGCTGGTGGCAAGGTGACGCTGTCGATCCCGATGGGTCCGCCAAACCAGGTGCCCGACTTCACGCCGTTCATGCAGCGCGTCAAGGACGCGCATCCCAACTGTCTGTACGCCTTCATTCCCTCCGGCGCGCACGCGACCGGCCTGATGAAGGCGTACGGCGAGGTCGGTCTGCGCAAGGCCGGCGTCAAGCTGATCGGACCCATGGACCTGATCCCCGACAACAAATTGCAGGACATGGGTGACGCTGCCATCGGCACCATCGTGATGGGCCACTACGCGGTCGATCTCAACAACGCCGCCAACAAGTCCTTCAAGGCCGAGTGGCATAAAGCCTACGGTCCTAGCTCCTATCCCGACTTCATGTCGGCGGCGGGCTGGGACACCATGCATGCCATCTTCGACACCATCAAGAAGCTCAAGGGCAACGTGTCTGACGGCGCCAAGGTGGTCGCGGCGCTCAAAGGCTGGTCGACCGACGGCCCGCGCGGACACGTGATGATCGATCCCACGACGCGCGACATCGTCGAGGACGAGCACGCCATGGAGGTCTATCGCAAGCCGGACGGCAAGCTCGGCGAGAAGATCCTCGCCACCACCAAGGCCGTGAAGGACGAGTGCAAGATCCAAAAGGTCGGCCGCTGCAAGTGATGCCGTGAGGATTTGACAGCAAATGGCGCCGCCGCGCATAAAGGCGCGGCGGCGTTTTTTCTACGAGGGGGTCGGGGCCCGTGCCGCAAGTTGCCAACATAGTCGTCAGCGTCCTGTTCGACGGGTTGGCCTATGCCATGTTCCTGTTCATCACCTCGGTCGGCCTATCGGTGACGATGGGGCTGATGGGCTTCGTGAACCTGGCGCATGGCGCCTTCGCCATGGCCGGCGGATATGTCGTCGTCTCGCTCACGCGCACGCTTGGCGTCCCCTTTGTACCTTCGCTCATCATCGCCGCGCTTGTGATCGGTGCGGTCAGCGTGGTCTTCGAGCGCGGGCTTTATCGGCGGCTCTACAAGTCCACCGATCTCGAACAGGTTCTGCTCACCATCGGCCTGGCGTTCATGTCGATCGCCGCCTTCACCTATTTTTATGGGCCGATCCCGAAATCGGTGCCGTTGCCGAGCTGGCTCGAAGGCCATGTCAATCTCGGGTTCCGCGCCTTTCCGAGCTACCGCGTCTTTCTGATCGTGGTCGGCGCCGTGCTGATCGCTGTACTCTGGTACGCCTTCGAGCGCACCAATATCGGCGCCAAGATCCGCGCCGCGGTGGACAACCGGCGCATGGCGGAATCCGTCGGCATCAATGTCGACTTGCTCTTTACGCTCACCTTCGCGGTCGGCTCGGGGTTGGCCGCGCTCGGCGGCGCGCTGGCGATACAACTGTTCGGACTCACCCCGAGCTTTGCCGTGCTTTATCTCGTGCTGTTCCTGATCGTGGTGGCAGTCGGCGGCCTCGGCAGCTTGAAAGGCACGCTGCTGGCCGCGCTGGTCATCGGCATCATCGACACCGGCGGCAAATATGCCTTTCCAGTCGCAGGCAATCTATTCATCTACGCCATCACCGCGATCGTGCTTCTGATCAAGCCGGCGGGGTTTTATGGCCGCGAGTGACACCATGGCAGGCGAGCCCACGCGCGAACAGGCGCGCGAGCGCGCGGCTGAATTCCTCATCAGCCGCCACCGCTACCGCTGGCCGGAGGCGCTGCCGTGGCTGATCGCCATCGCCGCCTTCTTCGTCTTTCCCGACCGCATGACCTTCGGCAGCCAGGTGCTGGTGATGATCATGTTTGCGCTCTCGCTCGATCTGATCCTGGGCTACGCGGGCATCGTCACGCTCGGCCACGCCGCGTTTTTCGGAATCGGCGCCTATGTCGTCGCGCTCGGCTTTCTGCGGCTCGGCTGGAGCGAACCCATCAGCGGCATCATCGCCGCCGGTGTCGTCGCAGGCCTTGTCGGCACCGTCGTCGGCTGGTTCATCTTGCGGTACCGCGGTCTGACGCTGTTGATGCTGACCATCGCCTTTGCCGCCACGCTGCAGGAGTCGGGCAATCTGCGGTCCGATATCACCGGCGGCTATGACGGTCTGCCGGGACTGTCGTTTGCTCCATTGCTCGGCCAATTCGACTACGATCTCTACGGCCGCACCACCTATGTTTACGCGCTCGTGGCGCTGGCAATCGTGTTCTATTTTGTGCGCCGCATCGTCTATTCGCCGTTCGGGCAGGCGCTCACCGGCATTCGCGAGAACGTGCGGCGCATGCATGCCATCGGCTCGCCGGTGCATCGCCGGCTGGTGATGGTCTACACCGTCTCGGCGGCGATCGCCGGCGTTGCCGGCGCGTTGTTCACCCAGACCAACGCTTACGTGACGCTGACGGTGTTCGACTTCGACAATTCCGCCAAGGTGATGGTTATGCTGATCCTGGGCGGGACCGGCCGGCTCTACGGCGCCTTCATCGGCGCGGTGGTCTATCTGATCATTGAGGACAATCTCTCCAAGTTCTCGCCCACCTTCTGGCAGTTCGGCATCGGCCTGCTGCTGGTGCTGGTGGTGCTGTTTGCGCGCCGCGGGTTGCTCGGCCTGGTCGAAGACGCCGGCGGCTATTTGAGCAGGGGGAAAAAGCCGTGACCGCCGGCGCGCTTGAAGTTCAACAACTCAATCGCAGCTTCGGCGCGCTGCACGTGACGCGCGACGTCAATCTCTCTTTGGAGCGGGGCGCGCGCCGTGCGCTCATCGGTCCAAATGGGGCGGGTAAGACCACGCTGGTCAATCTGATCACCGGCGTGCTGCGGCCTTCGGCCGGCCGTGTGCTGCTCAATGGCGCGGACATCACCGCCACCAGTCAGGCCGACCGGGCGCGGCGCGGGTTGGCGCGCACTTTCCAGATCAACCAGTTGTTCCGCGGCCTGAGCGTGCTGGAAAACCTCGCCATGACCATCGGCGAGCGCGACGGCAACTGCAACAACATGTGGCGCCCGGCCGGCGCCAAGCGCGCGGTGATCGACGAGGCGCTCGACCATCTCGAATCGCTCAAGCTCACCGACGACGCGCTCAAGCTGGTGCGCGAATTGCCCTATGGCCGCCAGCGGCTGGTGGAGATCGCGATTGCGCTGGCGCAGCGCCCGCGCGTGCTGCTGCTCGACGAGCCGGCGGCGGGCGTGCCGTCCTCGGAGAGCCACCTCATCCTCGACGTGGTGGCCGGGCTCGATCCCGATATCGCCATACTGATCATCGAGCACGACATGGACGTGGTGTTCCGCTTCGCCAAGCACATCACGGTGATGGTGCAAGGCGCGGTGTTCACCGAAGGCACGCCCGAGGAGATCATGAACAATCCGGACGTGCGCGCGGTCTATCTCGGTCAGGAAGGCCACAAGGGGACCCGCCATGGCTGAGCGCGCGCTCGAGCTCGATCGCGTCCACGCCGGCTACGGCGAAACCGTGGTGCTGGAGGATATTTCGCTCGCGCTCGACGCCGGCGAGACGCTGTCGATCATCGGCCGCAACGGCGTCGGCAAGTCCACCTTGCTCGCCACCATCATGGGCCACACCACGCTGCACGGCGGCCGCATCAGCCTGCACGGCAACGACATCTCGACGCTCGCGACCTACCGGCGGGTGGCGGCCGGCCTTGGCTACGTGCCGCAGGAGCGCGAGATCTTCCCCTCGCTCACCTTGCGCGAAAACCTCGACGTGGCGGCGCGGCCGGGGCCTTGGACCTTGCAGACCGTGTTCGAACTGTTCCCGCGGCTTGCCGAGCGCGCCGCCAACCGCGGCAACCAGCTGTCGGGCGGCGAGCAGCAGATGCTGGCGATCGGCCGCGCGCTGATCGGCAATCCATCGCTGCTGCTGATGGACGAGCCGTCGGAGGGCCTGGCACCGGTGATCGTGGAAGAACTGGCGCGCGCGGTGAAGCGGCTGACGCAGGCCGGCGGTTTCTCGACGATCCTGGTGGAGCAGAATTCGCGGCTGGCGCTTGATATCGCGCCGCGCGCGGTGGTGATGGACCGTGGCCAGATCGTCTATGACGGGGCGAGCGAAACGCTGCGCAACGATCCCGCCCAACTCGACCAGCTCATCGGTGTGGTAAAGGCGTAGCCCATTGGGGCGCTGCCCACGCGCGCGGCTCGCGGTGCATTGCCTTTGGTGCGTGCTGCGGGCATAGCCTTGCCGGCAGCTACCACGAGCCGGAAACGATGAAGCGCAGCAGCTACCGCATCCTCACCACCCATGTCGGCAGCCTGATCCGCCCCGCCGTCTTGCAGGATTTCCTGCGCTTGAAGCAGGCCGGCAAGCCCTACGACGCGCAGGCCTATCGGCAATGCCTGACCGGCTCGGTCGCCGATGTCGTGCAGCGGCAGGCGCAGGCCGGCATCGACGTGGTGAGCGACGGCGAATTCGGCAAGTCGATCAGCTGGGCGCAATACGCGCTCGAACGCCTGAGTGGCTTCGAGCGGCGGCCGATCAAGACGGAGGCCGCCAATCCGTTCAAGCGCGGCGCCGACCGCACCAAATTCGCGGAATTCTACGCCGAGCTCGATTCGAAAGAGGCGGTGGCCACCACCACCGAAGCCATCTGCGTCGCGCCGATCCAATACACCGGGCAGGGCGAATTGCAGCGCGATATCGACAACTTCAAAGCCGCGCTCAACACCGTCAAAGCCGAAGACGCCTTCCTGCCGGTGGCGGCGCCCGCCAGCGTGATCCCGGATCGCAAGAACGAATACTACAGAAACGACGAGGAACTGCAGGTCGCGATCGCCGCCGCCATGCGCACCGAATACAAGACCATCATCGACGCCGGCTTCCTGGTGCAGCTCGACGATGCCCGCAGCGCCGTCACCTATGACCGCATGGTGCCGCCAGCTTCGTTCGCGGACTACAAGCGCTGGCTGCAACAGCAGATCGAGATCATGAACCACGCCATCGACGGTCTGCCGGCCGACCGCATCCGCTACCACATCTGCTGGGGTAGCTGGCCGGGGCCGCATGTGAGCGACGTGCCGCTGAAGGACATCGTCGACGTGGTGCTCAAAGCCAAGGTCGGCGCCTTCGTCATCGAGGGCGCCAATCCACGCCACGAACACGAATGGCAGGTGTGGAAGACCGCCAAGCTGGGGCCCGGCCAGGTCCTCATTCCCGGCGTCATCAGCCACGCCACCAATGTGGTCGAGCATCCCGAACTGGTGGCCGAGCGCATCGTGCGGCTCGCCGAGGTCGTGGGCCGCGACAACGTCATCGCCGGCACCGATTGCGGCTTTGCCCAGGGGCCGTTCTATCGCCGCGTGCATCCCTCGATTCAATGGGCAAAGCTGGAGGCGCTGGCCGAAGGCGCCCGGCTTGCGAGCCGGGACCTGTGGGCTTGATGCGCTGGCGCATTACCTTTTCCGAAAACCGGATTCCACTTTCCGTGATCATGCGCTAGTCTCCTTGTCAGGGAGTACACGCGCCAGCCGGAGCCACACGCCATGAACGTCAACGCTTCCGCCGCCAAAGGTCTTGCGATCCCGTTCGATCACGCTCGTCTCGACCGCCTGATGGAGGAGGCCGGCATCGACGTGGTGCTCGCCACTTCCAAGCACAATGCGCAGTATTTGCTCGGCGGCCACCGCGCCAATTTCTTCGACGTCATGGACGCCACCGGCGTCACCCGTTATTTGCCGGTCTTGGTCTATCCGAAGGGCCAGCCGGAGAAGGCCGCTTACGTCGGCCATCGGCTGGAAGGTTTCCAGCACCAGGCCAAGCCGCTGTGGACGCCGATAACGGATACCTCTTCGAACGGCTCGGTCGACGCCATGCAGAAGGCGGTCGACCATATGAAAAAGGCCGGCCTCAAGCCGAAGCGTATCGCCACCGAATTCGGTTTCCTGCCTTATGATTCCTCGAAAGTCTTGCGCGCCGCGTTCCCCGACGCCGACTGGGTCGATGCTCTCTTTGTTATGGAGCGCCAGCGCCTGGTGAAATCGCCGGACGAATTGAAAATGCTGAAGGTCGCTTCCGATGCGGTGATCGAGTCGATGCTGGCGACCATCGCCAAGAGCGCGCCGGGCGCGACCAAGGCCGAAGTGGTCGAGACGCTGCGCAAGGAGGAGACCCTGCGCGGGCTCAATTTCGAATATTGCCTGATCAGCTGCGGCACCAGTTTCAACCGCGCGCCTTCCGACCAGAAATGGCAGAAGGGCGAAATCATGTCGCTCGATTCCGGCGGCAACTATCACGGCTATATCGGCGACGTCTGCCGCATGGCGATCCATGGCGAGCCCGACGCCGAGCTGGAAGACTTGCTGGCCGAGATCGAAAGCATCCAGCGCGCGGCTTTCAAGGTGATGCGGCCGGGCGCCATGGGCAGTGAAATTTACGGCGCCGCCGAGCCGCTGGTGGCCAAATCCAAGCACCACAATCAGATGGAATTCCTTGCCCACGGCATGGGCATGGTCAGCCACGAAGCGCCGCGGCTCACCGATAAGGGCCCGGTGCCTTATCCGGCCGACGATGCCGTGCTTCCGCTCGAAGCCGGCATGGTGGTGTCGGTGGAGACCACGCTCAAGCATCCGAGCAGGGGCTTCATCAAGCTCGAGGACACCGCGGTGGTTACGCCGTCGGGCCACGAGCTTTATGGCGAGGGCGCGCGCGGCTGGAACAAGGCCGGGACGGCGGCCTGACAAGGCCTCGGAAAACGGGCCGATAAGTACGGGAGGGGCGATTTGGCCGAGATCGTGGGCGCGCTCGGCGTGCCGCATACGCCGTTTTTTCCCTTCTTCGTCGAGCGCGACGGGCCGGACTGCGAGACCGCCCGCTGTTTCGCGCATCTGCGCGCCGCGTTGGAAGCGCTCAAGCCGGACGTGCTGCTGATCTTCGACACCGATCATCTCAACACTTTCTTTTTCGACAACCTGCCGATATTCGCCGTCGGCGTGACGGACAGCTTCACCGGCGCCTGCGATGAGGTGCGCGCAACGCCCCCCTATACGGTCAAGTCGAATCCTGCGCTGGCCGCGCATGTGCGGGGCGCCTGCGTCGCGGCCGGCTTCGATCCGGCAACAAGCCAAAAATTCGCGGTCGATCATTCGGTGATCGTGCCGCTGCATTTCTTGACGCCGCAGATGCAGATTCCGGTGATCCCGTTCTGGATCAGTGGTCACGTGCCGCCGCTGCCGTCGGCGCGCCGCTGCTACGAACTCGGCCGCACCGTCCGGCGCGCCATCGAAAGCTTCCCCGAGAAACTTCGCGTCGTGACCATGGGCAGCGGCAGCATTTCGCTCGAGGTCTGGGGCCCGCGCCTGCGGATAGGCTTCGGTGACGGTGTGCCGGACCCCGATTGGGTGACGCGCGTCTGCGGCCTTCTGGAGAAGGGCGATGTCGATGCGCTGATTGCGGAATCGACGCCGGAAAAATTCCAGGCCGCCGGCAACGTCGCCGGCGAATTGCTCAACTGGATCGCCATGCTGGGCACCATCGATGGCAAGCCCGCCAAGTCGTTAACGCCACAGATGGCGAACGGCCACGCCTACGCCGTTTGGAGCTAAAGCCATGTCGGTTTACAACGTGAATTATCTCTTGCGCGAACTACTGCGCGACCATGCCTTCCGCGCCGCCATGAAAGAGAACCCGGCCGAGGCATTGAAGAAGTGCGACATCACCGAGGAGGAGCGCAAGCTGCTGCTGGAGGGCGATGTTGGCGGGCTGCACCGGTTCGGCGTCAACGACTTCCTCATGGGCTATCTGCCGCGCTTCGAGGTCTGCGGGCTCAATCCGAAAATCTACGGCGAGCGCATCAGCAAGGAAGCGCCGCGATAGAGCCTTTCATTTTCAGTTGGAAACATTTGCCCGAGGCGATTTTGGCCGCTGGCTAGGTCGCCCAATTGTTCCGCAAGGTCCTGCGGATGCTCGGCCTTCAAGCGCTTAGGTCACATGCTCGGTCCGGCGCATGGCTTGTTCTGCCGGTAGAATCTCGAAGCCGAGATCCAGCGCGAGCTTCAGGACCTTCTCCAGCGCGGCGAGGCGCGCGGGGTCGACACCCGTAACATGTGCATGATTGATGATGGTGAGGAAGCCGTTGGTGCGCGCGACGTTGTGTAAGACCTTGCTCCAGTAACCGACGAGGTCATCGGGATTGCGGAGACCATTCTTTGCAAGCAGGTAGTGGACCGCGTCGATCATGAACCATTGCCATGGAATCCCGATCATGCCGTTCGGCAATCGTGTCAGTCCATCCCCGGCGTAGCCGTCGATATCAAGCGGAATTTCCGGCGGCATCGCCGTGTCGACGCTGCTGTCAAAGGAAAACCCTTCTTCGGCCAGGATCTGGTGCCCATAGGGGCCGATCTTGCCGCCGGCGGCGCGAAAGCCGGCGGGCCGCAGGCCGCGCAACTTCATCACCTGCAAGCCATCGTTGACATATTGCCGGGCGGTTCGCTCGGGCAGATCCGCGAAGACTTCGTGAATCCATCCGTGCAGACCGATCTCGTGACCGCCGCGCAACAGCAAATCGATGACATCGCCGTAGTGCAGGGCGCTCCAGCCTTCGACAAAGAAGGTTGCGCGCAAATCGTATGTCGCGAGCAAACGCAGGATATTCGGGAAGCCGACTGTAATGCCGGGCGCCGTCGGGTCCGGCACGGAAGACTTTCCAAGGCGGACGTTGAGCGCCTCACCCATGTTATCGAATGTCAGGCAAAGAACGGGCTTTTCTTGCTGGCCCATTGCATGTCCTCATTAAGAGACTGCCTTCGAGACCGGCTTCATGAATAGATCGGGGAACTTAAAGAAACCTTGGGCATACTCATTAGATACGACTAGCTAGCGCGGAGATTTCGCACGAGACCCCCGCTTGCGCGGCGACGAATGCGATTTTGACTAACGCGCCGCGACGGTGTGCTTGTCGGCCTCAGCCGCCAGCGCATGCAGCGCCTCGGAAATCGTCACCGGATAGTGAAAGTCTTGCAGGCGTTGCAGCGGCGCCGGCAATTGCTTCAATTCGGCCGCCGCGTGCTCGCGGATTTGCGCCAACGTCGGGGCAGGGGCGATGCGCTTGCCCGCCCGCATCACCGGCAGGATAAGGGTATCGCCCGGATGTTTGTCGGTTTCCACCGACAGGATATCGCCGCGCATGCGCCCGTCCGTATCGTAGGCGCGCCAAACCTGCTTGCGGCCGGGCCAGGTGGCCTTGCCTTCCGATAGCTTGCGGCGCGGCTTGCCGGCATATTCCTGCAGCTTGTAGGCGCAGTCGAGCGCCGGCACGTCGGTCGATACGTCGAGCGAAACGCCAATACCAAAGCCGTCAATCGGCGCCTTCTCCTTCATCATCACCTGCAACACGTCTTCGTTGACGCCGCCGCTTACCAGGATGATGACGTCCTTGAGGCCGCCGTCGTCGAAAATGCGCCGCACTTTTTTCGACATGGCGACGAGGTCGCCTGAGTCGATGCGCACACCGCGGATCGCAATGCCATCGGCCTTCAGCTTCGGGTACAGCTCGACCACTTTGCGGGCGCCTGCTTCGGTATCGTAGGTGTCGATCAACAGAACGACGCCGTCGGGCCGCGCGCGCGCGAAATCTTCGAACGCCTGCTTCTCGTTGTCGTGCACCTGCACGTAGGAATGCGCCATGGTGCCGACCACCGGAATGCCGTAGTGGGCGCCGGCCAGCACATTGGCGGCGCCGGCAAAGCCGGCGATATAGCTTGCACGCGCCGAGTAAAGTCCGGCCTCGGCGCCGTGTGCGGTGCGCAGGCCGAAATCAGACAGCGCCTTGCCGGGCGCCGCCAGCACCATGCGCGCGGCCTTCGACGCGATCAGCGTCTGGAAATGCAGGATGTTAATCAGCCGCGACTCCACCAGCTGCGCCTGCGGCAGCGGCGCGGTGATGCGCAGCAGCGGTTCGGGCGGAAAGCAGACGGTGCCTTCCGGAATGGCGTGCACGTCGCCAGTGAAGCGGAAGCCTTTGAGATAGTCGATGAGATTGTCGCGGAAGCGGCCGGTGCTTTTGAGCCAGGCGATCTCGGCCTCCGAGAATTTGATGGTTTCCAGATAGCCGAGCGCATCCTCCAGCCCGGCGGCCAGCAGAAAGCCGCGCCGCGCCGGCAGCTTGCGCACGAAAAACTCGAACACCGCCTCATTATCCTCGCCGCGATCCAGATAGGCCTGGACCATGTTGAGCTCGTAGAGGTCGGTGGTGAGGGGGCTGGTGGAGGGGGTCATGACGGCTTCCTTGCAGGTGTTCCTTGCACTTGCGGCCTGCGAAATTCAAGGCTTGCCACTGCCCCGGCGGTTCGCGCGCAAGCCGTAGCAATTGCTTAACGGGTGGCGGCGAAACTGCCCCTCGTGTCCACGATCGATCAGCTTTATGCGTCGCCGCAGCAGCGCGTGGGGGCCGAGCCCACGGCTGCGCACCGGCGCGCCTGCGTCTTCGTTCTCTTGCTGATAGTCATCGCCGGCACGCTCTGCGCTTTGGGCAAGGACGTGACGCGCGGCTTCGACGAACTCGCGCATGCCTCCTACGTCGCTTCGATCCAGCATTCCGGCACTCCGTGGCCCGCGCTGCAAAACTTGCGCATGCTCGACCCGGCAAGCTTTCAGTTCACCGCGCAGGCGAACTATCTCAACCACCCGCCGCCTTATTACGCACTGTTGGCGTATGTCGGTCCCACACTCGAAGGTCATCCGGGCGCGATCGTCATCGACCGGTTGTTGAACGTCGCCATCGTCACCGCCGGGCTCGCCGCACTGATGATGATCGGGCTCGCCGCGCGGCTGCCGCGCGCGGCGTTCTACGCCTATCTGGTCCCGCTGGTCTGCATCCCGGTGCTGCTGCCGCTTTCCGGCTCCATCAATCCGGATAACGCTGCCTTTGCCGGCGGCGCGCTGGCGTTGCTGGGCGCGTGGCAATTGATCGCTACCGGCCACCGCGGCTGGCTGTGGGCGGCGCTCGCCGGCGTCGTCATTGCGTCGTGGGCGAAACTCACCGGGCTGTTGCTCGCCGGCGGAATCCTCGGCGGCGTGTTGGCATGGCTTGTCTGGCGCGGGCGCTTCCAACGCGGATGGATTACGCCGGTCGTCATCGCCGCGCTGCTGGCGGGTGCGCCCTATATTGCCTTCGTTATGCAATACGGCAGTCCCGTGCCGGATACGCCCGGACAACACGCGATGATCAGCGAAGCCGCGCACGCCGCGGGTTGGGATCAGGCGCGGCAAATGTCGGTGCCCGCTTATGCGCTGTTTTTCATCATCACCTTCATCATGGAGTGGATGCCAAGTCTGCTGCCGCGCAACGATCTCAACTACGCCGCGCTTGTCATCCCGGTGGCGGCTGCTTTGTGCGCGGTGGCTGGAATTATAATCTCGGTTGCGCGCATGGCGCGCCGGAGCGAAGGCGCCATCGACGTCGTGGTGGTGGCCGGCGCGCTCGCCTTTGCCGCGACCTTCGTCATCCATGGCGTGTACAGCTACGAGCGTTACGTCGCGCTTGGTTGGCTGATGGACGCCTATCCGCGCTACTACTTGCCGTTGGCGGCGGTGGTGCCGCTGGCGGGGCTGTCCTTGCTCGGCGCGCTCGCGCGCCCGCGTTTGCGCGCGGCGCTGATCGTCTTTCTCATCGCCGGACCGATCGCGTTCCGTCTGCTGGGCGCGCCGCTCGGCTAGCGGCTGGCCGAATAAATTGTTTGTAAATATATCGCACCGGTGCCGAATTCAGAGCGATACGTGGTTCGAGGCCCTATCGTTGCAGCCTGATTTGCTGCTACAGCAACCACGTGGCGTTATTTGCTGAGAGGCGTGCGCAATGAATCCCCTTCGTTCTTTCGCGAGAGCCGCGCTTGTTGTCGGGGCGGCGCTAGGTTTTTTCCAAGCCCAGTCGAGCGCGAATGCCGCTACAATAGCGTGGACGCTTTCGACGGATATCGCATTGTCCGACGGCGGTACTTTGAACGGCTATTTTGGCATCAATGATTACGGCTACACCAATGGAACGCCGTTTGACCTGCAAACCGCGGGCGGAACGACGAACTACTTTCAGCATTACGCGTCGACGATCAATGCCGGCAACCCGAATACGTTGACGGTCGAATTCTTCGCGCCTAACCCGGCCTACAGTTCAAGCCTGACCCTGGTCTTTCAATTCAGCCTGCTTACCGCTATCGCGAACAATCCGATCATCGGCGGAGTCGGTGGGCCGTCATTCGAATGTGAGGGATATAGCTGCACCGCGAATAATACGCGCTACGTCGTGAGCGGATACGCGAGCGCGGATGGACTATCCGAAACAGGCATTACGCCGCTCCCGGCCGCGTTGCCGCTGTTTGCCGGCGGCGCCGGTCTCATCGGCTTGCTCGGGCTGCGCAATAGCAGGCGACGCAAAATCGCGCGCGCAGCCGCCTGATCGAAGTATCAATGCAATTATTTTGAGAGACCGCCGTGAGGCGGTCTTTCTTCAATTGACCTGGCGGATGGCCTTCGGCTTGCGCACGAAATTTCCCGTGCGCTTGATCCAGAGTAATGGCTCCCCGGGCCGGATTCGAACCAGCGACCAACCGGTTAACAGCCGGTTGCTCTACCACTGAGCTACCGGGGAACAAGCCGGCGCTTCGCGCTGACGGGCCTATAACAAAGCTCCCCAGATTTGCAAAGCGTAGGGGGAGCCCGCCACGAAGGCGGGTGGAGGCCACGGCCGGAATCGAACCGGCGTGCACGGATTTGCAGTCCGCTGCGTAACCACTCCGCCACGTGGCCATAGGCCAGGGCACTGCCATTGAGTGCGGGCCGCCCCGGCGCCCAAGCCCTATATAGGACGAAACGCCCCCCGACAACGCCGCGCTCCGGCTTGCCTTTTGCCCGTCCTTGCCGCACAAAAGCCGCGCATTCCTTCAGTCTGCCCGAGGATCGCGATGACCGACTTTGCCGCCGCGCGCCGCAATATGGTGGACGGGCAGGTGCGGACCACCGACGTCACCGATTTGCGCATAATTGCGGCCATGCTCGACGTTCCGCGCGAACAATTTGTCGCGCCCGCCATGGCCGGGCTCGCTTATCTCGACCTCGACGTGCCGGTCGGCGAGAGCGCGTCCTCCCGCCGTCTGATCAAGCCGATGGTGCTCGCCAAACTGATGCAGGCGGCCGATATCAAGGCCACCGACCGCGTGCTCGATGTCGGCTGCGTCACCGGCTATGCCGCCGCCGTGCTCGCCCGCATCGCCGGGGAGGTGCTTGCGCTCGAACAGGACGCCGCGCTCGCCGAGGCCGCGCGCGCCGCGCTGTCGGCGCTGCCGAATGTCGGCGTCGCCGCCGGCCCGCTCAACGATGGCTGGCCGCAGGCCGCGCCCTATGACGCGATCCTGCTCGAAGGCACAACCGAGGTCGCGCCCGAAAAGCTGTTGCAACAACTCAAGGATGGCGGCCGGCTGGTCTGTGTCCTGGGCGCCGGTCCGGGCGCCAAGGCCATGCTGTACCAGCGCAGCGGCGGGGATTTCGGCGACCGGCCGCTTTTCGACGCCGCGGCCCCGGTCTTGCCCGGCTTCGTAAAGCCGCCGGAATTCGCGTTTTGAGACAATTTTTGCGGCAAAGCGTGGCGTGAAAGCCCCAGTTGGCGGCGATTCTGCGCGCTGAAGCTGGAAGGGGGTTCCAAGCCCCTGCCGGGCCGCCTATGGTTTCCGTCAATTAGTCGTGCGAATCGCGCATGTTATGCGGGTCGTGCGCAGGTTAGGTTGTGAGATGTGGCCTCGCAGACATAATGGTTGGGCGGGCGGCCTTGCGGTCGGTTTGATCGCATGTGCTGCACTGCCGTTGGCCGCGCCGCTCGCCCACGGCGAGACGCTCGAGGCTGCCCTGGTCGAGGCCTATCGCAACAATCCGTCGCTCAATGCGCAGCGCGCGTCGGTGCGCGCCACCGACGAAAACGTACCGCAGGCGCTGTCCGGCTATCGGCCGAAGATCACGGTCACCGCCACCGGCGGCCAGCAGTCACTGTCGACGACCAGCAAGAATCCAAATCCCCTGAGCAGCACGGCCCCACTGCCGGCCGGCATCGGGAACTACAACCCCGCCTATTATACGAAGCAGAGCGGTTACAACACGCCGTTCAACTACGGCGCCACCATTTCGCAGACGCTGTTCAACGGATTCCAGACCCCCAACAAGACGCGGCAAGCGGAGTCGCAGGTGCTGGCCGCGCGCGCGACCTTGCAGACTGCGGTGCAGACGGTAATGCTCAACGCGGCGACCGCCTACATGAACCTGCTGCGCGACAGCGCCATCCTTGATTTGCAGCGGCGCAACGTCGAAGTCTTGCAGGAGCAACTGCGCCAGACCCGCGACCGTTTCAATGTCGGCGAAGTGACGCGCACCGACGTGGCGCAATCTGAATCGCGGCTGGCCTCGGGGCGCTCGCAGGTGCTGCTCGCGGAATCAAATTACAACGCGTCGCAAGCAACCTATCGCCAGGTGATCGGCTCCAACCCGGGCAAGCTCTCGGCTGCCTCGCCGGTCGATCGCTTCTCGCCGCGCAGCATGAACCGCGCGGTCGGTCTCGGCACCACCAGCCATCCCGCGGTGGCGACCGCGCAATATAATGTCGACGTCGCGCAACTGGCGGTGAAAGTGGCGGAGGGCGCGCTGCTGCCGACCGTTTCGGTGCAAGGCAGCTACCAGCAGAACTATCTGTCGGTGGGCAGCCTCAACACCGTCAAAAGCAACAATGCCTCCGTGCTCGGCACGCTCAGCATTCCGATCTATCAGGGCGGTGCGGAATATTCGCTCATCCGCCAATCCAAGGAGACGCTCGCGCAGCGGCGCCTCGACTTCGATAGCGCGCGCGACTCAGTGCGCCAACAGGTGGTGCAGGCGTGGGGTCAGCTCCAGTCCGCCAAGGCCAATATCGACGCGACGCAAGCGCAGGTGGAGGCCTCCGAAATCGCGCTCAACGGCGTGCGCGAGGAAGCCCGCGTCGGCCAGCGCACCACTCTCGACGTGCTCAATGCCCAACAGGAACTGGTCAATGCCCGGGTGGCGATGGTGACTGCCCAGCGCGACCGCGTGGTGGCGTCCTACACCTTGCTGGCTGCGGTCGGCCGGCTGTCGCCACGGGTGCTCGGCCTGCGTGTGCCAGCCTATAACCCGGTCGTCCACTACGAGCAGATCCGCGACAGCTGGGCCGGCGTGCGCAACCCGGACGGACGCTGACACTGGCTCAAGCGTTGCTGGTGTCCACAGTTCATTAGCATTTTGCGGCTTTCCACCCTGCCACACCGGCACCGCTCTGGCGTATAAATGGTACATGGTGCGATTCGCTGCGCCCGCGCGCCATAGCGCGAGAATGGCGCGGCTTTTTTGAAGATTGCGGTCGGGAATACGCAATGAGCCAGGCGGCCAAAGTCCAAGAGCCCTCGATGGAGGAAATTCTGGCCTCCATTCGGCGCATCATCGCCGATGAGGATAGCGGCAAGACAGCAAAGCCGCCCGAGCAGGCGGCGCCCGAACCGCCACCGCCGACGGCCGCCCCGCCCAGTCGCCCGGCACCACCGCCAGCGCCACCGCCGGCCGCCGTCAACGGTCAGAGCGATATCGACGCCATGCTCGCCGATCTCGAAATGCCGCCGCCGGACGCGCCGAAGGCCGAGCCCGAGCCGCCAACGCCTGCGCCGCCGGCGAGCGACGTGCTCGATCTGAGCGAAGAAAATGTGGCGCCGACACCGGGGCCGGCGCCGAGCTTCCTCACCATCGACGGCGATTCCGACGTGGTGTTCACCGACCGGGCGCCGGAGCCGCCGCCGCGCGCCGACGAAGAAATGCAGCAAATGTCCGCGCCGGCGCCCGAGCCCGACCGCACGCTGATCTCGAACGCCACCGCCCAGGCGGTGGACAGCGCATTCAACTCGCTCGCTCACACCGTGTTCGGGCAGAATGCGCGCACGCTCGAGGATCTGGTCAAGGAGATGTTGCGCCCGCTGTTGAAGTCATGGCTCGACGACAATCTGCCGAGCCTGGTCGAGCGCATCGTGCGCACCGAGATCGAGCGGGTTTCGCGCGGCAAGCCGTAACGCCCGCGTTAAATGTCGCCGCGGCGTCCGAGCCTGATCCAGAGCCACACCGCCAGCGCCGGCCACAGCAGCGCCACCAGCAGGAACACCGGCACCGCGCCGGCGCGGTCGACGATCGGGGCGGCGAGCGCGATACCCACGCTCTGGCCGAGAAACAGCGCCGAGGAAAATCCCGCGACCGCGGTGCCGCGCTGCTCCGGCAGCATCTGCGTGGCATTGGTCTGCAGCGTGTTGTGCACCATGTAGTAGCCGAAGCCGAGCAGGCCGCAGGCGAGCGGCGCCGTCTGCCAGAACGGCTGTCCGGCCAGCGTCAGGAAGCCGATCATCACCACGATGCCGCCGCCGAGCGCCAGCCCGCGTTCGCCGAGCGTGCCGACCAGCCGCTGCACGCTGCCGGCATAGAGCAGGCAGCCGACACCGTAAGCGCCGACCACCAGGCCGACGGCGGAAAAGCTCAAGCCGAAACGCGCGTGCAGGTCGGCGGCCACGTAGGTGAACCCGCCGAAGAAGATGCCGGCCTCGATGAATACCGCCATCACGACGAAGCGCGCCCACGGCGCCGCGAACAGCTTGCGGTAGCCGGCGAAGAAACCGACGCGAACGCCGCTGTCGTGGTGCGTTGCCCGCGTCCAAGGATTGCTGCGCAATTGGCTGGCCAGCGCCAGCGCGGCGAAGGCGAACACACCGGCCAGCGCGATGAACGCCATGCGCCAGCCGAAAAGGTCGCCGATGATGCCGCCGGCAACCTGGCCGGCGATCATGCCGAACATCTGCCCGGCCAGAAAGCGCGCCAGCACGGTCTGCCGCCGCGCATAGGGAACCACGTCGCCGACATAGGCCATGCCGAGCGGCACGATAATGGCGGCGCCGGGCGCGCAAATGAAACGGGCGAGCGCCAGTTGCGTTACCGATTGCGCCCCCGCGCATAGCAGCACCAGCAGGCAAGAGAGCGTACAGGTCAGCACCACCGCCTGGCATTTGCCCAGCCGGTCGGCGATCAGCCCGGTGAAGGCCTGGGTCATCCCATAGGGAACGGCGTAGGCGGTGGCGATCGAGGAGGCGGCGCCCAGGCTGGAACCGAAGTCCTGCGCCACCTGCGGCAGCAGCGGGTCGGAGATGCGCAAAGAGGCGCCGCTGGCGAAGGCGGCGAGCGCCATCAGGACGATGACACGGGTGAGCGCGCGGTCGCCGGCGGCTGCGGGGGCGGCTGAGGCTGAGGACACGTTGACTCCGGCAGGCGTCGCGGGCTTTCTACGGCTCCGGCGGTATCAAGCAAACAGCAATGATCGACAAGACCTACCAGCCCTCCGCTGTCGAGGGCCGCATTTACCAGACTTGGGAGCAGGCGGGCGCCTTCAGCGCCGGCCGGCCCGAGCGCGCCCAGGCCGAGCCGTATTCTATCGTCATCCCGCCGCCCAACGTCACCGGCTCATTGCATATGGGCCATGCGCTCAACAACACGCTGCAGGACATTTTGTGCCGCTTCGAGCGCATGCGTGGGCGCGACGTTCTGTGGCAGCCGGGCACCGACCACGCCGGCATCGCGACGCAAATGGTGGTCGAGCGGCAGTTGATGGAGCGGCAGGAGCCCGGACGCCGCGCCATGGGCCGGCCGGAGTTCCTAAAGCGTGTCTGGGCCTGGAAGGAGGAATCCGGCGGCACCATTATCAATCAGTTGAAGCGCCTCGGCGCCTCCTGCGACTGGTCGCGCGAGCGCTTCACCATGGACGAGGGGCTGTCGCGCGCGGTTCTTAAAGTTTTTGTGGAACTTCATCGCGAGGGGCTGATCTACAAGGACAAGCGGCTGGTCAACTGGGACCCCAAGCTGCTGACCGCCATTTCCGATCTCGAAGTGGTGCAGGTGGAGACCAAGGGCCACCTCTGGCATCTGCGCTATCCGATCGAGGGCAAGACCTTCAATCCGGAAGACCCGTCCACCTTCATCGTGGTCGCCACCACGCGGCCGGAAACCATGCTGGGCGACACCGCGGTGGCGGTGCACCCGGACGATGAGCGCTACAAAGCTCTGATCGGCAAGAACGCGGTCCTGCCGCTGGTCGGGCGCAAGATCCCGATCGTCGGCGACGAAATTTCCGATCCGGAGAAGGGCAGTGGCGCGGTCAAGATCACGCCGGCACACGACTTCGCCGATTTTGAGGTCGGCAAGCGGCACAATCTGCTGCAGATCAATATTTTCACCACCGACGCCAAGCTCGACCTGAAAGACAACGAAGCCTTCCTGCGCGATGTGGCTGTGTCAGGTGATCTCGACGAGACGATCAAGTTGCACGGGCAGGATCGTTTTGCGGCGCGTAAGCAAATCGTCGCGCGCCTGGAAGGAAAGGGCCTGGTCGAGAAGATCGAGCCGAACAGCCATGTCGTGCCGCATGGCGACCGCTCCAACGTGGTGATCGAGCCGTTCCTGACCGACCAGTGGTACGTCAACGCGAAGGAACTGGCGAAGCCCGCCATCGCCGCCGTACGAGATGGCAAAACGACGTTCGTGCCTAAGAACTGGGAGAAGACTTACTTCGACTGGATGGAAAACATCCAGCCCTGGTGCATCTCGCGTCAGCTCTGGTGGGGACATCAAATTCCGGCCTGGTATGGGCCGGACGGCAAAGTTTTCGTCGCGCTGACCGAAGCCGAGGCGCAAAGCGAAGCCGACAAGCATTACGGCAAGAACACTGCGCTTACGCGCGACGAGGACGTGCTCGACACCTGGTTCTCCTCGGCGCTGTGGCCGTTCTCGACGCTGGGCTGGCCGGACGCAACGCCCGAGTTGAAACGCTACTATCCGACCTCGACGCTGGTCACCGGCTTCGACATCATCTTCTTCTGGGTCGCCCGCATGATGATGATGGGCCTCCACTTCATGAAGGAGATCCCGTTCCACGACGTCTATATTCACGCGCTGGTGCGCGACGCCACCGGCGCCAAAATGTCGAAGTCGAAGGGCAATGTCATCGATCCACTCGCCTTGATCGACGAATACGGTGCCGATGCCTTGCGCTTCACGCTCGCCGCCATGGCGGCGCAGGGGCGCGACATCAAGCTCTCGACCCAGCGCGTCGAGGGCTACCGAAATTTCGCGACCAAGCTGTGGAACGCCGCGCGCTTTGCCGAGATGAACGGCTGCGCCACGGCGCCGGGTTTCGATCCGTCTGCCGTGCAAGAGGTCATCAATCAGTGGGTCATCACGCTGCTTGCGGACACGCTGGCGACGGTCGAGAAGGCGATTGCGGACTACCGCTTCAACGACGCGGCGAACGCCATCTATCAGTTTGTGTGGAATATTTATTGCGACTGGTATTTGGAATTCACCAAGCCGGTTCTGCTTGGAAGCGAGGGTGAAGCCAAAAAGGAAACGCAGGCGACCGTCGCCTATGTCCGCGACGAAATTCTCAAAGTCCTGCATCCCTTCATGCCGTTCATCACGGAGGAGCTTTGGCAGGTGACGGCCAATGGCCCGCGCCAAACGCTGTTGGCGCTTGCCACCTGGCAGACCGAGCAGCCGTACTTTCTCGATGCGCGCGAGGAGGTGAGCTGGGTTGTAGATCTGGTCACCGCCATCCGCTCGGTGCGCGCCGAGATGAACATCACGGCGGCGATCCCGCTGGTGCTCGCCGGCGTCTCCGTCGAAACGCAAAAACGCGCCGAGCGCTGGGGCGAGTTCATCAAGCGGCTGGCGCGGGTCTCGGAGATTTCGGCGGCCGATGCGCCGCCGCAGGGCTCGGTGCAATTGGTGGTGCGCGGCGAGGTGGCGGCGCTGCCGCTGAAAGGCGTGATCGATCTCGCCGCCGAACGCGCGCGGCTGGCCAAGGAGATGCAAAAGGCCGACGCCGACATCGCGCGCGTCGACGCCAAGCTCGGCAACGCCAATTTCGTCGCCCGCGCGCCGGAAGAGGTGGTCGAGGAGGAAAAAGAAAAGCGCGAGGAGGCGCTCGCCCGCAAAACCAAGATCGCCGAGGCGCTGGAGCGGCTCAAGGGCGCGGCGTGAAGGGCGCGGCCTGATGCTTGACAGCGCCGGGCGGCGGGGCGCTATCGTCCCTTAAAATCCTGCAAGAGGTCAGCGAATGCGCGGAATCATTCTGGCGATTGCGCCCGACGGAACCTACGGGCAGCTCTCCGCCGAGGACGGGCAACGCTACAGCTATTGGACCAGCGAAGTTCGCAATGGCCATGGGCAGGTCGGGCAGGGCGTCGATTTCCAGTTGTGGGAGGGCCAGCCGGTCGACATTTTCGTCCTGGCCAGTCCCGCCCGGCCCAGCGCGCCGCCGCCGCAGCACCCGGACGCGGCCCAGCCCGCGGCCTATGGCGCCGCGGCGCCCGCCTATGCCGCCGGAGCGTCGCCCTATGCGGCGGCAGCCGCGACCATCCCGCCGCTGGACTATTGGATAACGCTGTTCACCTCGCCGGCGGGGCGCATTTCGCGCCGGCAATTCTGGCTGCACGGCGTGCTGCCGCTCGTCGTTTGCAGCATCGTGCTGGGCTGGATTCCCATTCTCGGCTTGCTTGTGACGTTGGCGCTCACTTGGGCGTCGGTCTGCATCGGCTTCAAGCGCTTCCACGACCTCGGCTATCCCGGCTGGTGGTGCCTGCTCAATGTCATCCCGATGCTGCTGGCGGCG
>CAWFEO010000021.1:0-18313 GCA_963814885.1 uncultured Alphaproteobacteria bacterium | reverse complement strand
AAACGCAGCAAGCAACCGGTGTCGAAAGTTTGCCACCGCTTCGAGCCGTTGCCACAGGTGCTTAAGAACGTCCGCTACAAGAACGGCAAGCCGCTGGAGAACGCCGCCGTGCGTTCCGCCATCACCAGCGCCGAGAAAAAGCTTGGGCTGGGTGGCCGGCTGATCGTGCGGCCCTCCGGCACCGAGCCGGTGATCCGGGTGATGGGCGAGGGCGACGACAAGGTGCTGGTCGAGGCGGTGGTCGCCGACATTGTCGAGGCGCTGACTGAAGTCGCCGCCTGAGGCTTTGGGCGCTTCGCCGCAATCCTAAACGGTTTCCTAATACCCGCGATTCGCTTTTGCCGGGTCGCCGCGCGCGGCTGCGACGCTTGCGCGCACGGTATGGTTAAATAACGCAGTTAAAGAACAGGGTTAAGGGCCACTTAAGACTTTCCTGCCATCGTCGTCCTCGCTCTTGGGTGTTTCGCCGTCCGATGACCGGCGGATTCGAGAAGGGACGATGTCATGTCTTGTACGCGTTTATGGATTTCATCACTTGCGGCGCTCTGGGTGATCGCCGCCGGCGCAGCGCAAGCCGCTGATTACACGCCGCCGCCGCCACCCGCTCCATGCTGCGACAACTGGTATCTGCGCGGCTATGTCGGGGTTGGCTTGAACGGCAATTACGATCTCGAGTATCAGCAAAACCCGGCCAATTCGAGCGACTTTGCATTCGACCATACCTCGATCGCCGATACGCCGTTCATCGGTTTCGGCGTTGGCTACACCTGGAACAACTGGCTGCGTTTTGAGGGCACCGCAGAATATCGCTCAAAGACGCGCGTCTATGCCTATGGCCATTACACAACCGGCGGCTTCGCTCTCGACACCTATGAGGGCAACCTGGATTTGTGGCTGTTTCTCGCCAATGCCTTCGTCGATCTTGGCACCTGGAACTGCTTTACGCCGTTTATCGGCGCCGGCATCGGTGGCGCGTACCTAACGCTTTCCGATTTCAGCGACATCAATCCCTCTCTTGCTGGATTTGGTGTCGGCCGCAATCCGAGCAAATGGAATTTCGCCTGGGCGCTGTATGCCGGCGTTTCCTACGAGGTGAGCAAGAACTTCAACATCGACCTCACCTATCGCTATCTCAACTACGGCGACATCACTGACACCGTCGATTGTTTCGGCGGCTGCAATCCTGATTTGTTCCAGTTCAAGAACCTCTATTCGAACGACATCATGCTGGGTCTGCGCTGGACCTGCTGCGACGTGCCGGCGCCGGCTCCGCGTTACGTCTACACCCCGCCGCCGCCGCCGCCGCCACCACCGTTGCGCAGCAGGGGTTAGCGCGTGGCCGTTGGTTAACGGCGCGCCAGCATGGTGAAAAATCATGGTTAAGCGCCGCTTAACCTTCCATCGGCAGGGTCATGCACATGAGTTGTGAAAGAACGGTAGTCATGGGTTGGTCGAGGACGTTGGCCGTTTCCGCTGTGGCCTTGACGATTTCAGGTGCCGGCGCGCTCGCCGCCGATGTGCCGGGCTATCCGTCGCTGCCGTTGCCCATCGAAGAAACGGCGCCGCGGATCGCGGAGTTCGTTTCCGGCTGGTATCTGCGCGGCGACCTCGGCTACCGCTTCGATCACGTGGGCCAGGCGTCCGATCTGGTCACCACCTACACCGACACCTCGCTGACCGACGCCTACGTGGTCGGCGCCGGCTTCGGCTACAAATGGAATTGGCTCCGTCTGGACGTCACCGGCGATTACGGCGGGCGAGCTACGCTTGACGCATCGAATTCTGCGGGCTCCAGCTCCTTCAGCACCAAGGTCGACACCTACAGCGTCATGTTCAACATCTACGCCGACCTTGGCACCTGGTGGGGCATCACGCCCTATGTCGGCGGCGGCCTCGGCAAGACCCGCGTGAGTACCCTGGACTACACGACGAATCCGACGGCGCTGCTCCTGGTGCCACCGGCCAACCGCTGGAATACGGCTTGGGCCGTGATGGCGGGCTTCAGCTACAACTTGTCGTATAATCTGCTGCTCGACGTCGGTTACCGGCACATCGATATGGGTGACGCCGCCGGCGGCCCGACCAGCCTTCCGACCGTGACCGATGATTTGACCGGCGACGAGATCCGCATCGGCCTGCGCTACAACATCGAATAGCGCCATTTCCAACTTGATTTTGCAGCCGCCGCTACGTCCGTCTTGACGGCGCGCGCGCGCGCGCCTATGCCCGCCAGTGGGACACCCCTCCCCAACGAGGGGCGCCTATCTGGAAGGGTAGATACATGACCGAAATGAAGCCCGGCGTGCGGCCGGCCGTTCCGCACTTTTCGTCCGGCCCCTGCGCCAAGCGCCCCGGCTGGAGCCTGCAAACCCTCACCGACGCAGCCCTGGCGCGTTCGCACCGATCCAAGATCGGCAAGGCGAAGCTCAAGCGCGCCATCGACCTCACCCGCGAGGTGCTGGAGATTCCCGCCGACTATCGCATCGGCATCGTGCCGGCCTCCGATACCGGCGCGGTGGAGATGGCGCTGTGGTCGCTGCTAGGCGCGCGGCCCGTGACCATGCTGACCTGGGAATCGTTCGGCGAAGGCTGGGTCACGGACGTCGAGAAGCAACTAAAGCTCAAGAACACCACGGTGTTGAAAGCGTCTTACGGCGAGCTGCCAGATCTCGGCAAAGTCGATTTCGCCACCGATGTCGTCTTCACCTGGAACGGCACCACCTCGGGCGTGCGGGTGCCGGACGGCGACTGGATCGCGGCGAACCGCGAAGGGCTGACCATCTGCGACGCGACCTCGGCGGCCTTCGCCCAGAGGCTGGATTGGCCGAAGCTCGATGTCGTCACCTTCTCCTGGCAGAAGGCGCTGGGCGGCGAAGCCGCCCACGGCATGCTCGTCCTTTCGCCCCGCGCGGTCGAGCGGCTGGAGACCTATAAGCCGGCCTGGCCGCTGCCCAAGATCTTCCGCCTGACCAAGGGCGGCAAGCTCAACGAGGGCATCTTTGCCGGCGAGACCATCAACACGCCGTCCATGCTGTGCGTGGAGGACTATCTCGACGCCCTCGACTGGGCGAAATCGATCGGCGGGCTTGCCGGTACCGTTAAGCGCTCCGACGCCAACGCCAAGGCGATCGCCGACTGGGTCAAGCTCACGCCCTGGGTCGCGCATCTCGCCGTCAACGCCAATGAACGCTCCAACACCTCGGTGTGCCTGAAGGTGGCCGATGCCGCCGTGACGCGGCTCAAGCCCGAAGAACAGGCGGCCTTTGCCAAGTCGCTCGCCGCGCTGCTGGAGAAGGAAGGCGTCGCCTACGACATCGCCTATTACCGCGACGCGCCGCCCGGCCTGCGCATCTGGTGCGGGGCGACGGTGGAGACAAGCGACGTCGAGGCGCTCACCGCCTGGCTCGACTGGGCCTTCGCGCAAACGAAAGCCGCGCTGCCGAAAGCGGCTTAGCCTTTTCTTCCCTCTCCCCACTCGCGGGGAGAGGGTGGCGAGCCGGGCGAGGGGGCTTCGATGCAGCGGTGGGAAACGCCACGCCCCCTCACCCGACATTCTCGCTTCGCTCGAACGTCGACCTCTCCCCGCAAGCGGGGAGAGGTGAAAGCAACCGAACTCAATTGAAAAGCAGTCATCCCATGCCCAAAGTTCTCATCTCCGACGCCCTCTCGCCCGCCGCCGTGCAGATCTTCAAGGATCGCGGCATCGAGGTCGATTTCCAGCCCGCACTCGGCAAGGACAAGGACAAACTCGCCGAGCTGATCGGCGGTTTCGACGGCCTTGCCATCCGCTCGGCCACCAAGGTCTCGTCGAAGATTCTGGAGAAGGCCAAGAACCTGAAGGTGATCGGCCGCGCCGGCATCGGCGTCGACAACGTCGATATCCCGGCCGCCACCGCCCGCGGCATCATCGTGATGAACACGCCGTTCGGCAATTCCATCACCACCGCCGAGCACGCCATTTCGCTGATGCTGGCGCTGGCGCGCCAGATTCCGGAGGCCGACACCTCCACCCGCGCCGGCAAATGGGAAAAGAACAGATTCATGGGTGTTGAGATTTTCTCCAAGACGCTCGGCGTCATCGGCTGCGGCAATATCGGCTCGATCGTCGCCGACCGTGCCATCGGCCTGAAGATGAAGGTGATCGCCTACGATCCGTTCCTGTCGGAAGAACGGGCGCTCGACCTCGGCGTCGAGAAAGTCGATCTCGACGAATTGTTCAAGCGCTCAGATTTCATCACGCTGCACACGCCGCTCACCGACAAGACCCGCAACATCATCGACGCCGCCGCCATCGCGAAGATGAAGAAGGGCGTGCGTATCATCAATTGCGCGCGCGGCGGGCTGGTGGACGAGGCGGCTGTCGCCGAAGCGCTGAAATCCGGCCAGGTCGCCGGCGCCGCCTTCGACGTCTTCGTGACCGAGCCCGCCACGGAAAGCCCGCTGTTCGGTCTGCCCAACGTGGTGTGCACGCCGCATCTCGGCGCCGCCACCAGCGAAGCGCAGGAAAACGTCGCGCTGCAGGTCGCCGAGCAGATGTCGGACTATCTGCTGCGCGGCGCCATCTCCAACGCGGTCAATTTCCCCTCGATCAGCGCCGAGGAGGCGCCCAAGCTCAAGCCGTTTGTCTCGCTGGCCGAGAAGCTCGGCTCCTTCGCCGGGCAGCTCACCGAAAATCCCATCAAGGAAGTGCAGATCATCTACGAGGGTCACGTTGCCCAGATGAACATCAAGGCGCTCACCTCGGCGGCGCTCTCCGGTCTGCTGCGGCCGATGCTGGGCGACGTCAACGTGGTATCGGCACCGATCCTGGCGCGCGAGCGCGGCATGGCGGTGGAGGAGACCACGCGCGAGGCGGTCGGCGACTACGAGAGCCTGATCACGGTGACGATCGTGACCGAAAAGCAGACCCGCGCGCTCTCGGGCACGGTATTCGCCGACGGCCGCCCGCGCATCGTCAATATCAAGGGCATCCGCATGGACGCCGAATTCGGACCCTCGATGATCTACATCACCAACTACGACAAGCCCGGCTTCATCGGCAAATTCTCCTCGACGCTGGGCGAGGCGGGTATCAACATCGCGACTTTCCATGTCGGCCGCGAGGCGCCCGGCGGCAATGCCATCGCGCTGATCGAGATCGACGGCGAATTGCCCGAGGCTGTGCTGGAGAAGGTGAAGGCGCTGCCCCAGGTGCAACAGGCCAAGCCGCTGCATTTTTAGAAATAGCGGCGTCGAATCAAACGCTTGAAGGCCCGCCTAGGGTTGGCGGGCCTTGCCTATATCGGCCGGTTCCTTTATCCGAAGGTGGACTTGGCCGGCGGCTCCCGGCTTCAAGTGTCCGGGCGCTGGCGCAGGGAAGCACCGCTGATGGCGAATGTGGTAGTAGTCGGGTCCCAGTGGGGCGACGAGGGTAAGGGCAAGATCGTCGACTGGTTGTCCGAACAGGCCGATATCGTCGTCCGTTTCCAGGGCGGTCACAATGCGGGCCATACGCTGGTCATCGACGGTACCACCTACAAGCTGTCGCTGCTGCCCTCGGGCGTCGTGCGCGGGGGCAAGCTCTCGATCATTGGCAACGGCGTGGTGATCGACCCGCAAGCGCTCATCGAAGAGATTTCACAGCTCAAGAAACAAGGCATCAAGGTGACCGCCGACAATCTCCGCATCGCCGAAAACGCCCCGCTGATCCTGCCGCTGCACCGCGAGCTGGAAGCGGTGCGCGAAGCCGACGGCGCGGCGACCAAGATCGGCACCACCAAGCGCGGCATCGGCCCGGCCTATGAGGACAAGGTCGGCCGCCGCGCCATCCGTTTCATGGATCTTGCCGACCTGCCGGCGCTGGGCGGCAAGATTGACAGGCTGCTCGCCCATCACAACGCGCTGCGGCGCGGCCACGATCTGGCCGAGGTCAAGCGGGCGACGGTCTACGACGAACTCGCCGCGGTGGCACCGAAGGTGCTGCCCTACATGGATTCAGTCTGGTCGCTGCTCGATTCCAAGCGGCGCGAAGGCAAGCGCATCCTGTTCGAAGGTGCGCAAGGCGCGCTGCTCGATATTGATCACGGCACTTATCCTTACGTCACCTCGTCCAATACCGTGGCGGCGCAAGCTGCCACCGGCTCCGGCGTCGGGCCGAACGCCATCAATTACGTGCTCGGCATCTGCAAGGCCTACACCACGCGGGTGGGCGACGGGCCGTTCCCGACCGACCAGATGCACAATTCGATCGGCGAACTGCTGGGCGAGCGGGGCCACGAATTCGGCACCGTCACCGGCCGCGCCCGCCGCTGCGGCTGGTTCGACGCCGTGCTGGTGCGCCAGACCGTGCTCACTTGCGGCATCGATGGCCTGGCGCTCACCAAGCTCGACATCCTCGACGGCTTCGACGAGATCAAGGTCTGCATCGGCTACAAGCTCGACGGCCGCGATATCGCCTATTTGCCCGCCGGCGAGCAGGCGCAGGCGCGGGTCGAGCCGGTCTACGAGACCATCGCCGGCTGGAAAGAGCCGACCGCGTGCGCGCGCTCATGGGCGCAATTGCCGGCCCAGGCGATAAAATACGTGCGCCGAATCGAGGAGCTGGTCGGCTGCCCGGTGGCATTGCTCTCCACCAGCCCGGAGCGCGAAGATACGATCCTGATGAAGAATCCGTTCGAGTGATCAGGGGCGAAAAAACGACATGAAGTTTGTCTAGTGGCACGCAATGGCTGACTATCATCCGCTGATCTCCCGCGCCGTCGCCGGCCTTGAAAACAATACGGGCGAGAACCGCCGCGTGCTGTATGAGCGCGCGCGCGCGGCGCTGGTCAACCAGTTGCGCGGCGTCGATCCTCCGCTCGAGGAATCCGACATCACGCGCGAGCGGCTGGCGCTGGAGGAGGCCATCCGCAAGGTGGAGGCGGATGCCGCCAAGCGCGCACGGCCGGAAGAAGAGGCTGGCGTGCCGCCGTTGCCGCCAGCGCCGCCGTCTGCCCCGCGCGACGAGGGGATGCGCGGCTTTCGCGAAACGGTGGCCGAAGCCGACAATTTGGGCGGCGCCGCGGCGCTTGCCCGCCGTTCGGCGCGCGAATTCTACGAAGCCGTGCCCGGCGGCGATCAACGCCCGTCTACCGGCAATGACGGGCCCGGCATGCATTTTTTCGAGCCGCCCCCGGTCGAGCCGCCGCCGGTCAGCGAGCCGGACATGGTCGAGGAGGCGCCGCCGCTCCCGCCGCCACCACCATCGCGGCCACGGCCGCGCGAAATGCCCGAGGACACCTTGGCGCCGGCCTCGTCCTACGACGAGCACCACGACTATGCGCCGCCGGTGCGCTCGCGGGGGCGCATCGTCAAGCTGGTGGTGCTGCTCCTGGTGATCGCAGGGATAGCCGGCGCCGGCTACTGGCAGCGCGAGAAAATCACCACCATGGTGGCGAGCCTGCAAAGCGCGACGGTACCGAAGCGGCCCCCGCCTGCGCAACCGTCCACCCGCCCGAAAATCGCCGACCGCATCGGCGAGAGCAAAACCGCGGCCAAGACCGCTACGGCGCCGGCCGCCGCGGTGGCGCAAAAGGTCGTGCTCTATGACGAAGAGCCGGGTGATCCCAAGGGCAAGCGCTATGTCGGTTCCGCGATCTGGCGCACCGAAACCGTCTCGCCTGGACCGGGGCTGGCGCCGGAATTGGCGGTGCGCGCCGACGTCGAGATCCCCGAGCGCCACATGCGCCTGACCTGGTCGCTGCGGCGCAACACCGACAAGGCGCTGCCGGCCAGTCACACTATTGAGATCCAATTCACGCTGCCGGCGGATTTCGACCAGGGCAGCATTGGCAATGTGCCGGGCGTGTTGATGAAGACGGGCGAGCAGGCGCGCGGCGTCCCGCTCGCCGGGCTGGCGGTGAAGGTGACCAACGGCTATTTCCTCATCGGCCTGTCGGCGGTGGAAATTGACACGCAGCGCAATATCCAGATGCTCAAGGATCGCGACTGGCTCGACATCCCGATCGTTTACACCAGCGGCAAGCGCGCCATCTTGGCGATCGAAAAAGGCACGCCCGGCCAGCGCGCCTTCGAGGAAGCGTTCCGCGCCTGGGGCGAGTAGCGGCCACTGCCTGCTAACGTGCGATCAGCGCGTTGATCGCGGCGATCAGGAAGGCCGCCAGGATCACGCCGAGCACCTTGAGAAAATCCAGATAACCTCTGGCGAAGCGAGTCCAACCCGGTGTCGCCGGGACGCATTCCACATCGTGGCGGAAGCGGTGGATGGTTTTTTCGCCGGTGCCGGTGCCGCGCCTGTAAAACGTGCCGACTTTGGAATTCTCATCGCGCAACTTGTAGAGCGGCAGCAGGCGGTCAAAGACAAATATCGGACCGATCGGAAAGATGGTGTCCGAGTCCGGCGGCGAGAACGCGACGATTTTGACGGGCCACCAGAACAAGCCCCACGAAATCAATACGATTAAGGCGACGACCCAAATCACCTGCGCGGGCCGGTAGCCAAAATCGACGAATTTGCCGAGCAGCCATCTGGCGCCGAACGCCAGGTGGTCGACCAGGAAATGCCAGCCCTCGGCGCCGATGAAGGCCGCGACTGACTCCCGGCCGGTCCATTTGTCGCTCAAGGAATTCCAGTAGTCATCGTAGTTTTGTTCGAATTCGAACTGCGCCTTGGCGATCTTCAGGTCGGTCGTGTCCGCTCCGGCGTTGTCAAAGGCCTTGATGAAAGCCAGATACGGTTGCAGGGAACCTGCCGTGTTTTTTCTCAGCCATGTGCTGACCAGCGACGCGTTCGGCAATAAGCGGTCCGCTTCATTGGGGCGCGCTGTGCAGTCGTCATCCGTCGCGGCCACCACGCCAGCCTCGGTCTCCCTATCGGTCGTGTAGACCCGGTCGATGGCCAGGCTGTCGATGGACGTTCGATACGGCCTGTCATTGTCCCTGAAGTCGAAGAATAGCGTTGCGATCTTGCTATTGACCATCGACAGCGTCCGGTCGCTGCTGTGCACCGGCTTCGCAACGACGGTGTTTTTGTTCCAAAGATCGAGCATCAGGTTGTCGTCGACGGTGAGCCGGTTAAGCGACACGGCGGTCGGCGCGCGCGGCAGGTTCTCGCCTGGCGCGCTCCACTTGAAGTGCCGCATGCAGACGGAGCGGATGGATCCCCCGTTGATGCTGAATTGCGCCTCGGTGTCGTCGCATCTCGCGGATTTTTTGATGAGTTCCTGAATGGACGGCATATGCAGCATTTCGGGATACGCCGGCTCGCTGCGCCAGCCGCGATATGCGCTCAATGATGCTTTCAAGGCCGCGTCGGCCGACGGGTCCTTGGTGTTTTCAGGCGGGTAGGGGTTCGGGACGGTCTTACCGAAGCCCGTGCCATCCGCCCACAACTCGGTGATGTCGGGGCTTTCGATGACGTATTTGCAGGCGGCCTCGGTCTCGGTGAGATTCAGCCGCTCGACAACCTGGCCTTGGCGTATGTTCAGGGACGACAGCTGCGACCGATTCAATCTTATGCCGCGGCCGACCTTGACGTGAACGAGATTGACATAGTCGAGTAGAATACTGCGATCGAGCCTGAGATTATCGAGAATGGCAGTATCAATGATCCGGATTTGTTGAATGAATGAACCATTGCCAAACAGCGTGCCGTTGATCGTTGAATTGCTGATCGCAAAATTGTCATAGATATAAGCGCGGGCGAAAGACAAATTGCCTGCGATCTTCATTTTCGTGGCGCGCACGCCATATCTGAAGACACCGCGATCGAGCACCAATGGGACCGGCAGCTCGAAGTCATTCAGGTTGACCTCATCCTGGCAAAACAGCCCGCCGATGACGCGGATGCCGTACTTTCGAATCGCGGCTACGTCGCCGTCATCCGCCTTCAAATTCGGATCGGTGGATTTGAAGCTCGGGTCGTAATATTTCTTGAGCGCCTGCAGGATGCCGGTCGGCAGGCGGCGCATATCGCCCGGGTTTGTGCAGGCTTCGCGGTCGAAAAGCATGGGGTCGAGGTCGGACAATTGTTTTGCGCCGTCCGACCGGTCGGTGCACGTCCATTTGCCGGGATTCAAGACGACCTGGCGGCCTTTGCGGAGGCATCCGCTCCAAAGCGTCGCCGCAACGGCTGCGGGGTCTTTGCGGTTTTCCGGCGGCGTGATTGGGCTCGGCTCACCGGCGCACGCGGGCAGCATTGAAGCCGCTGAAATAGCGGCCCCCACAATCACGCAAGCAATAGTCCGTTGCCACGGGCGCATCATACGCACCCCCGACGTCATGAAAGTTGGAAATCGCGCAGAATGCAACGTGCAATATGAAGTGTTTCCGCTGCGCCCGCGAAATATCGGGTCTGGGTCGCAAGCCCGCGGCGGCGGCTCAGCGCACCTCGGCGCGCGACGCCGGCGCGGCATGCGCCAGCAGCCCGTTGCGGGTCTCGCCGTTGAGATGGTTGAGCACGCCAATGAAAATCGCCAATCCGAACATAGAGACCGCGAAGGCCAAGACGCCGATTGCCAGCATGCGGTTCTTCGGCCGCGCCTGCGCCACCAACTCGGCGCCGGTAGTGGGGTAACGCAAGGCGGCGGAGTTCGACGCCGACCAGGCGAGCCGCTGCTCGTCGGCGCGGGTTTCCTGCACGCCCCAGAAATGGATGACGAGAATTGCCGCCAGCAGGCACATCATGGCGCTCGGCACCCAGATGATGAAGCCGCCGATCGTCTCGTCGGTGAGCGGATTGATCTCGAACAGCCGGCCGGCGATATCGTAGGCCGGATAGAGCACTTCGCCCTTGAGCGTGGTGTAGGCGCCGAGCCCGATCTGCGCGAGCGTGGCGATCCACAGCATCATCAGCCGCGTGCCGTAGGAAAGGCCCATAGGCGGCGGCCGCATATCGAAGGTGCGCCACCAGAACAGCAGGCCGGCGGCCAGCATGGTCACGTGCATGGTGTAGTGGATGCCGTCGTTCAGGATGGCGGCGTTGTGGTAGGGCGGGTATTGCCAGACATAGAGCGCGGCGATGAACAGCACCGTCACCACCGTGGCGTTGGTGAGGACCGAAAAAATCCATCGCAGCGCGCCGCTGCCGGCGAAGGGGGCGAGGGCGCCGCGCCGCAGGACGGACGGCAAGCCGCTGATCAGCATCGCCTGTGGCGCGCTAATTGCGATCAGCATGGGGCCGACCATGCGCAGCAGCATGTGCTGGATCTGGTGCATCCAGAACAGATGGTCGGCCATGGTGTCGACCGGCGACTCCAGCGACAGGAATACCGCCGCCACGCCGGCGAAATAAGCGGCGTGCCGCCACAGTCGCAGGCGATCGCCGGCGGCCGGCCGCCGCACGATGCCGGCGGCGTAGATCAGGCAGGCGATGAAAGTGAGTATGAATATCTCGGGCTCGAATTCCCAACTCGTCCACCCGAGCTCTTCGTGATGCGGTTCGCCGGCATGCGCGAAGGCAACGGTGCTGAAGAGTAAGACTCCAAGCCCCGCAAGCGCGGCGCTCACACGGCGGTGGGTTCGGACGAAAAAAGCGGCAGTGCCGCACAGGGAGTGCATGATCGACTATTCCATCAGCGCCCCGCTGCGGTTTGGTAGACCCTTGTGCGGCGTGAATCAATGCTTCCACAGCTTCGGCCCATTCCCGCGCAAAAAAATGGCCGGGCAACGGGCCCGGCCACTAAGATGACGATGGTGACGTCGTCTTAAATTACTGTGCCGCAAGTGCGGCGGCCGCTTCCTTGGGCTGCTCCATGGCGGCGATGCGGCTCTTCACCGCTTTCTGTACTTTCTCGAAGGCGCGCACTTCGATCTGGCGCACGCGCTCGCGCGAGACGCCGAACTCGGAGGCGAGGTCTTCGAGCGTGACCGGATCGTCGGCCAGCCGGCGCGCCTCGAAGATGCGCCGTTCGCGCTCGTTGAGCACGTCGAGCGCGCCGATCAGCGCCTCGTGGCGGTTATCGCTCTCCTCGCTCTCGGCCAGGATGCGTTCCTGGCTGGGCTGCTCGTCCACCAGCCAGTCCATCCATTCGCCCGAGTCGCCTTCCTCGCGGATCGGTGCGTTGAGCGAAGCATCGCCGCCGAGGCGGCGGTTCATGTCGATGACGTCCTGCTCGGTGACGCCGAGGCGCTTGGCGATCAGCTTGACCTGATCCGGCCGCATGTCGCCTTCCTCGAGCGCGGAAATCTTGCTCTTGGCCTTGCGCAGGTTGAAGAACAGCTTCTTCTGGTTGGCCGTGGTGCCCATCTTCACCAGCGACCACGAGCGCAGGATGTATTCCTGGATCGCGGCCTTGATCCACCACATGGCGTAGGTGGCGAGCCGGAAGCCCTTCTCGGGCTCGAAACGCTTGACCGCCTGCATCAGGCCGACATTGCCTTCCGAGACCACCTCGGAGATCGGCAGGCCGTAGCCGCGATAACCCATGGCGATCTTGGCGACCAGGCGGAGATGGCTGGTGACGAGCTTGTGCGCGGCTTCACGATCGCCGTGCTCACGCCAGCTGCGCGCCAGCATGTATTCTTCCTGCGGTTCCAGCATGGGGAACCGGCGGATTTCTTCCAGATAGTGCGACAGGCCGGATTCGGCCTTGAGTGCCGGCAACGCGGCGGTACGGGCCATGACAGCGCCCTCCTTAATTTGCCCCCGATAATCGGCAGGCTGGTATCGCCGCCGCTCCCCGAGCCGACGGCTCACATTCCGATCTCGCAACTGCAACATACCGCAGGGATGGGGCGAAAGAAAGATGCGCCCCCGTCACGTCGCCGTGACCCCACAACCATCGGCTAGGGGCAACGAAACCATTGGTTTTGTTGCCCTATTCGAGGCGGCCGCGATTCCCGGCGCGGGTATCGGCAGCAAAGGCATCACGTAAACGACGCAGATCGCCCGGCAGTTCCGAGCGGAACTCCAGTTTTTCTGCGGTTTCGGGGTGTTTGATAGCCAATAGATAGGCATGCAAGGCCTGTCTCTCAAGGCCCTCCAGGGCGCTGCGGGCGTGTGGCCCCAAACGGCTGATTTTGGTCTTGAATCCGGTGCCGTAGTTGGCGTCGCCCAGGATCGGATGGCCGATATGCGCCAGATGCACCCGAATCTGATGGGTGCGGCCGGTCTCCAGCGTACAGGCGAGCAGGCTCGCCACCGGCTTGCCGTCGGCGCCGGCAAAGCGCTCCAATACTTCCCAATGGGTAACGGCTTCGCGCCCGCCTTCGCGCACCGCGCGCTTGTCGCGGGCATGCGGATGACGGTCGAGCGGCGCCTCGATCACGCCCTTCGGCCGCTCGGGCGCGCCCCAGACGAAGGCGAGATAGCCGCGTTCGAGACCGCTTTCGGTCTTGTGCTCGAACTGCTTCGAGAGCGCGCGGTGGGCCTTGTCGGTCTTGGCTACGACCATCAGGCCTGAGGTGTCCTTGTCGAGGCGGTGCACGATGCCCGGCCGTTTGACGCCGCCGATGCCGGACAGGCTGTCGCCGCAATGGGCGATCAGCGCATTGACCAGCGTGCCTTTGGCGTGGCCGGCGGCCGGATGCACCACCAGGCCGGGCGGCTTATCAATGACAATGAGCGCGTCGTCTTCGTAGACGATGGTGAGCGGGATTGCTTCGCCCGCGGGCTTGGCGGGCGCGGGCGGCGGCAGGGTCACCGCGATGCTGTCGCCGGAATTGACGCGTACCGCCGGATCGCGGATCGTGCGGCCCTCGATCGCCACCTGGCCGTCGAGGATCAGCGCCTTCAGGCGCGAGCGCGACAGCGCCGGAACGCGCGCCGCCAGCACGCGGTCGAGCCGCTCGCCGGCTTCCTCGGCGGCGACGGTGACGGTTTCGGTGGCGCGGTCCGGCATGGGTTGAGACGATGTCCGACGAAAGGCCGCTGAGTCCCGAAGCCGAACGCGCGATTGCCCGCGTGCGCCGGCTGATGATGATTGCCAGCGTGACCACTTTCCTCGCGGTCGCCGCCGTGCTGGTCGTCATCGGCTACCGCGTTTTTCACCTGGGGGAAAGCGCGCCGCCGCCGGCGCTGCAAGCCGCGCCCGCTTTGCCGGCCGGCGCCAAGGTGCTCTCCAGCGCGGTCGGCGAGGGCCGCGTCGTGCTCACGGTCGAAGTCGGCGGCGCGATCGAACTTTACAGCTTCGATCTTGCGACCCTGAGGCCGCTCGGCCACGCGCGGGTCACGACGCCCTGATCTTCTCCAGTACCGGCAGCAGATACGACACGAATTTTTCGTGGTCCTCGCTCATGGGGAAATGCCCCAGCCCCTTCATGATGGTTGCGGGCGCGCCGGTGCGCTCGGCGATCGCCAGCGTCGCCTCGGCGGTGCAGGAATAATCGTATTCGCCGGTGAGCAGGAACAGCGGACAGCGCGTGATGTCGATCTCGCCGAGCTTGTCGCGCACGTCGCCGTCCTTGGTGGTGTAGAAATACAAGTCGCCCTTGAACACGCCGGGCCCGCTCTGCATGTAGTGCCACAGCGTTTCCCAGCGCTCGGTGTCGGCAACGGTGGGCGCGACCAGGCCGGAGATCACGCCGGCGCAGACCATGCCGCCATGCACATCGGGCCGGTTGAGCCAGGACAAATCGTAATAGGCCTCGCCATAGGGCGCCGATTCCAATCCGATCAGCGCGCGGAAGCGCTCCGGATGCTGGTGCGCCAGATGCAGCACGATACGACCGCCAATCGAGCAGCCCATGGCCACCGGTTTGTCGAGTTCGAGCGCGTCGGCGACATCGAGGATGAGGCGGACATAGTCGGGCGCGGTCAATTGATACTCGCGGTCCTGCCAGCCGGCGGGCGGCGAGGTCTTGCCGTGCCAGGGCATGTCGAAGGTTATGACGCGGAAATTGTCGGTGACGCGCTTGTCGTTGAGCAGGCCGCGGTACTGGCGCGTGTCGGCGCCGGCGGTGTGCAGGCAGAGCAGGGGAATGCCGCTGCCCGCCTCCTCGACATAGAGCCGGTGCGGTTCGCCCAGCAGCGTGCAGGGCAGGTAGCGGCCGGCGATCGCTTCGTAACGCGGGCTCATGGCTTTACCTCCCTGCGAGGCGTGGCGAGTACATCTTTGAAGTAGAGCAGGTTGGCCATGAAGGGATGGATGTCGCCTTCGATGCGCATCAGCTTCTGCTTCACCAACGCGAAAACGTCGGTGAAGCCGAGTGGCGGCAGCGGCTGCCAGAATTTTTGCCAGACCTCGCGCGAGGCGCGCAGGGCGAAGCTGTAGTTCGGGGTGATGAAGGGGCCCGGCGTCACGCTGGCGATGCGGCCCTCCTCAACGCGGATGAGGGTATCGGCATCGTCGACAGCGATCAGGAAGGTGGTGTCGACAAAGCGGCCGCGCCGGACGAGCTTTTCGTCGGCGTTGACGAGGCGGGCGATGGTGTCGATCATTTGGGGGGCTCCGGGCACTTAAAGATTGCCGCTGTAGGGTGGAATCTTCGCGGGTCCCCGGCAAGCTTGCCCCGTCGGCGGATCGAGGCTATCTCGGAGGCCTTGGCCTCAAGCTCCCTTCGTCTAGCGGTCTAGGACGCGGCCCTCTCAAGGCTGAAACACGGGTTCGATTCCCGTAGGGAGCGCCAAAATATTTTCATATCTTTGAATTTGCTGAATTTTTGCGGCGAGATTGTCGCACCTGGAAAAATGGACTCAAACGTCATCTCATTCGTGACTGCGTCTGAGGAACGTCTGCTTGAGGATCGCGTTGATGGAGGGCCGATGGCAGTGCGGCGGGCCCCAACTTGTGACAACCGCGCCCAATTGTTATAAACAATCTTGATCTGGAATACGTGATCGGGAGAGCGCTATGAAAAAAGCCATTCTTGCTGTGGCAGCGGCTGCGACCATCGCCGTAGGAACGATGAGTGCCCCATCCACGGCGGACGCTCGTTGCTATGGCTGTGCGGTCGGTGCAGGTATCGTCGCCGGCGCCATCATCGGCGGCGCCATCGTCAACAGCCGGCCGCGATATTATTACCCGCCGCCCGCCAGGGCCTACTACCCGCCGCCGGACGATGCGATTGCCTATTGTATGGAGCGGTTCAAGTCATACGATCCGAGGAGCGGCACCTATCTCGGCTACGACGGCTACCGGCATCCCTGCCCGTAAACAAACAGCCGGCGGCCACTTGCGTCGCCAGCAGACTTGCCAATGAAAACCCCGGGGTTCTGCCCCGGGGTTTTTTATTGGTAAAGCCGCGCGCGCTCATTCCGTGTCGACGACGGCGTATCGCCATCGGTGACGCAACGCCTCATCGCAACTTCCGCCCCGAAGCGAGCATCGCAATCCCGCCAAGCAATGTCTCCTAGAGGGCAGAAGGGAAGGTTGCAGACTTGCTTTAGCTTTCTCTTCGACCTCTAGTGGCCAAGTCGATACGAAGAGATTCGGCCATGCGATTTCGATTAATGGTGACTGCGGCCGTCCTTGCTGTGCTTGCAATTTTGTATGTGGTTCAGACTCCGGGCATTGGCGGGGACGCCCAAGAAAAGACCAAGCAGGGCAGCCGCAATACAGGTCCAGTGGGCGACATCGTGGGTGGAGCGGTCGGTGGAATCGTCAGTGCACTCATTGGCGGCATCGTTGGCATCGCCAATAGTGTATTCGACGTACCGCAAAAAGGTCGCCAACCGTCCAAATCGACCAAAGATCGATGAATGCATGCCAATTGGTGCTGCCGATTAAGGCGCGCCAGCTCCCGTAGGGAGCGCCGGCGTCTTACCAAAATCGACGACCTGATTTTTAGCGCGGCGCCGGCGAAGTCCGCGCGCCAGCCGCCGCAGCCGGTAATGCTGTTAGAATCTCGGCTTGCTATGCGGCGGTACAGGCCCTTGTTATTTTGGTATTTATTGGCATCCTTGGAAAAGATGCATACGCGTGCCGGTCGCCTCCATGCAGCTTTTTACGACATCTGAAGCCGCCGCCTATCTCCGTCTCAAGGAGCGCAAGATCTATGAGATGGTGGCTGAGGGCACGGTGCCCTGCACCAAGGTCACCGGCCGTTGGCTGTTCCCGAAGGCGGAGCTCGACCAGTGGCTCGCCTCCAGCGTCGCGCGCCCTTCGGGCATGGCGCGGTCCGAGCCGGCGCCGATCGTCGCCGGCAGCCACGACCCGCTGCTGGAATGGGCACTGCGCGAAAGCGGCTCGGGGCTTGCGACGCTGGCGGTCGGCAGCGAAGACGGCTTCAACCGCTTCGTTGCCGGCGAGACCACCGCCGCCTCCGTTCATCTGCATGCGCTGGAAGACGCCGAAGCCGACGCCAATGTGGCGGCGATGGCGAACCGCAGCGATCTGCAGGACGCGGTGCTGATCGCGTTCTGCCGCCGCGAGCAGGGGTTTTTGATCGCGCCCGGCAATCCGCTGAAGATCGACACGATCGCGGACGTGGCCGCCAAACGCGCGCGCATCACCATGCGGCCGAAGGGCGCCGGCGCGCAGCTCTTGCTGCTGGCGCTGCTGCACCGCGCCGAACTTAACCTCGACCAGCTCACCGCCGTCAGTCCGGTCTCACCGACAGGTCCCGATATTGCGCAGGCGGTGCGCGCCGGCCGCGCCGATACCGGCATCGCCACGCGCGGCGTTGCCAATGCCGCCGGCCTCGATTTCGTGCCGATCGTCTGGGAGCATTTCGATCTGGTGGTGCGCCAGCGCGACTATTTCCATGCCCCCTTGCAGGCGCTGATCAGGTTCCTGCAATCGGACGAGCTTGCCGCGCGGGCGCAGGAACTGGGCGGCTACGATATAAGCGACGCCGGCACGGTGCGGTTTGTGATTTGACCGCGCGCTTGTTAAGACGGACGCCATGAGCGCCGACACCGCCCAAGCTTGGCCGAGCGAACTGCGCCTGCACAAGGACCGCAAGACGCTGACCGTCAGTTTCGAGAGCGGCGAGCGTTTCGATCTGCCGGCCGAATATCTGCGGGTGAAAAGCCCGAGCGCGGAAGTGCAGGGCCATTCGGCGGAGGAGCGCAAGACCGTTCCGGGAAAGCGAGACGTCGGCATCATCGAGGTGCTGCCGATCGGCAATTACGCCGTGCGGCTGGTGTTCGACGACCTGCACGATACCGGCATTTTCGGCTGGGAATACCTGCGCGAGCTCGGCCGTAACTACGAAGCCTATTGGCAGGATTATCTCGACGAGCTCGCCGCCAAGAATTTGACGCGCGAGCCGCCGGCACGGCGCAAATAGACAGACGGGAATCGACGCGTTCCTGCCCTCCTTGACGGGATGATGTCGGGCGGCCTGGTGGCGCTCGAAAAGGTGCAAGTCCTGCGATACGGCGACGGCGGAAAAGGGGGCCACTGAGAAATAACCGGCATTCTCGTCATCACCGGCGAAGGCGCTAAGTGCTTCA
>CAWFEO010000020.1:0-239070 GCA_963814885.1 uncultured Alphaproteobacteria bacterium | reverse complement strand
CTCGGCATCACCGGCCTCAACATCACCTTCGGCCGCGCGGTTTTGCTGCCGTGGATGGGTCCGGAGGCGTTCAGCGCCTGGTCGGAATGGGCGAAGTACGCGCATAATTATCTCAGCTTCGGCTTCACCATCGGCGTGGTGCTGATGTTCCTGATTTGGATCGGGCAGAACTTCCCGACCGCGGCCGACATCGAATGGCTCAAGATGGGCGGCGGCATGGGCAAGGGCGGCGGGCACGCCCCGGCCTGGAAGTTCAACGCCGGCCAGAAGCTGCTCTACTGGTTCATTGTGCTCGGCGGCGCGGCGATGATCATTTCCGGCTACATGCTGATGTTTCCGTTCTATTACGGCATGGGCATCGGCGACATGGAGCTGGCGCAGGTCTTCCACGCTGTGATCGGCGTTCTGTTCGTCGCGCTCATCCTCGCCCACATCTATCTCGGCACTATCGGGATGGAGGGCGCCTTCGAGTCGATGGCCGATGGCACCGTCGACCTCAACTGGGCCAAGGAGCATCATCCGCTCTGGGTCGAAGAGGAAACGGGGGCGAAGGGTGCCCGCACCCAGCCCGCCGAATAGCCAATCGCAAGATCGAATGCACAACGCCCGGCCTCAGTGCCGGGCGTTTTGTTGGTCTCTCGTGAATGCCCTGCAGAATGGGCATTATCACTCGGCCGGAGGCCGCCCATAGCCTCTGACTATGCGCGCTAATTTCAACTTTGCGCCCGCATTGACCGCGTTTTTGGCCGCCTGCGCCGTGGTATACCACGCCGTTCATTGTCGGGGGGCCGGACCTATATGACTGCTATGCGCATGATCGGTCTCGCCGGCTGGAGCGGGTCGGGCAAAACCACGCTGATCACCAAGGTCATTCCGTGCCTGCGCGCGCGCGGCGTGACGGTGTCCACGCTCAAGCACGCCCACCACGGCTTCGATCTCGACCAGCCGGGCAAGGACAGCTTCTTCCACCGCGCCGCCGGCGCCACCGAGGTGATCATCTCGTCGGCGAAGCGTTGGGCCATCCTGCACGAGCTGCGCGGGGACGCCGAATGGGATTTGCCCGATCTGATCGCCAAGATGTCGCCGGTCGATCTTGTGCTGGTGGAAGGCTATAAGCGCGACCCTTTTCCCAAGCTCGAAGTCCACCGCGTCGCCAACGGCAAGCCGCTGATCCAACCGGAAGATCCGCACGTGGTGGCGATCGCCTCCGATGTTCCGCTGCCCGCCGCCAAGGTCCCGGTGATCGATCTCGACGCCATCGACGCCATCGCCGATCTGCTGCTTAAGCACGCCGTGCCGGTCGGCGAGATTAGTCGAGCAACCAGCCATGCCGGTCAGGTCTGAACTATCCCGCTCGTCTCCGCGAAAGCAGGGATCCAGTGCTACACTTGAGGACTACGCCATTGTCGTCCTGGATTCCCGCTTGCGCGGGAGTGAGCGGGGTGTGCGGCGGCGCAAACGGCAAAGACTCTCATGGCGCAGCTAACCGACGACTGTTTTGCGTTTTCCGGACCGCTGCTGCGGCTCGACGACATGGAACGGTTGATCGGCGAACGCGTCACGGCCGTCACCGAGACCGAACGCGTGCCGCTGCATGGCGCGCGCACGCGCGTCGCCGCCTTCGACGTCAAGGCGCCGGTCGATCTGCCGCCTTTCGACAATTCGGCGGTCGACGGCTACGCTATGCGCCATGCCGACCTGCGTAGCGATGGCGACACCAGGCTCGCCATCGCAGGCCGGCTGACCGCCGGGGCGCGCGCCGAGCTTGCACTAAGTCCCGGGCAGGCCATCAGAATCTTCACCGGTGCGGCGATGCCCACGGGCGCCGACACGGTCTTCATGCAGGAAGACGTCACGGTCGAAGGCGATCACGTCACCGTGCCGAGCGGGCTTAAGCTCGGCGCCAACCGGCGGCTCGCCGGCGAAGACGTGCCTGCCGGCCGTGTGGTGGTGCCGGCGGGAACCGTGCTGGAGCCGCAGCACATCGCGCTCGCCGCCGCGCTCGGCCTGACCGAGTTCGCGGTGCGCCGGCGGCTGAAGGTCGCGATCTTCTCCACCGGCGACGAGGTGGTCGAGCCCGGCAGCGTGCGCGGCGCCGCCGCCGTCTACGACTCCAACCGCTTTCTGCTGGTCGAGCTGTTGGAGCGGCTGGGCGCGCTGGTGACCGATCTCGGCATTCTCGCCGACGAACCCGAACAGCTTGCTCGCGCGCTTGGCGACGCCGCGACCGATCACGACCTGGTGCTGACTTCGGGCGGCGTCTCCACCGGCGAAGCCGACCACGTGCGCAGCGCGGTCGAGCGCATCGGCAATCTCGTCTTCTGGCGCGTTGCTATCAAGCCAGGGCGGCCGGTGGCGATGGGCGTCATTCGCGGCGCCGGCGGACACAGCGCCGCCTTCGTCGGCATGCCGGGCAATCCGGTCGCGGTGTTCGTCACCTTCGTGCGGGTGGTGAAGCCGCTGCTGCGGCAGCTCTCCGGTGCGCGCCCGCAAAAACTGGTGCCGCTGCCGGTGCGCGCGGCCTTCGCCTACAAGAAGAAGAAAGACCGCCGCGAATACGTGCGGGTGGCGCTGCGCCGAGCAAGCGACGGCGAGATCGAGGCGGTCAAGCACCCGCAGGACGGTGCGGGCATATTGACCTCGCTGACCGAGACCGACGGGCTGCTGGAATTTCCCGAGGACGTCACGGCGATCGAGCCGGGCGCGCGCGTCGGCTTTCTACCTTACGCGGCGCTCATCGGCTGACCACAGGAGTTTAGATTAGACGCGCACGTATTGCGTGGTGAACGCCTGATCGACCGGCTCCTGCACGCTATCGAGCACGAAAACGCCGATAATCGCGATGATGATGGCGGCCGCGCAGGCGATGACGAAGGATTGCATGACGTTGGCTCCTCTCCCAGACCCATAGTTTGTTACTATAACAGATAGAAAAGAGTGTTGCGGCAGGTCAAGATTTAAAGTCACCCGGCCGCATGTTGCAGTGCAATGCGGGTCGCGCGCTCGGCGTCTTCGGGCGTGTTGACGTTGAAGAACGGATCGACGGGCTGATCCGGCCAATCGGCGATGGCGACGCCGTGCCGCCCGGTCCACACCTCGATCTTGCGCAGATCCTGCTCGACCAGTGCCTTGCGCAGGTCGGCGCGCAACGCCAGCGGCCAAAGCCCCACCACCGGATGGCGCCATTCGCCCGAGCGGGCGCAGGCCAGCGGCACGCCGGCGCCCATCTGGCGGCGGGCCTGGTGCAGCTTTTCCACCAAGTCGTCGGGCAGGAACGGACAGTCGCCCGGCACGCTCACGATCCATTCGACGCCGTTGTCCTGGGACGCCAGCCAGTCGAGCCCGGCCAGGATGCCGGCGAGCGGGCCGGGATGGCCTGGCACGTTGTCGGGGATGACCTCGCAGCCGGTATCGGCGAAGCGTTGCGGATCGCCGTTGGCGTTGATGATGATGTCGGTGCATTGCGCGGAGAGACAAGCGAGCACGCGGTCGAGGATGGTGATGCCGCCGATCTCGATCAGCGCCTTGTCGCCGCCGCCCATGCGGCGCGCCAGGCCGCCCGCCAGCACCAGGCCGAGGGTGGGGGGAGTGGGAACGTCAGCCATCATTCGTCATGCACGGCGGCCTTGCGCCGGTGCTTGGAGCTTTCTTCCGCCACCGCGTCGAGGTCCTGGTCGAACACGATGCGGTCCTCGCCGGCCAGCGCCACGAAACGTTTTCCGCGCGCGCGGCCGACCAGCGTCAGGTTGGCCTTGCGCGCCAGTTCGACGCCCCAGGCGGTGAAGCCCGAGCGCGAGATCAGGATCGGAATGCCCATGCGCACGCACTTGATCACCATTTCCGAGGTCAGCCGCCCGGTGGTGTAGAAAATCTTGTCGCCCGGCGCCACTTTCTCCTTGAACATCCAGCCGGCGATCTTGTCGACGGCGTTGTGGCGGCCGACGTCCTCCATATAAACCAGCGGCCGGTCCTCCTGCGCCAGCACGCAGCCGTGGATGGCGCCGGCTTCCAGATAAAGCGAGGGCGTGGTGTTGATCTTGTGGGTGAGCGCGTAAAGCCAGGAGGTGCGCAAAGTCGCCTGCGGCAGCGAGACATCCTCCAGCGCTTCCATCAGGTCGCCGAACACGGTGCCCTGCGCGCAGCCGGATGTCTGGACTTTCTTCTTCAGCTTCTTCTCGTAATTGGTCTTGCGCTTGGTGCGCACCACTACGGCCGCCAATTCCTCGTCGTAGTCGACGCCGGTGATCTCGTCGTCGGGCAGCAGCATGTGCTGGTTGAGCAGGTAGCCGATCGCCAGGTACTCGGGATAATCGTTGATGGTCATGGCGGTGACGATCTCCTGCGCGTTGAGGAAAATCGTCAACGCGCGCTCGACGGTCACCGAGGTCTCCACGCGCTGGCCGGTCTGGTCGACGCCGGAAACCCGCTCGGTCAGCCGCGGGTCGCTCGGATCGGGCCTGATGATATAGTCGTCGCGTTCTTTGCTCATGGTCGAACTATAGCAGAAAATCTGCCCACCATAGGTGGGCAGCGATAGCGGCTTTGTCCATGCCGCGCCGCAGAATCCCGGCGATCTCGGTTCCCAAGCGCCGCGCCGCCGTCTTAAGATGCGCCGCAACGAGCCCGCCTGAAGGTTCACCATCGTGCCCCGGGGAGACGCCTGCCATGCTTCGCGCCACTAAAGATCTCATGCTGCCGACCACCATCACCGGCTCGCTGCCGCGGCCGAGCTGGTACACCGAAAATCTCGGGGCGCGCTCCTTCCTCGACGCCATGGTGAACAACCATTTCCGCGAGCAATATGTCGACACCGTTTCGGTCTATCTGCACGAGCAGGAGCTGGCCGGGCTCGACATCGTCACCGACGGCGACGCGCATTTCGACTCGGATGTCGGCGGCCAGAGCTGGACCAACTATCCGCCGCGCCACATGGGCGGCTTCGACAAGAACCCGCAGCCGACGCCGGCCGGCAAAGGCGGCGTCGCATTCCCGCCCGGCCACATTTTGCACGACTATCTGGAAGCCCGCGTGATGCCGGGCATTTCCGGTCCGGTCACCCGCGGCGACTTGCAATACGCCGCTATGTGGAAGGTGGCGCAGCGCATGACCAAGAGGCCGGTCAAGTTCGGCACCATCGGCCCCGAGCTGGTCGCCTTCGCGGTTTCAGACACGCACTACAAGAGTGTCAAGGATCGCATCCTGGCGATCAGCGACGCTTTGAACGAAGAGTTGCATACGCTCGCCGACGCCGGCTGTCCGGTGATCCAGTTCGAGGAGCCGCAGATCCACATGCTGGCGATCCGCAAGGTCGTCGACGACGTGATCAACCCGAACTTCAGCGTCGACGTGTTCAATCGCACGGTAAAGGGCCTGCGCGCCAAGACCGAAGTGTGGTGTCACACCTGCTGGGGTAATCCGTCGCAGCAGCGCATGTTCACCGAAGTGCAAAGCTACAAGGGCGCGCTGGAGACACTGAACAAGGTCGACGCCGACGTCGTCACCTTTGAATCGGTCAGCGCGCACGGCATGGATCTGGAAGCCTTCGGCAAGGTCATCAGCTCCGACAAGAAAATCTGCATCGGCGTCATCGACCACCATTCGCTACAGGTCGAGCGGCCCGACGAGATCGCCGACCACATCCGCCGCGCGCTCAAATATATTCCGGCCGAGCGGCTGGTGATCTCGTCCGACTGCGGCATGGGCCGCGAGGGCATGAGCCGCCGCCACGCCTATTACAAGACGGTCGCGCTGGTGCTCGGCACCAACATGGTGCGCAAGGAGCTCGGCCTGCCGGAAGCCGAAGTCCTCGCCGCCGATCCGCGCTATTCGCTGGTGGTGCCGGCGAAGTAGTCACCACCCCGGCAGAAACGCCGCGCCGCCGGTGTCCGGATCGGTCAGCCGCTCGACCGGCGAACCGTACAGCGTCTCGAGCTGCGCGCGGCTGAGCACGGTTGCGACTGGGCCCTCGGCGATACGCGTTCCGTCGCGCAACAGAAAGGCGCGGTCGGCGGCGCGTAGCGCGTGGTTGGGATCGTGGGTGGTAAACAACACGCCGTGGCCGGAGTCGGCCAGCGCCTTGATCTCGCGCATCACCTTGCCCTGGTTGCCGAAGTCGAGGCTGGCGGTCGGTTCGTCCAGCACGATGAATTGCGGTTCCTGCGCCAGTGCCCGCGCCAGCAAAACCAATTGCCGCTCGCCGCCGGAAATCTCGGTGTAGGGCCGCTGCGACAATTGCGCGATGCCGAAGCGCTCGAGCGCGGCGTGGGCAACGTCGCGGTCGTATGCGCTCGGTCGGCTGAACAGGTTGCCGTGCGCCGAGCGCCCCATCAGCACCACGGTCTCGACCGTGAAGGCGAAGGTGCCGACATGTACCTGCGGCACATAGGCGATATTTCGCGCGCGCTCGCGGATCGAATAGGCGGCGAGCGCTTTGCCGCCGAGCTGCACGTCGCCGGCCTTGGGCTTGATGAGGCCGAGCAGCGTCTTCAACAGCGTGGTCTTGCCGCCGCCGTTCGGGCCGAGCAGCGCCAGCACTTCGCCGGTCTCGAGCTTGACGTTGAGCCCGCGGCCGACGGTGTGGTCGGCGTAGCCGATGGTGAGGTCGCGGCCCTCGACGATCACGACCAGTTCCTCTGCATGTGCGCCAGCAGCCAGATAAAGAACGGCGTGCCGACCACCGCGGTGAGAATGCCGAGCGGGATTTCAACTTCGGCAAGCGTGCGCGCCAGCGTGTCGATCAGCAGCAGGTAGCCGCCGCCCAAAATGGCCGCCGCCGGCAGCAGCCGCGCAAAATCGGGCCCGACCAGCGAGCGCGCCAGATGCGGCACCACCAGGCCGACCCAGCCGATGATGCCGGCGGTGGCGACGCTGGCCGACGTCACCAGCGTTGCCGCCGCCACGATGACGACGCGCAGCGGCCCGGTGGAGACACCGAGCGAGCGCGCCTCTTCTTCCGGCAGCGACATCACGTTCATGCGCCAGCGCAGCGCGATCAGCACCGCGGTGCCGAGCGCCACTGGCCCGAACAGGGGTAGCAGGTCGGAAACATCGGTGGCGGCGAGGCTGCCGAGCAGCCAGAAAGTCATGGCGGGCAACTGGTTGTAGGGATCGGCCAGATATTTCACGAGACCGACGCCGGCGCCGAGCAGGGCGCCGACCACCACGCCGGTCAGCACCAGCACCAGGATTGGATCGCGCGCGCGCACCATGGAGCCGATGACATAGACCGCGGCCACCGCGATCAGCCCGCCGACGAAAGCAAGCCCCTGAATGGCGAAAATGCCGAGCGAGAAGAAGATGCCGATCACCGCGCCGAGCGCCGCGCCCGAACTGGCGCCGAGAATGTCGGGCGATACCAGCGGATTGCGGAACAGGCCTTGGAACGCGGTGCCGGCGACCGCCAGCGCCGCGCCCACCATGACGGCGGCCAGCACGCGCGGGCCGCGCACCTGCAGCACCACGCTTTGCACGGCTTCGGAGACGTGCTGCGGCCCGCCGGTCGCTTTCGCCAGCAACACGCTAGCGAGGTCGCCGAGCGACACCGGATAGCGCCCGACCGTGAAGGCGAGCAGCAGGCCGGCGATCAGAATGCCGGTCGCGATCGCCAGTCCGGGCAGGGCGGAGCGCACTTTACCTCTCCCCGCTTGCGGGGAGAGGTCGACCCGCCGGAGTGGAGCGAAGGCGGGTCAGGTGAGGGGGCGTTTTCGTATTCAATGACGTCGCAATCGTTTCGAGAACGCCATCGATATTGCGGATAACGTCATTATTCCAAAATCTCAGAACCCGATACTGGTGATCTCTGAGCCAACGGTCGCGATCAGCGTCTTGATCGCCCTGGGCATGCTGTCCTCCATCGACCTCAACGACGAGGCGGTGTTCACGGCATATAAAATCTACGGTGTATGGCCCAATTGGCTCCTGGCGAACGAACTTCCACCCGCACAGCGCCCGAGATCGAAGTCGGTTCCAGAGTTTGTTTTCTGCGTCGGTCGATTGTCGGCGAAGTGTTCGCGAGCGCTTGGTGCGAATTGTCTTGGCTTCGCGCATTTGGCTACGCCCCCTCACCCGGCCGGCTGCGCCGACCGACCTCTCCCCGCAAGCGGGGAGAGGTAAGCAAGCGGCTGCGTCTGCGTTCTGTCAACCTCTCCCTTCCAACACATGCTCAATTTGCGCATCGGTCGGCGTGCGGTGATAAAACAGCGTGTAGAATTCCCGCGTCAGCTTGGTCAGGTCCTCCGAAAAGCGCTCCGGATACAAAATCTTGGCCAGCCAGGACAATCCGATCAGCCGGTTGACCGCCGGCGGGAAATCCACCCAGCCGAATGGCATCTTGGGCGACAGGTGGACGCGCTTGTTCTTGACGGCGTCGACCGCCCGCCAGGCCGGATCCTGGTACACGACGGCGGCGAAGAATCGGTCGATGGTGACGATCACTTCCGGGTTCCACAGCAGCACCTGCTCGATCGATACGTTCGCCAATCCGCCATGGGTGCCGCCGGCGACGTTTTGCGCCAGCAGCTCGATGGTCTCCACATTGATCGAGCCGCCCAGACCCGTCACCAGCCCGCGCGGTCCGCGTGCGTAATAGACGCGCGGGCGCTTATTCTGCGGGATGTCGGCGATGCGCTGTTGAATCGTCTTCAAGGTGCGGTCGGCATAGTCCGCCAGTTTTTTCGCGTCGGCCTCACGGTGCACGAGCTCACCCAGCTTGCGGTAGGTCTCAGGGATGGCGCCAAAGCGGCCGTCGAGCAGCGCGTAGGGGATGCCGGTCTGCGCCTGCACGCGCTCGGCCAGCGACACGAAGGTATCGCGCGTCGAGCCGACGTCGAGAATGAGATCTGGCTTGAGCGCGATCACCGTTTCCAGATTGGCGGTGTTGCCGCGGCCGGTAAGGCGGCCGATCTCGGGCCGCGCGCAAATATCCGGCAGCATATAGGCGCATTCCTCCGGCCGGTTGGCGCGCGGCCAGCCCAGCAGCAGATCGGGCGCCAGCGTGTAGAGCAGAATGGCGGCCGGGGGACCCGACGGAAATACGCGCGCGACCTTGGCCGGAATCGGCAGCGTGCGGCCGGTGGCATCGGTCACGCCCGCCGCGTGCGCCATAGAAACGAGCGTGTGTGGCGCAACCAGCGCGGCGGCAGTACTTGCAAGCAACGTGCGGCGGGTGATGGGCATGGACGCACTATACACCGTCGTCATCCCGCCGCGCAGCCGCGCGTGCCACCGTCATCGTTCGCTTTCGCTTACAATGACAGCTGGGATCAATCCACCCCCACCATCACATTGCTGGCCTTGACGATGGCATAGGCAGTCTTGCCGGTGGCAAGTCCCAACTCGTCCGCCGACTCGTTGGTGATCGAGGCGGTGATGATGTGTCCGCCGCCGATGTCGATGCGGACATGGGCGGTGGTCGCGCCCTTCTTCACGTCGACGATCTGGCCCTTGAGCTGATTGCGCGCGCTGAATTTCATGGCGTGTTCCTCTCCCCGTTCATTCCCAACCCGACCTTCAGCGTAGCCGGCATATTCACCTCTCCCCGCAAGTTGGGGGGAGAGGTGAAGTTGGCGTCGATTACGCGTTCGGGACGTTGGCGTCCGGATAGAACAGCTGCTGGCCGTTCACCTTGTAGCTCTTGATCACGGCCTGGCCTTCCGGCGAGACGACATAATCGATGAACGCCTGGCCGAGCTTGACCTTCACGTGCGGGTGTTTCTTCGGGTTCACCAGGAAGATGCCGTACTGGTTGAACAGGCGCTTGTCGCCCTCCACCTCGATGACGAGATCGCGCTTGTTCTTGAAGTTGATCCAGGTGGCGCGGTCGGTCAGCGTGTAGGCGTTGTCCGCCGCCGCGGTATTGAGGGTCGCACCCATGCCCTGGCCGATAGCCTTGTACCAGGGACCTTTCTTCTTGGCGATGTCGATACCGGCTGCCTTCCAGAGCCTGAGCTCGGCTTTATTGGTACCGGAGTTGTCGCCACGTGAGATGAAGGTGGCCTTCTTGTTCATAATGGTGGTGAGCGCCTTGCCGACGTCCTTCGTGCCCTTGATGCCGGCGGGATCGCTCTTGGGGCCGACCACGACGAAGTCGTTGTACATCACCGGATAGCGCTTCACGCCGTAGCCTTCCTTGATGAACTTCATTTCCGCCGCCTTGGCGTGCACGAACAGCACGTCCGCGTCGCCGCGGCGGCCAGTATCGAGCGCCTTGCCGGTGCCCTGCGCGACGACCTTCACGGTGATGCCGGTCTTGGCCTTGAACTTGGGCAGCAGATAATCGAACAGGCCAGAATCGCGCGTCGACGTAGTGGACGCGACCACGATCGATTTGTCCTGCGCAAAGCTCGCGGGCGCGGTCAGCACCACGGCGCCGAACGCGGCGGCGGCGATCAGATAGCGACGATGAAGCATGGACATCCTCCTCATTGTGTTTTTCTAAACTCACTCACCTGTCATGGCCGGGCTTGCCCCGGCCATCTCGCTTAGGAAGGCACTGTGCCCACCTGCTCGGGATCGCCGGCACAAGGCCGGCGATGACAAATGCAACTCACACCAGCAACTCGCCGGCGATGAATTTTCTGGCTTCGTCCGTGCGCGGCGCGGCGAAGAACGCTTCGGCCGGGCCATGCTCGAGCATGCGTCCGCGATGCAGCAGCACCACGTCGCCGGCAATGCGTTTGGCTTGGCCGAGATCGTGCGTGGACATCACCACCTTGACGCCGCGCGCGGTGATGTTGCGAATGATGTCCTCGATCGCCTTGGTGGCGGCGGGATCGAGGCTGGCGGTCGGCTCGTCCAGAAACAGAATGGCGGGATCGCAGGCGAGCGCGCGCGCCAGCGCCAACCGCTGCTGCTCGCCGCCCGACAGCCGCCGCGCCGGCCGGCGCTCGAGGCCCGGCAGGCCGACGTCGGCCATCAGCGCGGCGACGCGGGGCTCGCGCTGCGCGCGCGGCACATGCGCGGCGGCGAGCGCGTAACGGATATTGCCGGCGGTGGTGCGGCGGAGCATGGCCGGGCGCTGGAACATGAAGGCGCGCCGGGTCGGGGCTGAAAATTCACGGCCGCCCCAGGTGACCAGTCCGCTGGTGGCGCGCGTCAGGCCCATGGCCGCGCGCAGCAGCGTGGTCTTGCCGGCGCCGTTCGGGCCGATCAACACGGTCGGCGGGCCGGCTTCGAGCTTGAGCGAGATCTGGTCGAGGATGGTCACGTCGCGCGCGACGATTCCCACATCTACGAGCATTAACGGCAGGTCGAGGGCGGGCGGGCGCATGGTCATCCCGCGTAGAGTTCGCCGGCGCGGCGCGCAGCCCAAGCCAGCGCGTTGATGATAATCACGATGGAAATCAAGACCATGCCGAGGCCGATCGCGAGCGGCAGCTCACCTTTCGAGGTTTCCAGCGCGATCGCGGTGGTCATGGTGCGGGTGAAGCCGTCGATATTGCCGCCGACGATGAGAATGGCGCCGACTTCCGCCGCCGCCCGGCCGAATCCCGCAAGCAAAGCCGTGACTAAGCTGAAACGGGCGTCCCAGATCAGGGTCGCCAGCCGGCGCAGCGGGCCGACATTCATGGCGGCCAGCTCGTCGTGATACTCCACCCACAAGTCTTCGATGGTTTGGCGTGAAAGCGCTGCAATGATGGGCGTTACCAGCACCGTCTGCGCGATGACCATGGCCTGCGGCGTGAACAGCAGGCCCCATACGCCCAGCGGTCCCGAGCGCGACAGCAGCAGATAGATCGCCAATCCCACCACCACCGGCGGCAGGCCCATCAGCGCATTGAGCACGACGATAGCGGCCTCGCGTCCGGGAAAGCGGTTGAGTGCGATGAAGGCGCCGATCGGCACGCCGATCAGTGCGGACACCAGCACGGCGCTAACGCTGACTTCGATCGACAGCCGGACGATGGCGAGCAGCACCGGGTCTGCGGTGAGCACCAAGTGGAGCGCAGAAACATCGCCTTCCATCGCGCTTCCCCGTCGTCGGCCCCGCCTCGGAATACCGTCGTTTTGGGCCTGAAATGTTTAGTATCAATGCGTGTAAGTTACAATGACTGGCTGAAATAGAAAAATAAACATAAAAACAGCTAGTACATGCAGGTACTTTGGCCAGGGCTGGCGCGATCCTTTATGTGCTTTTGACAGCAATTGCCGGGCGGGCGGACGCGGCTGCAGCCACAAAGGCATGCGCGATGACTTGAATAATGACGCGCGCGCCGCCATGACCTAGCGACGAACCCGGCGGGGCTGCCGAAGGCGTAAAGCGCGCCCTGCGCGCGTTTGACCTGTGGCGGTGCGCGCGGCGACGAGACTGGAGGGGTGGCCGAGTGGCTGAAGGCGCACGCTTGGAAAGCGTGTTTACGGGAAACCGTAACGTGGGTTCGAATCCCACTCCCTCCGCCACCTTCCTAAGGAACCGGTTCTTTTCTCGCCGAAGCCAGACCAAAATGCGCTGAATTGGCAGGGGTGCGGGGGCAGACCTCTGTACTTCGCGTTCTGGGCGCCGCGGCTGAGTTGTTCTCTGAAACTGATTTTTCTCTAGAGCTCTGTACTTCTGTCAAAGAGTACGGATTTTTCGAGCTAGCATTTTCGGTCCGTCTACGAGCCGCGTCCCGCGACAAGTTTGAATCCCTCTCCCTTGAGCAACTTCGTTCGAAAACGGGCCAATTCCATACCAGACGCGCCGCCGAATCCGAGCGCGGCCCCAGATTGCTGGCGGTCGTACTTCGACGGCAACAAGACCGCTGCTGGATTTTGCCTTTTCACGCCTATTCGGCCAGGCGGTTCTGCTCGCGCGCCGCGCCTTTCTCGTCGAAGATATTGGCAAGCTTTTCGATCGCCTCGCGCTTCCAGGCCGCAATCTGCGTCGGATGCAGTTCGTGCCTGGTCGCCAGCCCAGCAACCGTCTGGTGGCCCTTGATCGCCTCAAGCGCAACCTTGGCCTTGAAATCAGCCGAAAATCGTCTCCGCGTCCTCATGGTGGATCGTCCTTTGCATCGTCGAATCCACCTTAACCGGCTGTCTCAGGAAGTGGGACCACCTCTCTGTAACCGAAGTACGCTCGGGAAGTTACTGAAGCAAATCCGATCAATTGGCATTTTTGATGACTTTATCGTTCAAGCGGTAGATACGGCCTTAGAGCGAAGAAATTATCTTATGCACCACTTCTTCCGGACGCATAACTTCGCCCTCTTTAATGAAGCAGGAAGAAAAGAGATGGTCCAAGAGGTCAGAGACATCCAAAGGAAGCTTGATCACGCACATGCGATCTTGTTTGGTATTTCGAAGACGTTGGACAAAATTGGGGGCAAGGATGATTCCTCCGAGCAGGCCTTGATTGACGGGCTGGATTAGTCATGCGGCGTCCCTCTTCCGGTCGCCTGCCACGCGCAGGTCCTCAATGACGCTGGCGAGCCCCTCGACCTTCAAAGTGATGTCGGCGCCTTTCTCGAAAAGATCTATTCGCTCCACCAGCAACTGCACGATGCGCGCCTGTTCGGCAGGGAAGAGCTCGGCCCAAAGGTCATCGAAGGCGCGTAGGCTGAGCAGGCGCTATCACCCGTGCCTCCAAGGACAATATTCAGGCTTCGCGAGCGTGGAACATACGAAATGAAGTTAGCTGCGTTGTTCGGGGCAGATGGCCTCGAAATCCTCGCACGGTTGTCTGCAATCGATGATGCCGCCGTCGTTAGATTATGCCGAGCTTGCGCCGAAGGTGTTGTCGGAGAGCGCGATATCGCTGCAGCCCGCCTCGCCGCCAAGAGATAACCGGCATGGTGTGCTTCCCAATCTGTTGGCTGGCAAGCGACGGGTCCTCCCGGGCCCCTAGCTGCGCCGGCGAAATCGTCTATGACCCGTTTTTAGGTAGCGGCACGACGCTAATAGCAGCTCAAACGACGGGCCGGACAAGTCTCGGTCTGGAGATAGAACCGGCTTATGTCGATGTCGCTGTCCAGCGGTGGCAGGCATTCACGGGCGGTAAAGCCATCCGTCTTACTGACGGCGCCTCTTTCGACGAAATTGCAGCCAATGCACAGCCGGAAGGAGTGGCTTGATATGCGTGGCCGTCGTCCCAAGCCAACTCGTATAAAAGTCCTTACCGGCAATCCGGGCAAACGGCCGCTTAACACGGACGAGCCGAACCCTGAGCCTGTTGTGCCCGAATGCCCTCCTGAACTTGGCCCAGTCGCGCGCCAAGAATGGGACCGTCTATCCGGCGAACTCGGCTCCTTAAAGATCCTTACAGCGCTCGATCGAGCAGCGCTCGCGGCTTATTGCAATGCCTATGGTCTTTGGGCGGAGGCGATAAAAGCAATCCAAAAATACGGCACTATGGTGAAATCACCGTCCGGATACCCAATTCAATCGCCGTACGTCTCAATCGCAAACCGGCAAGCTGAGATTATGATGCGGATTGCTTCAGAATTTGGCTTCACACCAGCAAGTCGAAGTCGGATTGCGATGCCTGCCAAACCGGAGTCAGATCTGTTCAGTTCGTTAAATGCGAACACCGAGAAGTCAAAGTGCGCGATGAAAGTGACAAATTCGATTTCAAACACACACGGAGTGCTATAGAGGGTAAGATATTGCTGAGTATTTCAACAAACGCTGGCTTACGGGGAACCGATTTTTACCGCTAGTAAAGAATTTGTTTTGTAGTTTCGCTCCCTCCGCCACGCTCGGGTTCGATGGCCCGCGCCGAACTACTCGGGGCTGCGACTCAAGCTACGTCGCCGAATGTCCGCCTTACCCCCGAAAGCGGATATGTGCTGTGCACCAGCCCATGTCCGCTTTGGGCCACAAGCGGACTCACGCACTAAAACATAGCTTGGTAGGAGCGGCGCTCGCTCAGGCGGCACATTGCTGGCCAATCCTACCGCACTGGGCAGGCGCAGCTTGCGTCTTCCACATGTTCGAACAACCGACAAGCGAGCCTCATGGTCTGGCGCCAGACTGTGCTACCGCTGGCCGGTCGCAGTGGATCTGCGTTGACACAATGGCCGGCGGCCGCCTTTGGCGCGGGGCTGCCGCTGGCAGTCGACTACGACAAGATTGAAGCCTTAAGCGGCGACCGAGCCGCGCTATGTGAACGCGTCGCCAAAGCGCTGTTCCTGACTACGAATGAAAAGCGCGCAGCCGCCGGCTTCGGCGCGATCGAGGGCGGCGATACGTTCCAGGCTGATTGCCGGCTACGCTTTAAGCCCAGCGGGTGCGGGAATATTTGCGCCAGCATAGCCAGCAATCGACGAGCGCAAACGCCGCGATGACGGCGAACATCAGGCCGCCGAATAGCGGCCCGTGTGTGAGTGCCAGTATGGCCAGACAGGCGAGGCCGATGCAGGTAAAGATGTGCGACAAGAAATATTGCCAACGCACCGGCGTCGGCATCGTGTTGTTCCAGATGAATTGATCGAGCGCGAAAAGCGCGCGCATCTCTTCCTGCAAGGGCTGTGGCAGCCAGGGCCGCGCGGCATTGAAGGCGGTGAAATAGTAATAGCCAGAGAGTCCGAGCGCGAGCGCGGCGGCGGCAAGGGTCAGGAGACTGACGGTATCGGGCCTCATGGCGGCAATGATCAGACGACTTCCTGAACGAAGTTTTAAACGAGTTGCCGGCGGCGGTTTCCCAATACTAGCGGCTGAATTCGGGCGGCCTTCAACGGCATGAACGATTAAATCGCCACATTCGCGCAACGCAGGGACCTAGCGCATCGGGCGCTGTTCCTGTGGACGACGTCGATGAACTCACTCGCCGCCCTTACAGTCAAGGAACACGCACGCGCGCCGAGCGGGCATGGGCGCGCGGTAAGCGGCGGGAAACAGGTGTGCGACATTTCGTCCGACAGGTCCGGTCTTGAGCGATGAGCGGCCGGGGCGGCTTCTGGGCGCAAAAGCCCAACATTAATAGCGCTTTTTTGTGATCCCCATCACAGCCGCCAGCCTGGCTCAAAGCTAGCCTGCATCATGGTTCAAACGCGCTGGGTGAAGCCACACCCCACCGCTTTGTGCCTCAGCCCCGCCCGAATTGAAATCGGGCGGGGCTACCCCCAAGGGGGCGACGGACTAACAACCATGAAAACCCAAACAGCCGTCGTACCGGTGGCCCCCACGCGCCGCCGCATTTGGCCACGAACATTGATCGCGTGTGGACTGGCGCTCACGCTCGCCTGGGTATCGCTCCTGGGCTACGGGCTCCTGAGCCTCATAGGATCTGCAATCTAGCAGCGCCAAGGTGATCGCACCGCCCGCGCAAACAACGCCGGCGCGTTGTGAATTCAATCGCGCCGCCGCTTGCGCCAGCGAGGCCGCCAAATCGCGTGAGAGATTTGGCGGCCCCTGTAAATTTTTAGGTCATGAAACGAAACCAGACGGAGCCGCCGAACATAAAACGGATCGACGACTCCGCCGGCCATTCGAGACTATTGTGGCGGAGTCCCGAAGGCTCAATAGATTTAGCGCTGCGCCTGCGGCGTGACGATCTGTTCCGCTGAGTAACCTGACCAGGTAATGTTAATTCTTAAGCTCTGACGCGGGCGTCAAAGCGATCGCATGGCCGCTACGGCCGGCTACTTTGGCCAAGCCTACAAACGCGCCGCGTCCTGCCGGCAGGATAATGTCATGTTGCGGTTTATCGCCGCGTCGAACCGCGTGTATCGGCCTGCGGCACAAACCAATTTCCGAACAAGCCCGCCGTGGCCTGTTTGACTTGCGGGCGGCGGGCGCGATGACGGCTCGCGCGCGGCGCCGGCGGCGCGACGGCTGCCGGCGTCTTCTCGACGCCCAGCACTTCGACATTGCCGCTCACGCTGATCGGCGCCCAGCGTGTCAAATCTCCGCAGGCCCGGCGCGGGGAGGGATGCGCGGCGCGGGTGATGACACCGACCAGCACGCCGCCGCGCAGCACCGGCCCGCCGGAATCGCCGAAGCAGGCGCTGGCGCTGATCGAGCCGGTGCGGGTGGGATCGACCAGGGCGTAGGCGTTGGCAACCACCAGATTGGCCTGGCGGAGTCTGCCGCCGCCGTAGCCGGCGATGATGTAGTCGTCGCCGTCGCCGTCGCCGACCGGCACCGCGGCGATGGTCTCGGGCAGCGGCTTGGTGAGCAGGAGCAACGAGGCGTCGCCGGAAGCGTACACTTGGCGGCCGTCGTCGAGCACGCCGTCGCGGGAAACCTTGGCGACCCGGTAATAGCGATGCGCGGCCAGCACGGTCATGCCATAGGCGCAATGGCGGGCGGTGGCGACCAGGCGGCGCGCGATCACGACGGCGCTGCAATTGCCGTTGCCGACCAAGCGCACGGTGTAGTTGTTGAGCGAATGGGAACGGACGCCCTTGAGCACGGCGCCGGCCGGCGGCGCGGCCGCGAACAGGACGGCTGCCGCGATAAGCGTAAGCGTTGGCCCCCGGCGTCGCATGCCTCGTGCCCCCATTCCCCGGGGCGAGCCTAACCAGGGCCCGGCGGGGAAACAACCAAGGAGCGCTGCGGCATTGTGACAGGTGTGGGCAAGCGCGCGGTCTATGGCGCGAGCGGCGAGCCGAACTTGCGCGCGGTGTCGATGATCCACCCGCGGTAAGCGATGAGCGGCGTCAGGCCGGTCAAGCCGCCGCAGCCCTCCTCGTTGCCGGCCGCGGTCGTCCAGCTTACCACCCCGATTACCAGCGGGCCCTCGCCGTCGAAGGCGGGCGCGCCGGAATCGCCGGTGCAGGCGCCGAGGCCGGCGCGCCGGTTGCGCGTGGCATTGTCATAAAGGCGGATCTGCAAGGAGCCGGGCGTGCCGGTGACGGTCAATTTCGCCATGCGCGGCACGCGCAGGCCGAGCGCGCTGTTAGCGGCGACGGTGCCGAAGCCGGCAATGGTCAGCGTCTCGCCGACCTGCACGCGGCGGGCGGCGGCAAGCGCCGCCGGCACGATCACGTCGGGCAGCGGCGATGCGAGCTTGATCAGCGCCACATCGGCAGTGGCGCGGCTGGCAAGATAATTGGCGAAATTAAAGCGCGGGTGGCGGGCAATGGCACGCGCCGGGATGGCCTGGCCGTTCTGGTAGGCCAGGGCCGTGTAGCGTCCGCTCCGCGCCACGCAATGGGCGGCGGTGAGCACCAGGTCGCGCGCCAGCGCGGTGCCGGTGCAAAGGTCGCCGCGGGCATCCAACACCATGACGATGCCGCGCGCCGCCCAGCCGGTGGCCGGCGGCGCCTGGCCGGTGATGGCGAAGGCGGGCGCGCTGAGGACCAGGGCTGCGAGGGCTGAAAACGCACGGTGCATTGCGCCGTTGAGCCTTGGCGTCGGGGCTTTGTCAAAGGAAAAGATATGGCATCCATTCTTCTCGGCGCGCCGGCGGTCGAGCCGGTCACGCTCGATGAGGCGCACGTTTTCCGGTGTGCCACCACGCTGTACTTCTGCTGGCCTATCACGCGTAGCGAAGTTGGAACGGAGGGACATTGAGGACTTTGTGCTGGGCGCCATCATACCATTGTGGCGGCGGCGCCTGGCTTACGCGTTTCGGTTTCCGGGCGTGCTCTGAGCTACTGCACGCCGTTGCGAGCGAACTGCGCGGCGATGTTCGGCTGGATCTTCTTGGCAGCGGCGATATCGGCCTTAGCCCCGGTCTCGTTGCCCGTCTTCTTTTTGGCGAGACCGCGGCCATAAAGCGAACTCGCCTTATTCGGGTTGGCCTTGAGTGCCACGGTGTAGTCGGCGATGGCCTTGTTGTAGGCGCCGGCCTTTAGATAGGCGAAGCCGCGGCTGTCGCGGACGCTGGCGTTGCGCGGCCGCGCCTTCAGCGCGCCGGTGCAGTCGGCGATCGCCGCCTGCATTTGGCCGGCGACGGCGTGCAGCCAGCAGCGATTGTTCAGCGCGGCGGCGTATTTGGGATCGAGCTTGATGGCCAGACTGTAGTCCGCCATGGCGCGATCGGTATCGCCTTTCAGATCGTAGGCGACGGCGCGATTGTAGGCAGCCGTCGGATTTTTCGGATTGAGGCGGATGGCGTCGCCGCAATTGACGATAGCGCTGTCGGCGTCGCGCAGCCGCACATAGACCAGACAACGGTTCAAGACGAAGCTGGCGTTGCCGCCGTCGAGCTTGATGGCTTCGCCGTAATCGGCGATGGCACGTTGATAGTCCCTATTGTGGAAATAGACATTGCCGCGGTTGTTGAAGGCGACGGCGCGCACTTTGGCCGGCACCTTGTCGCCAAGAATCATCGCCGAGCAGCCGCGGATGACGCGGGCGGCAGGCAACTCGTCGCGCTCGTTGAGGCACCACTTCCATTCGCGTGCCAGCGGTTGTGATGTTGCCGGCAGCGCGATTGCTATCAATAGTATTGCTGAAATGACCGCGCACCGGGTCACCTGCATGTCCATCCTCCCAAGTGCTATTGAGAATAGTAGTGAATGTCTAAGCCCCAAGCGAGTGTATTTTTCAACCAGCTTTTCATTGCATAGCAGTTGCTGCGAGATCGCGTGCCAACAAATTACTACTTCAAACGCGACAGCCGTATGCGGCCTTCTTGGCGCTGCCGCTACGCCCGGGGATTGTGTCGCGCATGCGCTTGACCGCCTGCTCGAATCTAGAAACCGAGCGTAACTTGTATCTGCGGAGCTGCTTTATTCGCTCGTCGGTGAATCGGAAGCTTGGTTTTTCGAAGATATTTCGAGGCATTAGGTAGAAATCGAGAGCATCGGTATTTGTGTGGTCCATTCGAATAACAAAAATCGCATCACAATCGACCAACCGATCAAAATAGAGTTTCCAGCCAGGTTGCGGATTCTTCTCGGGATCAAGATATGGAAGCACGACGACAGCGATAGTGAAACACCCGTTTACTACTAGGACCTGCTTCTTCTCATCGAAAGCAATTGTACTACGCTTGATTGCAGTGATGAGCCAGATTGCGCCTTCAACGCGAACCCACATGTTAGGAGGGTTGCGCTCATGTCTTCCTGTTAGAGGCCACTTCGTTTTAGAATAGACGAACGTGCCGCCGTATTTTTCATTGGTGAGCATTTTGCTCATGTTAGATGCAGACCAAAGATTGCCGCGGCGGTTGCGGATGCCCTTGTTATTTAGAAGGCGGACAATTTCCCTTTGAGACATGCGCTCAATTGTGTACATCCTGAAAATTTCTTGAACTATTGCGATTTCGTCTTTAGGGCCCGGCACCAAAACGACACGGTCGCTATGAAAACTCTTCTCCTGACCGTCTTGTAGGATTGCTTTTGGTCGCCTGCTATCGTCAACAAGAACCCGATCTAGACCATAATTGCGCGAGCCACCCTGATGAAATCCGCGCTTCGCATAAAATCTATGAGCCCTCGCGATTTTCACCGACAGTTCGCGGCTATATTCGCCGGCCATGACTCGTTTCATAACCTTCATTAGCGCTGTGAGGGCGCTGTCATTGTTCTCGAAGAGTTCGGCACAATAAATGACCTTGATGCCAGCGGCCTTGCATAGGAACTCGTAATGGGCGCTTTCGTCGACGTCCTGGAATCGGCCCCACCGGCTAACGTCATAGACAAGGATGGCTTCGAAACCGATGTCGGCTTTTTGAACATCTGAGAGTAGCCGCTTGAGAGCGTCTCGGCGCTTTATATTCAAGCCGCTCCGACCCTCGTCGGCATACGTGCGCACGATTTTTAGATCATGTAGCAGCGCATATTCCGCGATTGCCTGCTTCTGGTTCTCAATCGAGTAGCGCTGGTGATCCGTGGACATTCGGACATATTGGGCAGCTCGTCGAAATAGTGAAACAACAGGTTTGCTGCGCCCTTGAAAAGGAACTGGGGTGGCGGAACTCATTGGCTTACCCCTTGGCGGAATTTATGTTGGAACAAAAAGGCTATATGAGGAGGGGGCGCCTGGTCCATCGCCATCCACAGCGGTCTCGCCTTTGGCACAATGGATACCCGCTCATAGTGCTTAGTGGAAATTGCAACTTTCGCGCGTCATGCCCACTTTAGCCATGAGAGCGGATATTCGGCGACGCAATTTACGTGTCTGCGGAGGGTCAAAAGCGGAAGTAAGAGCCCTTAACATCGATGCCCGCTTTACCCCTAAAAGCTGACAATTGGTCAGTAGTTTATGTGGCTAGATTGTCTACCTTGCCATGCGCCCAAATACGCCGGTTTACTCAGTACCCCGAGTAGAGAATTTTGTTTGCAATCGCTGTCCCTCCGCCACCGCCGTTCGATACGCACTCTCGGAGCGGTCACCGCTAGCGAGAAAACCGACGATTAGTTTTCGGCTACCAGATCCCTGAACCTTGCGAGCAACTCGCCTAGAGCTTCGGCGTTCTCTACGGCTAATTCAGCATCGCGCTCGTTTGGAAGCGTTGCGGGCTGGATCGACCGGACGCACGGCCGGCTCGATTTCGTTGTCAGTTTTCGGTTGATCTCCAATCGCGGAAGCGCAAGTCTCCCGGCGCGGATAGTCCGCGAACGACTTCCGGTTGACGACGTGCAGGATTCCACCGAAATACTGACCCTCGACGGGACGCAAATCATTGCGGCCATGCGCAGCGCAATGGTGGATATTGTCGTAACGGTCCCGGACATCACGACCAGTGAGGGGCTGCTGTGGCCCTTATCGCGCGATCCGGCGTTTCAGCTGGTCCGCATATGCAAAGAAGACGAAGGCATCTCGATCTGTTCGTCGCTGGCATATTGCGGCCGCCGCCCCGTGCTCATGATGCAGCAGACGGGCCTGCTGGACTCGCTTAATGCCGTGCGCGGGATTGCAATTCAGTACAAGCGGCCGGTTTGCATGTTGGTGGGGCTTCTGGGCAAGGAGCCGGGTGTTCCGCCGGTCCGCAACAAGAAGTACGGCGTGAGGATCATCGAGCCGGTGCTACAGGCCATGGAAGTCGGCTACACCCTGATCGAGACGGACGAGGACATCGCCAAGATCCCGCCCGCAATCGACCAGACCTATTCCAACTCCACGCCGCATGTCGTCCTCTTCGGACGGACCATCCGGCCATGATGCCGCGCCGGGAGTGCCTCAGTGAAATAGCGGCGTTGCGCGGCGATGCGCTTGTCGTTGCAGTGTATTCGGCCGCGTTCGACTGGATCGAAATCTGCCCACATCCACTGAATTTTTTCGCAGTCGGCGTGATGGGCCAGGGATCGTCCGCCGCCCTCGGCTTCGCTATCGGGCTTCCCAACCGGAAGATCATCGTGCTCGACGGTGACGGCAGCCTTCTTATGAATCTCGGGAGTTTGGTGACCATAGGGGGAGTGGCGCCGGAAAACCTCGTTCACTTCCTTTTTCAGAACAACTGCTACGAGGTGAACGGCAAGCATCCGATTCCCGACGCCGACCGCATCTCGTTTACCGGCCTCGCGCAGGCGGCCGGTTATCGAACGGTTGCGGATTTTACGGGACTCGACACGTTTCGCACGGAGCTTCCCGCATTTATGGACGCTCCTGGGCCGGCCTTTGCCACGCTGCATGTCGATCCCGGCCCAGATCGTGAGCTTGACTATTCGCTACTGCACTCAGCCGCGGCGCGCGAAGCGCTTCAGCGTGCCTTGCAGGGACCATGAAGGCTGGCGCCTCAGGTTAATTCCGTTATGGAAATTCCTGGCGACGCCAGGCCGCAACGGGCGGCCGAGGCGCTGTCGCCAACGGGTCGCTTCGGCTAATGGCTCGCGCCTGGCAGGCCCGACAATTGAATTGTATTTGCCACGGTTGATGGCGGCGCGCAGCCGGCCCGTGGGCGCGAGGCGCATTCGCGCCGCTGTGAGCGGTAAATCCGCCCCGTGCATAAGAGCGGACAGCGTGCATTTGGCGGCATGTTCGCAAACGAAACAAAACGGACCTAGTGCAGAATCCAATATGGGTTTGCATCGCGCCGGCGGTTGTTTTTCGCAATTCGTTCAAAGCTCTCCGCGGAACGGCGGTTTTAGCCGTGCGCATGACGAGCCTTTGCCAGGTCGCCGCTTGCTCTTAGCGCGGTGCGGGCGCTTAAGGTCGCGAGAAAGTCGAGGATCTGCCTAGTTATTAGGCTGAATTTCTGAATTGTATGCAATTGACCAAGCCACGGGCTGGAGCTTCCGACCCGGAAGAATCTAATATACCCGCAAATTCAATCTGTTAGCTGAACGCCCGACCTCAGCGGTCCTTGGCACAACTCTTGCGGAATTCTCCCCCAAGGCATCCAGCTAGATCGGGAGGTTTTCCATGAAACGGCGTGATTTTCTGAAGTCGGCGACAGCACTCGCCGCCGGCACTGCGATCTCGGGTCCGACCATCTGGTCGGCCAAGGCAGCCTCGCGCAAGGAGACGCTGCTGTTGATCACCGAGAACGGTCCCAACAATCTCGACATCCAGGGGCTCGGCACCAACCGGCCCGGCTACGAGGCCTCGTGGAATTGCTACGACCGCCTCATCACTCACGAAAAGAAGACGCTGTCCGACGGCACGCTGTCTTACGACCGCGACAAGTTCAAAGGCGAACTTGCCGAGGACATGCACGTCGGCGACATGTCGGCCACCTTCAAGCTGAAGAAGAGCGCCAAGTTCCAGGACGGCACCCCGGTCACGGCCAAGGACGTGAAATGGTCGTTCGAGCGCGCCATCGGTGTCGGCGGCTTCCCCAAGGTACAGATGAAGGCGGGCTCACTGGTCAAGCCAGAGCAGTTCGTCGTCGTGGACGATCACACCTTCCGCGTCGACTTCATCAAGAAGGACCGACTCACGATCCCCGATCTCGCGGTGATCGTGCCCGGCATCTACAACGCGGGCCTGCTCAAGAAGCACGCCACGGAAAAGGATCCGTGGGCGCGCGAATACACAAAAAGCCACACATCAGGCAGCGGCGCCTACAAGGTGGTGAGCTGGAAGCCGGGCGTCGAAACCATCTATGAGCGCAACGACGCCTGGGTAGGCGGCAAGCTACCTGCGCTCAAGCGCGTGATCTGGCGGACCATCCCCTCGCAGGGCAACCGCCGCGCGCTGATGGAGCGCGGCGACGCCGACCTGTCCTTCGATCTGCCGAGCAAAGACGCCTCCGAGATGAAGAAGGCGGGCAAGGTCGTCATCATCTCCAATCCGATCGGCAACGGCATGTATAGCCTTGAGCTGAACGTGGCGCATCCGCCTTTCAACAACGAGAAGGTTCGCCAGGCCATCGCCTATGCAATCCCCTATGAGAAAATCATGAATGCGGCGGTCTACGGATTGGCCAATCCGCTGTTCGGCGGTCCGTCGAACAATGTCACCGATATCAGTTGGCCGGCCAAGACTGGATACAAGACCGACATCGCCAAGGCCAAGGCGCTGATGAAGGAGTCGGGCTCCGGCGCCATCAATACCACTATCTCTTTCGACCTCGGCCAGGGCGTGATCAGCGAGCCGATCGCGGTGCTGATCCAGGAGAGCCTTAAAGAGATCGGCATCACCACCACCATCAACAAGGTGCCGGGCTCGAATTGGCGCAGCGAGATGGCGAAGAAGACCATGCCGATGATGGTCAACTTCTTCTCGGGCTGGCTGGACTATCCGGAATACTTCTTCTTCTGGTGCTATTCCGGCCAGAACGCGATCTTCAACACGCCGAGCTACGTCAACAAGGACATGGACGCCATGATCGACGGCGCCCGTGCCGCCGCCGCCATCGGTGACAAGGAGAAATACGCCCACGACGTGAAAGGCTTCATCTCCAAGGCCTACATCGAAGTGCCGCGCGTTCCTCTGTTCCAGCCCTACCTCAACGTGGCGACGCAGAAGAACATCTCCGGCTACGCCTACTGGTTCCACCGCCAGGTCGACTATCGCTCGATCGTGAAAGCGTAAGGGGCGGGTCCGTGACGGGCGGAGGCGTGCGTTCAAGCGGCGCACGTCTCCGGCCTGCCACTCCGTGACACAATGCTGGCGAAAATCGGCAAACGGGCGGTGACGGTGATCCCCACTTTGATCGGGGTGGTTATCGTCACCTTTTTGCTGACCCGCGTGCTGCCCGGCGACCCCGCAGTTTATTTCGCCGGCCCTGCGGCAACGCCGCAATCGATTGCGGAAATCCGCAAGAATCTCGGCCTCGACCGTCCGCTGCCCGAGCAGTTCGTCCGCTACGTCGACGATCTCGCGCACGGCGATCTCGGCAATTCGCTCTCGACCGGCCAGTCCGTGATGACCGAGATCGCAAGCCGGCTGCCGGCCTCGGCCGAGCTGACGCTTACCGGCCTCATTCTCTCTATATTGATCGCGGTGCCACTTGGCATTCTTGCCGCGGTACGGCAGGGCTCCTGGATCGACCATACCTGTCGAATTGTGGCGACCGCCGGTGTTTCGCTGCCGGTGTTCTTCACCGGCCTGCTCCTGGTCTATGTGTTCTATTTCCTGCTGGGCTGGTCGCCGTCGCCAATCGGCCGGCTCGACGCCTTTGCGACCGCGCCGCCGCAGATTACCGGCTTCTTCCTTATCGACAGCCTGCTCGCCGGTGATTTCGAGACCTTTCGCGCCGTGGCAAGCCAACTCATCCTGCCGGCCTTCACTCTCGGCATCTTCTCGCTGGCGCCGATCGCGCGCATGACGCGCGCTTCCATGCTGGCGGTGCTCGCCTCCGACTTCGTGCGCACCGCGCGGGCGAGCGGCCTTTCCAGCAAGACCGTCATCCTCACCTATGCCTTCCGCAACGCCATGCTGCCGGTCGTCACCACGCTTGGCATGGTGTTCTCGTTCCTGCTCGGCGCCAACGTGTTGGTGGAGAAAGTATTCGCCTGGCCGGGCATCGGCTCCTACGCGGTTGAAGCCCTGATCGCGTCGGACTTCGCGCCGGTGCAGGGCTTCGTGCTCACCATGGCGATCCTCTACGTGGCGCTCAATCTCCTGATCGACATTCTCTATGGCGTCATCGACCCGCGCGTGAGGCTGGAAGGATGACCGACACCGCCGTGCAAGCCGCGCCACCCGAGGCCAAGGCGGTGCCGACGATTGCTGCCGAAACCGCGGCTATGCCCGCGCCGGCCGCCGTGCCGCCCGCCGCGCCGAAGCCATCGAGCAATTCCATGTGGCGCCATGCACGCTACGTGATCTCGGAAAACCCGGTAACGGGCCTGGCCTTCGCGCTGTTCATGCTGATTGCGCTTGCCGCGCTCGTCGGCCCCTACATCGTGCCCTACGATCCGCTGGCGAGCGAAACCGCGGCCAAGCTGCAGCCGCCGTCCTGGGCGCACTGGTTCGGCACCGATCTGCTTGGCCGCGACGTTTTCAGTCGCGTGGTGGTGGCGACCCGGCTCGATTTCATCATCGCGCTCACCTCGGTGGCGCTTGTGTTCGCCATGGGCGGGCTGGCCGGCATCGCGTCCGGCTACTTCGGCGGCTGGACCGACCGCATCATCAGCCGGCTGTCCGACACCATCATGGCCTTTCCGCTATTCGTGCTGGCCATGGGCATCGTCGCCGCGCTCGGCAACACCGTCACCAACATCGTTATTGCCACCGCCATTATCAACTTCCCGCTCTATGTGCGCGTGGCCCGCGCAGAAGCCAATGTGCGGCGCGATGCCGGCTTCGTGCAGGCGGCGCGGCTGTCGGGCAATGGCGAATTCCGCATCCTGCTGATGCACATATTGCCCAACATCATGCCGATCATGATGGTGCAGGTTTCGCTCACCATGGGCTATGCCATCCTCAATGCTGCCGGCCTCTCCTTCATCGGCCTCGGCGTGCGGCCGCCGACGCCGGAATGGGGGATCATGGTGGCGGAAGGCGCGACCAACATCATCTCCGGCGAATGGTGGGTCGCGCTGTTCCCCGGCGCCGCGCTGATGATTGCCGTGTTCTGCTTCAACCTGCTGGGCGATGGTCTGCGCGATCTGGTCGATCCGCAGCGGAGGACTTAGCGCATGATCCCGAAAAGTGGGAACCGGTTTTCGGACGAGATCATGCGCAAAGGAGAAAAGTGATGCTTAAGCCGTCACCTCCGCCATCCGACATGGGCGAAAGCCTGCCGCTGCTCGACGTGCGCGACCTCACCGTCGAATTCCACACCCGCCGCGGCACCGTGCGCGCGGTCGAGCACGTCAGTATCACGGTCGGCAAGGGCGAGACTGTCGGCATCGTCGGCGAGTCGGGCTCCGGCAAGTCCGTCACGTCTTACGCGGTGATGCGTATCCTCGACCGCGCCGGCCGCATCGCCGACGGCGCTGTGACCTTTTCCGGCCTCGATCTGCGCGCCGCGCCTGAAGGCGAGATGCGCGATCTGCGCGGCCGTGAAATGTCGATGATTTTCCAGAGCCCGCGCCTGGCGCTCAATCCGATCCGCAAGATCGGCAAGCAGATCGAGGACGTGCTGCTCCAGCACGCCCAGGTCGACAGCGGCGCGGTCACCGAAAAGGCGGTGGAGATGCTCGACCTGGTGCGCATCGTGCGCCCCAAGGAGCGTTACCACGCCTATCCGTTCGAACTGTCCGGCGGCATGTGCCAGCGCGTGGTGATCGCGCTGGCGCTTGCCTGCCGCCCGCAACTGCTGATCGCCGACGAGCCCACCACCGGCCTCGACGTCACCACCCAGAAGGCGGTGATGGATCTGGCGGTCGAGCTCACGCGCGAGCGCGGCATGTCGATGATCCTCATCACCCACGACCTCGGTCTGGCCGCAGCCTATTGCGACCGCGTGGTCGTGATGGAGAAGGGCCGCGTGGTTGAGACCGCGCAGTCCGAAGCCATCTTCAAGGCGCCGGCTCACGCCTATACGCGCAAGTTGATGCGGGCCACACCGCGGCCCGGCGTCACGCTGCGCGACCTGCTGCCGGAAGGCGAGGCGCTCCCCGCGCGCGCGCCTTCGGCAGTGGGTGTCGCGCCGACGAAAGCACCGCTGCTCGCGGTCGAGAACCTGATCAAGGAATATCCGCGCCAGGGCGCCACGGCTTCGCTGTCCAAGCTGTTCGGCGGCGCCAACAAGCCGGTGCCGGAAAGCGCCGTTTTCCGCGCGGTCGACGGCATCAGCTTCGAGGTCGCGCGCGGCGAAAGCGTCGGCCTGGTCGGCGAGTCCGGCTGCGGCAAGTCGACGACGTCGATGATGGTGATGCGGCTGATCGACAAGTCGTCCGGCGCCATCATGTTCGACGGCGTCGATATCGGCGCCATTCCGGCGAGCCGCTTTGCCAAATTGCCGTTGCGCAAGCGCATCCAGATGGTATTTCAGGATCCGACCGACAGCCTCAACCCGCGCTTCACGGCGGTGCGCGCCATCGCCGACCCGATCATGCGGCTCGGCAACGTTCCGCGCAGCAAGCTGCGCGCGCGCTGCGAGGAACTGGCGACCCAGGTCGGCCTGCCGCTCGATCTGCTCGACCGCTTCCCGCACCAGCTCTCCGGCGGGCAGAAGGCGCGCGTCGGCATCGCGCGCGCCATCGCACTCAAGCCCGACCTCATCATTCTCGACGAGCCGACCGCCGCGCTCGACGTCTCTGTGCAGGCGGTGGTGCTTAATCTGCTGCAGGATCTGAAAGATTCGCTCGGCATGAGCTATCTGTTCGTCTCCCACGACCTCAACGTGGTGCAGCTGCTGTGCGACCGCGTCATCGTCATGCGCGCCGGCCAGATCGTGGAGCAGGGACCGACCCAGCGCGTGCTGGTCAAACCGGAGGCGGAGTATACGCGCGACCTGTTGGCTGCTATTCCGCATCCGCCACTTTAACGAGGCGCTTGCGTATGGCCGACACATCTCTCGACGATTTCGTGGTGGCCGCCGCAGCCACACTCGGCTTACCGCTGGAAGAGGCCTGGAAGCCGGCAGTGAAGACCAATCTCGAGGTCACGCTTCGCTATGCCGCGAGCGTGACGGAATTCAAGCTGCCGGACCATGCCGAGCACGCGCCCGTCTTCAAGGCCTGACGTCGTGTCCGGCGCGTGGGCAACGGCCGCCGACATCGCCGGGGCCGTGGCATCCGGGCAGGCGAGCGCGCTTTCCGTGATCGACGATGCGCTGGCGCGCATCGAAAAACTCAATCCGGCGCTCAATGCTTTCACCGCCGTGACCGCCGAGCGCGCCCGTGCTCAGGCGCGCGCCATCGACGCCGCGCCCGACAAGATACGCCTGCCGCTTGCCGGTGTGCCGTTCGCGGTCAAGAACCTGTTCGACATCGAAGGTCTCGCCACCGTCGCCGGCTCCAAGATCAACCGCGGCTATCCGGCGGCGAAGCAAGACGCAGCCCTGATCGCGCGGCTGGAAGCGGCCGGCGCGGTGCTGGTCGGTGCGCTCAACATGGGCGAATACGCCTACGACTTCACTGGCGAGAGCGCGCATGACGGCCCCTCGCGCAATCCGCACGATCTAAGCCGCATGAGCGGCGGCTCCTCGGGCGGTTCCGGGAGTGCGGTGGGCGGCGGCCTGGTGCCGCTGGCGCTCGGCTCCGACACTAACGGCTCGATCCGCGTGCCGTCCTCGCTGTGCGGCATCTTCGGGCTGAAGCCGACCTATGGCCGCCTGACGCGCGCGCGCACTTTTCCCTTCGTTGCCAGCCTCGATCATCTCGGGCCCTTCGCGCGGTCGACCCGCGATCTCGCGCTCAGCTACGACGCCATGCAGGGGTCGGACTCGAACGATCCCGCCTGCGCCGACCGCGCGGCGGAGCCGACAACCGCGCTGCTTGAACGCGGCATCGACGGATTGCGTATCGCGGTGGCCGGCGGCTATTTCAAGAAGGGGGCTTTTCCCGAGGCGCTCGAAGCGGTCGCGCGCGTTGCCAAAGCGGCCGGCACCAAAGATGAAATTGAAATTCCCGAGGCCGCGCGCGCCCGCGCCGCCGCCTACGTCATCACCACGACCGAAGGTGCCGCGCTCCATCTCGACCGCTTGCGAACGCAAGCGCACGATTTCGACCCGGCGGTGCGCGACCGCCTGATCGCGGGCGCCATGGTGCCGGCGGCGCTGGTCAACAAGGCGCAGATTTTCCGGCGCTGGTATCGCGAACAGGTATTGAAGCTGTTCGAGCGCTACGACGCAATCCTGGCGCCGTCGACGCCCTGCACCGCGCCAAAGATTGGCCAACAGACTTTCACGCTCGACGGCGTCGAAATGCCGGTGCGTCCCAATGTCGGCATCTACACCCAGCCGATTTCGTTCATCGGCCTGCCGGTGGCGGCGGTGCCGGTACCGCTTGCGCCGCTGCCGATTGGCGTGCAAATCATCGCCGCGCCGTGGCGCGAAGACGTCGCATTGCGTATTGCCTACGCGCTCGAAAAAATGGGAACGGTCGCGGCAGGCGAGCCGCGACTGTAGGGAGGAATAAAATGGACATCGACCTGCCGGAGGTCGTGGCCGAGGTGCGGGACGCCTTCGCGCGATACGAGAAAGCGATAGTGACGAATGACGTCGCCACGCTTGACGCATTGTTCCGCGACGACGCGCGCACCATCCGTTACGGCGCGACCGAAATTCTCTACGGCTATGGCGCGATCAAATCCTTCCGCGCGGGGCGCTCACCGGCGGGGCTCGCCCGCACATTGTCGCGTACCGTCATCACCAGTTATGGGACGAATTTCGCCGTCGCATCAACGCTTTACGAGCGGACTTCGGCGCCGGGCAAGATCGGCCGGCAGATGCAGACCTGGGTCAAATTCCCGGAGGGCTGGCGCGTCGTCGCGGCGCATGTGAGTCTGATGGACGCTCCCAGCGGGACGCCGGCATGAGCCTGATTGCACCCACCACCGAGGAACCAAGCGCGCCTCCACGCGGCACGCGCGCCGAATCCCTGCGGCTGCAACTGGCCGATGAAATCGTACGCGGCCAGCTTGCGCCCGGCTCGGCGCTCGATGAAATCGAGCTGGCGCGCCGCTTCGGTGTGTCGCGCACGCCGGTGCGCGAGGCGATTCGCATGCTGGCGGCAAGCGGCCTGGTGGAAATGCGCGCCCATCGCGCCGCCGTCGTGGCACGACCGGACCACGCAACGCTCATCGGCATGTTCGAGGTGATGGCCGAGCTGGAAGCACTGTGCGCAGGCTATGCCGCCGAGCGCATGACCGCCGCCGACCGCCATGCCATGGAGGATGAGCACGAGAAGCTGCGCGTACTCATCCAGAGCGGCGACCCGCAGCGCTATCACGAGGTCAATGAAGCGTTTCACGGTACGATCTATGCTGGCGCGCATAACGACTATCTCGCCGACCTGACGCTGATGACGCGCGCGCGGGTGCGGCCGTTCCGCCGCGCCCAGTTCCGCATTCGAGGTCGCCTCGCCAAGTCGCACCTTGAGCACGACCGCGTGGTGCAGGCGATTCTACGCGGCGAGCGGGTGATGGCGGCGCAGACCATGTACGCGCATATCATCACCGTCGGCGAGGAATACGAGCACTACGCCGAGACGTTGTGATCAGGCCGGTGCCTCGGTTGGCAGTACTTCCTTCAGCGCGCCGAGTGGAAGCGCGGTGTCGGCGTGGAAAACGCGGCCGATTTCCGCGAGCCTGGCGTCGCTGCCCCCGGGCGCCAGCAGCGTGATGCCGAAGGGAATCCCGGCTTCGGTAATCGCGGCGGGCAGCGCCAGCCCGCACAGGTCGAGCAGGTTGACGAAATTCGTATAGGTGCCGAGCCGGCTGTTGAGCTGGATCGGATCGCTCAGGACTTGCGCGACCGAGTAGGCGGTGGGCGCGGTCGGTAGCGCCAGCGCGTCGATCTGGGCGAAGGTCGTCTCGGCGACGCGGCGCAGTTCCTCCAGCTTGTAAAACGCTGCAAAGGCGTCCATCGCCGTTGGCTTCAATCCGCTGACGATGATGTCGCGCGTCGCCGGGTACAGCGCGTCCGGATCGGAGTCCAGCACCGGCTTCACGGTGATGGCGCGCTCGGCGACCCAAGGACCCTCGTAGAGCAGGCGCGCGGTCTCGTAGAACGGCTCGATGTCGATTTCGACGATCGTGCATCCGAGCTTGGCGAGCCGCGCAAGCGCTGCGTCGTAGGCCGCTTCGAATTGCTTGTCGCCGAAGAACAGCCGGTCGCCCGTGCGCGGCACGCCGAGCTTGACGCGTGCCGGCATGGCGGCGGGAACGCCCAGCGGGCGCTTACGCGAAAAGGCATCGCTCGGGTCCGGCCCCGCCATCGCGCTCAGTGCCGCCCAGGCATCGTCAACGGTGAGCGCCAACACTGACACGCAGTCGAGCGTGCGGCAGGCCGGCACCACCCCATGGGTCGAGACCAGGCCGAGGCTCGGTTTCAAGCCCACGATATTGTTCAGGCCCGCCGGCACGCGCCCGGAGCCCGCGGTGTCGGTGCCGAGGGCCAGCGGCACGATGCCGGCGGCGACCGCCACCGCCGAGCCGGAGCTCGATCCGCCCGGAATCAATTCGGATTTGAACGCATTGCGCGGCACGCCATAGTGCGAGCGAACGCCGACCAGCCCGGTGGCAAACTGGTCGAGATTGGTCTTGCCGATGGGGATCGCGCCGGCCGCGCGCAGGCGGGCCACGCAGGTCGCGTCGCGATGGGGCATGTAGGCGAAGACCGGGCAGGCGGCGGTCGTCTCCATGCCGGCGACGTCGATATTGTCCTTGATCGCCACCGGGACACCGAAGAGCGGCAGGCTGGCGTCGGTCAGCGCGCGCGCTTCCGCCACCGACTCGGCTTCCTCGCGCAGGCTGATGAACATGGCGGGATCGTCATGCGCGCGCAGCCGCGCATATGAACGCGCAACGGTCTGTTCGGGCGTCAGCGTTCCCGCGCGGTGAGCGGCAAGAATGGCGCCAACGGTCTCGGCCAAAGTCGTCTCCCAATCGACGAAAGCGGCGCCGCCCGGCCGGGCAGCGCCGCTCTTTGTGCGAAAAATCGGCTATCCGTGCAACACGCGCAACCCTATTCCGCCGGCACCGCATCCGGCACGGCGATCATGGCCGGCTTGCGGCTGAGCGCGAACATGAAGGCGGCCACCACCGCATAGGCGAAGGCCACCGCCGGTGTCACGCCCAGGCCATGGCCGATGCCGACCGCGCCGCCATGCATGAAGCCGAAATAGGTCAGCACCGCGCCGGCGAGCGCAAAGGCGGACGCCTTTACGAAATCGCGCTCGATCACGAACACCCCGATCGCCGCCAGCACCAGACCGGTCAGGATCGAGCCTTCGCCCAAGATCGACAGCCCCTGGTAGAGCACGCCTTGCGTGGACAGCTTGTCGAAGCCGACCGCCGCCGCATCGGTGCCGGCGGCGCCGAGCGCGCCGTCCATCAGCGTCTTGGCCCAGGCCGCGGCATGCGGCGTCAGCGCCAGCACGATGGCCGGGGCATGTTTGGTCGGGGTGGTCTGGAACGCCTGCGCCCCGATCAGCATGCCGATGTACAAGAGGATCGGCGAGATCGCGACCACGGGAATGACCGCCAGCAGCAGCGAGATCACGCCGAACCAGGACAGCACGATCACCATTGCGCCGGTCGCCGCCGAATAGCCGATGCGGCCGCCCATCGCCTTCCAGCCGGGATGGCCGATATAGACCGCGTTGATGAACGGGTTGCCCATCAGGCAGCCGATCAGGCTGACCACGCCGTCGGCCGTCAGCACGCGCGTGGTCGGATAGGTGTCGCAGGCGGCTTCCGCGCTTTCCACGTTGTCCATGGCTTCGACTAGATCGTAGATGCCGAAGGGAATGGCAGTGACCAGGATGACGCCGAGGAATTGGAAACCCGGAAAACACGTGATCGAACGCCGACAGCGGCACCGAGAAGCCGAAGCTCGTGAACGCGTCCGTGACACCTGCGACACTCAGGCCGCCGAGGCCGAGCCCGAAAATGTTGGAGCCCCAGGCGATGATGGTACCAACCGCAATGGCGACGAGGCCGGCGGGAATGTTGAAGGGATATTTCACGCCGCCGAACCAGCTCGCCATGATGATGGCGAAGCAGACCAGGCCGATCTGCGGCGTCATGAACATTTCCAGCGCCGGCCGCATGGAGATGAAGGTGATCGATACGCCGGCCAGCGTGCCGAGCAGGGCGGCGCGCGGGGTGATCTTGCGGATATAGGGCGCGATGAAACCGCCGATCATCAGGATGAAGCTCTGGAAGAACACCCAGACCAGGCCGGCTTCCCAGCCCTTGATCGGGTCCTTGGTGGTGAGGGTGATCGGCAGCATGATCACAAAGGTGACGATGAACATGTGCGGAACGCTGACGCCCGAGGGCATGGCGCAGACATCCGAGCGTCCGGTCTTCTTCGCCAGCGAATAGCCGAGCCAGGCATAGTAGAAGGTGGACAGGCACATCATCAGGCCGAGCGCCGGCAAGATCCGGCCGAACACCAGCGCGTCCGGCATTTTCAGCACGAAGCGCAACAGGCCGGTGAGCACCAGCATGTTGACCAGAATGTTGGTGCCGAAGCCGAAAAACGCGTTCCAGTCGCCCGGCGTCCACAGTTTGGGTTTGAACGTCGCCGATGTGCTCATGCGCACCTCCCCCAGATCAAGCGTTGCGTCGTGTCGGTTCCTTGCTCGCGCGCGAAAGCGCGGCGAGCGCGTTCGTCGAATCCGAAACCCAGCCAAAAATGCCGCCTTGCGCCTTGATCATGTTCAGGCCCATCTCGTGAAAATCCGGAAAGTAAGAGGCGCAGCAGTCGCCCAGCACGATGCAGCGGTAGCCGCGGTCGTTGGCCTCGCGCACGGTGGTGTTGACGCAGACTTCGGTGGTGACGCCGGCAACCAGCAGGTTCTCGATGCCGCAATGGCGCAGCATCGATTCGAGGTCCGTCTGGTAGAACGCGCCCTTGCCGGGCTTGTCGATCACCGGCTCGCCCTCGATCGGATAGAGCTCAGGCACGATGTCGTGGCCGTCCTCGCCGCGAATAAGAATGCGGCCCATGGGACCGGCGTCGCCGATGCGCTTGGACGGCGCGCCGCGCTCGATCTTGGCCGGCGGCGCGTCGGACAGATCGGGGCGGTGGCCTTCGCGGGTGTGAATGACGAGCATGCCGGTATCGCGCGCGGCGGCGAGCACCGCCTGCAACGGCTTTACCGCGGCTTGCAGCCGCGAGACATCGTTGCCGAGCGTCTCGCCGAAACCGCCGGGCTCCAGGAAGTCGCGCTGCATATCGATGATGACGAGCGCGGTACGGTCGAGCTCGACGCTGATCGGTTGGGGTTCGGCGGCAATCTGGGTCTTCACCACGCACCTCTCGTGCCGCGGATGCCGCTCGCGCGGGGCCCCGCCGGGCGCCGCGCAAGACGAACTGTATGCAATGAGGAGACTCGCAAGCGTTGTGCCAAGCGCAGCAGGGTGCAGTCCGAGTTTGCCGGCGGGGGCTTTCAGCCGATAAAACAGCGGGTTGGAGAAGGCTTTGCGCTCAGCTTGGAGGACGATGGCCGCCCACGCTTTTGCTCAAAAAACCGGCAGTTCAGCCGCGGTTGGCGAGGAAATCCGCAGCCATGTGCCGAGCTCTCAAACGGCCGCGGCCGGTTGCGGGTCGAAAGCCCGTGGCATTTGCGCCGGCTGGCCGATCACCGCGCGCGCCGGGGTTAGGCGCCGTCCACTGACATTTTGAGGCATTCGCATTCGAACGAGCTTCGCGGCGCCTCAGCCAACAATGCAATTGTAGAAACCTTAGACCCAGCCAAGGCACCCGTCGAAATCCCGCCGATCGAAATACCGCCTGCGCATGTCATTTCATTCCACCTTTGAATTCGATATACCACTCGGTGCCAAAGCCGGGGAATTTCGTTTACATCTCTTATCTCTCCGCCAGTCTTAGCCGTGGTGCGCCACGTCCGCCCCTGAGCCCCAATCGTTCATTGGGGCGTCCATGAGGTATGCCCATGAATGCGCCAGCCGAAGAATTGTCGTTCACTTACTTTCCGGGAAATTACCGCTGGTCGCATGGGCTGCTGATCGGGCTGAACATGGCGCCCTGGGGCGGGGCGGAAATCGGCGAGGTCAACCGCATCGGGCTGCGGCTCAAGGACTGCGTCGGCGACGACGACGCCTGGTTCCGGGAATGGGCGCGCGAGGCGCGTAAAGTGGAAGACCGCGGCCGCGAACGCATCGCCGAAGGCCATGGCGTCAGCGGTGCGCAATATCTCCAGCGCGCCAGCGCCTATTACCATGTCGGCGAGCGCTTTTTGCAGCCCAAGAGCAAGGAAGGGCTCGACGCCTATATGCGCGGGGTCGATTGCCTGCGCGACGCCGCCAAATACTTCAAACGGCCGCGGCTGGAACACGTGGAAATTCCGTATGACGGCACCAGCCTGCCGGCGATCTACGTGCACGCCGAGCCGGCGAACAAAGGCGGCAAGGTGCCGGCCATGGTTTTTTTCGACGGGCTCGACGTTACCAAGGAGATTCAATACCTCAAGGGTGTGGCCGATCTCGCCGCCCGCGGCATTGCCTGCCTGATCGTCGACGGCCCCGGCAATGGCGAGAGCATCCGTTTCCGCGAGCTCTATCTGCGCCACGACACCGAGCACTATGCGACGCCGGCGTTCGACTGGCTGGCGGCGCGGCCGGAGGTGGACGACAAGCGCATCGGCGTCATGGCCATCAGCCTGGGCGGCTATTACGCGCCGCGCGCAGCGGCGTTCGAGCAGCGCTTCGCCTGCTGCATCGCTTGGGGCGCGCAGTGGAAATACCGCAAGATCTGGGCCGAACGCTACGAACGCATCGCGCGCGCCGACACGCCGGCGCTGTCGGTGGCGACTCAACACATCATGTGGGTGCTGAACGCCAAATCGCAGGACGAGGTGCTCAAAAAGCTCGAAGCCTTCGACCTCGACGGCGCGGTGCAGAAGATCACCTGTCCGTTCCTGCTGCTGCATGGTGAGGGCGACGAGCAGGTGCCCATGAGCGAGGCGCAGGCGTGTTTCGACGCCGTCGGCTCCAAGCAGAAGACCTTCAAGGTTTTCACCCGCGAGGAGGGCGGCTACCACCACTGCCAGATCGATAACCAGAGCATCTGCTCGGCCTATATGTGGGACTGGCTCGAGCAGGTGCTGCAGCCGCAGCGGTAGGGCGCGCCGTTACGCGCCCGGGATCACTGGCAGCAGCAGATAAGGCTGCATGCCGGCGGCGAAGTGCAGGGTGTTGTTGCCGCCGAAGATCGCCGCCGGGCGGTCGTCCGGATCGATATGCAGGAAAGGGCCGACGCCCTTCATCGGATAGGGCGCATTGGGCAGGGCCGCATCACTGCCGTCCACTTCGTAATCCTTGCCGCGCACAGTAAGCGCAAGCTGAAAACCGGGCGGGACCACGATGCAGGTCGGCCAGATCTCGATATCGAGTTCGACCGGCTTGCCGGGAGTCAGCGGCTGTTCCTCGTCGTGGCTGTGCCAGGGCCGGTAGGGCAGCGACTTTTTCGGATCGAGCTTGCGCTGCGAGGCGCGCAGCCAGCCGATGCCAATCGGTGTGCGCGGATCGTTGGAGCCGATGAAGGTGACTTCCTTGCCGGCGGGATCGAACAGGCGCAGCACCAGGAAGACGTCGGCATCCGTGGTTTCCGAAGACAGCCACAGCTTGGCGGCGACCGGCCCGGTAATCTCCAGCGGTTTGTCCGAAACTGGTAGCCAGAAGGTGAGGCCATCGCCGCCGGTTTCGTAGCTTAGCGTTTCGCCGCCCTGGGGCGCCGTCGTGCCGAGCGCAAGCCGGCCGGGCTGCAGGAAATACTTGGTCCATTGCGTGCGGGCGAGCGGCCATTCGCTCTCGTCGCGCAAGACGAATTTCTCGCCCGGATGCCGGATATTGAGCGATACGCGCGGCTGCTTGTCCCAGCCGGTGTCCTCGCCTTTCAGAAAATGTCCGAAGAAGCGCCTCTGCAAGGCTTCGCCGTAATTGCTGTAGAAATGCGTGAAATGGGTGTCGCCATGCACCTCCAGCCACTTCTGCTTGGAGCCGGCGCGCAGCCAGCCCTCGAAATTGCCGCGGGTGTGTAGGCCGACGCCGCCCCAATTGCCGGCCGAGAGCATGGGCGCTTCGATGTCCTCGAACTTCGCCGTGCGCGAGCCGTAGAAGTCGTCATCGAACTTGCGCCGTTTGGCATCGCCAGCGCAGTCGGCGTGATTTTTCGCCAGTTCCTCGTCCGGCAGGGTCTCTGGCCCGGCGGCGTATTCGCCGGTCACCGGGTTTTTGCAGCCGCGCTCGCCGACGCCGTGCTGCACGTTCAGCACCTGGCGGCCGAACCAGCTCCTGAAGAAGTCGCTCAGGATTCCGCCGTGCCGGCAAACTTCGCGGTAATAGTCCGAGGAGCCTTCCCAGATGCAGAGCGCGGCGAGGTGCGGCGGCTTCAAGGCGCCGACGGTCCACTGGTTCATGGCGTAATAGGAGATACCGTTGATGCCGACCTTGCCGTTGCTCCAGCTTTGGGTGCCGGCCCATTCGATGCACTGATAGAAGTCTTGCGTTTCGCGCGGCGACCAGACGTCGAGAAAGCCGGGCGAACGGCCGGCGCCGCGCGAATCGACGCGCACGATGGCGTAGCCGTCCGGTACCCACTTCTCCGGATCGACCAGCTCCCAGTTCTGATATTTGTTGCTGGAGCCTTGCAGAACGTCGGGCACCGCCTTGATTAGGCGTGTCCACTGGCTCTTGTATCCGTCCTGGAAGGACTGGCCCTTGGCATAGGGCCCGTAGCTCAAGATGACAGGATGGCGGCCGCCGCCGAGCGGGCGGAACACGTCGGCGCGCAGCACCAGACCATCGTCCATTTCAATGGGCGCGTCCCAGTCGATCTGCATGCCATCGCGGATTTCACTGTTTGCAATGGTCACGTTCAGGCCTTCGGAGGAATGATCGGCAACAGAATGTAGGGTTGCTTGTTCGCGGCGAAGTGCAGCGTGTTCTTGCCGCCGAAGATTTCCGGCGGCCGGTCGTCCGGATCGATATGCAGGAAGGGGCCGACGCCTTTCATCGGGTAGGGCGCGTTGTCCGGCGCCGCGTCGGTGCCGTCCAGTTCGAAATCCTTGCCGCGTATAGTGAAGGCGATTGTGTAGCCCGCCGGGATCACGATACAGGTCGGCCAGATCTCGACGTCGAGTTCGACCGGCTCGCCGGGCGTGAGCGGCCATTCCTCATCGTGGCTGTGCCAGGGCCGGTAGGGCTGCGACATTTTCGGATCGAGCTTGCGGTGGGAGGCGCGCAGCCAGCCTAGGCTGATCGGGCAGCGCGGGTCGTTGGCGCCAATGAAGGTGACTTCCTTGCCGGCGGGATCGAATACCCGCAACGCCACGAAAAGGTCGGCGTCGGTCGTGTCGGAAGAAAGCCACAGATTGGCGGCGGACGGACCGGTTAGCTCAATGGCTTTGGTCAGCGGCGCCGTGCGGAAGGTGAGGCCGTTGCCGGTGGTCTCATAAGTGAGCGCCGTCTCGCCGGCGGGCGCTGCGGTGCCAAGCCCCAGCCCCTGTGGCTGCAGGTAATATTTGGTCCATTGCGTGCGCGCGAGCGGCCATTCGTCTTCGCCGCGCAGAACGAACTTCTCGCCGGGATGGCGGATGTTGAGCGACACGCGCGGCTGCTTGTCCCAGCCGGTGTCTTCGCCTTTGAGGAAATGACCCAGGAAACGCTTTTGCAGCGACAGGCCGTAGTTGCTGTAGAAATGGGTGTAGTGGGTGTGGCCGTGCACTTCGAGCCACTTCTGCTTGGAAGCGGCCCGCATCCAGCCCTCGAAATTGCCGCGGCTGTGTAGGCCGAGCCCGCCCCAATTGGCCGCCGACAGCAGAGGTGTCTCGATCTTGGCGAAGTCGGCGGTGCGTTCCGCGTAATATTCGTCCCACAACCGGCGCTTCTTGGGTTCGGCCGGCGTGTCGGCGCGGTTCTTGGCGAGTTCCTCCTCCGACAGTGTCTCGGGTCCCGCGGCCGGCTCGCCGGTTACCGCGCTTTTGATGCCGCGCTCGCCGACGCCGTGCTGTATGCGCAGGATGCGGCGATTGAACCAACTCCTGATGAAGTCGCTCAGGATTCCGCCGTGGCGGCAAAGCTCTCGGTAATGATCGGAGCCGCCTTCCCAGATGCAAAGGGCGGCAAGGTGCGGCGGCTTCATCGGGCTCAAACGCCATTGGTTCTTGGCGTAGTGGGAAATGCCGCAGATGCCGACCTTGCCGTTCGACCAGGCTTGAGTGCCGGCCCACTCGACACATTGGTACATGTCTTCAAGGTCGCGCGGCGCCTGGACGCTGAGATAGCCGGGCGAGCGGCCGGCGCCGCGCGAGTCGACGCGCACGCACACATAGCCGTCCGGCACCCATCGCTCGGGATCGACCACTTCCCAGTTCATGTATTTGTTGCTGGAGCCCTCCAGAACCTCGGGCGCCGCCTTGATCAGCCGCTCCCAGCTGCCCTTGTAGCCGACCTGAAACGGCTGGCCCTTGGCATAGGGACCGTAGGTCAGAATCACCGGATACTGCCCGTCCGCGATCGGGCGAAACACATCGGCGCGCAGCACCAGCCCATCGTCCATGGTGATGGGCGTGTCCCAGTCGATCTTCATGCCGTCGCGGATTTCGCTTTTCGCAATGTCTGTTCTCGTGTCCATGGCTACACTGTCCTGTTGATGGTCGTGGTGCCGTCTTGCGGGCGGTGACGCTTGACCGCGTCGGGATTGGTGGAATCTGCGCCCATATAAACGCCGCGCTCCCATGTGCGCTTGAGCGGGTCGACGACTTTCAGCGCCATCTTTCCGATGTTCTGGATTTCGATTTCGACCGTCTCGCCGTTCTGTAATGCGCCCAAGCCTTCGTGATTGGTGCCGCAGGCGATCAGGTCGCCGGAGTTCATGGTCATCACCGTGGTGGCGAATTCGATCAGTTCGGGAACGCGGTGCTCCATGTCGCCGGTATTGTAGTTGTGGCGGAGTTGGCCCTCGTTCCAGAACCGCACGATGAGATCGTTGGGGTCTTCGATCTCGTCGGCGGTGGCGATGCAGGGGCCGATTGGCGCGAAGGTATCGAACGACTTGCCGAGCCAGCTCGTCATTGGGCTCGCCGGCCAAGTGCGGCGGCCTTGCTCGCGCGCCGACACGTCGATCATGGCGGTATAGCCGAATATTGCGCTGCGCCAGTCCTTGGCTTTCACCATCTTGGCCGGCCCCTTGATGACCAAAGCGAGCTCAGCCTCGTGCATGAAGATCCACGGCACGGTGAATTCCGGCAGCACGATGGTATCGCCGGGCCCGACCACTGCGTCGGGGTTCTTCATGAACATGTTGAGCGGCCGGGCCTCGCGCTGCGCGTGTTCCCAGTAGTTGGCGATACAGGCGAGAATCTTGCCCGGCCGCGGCAGCGGCGGCCGCAGTCGTACGCGCTCGAGCGGCAGCGCATCGCCATTCTTTGCAAGCGTTTCGAGCGCCGGGCGTAAGCCATCGAAACCGTCGATGATGGCTTGCATGGTGAGTTGGGGGGTGTAGCTTTTCGCGACCGCGGGCGAAATATCAACGACGCCGCGCTCGTTGAGCACGCCCGGAACGGTCTCCGCGCCGGCCGCGGACTGGAACAGCACAAGCCTCACGAACGCGCCCTTCCCGTTATTCGTTTTTGTCTTGGACGCAGGCTTGCGGATTATTGACGCGCTGGCAATACGGTTTTGTGAGGCGCGCGGCTGGAACCGGCAAACGCCGGCAACGCACCATAGGGCGGCTGCTCACTCTCGACCGGCGGACCAAAGATGCCCGCGGCGCTCAGCGTCTGTATTTCACTAATGATCATGTCCCAAGCCTTCTGACCGGCCGGAGAAAGCATGCAGTCCGAGCGGCGCACCAGCGTGCGCCAGGAGTAGAAGCCGGTAATCTCACAAGTCGAGACCGGATGCGCATGGCTGACCAGCGATGCCGCACTGAACGGCAGCACACCGCATCCCAGCCCGCGATCGACCATCGCCATCAGGCCAATCATGGATTCGGCTTCGGCGACGACGTTGAGCTTGCGTCCGTATTGCTTGGCCACGTCGCACAAATACTGGTGCTGGGCGTTGGGCAGGGGCGTGAGAATCAGCGGCATGGTCGTGACCTGCTCGGCATCGATGGTGTTCAGACCACCGAGCGCGTCGGGGCTGCCGACCAGATAGACCCCTTCGCCGACCAGCTTTTGGCTGGTCCATTCCGCGTTGTTGAGCTCGCGCGTGCAGGACAGCACGGCCAAGTCCACGTGGCCGGATTTGACCAGGCTGAGCAGGCGGCAGGAACTTTCAGTGAAGGTGAGATGGATTTCCGGTGCGTGCTCGCGCACGCGGTGCGCCAGTGGGGCGAACAGGATTTCGCCGATGGAGGAGGGCGCGCCGATATGCACCGCTTCGCTGTGCTGGGAAATCGCGGATAGCTCGTCGCGTATTTGTGACAGTTTCTGGAACAGCTCTTCCGCGCGGCGCAGCAGCAACTGCCCGGCTTCCGTCAACGTGACGCCACCACCGCTTGTGCGATGAAACAGCTTCACGCCGAGCGAGGCCTCGAGCTGCTTGATGTGCCGGCTGACCGCGGGCTGGGCGATGTTCAGGGACAAGGCGCCCCGCCGGAACCCGTTGCGCTGTGCGACCCCCATGAAACTTCGAAGCTGGCGCAAGTCCATGGCGGCACCTCCCATTGCGGCCGGCCCCGTCGGCCGCTGCTATCTTGTCGAGAGCCGGCACTGATAGCAATGCGGTATCACCGTGAGACTGGATCGGTATTTGACCTGCCGATCTATAAGTCCCTATCATTTCTCATTAAAAAGCGCGCTTACAGAGCGTTAAAAACGAGCATAGGGAGGACAGCGACCATGAAATCCAGGAGCGGAGTCCGTCGGCGTCTCGCACCATTCGCCTTTGCCCTCGCGTTGACTTTGGGCGCCGGCGGCACAGCCGCGTTTGCCGCCGATCAGGCCACCATCGATGCCGCCAAGAAGGAAGGCGCGCTTGTCTACGCCACCAATCTTTTCGCGCCGACCACCCAGAAGGAGCTGCAACAGGCCTTCCGCGACTTTTACAAGCTGCCGGCGAGCTTCAAGATGCAGGGCTATATCGGCAGTTCGTCGGCCGTGGTGTCGCGCACCGGCGAAGAACTGAAAGCCGGCAAGGTCACCGTCGACTGGGTGGCGGTGAACTTCGTGACCTACTGGAAAGACCTGCAGAAGCGCGGCGAGCTGATGAAATATTGCTCGCCGGAATACAAGAACCTCACCTACCGCAAGAAGGCCGGCGTGCTCGACGGGGGCTGCGAATTCCAGTCGGTGGCCATCATCATCTTCGGCTTGCTGTGGAATCCGGCCTACGTCAAGGAGGACCTGCAATCCTGGGCACAGCTTACCGATCCCAAATACAAGGGCCAGATCATTTTCGGCGACGTACGCAAGTCAGGCGCCTACCTCGACGCTTATTATGGGCTGCGCAAGAACAAGGTATGGACCGACGAATGGCTTGAGAAGATCAAGGCGCAGAAACCGTTCTTTCTGCTGCGTTCGACCGACATCCGCGACCGCGTGATGGCCGGCGAATTCCCGATCGCCATTCTCGGCTACGGGCCGCGCGCCTATCAGGTGCGCAAGCAGGCTAAGCTCAAAGTCTCCTGGCCCAAGGAAGGCATTGTGGAGGACGGCAACTACGGCGGCATTCTCGCCAAGGCGCCGCACCCCAACGCCGCCAAGCTGTGGAACGACTTTATCTTCAGCAAAAAGGGTCAGGAAATCCTGATCAAGCTGGAAGCCATCGCTACGCTGCGGTCCGACGTCGACGTTCCGGCGGAGGTGAAGCCCTTCGTGCCCGATCTCGGCAAGATCAACGCGGTACCGGTCGACTGGGCCAACCTGACCAAGGCGCAGCTCGATCCCATGCGCGAAGATTTCCGTAAGATCTACGGCAAATAAGCGGAGGGATTGCCGACCACCCAACCGGCTCGCTGTTTTGATGGTATCGCTCGCAAGATTACGCAGTGAATCCCTCGTGCAGGGAATCACGAGCTGGGCGGTATGCCTGATGGTGCTGGCTCCGATTGCGGCCATCCTCAGTCGGAGCGTGTACACTCAGCAATTCGGCGAGCCGGTAATCTTCACGCTGAAGAATTTCAAGACCGTCTTCACCAACGATGTGATCCGCTACGCTATCGGAACGACGCTGATCGCGAGCCTGGGCAGCACGATCTTCGCGGCGGTCACCGGCGTGCTGTTGGCCTGGCTCAACACCCGCACCAACGTTCCGGCGCGGCCGTTCCTGCATATCTGCAACACCATCCCGTTCTATCTGTCGCCCTTCGTCGGCGCCATTGCCTGGACCTACCTGGCGGCGCCGCGCGCCGGTTTGCTCAACAGCATCGCCTTTCATGGGTTTGGGCTTGGCGCCGATACATTCAACATCTACGGCCTCCCGGGCATCATCTGGGTGCAAGGTATCTTCTTCACGCCCATCGTCTACCTGATGACCTCGGCGGCGTTTTCGCAGATGGACCCGGCCTTCGAGGAGAGCTCGCGCTCCTGCGGCCGCGGCACCGCCTATACGATGCTGCGCGTCACCCTGCCGCTCGCGTTGCCTTCGATCCTGTCGGCCATCATCCTGACCTTCGTGTCGTCGGCGGGCGAGTTCGGCGTGCCGCTGACGCTGGGGGTGCCGCGCAACTACGAGACGCTCAGCACCTTGATCTTCGAGGTCATCCAGCGGGCGGAGCCGGATTACAGCCTGGCGGCCTGCATGGCGACGATCCTGGCGGTGGTCACCATCGCCTGCGTGCTGCTGCACCGTTACCTGATCCTGCGGCGCAACTTCACGACCGTGACCGGCCGCGGCTATCGGCCGGCGGTGATCGACCTCGGCCGCTGGCGCTGGACCGGTTTCGGCATCAACATCGCGTTCTTCCTGGTCGCGGTGGTGTTGCCGATCATCGCGCTGGTGCTGCAATCGCTGCAGAATGTCTGGCTCGGCCGTTTCCTGGCGCGGCAATTCACCTGGGCGAACTATCCGGAGGTGTTGCACTACATCCCCGAAACGATGTCCGGGATCCAGAACTCGTTCATCCTGTCGCTGTCGGGCGCGACCATCGGCGTGATTCTGAGCCTGCTGGTGTCGCAAGCGATCTACCGCAGCCGGCTGCCCGGAATGCGCACCGTGGATCTCACCACCTCGCTGCCGGTCGGTGTCCCGGGTGTCGCCTTCGCCATGGGCGTTTTGCTGATCGCGATCCAAACGCCGCTCTATGGCACGCTGGTGGTGCTGTTGATCGCCTATCTGGCGCGGTTCCTGCCGTTGGCCCAGCGCAGCGTCGGCGGCGTTTTGCTCTCGCTCTCGCCCGAATTGGAGGAGGCCTCGCGCGCCTGCGGCAGCGGCTACGGGCGCACGCTGGCGCGCATCACGCTGCCGCTGATCAAGCCCGGCATGGCGGCGGCCTGGGTGCTGCTGTTCGTGATCTATCTGCGCGAACTGCCGATGTCGATCCTGTTGTGGCAGACCGGCAGCGAGACCATGTCGGTCGCGCTATGGGAACTGATGGAGCACGCCACCAGCGGCAAGGTCGCCGCCTATGCCATGATGCAGACCGGCATGATCCTGTCGGTCGTGATCGTGTTCCAGCTTTTCGTCCGCACGCGTACAAAAGGAGTGGCGTGATGACGGCTCCGGCAGCGGCGGCGTTCCTCGAGGTCGACAACATCGAGAAGGAGTTCAAGGAAACGAAGGCCGTCGATCATGTCAGCTTTGGCTTGAGCAATGGTGAGTTCCTGACCCTGCTGGGACCGAGCGGCTGCGGCAAGACCACGACCTTGCGCGCTATCGCCGGTTTCGAGACCATCGACAGCGGCCGCATCGTTATCGACGGACGCACCGTCTCCGACCCCGCCCATCGCATTCATATCCCGCCCGAAAAGCGCAGCTTCGGCATGGTGTTCCAGTCCTATGCCGTGTGGCCGCATATGACGGTGGCGGAAAACGTCGCCTACGGTCTGCACAATATGCATTTGTCGCGCGCGGACGCGAAGGAGCGTGTGCAGCGCGTACTGGCCATGGTGGGCCTGGAAGGCCAGATCGACCGCCCCGCCACCATGCTGAGCGGCGGCCAGCAGCAGCGCGTGGCGCTGGCGCGCGCCATCGTCTACGAGCCCAAGGTTCTTTTATTCGACGAGCCGCTGAGCAATCTCGACGCCAAGCTGCGTGAGCGCATGCGGCTGGAACTGCGGCGCCTGCAGGCCGAGGTCGGCATCACCTCGGTCTATGTCACCCACGACCAGGAAGAGGCCATGGTGGTTTCGGACCGTGTCATCGTCATGGACAAGGGCCGCATCCAGCAGATCGGGTCGCCGCAAGAAATCTATGATCGGCCGATGAACCGGTTCGTCGCGGAGTTCATCGGCTCCGCCAATATCTTTCCGGCGCGGGTGCGCGAAATTGACGGGGCCCGCAAACGTGTCCTGGTCGACGCCGAGGTGGGTGACCGCGCCGTACCGCTGAAATCCGCCTTTTATCAGGAGCAGCATCCGCAGGCCGGCGCCGGCGGCTTCGTCTGCATCCGCAACGAGAGCATTTCCGTCCTTGCGCAAGGCTCACCCGCGGAGGCTGGCCGCAATGTCATCGCCGGCGTTGTGCAGCGGCGCATCAACATGGGCAGCTACGTCGAATATCTGGTGGCGGCGAACGGCAACGAGATTGCCGTGCGGGCGCCGCGCTCCGTGACGATGCCTGAGAACGGCGCCGTCGATCTCGTTTTCGCCGAAGAGAATTGCCTCTATCTGGCGAATTAGCACCGTGCCGTAACAAGGAGTTCCTCGCCATGGCCCAAGAAAACGTCGTCGGCACCTGGTTCCGCTATTTCCCGGATCACTATCTGTGGTCGCAGCTCATGAGCAGCGTGATCAGCGTGGCGCCCATGGGCGGCAGCAATTTTCAGGAGCTGAATCAGATCGGCCGCCGCCTGCAAGGCAAGGTTGGCGACGGCGAGGCTTGGCACGACGCCTGGCTGTGGATGGCGGAGCGGACACTGGCGCTGGCAAACCGCGAATGGGCTAACGGCCACTACCATACCGCGGCCGGTGCCTATGTGCGCAGCGCCATCTACCGCTACGAAACCGAGCGCTTTGTGCCGCCCACCGACCCGCGCAAGACGGCGTCATACGAGACGCTGCTGCCGCATTTCCTCAAGGGCATGCAATACCGTGTCCCCGGCTTCGAGAAAGTCGACGTGCCTTTCGAGAACGCCAACCTCGCGGCCTATTGGGTGCCGCCGGCCAATCCCACCGGCAACGACCCGGTCGTCGTCTTCTTTGACGGACTGGACGCCTGCAAGGAGCTCACCGTGCTCTGGGGCGCGCTGTTCCTGCGCGAGCGCGGCGTCGGCGTGCTGTGCGTGGACGGCCCGGGGCAAGGCGAGACGCTGCGGCTGCGCAAGATCCCCAGCCGCTCGGACTACGAGGTAGCCGGCACCGCCGCGTTCGATTTCATCAGCCGCCGGCCGGGCGTCGACAAAAAGCGCATCGGCATCATGGCCATGAGCATGGGCGGTTACTACGCGCCGCGCATCGCCGCCTTCGAGCACCGCTACGCCGCCTGCTTCGCCTGGGGCGCCCATTTCGACTATCACGAGGTCTGGGTGCATCGCCGCAAGGTGCTGGAAAGCGGCGGCACGATCTCGTCCTCGGCGATCTGGCAATTACCCTGGGTGCTGGGCCGGCCTGATATGGAAACCGCGATGGAGAAATGCTTCGAGTACCGGCTGCAGGGCGTGGCGGAGAAAATCCGCATGCCGATCATGATCACCCACGGCGAGGACGACAACATCGTGCCGGTGGCCATGGCGCACCGGCTCTATGAAGCCTGCGGCTCGCCCAAGAAGGAACTCAAGATTTTCACCGACGAGGACGGCGGTAGCCAGCATTGCGCCTTCGAGAACCTGCACATGATGGGCAATTGGACCGCCGATTGGTGGATGGACCAATTCGGGCTCAATCCTTTGCAGGCCAAGAATCCACCGCAACGGGCGCGAGAGCTGGAGACGCAGCCGCGCGAATAGGGGCGATGCGGTTGAGCGCCACCAAGTCGTGCATCGAAAGCCATCGTCGCAGCGTGGCTCTGAGCCCTCCCGTTCCCCACTCAACCGCGAGAGCGGGCGGGCGCGCGAATGGCCTTTGCGTCGGGCTCATCCTGCCGCGGCTCCACATGGTCGGCGCCAGGCAGATCGATACGGAAGATCGTCCCGCCGCCCGGCGCGTCATCGAAGCTGATTTGGCCCTGCATGCGCGTAACGATATGCCGCGCGATGCCCAAACCCAGGCCGCTGCCGCCTTTTTGCCGGCTGCCGCCATCGGCCTGCGCGAATGCCTCGAATATCCGCGGTCTGAATTCGGCCGGGATGCCGGGGCCGTGGTCACGCACCGCGATGCGAACATCCGTGCCGCGTTTCTCCAGCGTCACGACGACGACTCCGCCGGGACTTGAGAACTTCAATGCGTTCGAGAGCAGGTTGGTCATGATCTGGATGAAGCGGTCGGGATCGACATAAAGATCGATCGAATCGCGCGGTGCCTTGAGCCGAATGCCGACGCCGCAGCCGTCGGCGAATCCTTGGTTGGCCTCGATTGCCTTCTCCAGCAACGTGCGGGCGTCGCAGCGCTGAAACAAAAATCGCACCTGCCCGGAATCGAGCTTTTTGAGGTCGAGTATATCGTTCACCATGCGCACCAGCCGCTGACAATTCACCTGCGCAATTTCGAGCAGATGCGCGGCTGGCTGCGGAAGGCTGCTGGCGGTGCCGGCAAGCAACAAGCCGAGCGAAGCGGCGATCGACGTCATCGGCGTGCGCAATTCGTGGCTCACCGTCGCGACGAATTCATCCTGCATTCGCTCCAGGCGCTTGCGTTCGCTGATGTCGAGGATGGCGCCGACCACCATGAACTCGTCGCCGATGCGGAACGGATGTAGCCCGACTTCGATGGGAAATTCGCTGCCGTCCTTGTGCCGGCCATTGAATTCGCGTCCGGTGCCGAAGTGCCGGGTCTCGGGATGATTTGCAAAACCGCGGCGAAGCTTGGCGTGCGTGTTGCGCGATCTTTCGGGCAGCAGAATTTCTATCGACTGCCCGAGCAATTCTTCGCGCTTGTAGCCGAACAGGCGCTCGACTTCGCCGTTGACCAGCCGGATGGTGCCGTCGCCGCCGACCACGATCATACCGCTGGGGCAGACCTCGACCGCGAGTCGAAAAATCTCCGGTCCCAACGCACCGGCAATTCCGGGTGCACCGAACGGCATCCCGACGCGTTCCGTCGCTTGCAAAGGATCAGGCGTGCCTGAGGATACTTTGCGACACCGAAAGGTTGGCCTCGGCACGGTCGCGCTCGTCACCGGAAAACTTCAGTTCCGGATTGCGCAACCGATCGAGCACGAACAGTCGAATTGCCGAAGAAAGATTCGCCTGATGGCGTGCCTTGTCGATTTCGCCCACCATGGTCGACAGGGTTGTACGCCGCGCGCGCGCGATCTCCTTGAGCCCGCGCCAGAAGGCGTCCTCGAGGCTAACGCTGGTCTTGTGCCCACCAATGACGATGGAGCGTTTGACGATCGGCGATTTCATATGCGGTTTCCTCTTGCTTGCAAGGCAAAGCGCCCCCCACGCAATTACTTCGTTTTTTTAGAAACTGCGGTGCCAGCCGTTGCGCATCGACAATGCGTCCAACGGCATTTGGCGCACTACGTTTCCGAGTCGCGCGGGCACGATATTTCCCGGCGCAGGTCACGCAACGCGCGCAACGCAACCTCACCCCTCGACTTCATTCGAAATAACCATGACACATATGTTGCAGTACCGCTGTATAAAATTGCACAAACTGAAAATACCACGTCCGGTAGCATCATGCCGGATGCTACCGTTTTCCGTACCGCGACACCGCCAGGAGGGATCGGGTTACCGGCGCGCGTGCTATTGCGCGTCGCCGTGCGACTGGTCATCTAAAATTATATTCAACAAAGAATTGTGGACTCTGATTCGGCCGTTTGTTTCGATGTGACCCAACTTGCGAAACTTGGAAATGAACTGATTGATGCGCGACCGCGTCGTGCCAACCATATTGGCGAGCGTCTCCTGCGTGATCGGTATAGTAATTTCGTTCGATTGTTCGCCATGCCCGGCTTTCGCCAGCGTCAACAGGATCCGCGCCAGCCGCTTTTCACTTGAGTTGAACAACTGGTCGAGCAGGTCGTCTTTCAGTTTTTCATTGCGGTCGAGGAGGAAGTCCGTGAACAACATGCAGAATCCGGGTTCTTCTCGCAGCGCGCGGACGGCGTCGGCTTGCTCCATACGGAGAATCTCACAGTCGCTCGCTGCGGTGACTGTGGTTGCTCGGGTGCGGCGGTAACTCAAACAGCCCTCACCGAAGAAATCGCCAGACCGGAGCATGGCGACCACGCCTTCCTTGCCGTGTTCGGAAACGACGGATATTTTTATGGTCCCGCTGATGATGTAGTAGATCGCGTCGGCCGGATCGCCCTGCGCGTAGATAATTCGGCCATTTCGGACGGTTGTTATTTTTGTATGCTCGTATTTGGCGCTGAAGGCCCGGTAGTCGAATGTCGTTTTTTCGTCGCCGTTTCTGACGTTCGCATATTCAGTCATTGCAGCCGGCTCCCCCTAACCACTAGAGGCAGCGATGGTTATCTCTATATGCTTATGTTCTTTAGCTACAATAGAACAATTTGAATTGATGGGAATCAAACATGTCGACATAAATATCGAAAATGCATTTGCTTGTTATTCGCGCTTGCCGATTTCCCAATAGTTTTCGAAGTCGAATAGTGTCCAGATACCTATGCGGACTTTGAATGCCAGTTATGACGTAGTTTCCTCACTTTAAAAAAGTTTTCGGGATCTCATTTCGGTAATTACGCACCGAATTTAAAAACGACGCGCTGCGGAGATCGTGCAATTGCCGTTGTTTCCTTCACCCATCATTCACGCCCGTATGCGATCTTGAGGCCGTGCGCTTTTTGGTAGCCCATGTGGATCGGCGCCGCGCGCATCTGAGGTCAAGTCGGGGGGTCGCATGAACGCCTGTCGGGTTCTTCACGTGGAAGATGAACCGGATATCCGCGAAGTGGTGAAGATGTCACTCGCGCTCGACGCCGGTCTGACAGTGGTCAGCTGTAGCAGCGGGCCGGATGCGCTGGCGGTCGCCGCCGACTGGCGCCCCGACGTCGTTCTGATGGACGTAGTGATGCCGGTGATGGACGGCCCGGAGATGCTTGCGCATTTGCGCGAAAGTTCGGGAACCGCGAACATTCCGGTCGTGTTCATGACCGCGCGCGCCCAAACGAACGAAGTGCAGCATTTTCTCGCGCTCGGCGCGGCCGGCGTGATCGCCAAGCCGTTCGATCCGTTGACGCTGGCTGCCTCGCTGCGCGCCTGCCTGCATGGTGCGCCGTCGGCCGCATGACCAAGCTTTAGCGCACGCAACCCTTAATCTTCGCGGCGGTCCGCACAATCAGCGCCGCCGCATCGGGTGCAGCTGCGCAACCGCTAGGCGATCATGCTCACGACGCAGTTGCCGCCGTCCGCGGTGCTGCGTTCAACGCTGGCAATCGCCTGCATCAACAGCTTGACCCGCTCCGGCCCGCGCTTGACGCGGCCGGTCACCACGGCGGCGGTGGCTGTGACATGGCCGGCGCCGGACAAATCCTGACTATCGATGCCGAGCTGTGCGATGGCGGCGCACATCGACTGCGCCAGTTTTTTCCCGCTGGAAGGCCCAAAATCCGGTGCGATTACAACGATTAAACCGTTGCGATAGGCCGCCGCCACCACGCCGACGGTGGCGAGCGCGGCGCGAACGGCCTTGGCGACTTGCAGGTAGATGGTACGTGCAATTCTTTCGCCTTGTGCCTCCTTCACCGCATCTAGCCGATCGATGGCGAGCGTTATCACGGAGACCATATCGTCACCGTCATGTTCGCTGCCCGATGTAAGATAGGCCTCCGCCACTTCTCCGACAAAAAGCCCGGTGGCGTCGTCGATCCATAGCGTGGCACGGCGGTCGCCCCAGCTCGCAAGGAAGTTCAACAGCTCGCGCTCGCGCTCACGCCGCTGCTCGAGCTCATCCTTGAGCTTGAGCGCCGTCCGCACGCGGGCGAGCAACTCGATGCGATTGACCGGCTTGGTGATGTAATCGTTGGCGCCGGCGACAAAGGCGCTTGCCAGGCTTCCCATATCGTCGAGCGATGTGATCATGATGATTGGCAGGTCCTCGTAGCGTTCTTGACTGCGGATATAGGCGCAAGCCTCGATGCCGTCAGTATCCGGCATTACGATGTCAAGCAGCACGATATCGACCGGAACCGTCCCGTTGCTGGAGTTGCGGCCGATATCGAGAATCTTGAACGCTTCGTTCGCCGAGGCGGCGCTGCGCACCCCATTGTAGCCCGCGCTGCGCAAAGCCGCTTCGGTTAGCTCGCGCTGGTCGTCAGAATCGTCCACGATAAGAATGTTCATGTCCGGTTTTGCTTCCCTGTTGGTGGCGGTTGCGCCGATGTTCTGTTGCGTGACGTTCATCATATTTCCGTCCATAAAGTCGCCGGGTTACGGTCTCGAAAATCAGGCGGTAGCCCGGCGCGCCTTAGCGGTGGAGCGCCAGGGAATTGTGTTTCCCCATTGGGAAATTCCGCAGATCGGCGGCGGCCGCTTCGCGCAATTCTTTGAGTGCGGTTTTCAAAGCTGCAATTTCCGCCGGTGTGAGCGCGCGTTTGACTTTTGCCGCTTCGCGGATCGCGGTGCGTGCGGTGCCTGCGGCCTTCCCGGTCGCCTCGAAGCCGAGTGTCGGCGCGATGCCGTACATCTCATGCATCCGGCGATGGGCTACGATCACGATCTCGATCGTTTCGTCGCCGCCGGCCGACATTTTTTCGAGCGCCGCGAAGCTATCGGCGACTTTGTCGTTGAGCGTGGAAGCGAACCGTTCGCGCACGCGGGCGACGTGCTCGGTAAAATTGTCCGAAGTCATCATGCGTGGTGCTCTCCCGCCTGGGACGCGGTTGGGAGAGACACTGGCACGGCGAAGTTAAGGACTTCTGTGCGCTATTCAGTATTCATGGAGGTATCGGAGGTAACATGAGGTATGTGCTGTGCCGGTGGTACGGGGGCTCTTGCATTCGGCGGCCAGCGCTCGACGGTAATAGTCATACCGTCGATTGCGGTGCGAAGTTTTAGTGAGATGTATGCGAAAATTGAATCGGAATACTTGGTTCATGCCGCCGGCCGCGCCAGATTGCGAAGGTCGCACGCCAATCGCCACCAAGAACGCGCGCAAGCCTAGGCCGAAGGCTGTGATGACAGAGGAAGAACGCTGATATTGCCTTCACAAGTGGCGCCGCTGCGGTAGGATAGTGGGGCGCAGCCTCGGAACAATTTCGGCCATCAAGGGAGCGCTCATGCCGGCCCCATCAGTTCCGTTTCCGCTCCCCAAGACGCCCGAACGCAGCTTGGCGCGCGTTCTTGCCTACTGGGAGAGCTTGAAGCGCGCGGACAACGACATGCCGTTTTGGGATGACGTGAAGCTGTCGGCGCTGCCGGATATGGCGGACAGTTTGCTGCTGATCGATGTCTTCGAACTGCCGGAACGGTTCCGTTTCCGAACCGTCGGTGGCGGATTGGCGCAGCGCTACGGCGAGGCCGTGATCGGCAAGTTCATCGACGAATTGAATTTGCGGGCGCCGTTCGGCTATTTGCGCGCGCAGTGCAGCGCCACGGTCGAGGCGCGGGCGCCCACGCATCATGCGGATGCCGCCGGCTATTCCCGCATTCTCTTGCCGATGTGGGGCGACGGCCATATCGGCATGCTGCTCGGGGCCGTCGATTGGCGTTGATGGCCCGCCGACGATTTGCGAACAATTGACGTTGAGGCGCTCCGGCGGCAAGCGCGCCGGCCGCGAAACAAGAAGTCATGAAATGACGTCATTATTTGATCTTTTTGCCGTCTTGCTGGTGCTGGTCGCCGGTTTCGGCTGGCTCAACCTGATGTACCTGCATCTGCCGAGCAATATCGGCTTGTTGCTGGTGGGCGTGCTGGCGTCGGCCGTTCTGCTGCTGCTCAATATCGCCTTTCCCAATGCCGGGCTGGTGGCCGAAGTCGGCGGCACCTTGGAAAAGATCGACTTCTACGACGTGCTGATGAACGGCGTGCTCGGCTTTCTGCTGTTCGCCGGTGCCATGCACGTGGATTGGAAGCGCCTGAAGCGGCGCCTCGGCTCCGTCGCCATGCTGGCGACGGTGGGTGTCCTGATCTCGACCTTCGCGGTCGGCTTCGGCTTCTGGGGTCTGGCGCAGCTGTTCGGATTCGACATCACGCTTGCATGGGCGCTGGTGTTCGGCGCGTTGATCAGCCCGACCGACCCGGTCGCCGTGCTCAGCCTGCTCAAATCGGCGCGGGTACCCGAATTGCTGGAAACCGAAATGGCCGGCGAATCGCTGCTCAACGACGGCGTCGGCGTGGTGCTGTTCACGATTCTGCTGGCACTGGCATCGGGCGGCGACGGCCATCTCTCGGTCGCCGGCGCCACCGGCCTGTTCCTGCTGGAAGCGCTCGGCGGCGCCGTGATCGGTCTGCTGGCGGGGTATGTTGCCTTCTATGCCATGCGCTCGATCGACGAATACGTCGTCGAAGTGTTCATTTCGCTGGCGCTGGTCACCGCCACCTACGCGCTGGCGGGCTGGCTGCATACCAGCGGTCCGATCGCCGTCGTCGTCGCCGGCCTCTTTATCGGCGAGCGCGGCGCCATGTATGCGATGAGCGAGACCACGCAGCAATACCTGTTCGGCTTTTGGGAGCTGATCGACGGTATTCTCAACTCGGTGCTGTTCCTGTTGATCGGGCTCGAGCTGATCGTGGTCGGCGTCGAACTGCGTTTCGGCTGGATCGCGCTCAGCGTGATCCCGCTGGTGATCGTAGCGCGCCTTCTCGCCATTACCATCCCGTTCGGCATCCTCAGTTTCTACGTGCGCTTCATCAAGGGCTCGATTCCGGTCTTGGTCTGGGGAGGCGTGCGCGGCGGCATCTCGATCGCACTGGCCTTGTCGATCCCCTATGGCGACGAGCGCCCAATCATCCTGACCGCCACCTATGCCGTCGTGCTGTTCACGGTGATCGTGCAGGGCCTGACCATGAAATCGGTCATCCGCCTGACCGTGCCGTCGGCGAAAGTCCCCGATTAAGCGCGGCGCTATTTCTGCTTAGCGCGGGGGCGCGGATCTACGCTAAGATATTGCGTTGATTGGGCAATAGCGTTAAACGCGTTGGCACCATGACCGACATGAAAGTGCGCGCGGCGGCTTGGCACGAGACCGTGCTCGAAAGCCTCAAGAGCAACGATGTCCGGCTGGTGGTCTATGTGCCCGACCGGGTGCTGACCCCGTTGATCGCGGCGCTGGAGGCCGACACGTTTTTCACCTGCTTTCCCTGCACGCGCGAGGAGGAAGCGCTCGGTATCCTGACCGGCGCCTGGATGGGCGGCATGCGCGGCGCCGTGCTGATGCAGACCAGCGGTTTTGCCACCATCCCGAATACACTCGCCTCGCTGATCTTGCCGTGCCAGATCCCGGCGCTGATCTTCGTGTCCGAGCGCGGCACGCTGGGCGAATTCAATCTCGGTCAAGCCATGGTGCTCAAGACCATGCGGCCGGTGCTCGATGCGCTCGCGGTCGAGCATCACACCATCGTGCACCAGGACGAGCTCGCCTTCGTCGTGGATCGTTCGATCAAGCAGGCTGTCGCCACCCAACAGCCGGTCACCTTCATCCTGTCTCCGCTGTTGACCGGCGGCAAAGCGTTCGGAGCGTGACCGTCATGCCGCACGCCCATAATGCGAAAGTGATGAACCGCTTCGAGTTGACCAAGCGCCTGGTCGCGCAGCTCAAGCGCGAAGAAGCCGTGATCGGCGGCATCGGCAACAGCAATTTCGATCTGTGGGCGTGCGGCCAGCGACCGCAGAATTTCTACATGCTCGGCAGCATGGGTCTCGCCGTTCCGATTGCGCTCGGCACGGCCATCGCACAGCCAAGGCGTCATGTTGTCGCTCTCGAAGGCGACGGCTCGCTGCTGATGCAGCTCGGTTGCCTCGCCACCGTCGCCATGCAAGCGCCGAAAAATCTCACCATCGTGGTTTGGGACAACGCCATGTACCAGATCACCGGCGCACAGCCGACCGCCACTGCTGCCAGCGCCGATCTGGCTGCGGTCGCGCAAGCCGCCGGCATCGCCAACAGCGCTTGGGCTGCCGACGAGGAAGATTTCGAGCGTCTGATCGCCATGGCACTCAAAGAAGGGGGCCCGAGCCTGATCGTCGCCCGCATCGACGACAAGCCGGGCGTCGGCACCACCCAACGCGACCCTGTGCGTATCCGCCAGCGCTTCATGGAGGGCCTCGGCGTCCGAAACTAGCCACGATCTTTCGCGCTAGGCGATCAAGTCTTGCCGGGGTTCTCCAATATGGTGGCTATCATCGCCATGCGCACAAGGTCGGACAGGCTGTTGGCGGCCATCTTGGTCATCAGATTGGCGCGATAGATTTCCACCGTGCGCGGGCTGATGCCGAGGTCGAAGGCGATCGCCTTGTTGGCCTTGCCCGCCACCAATCCTTCCAACACCTGTTGCTCGCGGTTCGACAGCGCGGCGAGCTTGTCGCGGATTTCAGTGAGCTCGGCGTTGCGCTGGGCCGCGTCGGCGGTGCGATTTAGCGAACCGCGCACCGCGGTGAGCAGCGTGTCGTCGTCAAAGGGCTTTTCCAGGAAATCGACGGCGCCGATCTTCATCGCCTCGACCGCCAGAGAAATATCGCCATGGCCGGTGATGACGATCACGGGGATGTCGATGCCAAGCTCCTTGACGCGGCGTAACAGGTCGATTCCGGTGATGCCCGGCATACGCACGTCGGTGACGATGCAACCGGAGCCAACCTGCGGCAGCACTTCAAGAAATGCCGCGGCGGAATTGAAGCCGCGCGCCGTCATTCCCGCCGTCTTCAGCAGGAACTCGAGCGATTGCCGCACCGCCTCGTCGTCATCGATCACGTAGATGACCGGCTCAGGCTGCATCGTCGACATCCCCTTCGTTGACCGCCGCGAGCGTGAAATGGAAAATCGTCCCGCCCACCGGGTTGGGCTCCACCCAGATGCGTCCGCCGTGCGCCTCGACGATGGTGCGCGAAATCGACAGGCCGACGCCCATGCCGTGACGCTTGGTGGTGATGAACGGTTGGAACAACTGCTCGGTGATCTCCGGCGCGATTCCCAGGCCGGTATCGGACACGCTCACGCGCACAAGATTGGCGCCGTCGGGCATCACCGAAACCACCAGATCGCGCGTCGTCGTCTCCTCCATGGCGTCCATGGCGTTGCGGATCAGGTTGAGCACCACCTGCTGGATTTGTACGCGGTCGGCGAGCACCAATTCGGACGTGGGGTCGAACTGGAAGGTGACGCGAATACCGCTGTCCTTGACGCCGACCAGCGCCAGCGCGCTTGCTTCCTCCACCAGCCTGGTGATGTTTTCGACGCGCCGCTCGCTTTCGCCGCGCGAAACGAAATCGCGCAGGCGCCGGATGATTTGCCCGGCGCGCATGGCTTGGTCGGTCGCCTTGCTGAGGGCATCGCGGACGGTGGTCGAGCGCTCGTCGGGCGCGCCTTGCAGCAGCCGCTGCGAGCCCTTGAGGTAGTTGGTGATCGCCGATAGCGGCTGGTTGAGTTCATGCGCGAGCGTCGAGGCCATCTCGCCCATGGCGGTGAGCCGCGAAATATGCACGAGCTCCGATTGCAATTCCTGCAAGCGCGCCTCGGTCTTCTGCCGCTCGGTCAGGTCGCGGACAAAGCCGGTGAAGAAGCGCTGCTCGCCGGTCTTCATCTCACCCACCGCCAGTTCCATGGGGAAGGTCGAGCCGTCCTTGCGCTGGCCGACCACCACGCGGCCGATGCCGATGATCCGCCGCTCGCCGGTGTCGTTGTAGCGCTGCATATAACCGTCGTGGTTTTCCCGGTAGGGCGCCGGCATCAGGATCTTGACGTTCTGTCCCACCGCTTCGGCGGTACTGTAGCCGAACAGCCGTTCGGCCGCGCTGCTGAACGACTGCATGATGCCGTTCTCGTCGATGACGATCATGGCCTCGGGCACGGTGTCGAGAATCGATTGCAGATGCGCCTGGCGTGCGAGCGTTTCCCGCGCCATCAGGTTGGCGCGCCGGCGGTCGCGGCGCAGCAACTCCCCGCCCCAGGAGCCCCCAATGCCGATCACGGCGAATGCGATCCCGTTCACGAGAGCCAAATTCGTCAGCGCCGATGCGGTGGCGAGCACGAAATAGGCGGCGACGATGCTCAAGGCCGTCGCCAGCAGGCCGGGTCCGAGGCCGCCGACCCCGGCCGAAATCAGGACGGCCGGTACGAAATAGAGGAAAAGCGAGTTGTCGTGGAGGATCGGCACCAGCAATGCGCGTGCCGCCAGCGCCAGCGCGACGCAGGTGGGTGCGAGCCCATAACGCAGTACCTTGCCGCGCTCGTCCGCAGCAAATTCCATCGAAATATCAAAGGCTTCTGACATATGTCTCGGCTGGGCTGCAGGGGCTGCCTCCGGGAAAGCCCCTATGGGGATTATCTGAATTTCGGCCGTCCGGTTCCAGAGGTATCGATGACTATCAAATTTGGAGAGACGGCCATGCTCAGCCAGACGATGATCCGCCAAACTCCTCCGCGCCAGCGGACGACCCGTATGACACGCCCAGCCGCGGCGAATGGGGTCGGCTTCGGCAGCTCGATCGAAATGATGGGCGCGCCGATGCCGTTTTCCCGCAACGCTGAAATTTACGGCGAGAACGAGCCGGCCGAATACCTCTACAAGCTCGTGAGCGGCGCCGTGCGGACCTACAAGGTGCTCAACGACGGCCGCCGCCAGATTGGCGCCTTCTACCTCCCGGGCGACATCTTCGGCCTCGAGGTCGGTGACGAGCACACCTTCTCCGCCGAAGCGGTCGCCGACTGCAAGGTGGTGGTGATCAAGCGCAGCGCCCTGGTTGCGCTCGCCAGCCGCGACAACGACGTCGCGCGCCAGCTGTGGACCATGGCCGCCGCCGAATTGCAGCGCGCCCAGGACCACATCATGCTGCTGATCAAAACCGCGCAGGAGCGCGTGGCCGGTTTCCTGCTGGAAATGGCGGCGCGCAATTCCAGCACCACCGAGGTCGATTTGCCGATGTCGCGTCAGGACATCGCCGACTACCTCGGACTTACCATCGAAACCGTGTCGCGCACGCTTACCCAGCTTGAGAATTCCGGCGCCATCGCGGTCCCGGCCTCACGCCGCATCTTGCTGCGGAGCCGCGGCGTGCTTACCCGACTGAATGCTTGAGCCGCATGGCCGCTTAGATTGTGAATTGGCATTAAGACCATGCGCCAAGAACAACGCCGAACGTCGTCCTCCCAGACTTGTTCGGTTAGCTTGCCCCGGCCCGGTTGGCCGGGGCTTTTATTGTTGCTTTCGTCAGGTCGGCCATTTCGCCCGGCTTTTGAGTCCGGCAAGCGAGTCCATGGCGTCTTTGATGACCTTTTCATGATCTAGCGCGATGAACTTGTTGCCACGGCGCAGAACGCGGCCATCGACCACGACAGTGTCGACATTGGTCGGCTGCGCGAGTTGCACCAGCGCATCATAGGGGTCGCCTATTGGCGCTAGGTTGCTGTCGGCCGACCGAATCAGGATCAGATCAGCGCGCTTGCCCGGCGTCAGGGAGCCGACCTTGTCGTCAAGGCCGAGGTCACGGGCACCATCGATCGTGGCTAGTTGTAACATCCGCTTCATCGTCAGCTTGGACTTCTTGCCGAAGCGATGTTTGTTGATTGTGTAAAGCATCCGCATACTCAGGAAGAAGTCGCAGTCATAGGTCGTGGTGTGGTCGATCGACAGGCTCACTTTGACCCCGGCGTCGAGCATTTCGGCAACTTGTATTTCGCCTGCCCGACGCGCTTCGCCAACCGGTGAGCTGCTGTAGTGGACGCCGTGTTTGGCAAGCGCTTCGCGGCCTGCCGCGTCACTGCCGAGCGGATGCACCAGTTGCAGGTCAGGGCCGAGCAGGCCAGCCTCGTTGAGGGTCTTGATGGCGCCGGTTCCGGAGGTGTGCAGGGTAATTGTCAGCCCAAGCTCACGCGCCGCGCTCCATTCTTTTTTCGCCATCGCGGGATTGATGGCGCCACGTGTGCCACCAAGGCTGCCGTCCACGTTGCGCGAGCAGATACCGAGCGTGAGCAGGTCGTTCTTATCGATGACTTCGCGCTTGATGCGGGCGAGGTCGGCCAAATCCATCGGCTTGTCGTTGGGCAGACCGAGCGGGCAGCCATATGCGAAGCGGCCGCGGATGCCGGCATCGCGCATGGCCATCACCTCGGCGTCGGCATGGGCGGGGCTGCGCACGTTATGCGCCCAGTTCTGCGTGGTGGTGATACCGGCGGCGAGAGCCTGGCTGACACCGAGCTTCACGCTGCGATAGCTGTCTTGCGGCGTGTACTGCACGCCGCACTTGAAGGTGACCGGGAAATAGGTGGATTTTGGATCGTCTTGCCGCATCAATGGTCGCAGCACGCTGGTCCAGTGGTGCCAATGGGTTTCGACGAAGCCCGGCAAGCAGAGCATGCCCTTGCCCTCGATCACCTGAGCCCCCGGTGCCTGCACAGTGGGCGCGACCGCAACGATGACGCCGTTACGGACATGCACGTCGCCGGATGACAGGTCGCCGATCTTTTCATCCATCGACAGCACGTGGGCCCCGCGCACCACGAATTCCCCGCGCGCGGGCAGCGAAGCGGCCGGGCCGGCGGCCGACTGCGCGCGTGCGGCCCGGGGCAGCAGACTAGCGGCGCCAAGCGCGGTGGTGGCGGCTAGAATGGTGCGTCGATCGAATGTGTCCTTGTGCATGGTCTCCCCCGTGACGGTTGTACGCCGGCGATTGTGATTGATGAGCGGTTTGTCGGCGCCGTTCGACAGATTAAGCCTAGCGCCAAGCGATTTGCGAGACCAATTCACTCTCTCGGCGCTGCCCACCCTGGCTGCCCACTATTCCAATTGACCTGGGTCAATGTTTCACTGGACCGCCTGTGGCATTGAATCTTCAAAGTATTGGAGACTCGCCATGAAAGCCGAAGACGTGATGACCCGCGAGGTGATCTCGATCGACCCGGATGCCACGGTGTTGAAGGCCGCACGGCTGATGCTCGAAAATCACATCAGCGGCCTGCCGGTGATCGATAAACGCGGCAATCTGGTCGGCGTGCTGTCGGAAGGCGACTTTCTGCGCCGTCGCGAGACCAGAACCGAGCGCCGGCGCTCGCGCTGGCTCGAGTTCCTGATGGGCCCCGGGCGCATCGCCGCCGAATACAGCCACTCGCACGGCAGCAAAGTGTCCGAAGTGATGACGACGCCCGTGGATTTTGTCGATGAAGTCACGCCGATCGAAGACATCGTCGAATTGATGGAGCGGCGTCGCATCAAGCGGGTTCCGATCGTGTGCGGCGGCCAGGTTGTCGGGATCGTCACGCGGTCCAACCTCATGCATGCCATGGTCAGTCTGGCGCGCACGGCGCAAGAGCCGGCCGGCGGCGATGCCGCCATCCGCGACCGGCTGCTGGCGGAATTGCAGAAGGAGCAATGGGCGCCGGCCGCGACCACCAATGTCGTGGTGCGCGACGGCGTGGTCGAGCTGTGGGGCATGATCGTGGATGAACGCCAGCGCACCGCGCTCAAGGTGGCCGCCGAGAACATCCCGGGGGTGAAAACTGTAAAGGACCATCTGGTCTGGATCGAGCCGACCTCGGGCATGACGATCGAGCCGGAGGAGGCGGCGCCAACGCAGCAGCCGCGCCACCCGCCGGTCGTGGCCGCGTGGCCGCGGGTGTCATCATAGGCTCGACCTGTTGCCTGAATTGAGGGGGAGCCAAAGGCGCGCGCCGTGGTCTTAGGCTGCGGGGCGCGCCTTTTTTACGTCTTCCCGCGGGCGGTAACAGGTCCGCCCGCTGCGCACGCGTCGGACGAAAGGGCCGCCTGCGGCTACCGGCGGTACCGCCGACATTGGTTGAAACCGTCGGTTCCAGGCCGCTTTCTTTGACCTGCATCAAAGAATCAAGGGGCGCGGGCCGCGATATTGCCTGGCGAAACCTGCCTCGCAAGGCCAGCCAAAAACGGGGACTCCAGCATGGCGAATGCGCTCGCTCCTCAGAAAACCATGACCCTCGGCGAGGGAGGCGCGGCACTTGCCTTTACCGCGTTGGCGTTCGTGACGATCGTAATCGCCGCCAAAGCCTATACGCCGGCCTACGCTTTCCATGCCTATCTTTTTACCGCCGCCAGCATCGCCGCGGTGTTCGCCATCATTAACCGCTACTACGAGCGCCCGGCCGGACCGGTGCCGCTCGAGATCGACGGCAAGCCCAACTACAACATGGGCCCGGTCAAGTTCTCGACCGTCGCCGCCGTGTTCTGGGGCATCGCCGGCTTCACGGTCGGCCTCTACATTGCCTGCGAACTGGCGTTTCCGTTCCTCAATCTCGATCTGCCCTGGATCAGCTTCGGGCGCCTGCGGCCGCTGCACACCTCGGCGGTAATCTTCGCCTTCGGCGGCAACGTGCTGATCGCGACTTCGTTCTATGTCGTGCAACGCACCTGCCGCGCCCGGCTGGCCGGCGAGCTCTCGCCCTGGTTCGTGGTGCTCGGCTACAACTTCTTCATCGTCATCGCCGGCACCGGCTATTTGCTCGGCATCACGCAATCGAAGGAATATGCCGAGCCGGAATGGTATTCCGACCTCTTCCTCACCGTGGTGTGGGTGGTCTATTTCCTGGTGTTTCTCGGCACCATCATGCGGCGCAAGGAGCCGCATATCTACGTCGCCAACTGGTTCTATCTCGCCTTTATCGTCACCATCGCGGTGCTGCATCTCGGCAATAATGCCGCCATTCCAGTGTCGCTGTTCTCACCTAAATCCTACATAGTCTGGGCCGGCGTACAGGATGCCATGGTGCAGTGGTGGTACGGCCACAACGCGGTCGGCTTCTTCCTTACCGCCGGCTTTCTCGCCATCATGTACTACTTCATTCCCAAGCGCTGTAACCGACCGGTTTATTCCTACCGGCTGTCGATCATCCATTTCTGGGCGCTGATCTTCCTCTACATCTGGGCAGGCCCCCATCATCTGCACTACACGGCGCTGCCGGATTGGGCGCAGACCCTCGGCATGACCTTCTCGATCATGCTGTGGATGCCGTCCTGGGGCGGCATGATCAACGGAATCATGACGTTGTCCGGTGCCTGGGACAAGCTGCGCACCGATCCGGTGCTGCGCATGATGGTTGTGTCGGTCGCCTTCTACGGCATGTCGACCTTCGAGGGCCCGATGATGTCGGTGAAGATCGTCAACTCGCTGTCGCATTACACCGACTGGACCATCGGCCACGTGCATTCCGGCGCGCTCGGCTGGGTCGCTTACATCTCGTTCGGCGCGATCTATTGCCTGGTGCCCTGGCTGTGGAACAGGCGGCTCTATTCGCTCAAGCTGGTCAACTGGCACTTCTGGATCTCGACCATCGGTATCGTGCTCTACATCACCTCGATGTGGGTGTCGGGCATTCTGCAAGGCCTGATGTGGCGCGCCTATACCAGCCTCGGTTTCCTCGAATATTCCTTCGTCGAGACCGTCGAGGCCATGCATCCCTTCTATGTCATCCGGGCGCTCGGCGGCGCGCTGTTCCTCGCCGGTGCACTGGTCATGGTGTGGAACCTCTGGAAAACAGTGAACTCGGCCGAGGAGGCCGAGCCGGCCGGCATCGCGCTGGCGCCGGCGGAATAAGGCGGGGACGAAAATGTCGCTCTGGCAAAAACACGCCATCCTCGAGAAGAACTCGATCGTTCTCGTCATCGGCATCCTGATCGCGATCGCGATCGGCGGGCTGGTCGAGATCGTCCCGCTGTTCTATCTCAAGAACACCATCGAAAAAGTCGACGGCATACGTCCTTACACGCCGCTCGAGCTTGCCGGCCGCAATATTTATGTGCGCGAAGGCTGCTATCTCTGCCATTCGCAGATGATCCGGCCGCTGCGCGACGAGGTCGAGCGCTACGGCCATTACTCGCTCGCCGCCGAAAGCATGTACGACCGGCCGTTCCAGTGGGGCTCAAAGCGCACGGGTCCCGATCTCGCCCGTGTCGGCGGCAAATATTCCGACGACTGGCACCGCGACCATCTGCGCGATCCGCGCTCGGTAGTGCCTGGCTCGATCATGCCGGACTACGGATTTCTCGAGAAGGCCGCGCTCGACTACCGCCACATCGACGGCGATCTGAAAGTGCAGGCCGAGCTCGGCGTGCCCTACACCGCCGACATGGTCAATAACGCCCAAGCCGACTTGGTGGCGCAGGCCACCGTCGACTCTCCCAACGCCGACGCATTCGCCAAGCGCTATCCGAAAGTGAACGCACGCGATTTCGACGGCAACCCGAGCCACATCACCGAAGCCGACGCGCTGATCGCCTATCTGCAAATGCTCGGCACCGAGGTGAACTTCAAGCTCTACGACGACCAAGCCAACATCCGGTGACCCCCATGGATCCGACCTACCGCGCCTTCGCCGAGTTCGCCCAGACCTGGGGGCTGCTCTATTTCATGGCCATTTTCGCGGCGGTGCTGGTTTATGCGCTGTGGCCTTCGCGCAAGAAGCAGAAGCAGTTCGATGAAGCGGCGCGTATCCCGCTGCGGGAGGACTGAAACGTGGCCGAAGAACCGAGACAGATCGACGAATTGACCGGCACCGCCACCACTGGGCACGAGTGGGACGGCTTGCGCGAACTCAACACGCCGTTGCCGCGCTGGTGGCTGTGGACGTTCTACGCCACCATTATCTGGGCGGTCGCCTATTGGGTCGTCTATCCGGCCTGGCCGCTGATCTCGTCGTCCACGCAAGGCGTGATCGGCTGGCATTCGCGCAGCGCGGTCGAAACGGACCTTGTCGCGCTTAAGGCCGCGCGCGGACCGATGGTGGCGAAGCTGGCGGCCGCGCCGGTATCGGAAATCATCAACGATCCACAGCTGCTGGATTTTGCGCGCGCGCAAGGGCGCGTTGCCTTCGGTGACAACTGCGCGCCCTGCCACGGCGCCGGCGGCGGCGGCGCCAAAGGCTACCCCAACTTGAACGACGACGACTGGCTGTGGGGCGGCAAGCTCGCCGCCATCGAGCAAACCATCCGTCACGGCGCGCGTTCAGGCGATCCGAAAGACCATGAGGGCAATATGCCTGCCTTCGGTCGGGACGGCATCCTTAAGCCCGATCAGATTTCGGCGGTGGCGAGCTATGTTCGCTCGCTCTCGGGCCTGCCGACCGAAAAAGGCATCGATCTCGCCCTCGGCAAGAAAGTGTTTGCCGACAATTGCGCCCTTTGCCACGGCCCGGAAGGCAAGGGCAATCGCGAGGTGGGGGCGCCCAACCTGACCGACAAGATCTGGCTCTACAGCCCCGACAAGGCGACCATCATGCAGGGCGTGCAGAACGGGCGCGGCGGCGTGATGCCGGCCTGGCAAGGACGCCTGAGCGAGCCGACCATCAAGGCACTCACGGTCTACGTCTATACGTTCGGAGGTGGTGAGAAGTGACCGCGCAAGTGCGCGCCATGTCCCTCGATCAGCCGGCGCCCGACGCGCCGGCCTTGGCGCGCCTTGTTGCCGAAGCTGAGATCGGCGGTCCGCCGCCCGACGACGACATCCCGCTCTATGCGCCGCGCCGTCAAATCTATCCGCAGAGCACGCACGGCACCTTCCGCCGCATCAAATGGGCGGTGTTGTTGGTCACCCTTGGCATCTACTACATCATGCCGTTCGTGCGCTGGGACCGCGGCCCCAACGCGCCCGACCAGGCGGTACTGGTCGATTTCCCGGCCCGGCGCTTCTACTTCTTCTTCATCGAGATCTGGCCGCAGGAAATCTACTACCTCACCGGACTTCTTATCCTGGCGGCGATCGGCTTGTTCCTGATGAACGCCATCGCCGGCCGCATCTGGTGCGGCTATCTCTGCCCGCAGACGGTGTGGACCGATCTGTTCTTCGGCATCGAGCGCCTGGTCGAAGGCGACCGCCGCGAGCACATGCGGCGCGACAGCCATGCCTGGACACTCGAGACCTGGGCGCGCAAGGGCGTGAAACACTTTCTCTGGCTGATGGTGGCGTGGTGGACCGGCGGCGTCTGGGTCTTGTATTTCGCCGACGCGCCCACGCTGGTGAAGTCGCTCGCCACTGGCGAAGCTCCGCTGGTGGCCTATGTCTGGATCGGCATCCTGACTTTCACCACCTACACGCTCGCCGGCCACATGCGCGAGCAGGTCTGTCTTTATATGTGCCCGTGGCCGCGTATTCAGGCCGCGCTCACCGACGAATACGCCCTCAACGTCACCTATCGCTACGACCGCGGCGAGCCGCGCTGTTCGGTGAAGAAGGCGGAACAATTGCGCGCTCGCGGCGAGCCGGCCGGCGACTGCATCGAATGTCTGCAATGCGTGCATGTCTGCCCGACCGGCGTGGATATCCGTGACGGCGCCAGCCTCGGCTGCATCCAGTGCGGGCTCTGCATCGACGCCTGCGACAACGTGATGAAAAAGCTCGGCCGTCCCACCCGGCTCATCGCTTACGACACCGACATCAATGTGAAGCTCCGCCAGGAAGGCCAGAAGCCCTTCATCAAGATCGTGCGCATGCGCACCGCGCTCTACGCCGCGATCATCGCGCTCGCCGGCGGCATGATGCTGTTCACCCTGGCCACCCGCGCCAGCGAAGGCATCAGCGTCATCCACGACCGCAACCCGATGTATGTGCGGCTGTCCGACGGCGCGCTGCGCAACGCCTATACCATCCGCGTCGTCAACAAGCAGCTCAAGCACCGTAATTTCCTCGTCGGCGTCGTCGGCTTGCCGGCGTCGGAGGTCGAGTTTGTCGGGCTGCCGGAGCGCGCCGACGGCCGCCAGGTGGTCGACGTCGGCCCCGATCAGACGCGTGAAGTGCGCCTGACCGTGACCGACTTCAGCGGCCTCCCGCCGGCGCCCTCGACCACGATCCTGTTCCGGCTGACCGACATCGATTCGGGCCAGGTTGCCGAGATGCGCGACCACTTCTTCGGACCGGAGGCGGAGCAAAAGCGATGAATCTCTTCCGGCGTAACAAGCCAAGCGAACTCACCGGCCGCCACGTACTGCTCTGGCTCGTCGGCTTTTTCTGCATCGTTTTCGCGGTCAACGGCTGGCTGGTGCAAGCCGCCACCTCCACCTTCGGCGGGCTGGAGACGCAGAGCTCCTACAAGGCCGGTCTGAGGTTCAAGAGCGAGGTCGCGCGCGCCGCACGCCAGCAGGCGCTGGGCTGGCACGTCGACGGCAAGCTCACCCGTGACCGCGCCGGCGAAGCGGTGCTCGATATCAGCGTGCGCGACGCGCAAGGCATACCCGTTACCGGGCTTTCCGCCGACGCCACACTCGCCCATCCGGCCGACGCCCGGCTTGACCACGTCGTTCGTCTCAGCCGCATCGGCGCCGGTGATTTTCACGGAAAGGCCAGCGGCCATTCCGGCCAGTGGGAATTGATCGTCGACTTCTACCGCGATCAGGGCCGCGTGTTCCGCTCGCGCAGCCGCGTGACGCTGCGCTAGTCCGATGACGGACGCAGCCCTCGATCTTTCGCATTACACCAAGCCAGCCGCCGACGGCACCTGCGGTTTGGATCTGGCGGTCGAAGGCGTGCACTGCGGCGCCTGCATCGCGCGCATCGAAGGCGCCATGAAGAAGCTGCCGGGCGTGACCGACGCGCGACTCAACTTCACCAATCGCCGGCTGCACGTGGCCTGGGCCGACGGCGCGCTCGAGCCGGCGCGCATCATCGAGACTCTGGAAGCCAACGGCTACCGCGGCTACCCGTTCGTGCCGCTGCGCGCCGAACAGGAAGAAGCGGCCGAAGCCCGCCGTCTCACGCGCTATCTGGCGGTGGCGGGCTTTGCCGCCATGAACGTCATGCTGCTGTCGGTCTCGGTCTGGTCGGGCAACGCCACCGACATCACGCCGGAGACGCGCGATTTCTTCCATTGGGCCTCGGCGCTGATCGCGCTGCCGGCCGCGGCCTATGCCGGCCAGCCGTTCTTCAAGAGCGCCTGGCGTGCGTTGCGGGCGCGTTCGCTCAACATGGACGTGCCGATCACCGTCGGCGTCGTGCTGGCGCTTGCCATGTCGGTGATCGAGACCGCCAATCACGCCAAGGCGGCCTATTTCGATTCCGCCATCATGCTACTGTTCTTCCTGCTGGTCGGACGCACGCTCGATCACGCCATGCGGCGCAAGACCCGCGCGGTCGCCGGCAACCTGGCGGCGCTGAAGGCCGACACCGCGCACCGCTTCGCCGGCGACGAGGTGGTGAGCGTGCCGGTGGCCGCGCTGGAAGCGGGCGACAGGCTGCTGGTCCGGCCGGGCGAGCGTGTTCCGGCCGACGGCACGGTGCAGTCCGGCCATTCCGAGCTCGACGAAAGCCTGATCACCGGCGAGACGCAACGGCGCGCGGTCGCGTCCGGCGCCACGATCTATGCCGGCAGCCTGAATTATTCGGGCGCGCTGACCCTGAAGGTCACCGCCGCCGGCGGTGCCGCGCTGATCGACGAAATCGAGCGGCTCTTGGAAAAAGCGGCGGGGGCCAAGTCGCGCGCCATCCGGCTCGCCGATCGTGCCGCCCGCGTTTATGCGCCGATGGTGCATGTCACCGCCGCGCTTACCGCCGCCGGTTGGCTGATCGCGGGCGCGTCCTTGCACGATGCGATCGTCACCGCCATCGCGGTGCTCATTATCACGTGCCCCTGCGCGCTGTCGTTGGCGATTCCGGCCGTGCAGATGGTTGCCGCGGGTGCCTTGTTCCGTTCCGGCGTCATCGTCAATGCCGGCGATGCCATCGAGCGTCTGGCCGAGGCCGACACCGTTATCTTTGACAAGACCGGCACGCTGACGCTGCCGGAGCCGCGCGTGGTCGATGCCAGCGCGGTCGATCCCGACCTCCTGCAAATGGCCGCGCGGCTGGCGCTGTCCAGCCATCACCCGTTGGCAATGGCGCTGGCGCGCGAGGCGGTCAGCGCCGAGCCGTTTGAGAATGTGGTCGAAGAGCCGGGCCTGGGCGTGCGCGTCGTGATCGGCGGCACCGAAGCCCGCCTCGGCAGCGCGCAATTCTGCGGTCTTGCGAACGTCGCCGCCATGCCGGGCGCGTCTCTCATTGTGTTTTCCTATGGTGGCCGCGTTCTGCCGGTTGCCATCGCTCAAAAGCTGCGGCCGGACGCCGTGGAGGTCGTGGAAGCGCTGCGCGCGCTCGGTCTCGACCTGCGTATTCTGTCCGGCGATCGCGACGATGCGGTGGCGCCGGTCGCGCGCGAACTCGGCATCACGCATTGGCGGGGCAGGCTGACGCCTGCCGAAAAAATCGTCTTTATCGAGTCCCTCAAGGCCACTGGCCGCCGCATCCTGATGGTCGGCGACGGGCTCAACGATGCGCCCGCGCTCGCCGCCGCTTATGTCTCGCTGTCGCCGGCCAGCGCCGCCGACCTGACGCAGGCACAGGCCGATGCGGTATTTCTCGGCGACCGGCTCAAGCCGGTACAGGACGCCGTCACGGTCGCCCGCCGCGCCCGCCGGCTGATGACGCAGAATCTCTGGTTTGCCGGGCTCTACAATGCCATCGCGGTGCCGGTCGCCATCGCCGGCCTGGTGACGCCGCTGATCGCCGCGCTCGCCATGTCGGGCTCGTCGATCACGGTGACGATCAACGCCTTGCGCGCGCGCTACCGCGCATGATCCCGAAAAGTGGCAACCGGTTTTCGGATAAGATCATGCGCCAACAAAAAAGAGACCGGTCATGAACGTGCTCGTCTATCTGGTGCCGATGGCGGTGGGCCTGGGCCTGGTCGGCCTCATCGCTTTCCTGTGGGCGTTGCGCAGCGGCCAGTACAGTGACGTCGAAGGCGCCGCCTACCGTGTCCTCTCGGACGACGATATCGAGACGACTAATCGGTGACCGCGCGCTCCTGCCATTGCGTCATGAGCTGTGCGAGCTCATCGACCGAAAATCCGTAGGTGTCCGGTAGCCCGCCCATACGACCGGTAACGGCCGTGGTCATCGCCGCGATCGGCAGACTCGCCGCGGCGACGATGTCGAAACCCACCATCCTTTGGCCTGAATAGGGAATCGATATCGGCGCGAATCCGGTCACGTCATGCCAGCGCAGGCGATAGCTGCGGAACAGGTTGGTTACCTGAAAGCCGTCTCGGTCGAGCACAAGCCCGCCGGCCCGCGGCAACAACATGATCGCGGAGACGACAAGGCAGCCGCCAAAGAAGACCACGCCATACCATCCGTTCGGCGCGCTTTCCGCGACCATCCCAAATCCGGCGGCGGTGAAAACTGCGCTGCCCACCAGGACGAGAAGCCACTTCTTGCGGGACGGATAGAGCGTCACCGGGCCGGGAAACCGCGATAGAATCGCATCGATCTTGCTGTCGGTCGGCTGCATGGCGGGGGCTTGTGCGCGAAATCGTCGCGCGTCCTATTCGGCCGCCAGCGTTACCGTCTTGAAATCGGCCGGCAGCACGATTTCCAGCAATTCGCAGTCGTCGGAATAGCCGAGCACCGCGTGCTTGATCTTCGGCGGCTGGATCCAGCATGAGCCCGCATAAAACGTGTGCGTGCCTTCGCCTTCGAAATCGGTCGTCATCCAGCCCTTCAGCACATAGATCATCTGGAAGTCGACGTCGTGATAGTGCGGCGTCGATACCTCTTCCGGCCGGAACGGTGGAATCATGCGGATGACATGGGCCTGCACCAGGCCGCCGGTCGCCGGCGCGAGCCCGAGATCGCGGTAGCTGGCGTAGGAGCGCAGGCCCCGGTCGAAATCTTCCTCGCGATGATGGCTGACCGTAAATTTCTGCGGCTTCCGTGGCTTGGTCCGCGCTTTGGCCCGCGCTTTGGCGCGCGGTTTCGCTTTCACCGTGCGCCGCGCGCTTGTCTTGCGGCTTGCCGGCTTGCGCCGCGGCTGGACTTTCTTACGTGCCTTGGCCATTGATGCCCCCCATTTCATTTTTATCCGCCAATTGGACCACGATGGCCGAAGTCATGGAAGACCCTCAGCCGCCGCCGGCTATTCGCATCTTCGTCGACGCCGATGCCTGTCCGGTCAAACCGGAGATCTACCGGGTCGCTGAGCGGTACGCGCTTAAAGTCTATGTGGTGGCGAACGCCTTCATGGCGGTGCCGCGCGGCGACCTGATCGAACGGGTAATCGTCGCCGCAGGTCCCGACGCCGCCGATGACTGGATAGCCGAGCGCGCCGGCGAAACCGACATCGTTATCACTGCCGACATTCCGCTGGCGGGCCGGTGCGTGCGCAACGCGGCGACGGTAATCGGGCCGACCGGCAAGCCCTTCACCGAGGATTCGATCGGCATGGCGTTGGCAACGCGCGATCTCATGAGCGATCTGCGCTCGGCCGGCGCCACCACGCGCGGTCCGCCGCCGCTGACGCGGCAGGATATTTCGCGGTTTCTGTCGGCGCTCGATCTGGCCGTCACGCGGCTTAAGCGCAAGTTAAGCGGGCAAGCCTGACGATCACTCCGCAGCGTTGGCCACCCCGCCATGGGCCTTCGACCAGCCGGCCGGGTCGTGCATGAATTTCTCGACCTCGGCCAGTAGGCCGGCATCGAATTTGCCGCTGGCTTTGGCGACGCCGAGCACGTCCCACCAGGTCGTCAAATAATGCAGCGTGACGCCGAGATCGGAGAGGATTTTCTTACCCTCGGGATAGATGTTATAGAAGAACAGCACGATACAGTGCTCGCATTGGCCGCCGGCCTCGCGCAGCGCCTTGACGAAATTTACTTTGCTGCGGCCGTCGGTGGCCAAGTCTTCCACCAGCAACACGCGCTGGCCCGGGATCAACTGGCCCTCGATCTGGGCGTTGCGGCCGAAGCCTTTGGCTTTCTTGCGCACATATTGCATCGGCAAATGCAGACGGTCCGCCACCCAGGCGGCGAACGGAATGCCGGCGGTTTCGCCGCCCGCAACTGCGTCGATCTTGTCGCGGCCGATGTCACGGTCGATGGTCGCGACCGCGAAATCCATCAGCGTCGCGCGCACGTCCGGAAACGAGATCAGCCAGCGCGAGTCGTTATAGACCGGGCTCGCCCAGCCCGACGTGAAGATGAAGGGCTTGTCCTCCATGAAGCGGACTGCGCCGGTGTCGAGATACATGCGCGCGGTCTGCTCGGCGATGCTCTTCTTGTCGGGGGTGGTTGCTGTCATGGCGCGATCGGTTTGGTTCGCCATGTCAAAGCATAAAAACCCTCAAGCCGCCAACCCGCAGTGGCGCGACAATACACAGGCAAGATCGAGCAGCACCTCGTCGCCGCCCGGCCAGCCGATGAAGGACAGGCCGACCGGACAGCCGGACAAGGTGCCGATGGGCAAGTTCATCTGCGGCAGCCCGGCCATTCCGGCGGTGCAGGTCAGCCGCATCACGCGCACGCGGAAATGATCGAATTCGGCGAGCGTGAGGTCGACCGGCGGCGCGATACAGGGCGCGGTCGGCAGCGCCAGGATGGTGCCCGGCTGCACGGTTTTGAGGATATGCTCGCGCGCCTGCGCCATCACCGCGCGCGCCGCCGCCGCCTCAGCCGCGGTCACGGTGGCGGAATATTCGATGCGCTCGCGAATGCCGGACCCCATCGCCGGCCGCTGGCGGGTGACGAAGTCGCCGAAGGTTTGCCACACCTCGTAGCCCTGAATGACGCGGAAAGCCTCGCGCCAGGGATCGAAGCCTTCCAGCGAGATGCGCGCATGGGCCACCGGCGGCAGGTCGCCGAGCATGAATTCGAGCGTGGTGCGCAACAGATCGGCGACGTCACTGTCGCATTCCGCAAAGGCGTCCTCCAGCACGATCAGCCGCTCCAGCCGGGACGGCACCCGCCGGGCGTCGAGCAGCACCGGCCCGACATTGCGGAAAATACCGGGGCTGGCGGCGAACCAGCCGGGCACGTCGAAAGTCGGCGATTGCGCCTGCAGGCCGGTCACATCGACGCGGTTGTGCGTCGGGCGTAGGCCATAGAGCCCGTTGAACGCAGCCGGAATGCGCACGGACCCGCCGGTGTCGCTGCCGAGCGCGAAATCGCAAGCGCCGGAAGCAACCGCCGATGCCGAGCCGCTCGACGAGCCGCCCGGCAGCCGTCCCGGCGCGCGCGGATTGACCGGCGTGCCGTAATGGAAGTTGGCGCCGGTAACGCTGAAAAAGAATTCGTCGCAGATGGTCTTGCCGATCACGGTGGCGCCGGCATCGAGGATGCTCTGCACCGCACCGGCTGTCTTTTCAGCGGGCCGGTGGGTCTCGAGCCAGGTCGGGTTGCCGCAGCCGGCGGTGTAGCCGGGGATATCGTACATGTCCTTGACCGCGGCGGTGAGCCCGGTGAGCGGCCCACCGGGCGTGCCCGCGATCGGCGCGCTCAGATCGTGCGGCACGAAGGCCGAGCGATAGAGGGGAGAAATCAACCCGGTGCTGTCGGACATCATTGGCGCTGCGTCAGATACCAGTCGAGGATTTTCGCGCCATCCCAGGCAACGACGCCCTCGCGCGACAAAAGTTCCTTGAACATTCGCTGCACGTGACCGATGCGGTGCGGCACGCCGGACAGGAACGGATGGCAGCAGATTGCCATGATCTTCGGCCGCTCCGCCGCCTCGGCGTAAAGCCATTCGAACTGATCACGCGCGCGCGCATACATCATGTCGGAGGCCTGGTGCTGGAGCGCCCACAGCACGATATCGTGGATCTCGAAATTATAGGGCAGCGCCACCACCGGCTTGTGGGTGGTCTTCAGCGTCACCGGCTCGTCGTCCAGCACCCAGTCGCCGATATATTCCACGCCCGCCTCGGACAGGTAATCGAGCGTGTCGAAGGTCTGCGTCAGGCCAGGACCGAACCAGCCGCGCGGACGTTTTCCCGAAAACTTCTCGATCAGGTCCATGGCGCGCATGATCACGGCACGCTGATCCTCGACCTTGTGCATCGGCAACTGATCGTAGCCGTGTGCGTTGAGTTCCCAGCCCGAGTCCATGCAGGCTTTGATGACGGTCGGATAGGTCTCGCAGACACGCGCATTGATCGGCACGGTCGGCGACACGCCCAGTTCCGTCAGCACTTTGCGCAGACGCCAGAAGCCGACGCGCATGCCGTATTCATGCCAGCTCCAATTCGGATGGTCGGGCTGCATCGGCTGGCCTTGCGGCGGCGAGATCACCATGCGCGCCATCGGGCGGCCCATGTCCCATTCTTCCAGCGACAGCACCGGCCAGATCACCAGGCGTATGCCGGCCGGGAATTTCAGCGGAGGGCGGCTCTCGATCGACGAATATTCAAGCCGTTCGCGCGGGTGCATGGGCATCGCGTCAGGGCGCTTTCGGCCCGGCCTTGAGATACCAGTCGGCGATCTGCGCGCCGGTCCAGAACAGCACGTCTTTCTTCTTGCGGATTTTCTCGAAAATCTTGCGGAAATATTTGGCGCGGTGCGGTGCGCCCATGATGTAGGGATGCACGGATATCGCCATCACCCGCGCCGAACCCTTGGCGTCCTTGTAGATCTGCTCGAACTGATCCATGGCCCGCTCGTAGAACTCGGACGCCTTGTGGTGCTGGATAAGCATCATGGCGACGTCGTTGCATTCCTGGGTGTAGGGAATGTTGAGGATCGGCTTGCCGCGCGTCTTCAGCCAGACCGGCTGGTCGTCGAGCACCCAATCCGCGACGTAGTCGTAGCCTTCCTCGGCCAGGATGTCGGGCGTCTCCCAGGTTTCGGTCAGCCCCGGCCCGAGCCAGCCGCGCGGGCGCTTGCCGGTGAGTTTTTGCAGCACCTCGGCGCTCTTTTTAATGTCGGCGCGCTCGTTCTCCACCTTCTGCATGTTGCGCTGGGTGAAGCCGTGGCCGATGAACTCCCACTTGCGCTCGGCGCAGGCCTTGACGATGTCGGGAAAAGCCTCGACCGCGACGCCGTTGATGTTCATCACGCCGGGAATCTTGAACTCGTCATAGACCTGCAGCAGACGCCAGAAGCCGACGCGGTTGCCGTATTCGTGCCAGCACCAGTTTGGAATGTCTGGCATGGGCGACCCGCCGGCCGGCGGCGTCAACACCGTGCGCGGCATGGTCTGGGTCGGGTCCCATTCCTCCACATTGGTGATGGTCCACACCACCATGCGCGCAGCCTTGGGCAGTTTGAGCGGCTTGCGCTTGGTAATGGGCGAATAGGCGAGGCGGTCGTTCGGCAGCATGCCGACGGCGGGTTTGGGGAAATTCATTCTGCGGCCTTTAGCTGTTTGGCGGCGACGCCTTTATACCAGTCGTATATCTGCGCGCCGTTCCAGTGCAGCACGCCCTTGTGCTTGTTGACGTGCTTGTAGATCGCTTCGAGATGTTTGATCCGGTGCGGCTGCCCGCTGATGTAAGGGTGGATCGCCAGCGCGCAGATCTTCGCCCGTTTCTTGCTCTCGGCATAGAGCCGGTCGAACTGGTCGATCGTGCGCTGGAGCAGATAGTCGCTCTCGTGATGCTGGATCAGCATCATCGGGATGTCGTTGAGCTCGATGGTGTAGGGCAGGGTGACCAGCGGCCCGTTGGTGGTGCGGATCACCGTCGGCTCATCGTCATAGACCCAGTCGCCGATATACTTCACGCCGGCTTCGGTCAGCAGGTCCGGTGTTTCCAGCGTTTGCGTCAGGCCGGGACCGAGCCAGCCCACCGGCTTCTTGCCGCTGAACTTGGTGAGGATGTCCATGGTGCGCGCGATCATGGCGCGCTGGTCGGCTTCCTTGTGGATCGGCCCCTGCTCATAGGCATGGCCCATGAACTCCCAGCCGTCGCGTTTGGCTTCTTCCGCGACGCGCGGGTAGTCCTCGCAGATGCGCGCATTGGCGGCCAGCGTCGGCTTGATCTTCAGCTTCTTGAACAGCTCATGGAAACGCCAGCAGCCGACCCGCATGCCGTATTCGTGAAAGGCCCAGTGCACCACGTCCGGCATCAGCGGGACGCCGGTCGGGGCGGGGAGCAATTGCCGCGCCATCGGCTTTGAAATGTCCCACACCTCGTAGTTGACGATGGTCCAGAACACGATGCGGGCGTTGCCCGGCAGTTTGAGCGGCGGTCGGTCGACGATCGCCGAAAAGTCGCTGCGTTCGCTTGGAATCATCGGATCGGCCATGACGTGCCCCTTGATTTGACCGCCTAGAATGTCACGCCGTCGCGTTGACGCGCAAGCCGACCAGCCGCTCGAGCGTGGCGGTGTCATTTTGCAACGCGGCCGAGGCCGCGCGGTGGGCCACCGCGCCGCGTTCCAGCACGATGGCTTCTTGTGTCAATTCCAGCGCGACTTCGGTGTGCTGCTCGACCACGACAATGGCGATGCTGCGGTCTGACAGCATCGCTTTGATCGCCGTGACCAATTCGTCGACGATGACCGGCGCCAGGCCCTCGAACGGCTCGTCCAGCAGCATCAGCGCCGGGTTGGTCATCAGCGCGCGCGCGATCGCCAGCATCTGCTGCTCGCCGCCGGAGAGCTGGTTGCCCATGTTGCGGTTGCGCTCGCTGAGGCGCGGAAACAGCTTGAACACGCTCTCCAGCGTCCAGCCGCCGGCGCGCGCCGCGACGGTCAGGTTCTCCTCGACCGTCAGCGACGGGAAGATTTCGCGCTCCTGCGCCACCCAGCCGATGCCGCCGGCGGCGCGGCGGTGCGGCGCCGTGCGGGAAACATCCTGGCCGCGCCAGGTCACGCGGCCGCCGCGCAGTTGCGTGTAGCCCATGACGGTGAGCAGCAGCGTGGATTTTCCGACGCCGTTGCGGCCGAGCACCGCCAGACTGCCGTGCTCGGGCAATTCCAGCGAAATGTCGTGCAGCACTACGGCATCGCCGTAGCCCGCGGTTACGCCATCGAGCTTGAGCAGCGGCTCAGCCATTCTCGTCAACCATGTTTGCGCGTCCCCAGATAAACTTCGCGCACCCCCGGATCGGCGGCGATTTCGGCCGGCGAGCCTTCGGCGAAGACGGCGCCGCCCACCAGCACGATGATGTGGCTGGCGAAGCGGAAGACCACGTGCATGTCGTGCTCGATGAACAGCAACGTGAGATCGTCGGACAGGCTCGCCACCGCCTCGAATATGTCGCCGCTTTCTTCTGGCGGCACGCCGGCCGCCGGCTCGTCGAGCAGCAGCACCTTGGGCTTGGTGGCGAGCGCCAGCGCGATTTCCAACAGCCGTTGGCGCCCGTAAGGCAGTTCGCGCGTCGGCTGATAGCAGGCCTCGCCCAGCCGCAGCTTGACCAGAATGTCGTACGCCTCCTCGATCGCCTCGCGGTGCACCGCGACATTGCGCCAGAATTCACGCGCTACGCCGCGGCGCTCGCAGACCGCGAGCGTGACCGCTTCCAGCGCGTTGAGATCGGCGAACAGCGTGTTGATCTGGAAGGTGCGGGCGAGCCCGCGCCGCACCCGCTCCTGCGGTTCGAGCCGGGTAATGTCTTCGTCGCCGAGAATGATCTGGCCGGCATTGGGCGCCAGCATGCCGGTGATCAGGTTGATCAGCGTGGTCTTGCCGGCGCCGTTCGGCCCGATCAGCGCGTAGCGCGCGCCCCGCGGCAGTTCGAACGCGATGTCGCGCGCCACGACGAGCGAGCCGAAGCTCATGGACAGGCTGCGGGTAGAAAGGGCGGTGGCGGTCACGAACGCCTCCATCGCGCGGTGATCTGCGACAACCCGCCGAGAATGCCATTGGGCAGGAAGATCACCACCGCCACCAGCAAGAGGCCGATCCAGAAATACCAGTATTGCGGCGCGATGCCAGAGAACTGATCGCGCGCTACCAGGAAGATGATGGCGCCGACCAGTCCACCGTAAAGGCGGCCGGCGCCGCCCAGCACCACCATCACCAGCAGATCGGCGGAGCGCTCGAAGCTGAGCGAGTCGAGCGCGACGGTCGAGGTGGTCTGTGCGATCAGGACGCCGGCAACGCCGGCCATGGCGGCGGAGATGGTATAGACGGTGCGGATATGGGCGCGGCTTGCTGCGCCGATCGCCGGCATGCGCAGCGGATTTTCGCGGATGCCGCGCAGCGCCAGCCCGAACGGCGAATGAATCAGCCGCCGCGCGGCCAGGAACACCACGAACAGGACGATGAGCGAATAGCCGTAGGCGGTGTAGCCGTAGAGGTCCCATTCGAAGGTGCCGAGCAGCGGCCAGATATTCATGCCCTGGAAGCCGTCGCTGCCGCCGGTCAGCCAGCTCGCGCTGTTGGCGGCCTCTTGGAGCAGCAGACCGAGGCCGAGCGTAATCATGATCAGCGTCAGATGACGGAAGCGCGCGATCACGAAGCTCGAAACGTAGCCGAGCAGGGCGGCGGCGGCGGTGCCGACGATCAGGCCGGTCAGCGGTTCGCCCCAGACGAATTTGGAAAACAACGCGGCGCTGTAGGCGGCGGTGCCGAAGAAGGCGGCATGGCCGAGTGAGACGATGCCGGCGTAACCGAGGATGAGGTCGAGCGAGAGCGCGAACAACGCGGTAATGGCGATCTGGCTGGCAAGCTGGAGATAGTCGGGGAAGAAATAGAACGGCAGCAGCGTGGCAATCCAAAACATCGTCTCGATCGGCTGCCAGCGCGTTTGCGCCTTGAGATAGTCGACCGGCGTTGCTGCGGTGCCTGACATTACCGACATGGCTAGCGCCTCCCGAACAGCCCGGCCGGCCGCCACATCAGGATGGCGAGCATGACCAGGTAGATGAGGAAGGCGCCAAGCTGCGGCACGTAATATTTGCCGGCGATGTCGCTGACGCCGATCAGGATCGCGGCCGCCAGCGAGCCGCCGATGGAGCCGAGTCCGCCGACCGACACCACGATCAACACATAGATCAGGAAGCTGAAGGCGAAGTTGGGGTCGAGCCCGACCATCTCGATGGCGAGCGCGCCGCCCAGGCCCGCAAGCCCCGAACCGAGCGCGAAAGTAACAGCGAAGGTGCGCTCGACGTTGATGCCGAGCCCGCTCGCCATGCGCTGGTTGTCCACCGCCGCGCGCACCTGCGCGCCGAAGCGGGTGAATTCCAGCGCCCCCACCAGCAGGACCGTGATGACGATGCCGATGCATATCAGGATCAGCCGGTAGATTCCGATGTTGATGCCCAGCACGTTGAAGGAGCCGCGCAGGTAGTCCGCCAGCTGAATCGGCTGCTGGGTAGTGCCGAAGAACCAGGCCGCCGCCGCCACCGAGATGAAGGCGATGCCGATGGTGAGCAGCACCTGGTCGAGGTCGCTGCGCCGGTAGAGCCGGCGGTAAAGCCCGCGCTCGAACACCACGCTCACCGCTGCGGCGATGAAAAAAGCGATCGGCAGCGTGCCGAAGAACGGCCAGCCGAACTGCTTCATCAGCAGCACGGTGACGTAGCCGCCCAGCATGGCGAAGGCGCAATGGGCGAGATTGACGAAATTCATCAAGCCCAGCGTCACCGACAGCCCGACCGACAAGATGAACAGCAGCATGCCGTAGGCGATACCGTCGAACAGAACACCAAAGACGGGAGGAAGCATGGCGGCGCTATCGTGTCCTGAACTGGCTTTGTCCCGCTGGTCCGTTCGACCCGGCTAAAGCAGGAACCGGAGATCAAAAGGCCGGACGATGGCGATCATAGCTGGATTCACGCGGGCGCGGGAATGCGCGGCGTGCGGCAAGACCCGGGAAAAAGAATGGGGCGACCGCCTGCGGCCGCCCCATCCGTTTCCGAACACCCGGTGGCCGGCGATTACTTCTTCTTCATCATCGCCGCGTGGACCGGATCCTTCACTTTCGCGGCTTTGTCGATCACCACGTTGACCAGCTTGCCGCCGACCTTCTCCACCTTTTGGATGTAGACGGTCTGTACGATGTCGCGGGTCTGCGGATCGATCGAGATCGGGCCGCGCGGGCTGTCCCAGCTCATGCCCTTTGCCGCTCCGGTCAGCGCTGCGGCGTCGGTCTTGCCCTTGGTCTTTTTGAGCGCGGCATAGATCAGATGCATGCCGTCGTAACCGCCGACCGAGAAGAAGTCGGGGTTGCGCTTGTAGGCGCCATTGTAGGCTTTCACGAACGCGGCGTTCCGTTTCGATTTCAGATTGTAGTCGTAATTGGCTGACGTGATGATGCCGAGCGCCACGTCACCCATGCTCTTGAGCGCGTGCTCGTCGGTAATCTCCATCTGGCCCATCACCTTGGTCTTGCTCGCATCGATGCCGCGTCCGGCCAATGCCTTGCCGAAGGCGCCGGGCTGCGCGCCGCCCGGGATCATGACGAAAATGCCTTGCGGGTTGTCGTCCTTGGCGCGCTGAACGAAGGCCGAGAAATCCGGATTGGCGATCGGCATGCGGACCGAGCCCACCACGTTGCCGCCGGCAGACTTGATGCCCTTCTGGAACCAGGTTTCGGCGTCATGGCCCGGCCCGTAATCAGTCACCATGGTGTAGGCCTTCTCGACGCCGTGCTTGGCCGCCCAAATCCCCAGCGTGTCGTTGAGCTGCGGAATGGTCATCGACGTGCGCACCATGAAGGGCGACTTGGTCGTGACGATCGAGGTGGCGGCATTCATCACCACCATGAACTTCTTGCCCTGCTCCGAGATGGCGCCGGCCGCGATCGCGTTGGGCGTCAACACGAAGCCCGCCAGAATGTCGACCTTGTCGCGCGTCACCAGTTCCTGCGCCAAGCGCTTGGCGGTCGGCGGATTGATGCCGCCGACGTCCTTGCGGATGAACTCGAGCTTCTTGCCGGCAACCTTGTCGCCGTGCTCTTTCACATAGAGCTTGATGCCGTTGTCGAGCTGCGTGGCGGCGTCGGCGAACTGGCCGGAATAGGGCAGGATGATCCCGATTTTGAGGGTGCCTTGTGCGTTGGCGGCACCGCCGAACAGCGCCGCCGCAAGTAATGCGGCGCCGGTAAGCACTATCCGTTTCATGTAGTTGTCCTCCCTGGACGCGTTTGGTTTTCGTTGCTGCCAGAATGCACGAGGTTGCGGTCAATGAAAAGTGCCGCGAAACGCCTGGTGCCGCGGCGTTTTCGCCCTTGGCCCGGTTGCGGGATTCGGTGGACCTTTTGCCTTTGCAAGCCGTTGGGGCCCCGACCATTTTTTGGGATGCCGCCCACGGCCCTCGATGCGCCCGCTATGGCTGACGATGCGATGCGCGCGGACGGGAAATTCCGAATTCCTTGCTGACAAAAACCTCCATGTCCGGCGCTTGTCCGGCCGGGAAAGTGTGGCTTCGCACACCTGATTATCACGCGGCTTCGCGAAAATTGTAGCGAGGGTTGCCGGTTTCCGCATTGTGGCGCCGGCGGCAATCGCGCATGGTCGCCCGCCTTGCAGGAGAGACGCCCGGGTGGAAGCACAATTTCTGACGGCGGTGGCCGGCGCTTACCTGCTTGCGGGTTTCGTCAAAGGCGTGATCGGCATGGGTCTGCCGACGGTGGCCATCGGCCTGCTCGGGCTGATGGTGACGCCGGCGCAGGCCGCCGCCATCCTGGTGGTGCCTTCGCTCGCCACCAATGTCTGGCAGGGCCTGGCTGGCGGCGAATTGCGCGCGCTGCTGCGCCGGCTATGGCCAATGCTGGTCGGTGTCTGCATCGGCACCGTTATCGGCGCGTTGACGCTACCGCGTGGCAATGGCGTGCAGGCCACCATCGGGCTCGGGCTGGCGCTCGCTGCGTATGCCGCGCTCGGTCTGTTCAGGGTGCATTTCTTCGTGCCGCCGCGCGCGGAAGGCTGGATCGGCCTGGCGATCGGCGTTGTCACTGGTGTCATTACAGTCGCAACCGGCGTGTTCGCCATGCCGATGGTGCCCTTCATCCAGGCGCTAAACCTTGAGCGCGACCGGCTGGTGCAGGCGCTCGGCCTGTCCTTTACCGTCTGCACCGTTGCATTGGCGCTGGCGCTCTACCATGCCGGCGAGATTCGCCTGTCGCTCGCCTGGCCGGCGTTGCTGGCGTTGGTGGCGGCGCTGGTCGGCATGCCGCTCGGACAACTTGTGCGCGGCCGTATCCCGCCCGCCACCTTCCGCTTTTGGTTCTTTATCGCCTTGCTGGTGCTCGGCGCGCGTCTGGCGCTGCGCGGCCTGATATGATCGACTGACTTCCGCGTTTGAGGAGCCTGCAATGAAAATCGTCGATCTCTCCCACGTCATGAACGTGCATACGCCCGGCTGGGTCGGCTATGCCGGCAACAAGATGTACTACGCGCAAAACCTGCAGACGGTCCGCATCGTCGCGCAGCGCATCGACACCGCGCTTCATGTCGGCACCCATTTCGACGGCGCCATGCACGCGACCGATAATCCGAAAGGCGACATGGCGCACCTGCCGCTCGACTATCTGGTCAACCGCGGCGTCGTGGTCGATATCTCGAAACACATGCACGACTGGGCGGTGATCACGCCGGAGATCATCGAGTCGTCCGGTGCCGAGATCCGCGAAGGCGACATCCTCATTCTGCACACCGGCTGGCACCGCCATTACGAAGGCCAGCCGCAGCAGGATCTGGTCAAATACTTCTGCTATCACCCCGGGCCCAATCTCGACACGCTACACTGGATGCTGAAGAAGAAGATCAAATGGTGGGGCATGGATTGCGGCTCCTGCGACCACGCCATGAACACCTCGATCCGCTATATGCGGCCCGACCTCGCCGAGGAGTTCACGCGAAAGCACGGCAAGACGCCGGGCGAGTTCTTCGGCACCTTCGAATACACGCACAAGCTTTCCGGCCGGAAGGTTTCGGCCGACGTGTTTCCATTTCACAATTGGGCGTTCCAGGAAGGTCTGCTGCACGCGGAAAACCTCGGCGGCGATATCGAGATGATGCTGGGCAAGCGCTGCCTGATTGGCGCCTTTCCCTGGCGCTACGAGGGCCTCGAAGGCTGCCCCTGCCGCATCGTATGCTTCCTCGACACCGACGATAGGGTCGAGGCGGTCGGCGACGCTGCCAAGGCGATCTTGCGAAGCTGAGGCCGGCGCGGCGAAGCCGCTTTACCGGTTTTCATTTGCGTGCAAATAATTGCCCTTCGGGCAGCGGGGGAGACGATGCCGCACTTCAGCGCGCGCGACGGTACCCGGCTTTATTACGAGGAAGCGGGCAGCGGCACGCCCGTCGTGTTCGTGCACGAATACGCCGGCGACTGGCGCAGCTGGGAGGCGCAGATGCGCCAGTTCTCGCGCGCTCATCGCTGCATTACCTACAGCCAGCGCGGCTATCCGCCCTCCGACGTGCCGGACGACGGCGCGTGCTACAGCCAGGACATTTTCCGCGACGACGTGCTGGCGCTGATGGATGCGCTCAAGATCGACAGGGCGCATATCGTCGGCCATTCCATGGGCGCCTACACGGCGCTGCATGTGGGCATCAACTATCCGGAGCGCTGTATCTCGGTGGTGGCGGCCGGCTGCGGATGGGGCTCGACGCCCGACGTGAAGCATCGCGAGGCCATGAAGGCGCTCGCCGCCGAGACCGGCAAGATGTTCGAAGACGAGCCCATGGAAACGGCGGCGGCGAAATATGCCGACGCACCCATGCGGCAGGCGCAAAAGCACAAGGACCCGCGCGGCCATGCCGAATTCGCCCGCATGCTGGCCGAGCATTCGTCGCAAGGCCATGCCCAGACCATGTTCAATCTTCAACTCAAGCGCCCGACGTTGTGGGAAATGCAGGACGGGCTCAAGAAATTCTCGGTGCCGCTCCTGGTGATCGTCGGCGACGAGGACGGCCCTTGCATCGACGGTAGCGTCTTTCTCAAGCGCATCGTGCCGACCGCCGGCCTGTTGGTGATCCCGCGCACCGGCCACAACGTTCCCGCCGAGGAGCCGGCATTGTTCAACGGGGCGCTCGCCGAACTGTTCGCGTCGGCCGAAGCCGGCCGCTGGCTGGCGCACAAGCCGGAATCCTGACCATGGATGCCGCCTATCAACCGGAATTATGGCGCGATCTTTACGTGATGCTGGGCACGTCGTCGGCAGCCCTCATCGGCCTGCTCTACGTCGTCACCTCGCTGCATCTCGACGAAATTGTGAACAATGAGGCCTATCGTATCCGCGCGCGCAGCAATTCGATTTTTCTCATCATAACGTTAGTCGAAGCGGCGCTCATATTGACGCCGCAGCCCGCCATGGCCCTCGGCGCCGAACTGATACTGCTCAATCTGTTTGGTTGGTCATTTCCGGTCAGGAACACGTATCGATTTTTGTACAAAGACCGCGACCTCAGCAAACGCGGCGGCCTTCGGCGTTCCCGGGCGGCCGCGTTCCACGGAAGTTTCCTGCTCGGGGTCGCCGGCGGCATAGGCGTGATCGAAGGCTTGCAATTGGGCTTATATCTGGCGACCGCGTCCTATGTCGGGCTGCTTGTCACCATCACGATGAATGCGTGGTCGATCATGCTGGGGATCGGTCAGGACGAAAAACTGGCGAAGGCGCGGCCCAAAAAGCGCGTGCGCTGAAGATCTCAAAAGGAGTATCGCGATGGATCTCAAACTCAAGGGCAAAACCGCGCTGGTGACCGGCGGTTCGGAAGGCATCGGCAAGGGCATCGCGCTCGCCCTGGCGCGCGAGGGCGTCGACGTCGCCATCTGCGCGCGCCGCAAGGAGCCGCTGGAGCAAACGGCCAATGCCATTGACAAAGAGACCGGCGCTAAGATCGTCGCAATCTCCGCTGACCTGCGCAAAGACCAGGACGCGAAAAATTTCATCGAGCAGGGCGCCAAGGCGCTCGGCCGCGTCGACATCATGGTCAACAATGCCGGCTCCGCCGCCGGCGGCGTCATCGAGCATTTGACCGAAGACGACTGGGAAAAAGGGCTTCAGCTCAAATTCATGGGCTATGTGCGCTGCCTGCGCTACGTGTTGCCGCTGATGGTGAAACAAGGCGGCGGCCGCGTCGTCAACCTGATCGGCAATGACGGCGTGAAGCCGTCCTATTGGGAGATCTGTCCGGGCGCCGCCAATGCCGCCGGACAAAATCTCACGCTCTCGCTCGCCGGCCAATACGGCAAGGACAATATCAGCTTCGTGGCGGTGAACCCCGGGCCGGTGCGCACCGAACGCTGGGCCGGTCTGGTGGACGCCATGGCCCGCGATATGAAGATCCCGCGCGAACAGGCCGACAAGCTGGCGCCCGCCTCGATTCCGATGGGCCGCATTGCAGAAGTGGATGAGGTCGCCGCCCTTGTGGTCATGTTAGCGTCGCCTTTGATGATGATGGTCAACGGCACAATGATCGAGATCGACGGCGGCCAGGACAAGCCGCTGATGGATCGCTTCCGCGACAAGCCACGCGGGTGATGGCAATCGTTGCCACCATTGCGATTGAGGGGCGTGCGCGGCGATGCGCTCGCTTGACAAGCGGCGGGTCACGGTCGGACTATTTGTGTACAAACGACTTCGCCGCCGGAGGCGATGAGACCAATCGTCTGGACATGAGCGGAGCCAGCGTCCGTGCGCCGGTCCGTCATCACGCAGGGAGCCAAGTCATGATTACCAAGCGCCACGTATTTTCCCTCGCGCTCGCCGGCATATGTGCCGCCGGCTTTGTCGCGCCGGCTTCGGCGCAGAGCACCATTAAGATCGGCGAGCTCAATAGCTACAAGGCTTTTCCCGCCTTCCTCGAGCCTTACAAGAACGGCATGGCCATGGCGGTCGACGAGATCAATGGTAAGGGCGGCGTCAACGGCAAGAAGCTGGAAGTGATTTCGCGCGATGACGGCGCCAATCCAGGCGCGGCGGTGCGTGCGGCCGAGGAACTGATCAGCCGCGAAGGCGTCGCCATGCTGGCCGGTACGTTCCTGTCCCACGTCGGCCTGGCGGTGACCAATTTCGCTGGCCAAAAGAAGCACTTCTTCCTCGCCGCCGAGCCGCTCACCGATAAGATAACCTGGCAGGACGGCAACAAATATACCTTCCGCCTGCGTGCCTCGACCTACATGCAGGTCGCGATGCTGATTCCAGGCGCGGTGTCGGCGAAGAAAAAGCGCTGGGCGCTGGTCTATCCGAACTTCGAATACGGCCAGTCGGCCGCCGCCAATTTCAAGGCGCTGTTGAAGAAGGCGCAGCCCGACGTCGAGTTCGTCACCGAGCAGGCGACTCCCCTGGGCAAGATCGACGCCGGCGCGGTGGCGCAGGCGATCGACGACGCCAAGCCCGACGGCATCTTCAACGTGCTGTTCGGCGGCGACCTCGCCAAGTTCGTGCGCGAGGGCAACACCCGCGGCACCTTCAAGAACCGGACGGTGGTGAGCCTGCTTACCGGCGAGCCGGAATATCTCGATCCGCTCAAGGGCGAGGCGCCGGTCGGCTGGATCGTCACCGGCTATCCTTGGGACAAGATCAAGACGCCGGCGCACGTCGCCTTCGTCAAGGCCTACCAAAAGAAATTCAATACCTATCCGCGGCTCGGCGCCGTGGTCGGCTATACCACTATAAAGTCGCTCGCTGCCGGCATCGCCAAAGCAAAGTCCACCGACAACGAGAAGCTGGTGGCGGCGTTCAAGGGCCTCAAAGTCGACAGTCCGTTCGGGCCCTTTTACTACCGGGCCATCGACCATCAGGCCACCATGGGCTGCTATGTCGGCAAGACCGCGCTGGAAAACGGCAAGGGCACCATGGTCGACTTTAAATATGTCGATGGCGCTTCGGTGATGCCGCCCGACGCCGAGGTCAGGAAGTTGCGCCCGGCGAAGGATTGATTTCGGCCGAACGACCGGGCGCTCTTTCCCTCTCCCCGCAAGCGGGGAGAGGGTGGCGAGCAGCGTATGCTGCGAGCCGGGTGAGGGGGCCTCGATGCTGCTACACTATCGGTATGCCTCCTCACCCGACTTCTTCGCTGCCGCTCCGAAGTCGACCTCTCCCCGCAAGCGGGGCGAGCTAGCCAAGCCATGACTCTCAGCGCGTTTCTGTTCCAGGCGCTCAACGGCCTTTCCACCGCCTCCGGCCTGTTCTTTGTCGCGGTGGGGCTGTCGCTGATCTTCGGTGTCTCCCGCATCATCAATATCGCGCATGGGTCCCTCTATATGCTGGGGACCTATATCGCCTATTCCTTCGCCACCCATATCGGCGGCGCGCTCGGCTTCTGGGGCGGCATCGCCGCCACGGCCATCGTGGTCGGTGGCATCGGCGCGGTGATCGAAGTCGTGCTGTTGCGCAGGATCTACCGTGCACCCGAGTTGTTTCAGTTGTTGGCCACCTTCGCGCTGGTGTTGGTGATCAACGATGCCGCGCTTTACATCTGGGGCCCGGAAGACCTGCTGGGTCCGCGCGCGCCGGGCTTGCGCGGCGCGGTGGAAATCCTCGGCCGCCGCCTGCCGAGCTACGACCTGTTCCTTATTTTCATCGGCCCGGCGGTGCTGCTGATTTTGCATTTCGCCCTGGCGCGCACGCGCTTCGGCAGGCTGGTGCGGGCGGCGACGCAGGACCGCGAGATGGTCGGCGCGCTCGGCGTCAACCAGGCGATCCTGTTCACAAGCGTGTTCGCGCTCGGCGCCGGCCTCGCCGGCTTCGGCGGCGCGCTGCAGGTGGCGCGCGAGCCCGCCAATCTTGCCACCGACCTGATCGCCATCGGTGACGCCTTCGTGGTGGTGGTGGTCGGCGGCATGGGCTCGATCACCGGGGCTTATTTGGCCGCCGTCATCATTGCCGAGGTCAAGGCGCTCTGCATCGGCATCGGCGTCGTCGATTTCGGCTTCGTCACGCTCAATTTCTCCAAGCTGACCTTGGTGGCCGAATTCCTGGTGATGGCGGTGGTGTTGATCGCGCGGCCCTACGGCTTGCTCGGCCGCGCGCAAGGCGCGGTGCGTACGGTGGCGGAGCCGGAAGACCCGATCCGGCCGGCGTCGCCGCTGTTAAAGGCGCTCGGCGCCGCGGTGCTGCTGCTGCTGTTGTGCCTGCCGCTGCTGGCCGAGAGCTCGCCCTATCTCCTGATCCTCGGCATCGACGTGCTGATCGCGGTGATCTTCGCGACCTCGCTGCATTTCATCGCCGGTCCCGGCGGCATGCACTCTTTTGGCCATGCCGCTTATTTCGGCCTCGGCGCCTATGGCGCGGCGCTGCTGGTGAAGTGGCTCAGCGCTCCGATGGGGCTGGCGCTCGCCGCCGCGCCGGGGGTCGCGCTGTTGGGCGCGCTGCTGTTCGGCTGGTTTTCGGTGCGGCTGTCCGGCGTCTATCTCGCCATGCTTACTTTGGCCTTCGCACAGATCGTCTGGGCGGCCGTCTTCCAGTGGGAAGGCTTCACCGGCGGCTCCAACGGCGTGATCGGCGTGTGGCCGCCGCCGCCGTTCGACCAGTCGTGGGTCTACTTTCTGCTGACGCTGATGCTGGCGGTGATCGCGGTGCTGCTGTTGCGGCGTTTCCTGTTTGCGCCGTTCGGCTATGCCATGCGGGCCGGTCGCGATTCCGCGCTGCGCGCCGAAGCCATCGGCATCGACGTCAAGCGCGTGCATTGGCTGGCCTTCGCCGTGGCCGGCGGCGTATGCGGCGTCGCCGGCGGCCTGTTCGCCTTCGCCAAGGGATCGATCTCGCCGGAGACCATCCATGTCGGCCGCTCCATCGACGGCCTGGTCATGGTGCTGCTCGGCGGCATCCAGACGCTGACCGGCCCGATTGTCGGCGCCTCCGTCTTCACCGTGTTGCAGGACACGGTGATCCGGCAGACCGAGTATTGGCGCGCCGTGCTCGGCGGCATCATCCTGCTGCTGGTGCTCGTGGCCCCGCAGGGCATCGTCGGCGGCATCGCGCAATTGGTCGGCCGGCCGAGGGCGCGGTCATGAGCGTGCTCTCGGTCCGCGCGCTGTCCAAGGCCTTCGGCGGCGTGCGCGCGATCGATGACGTCAGTTTCGACATCGAGCGCGGCGAATTCCTCGCCATGATCGGACCCAACGGCGCCGGCAAATCCACCTGCTTCAACACGATCAACGGCCAGCTCGCGCCCGATTCCGGCGCGATCCTGTTGGAAGGCCAGGACATCGCCGGCATGGCCCCGCGCGAGATTTGGCGGCTCGGCGTCGGGCGCACGTTCCAGGTCGCCACCAGTTTCAGCTCGATGACGGTGATCGAGAACGTGCAGATGGCGTTGATCTCGCACGCGCGCGAAATCTACCGGCTCTGGCGGCCGGCTGCCAGCCTGCACCGCGAACGCGCGCTCGATCTGCTGGCGCAGGTCGGCATGCGGGACGCCGCCGACCGGCCCAGCCGCGAGCTTGCCTACGGCGACGTCAAGCGCGTCGAACTCGCCATCGCGCTCGCCAACGAGCCGCGCCTGCTGCTGATGGACGAGCCCACCGCCGGCATGGGCGCGCGCGAACGTCACGCGCTCATCGAATTAGTCAAGCGGCTGGTGGTGGAGCGCGATATCTCGGTGCTGTTCACCGAGCATTCAATGGACGTGGTGTTCGCCTTCGCCGACCGCATCGTCGTCCTAGCGCGCGGCCGGCTGATCGCCGACGGCGCCGCCGGCGCTATCCGCGAAGACGCCCAGGTGCGCGAAGTCTACTTCGGCAGCGGCAAGACCTTCGCCGGAGCCGCGCCATGAGCGAGCCCGTATTGGCCGTCGAGTTGCTGAGCGCCTGGTACGGCGCCGCGCGCATCCTCTACGATTTAAGTTTCGAAGTCGGCCGCGGCGAGGTGGTCGCGCTGATGGGGCGCAACGGCGCCGGCAAGTCCACCACCATCAAATCCGTCATGGGCCTCGTCGCCCAGCGCCAGGGCAAGGTGCGCTTCAACGGCGCCGATATTTCCGGCTTGAAGCCGTTCGAGATCGCGCGCCGCGGCCTCGGCTACACGCCCGAGGACCGCCGCATCTTCGTCGATCTCACCGTCATGGAAAACCTCGACATCGGCCGCCAGGGAGAGCGCCGCTTCGCCGACGGCCGGCCGGCGCCGTCCTGGACGCCGGAGAAAGTCTTCACGCTGTTTCCCAACCTGGCCGAGATGCCGAACCGCCTGGGCGGGCGCATGAGCGGCGGCGAGCAGCAGATGCTGACCGTGGCGCGCACGCTGATGGGCAATCCGTTGCTGGTGCTGCTCGACGAGCCTTCGGAAGGCGTGGCGCCGGTGATCGTGGAACAGATGGCCAACACCATCGTCGAGCTGAAGAAAGAGGGGCTGTCGATCCTGTTGTCGGAGCAAAACGTCCATTTCGCCCGGCTGGTCTGTGACCGGGTCTACGTGATCGAGCAGGGCCAGATCCGCTGGCACGGCTCCATGGCGCAACTTGATGATAATCAAGATGTGCAGCGCGCCTATCTGACGGTGTAGAAAGGCCTGGTACGGGGGATTTCAGGGGTCGGGCAAGTTTAACCTTTTGCCTAGTCCCGATCCCGGCCATGATTTCAATCAACGCGCTAAATTTTGCGGCTGGGGCCGCAGGAACGGCGGATCGATGCGACGCGACAAATTGAAAGTTGTAGCGCCGGCGCCGGCGGTGCCCGAGCGGGGCCGCTACGTGCTCGACGACCAGGTCGGCTTCCTGCTGCGCGTCGCCATGCAGCACCACACCTCGATTTTTACCGCGCGCATGATCGAGAGCCTGACGCAGACCCAGTTCGCCGCGCTCGCCAAGCTCTACGAAGTGGGGCCGTGCTCGCAGAACCATCTCGGCCGTTTGATCTATCTCGACGCCGCCACCATCAAGGGTGTGGTCGACCGCCTGAGCGGTCGCGGCTTCGTCACCGCGCTGGCCGATCCGAAGGATCGCCGCCGCCGCGCGGTGACGCTCAGCGAGCGTGGCCGCAAGGTGACTGAAGCCGCCATGTTGGTGGCCGCCGATATTACCGCTGCCACGCTGGCGCCGCTGACCGCGGAGGAACAGCGCCTCGTTGTCCGGCTTTTAAAGAAGCTAGGGGGCTAGTGCGCAAAGCGTTCCAGTCATTCCCACTACGTGCGCTGCCGCCGATCCGCGGCGAATGATATCGAATGCCCGGGCCTGCCAGGGTCCGGGCATTCGCTGATGGTCACGAAATAGCTGCAAGAGGAGACGCCAGTGTTCAGCGTAGGCAAGGCCACTATTACGCGCATCGAGGAAACCTATCAGCCGTGCTATCCGCTGCGCGACATTTTCCCCGACTTCACCGACGATCACCATGCCGAGCACAAAAGCTGGCTGGCGCCGCATCACTACGGGGCCGAAACAGGACAGATCAAACTTTCCGTCCACAGTTGGCTGTTGCAGGTCGGCGGCAAGAAAATCCTGATCGACAGCTGCTGCGGCAACAACAAGGTCAAACCCGGCCGCCCGTTCTGGAATATGCTCAATGTCGATTATCTGGAACGGCTCGCCCGCGCCGGCGCGCGGCCGGAGGAGATCGACTTGGTGATGTGCACGCATCTGCACCATGACCATGTCGGCTGGAACACGCGGCAGCAGGACGGTAAATGGGTGCCGACCTTTCCCAATGCGCGCTACGTGTTCTCCAAGCCGGATGTCGATCACTTCTCAAAGATCGACGCCGATCCCAAGCAAGGCCCGGCCGAGCTCGGCACTTTCCGCGAATGCGTGATCCCGATTCTCGAGCACGGCCGCGCCGATCTGGTGGAATGCGGCCCGCACCGGCTCAACGAATTCATCGAGATCGACGCGGCGCCGGGCCACGCGCCGGGCCACGTGTTCTTCAAGCTCGAGAGCGGCGGCGAGCGCGCCGCCTTCATCGGCGACGTCTGGCACCATCTGCTGCAGGTCTATTATCCGGACTGGAATTTCCCGAAGAATTCGGACCCTGCGCAGGCCCGCGTTTCCCGGCGCAAGGTGCTCGACTATTGCGCGACAAGCGGCGCGCTGGTGTTTCCCGGCCATGTCGGCCTGCCCTTCGCCGGCCGTATCGAGGCAGCGCCAAACGGTTTCACGGCGAACTTTCCGGCGGCGGAATGACAACCTAGTCCGCGCTTGCGGGGTCGCCCAAGCGGCGTGCGGGCGAGAAGGATTTTCCCCGCGCCCTCCATCTGCCGAATGATTTATTCGAAAGCCCGGCAAGATATTGGAATTATAGATTTATTTTCCAAATCCACTTGGCGGCGGCGCCTCCGAAGCGCATTTCTAGGCCCGAACAAGACGTTTTCCGCTGGCCGGTGTAATTCCGAAGGACGTTGCCGTGGTCGACATCATTCAGCTCGAACCGGATATCGCGGTGGCGCCGCAGCTGGTCGAAGCCGACTTCGCCGAAATCGCGGCCCAGGGCTTCCGCTCGGTCGTTAACAATCGCCCCGATGGCGAGGCACCGGATCAGATTCCGAACGCGCAGGCCGAGGCGGCGGCGCGCCGGCACGGGCTCGTGTTTCACTATCAGCCGGTCAAGAACGGCAACGTGACCGATGACGACGTCGTCGGGACCTTTGCCCGGCTCATGGACGAACTGCCGGGGCCGATTCTGTTTTATTGTCGCACCGGCACGCGTTGCACGATTTTGTGGACGCAGGCCGCGGCACCGCGCGTCGGCGTCGATGCGGCATTGTCGGTCGCGCGCGGCGCCGGCTATGAACTAGACTTCATGCGCGACACCTTGGAAGAGCGCGGCGATTGGCTGAGCGCAACGCCAGCCCACGCGTCCGAACCCGCGCTGGCGGCGGCCGAGCGATAAGCCCGCAGTGAAGCCGGCCGCTATCGGGCCTATTTTAGTTTCCCAATATTGATCAGCTGAACGCGCCGGTTTATTTGCGCATCCGGGTGGCTTGGATCGCGCAACTGCTCCTCGCCCAGACCGACCGCCTCGAGCCGCGCGGGATTGACCCCGAACGGGTTTATCAACGCTTCCCGGATGGCCTCCGCGCGCCGTTGACTTAATTTCAGATTGTATTCGCGGCCGCCGACGGCATCGGTATGGCCGACGACGAGGAATTTATAGCCCAGCAGAATCGGATTATGCAGGGCATCGGCCATCGAGCCGACGGCCTTGTACGAGCCCGGCCGGATCACCGCGGAATTGAAATTGAAAGTGATCTCGATGGTGAATTGCGCCTGATTTTCAAGCTTCGGGAAAAGAAGAGGCCGGCCGACCGCGTTCTCGCCCGGGTGCGCGCGGATGTTTTCCTCGGCGGCCCGTCTTATCGCCGCGGCGGTCATGCCGATGTTGCTGATGCCCTGCAGGCTGTTGGCGATCTCATTCGAATCCAGGCGCGTCTGTGCCATCGCTGCCGTCAGCGCAAGCGACGAAATCAGAGCCAAGGACGCAAAAATATGTCGGGTTTTCATTGCTGAACTTTCTCGCTGCGCCAGCCGGTGTCGGCGAGCGTCTGCCGGCATTCCGGCCTGATGAAGGACGGTTTCGCCTCCAGCATGCAATTTAGAATGTTGGCGTCGCCGGGGACCACGCCCTGGCACAACCTTTTAATATCGGCATTGCAAATGCGGACGATATTTTTCTGGGCTGCAACGCGCCGCGCGATGGAAGCATAGACCCGGGTGCGGGTTCGTTGGCAATTCGGTGATAGACTTGCCTGGTGCGCGTTGAAACAGGCCCTGATGCGCCCGTTTCCGAGCGGGACGTCCTTGCAATAGCGGCGCAGATCGGCGCCGCAGGCTGCCACCATTTGTTCGATCGCGGCGGTGTAGCTCAATGTCTGAGCCGTCGAGGGGCCGCTTCCCCAAAGGAGAAACGACAACGCAAGGATAAAATAGACTGGCTTCATTCTATTGCCCCCTCCCGATATGAAACGTCGCCGACACTTTCCGATTTGGACAGTTTAGCCACCGGTTGGCGGATTTCGTATCCACCATCGCATTATATACCCGACAACGATGGCGCGTAAATCGCACAGATATTGTCATCAATTCATGTGAAAAAAGTTGCCCTTTGCGGGCCGCTGGCGGTGGTGCGCTTTAATCCGCGAGCAGCGCCTTCAGGCGCTGCGGCGACACCGGTATTTGCGTCACGGCGCCCGGGCGTTGCAGCGCGTCGTCGATCGCGGAGGCAATGGCCGCGCCCACCGGCGTGATGCCGCTTTCGCCGGCGCCCTTGACGCCGAGCGGATTGAGCGGGGAGGGCGCGTCTTCGGTCAAGAGAATCTCGATGCCGGGCACTTCGCGCGCGGTCGGCAATAGATAATCGGCGAAGGTCACCGACAGCGGTTCGCCGTTGTCGCCATAGACGAATTCCTCATAGAGCGCGCCGCCCAGCCCTTGGGCCATGCCGCCCATGATCTGGCCTTCCACCAGCATCGGGTTGATCGCTTTGCCGATGTCGAAGGCGACCAGATAGCGCTCGATGGTGACGCCGCCGGTGTCGGCATCGAGCTTGAGCTGCACCACATGGGCGCCGTAGGGGTAAACCATGTGGGTCGATGTAAACTCGGCTTCCGCGCTCAGGCCTTCGGCTTGCGCGGCGAGCGCAGCAAGCGACATCGACGGGCCGGGCGTGCCGGTGCGCACGATCTCGCCGTCGACGATGTCGAGCGCGCCCGCCGAGGTCTGCATCAGCGTAGCGGCGGTGGCCAGCGCCTCCTCGCGCAGCTTCACGGCTGCCTGCCGCGTCGCCTCGCCGCACATCACCGTAACTCTCGAAGCAAACGCGCCGAGCCCCTTGTCGATGCGGTCGGTCTGGCCGTGCACGACCTTGATGGCGGCGTAGTCGACGCCCAGCGTATCGGCGGCGATTTGCGCGATGACGGTCTCCACACCTTGCCCGATCGAGGCGACACCCGTGACCACTTCAACCGCGCCGCCAGGTGCGACGTCGATGCGCACCTTGTCGAAGGGGCCAAGGCCGCTTTTCTCCACGAACATGGCATAACCGGCGCCGACTTTCTCGCCGCCAGCACGCCGGCGCACCATCTCGCGTTGCATCGCCGGCCAGTCGGCGGCGGCCAAGAGCTTGTCCATCAGCTTGGCGTAGTCGCCGCTGTCGTAGATGAGGTTGGTGCCGAGCGTGCCGAAGCCGAGATCATAAGGCATCGCGCTCTTCGGGATCAGGTTGCGGCGGCGCACCTCGATCGCGTCGATGCCTGTCTTGGCAGCGATGGCGTCGATCAGCCGCTCGCGCACGAAGGTGGTCTCGTAGCGGCCGGGCGAGCGGTAGGTGCCGCAGGGCGTCTTGTTGGTCAGCCGGACATGGCCGCGCCCGCGGTAGGCCGGCACGCGGTAGGGCCCGGACAGCATGGCGGCGGCGAGGTCCGGCACAGTGGCGGCGTGGGTGCGCATATAGGCGCCGTTGTCGTGGAAAAACTCGTTGTCGATGCCGAGGATGCGAGCCTCAGCGTCGATGGCTGCTCTAATCTTATGGCGCTGCTGGCGCGAATGATTGGCCGCGATCAGGTGCTCGCGCCGATCCTCGATCCATTTGACCGGTCGTTTGAATTTCAGCGCGGCGGCGCACACCAGCACGTCCTCGGGATACACCTCGCCGCGCACACCGAAGCCGCCACCGACATGGCCTTCGTAGAGCTGAACGCTCTCAGGCTTGCGCCCGAACATTGGTGCCAGCCGGTCGCGGTTCCAGTGCGGCACCTTGGCAGCGCCGTACATTTCCAGGATGTCGTTTAATTCGTCATAACGGCCAATGGCGCCGCGCGTTTCTAGTGGCACGCCGCTATGGCGCCCGATCGCGAGATCGAGCTCGATGATCTGATGCGCGGCGCGGAACGCCGCTTCAACGTCGCCGGATTTTTTTTCGATGATCGTCGTCTCGGTGCTGTGCTCCGCGTCGAAGTGCCCGGGCGGCCCAGCGGCATCAAGAATAACCGGCAGCGGTTCGATATCGAGCGTGACGAGCTCGGCAGCGTCCTCGGCAATGTACGGATCGTCGGCAAAGACCGCCGCCACCGGCTCGCCGACATAACGCACCGTGTCGGTGGCGAACGCGTATTGCCGGTAAGGCTCCAGTTCGACAAGGCCGGTGAGGCGGAAAGCGATAGGCGGGATATGCGCGATATCGGCGAAGGTCCACACTGCGTGCACGCCGGGCAGAGCGAGGGCGGCGGTGGCGTCGATGTTGCGAAGCTTGCCGTGCGCGATGGCTGAGCGCACCACCCGCATGTGCCACTGGCCGGGGAAGGAAATGTCGGCGGCAAAGCGCCCCTGTCCCAGCAGCAGCGGCCGATCCTCAAGCCGGGGCACGGAGCGGCCGATGAATTTGGCCGGCTTCGTCATCTGCGCCGCATCTCCTTGGCGCCCGCGCGCACGGCCTTGATGATGTTCTGATAGCCGGTGCAGCGGCAGAGATTGGACGACAGCACGTCGAGCAGGTCTTCGTCGCTGATGTCGGGCTCGTGTTCCAGCACGCCTACCGCCAACATCAGAAAGCCCGGCGTGCAGAAACCGCATTGCAGCCCGTGATTGTCCATGAAGGCCTGCTGCATCGGGTGCAGCGCGTCGCCCTTTGCCAATCCCTCGATGGTGCGGATTTTCTTGCCCGCGGCCTGCACGGCAAACATGAGACACGAACGCACCGGCTCGCCGTCGAGCAGCACCGTACAGGCGCCGCAGATGCCGTGCTCGCAGCCGATATGGGTGCCGGTCTGTCCGCAGTCCTCGCGGATCGTGTCGACTAGCGTGCGGCGCGGCTCGACCGCGACGGCATGATTGCGCCCATTGATATTGAGCGTGATGGTGGTTTTCTCGCTCATGCGGCTTTTTCCTTGGCGCGCAAAGCAGCGCGGATGCGCTGCGGCGTCGCCGGCATTTCGTCGATCTCGACGCCAAATGGCGACAGCGCGTCGTTGATGGCGTTGATGACGGCGGCCGGCGCGCCGATGGTGCCGCCTTCGCCCAGCCCTTTGGCCTTGGTGAGCGACTGGGTGCTCGGCGTCTCCATGTGGTGCAGCTCGATCGGCGGGATCTCGCGTGCGGTCGGCGGCATGTAGTCGGACAGCGTCGAGGTCAGGATATTGCCGGTGTCGTCGTAGATGATCTCCTCCAGCAGCGCGTTGCCGATGCCCTGCGCGATGCCGCCATGCACCTGGCCGTCGGCGATCATCGGATTGATGATGCGGCCGGCGTCCTCGGCCACAAGATAGCGCTCGACGGTCGTGCGGCCGGTCTCCACGTCCACGTCGACCATCGCGACGTGGCAGGCATTGGAGAAAGTGCCGGAGGGATCGTAGCTACCGGTCTCGGTCAAGCCCGGCTCGATCTCGCCTTTGAATTTATGGGTCTGGGTGTAGGCCTCGCGCGCCATCTGCGCCACGGCAATCGAACGGTCGGTGCCGACGACCTTGGCTTTGCCGTCTTCCAGCACGATGTCGTCGGGCGCGGCCTCCAATAGGTGGCTGGCGATCTTGATCAGCTTGGCGCGCACTTTCTTGGCGGCAATGAGCGTGGCGCCGCCGCAAATCACCAGCGAGCGGCTGGCGAAGGTGCCCCAGCCGTAAGGGGTGGTGTCGGTATCGCCGTGGATGACCTTGATGAGTTGCGGCGTAACGCCGATCTCGTCGGCGATTATCTGCGCCAGCGCGGTGTCCAAACCCTGCCCGTGCGGGGAGGAACCGATACGCGCCTCCACATAGCCGGAGGGATCGATCGTCAGCATCACCGTCTCCCAGCCGGGCGTGATCTCCATGCCGCGTGCGGCAAAGGCAGGGCTGCCGTAGCCGGTGCGCTCGGAGAAGGTGGCAAAGCCGATGCCGAGATAGCGGCCTTGCGCGCGCGCCTCCTGCTGGCGCTGGCGGAAGGCAAGCACGTCGGCAGCCGCAACCGCCATTTCCAGCGTCTGCTTGTAGCTTGCCTCGTCGAACACTAGTCCGGCCGCCGAGGTATAGGGAAATGCGTTGATCAGATTGCGGCGCCGGATGTCGATCGGATCAAGTCCGAAGGCGGCGGCCGCCTTGTCCATGGCGCGTTCGAGCACGAAGGTAATGACCGGCCGCGACACCCCGCGATACGGCGCCATGGTGCAGGTGTTGGTGGCCACGCCGCGCGCGCGGCAGGAATAGGCGCGGAAGTCGTAAGGGCCGGGCAATTCCGCCATGGCCATCAGCGGCTCGACCGCGCAGGTGGTGGGATAGCAGGAATAGGCGCCGACATTGGAAATGACGTCTGCCTTGAGCGCGATCAGCTTAGCGTCGCTGTCGAAGGCGGCCTCGAGCGTGACCCACTGGTCGCGCGAGTGAAATCCGGCGATCAGGTTCTCGCGCCGGTCCTCGGTCCAGGCCACCGCGCTTTTCAATTTGCGCGCCAGCCACACCAGCACGGCGTATTCGCCGGGCAGCGACATCTTCTGACCGAAGCCGCCGCCGACGTCGGGCGCGATCACCCGCAGCTCGGCTTCCGGCATGCCGAGCACGTCGGCGATGGCGGTGCGCGTTAAATGCGGCATTTGAGTCGTACAGGTGAGCGTGACCCGGCCGGTGGCGGTGTCATAGGCGGCGTGGCCGCCGCGCGCTTCCATCGGCGTCGCATTTTGCCGATACGAGCGCGCTTCCACGGTGACGGTCTTGTGCGCGCCGTTCCAGACCTTGTCGAAATCCGGCGTCGTCACCACGCCTTCGACGACGACGTTGTCCGGCGCTTCGGCGTGGATTTGCGGTGCCCCGGGGGCAAGCGCCGCGCGCGCATCGATCAGCGGCGCGGTCTCGTCGATCGTGAGCGCGACCTCGTCGGCGATGTCCTCGGCTTCCGCCGTGCTCGCCGCCACGACCGCGGCGACCGGCTCGCCGGTGAATCGCACTTGGCCACCGGCAAGGATCGGCTGGCACACCGGCCTGTAGTTGAATTTGTGCAGCATCGGCCTGATCGGCTTGACGCCTTTCAGATCGGCGGCAGTGACGATGGTCGCGCCGGGTGGCACTTCGATCTTTTTGATCTTTCCCGCCGCCACCGGGCTGCGCACGAAGCGCACCCAATACGCCGCCGGCAGATCGTGGGTGAAGCGTCCGCGCCCGGCCACCAGCGCCGGGTCCTCCAGCCGCCTGATCGCGCGGCCGACCCATTTCAGCCCCGAACCTTTGGTGTGTGCGCTCATCGCGAGGCATGCTCCAGCGCGCGGCGCACCACCGCGCGCACCAGGTCGCGCCGGTAGTCGGCCGGAGTCAGATGATCTTCCAGCGGATCAATGGCTTCGGCCGCCGCCTCGCCGGCGGCGCGGAACACCTTGTCGCCCGGCGCTTTGCCATCGAGCGCGGATTCCGCTTCCGCGATGCGGCGCGGGAAATGCTCGGCGCCGCCGACGCCGACGCGGGCATCGACGATCTTGTCCTTGTCGAGCCGATAGGTGGCGAGCGCCGCGCTCATGGCGAAATCGCCGGCGCGGCGGTTGAACTCGTTGAAGCCGAATTTCGTGTCAGACGCGAGCAATGGCAGCCGAACTTCAGCCAGCAATTCGTCCTCGGCCAGCGCCGTCGACATGATGCCTTCGAAGTAATCTTTTGCCGCGATCAGCCGCTCGCCACTCGTGCTTTTGGCGACCATGGTGGCATCGAGCGTCGCCGCCACCAGGCACCATTCCGACGCCGGGTCGGCGTGGGCCAAGCTGCCGCAGAAGGTGCCGCGGGTGCGGATCGGATAATGCGCGATGTGGCGCGCCACATGAGAGAGCAGGGCGCCGAGCGGGCCCTCGGCCACGGCTTTATGAAACGCCGCATGACGCACGCAGGCGCCGATGTTCAGGGTCTTGCCGTCGCTGGCGATCTTGCCGAGTTCGGCAATCTCATTGATGTCGACCAGGTGGGCGGGCTTGGCGAGCCGGAACGCCATGATCGGCACCAGGCTCTGTCCGCCCGCCAGCACGCGCCCGTCCAGCGACGCCACCTCAGCGAGAATCTTCACCGCCTCGGCAACCGTTCGCGGTACGTGACGGATGAACGGTGCGGGCTTCATCGGCGTGACCGGCCTTTCGAGATCGCTTGCATGCTAACGATCCCGCTTCGGCCAAGTCAACGCAGGCCGCGCCGGCCTGCCGGCGAATGTCCTGAATCCGCTCGAACACCGCCTGGTGGCGCCCATTGCGTGGTCAGATAATGGCGTGGCGCACCTTGGCGGACACCCATTCGCTGACGACGACGGTGCCGATGATCACCAGCAGGATAAGCGAGACCTGCGTCCAGGCCAGCGTGGTAATGGCGCCGTTGAGCGGCAGGCCGATGCCGCCGGCGCCGACCAGGCCCACCACGGTCGACTCGCGGATATTGATGTCCCAGCGAAAAACGGTGATACCCGCGAAGGCCGGCATCACCTGCGGCACGATACCGTAGCTGGTGACCTGCGCGCCGCTCGCGCCGGTGGCCCGCACCGCCTCGACCTGGGATTCGTCGATTTCCTCGATCGCCTCGTACAGCAGCTTGGCGCAGAATCCGATCGAGCGCAGGCCGATGGCGAGGATGCCGGCGAGCACGCCCGGCCCGACGATGGTCACCAGCATCAAGGCCCAGATTAGTGAGTTGATCGAGCGCGAGGCCACGATGATGTAAAGCGCGATGGGGCGGACCAATACAGCGCTCGGCGTCGTATTTTGAGCCGCGCAATAGGCGACCGGCACCGCGATGACGAGGGCGAGCACGGTGCCGAGCGTGGCGATGTTGATGGTGTCCCAGAGCGGTTGTTTCAGTTCGGCGATGAAGGCCCAGTCCGGCGGCACCATGCGCGCGGCGAGGTCGCCAGCCTGTTGCGGCGCGTCCAAGACGAAGGCCCAGATGGTCTTGTCCGAGATGAACTGGAAGCAGGCGACGAACAACGCGGCGGCCGCGAGCCAGGCGGCCCAGACCGCGAGCTGCGCGCCTCGCTCGCGCCGCTGCCAGATTTTAGTTCCGTTGCGTAGCGCGACCGCCATCACTTCACCCAACGCCGCAAGTAACCGGACGAATATTCCACCGCCATCACGATGGCGATGATGACCAGCAGGATGGCGGCGGCGGAATCGAATTCATAACGGTCGAACGACGTGTTGAGCGTGGCGCCGATGCCGCCGCCGCCGACGATGCCGACCACCGCCGACTCGCGGAAATTGATATCGAGCCGGTAGAGCCCAAGCCCGATCATGCGCGGCATGACCTGCGGCTGCACGCCGAAATTGATCCATTGCAGCCAGCTGGCGCCGGTGGCGCGCACCGCTTCCGCCGGCACCGGGTCCATGTCCTCGATGTCCTCGGCGAGCAGCTTGCCGTAGAAGCCGATGGTGGCGAAGGACAAAGTGACGAAGCCGGCGAACGGCCCGAAGCCGAACAATTTGACGAAGAAGATCGCCAGAATCACTTCCTGGAAGCTGCGCGACACCGCCAGGACGGCGCGGCAGAAATAATAGACCGGCAGCGGCGCGATGTTGCGGGCAGCCCCAATGCCGACCGGCACCGACAGCGCCACGCCGATCACGGTGGAAGTTACCGTCATCCACAGGCTTTCGGAAATGCCGTCGACGATTTCGCTCCAGCGGCTGGTGAAATCGGGCGGGAAGAAAGCGGTGATAAATTGGGCGCCGCGCGGCAGCCCTTCCCAGACCCGCGTCCAATTGATGTCGGTGGTGCCGAGCGCAAGCGCGAGATAAAGCGCGGCGCCGAGTGCCAGCGTCCAGCGCAGCCAGGCTCGCTTGATCAGCGGCGGCTTGCGCCAGCGGCGCGGGGCGGCGAGGGTCATGGTCATGGCGCGTTGCGCCTCATCGTAAGCCCGCCAGGCGGTCGCGCTCAGGCTGGCGGGGCTCGAGTGCGATGACCTCGGCCTCCGTCTCGCTCGCCGCTTCGTCGGCGTCCTCGACCTTGCGGATGGTGGCCGACCAGTCCTCTTCGCCATAGATCGCGGTGAGCACTTCGGCGGTGACGGCGTCCGGCGGTCCGTCATAGACGATCTCGCCCACCCTCAAACCCACGATGCGTTCGGCGAATTGCTGCGCCAGCATGACGTCGTGGATATTGATGATCGCCGACAGGCGGCGCTCCTCGCACAGTTCCTTGATCAGCCGCATGATCTGCCGCGAGGTCTTGGGATCGAGCGAGGCCGTCGGCTCATCCACCAGCAGCAATTCCGGGTTCTGGACCAGCGCGCGGCAGATGCCCACGCGCTGGCGTTGGCCGCCGGACAGCTCATCGGCACGCTTGTCCGCCATGTGATCGAGGCCGACGCGCTCCAGCAGCCGGAATGCCTCGTCGATATCGGCCTGCGGGAAACGGCGGAACCAGCTCTGCCAGAAGCCGACATAGCCAAGGCGGCCGCTGAGCACGTTCTCCATCACGCTCAGGCGTTCGACCAGCGCGTATTCCTGGAAGATCATCCCCATCTTGCGCCGCGCGCGCCGAAGCTGGTTACCGCCGAGGGCGGTAATCTCCACGTCGTTGAGCGTGACGGTGCCCACGGTCGGCTCGACCAGCCGGTTGATGCAGCGGATCAGCGTGGATTTGCCGGCGCCGGACGGACCGATCAACGCCATCACCTGGCCGTCAGGCAGATCGAGATCGATGTCCTTCAGCGCCAGGTCGCCGGTGCGGTAGCGCTTGCTGAGCCCTTTGATGCGAAGCATCTGGCGGTGTCTCCCCCGACCTCGCCGGCATTATCTCAGGCTGTCATGCCCCGCGAAAGCGGGGCACCCAGTATTCGCCAAGGTAGGCGTGGGACAGGTGGGTTTCCGCAGCACCGGGGATACTGGATCGCCCGCTTGCGCGGGCGATGACAGTTCACGGTTGCCGGATGATCCGGGCAGGCGTCACTTGCACGTATATTTGACGCCGTTGGCCGAGTTGATCTTGCGGATGACTTCCCAGTCCTTCTTGTACTCGATCGGGATGAACTTGCCCTCTTTCTTGAATTCTTTTTGAAGGGCGGAGCCTTCCCACGGGAAGGTGAAGAACGCCTCCTTGATCTTGGCCACGACCTTGGGGTCGAGATTGTGGGCGTAGCCGTAACCGGTGGTGGGGAAGGTCTGCGACTTGTAGATCGAGCGGATTTTCTTCGGGTCGACCACTTTGCGGTCGATCATGCGCTTGAGCACCGAGTTGGCGACCGCCGCGGCCTCATAGTCCTTGTTGGCGACGCCGAGGATCGAGTTGTCGTGCTTGCCCGAAAAGGTCGGCTCGAAGTCCTTCTTGGCCACCAGATTGTAGTCGGCTTTCAGGATCGCCGACGGCGCCTTGAAGCCCGAGTTCGAGGTCGGCGAGGTGAAGGCGACCTTCTTGCCCTTGAGATCGGCGGGCGTCTTGATCGGGCTGTCGGCGGGAACGATGATCTCCATCTCGTAACCGAACGAGCCGTCCTTGGCCGCCATCATCGCGAAGGGAACGAGGCCCGCGCAATTGACTGCGATCGGATTGCCGCCGGTGTTGACGCCGGCCACGTGCAGGCGACCCGAGCGCATCGCTTCGTATTGCGCCGCATACGATTGCACCGGGAAGAACACGACCTTTTTGCCGGTCACCTTCGCCATGTGCTTGATAAAGCCATCCCACACCTTCTGATAGACGGCCGGGTCCTCCACCGGCGTGTAAGAGAAGATGATGGTCGATGGGTTGACGGGCTTTTCCGGCGTGTCGGCCACCAGGTCGCCATTGCGGTCGCAATAGGCCTTGTCGAGCGTGCCGCGCGGGCAATCCGCGGCGCCGGCCGTGCCGGCAAGGCCGCAGGCGATCGTCACGATCGCGATGAAACCGAATAATGCGTTGATGATTTTTGACATTGGCGCCCTCCTGCGGTGGCTGACCGGCATTAGCGAAATCATGCCACGGCTGTGTGACAGTTTAATCCACCGGCGGCGGGTTGGTTAGGTGGTATGCGCGGTACCGGGCTCCGTCGCCGACGGATGGCCAAGGCGCCGGAAACACAAGGAATTACGGGGATTTCTTGCGGCCGGTGAAGTTGGGTTGGCGTTTCTCGATGAAGGCGCGCACGCCCTCGGCGTAGTCGGGGGTCTGGCTCGCCTCGCGCTGCAGGTCGCGCTCGAGATCGAGCTGGGCATCGAGCGTGTTTCCAGCCGAGGCATTGAGCGCGCGCTTGATCAGCGCCAGGCCTTGCGTGGGCGCGGCGGCGAAATGCTCGCAGATGCGCCGCGCTTCGTAGATCAGCGCGTCGTCGTTCACGCATTGCCAGATCAGCCCCCAGTTGGCGGCCTTTTCCGCGGTCAATTCCTGCGCAATCAGCGCCAGCCCGCGGGCACGGGCATCTCCGGCCAGGCGCGGCAGAAACCAGGTGCCGCCGGAGTCCGGGATCAGCCCGATGCGCGCGAACGACTGGATGAAACTCGCGGACTTTCCGGCGATGACGATGTCACAGGCGAGCGCGATGTTGCAGCCGGCGCCGGCGGCGACACCGTTGACGGCTGCGACCACCGGGAAGGGAAGGCTGCGCAGCTTGCGTACCAGCGGATTGTAATGCGCCTCCAGCGTGCTGCCGAGGACGACGGTTTCGCCCGGCGCGGCGAGGCGGTCGGCCAAGTCCTGGCCGGCGCAAAATCCGCGGCCATTGCCGGTGAGCATGAGCGCGCGGCAATTCTCGTCGGCTTCGGCGTCGGCGATGGCCTCGCGCAGTGCCTGATGCATCGCCTCGTTGAAGGCGTTGAGCTTGTCCGGCCGGTTGAGGGTTATGATGCGGTAGCCGGTGTGCTGCGCGACCAGGATGGGTTGCTCGCTCATGGCGATTTGAGGAACCGGTCGAGGTCCTCGATCTCCGTCTTCTCGCCGTCAAAATCCCGCGCGATGCGCTCATAGAGCCGGGCGGCGGCGGACAGCATTTCGTGCTCGGGACGATCCTCGCCGACAAACGCCGAAATCTCGTCGAGCTCGGCCACCCAGCGATAGGCCTTGCTGTACATGGCCGGCGTCATGCGGTTGAGAAACCCGAGCAGCGGTTGCTGGCTTTCGGCCAACTCGGCATGAAGTGCCTCGGCCGCGCCGGCGCGGGTGGCCGCCAGCATCATGGCGGCGCCCAGCGCTGTGAAGCCCTTGGTGATTCCGGCGTACGACATCTTGAGCGAGTGGGCGGCGGTGAGCTCGCCCTCGAGCACGCGCACGATCAGCCCGTAGTCGTTGAGCCTGGCGAAATCCTTGGCCGCCGCGCCGGAGGCGTAGAACTTGGTGTTGCTGGTGCCCGGCTTGGGCGGCGGCCCGATAATGCCGGCGGCGGCGAAGCGGCAGCCGGTCTCGGCGATCACATCGGCGATCTTGAGCATGGTTTGCGGGTTGACCGCATTGCATTCGACGTAAACAGGTTTTCTGTTGGCGGCGGTGAGCACCGGCGTGAGCCGCCGCGCCAGCGCCAGCGCTTCGCCCGGCGGCACGATCGACAACAGGAAATCGGCTTCCGGCAAATCGCGTTCGGAGGCCGCTGTCATGCCGGCGGCGCGCGCGCGTTCCCCGCTCGCCGCGCTGCGGCCGGCGAGCGCGGTGAGCACCGTCACCTTGTTCTCGGTCAGGCGCTTGGCGACGCCGGCGCCCATATTGCCCGGCGCGATGATGGCAACGGTGGGAGTCATTCATGGCCTCCTGCGGCAATAAAGCCCGATCGCCGGTCTAGAATGCCGAATTGCTCAATAGTGACCATAAGAAAAACCTCGATAATCTGCCAATAATCTGTATATCCCTGCATTGCGAACGGGCGCGATAGCCCAGCCGGCCAAGTGGTTCATCCCTCGGCCATTGATGCAAAGGATATCAAGTTGAACAAGGGACAAGGCCCGGTCAATCTGACCGGGACAGGTGAGGCGCGCAACTGGTCGCAAATCTTTTTGCGCTATCGCGAGCCCAGCCATGGGCGCAGCGTAATCGAGCTCACAATCTCCTTCGGGCCGTTGGCTGCGCTCTGGGTGCTGATGTGGCTGTCCTATTCGTTCGGATATTGGTGGCTGACCCTGCTGCTGGCGGTGCCGGCGGCGGGTTTTCTGGTTCGCCTTTTCATGATTCAGCACGATTGTGGGCACGGCGCCTTCTTCCGCCACCGCCTTGCCAATGACTGGATCGGCCGCGTGCTGGGTGTTCTCACGCTGACGCCCTACGATTATTGGCGTCGCAACCACGCTATTCATCACGCGACGTCGGGCAGTCTCGAGCGGCGCGGCATCGGCGATATCGATACGCTGACGGTGCGCGAATACTTGGCGCTGTCGCGCTGGGGCCGGCTCCAATATCGGCTCTATCGCCATCCGGCAGTGATGTTTGGCGTCGGGCCCGCTTATCTTTTCATTTTGCGTCATCGCCTGCCGATCGGGCTCATGCGCAGCGGCTGGACACCGTGGCTCAGCACCATGGCGACCAACGCGGCGGCCGGGACAATCGTCGCCGTGCTGATCTGGCTGATCGGCGTCGGACCTTTCTTGCTGGTGCATCTGCCGATCATGCTGCTGGCGGCGACCATGGGCGTCTGGCTGTTCTACGTACAGCACCAGTTCGAGCACACATTGTGGGTCGACAACGAAAATTGGGACCGGCACGAAGTCGCGCTGCACGGCAGCTCGCACTATGTGCTGCCGGGCGTCCTGCGATGGTTCACGGCTAATATCGGCATCCATCACGTACATCATCTATGCAGCCGCATTCCGTATTACCGGCTGCCGCGCGTATTGCGCGATCATCCCGAGTTGGGCCAAATCGGCCGGCTGACTCTGTGGGACAGCATCAAATGCGTGCGCCTCGTGCTGTGGGACGAGCGCGCCCAAAAGCTCGTTTCGTTTCGCGAGATGCGCCGCCGGCAGGCGGCGCCGGTGACGTAAACCAAGCTGGCATTCCGCGCCGCCGCCGGGGGCACTGCTTGAACCCGCCTTTGGAATTATCTTTCCGCAAGGTCTTGCGTGGGAGCGGCGGATGACGACGCGGAACGCCCGCCGCTGCGGTCAGCCGATTGCAGCTGCCTAGCCAATATGGCCGGATCGCTGGCCGTTTTGCGTTAGCGCGCAGGCTGCGGCGTCGGTGCGGGTGGACGTTTCCATAGCCTTACCGGTAGGATCAGGGCATCTGATAACAAGGGCCCGAAGCGGCTCCGAGGGAGGACAACCTATGCGTAAGACCTTGCTGGCCGCGAGCGCCGCATTGCTGCTCGCTGTGGGCCCGGCCATGGCCCAGAAAAAATCGGTCAAGATCGGCTTCGTGTCGACCTTCAGCGGCCCAGTCGCGGTGATCGGCAACAACATGCGCGACAGTTTCGAGCTCGCGCTCGATCACATGGGCCGCAAAATGGGCGGTCTGCCGGTCGAGGTGATCTACGAAGACGACGGCTTCAAGCCGGCAATCGGTCTGCAAAAAACCCAGAAGCTGATCCAGTCCGACCATGTCGACTTCTTGGCCGGCTACATCTGGTCGAACGTGCTGCTGGCGTCGGTCAAGCCGGCCTTCGATTCCAAGACCTTTCTGATCAGCGCCAATGCCGGCCCGCATCAGCTCGCCGGCGAACAGTGCTCGCCCTATTTCTTCTCGACCTCGTGGCAGAACGACCAGACGCCGCAGGCCATGGGCCACTACATGAACCAGAAGGGCGTGAAGAGCGTGTTCCTGATCGGCCCGAACTACGCGGCCGGCAAGGACATGCTGGCGGGCGTCGCCGCCACCTTCAAAGGCAAGATTGTCGGCGAAGAATTGACCAAGTGGCCGACGCAGCTCGACTTCTCGGCCGAGCTTGCGAAAGCCAAGGCCGCCAATCCGGAAGCGATGTTCGTGTTCTATCCGGGCAAAGCCGGCGTGCAGTTCCTCACGCCAGTATGCGCAGGCGGGCCTCAAGGGCAAGATTCCGCTCTATACGGCCTTCACCATCGACGAATTGTCGCTGCCCTTGCAGAAGGACCTCGCGCTCGGCGTTCCCGGCGCGCAGGAATGGGTTAACGATCTACCGAATGCGGCCAACAAGAAGTTCGTCGCCGACTTCATCAAGAAGTACAAAGGCAAGAAGCCGTCCTTCTACGGCGCGCAATCCTATGACGCCGCCAACCTGATCGCCTCGGCGGTGGCCGCCACCAAGGGCAACCTGTCCGACAAGGATGCGGTGCGCGCGGCGCTCAAGAAGGCGAACTTTAAGTCGGTGCGTGGTGACTTCCGATACGGCAATAACCACTTCCCGATCCAGAACTTCTATCTTCAGGACGTGGTGAAGGACGCCAAGGGGGACTTCGTGCTGAAGACCGTCGCCACCATTGTCAAGGACAACCAGGACGCCTTCCACGGCAAGTGCCCGATGAAGTGATCCGCGAGCAGCATTCGGCGGCGGCGGCGCGTTTACGCTGCCGCCGTTTGCTTGTCGTGTCAGCGGCGAAATTCAAGGCCTGCGCAATCATGACGCTTTTCATCGAGCAATGCCTGAACGGATTGCAGTTCGGCCTGCTGCTGTTCCTGCTGGCGGCTGGGCTGACGCTGGTGTTCGGCATCATGGACCTGGTCAACCTGGCGCACGGTTCGCTCTACATGATCGGCGCCTATTTCGCCGCCACCTTCGCGGCCTGGACCGGCAGCTTTGTGCTGGGCGCGGCGCTGGCGCTGGTGGCGACGCTTGTTGTCGGCATGGCGGTCGAGGTGGTCGCGATGCGCAGGCTTTACGGCCGCGACCATCTCGACCACGTGCTCGCCACCTTCGGGTTGATCCTGTTCTTCAATGAAGCGGTGCGGTTGATCTGGGGCGCCGAGGGCATGAGCCTGCCGCTGCCGTCCTGGCTGGTGCTGCCGGTCGAAGTGCTGCCCGGCATTTCCTATTCCGCCTACAAGTTGTCGATGATCGTGGTGACGCTGGTGGTCGCCGCTTTTCTCTACGTGCTGGTGATGCGCACCCGCGTCGGCATGCTGATCCGCGCCGGCGCCTCCAACCGCGAGATGGTGGGCGCGCTCGGCGTCAACATCAAGCTGCTCTATACGCTGGTGTTCGGCCTGGGCGCCGCGCTCGCAGGACTGGCCGGCCTGATGCAGGCGCCGATCCTGACCGTGCAGATCGGTATGGGCGAGAACATCCTCATCCTCGCCTTCGTCGTCACCGTCATCGGCGGCATCGGCTCCGTCCGCGGCGCGTTGGTCGCGGCGCTGCTGGTCGGCTTCATCGACACGCTCGGCCGCTCTTATTTGCCCGATCTGCTGCGGGCGGTGCTGAGCAAAGAAGCGGCCTCCACCGCGGCGCCGGCGCTGTCCTCCATGCTGATCTATTTGTTGATGGCGATCGTGCTGGTGGTGAAGCCCGAGGGCCTGTTCTCGGCGGGCGGCAAATGAGCGCCCGGCTCACCTTGCGCAACGTGGTCGCGGCCGCGCTGCTGCTGGCGTTGGCGCTGCTGCCGGTCTACGTGCGGCTCGCCGGCGATCCGTTCCTGCTCACGCTGTTCACGCGCATCGTCATTTTGGCGCTCGCCGCGGTCAGCCTCAATTTGATCCTCGGCTATGGCGGCATGATGAGCTTCGGCCACGCCGCCTATCTCGGCATTGGCGGCTATGCGGTCGCCATGCTGGCGCAGGAAGGAATAACGACCGCCTTCGTGCAATGGCCGGTGGCGCTGGCCGCGAGCGCGTTGTTTGCGTTCGTGATCGGCGCCTTGAGCCTGCGCACGCGCGGCGTCTACTTCATCATGATCACTTTGGCCTTCGCGCAGATGGCCTACTACGTCGTCGCCGGCATCGCGCGCTATGGCGGCGACGACGGACTCACCATCGCCAAGCGCAGCCAGTTCTTCGCTCCCATCAACCTGTCGGACAAGGTGCAGTTCTATTACGTCTGCCTGGCGCTGCTGCTGGGCGCGATCTATCTGGTGTGGCGGCTGGTGAATTCGCGCTTCGGGCTGGTGATCCAGGGCGCGCGCTCGAACGAAACCCGCATGCGGGCGATCGGCTTTGCGACCTACCGCTACAAGCTCACCTGCTTCGTCATCGCCGGCACGCTGTGCGGGCTGGCCGGTGCGCTGCTCGCCAACCAGGCGGATTTCGTCAGCCCCGCGATGATGTATTGGACCCGCTCGGGCGATCTCATCATCATGGTGGTGCTGGGCGGCATGGCCTCCGCCATCGGTCCGCTGTATGGCGCGGTAGCGCTCCTGGTGCTGGAGGAAACGCTCTCCGGCATCACCGAATATTGGCAGATCATTCTCGGGCCGCTGTTGCTGCTGGTGGTGCTGTTCGCGCGCGGCGGCATCGACGGGCTGCTCGCGCAAGTCAGCGCAAAGGTGCGCGCATGAGCGAGCCCTTGCTGCAGGTCGGCCATCTCGCCAAGCGTTTCGGCGGTATCGTTGCCACCGACGACGTCGTGCTCAACGTCGAAGAAGGCGAGTTGCACGCGGTGATCGGGCCGAACGGGGCCGGCAAGACCACGTTGATCGCCCAACTGTCCGGGCAATTGCGGCCGGATGCCGGCCGCGTCCGTTTCGCGGGTAACGACATCATCGCGCTGCCGGTGCACCGCCGCAGCGCGCTTGGGTTGGCGCGTTCGTTCCAGATCACGTCCTTGTTTCTCGATTTCAGTGTGCTCGACAATGTGGCGCTGGCGGTACAGGCGCATGCCGGGCACTCGTTTCGATTCTGGCGCAATGCTCGCGAAGAAAACGATCTGCGCGCGCCGGCGCGGGCGGCGCTGGCACGCGTCGGCTTGAGTGCGCGCGCCGACGTACCGGCCTCCGCGCTCAGTCACGGCGAGCACCGCCAGCTCGAGCTGGCCATGGCGCTGGCAGGCGCGCCACGCTTGTTGCTGCTGGACGAGCCGATGGCCGGCCTCGGGCCGGAGGAATCAGCGCGCATGGTGGCCATGCTGCGCGCCTTGAAATCGGAAGTGACCATCCTGCTGGTCGAGCATGACATGGAAGCGGTGTTCGCGCTCGCCGACCGCATTACGGTGCTGGTCTACGGTCGGGTGATCGCCTCGGGCGCACCCGCCGATATCCGCGCCAACCCCCAGGTGCGCGACGCCTATCTGGGCGAGGCGGAAGCGGAGCCCACCCATGGCTGAGACAAGGGCTGACAGCGTGCTCGAAGTTTCCGGCATCGAGACCTGCTACGGTCTCTCGCAGGTGCTGTTCGGCGTGTCGCTCGGCATCGGCTCCGGCGAGATGGTGACGCTGATGGGGCGCAATGGCATGGGCAAGACCACCACCGTGCGCTCAATCATGGGGCTGACGCCGGCGCGCGCGGGCGCGATCCGCTTCATGGGCGACGACATTCGCGGCCTGCCGGCCTACCGGGTGGCCAAGCGCGGCATCGGGCTGGTGCCGGAAGGCCGGCAGATATTTCCAAACCTCACCGTGCGCGAGAACCTGCTGGCGACGGCGGTGGCGCGCGACGGCGCGGCCTGGACGCTGGACACCGTGTACAGGCTGTTCCCGCGGCTGGCCGAGCGCGCCGACAGCATGGGCAACCAGCTTTCCGGTGGCGAGCAGCAGATGCTGGCGATCGGGCGCGCGCTGATGACCAATCCGCGGCTCTTGATCCTGGACGAGGCCACCGAAGGCCTGGCGCCGCTGATCCGCGCCGAGATCTGGCGCTGCTTGGCGCGGTTGAAAGAGTCTGGCCTTGCCATCCTGGTTATCGACAAGAACGTCGACACGCTGATCCGCGTCGCCGACCACCATTTCCTGATCGAGCGCGGCCGTGTGGTGTGGTCGGGCGATTCCGCAGCGCTCGCCGCCGCGCCGGACGTGCAGCACCGTTATTTGGGCGTGTGACTATTCCGCCGGCTGCACGCGCGGGCGGCGCAGGACGGAGGCGTGCATGCCGCCCCATTTGCGGTGCAGGCGGTCGAGCAGCAGGTAGATTACCGGCGTGGTGTAGAGCGTGAGCACCTGCGACACCAGCAGGCCGCCGATGATGGTGATACCGAGCGGGCGGCGCAATTCGGAGCCCGGGCCGATGGCGACCAGCAATGGCGCCGCGCCCAGCATAGCGGCGAGGGTGGTCATCAGGATTGGCCGGAACCGCTCCAGACACGCTTCATGGATCGCGCGTCGCGGCGACAAGCCACGCTGGCGCTCACCCTCGAGCGCAAAGTCGACCATCATGATGCCGTTCTTCTTCACGATGCCGATCAGCAGAATGATACCGATGAACGCAATCAACGACAGATCGGCACCGAACACCTGCAAGGCGAGCAGCGCGCCCAGTCCCGCCGAAGGCAACGTCGAAATGATCGTCAGCGGGTGCGCCAGGCTTTCATACAGCACGCCGAGCACGATATAGACCGCGACCAGCGCCGCCAGCAGCAAAAGCGGTTGCGCTCGCGCGCTATATTTATAGGACTGCACGTCGCCGGCGAAGTCGGAATGAATCGCGTCGGGAATATGCATTTCCGCCACAGCCTGCTCGATCGCCGCCGTGCCGGCTGCCAGCGTGGTACCTTCGGCTAGATTGTAGGTGATGGTGACGGCCGGGAATTGCCCTTGGTGATTGACTACCAGCGGCGCGATCCCCCGCTCAACATGGGCGAGCGAGGTCAGCGGCACCTGCGTGCCGCCGCTTCCTGAGACGTAGATCCGGTCAAGATCATTGGGATCGCGCTGGTCGTTGCGGTTCACCTCCAGAATAACGCGATACTGGTTGCGCGCGGAATAGATGGTTGAAATCTGCCGCTGCGAGAAGGCGTCATTGAGCGCGCTGTCGATGTCCTGCATGCGCACGCCGAGGCGTGCGGCCGCCTGGCGGTCGATCACGACATTGGCTTGTAGACCGCCTTGTTCGCGGTCAGTGGTGACGTCGACAATGCCGGGGATCTGCTTGACGCGTTCGAGCACACGCGGCACCCAATTTTGCAATTCATCGATATCGGCGCCCCACAACGTGAACTGATATTGCGAGTCGCTATGGCGGCCACTGGTGCGGATCTCCTGCGCCGGCACCAAAAACACGCGCAGGCCAGGACTGCGATTGAGCTTCGCGCGCAGGCGGCCAACCACGGTCTGTGTGGGGACATTGTCGCGTTCTTTGAGAGGCTTCAGGCTGATGAACATTCGCCCCCGGTTGACCGACGCGCCGAACAGGCCGCCGCCCACATTCGAGGCAAGGCCGGAAACCGCCGGATCGGCCAGCACGATGTCCATGGCTTTGAGCTGGAGCGCCTTCATCGCGTCGAAGGAGATATCGGTGGAGGCACGCGTGCCGCCGAAGATCAGCCCGGTATCGTCCGCCGGGATATAGCCTTTCGGCGTCTTGATATAGAGGCCGACAGTGAGCGCGATGGTGGCGAAGAAGACGAGCAACGTCAGCCCGCGCCGTTCGAGCACGACCGTGAGGCTGCGGTCGTAGAAATGCACCATGCGCGAGACCAGCCCTTCCACGAAGCGGTCAAGCCAAGTCGCATCGCGCTTCGGCGGCTTGCGCACGAAATAGGCGCAGATCATCGGCGTCACCGACAGCGACACCAAGGTGGAGAAGATGATCGCGAACGTCAGCGTCATCGAGAACTCGCGGAAAAAGCGGCCGACGATGCCGCCCATAAACAAGAGCGGCGTGAAGGCGGCAATCAGCGAGACGCTGATCGACACGACCGTGAAGCCGATCTGACGCGAACCTTTCAGCGTCGCGCGCAACGGCGAGTAGCCCCGTTCCAGATTGCGGAATACATTCTCGATCATCACGATGGCGTCGTCGACCACGAAGCCGACGCTGATGGCCAGCGCCATCAGCGATAAGATGTTTATCGAGAAGCCGGCCGCCCACATTGCCGCGCAGGTGCCGGCGAGCGCCAGCGGCACGGTAATGCCGGCTGCCGCCGTGGGTGCCGCCCGCCGCAGGAATAAAAATACCACCAGCATCACCAGCGCGGCGCTCGCCGCAAGCGTCAGCTGCATATCGTGCACGCTGGCGTGGATGGTCTGGGTACGGTCAGCCAACACCGCGATATCGAGCGCGGCGGGCACCCACTGCTTGAGCGTCGGTAGCAGCTTGAAGATGCGGTCGACCGTATCGATGACGTTGGCGTCGGCCTGCTTGGTGATGAATAGCAGCACCGAAGGTTGCTTGTTATACCAGCCGGCGGAAAGACTGTTGCGCACGCTCGGCCGGATGGTGGCGACGTCGCCGAGGCGGATCACTTTACCGTCCACCGTCTTCACCACCACCGGATTGTACTCGCCGGCCGCCCGCAACTGTCCGTTGATGCCGACCGTGACGTTGCGCTGCGGCCCGTCGAAGGCGCCCAACGGACCAACCGCGTTGGCGTTGGCGATCGCCGTGCGCACTTTTTCCATGGATACGCCCATGGCGGCGAGCCGGCGCGGGTCGACGCGCACGCGAATTGCCGGCTGCTCGGAGCCCGCGACGGAAACGTCAGCGACGCCATCCACCTGGGAAAGCCGCTGCGCGATGACGCTGTCGGCCGCGTCGTATATCGCGCTTCCCTGCATGGTCTTGGAGGTCAGCGCCAGGATCAGGATCGGCGCGGCCGACGGATTGAATTTGCGGAACCTTGGCAGCGACGGCATGTCGGAGGGCAGGTCGTTGAGCGCGGCGTTGAGCGCCGCCTGCACGTCCTGCGCGGCGCCGTCGATTGAGCGCGAAAGGTCGAATTGCACGGTGATGCGCGCGTTGCCGAGCGATGAAACCGAGGTGAGTTCGGTGACGCCGGCGATCTCGGCCAGGTGGCGCTCGATCGGGGCCGCTACCGTCGCCGCCATGGTGGCGGGATCGGCCCCCGGGCGGTTCGCGCTCACCCTGATGGTGGCAAGTTCGACGTTGGGCAGGCTGGAAACCGGCAAAAACGCGTATGCAACTGCGCCGACCAGGAATAGACCGATCGCCATAAGAGTGGTGCCGATTGGCCGGTGAATAAAGGGCCGCGAGAAGTTCATGGCCGGTCTCGCGCCGGCCGGGCTGCAAATCGCCGCCGTCTTGCCGGCGACAGCCGCGCGCGCAACCGTTCCATGTAAAGATAGATCACCGGCGTGGTGTAGAGCGTCAGCAACTGCGACAGAAGCAGGCCGCCGACGATGGTGATGCCGAGCGGGTTGCGCAGTTCACTGCCGGTGCCGCCTTCCAGCGCCAGCGGCAGTGCGCCGAACAGCGCGGCCAAGGTCGTCATCATGATCGGGCGGAATCGCAACAACGCTGCCTGCGTGATCGCTTCCTTTGGACCCATGCCTTGGTGGCGCTCGGCTTCAAGCGCGAAGTCGATCATCAAGATGGCGTTCTTTTTCACGATGCCCATCAGCAGCACGATGCCGATCAGCGCGATCACCGAAAGGTCGTAGCCGAACAGCATCAGCGCCAGCAGCGCGCCGACGCCGGCCGAGGGCAGGGTGGACAGGATCGTCATCGGATGAATGAAGCTCTCGTACAGCACGCCGAGCACGATGTAGATGGCAATCGCGGCCGCCAGGATCAGCCATGGTTCGCCGGCAAGCGATTGCGCGAATTCGGCAACGTCACCGGAGAAGTTGCCGTTGACCGACGCCGGCATCTCGATGCTCTGCTCGGCGCTGGCGATGGTTGCGACCGCGTCGGACAGCGCGTAGCCGCGCGCCAGGTTGAAACTGATCGTGGCCGCCGGGAACTGCTCCTGGTGCGCAATCGCAAGCGGCGCCGTCGTCCGCACGAAGGTGGCGAAAGAGGCGAGCGGCACCTGATCGCTGCCGGTCACGGTGTTGGGCGTGGCGGTGGTGTTGGTATTGGTGGTGCCGGACGCGGTATTGCCGGCCGTGGAAACCGTGCCGGTCGAGGTGCTGGAGCCGGTAACGAACAGCCGCGACAGCGCGGAGGGATCCTGCTGGTAGTGCGGCTGCGCTTCCAGGATCACCCGGTACTGGTTGGCTTGGCCGTAAATGGTCGAGATCTGCCGTTGGCCGAAGGCGTCGTTGAGCGTGTCGGTGACGCTCTGCATGGAGACGCCAAGGCGGCCGGCCTGCTCGCGGTCGACTTGCACCACCACGCGGGGGCCGCTCTGCTGCGCCTCGGAGGCGACGTCGCGCAGGGCCGGTGCCTGGCGTAGCGCTTGTGTCAGCTTCGCGGCCCATTGCAGAACCTCGGCGCGGCTGGTGGACACCAGCGTGTACTGATACTGGGCGCGGCTGGCGCGGGTGGAAATCTGGATGTCCTGGGCGGCCTGGAAATAAACCGTCATGCCGGGAATGTCTGAAACCGCGCGCTCCAGCCGCGCGATGATCGCGCCCACCAGATCGCTGCGTTCGTCCCGCGGCTTGAGCGCGATGGCGAGGCGGCCGGCATTGGGCGTGGCGTTGACCGGGCTGACGCCGAGCACCGAAACCACGCCGGTAACGTCGGGGTCGGCCCGCAAGGCGTCCTCGACCAGACGCTGGCGGCGCTGCATTTCGGTGAACGAGACGTCGGGCCCGGCCTCGGTCACCGCGGTGATCAGGCCGGTGTCCTGCAACGGCAGGAAGCCTTTGGGGATCACCACGTAAAGCGCGATGGTGGCCGCCAGCGTCGCCAGCGTCAGGGCAAGCGTCATGCCCTGGTGGCGCAGTACCCAGTGCAGGCTGCGCTCGTAGAATTCTACCGTGCGTTCGACGATTGCGTTGAAACGGCGCGTGAGCGCGTGGTCGGTGCCAGCGCTGCGGCCCTCGCGCAGCAGGCGGCTGCACATCATCGGCGTCAGCGTCAGCGAGACGATCGCGGAAGCAACCACCGCGATGGTCAGCGTCAGGGCGAATTCGCGGAACATGCGCCCGACCAGCCCGGTCATGAACAGCAGCGGGATGAACACCGCGATCAGCGACATGGTCAGAGAGATCACCGTAAAGCCGATCTCGCCGGCGCCGCGCAACGCCGCCTGCAGCGGGCGTTCGCCGTTTTCCATGTGGCGCACGATGTTCTCGATCATCACGATGGCGTCGTCGACCACGAAGCCGGTGCCGATGGTCAGCGCCATCAACGAGAGATTGTCGAGCGAGAAGCCGCAGAACCACATCACGCCGAAAGTCGCGATCAGCGACAGCGGCAGCGCGACGCCGGCGATGACGGTGGCGCGAACGGTGCGCAGGAAGATCAGCACCACCAGCACCACCAGCGCCACGCTCAGCATCAGCGTGAATTGCACGTCGCGGATGGAGGCCCGGATGGTCTCGGTGCGGTCGTTGACCACGGTGAGCACGGCGGAGGCGGGCAGCGCGCGCTTGAGCCGCGGCAGTTGGGCGCGTACGCGCTGCACGGTCTCGATCACGTTGGCGCCGGGCTGGCGCTGCACGTCGATGACGATCGCCGGCTGGCCTTGGTACCAGGCGCCGACCTTGCTGTTCTCCAGCCCGTCGACCACGTCGGCGACGTCGGAGAGCTTGACCGGCGCGCCGTTGCGGTAGGCCACCACCACGGCCTGGTAGGCGGCGGCGCTGGTGATCTGGTCGTTGGCGGCGATGGTGTAGGACTGGTGCGCGCCGTCGAGCGCGCCTTTCGGCCCCGCCACGTTGGCGCCGACGATGGCTGTGCGCAGGTCCTCCAGCCCGATGCCGTAGGACGCGAGCCGGGACAAATTGGCCTGGATGCGGATGGCCGGGCGGATGCCGCCCTGCACCGAGACGTGGCCGACGCCGCTCACTTCCGACAGCCGCGGCGCCATGATGGTGTCGGCCAGGTCGCTCAGGCGCCGCTGGCTGACGGCCTTGGAGGTGAGCGCGAGCGTGACGATCGGCACGTCGGCCGGGTTCACTTTCGAATAGAGCGGCGGGTAGGGCAGGTTGCGCGGCAGGCTGGAAGCGGCGGCGTTGATCGCCGACTGCACGTCCTGGGCGGCGGAGTTGATGTCGCGGTTGAGGTCGAATTGGAGCGTGACCTGGCTGACGCCGAACGAGCTCGACGACGTCATCACCTGTAAGGCCGGGATCTGGCCGAACTGGCGCTCGAGCGGCGCGGTCACCAGCGCCGATACGGTATCGGGGTTGGCACCCGGCAGTTGGGTGGTGACCTGGATGGTGGGAAAGTCAACTTGCGGCAGCGCCGAAACCGGCAGCCACCAGTAACCCAGCAGTCCGCCCAGCATCACCGCGACGCCGAGCAGCGATGTCGCGATCGGCCGGTGGATAAATGGCGAGGAAACGCTCATCGCGTCGCTTTGGATTGTCCGCCGCCGCCACCCTGCTGTCTATCGCCGCCTTGGCCGACCGCCGCCGGCCGCTCACCGTTGCGCGGCCGCGTCCCGGCCGGCCTGCCCGCGGGCCTGGCGCCGCGGCCGGCCGTTACCTTGGCGCCTTCGGTCAGCCGCGCGAAGCCGGTGGTGACCACGCGCTCGGACGGCGTAAGCCCGCTCTTGACCACGGTCTGCTTCTCATTCTGCTTCTGCACGGCGATCCGGCGTATCGCCACGGTGGCGTCGGGCTTGATCACATAAACGAAGGTGCCGTCCGGCCCGCGTTGCACCGCGCCGGTCGGAATCACCACCACCTGCTTCAGCGTGTCGATCAGCAACCGCACATTGACGAACTGGCCCGGCCAAAGCTGCATCTGGGCGTTTGGGAACTCGGCCTTGAGCTTGACCGTGCCGGTCGAGGAATCGACCTGATTGTCGACCACCGTGAGCTTGCCGCGCTCGATCACCGCGTTGTTGCTGGAGCGCAGCGCATCGACCGCCAGCGGGCTCTTGGCGAAGGCGCTGTTCACCCGGTCGAGATCCTGTTGCGGCAAGTTGAACAGCACTGAGATCGGCTTGAGTTGGGTGATCACCACGATCGCGGAACTCGCGTCGGCGGCGCGCACATAGTTGCCCTCGTCCACCATGCGGATGCCGGTGCGGCCGGAAATCGGCGCGGTGATGGTGGTGTAGCTGAGCGTCGCCTGCGCATTCTCGATGGCCGCCTGGTCGGCCTGCGACAGCGCGGTATATTGCGCGACCAGCGCCTTCTGGGTGTCGGCCTGCTGTTTGTTGATGGCGTTGTTGGCGGCTAATTTCTGGTAACGGGCGAGATCGTTCCTGGCGTTGGCGAGCTGCGCCTCGTCCTGCGCTTTCTTGGCCATCGCCTGATCGAGTTGGGCCTTGAAGATGGTCGGGTCGATGCGCGCCAGCAGGTCGCCCTTCTTGACGTCCTGGCCTTCCTTGAAGGCGATGGCGATCAGCTTGCCGTCCACCTGCGGGCGCACGGTGACGGTGTTGAGCGGCCGGGCGGTGCCGACCGCGTCGAGGTAGACCGGCACGTCGGCGCGCGCAGCCTGCGCGGCCAGCACCGGCACCGGGCCCCGGGCGGCGGAGCGGCTGGCGCGGCCGAAACGTTGCGGCTGCGGCGTCGGCGCCGCGAACACATAAATCAGCGCGGCCGCGACCGCGACGAGCACCAGCCCGGTCGCCAGGATGCGGCGTCTGCGGCCGGCGATTTTTTTCGATTGCTTCGGCAGTTCACCGTGCATTGGAAGCTTCCACCGGTTTTGGTAGCCAGCCGCCCCCTAGTGCTTGATAAAGACTGACGATCGCTTGCAATCGGGCGAGCTGTGCCTGAGCCAGCGTGTCCTCGGCCGTAAACAGCGTCTGCTGTGTCTGCAGCACGGTGACCAAGTCGATCGTGCCTTCGCGCAGCCGCTCCTCGGAAATATTGAAGGCTTGCCGCGAGCTCGTCACCACCTGGGCCTGCAGCTGCACGCGCAGCGCTGTCTGATGGATTGAGTCGAGCGCGTTCTCCACGTCGCCGAAGGCGGAGATCACCGCCTTGCGGTAGTCCTGCAGCAGCTCATCCTGCTTGCCTTTCTGCAAATCGAGATTGCCGAGCAGCATGCCGCCCTCGAAGATCGGCTGCGTCAGGCTGGCTGCGACCGAGTAGATCGCCGATTCCGGCCGCAGCAAAAGTCTCAGAATGGCGCTCTGGTAGCCGCCTTGACCGGTGAGCGAAATGCTCGGCAGGAATTGCGCGCGTGCATTGTAGACGTTGGCGTTGGCGGCGGCGAGGTTCGCCTCCGCTTCGCGGATGTCGGGGCGTTGCGTCAGTAATTCGGACGGTAGGCCCGGCGTCACGCGCGGAATCGCGATCGAGTTCAGCGAGCCGCCGCGGATGCGAACGCTCTCCGGCGAGCGCGCCATCAGGATGGCGAGCGTCGTGCGATTCTGCTTCAGCGTTTGCCGCAGCGGCGGGATCGATGCCCGCTGGGTATAGACGACGCTTTCTTGCTGGGCGGTGTCGAGCGCCGATGCGGTGCCGGCATTGACCCGCTGCATGATCAGGTTGAGGACGCGAGTGGCGGCTTTCAAGTTCGCGTCGGCGACGCGCAGCCGGTCTTGCGCCGCCAGCACCTGGAAATAGGCGTTGGCCGCGCTCACCACCGTGCTCAGTTCGACCACCTCGCGGTCGAAGCGGCTGGCGACGGCGCTTTCCTCGGCCGCTTGCAGCGTCGCGCGGTTCTTGCCCCAGAAGTCGATCTCGAAGCTGGCGTTGAGCGCGCCCGACAGATTGTTTTTGACCTGGTCAGGCACCGATTTTCCGGTCTGAGCCGCGGTAAGCAGCGGTGAGCCGGGCGCGTACACGTTGGGATTGGTGCTGCCTTTTACGAGAGTTTGCGAAGAGCGCGAGCGCGTGGCGCTGTCGTTGAGTGTGATCGCCGGCAGCAATGCCGCGCCGCTGACACGCGCCTGCGCGTCGGCCTGCACGATGCGGGCAATCGCGGCGGCGATGTCGAGGTTGGCGACGCGCGCCTGTTCGATGATCGCAATCAATTCGCGTGAGCGAAACTTGCGCCACCAGTCGAGCGGCGGCAGCGCCGCTTGCGCCGCCGCCGGGTTGCGCGGGCCGCCGTCATAGGCGGCCGGAATATCGAGGCCAGGTTCCGGCAGATCGCCAGTGAGTATGCAGCCGCCGAGCGACAACACCAGGCAGAATCCTTGTAGCATGGTGACAAACGGACGCGCGCGCCCTTTCGTTCCCCGACCCGCTTGCTTTCGACGCATACCGACGACTTTCCAAGCCCCAACAAAGCCAGCGCGACAATACCTCTTTTTATCGGCTTTTGCTCTTGGTTTTAGGGTTGCGCCAATTGGCGACGGCCTGGCGGCCGGCCGGCGACATTTTGGCCGCAGCGTCCGCGAATACCGCCTGGATCACCTGGTCGTAGGCCTGCCGAGTCGCCCGGCTCTCGGCCATGGCCGCGCGCAAGTCTTCGATCTTGAACGGGTCCTCCCGCAGCGTGGCGTGGATATGGTCGCGCGCGGCGTGGTATTTGGTCTGCGCGGTATCGATTGCCGCGTGGTTGGCTTGCATGGCGCCGCGCAGGATGTCGGCGTCGGCGGGGGGCAGTGTGGTGGCTATCCGCTCGACGCGCACGAACACGTTGGGATCCCAGCGTGGGGGCGGCGCCGGCGCGCGGATCGCCATCGCCAGCGCGATGCCGATGAAGAACAGATTAAGCGCGAGCGAGCCGAGCAGCAGCCAACGCGATCCGCCGCGCGATGGCACAGAAATGGCTTGGGCGAAGGTCATGGCCGCGCACCGGTCAGCGGTTCGGGCTCGAACACGACCGAGCCGATGCCGGGGCTGTTCGCGGTCGCGGACCGGCCGTCGAGATTGTCGATGCGGCGGTCGACGCCGGCAATGCCGATGAAGAAGCCGACTGCGGCGCAGGCGCCAAGCGCGGCCATGCGCGGCCAGGCCGGTGCGAATTGCCAGTCGAGCAAGACCGCCGGCAGCCGCCAGAAAGGTAACTTCTGGCGCGGCAGTGCGCCGGCAAGCCGCGTCATGACGCGTGCTACCGAGGCCGTGTTGTCTTGCGGTGCGTTCGCGTGGCGCTTGAGCGCGCCATCGAGAAACCGGTCGAACTGCTCGTTATTCATCGTCCTTGTCCTCATCGATCACATCGGCCAACGCGCGGCGCAGGTTCTGCTTGCCGCGCACCAACAAGGTCTCCACCGCCGAAACGGTGGTATCCAGAATCTCGGCCACCTGGGCGTTGCTCATGCCCTCGGTGTAGCTCAGCACGATCGCGGCGCGTTGACGCGCCGGCAGGTCGGCGATCGCCGCGGCAACCATTTGGTCGCGCTCGGCGGTCTCCACGCTCTCACCGGCGCCGGGCGCCGGGTCTGCAAGCTCGCCGGCCGCCTCCAACTCGACCCAGGGCGCGCGCCGCTTGCGGTCGAGGCAGAGATTGACCACCACGCGGCTGAGCCATGTGCGCAGCTGCGCCAGCGGCTGCCAGCGCGGCGCGTGCGTCCAGACCCGCAACATGGCCTCCTGCGCCACGTCCTCGGCGTCGGCGGCATTGCCGAGGATACGGCGGGCGAGCCCGAGCATGGCCGGCAGGTGACGGCGCGCGAGCTCGCGAAACGCCCGCTCGTCGCCGCGCGCGACCCGGGCCATAAGGACTTCGTCGCTGTCATCCATCGCGGGTGCGCGGTTGGCATCGCAGTCGCCGATCCATTGTAGCCCGTAACCTATTTTATCAACGTGCCAGAGTGGCGAATCCTGTGCCTAGAAAAAAGCCTGGGCGCGCCGGAACGGCCCCTTGGCCGGCATTAAGGTATTGAACTGTCACGGTTTTGCAACCCGGTTCCGCCGCGTCCCCGCATGCCGTGGCGGGCAGCGATGCGTTGCGGGGGCCTGGCGCCGCGCCGCAGGGGCTCAGCCCCGGCGCCCCAGCCCTTCGTCCGCCAGCGCAAAGCCCGCTATGCGCTTGTAGTTTTCGGACAGGGCGCGCAGCTCGGCCTGGCTGATGTATTTTTCGAGGTTGTCGAAGGGCCTGTCGCCGACCAGTTCCTCGACCTTGATGTTGATGAAATCGGGCGGGTGCTCGCGGTTGGTGCGCACGACCCGCGCCGCCGACGGCAGGCGCGCCGCCTCATAGGCCTTGAGCGCGTCGCGTGGGTCGAAATTCGAGCGCAGAAACTCGGCCAAAGTGCGGGCGTCGATCGCGGCTTGCGCCGCACCGTTGGAGCCGCGCGGATACATCGGATGCGCGGCGTCGCCGGCGAGTGTGACACGGCCGAAGGTCCACGCGTCGACCGGGTCCTTGTCGACCATGGGATATTCCAGGATCTGGTCGGCGTCGCGGATCATCTGCGCCACGTCCAGCCAGTCGAATTTCCAACGCTCATAGAGCGGGAAAAAGTCCTTGAGGTCGCCTGGCTTGTTCCAGTCGTTCTGCTCGAAGGTGTCGCGCTTGATCTCCGCCATCCAGTTGATGAGCTGGTTGCCATCGCCGTCGATGTTATCGACGATCGGATAGATCACCATCTTGCCGGTCAGAATGGAGCCGACGCGCATATAGGTGCGCCCGTCCAGGATCGGCTTGCGCCGCGTCACCCCGCGCCAGGTGTTGATGCCGGCGAACGCGATTTTGTCCTGCGGGTAGAATTGCTTGCGGATGGCCGAATTGATGCCCTCGCAATCGATCACCACGTCGGCGCGGGCGCTTTCCAGCTTGCCGCCGGTGCTTGTGCGCCTGAAATGCACGGTGACACCGTGGTCGTCCTGCTCGACACCGGTGCATTCGTGGTCGGTGCACACGGCCTCGCGCCCTAGCCGCTTTAGCGTGGCCTCGTAAAGGATGAGGTGCAGCCGGCCGCGATGGAGGCCGACCTCCGGATATTGATAGCCGGCCAACTTGCCACGCGGCTCCTTGTAGATGAGTTGGCCAAAGCGATTGTAGAAGCGGCTCTCGCGGTTCTCGATGCCGGCGGTGGTGAGCGCCTCGCGCAGGCCCAACGCGCTGAATTCGCGCATGGCGTGCGGCAGCAGCGTGATGCCGACGCCGAGCTCCTTGATCTCGCCCGCGCGCTCATAGACGCGGGATCCGATGCCGCGCTGGGCAAGATGTAGCGCCAGCGAGAGTCCGCAAATGCCGCCGCCGACAATGGCTATTTCCATGCCGCGAGAATGGACGAAATCGGCCAATCTCTGTCAACATGGGGCATCGAGCGGCGAAATCGGCCGCCAACAACGGGAGGATGAACCAATGGATCAGGGACGCTACGACAAAGGCATGCAGATGCGCCGCAAGGTGCTTGGCGACGAATATGTCGACCGCGCCGTCGCCAATATCGACGACTTCAACCGCGACTTCCAGGCGCTGCTCACCGAATACTGCTGGGGCGCGGTGTGGGGCGACGACACCCTGAAGCCGCGCGAACGCAGCATCCTCAACCTCGGCATGATCGCCTGCCTCGGCCGCATGCACGAATTCGAAGCGCATTTCCGTGGTGCGCTGCGCAACGGCCTCACCCCCAAGGAATTGGCCGCCATTTTGCGGCAGATTTCGGTCTATTGCGGGTTCCCGGCCGCCGTTGACGCCCACCGCGTGGCCAAACAGGTGCTGGCGGCGGAGGCCAAGAAAACCTGAGCCGTCGGCCCAGAATCACGATACTGAGATAGCCCTATTCTGGTCTTGAATGTGCCGCCATCCGGGGGCAATTCAGGGGTGGGCATGGGCGGGGTTTGGCCGCCGGGGTGCCTTTTAGGTGGGCATATGATTCGACTTTTCAGTGTTTTGCTGCTGACGCTGCCGCTGGCGGCGGCCCTGCCGGCCGCATCCGCCCTGGCGCAGTATGCTCAGCCCTACTACAGCAGCGCCCCGCCACCCGGCTACCAGCTCGACCCCAACAATCCCGATCGGGCCGTGCGCCGCCCGCGGCGCGAGGCGCAGCAGCAGGGCCAGTACGGCGACGCCCGACCGCATCCTGCCCTATCCGCAACGAAACGAGCCGCCGCCGCCCGATCCGGCCTTCATCGCGCCCTTCAATGCGCCGGCCCGTGGCCAGCAGATCGACCAACAGCAGCAGCAACAGCAGCAGCGGCCGGCCGTCAACGGCGATACCGATGCCATGCGTCCGCCCGCGGTGGTCGGGACTCTGCCGGGTGCTGCACCCCAGCCGGTACCGCCGTCGGCGACGGCGGCATTGCCGCCGGAGGATCAGCCCGAACAGGGCCCGCCGCAGGAATTGCCGGAGAATCTGCAGAAGCAGATGGTCGATTTCCGCACCAGGGAGCCGGCCGGCACCATCATCATCGATACGCCGAACACGTATCTCTATCTGGTCCTCGGCCACGGCAAGGCGATGCGCTACGGCATCGGCGTCGGGCGCGAAGGTTTCACCTGGTCGGGCACCGAGCGCGTCTCGAAGATGAAGGAATGGCCGGATTGGTTCCCGCCGGCGGAGATGATCGAACGCCAGCCCTACCTGCCGCGCATGATGGCGGGCGGCCCGGGCAATCCGCTGGGCGCGCGCGCGCTCTATCTCGGCCGCACGCTCTACCGCATCCACGGCACCAACCAGCCCTCGACCATCGGTAAGACCGTATCGTCGGGCTGCATCCGGCTGCTCAACAAGGATATCGAGGATCTCTACAGCCGCGTGCAGGTGGGCAGCCGCGTGGTGGTGCTGCCGGGCACTTCGCCGACGTCCGAGGAAATTGCGCGCGGTGGTAACGTGCAGACCGGTGGCCAGCCGGCGGTCGCGCACCGGCCGCAGCCTGCCGCGCCGCACCAACGCGGCACCGCGATCTCGGGCGCGCCGCTGCCGCCGATCCGCTGAAGATTACTCCGCTGCCGCGCTTGCGCTCTTGGCCGTCGCCGCGTTGACCCGCGGCATCACTTCCTCGGCCATCAACTGCATCGAGCGCTTGGCGAGCTGCGGGTCAACCCAGTCCATGCCGGCATAGACCAGTTCGCCGAAATCGCCGGTCTGCTCGCGCAGCTTGAGGATCTCGTCGACAACCTTGTTGACGCTGCCGAAGGTGACGCAATTGTCCATGACGAAATCGTCGGTGATCTCGTCGTCGGCCTGCTCCTTGTGGCTCTTGAACACATAGAGCCTGCCGCCGCGCTTCATCTTGGCGCGCATCTGCGAAAAGTAGAAACGGTAAGGACTGTTAGCGTCGTTGCAGCCGTAGCGCTTGGCCGTCTTGTCGTCGTCGGCGACGAAGATGGTGCGCGCCACCCGCCAGTCGGCGGCATTGGCTTTCTGTCCCGCCTCGGCCTTGCCCTTGGCGTAGTTGGTCCAGTGCGACTTCAAATGCTGCGCCAGCAGGAAGTTGGCCGACAGCGGATGGAAGTCGCGCTTGCCCATCAGCACCACGCCGGGCGAGAACGGCGCCACCACGGTGCCGACGATTTCCGGCCGCGGCTTCTGAAATGGCTTGGCCATGAAGCCGACGCCGAGATGGTGTGCGGCGGTGCGGTTGAGCGTCACCTTGAAGCGGTTGTCGGGAAAATCGATGTCGTAGGGCGGATCGCGCGCCCACACCGCCAGGATGACGTCGATCGCTTCGGCGAAAATCTTGTTGCGGTCCTGGTCGAGGATGCCGATGGCTTCCGAATCCGACGGCAGCGCGCCGGCGGAGATGCCCATGATGAAGCGCCCTTGCGAGAGATGATCGAGCATGGCGGCGTTGACCGCGACCACCACCGGATGCATCTGCGACAGATTGGTGGTGCCGGTGGCGAGCTTGATGTTCTGCGTCGAATGAATCAGCGTGGCGTGGAACAACATGCTGTTGGTGATGTTCTCGCAGGCATCGGTCAGGTGCTCGCCGACGAAGGCGTCATGGAAGCCGAGCTTGTCGGCCAGAATGATGGCCTCGCGGTCCTCGCGCAGCGTTTGCGACCAGTCCCGGCCCATCGGATGCACCGGCATGGTGAAGTAGCCCAACCGCATTCTTGATCCTTTTTATCCTTTTTTCGCCTGATCCCGATCGCGCCGCAAACTAGCGCATGATCCCGAAGAGCGGGAACCGGTTTACTCAAAAAGATCATGCGCCAATAACATGATCGCGCACGCCGGTGCAGCAAAACTTCCCGTGTGCAGGACGGTTGCTAAATTTTGAGAGGGCGAAAGTCTTGCCCCGCGGCGTTGGTGCGGCAGCGGCCGACGCAAGCCGCCGGTCAACGGTCCCATAGGTTTCCACAGGGCGGCCGCGCCCGATTGTGCCGCGGCCCGGCCCACGTCCAGCTATGCCATAAGGGTTGCGATTCGGAGCCGAGGGAGACGCCGCCATGATGCGCTGGTTTCACGCTCTGATGCCGAAGGAAGAGCGCTTTTTCGAGCTTTTTGCGCGCCACGCCGAGGCCGTGCTGGCAGGCGCGCGGGCGCTGAGCGCCATGATGGAAGGCGGCGAGCAGGTCGAAAAAAACTGCCGTCTCGTCATAGAGCACGAGCACGAAGCCGACGACGTCACCCGCGAGGTATTGATTGCGGTGCGCCGCACCTTCATCACTCCGTTTGACCGCGGCAGCATCCGCGAGTTGATCACCTCGATGGATAACGCCATCGACCAGATGCATAAGACGGCCAAGGCCGTCACCTTGTTCGACGTGCGCGACTTCACGCCCGAGATGAAGCAGATGGGCGACGCCATCGTGAAGAGCGCCGAGCTCACCAAGGAGGCGGTGCCGCTGTTGCGCGCGATCAGCCAGGAAGCTGTTCGCATCAGCGCGCTGACCGAGCAAATCTCGCAAATCGAAGGCCATGCCGACGACTTGCACGACGTCGGCCTTAAGGCGCTCTACCAGGCCAATGTCAATTCCAATTCAATGGCCTTTTTCGTCGGCAACGAAGTCTACGACCATCTCGAGAAGGTGGTGGACCGCTTCGACGACGTGGCGAATGTCATGCACGGCATCGTCATCGAACATGTGTAGCGCCGGAGTCTGACCCGAATGGACGCCGTGCTCTCGCTGCCGGTGCTGGTCGGCCTGATCGCGGTCGCACTGGCGTTCGATTTCCTTAACGGCTTGCACGACGCCGCCAACTCCATCGCGACTATCGTCTCGACCCGTGTGCTGCGGCCGCAATACGCGGTGGCCTGGGCGGCGTTCTTCAATTTCATCGCTTTTCTGTTCTTCGGCCTGCACGTCGCCAACACGCTCGGCACCGGCATCGTCGCGGCCCACGTCATCGATCCGCGCGTGGTGTTCGGCGCACTGATGGGCGCGATCATCTGGAACCTGATCACCTGGGGCCTCGGCATTCCGTCTAGCTCATCGCACGCACTGATCGGCGGCTTGGTCGGCGCCGGAATTGCCAAGGCCGGCGTGTCCGTCATCGTGTGGCGCGGGCTGGTGCCGACCATTGCCGCCATCGCCGGCTCGCCGCTGCTCGGCTTCGTGCTGGCGATCCTGATCATGTTGGCGATGTCTTGGATCTTCGTGCGCGCGACGCCGTTCGCGGTTGACCGCACCTTTCAGCGGCTGCAATTCATTTCGGCTTCGTTTTATTCGCTCGGCCACGGCGGCAATGACGCGCAGAAGACCATGGGCATCATCGCCGTGCTGCTCTATTCGCAGGGGCACCTTGGCGAAAAGTTCTACGTCCCGTTCTGGGTGGTGATCGTCTGTCAGATCGCCATGGCGCTCGGCACGCTGATCGGCGGCTGGCGCATCGTGCGCACCATGGGCTCGCGCATTACAAGGTTGACGCCAATGCAGGGCTTCTGCGCTGAGGCGGGCGGGTCGATCACGCTGTTCGCAGCCACCTGGCTCGGCATTCCGGTGTCGACCACCCACACCATCACCGGCTCGATCATCGGTGTCGGCGCCGCCCGCAAGGTGTCGGCGGTGCGTTGGAGCGTTGCCAACAATATCGTGATCGCCTGGATCATCACCATCCCGGCGGCGGCGGCGATCGCCGCGTTGTTCTACTGGCTGTCGGGCTTTTTCTGAAGTGCTGTGCGGTTACGCCGCGACGCCGGCGAGGAAGCCCTCGACCTCGCGGCGCAATTCGGCGGCGGCTGCCTCCACCGCTTGCGAGGCCGACAACACGCTTTCCGCCGATTGGCTGGTGTCGGTCGCCGCACCCGCCACCTCGCCCAGGACCGACACCACCAGCTTGGCGCCCTGCGCCGCGCTCGCCACGTTGTGCGATATTTCGGCCGTCGCCGCGCTTTGCTCCTCGACCGCGGACGATACCGCGGTGGCGTAACCGTCGATTTCCTGCATGCGGCCCGCGATGCGTCCGATCGCCGTCACTGCGCCGCCGGTCGCGTCTTGTACTGACATGATCAGCTGCGAGATGTCCTCGGTCGCCTTGGCGGTCTGCACCGCCAGCGATTTGACCTCGGAGGCCACCACCGCGAAGCCCTTGCCGGCTTCGCCTGCGCGCGCGGCTTCGATGGTGGCGTTGAGCGCCAGGAGGTTCGTCTGTCCGGCGATGGTGCGGATCAGTTTGATCACGTCGCCGATCTTCTGCGCCGCCTGCGCCAGCGCGGCGATCTGCCGGTTGGTCCCCTGCGCCTCGGTGACCGCCGCGCGCACGATGTCGGTGGTCAGGCCAAGCTGGCGGGCGATCTCGCCGATCGAGCCGGTCAATTCATCGGCCGCGACGGCGGCGGTCTCCACGTTGGCGGACGCCTCGTTGGAAGCGTCGACCGCGCCCGCCGCGCTCTTCGACGTCTGGCCGGAACTGGCGAATAAGGTGGTAGCGGTCGAGCGCATCGCCATGGCGCCCTCGGTTACCGTGCGCAGGTGATCTTCGACGCGCCGGCGGAAGGCTGAGATTGCCTCCTCGATCATGCCGCGCCGCCGCTGCTGCTCCTGCATCAAGGCGCGTTCCTGTTCGGCGTCGCGTCGTTCGGTGATGTCCTCGTGGGTCGCCACCCAGCCGCCGTCCGCCATCGGCCGGTTGATCACGGCGATCATGCGTCCGTCGGCGGATTTGACCTCGGTAAGGGTGCTGTTGCCTTCCGTCATGGAGGCCTGCAATTCCCGGCGATAGTCGTCGACGTTGCGCGAGAAGCTGCCGGTGCCGGCGCGGTATTCGAGCAGGCTCGACAGCGTGGTGCCCGTCTTGGCCACGGCGGCCGGCAACTTGTACATCTCCGTGTAGCGCTGGTTGCACACCACCAGCCTCTCATTGTCGTCGAACATGCACAGGCCTTGGGACATGTTGTCGAGCGCGACGCGCATGCGCGCGTTGTGGACTTGCAGCCCGCGGGCGAGAATCATGGCCGCGAGCGCCATCGCCAGCAGCGCGGCGAGCCCGGCGTAAACCGCCGCGACCGCGATCGCCGGCACGACAATGGCAAACAGCGCGAAACTCACCGCATAGCAGGCGGCGCCGATCAGTACCGGCAGACGCCAGTCGCGCGGAATTGCGGGGGAGGCGGAGGACTCGGCCATATTCACGTCCGGATTGACGGGCACCCTATTCCGCGACCGTTGTTTTGCGGTTAATTGCGGGGCCTTGATGGGTTAAGCAAAGGTTAAGCGGAACGCTTGGGGGGACGGCGGATGGCGAAGTTACGGGCGGCCGAATGCCGCGAATTCATCGCGGCGGTGATCGAAAAGGCCGGGGAGATGGGCGTGCCGATTTCGGTCGCCGTGGTCGGCCCGGAAGGCCACCTGATCGCGGTCGAGCGCATGGACGATGCCGGCTTCATCACGCCGGACACCGCGATCGCCAAGGCCTACACGGTCGCTGCGTTTCGCTCCATGAGCCCGCGCTTTCCCGACGGGCTGGTGATCCAGCAATGGTTCAAGGAGCGCAACGCGCAGCTGCTGATCAGTCTTGCCGCCATGACCAACGGCAAGATCGCGGCCTCGGGCGGTTCGGCGCCGGTGTTCAAGGGCAACGAAATGGTCGGCGCCTATGGCGTCTCCGGCGGCACCTCGCAGCAGGACGAAGTGATCGCGCAGGCGGCGCGCGCCAAGGTCGGCTGGGCGCATGCGCCCGCAAACGACGAGACCAACGCGGCCGTGAAGGAACACATCAACGAGCTTTATGCCAAGTCCGGCATCAAGGACCGGCTCTAGGCAACGCCGGCGATAACCACTCTTCAATCCCGTCCACGATAAGTTCGTGCCCGTCATTTCCATTCGGAGTTCCCCGCCGATGAGGCCGCTGCGTTTGCTCGTGCTGCTGGCATTGTTCGCGCTTGCGGCCTGCGCCGGACAGCCGGAACAGCCGAGCTTCTATCGCGATCTGGCGCAGCCGGGCGCCAAGCTCGACGCCGCCGCCGCCGCTTCGATGATCTCCGGCTACCGCACCAACAACGGGCTGCCGGCCGTCACACTCGATCCGGCGCTCACGGCGATGGCGCAGGCGCAGGCCGAGACCATGGCCGAGCGCGACAAGCTCGAGCACAACGTCAAGAAGCCGTTCGTCAAGCGGCTGAAGACAGCGGGCTATCCCGCCACGCGCGCGGCCGAGAACATCGGCGCCGGCTATCACACGCTGGCGGAAGCGTTCTCCGGCTGGCGCGATTCGAAATCGCACCGCGCCAACATGCTGCTGGCCGGCGCCACCCGCATGGGCATCGCCGCGGTCTATACGCCGGGCTCGAAGTACAAGGTGTACTGGGCGCTGATCCTGGCCGAGCCGGAGGAGAAGAAGAGCTAGTGCATCGGCCTTCGGCTATTCCGCGTCGAATCTCCGTTCCAGCGAAAAGTCCGCCCCGGCGTGGCCGTGGGTCCAGCCATTGCAGTGCGCCATCTCGTGGCGGCGGTAGGCGCCGAGATTGCGCACCGGGCCGCCGCGCGGGATGACGATGTAGCATTTGCCGTGCTTCACCCATGCGCAGCCGTCGCTTGTCACGCCCATGCGGGCGCAGGCGCGCCGGGCCTCGGCGAGCGGCAATACCCGCTCGATGACGGGACCGTGGTAGCGGCGCGCATAGACCGGCGGCGGTTCGACGACGACGGTAATCCAGGGCATGGCGGCGACAGCCTGCCGCGCCATGCCGGCGTCGGCAAGCACAAAGCGGTCCGCTCACCCGCAATCCAGCGGCGCCGGTAGCGCAATTCAAACCCGGCAATGACGGCAACAAGGTTGCGCAGGCAACTCTGGACCTCGCGCGCCGGCCTGATTAGCCTCGCGCTCCCATGCCGGTTTCACAAGTCAAAGACTACGATACGCTCTACCGCCAGTTCCGCTGGCAGATCCCGGCGCGCTACAATATCGGCGTCGACATCTGCGACCGCTGGGCCGCGCACGAGCCGGACCGGCTCGCCATCCTGCATGTAACGGCCGACGGGCGCAGCGATGCGATCAGTTTTGGCGCCTTGCGCGACATTTCCAACCGGCTCGCCAATGTGCTGCGCGCCCATGGCGTCGCCCGCGGCGACCGCGTCGCCATCTTCATGCCGCAGGCGCCGGAAGTGGCCGCCGCCCATATCGCCATCTACAAGCTGGGCGCGGTGGCGCTGCCGATCGCCATTTTGTTCGGGCCGGACGCGCTTTGCTATCGCTTGCAGAATTCCGGCGCCAAGGCGCTGCTGACCAACGCGCAAGGCCTGGGAAAGCTGGAAGAAATCCGCAGCCAGGTGCCAGACGTGAAGTGCGTGGTGTCGGTCGACGGCAACGGCTTCGCCGATCTGCTCGCGAGGGCGTCGTCCGATTTCACGCCTGTCGACACGTCCGCCGAAGACCCGGCGATGATGATCTACACCTCGGGCACGACCGGCCAGCCGAAAGGCGCGCTGCATGCGCACCGCGTGCTGCTCGGCCATCTGCCCGGCGCCGAGCTGCCGCATTATCCGTTCCCACAAGCGGGCGACAGCTATTGGACGCCGGCCGACTGGGCCTGGGCCGGCGGCCTGCTCGACGTGCTGCTGCCGAGCCTGCACCATGGCGTTACGGTGGTGGCGCGCAAATCCGACAAGTTCGATCCGGAAGAGGCGTTCGCCTTGATGGCGTCGGCGGGCATCCGCAACGCGTTTATTCCACCGACCGCGCTACGCATGATGCGCGCGGTGCCGAGCCCGCAAGGTCGCTACGCTTTCAATTTGCGCAGCGTGGCCTCCGGCGGCGAGTTGCTCGGCATCGAGGCGCTGGAATGGGGCAAGTCGGCGTTCGGGCTCACCATCAACGAGTTCTACGGCCAGACCGAATGCAATCTGGTGCTCGGCTCCTGTGCGCAGTTGGGCGTGCTGCGTCCGGGCGCCATCGGCAAGCCGGTGCCGGGCCATATCGTGGCGGTGGTCGGCCGCGACGGACAGCCGATGAAAGCCGGCGAAATCGGCCAGATCGCGGTGAAGCGGCCAGATCCGGTGATGTTCCTGGAATACTGGGGCCGGCCCGAAGCCACCCGCGACAAGTTCATCGGCGACTGGATGGTGACCGGCGACCAGGGCGTCATGGATGACGATGGCTATATCGGCTTCGTCGGCCGCGACGACGACGTCATTACGTCCTCCGGCTTCCGCATCGGGCCCGGCGAAATCGAAGACTGCTTGCTGCGTCATCCGGCGGTGGCGCTCGCCGCCGTGGTCGGCAAGCCCGATCCGATCCGCACCGAGATCGTGAAAGCTTTTGTCGTGCTGAAGGAAGGCCACGCGGCGTCCGATGCGCTTGCCGCCGAGATCCGGGGCTTCGTGCGCACGCGCCTGTCGGCGCACGAATATCCGCGCGAAGTCGCCTTCATCGCGCAACTGCCGATGACCACGACGGGAAAGGTGATCCGGCGGCTGCTGCGCGAACAGGCGTAATTTATGAGCGACGGCGCCGAAACTAATCGTGTTCGAGTTCGACGTCGGAGGTGAGTTCCTGCTCGGCCTCGACCATCGGCTGCCGCGGGAAACCCTTGATGGGGCCGACAAGCATGGCGTCGCGGCGTATGGCAATCGAGCTCAGCGCGTAGGCCGTCACCAGTTCCGCCAGCGAACGCAAGGCGTGAATGTGAATCCGCTCCCAGCCATGGGAGCCGTCGACGCCGAAGCAAATCAATGCGGTGCGGACGTCGAATCCGGCTTCTACCGCCGAGGCGACGTCGGATCGGTAATGGCGGAACACGTCCTTCTGAAAGATGATCTCGTTTTCGACGCATAGGTCCACGAGTTTGCGCGTCAGGTGATAGTCGAACGGGCCGTTCTTGTCCGCCATGGAAATCGTGACGCCAAATTCGGCGCTGTTCTGGCCCGGCGCCGACGTGCCGTTATCGATCGCGATCAAGGAGGCAATTTCGTCGGTCAAAATCGTCGAGGCGCCGATCCCGACTTCTTCCTCGATGGTGAACAGGATATAGAGGTCGACAGGCAGCTCGTGCTTCACCGGAACGAGCGCCTGCAAGGCTGCCAGCATCACGGCCACGCCCGCCTTGTCATCGAGGTGGCGCGAACAGATGAATCCATTGTCGAGGAATTCGGATTGCGGATCGATGGCGATGAGATCGCCGACTTCGATGCCCAGCTTCACGGCTTCTGCCGCGGTGGACGAGCGCGCATCGACCCGGACCTCGACATAGGGCCAGCCCGACGGTTGCGTGTCGATTTCTTCGTTGAACGTATGTCCCGACGCCTTCAAGGGCAGGATCGTGCCGGTGTAGCTTCCTTGCTCTGTCAGGATCGTGCAGCGCGCGCCTTCCGCCAGGCGCGCGTTCCAATGCCCGATCGGGACGATCTCCAGCCGCCCGTTCTCCTTGATTCTCTTGACCTGCGCGCCCAGCGTATCGACATGCGCCGCGATCGCCCGCGCGGGCCGCCGCGTCTTGCCTTTCAGGCAGGCCCGGATCGCGCCGCGTCGCGTGACTTCATAGGGCACATCGAGCCGGTCGAGTTCCTCGCAGCAATGGCGCACCACGTTGTCGGTATAGCTGGTCGGGCTGGGCGTCGCGAGAAGCCGCTTCAGGCAGCTGGTGAGAAAGTCGAGATCGATCGGTAGAAGCGCCATTGAATCCTTTCCCCGGGGCAGAGCTTCGACGAAGGTGCCCTAAGATCGGCTTCTTTCCAAGCCCCGATAGGCGCGACTTTCGCAGGTTTACCGGTTGAGGCTCATGCGAACGGCCGGCGGCATCGACTGCGGAAACAGAAGATCGATGAAGCGTTCCGCGGTCGGTTGCGGCTCGTGGTTGGCCAGGCCCGGCCGCTCATTGGCCTCGATGAACCAATATTCGGGCGTGGTCGGCGCCTTGACGATGAAATCGATGCCGGTGACGGGAATATCGATGGCGCGCGCCGCCTGCACCGCCGCCTCGATCAGCGTGGGATGCAGAATGCCGGTGACGTCGTGGATCGTGCCGCCGGTATGCAGGTTGGCGGTCTTGCGGACGAAAAGCTGCCTGTCCACCGGCAGCACGTCGTCGAGCGAATAGCCGGCCTCGGCGACGCAGCGTTCGGTCTCCGCGTCGACCGGTATCGTCGACTCGCCCCCCGTCGCGGCGGCACGGCGGCGCGATTGACTTTCGATCAACTCCCGAATGGTGGCGCGGCCGGTTCCCAGGACTTGCGCCGGCTTGCGGACCGCGCCGGCCACGACGCGATAGTCGATGACCACGAGGCGAAGATCGATGCCTTGAACGAATTCCTCGATGATCACGTCGTTGCACATCGTGCGCGCGGCCGTGATCGAGCGCTTGATATCGTCCATGGTCGTCAAGTTGACCGATACGCCCTTGCCCTGCTCCCCGCGCGCGGGCTTGACGACGACGGACTTGTGGGTCTTGAGAAACGCGGCCATGCGCTCATCGTCGGCCGCATAGATCTGGTTCGGCACCTTGACGTTGGCGGCCTTGACGATGCGGCGGGTCACGCGCTTGTCGTCGCAGATGCTCATGGCGATTGCGGTCGTCAGCTCGGTCAGGCTTTCGCGGCAGACATAGGAGCGCCCGCCATAGGTCATCCGGAAGAATGCGCCTTCCGCATCGATGATCTCGACGCCGATGCCGCGGCGGCGCGCTTCGTTGATGATGATGCGCGCATAGGGGTTGAGATCGCCGTCGTCGAAATGCGGCTCGGTAAACAAGGCCTCGTTGATGACGTTCTTGTGCTTGATGGTGAACATCGGAACGCGGAAGAAGCCGAGCTTTTCGTAAAGCGCGATGGCCTGCTCGTTGTCATGAATGACCGACAGGTCCATAAAGGCGCAGTCCCTGGCCTGGAAATATTCCGCAAGCTGCCGCACCAGCGCCTCGCCGATTCCAGGCACTGTGGCCTGCGGGTCGACCGCAAGACACCATAGCGAACTGCCGTGCTCGTGATCGCCAAAGGCGGCGGCATGGTCGACACCCGTCACCGTGCCGATAATGGCGCCGGTAGCCTCGACCTCGGCGACGAAATAAGTAATGGCGCGGCCGTGGCGCTTCGACCAGAAGAACTCAGGCGCAACGGTCACCATGTTGCGCGCCGCGTAGATGCGGTTCACCTCGTCGGCGTCATTGGCGGACGACAGGCGGCGGACGTTAAAACCGCGCGGCCGCTCGGCGGCAGCGCGATAGGTTTTGAGATCGAGCCGGTAGGTGTGGGACGGGTCGAGGAACAGCTCGAGCGGCGCCGCGGACAAGACGACATGCGGATCGCGGATGTAAAACGCGATGTCGCGCCGGCCGGGTCCTTCAGCGCGGATGCAGTCCGCCAGCGCCTGCATGTCTTCGAACGTCTGGCCGAACAAGAGACGGCCCCACCCGCAGTCGAGCGCGACGTTCTTTTTCTCGATGATCGTGTCGGCGACCGGCGACGGCATGCCGGCCGGCGCACGCGCGCTTTTCAAGACCTGTCCGGACTGGGCTTCCTTGCGCTTTGTTTCGCCGGTCATATGCCTATATGTGGTGTGCCTGCAGCCACAATTCCAGAAGAGCGCACTGCCAGAGCTCCGACCCCCGCAAGGGCGTGATGTGCGATTTCGGATCGTCGAACAGTGTCCTCAAATATTCCGGCCTGAACAACCCCCGTTCCCGCGCTGCCTGCGAATTCAGCGCGTCCTTGGTCATTTCCAGCACGGGTCCATCGATATATTTCAGCGCGGGAACCGGGAAATAGCCCTTCGGCCGGTCGATGACCGACGACGGGATCACGTCGCGCGCGACGTCTTTCAGCACACCCTTGCCCTCGTCCTTGAGCTTCAGTTCGGGCGGAACGTGCGCGGCCAATTCGACCAGTTCGTGATCCAGGAACGGCACGCGGGCTTCGAGTCCCCACGCCATGGTCATGTTGTCAACGCGCTTGACCGGATCGTCGACCAGCATGATCGTTGTGTCGATCCGCAGCGCGCGATCGAGCGCCGTCTCCGCGCCGGGCCGGGTGAGTTGATCGGCGACGAACTCGGCCGGCACGTCATTATCGCTCATCCAGCGCGCCGAAAGGTGCCGCTCAAGCGTCGCCCGGCTGCGGTCGAAAAACAGTTTGCTGTAGTCGGAGACGACGTCGTTTGAATTTTGCAGCTGCGGATACCAGTGGTAGCCGGCGAAAACCTCGTCGGCGCCCTGTCCACTCTGGACGACCTTGACGTGCTTGGCGACTTCTTTCGACAGCAGGAAGAAGCCGACATTGTCGTAGGACACCATGGGCTCCGACATGGCGGCGATGGTATCCGGCAATGCTTTCAGCATGTCGCCGGTCGGAATCATGATCTTGGTGTGATCGGTCTGGAAATGCTCGGCGATGATGTCCGAATATTTGAACTCATCGCCGGCTTCGCCGTGCGCGGCCTCGAAGCCGATGGAGAATGTCTTCAGGCCTTTTTGTCCGGCCTCGGCCAGCAGGCCCACGATCAGGCTGGAATCGACGCCACCTGACAGCAGCACGCCGACCGGCACGTCCGCGACCATGCGCCATGCGACCGCCCTGCGCAGGGCGGCGCCGACGCGGTCTTTCCACTCGACGGGGCTCATGGCCAGGTCCGCGCTCGAGCGCATGAACTGAAGGCTCCAATAGAGACTGTCCGTCTGGGTGCCGTCCGGCTCAATGACACGGACCGTCGCGGGCGGAAGCTTGCGGACGCCTTTGAGGATCGTGTAGGGCGGCGGCACCACCGCATGGAACGACATATAGAAAGACAGGCCGACGGGATCGATCGCGGTGTCGATATCTCCCGCCGCCACCAGGGCCGGCAGCGTGGACGCAAAGCGCAAGGCGTTGCGGGTCTGCGCGTAGTAGAGCGGCTTGATGCCGAGCCGGTCGCGGCACATTGCAATCCGGCCGCTTTCGCGCTCGTGGATGACAAAAGCGAACATGCCCTGGAAACGCTTCGGCGCTTCCACGCCCCAGGCGTGCCAGGCCTTCAGGATGACTTCGGTATCGCTGGTGGAAAAGAAGCGATAGCCGCGCTGCTCGAGTTCGGCCCTCAGTTCCTTGTGGTTGTAGATGCAGCCGTTGAAAATCAGGGACAGGCCGAGTTCGGAATTGATCATCGGCTGCTGCCCCTTTTCGGACAGATCGATGATCTTGAGACGCCGGTGGCCAAAGGCCACGGCGCCGCGCTCCAGAATTCCTTCGGAATCGGGACCCCGGGGCGCGAGGACTCGCACCATGGCGGCGAGCGCCGGCATCGAGGCAGACGAATGATCAAAAGTGATTTCGCCGCATAGACCGCACATATTCGGCAGACCTTTCTTTCGCGAAAATCAACCGATGCGGCGCGAATGTCGAGCAAAAAATGCCGCGATGAAATTTTATGATGACTGAGCTCAAAATCGCCTACGACAGGTTTGTCTTTCCGCCACGCGCGGTCTGTATGGCGAGCAGCAATCGCGATTTCGGTTTGTGCGCGTGAAGTAGGCAGGCGCGGCTTAAACTTTGCTCAATCCGCGCTGCTGCTGCCGCCAAGGATAAAGACGTGGAAGCCGAGCCGGCGCTTGGCCAGCCGATAGAGCAGCATCGATTCCACGACCAGCGCGGTCGCGGTCGCCGCCGCCGCGCCTTCGATGCCGATCGGCGGAATGAGCAGAACGCACAGCACGAGATTAATGACGAAGGCGGTGGCGTAGATGGCGGCGCATTGTTTGCGTTCGCCCAGCATGTTGAGCAGCCGTTCGGCCGGGCCGACCGCGGCGCGCGACAGCATGCCGATGGCGAGGATGAACATCACGCCATAGCCGGCCGTGAAGCTGGCACCGAACAGCGACAGCAGCGGCCGGCCGAGCGCAAGGATCACGGCGCAGGCGGCAAGCGACGGCCAGAACGTCCAGCGCATGGTCTCGGCGAAGAACTTGCCCAGCCGCTGCCTGTCGCCTTCCACGTGGTATTGCGTGAACTTGTGGGTGGTGGCGCTGGCGATGGCGAAATAGACAAAGGCGACCAGCGCCAGCAGCCGCGCGGCGGCGTAATAGACCGCCACTTCGTCGGGCGAGCGCATCTGCTCGAGCGCCAGAATGTCCACATAAGTGAGCAGCAGGTAGAAGCCTTCGACCACGAGGATCGGCAGCGAGGTGGCGAACCAGGCTTTCGCCTCGTAGCGCTTCGGGCCGGCCGGCACTTTGCGCCTGAGCCGGCGGTCGAGCACGAAAAGCTGGGCGATCGTGACGACCCAGGTGGTGACGACGGCGATGATCATGGCGGTCACCGCGTCGGTCGGCGCGCCCAACGCCCAGGCGCCGCCCATCAGCACGGTGATGGCGAGCTGGCGCCAGATGTAGAACGGCATGAACGCCAGATTAGGCCAGTCGTAAGCCTGCGCGATGCCGCACTGCACCTGCACCAGCCCGTAGATCGGGATGGTGACGCAGGCGAGATAAAGCGGAATGACCGTGAAGCTGTCGAGCCACGGGGACAAAAGGGTGACGCCGGCGGCGCCGACGATGCCGATGGCCGTGGCGATGGCGAAGGCGAGCCAGCGGCTGCCGGCAAGAAAGCCACGCAAGCGGTCGAAGGCCTTGAGCTCGGTATATTCCGGAATGAAGCGGCGCGCCGCCGAAGACAGGCCGACGTCGGAGAGCGCGCCGATCATCAGCACCCAGGTCCAGACATAGATGTAGATGCCGAACTCGAATTTGCCCATCCAGCGCGCCAGCAGCACCTGCGAGACGAGCGCCAGCATGGCGCTGGCGACGCGCACCAGGAACACCTTGCCGGCGACCAGCTGCGCAATCCGGTTGTCGCTGCGGTCGGCGAGGATCGTCTTGACGCGCGCGATCAGGCCCGCGGCCGCGAGCGGCGAGGCGGGGGCGGCGTTTTCGGCATCGGTCATCGCCGCGGGCTCGCTCCGCGCCGCCGGCGGCCGGGTTGCAAAAGACGGCAAGACCATCGGTTTTGGCTAGCAAGGAACCGTTAACATCCGGTGGGCGGGGCCGTTTGTGCCCGCCGATCAGGCCATTTCGAGCCGCGCCACCTCGGTCAGGATGGCTTCGATGATCTTGCGGTCGTCGGCGCTGAGCGGCGTCTGCGGCGGCACCGGATCGCCGACCGCGTAGCCCTGGATTTGCAGCCCGGCCTTGATGCAAGCGGCCAGATTGAAGCGGGCGAAGGCCTCGTTGATGCGCCAGAGATCGCGTTGCAGCGTCATCGCTTCCGGCCATTTGCCGGCGCGGCACAAGTCATAGAGCCGCACGCTCTCGCGCGGCACGATGCAGGCCGGGCCCGCCATCCAGCCGACGCCGCCGATCAGCATGACCGCCGCCGGAATATGCGCCGAGGCCGAGAACACCTTCATCTTCGGCGCGCGGTTCATGATCGAGAGCAGCCGCCCGGTATTGCTGGAGGCATCCTTGATGTAGCGGATGCGCGGATGCTCGGAGAGCCGCGTGATGACGTCCAGCGTCAGATCGCTGCGTTGAAAATTCGGATTGGTGTAGATCACCACCGGAATGTCGACGGCATCGGCGATGGCGCGGAAATAAGATTCAACCTGCGCGTCCTTGAGCGGAAAGTAGGCTTCCAGTATCGCGAGAATGCCGTCGGCGCCGAGTTGCTGCCAACGCCTGGCCTGCTCGACCGCGTCGGCGGTCGCGGTGGAGGCGACGCCCGCGATGACCGGCACGCGTTTTCCCGCCGCCTCAATGGTCGCCTGCACGACTGCCTCGCGCTGCGCACGGTTGAGATAAGCGAACTCGCCGGTGGAGCCGAGCGGCGTCAGCCCATGCACGCCGGCCTTGATGAGGTCGGCGCAGAGCGTCCCCAGCACGTCGGTGAGGATGCGACCGCTCTTGTCGATCGGCGAGACCAGATAGGGATAGACGCCGTAAAAATCGGACATGGGCTTATTCGTAGCACGCCATCGTCAAAACACCCAAAGCGCATCGGCGGGGAATTCCACATAGTGCTGGCCCGGCGGCAGTGGTTCGTCCGCATAGGCGCGCACGGTGGTGTCGCCGCGGGCAAACAGCAGCTCCCAGCGTTCGCCGAGATACATCGGCGTCTCCAGCTGCATCGGCAGCCGGTTGGGTCCGGGCTCGCGCATGCAACGCATGCGTTCGAGCCTGATGATGCCGACTGCGGCCTCGCCGACCGATGCCTGCGTGCGCGCCATGCCGGTGATGCGCTCGCCGAATACGTCCATGGTGGCGTGGCCGTTCGCCTTCTCCACCAGCCTGCCTTCCAATCGGTTGTTGCTGCCCATGAACTCGGCGGCGAACAGCGTGGTGGGGTCGTTGTAGAGCGCGGTCGGCGAGCCGTCCTGGGCGATCTTGCCGCCCTGCAAAAGCACGATGCGGTCGGCGAGCGCCATGGCCTCGAGCTGGTCGTGGGTGACGTGGATCGCGGATAAGCCCGAGCGTCGTGATCAGCGTGCGCAAGAATGCGCGCGCCTCCTCGCGCAGCTTAGCGTCCAGATTGGACAGCGGTTCGTCGAGCAGGATTACCGGCGGCTCGTAGACCAGCGCGCGCGCGATCGCCACGCGCTGCTGCTGGCCGCCGGAGAGTTGCGGCGGCAGGCGCCCGGCCAGATGCCCGAGCCCGATCTGCCCGAGCACTTTCTCCACCCGCGTCTTGATCTCGTCGGCCGGCGTGCCGCGCAATTTCAGGCCGGCGGCGACGTTCTCGAACACGGTGCGGTGCGGCCACAGCGCGTAGGACTGGAACACGAGGCCGAGCCCGCGCTGCTCGGGCGGCAATGAAATGCCGCGGGCGGCGTCGAAGAACACGCGTTCTCCCACGGATATTGTGCCGCTTTGCGGCTGTTCCAGCCCGGCGATGGCGCGCAGCAGCGTGGTCTTGCCGCTGCCCGAAGGGCCGAGCAGCGCCACCGCTTGGCCGGCCGGCATGGTGAGCGAGACGCCCTTGAGCACTTCATTCTCGCCGAGCCGCAGCCGCAGATCCTTGATGACGAGATCATCCATGCCGGCAGTGTCGCACGGGATCAGCCGGCAAAGCCACCGCCGTCGAGAAAGGCTTGCTCTTCGGGCGTGGTCACGCGGCCCAACACGGCGTTGCGATGTGGGAACCGGCCGAATTTGCGGATGATGTCGGCGTGCCGCTCCGCCCAGCTTACGCCGTCATTGTCGTTGCGCGCGCGATAGAAGGCGATAGCGCGTTGCTGATCGGCCATGTCTTCCGAATGCATGAACGGCAGATAGAAAAATGTGTGCATGTCGGGAATGGCGCCGTCGAAGCCGCTGAGGATGGCGCGGCTGGCGATCGTCCGCGCCAAAGGATCGGTGGCGAAGGCGCGCACCTCGCCGCGGAACATGTTGCGGGGAAACTGGTCGAGCAGGATCAACAGCGCCAGCGCGCCTTCCGCGCTTTGCTCCCAGCCGGTGAGCTTGCCGGCCGCGGCGGCTTCGTGGGCAGCGAGAAAGCGCCGGCGGATCTCGTCGTCAAGCGCGGCGTCCTTTTTGAACCAGCGCTTGGGGCCGACATCACGCCAGAATGCGGCGATGTCGGCGGGTTTGATGGGATTCTCCGTCATGGGGGTTACGCCACCGGTGTCTCGGAGTTGTCGCGCAAGGCGCGGCGCAGAATCTTTCCGACATTGGATTTCGGCAGTTCGTTGCGGAATTCGATATAGCGCGGCACCTTGTAGCTGGCGAGGCCGGCGGCGAGAAAACGGCGCACGTCGGCTTCCGTGGTCTCCGGCTTCTTCTTGACCGCGTACAGCTTGGGCACTTCGCCGGAATGCTTGTCGGGCACGCCGACCAACGCGCATTCCAGGATGCCGCCATGGCTCATCGCCAGATCTTCCACCTCGTTGGGAAACACCTTGAAGCCGGAGACGCTGATCATGTCCTTCTTGCGGTCGACGATGCGGACGCGGCCTTGCTCGTCCATCACGCCGATGTCGCCGGTGCGGAAGAAGCCGTCTTCTGTCATAGCATTGGCGGTCTCGTCGGGCCGCCGCCAGTAGCCAGGCATCACTTGCGGCCCGCGCGCGCAGATCTCGCCATGTTCGCCGAGCGGCAATTCATGGCCGTCGTCGTCGCGGATCGAAATTTCGGTGGACGGCAGCGGCAGGCCGATGGTGCCGGTCCATTCGGTGATGTCGCCGCGATTGCAGGTGAGCACCGGCGAGGTCTCCGACAAGCCGTAGCCTTCGATGATCGGCTTGCCGGTGGCTTTGAACCAGGCGTCGGCGACCGATTTTTGCACGGCCATGCCGCCGCCGACGGCGAATTTAAGCATGCTCCAGTCGATCCTGCCGAAGTCGGGATGATGCAGCAGCGCGTTGTAGAGCGTGTTCACCGCCGGGAACGAGTTCACCTTGTATTTGCAGAGCTCCCTGATGAGGCCGCCGATATCGCGCGGGTTGGGGATCAGCACGCAGCAGCTGCCGCCGCGCACGCCGAACAGCAGGCAGGCGGTCAGCGCGAACACGTGGTAGAGCGGCAGCGCGGTGGCGATGATCAGCCGGTCGGTCTTTGGCGGCGCCGCGATGATCGGCTCGTGCCAGGCTTCCACCTGCAAGACGTTGGCGACCAGATTGCGATGCAGCAGCATGGCGCCCTTGGAGATGCCGGTCGTGCCGCCAGTATATTGCAGGAAGGCGATGTCGTCGGGCCCGACCGAAACGGGCGTGAACGACAGATAGCGGCCGAGGGCAAGCGCGTCCTTGAAGGCGACGGCACCCGGCAGCGTGTAGGCCGGCACCATCTTCCTCACGTGCCGGACCACGCCGTTGACCACCGTGCCCTTCACGGCGCCCAGCATGTCGCCCATGCGGGCGACGACTATGTGCTTCACGTTTGTGTGCGGCAGCGCCTGCTGGAGCACGGCGGCGAAATTCTCCAGCACCACGATAACCTCGGCGCTGGCATCGTTAAGCTGGAATTCCAATTCGCGCGCCTTGTAAAGCGGATTGACGTTCACCACCGCGCAACCGGCGCGCAAGGCACCCGCGATCGCCACCGGATATTGCAGCACGTTCGGCATCATGATCGCGACGCGCGCGCCGGGCTCTACGCCGCGGCTTTGCAGCCAGGCGGCGAAGGCGCGCGAGGCGGCGTCGAGCCCGGCATAAGTCAGCGTTTTGCCCATGCAGATACAGGCTTCGCGGGCGGCATAAGCCTTGAAGCTTTCCTCGAACATCGCCACCAGCGACGGATAACGCGCGGTGTCGATGTCGGCGGGAACGCCCGCTGGATAGTGCCGAAGCCAAAGCCGTTCCATGACGTTGGTCCGCATCGCGAAAAGCGATTCGCCGCCAGCATGAGTCCTGCCGCGGCGGCACGCAAGGGCGGGCCGTGCGGCTACGCGTCGGCGCCGCCAAAAGGTATGAGCGGATTGTCGGTGAGCGCGGCGCGGTCGGGGCGGTCGGGGGCGATGCTGCCGAGGAAAGCCTCGAACATCTCGCGCACGGTGCGCTCGGACAGGTCGCGGGTAATGAACACGAGGCGGCTGCGGTGGTCGCCGTCCGGCCAGCGTTCCAGGCGCGCGGGGGGATGGAAGATATGCTGCACTCCATGCACCACGACCGGCGTGTCGGGCATTTCGGCGAGCTTTACGATGCCTTTGACGCGCAACAATTTGGCGCCGTGGGTGGCTCGCAGCAATTCGAGGAACATTTCGAGCGTGCCGGCGGGGATCGCCGCGTCGCTGGTCAGCACGAAGCTGGCGATGTGTTCGTCGTGACGGTTTACATCGTGGTGATGATCGTCATGCCCATGCGCGTCGGCATAGGCCTCGGCCGCCAGCCATTTCTTCACGTCCGGAATCTTGCGGTCCGGATCGTAAAGTCCGCAGTTCAGCAGACGGTCGGGGGTTGCTTCGCCCTTGGCGGCATCGAGAATGGCGGCCGCCGGATTGAGCGCGTGCAGGCGCGCGACGATGCGCTCAAGTTGCTCAGGCGTTGCCATGTCGGTCTTGCTCAGCACCAGCCGGTCGGCGAGGGCTGCCTGTTTCACCGCTTCCGCGTGGGCGTCGAGCGTGGCGTCGCCATTGACTGCGTCGATCACCGTTACCACGCCGTCGAGCCGGTAGCGCAGCAAGAGATAGGGATGCGACATGGTGGTGTGCAGCACCGGCGCCGGATCGGCGAGCCCGGTGGTTTCCAGCAGTACGCGGCGGAATTTGCAGCGGCGGTTGTCGAGATCGCGCAGCAGCGTCTCCAGCGCGTCGACCAGGTCGCCGCGCATGGTGCAGCACAGACAACCCGATTGCAGCAGCACCAGATTGTCCGACACATATTCGACCAGCAGATGGTCGAGCGAGACCTCGCCGAATTCGTTGATGACAACGGCGGTCTCGGCCAGCGCCGGATCCTTCAACAGCTTGTTGAGCAGCGTCGTCTTGCCGGCGCCGAGAAAGCCGGTGAGTACGGTCAGCGGGATTGGCGTCGGCGGCTTGCGGCGGTCAGCGCTTGGCGCAAGTTCGCTCATTTCTTTGCCGACTTGGCCTTCGGCTTGCTGTGCTTGCGCGCGCGCTTTTGCGGGCGGCTTGGGGTCTGCACAGCATCTGGATGGTCGGCGGGGCCGGTAAAGACGACGACCGGCGGCGTGGTGTCGACCGGCGGACCCAGCACGAATTTGCCGGCGGTCGGCTTCAGGCTGGACAGCATGAATGCCGGCGCCGAGCCGTCGCTGCCATTGGCGACAGCGGTGGGCTCTTCTTCGTCGTTATCCTCGGCCGGCGGCTTGCGGCGATGACCGCCGCACATTTCCTCGCGCAGGTTCGGCGGCTGTGCGTCGATGGGCGCCAGCGCGTCGACGGTGCCGAGCGAGGGCGTCAGCCAGGAAAGGCCGCCGCTGTTGAAGCCGGTCTCCAGGAGTTGCGCGGCATGCTGCGAACGCACCGCGCTGGAATAGGCACCGAGGATGACGGCAATCAGGCGGCGGCCGTGGCGGGTGGCGGAGGCGACGACGTTGAAACCGGAAGCGCAGATAAAGCCGGTCTTCATGCCGTCGGCGCCGGGATAGCGGTCGAGCAGGGAATTGTAGTTGCGCATCACCCGGTTGCCGTAGCGGATCGAGTGGATGTGCCAGTAGGAGTCGTATTCGGGAAATTCGAGGATCAGCGCGCGCGCCAAAATGCCCATATCGCGCGCGGAGGTGACATGGTTTTCCGCCGGCAATCCGTTCGGATTGACGAAATTGGATTGCGTCATGCCGAGGCGGCGGGCGTTGGCGTTCATCATGTCGGCGAAGCCCGCGAGCGATCCGCCGACGCCTTCGGCGATCGTCACCGCGACGTCGTTGGCGGATTTGACCAGCAGCATCTTCAACGCATTGTCGACGGTGAGGCGGGTGCCGATCTTGAATCCCATCTTGGTCGGATTCTGCGCCGCCGCATTGCGCGAGACCGTGAGCAGGGTGTTCATCTGGATGCGGCCGGCCTTTATCGCGCGCAAGGTGGTGTAGGTGGTCATCAATTTTGTGACGGAGGCCGGGTACCAGGGATAGGTCGCGTTTTCGGCGTGCAGGACCTTGCCGGTGGCGGCCTCGATCAGCAGTTTGGCCTCGGCGTGGGCGCGCGCGGACCCGGTAAGGACGAGCGCCAGCGCGGCAAGGCCGATCAACAGGGGGCGAGGGTTCAAATGGCGGCTCACGGTCTGCGGTCCGGTCGGTGGCCTGGGCCTTTAGGCCCGGTTGGGTTCCTCGGGCGGCGGGCTTAAGCTATCCAAGCTTCGGACGGGAGGCAAAGCCGGTCCTGCCCTCGATTTGAAATATGATAATTTACGTTTATCTACGCGTAATGCGACCAAAGTTCGGCAAAAGGAGGCATCGATGACTGCGGCCATCATCGGTTGGGCTCATACCCCCTTCGGCAAGCTGAGTGAGGAGAGCGTCGAGAGCCTGATCGTGCGGGTGACCGGTGAAGCGCTGGCCGATGCCGGATTGTCGGCCAAGGACGTGGACGAGATCGTGCTGGGGCATTTCAATGCCGGCTTCTCGGCCCAGGATTTCACCGCATCGCTGGTGCTGCAGGCTTCGCCCGACCTGCGCTTCAAACAAGCCACCCGCGTCGAGAATGCCTGCGCGACCGGTTCGGCCGCCGTGCACCAGGGGCTCAAGGCGATCGCGGCGGGTTCAGCGCGCATCGTGCTGGTGGTCGGCGCCGAGCAGATGACGACCACGCCGGGGCCGGAGATCGGCAAGAATCTGCTGAAGGCTTCCTATGTGCGTGAGGAGGCCGACATCGATGGCGGCTTCGCCGGCATCTTCGGCAAGATCGCCGGGCTCTATTTCCAGAAATGGGGTGATCAGTCCGACGCGCTCGCCATGATCGCGGCCAAGAATCACAAGAACGGCGTCGGCAATCCTTATGCCCAGATGCGCAAGGATTTCGGCTACGACTTCTGCCGCACCGAAAGCGAGAAGAATCCCTTCGTTGCCGGCCCGCTCAAGCGCACCGATTGTTCGCTGGTGTCGGACGGCGCAGCCGCGGTGGTGCTCGCGGATGTTGAGACCGCGCTTCAATTCGACAAGGCGGTCGTCTTCCGCGCCGCCCAGCACGTGCAGGACTTCCTGCCCATGTCGAAGCGCGACATCCTCAAATTCGAAGGTTGCGCGGTCGCCTGGCAGCGCGCGCTCGCCAAGGCCGGCACCACGCTCGACGATTTGTCGTTCGTGGAGACCCACGATTGCTTCACCATCGCCGAGTTGATCGAATACGAGGCCATGGGCCTGACTCCGGAAGGGCAGGGCGTCCGCGCCATCAAGGAAGGCTGGACGCAAAAGGACGGAAAGTTACCGGTGAACCCATCGGGCGGACTGAAGGCGAAAGGCCATCCGATCGGCGCGACCGGCGTGTCGATGCACGCGCTCACCGCAATGCAGCTAACCGAAAACGCGGGCGATATGCAGATCAAGAACGCCCGCCTCGGCGCCACCTTCAATATGGGCGGCACGTCGGTGGCGAATTATGTGAGCATTCTCGAACGCATAAAGTAGCCGCGCCGGATTTCCGATTTTTGGATTCCGACGATTGTCGCGTTGCTCAATCCGCCGCAGCTTGCGAGCAAATAATCGCCTGCCTTGTCTTTTCGCGGCGCTGCTGTGGTACATTTGGCCGTACGAATATTATTGTTTGTGTACAAACGAATTTATAAGCGCGGTAGTCGTTTATGGTAGTTAGTGGCTGAAAGGCGCGACATGACCAATATTCCAACGGATCTATTGCGTGCGCTGGTCACCGTCGTCGATTGCCGCAGTTTCACCAAGGCGGCGGCCGCGCTCGGTGTCACCCAGCCGGCGGTGAGCGCGCAGATCAAGCGCTTGCAGGCTCTGCTGGGCAGCGATGTGTTCGACCGCAGCAGCCACGAAATCAGTCTCACGCCGCAAGGGGAGTTGGTGGTGAGCTACGCGCGCCGCTTGCTGTCGCTCAACGATCAGATCGTACAAATCGGCAGCGCCGGCCCGCGGCCGGAGCTGGTCATCCGCGTCGGTACGCCGAGCGATTTCGTCGCCTCGCGGTTGCCGGCCACGCTGGCGCGCTTCCGCGAGCGCTGGCCGGACGTGCGCTTTATCGTGCGCACCAACTATTATATGGACACGCTGGTGCGCGAATTGCACAGCGGCGAGCTCGACCTCTTCATCGGCTTGTCGATGAACCGGCCGCACGATGCGCGCCACATGTGGGCGCATGAAGCCGTCTGGGTGCGCGGGCCGACAACCGAACTCGATCCCAAAAGACCGATACCTTTGGTCTCCTATGGCGAGTCGAGTGTTTATTATCAGGCCGCGGTGCAGGTTTTTAAGAAGGCCGGACTCGACTGGGAAGTCGTATTCACTGGTCCCAGCATGATGAGCCTGACCAGCGCGGTCGCTGCCGGGCTCGGCGTCATGCCGATTATCCGCCGGCGCGCCAACGACAACAAATTGGTCGTTTGGGAAGACGGGCCGCTGCCGAAACTGCCCGACCTGCATAGCGGTATCTTTATCCGCGAGGGCGGCGCCCGCGCCGCCTACGAGCAGTTGGCCGACGAAATCGTCGAGGTCTTGAACCCGCAGCCGACGGCCACGCCAAAACTGGTGCCCGCCATCGCCAAAGCGAGCACGTCGGCAGCCTGAGCCGCTAATTCACTTTGCGTTCGGCCGCCGGCGGCAGGAAGGACGCATCGAAGATGTCGGCGGGCTTCGGCTTTGCCGACTTGAACTTGTAGGCGATCGCGATCTGATCGATGGCGCTGGCAAAACGCGCGTCGTCGATGCCGCCATAGCCGTTCGCCTTCACTTCCGGCGTGACGATATTGTCGCGGATCACCATTTTCAGGCGTTCGAGCGCGAGGTTCTTCTTGGCGGTGTCGGTGCGCTGGAGCACGACGCCGATCGTGCTCGCCGGCGATTTCACGGTCTGTTTCAAGCCCTTCAGGAATGCGCGCAGGAACCCCCGCACCGCCTCGGGATGCTCCTCGATGAATTTGGGGTTGGCGATGATCGCGCTGCCGTAGAGCTTGACGCCGTAGTCGTCCATCAGCATCACGATCACGTCGTCGACCGGCACGCCCTTGTCCTTGAGATCGATAAAGGAGGAGAACGAAAGGCCGGTGATGGCGTCCACCTGGCCGGCGGCGAGCAAGGGGTCGCGCACCGGTGAGCCGACGTTCTCGATCGTCACCTTGGACGTGTCGATGTCGTTGACCTTGGCGAAGATCGGCCATTGCGCAAAGACATTGCTTTCCTTCGTCACGCCGAGCTTCTTGCCCTCGAGATCCTTCGGCTCGTTGACGCCGCGGCTCTTGCGGCCGATCACCGCGAATGGCGGCTTGTTGTAGACCATGAACACGGCCTTGATCGGCATCTTGGGATTGGCGTCGCGGAACTTGATCAGCGCGTTGATATCGACAAAGCCCATGTCGTAGGCACCCGACGCGACCCGCTTGATCGGTTCGAGCTCGGCGTCCGCCGGGTCGATGCTGACATTGAGGCCTTCGGCTTTGTAGTAGCCCTTGTCGAGCGGCAGCAGGAACGGCGCCGACGGGCCTTCGAATTTGCGGTCGAGCGAGAACTTGAGGTTGGTTTCCGCCGCGGTGGCGCCGGTCACCAGCAAGGCGGTTAGCAAAAACCCCGCCCAGGCCGGTCTGCCGGCGCGCCAAACACTCATGACACTGATCCTCTTCGCGGCCCGCGATCGCGCATGCGGATTCCGGGACGCTGATCGTCTTTAATGTCCGCCCTGACAAAGTACATGCGCTTGCAGCTTGCAAAGAGCAAGATTTGGGCGCGCTGATGGCGGCGACTTTTAACGTAATGTAACGTTATGACTAATCCTGCCGTTGCATCGGGCAGGCGTTGCCAAGTCTCAGGCGGCGGGAATCGCGCGGTTGCGCTATGCTGGCGTCCGGGCTTGGAGGCTTGATCCATGCAGGCGGCAAAGCCAACCGGCACCGCATGCGACATTCCGTCCTTCCAGGCGCCCTATGCGCCGGCGGACGACGCGATTGCTGCTGCCTTGCTTGCCGCCGCCGCCCGTCCGCCCGAAGCCGAGGCGCGCATCGACGCGCGCGCCACCCGCTTGGTGCAGGCGATCCGCGCCCGCAGCGGCGGCCTCGGCGGGGTGGAAGACTTCCTGCACGCCTATGCGCTGTCCACCAAGGAGGGCCTGGCGCTGATGGTGCTGGCGGAGGCGCTGCTGCGCGTGCCCGATGCCGTCACCGCCGACCGCCTGATCGAGGACAAGCTGAAGACCGGCGACTGGGGCCGCCACGATGCCCGCTCGACCGCGCTGCTGGTTTCAGCCTCGGCCTGGACGCTGGGGATCACGGCAAAAGTCATCCATCCGGGCGAGACGCCCGAAGGTATCGTCGAGGCGCTCATCAAGCGGCTCGGCCTGCCGGCGGTGCGGACGGCCACCCGGCAGGCCATGCGGCTGCTCGGATCGCATTTCGTGCTCGGGCAGACCATCGACGAAGCGCTGACGCGCGCCCGTGGCGGCGACGAATACCTTTATTCTTTCGACATGCTGGGCGAGGGGGCCCGTACCGCCGCCGACGCCGCCCGCTATTTCGACTCTTACGCCGGTGCCATCGACGCGATCGGCCGCGGTGCGGGTAACGCCGCGCTGCCGCGGCGGCCCGGCATCTCGGTGAAACTGTCGGCGCTGCATCCGCGCTACGAGGCGCTGTCGCGCGAACGCGTGCTCAAGGAACTCGTGCCGAAGCTTCTGGAGCTGGCGCGGGTGGCCAAAAGCTACCAGCTCAATTTCACGGTCGATGCGGAAGAAGCCGATCGGCTCGAGCTTTCGCTCGACGTGATTGCCGCAACTTTAGGCGATTCATCGCTTGCCGGCTGGGACGGCTTCGGGCTGGCGGTGCAGGCCTATCAGAAGCGCGCGGGGGAAGTGATCGACTGGATCGCGGAAACGGCAAGCGCGCTCGACCGCCGGCTGATGGTGCGGCTGGTCAAAGGCGCCTACTGGGACAGCGAGATCAAGCGCGCGCAGGAGCGCGGGCTTCCCGACTATCCCGTGTTCACCCGCAAGGCGATGACCGATCTCTGTTATCTCGATTGCACCCGGCGGCTGCTGGCGGCGCGGCCGCGGCTCTATCCGCAGTTCGCCACCCACAACGCGCTCACCGTGGCGAGCGTGATCGAGGACGCCGGCGGTACCGGCGATTACGAATTCCAGCGGCTGCACGGCATGGGCGATGCGCTCTATCACGCGCTGCTGGTGGAATTGCCGGCGCTGACTTGCCGCGTCTATGCGCCGGTCGGCGGCTACGCCGATCTGCTGGCTTACCTGGTGCGCCGGCTGCTGGAAAACGGCGCCAATTCCTCCTTCGTTTCGGTGGCCGCCGATCCGGCGGTGCCGATCGCCGACATTCTCAAGCGTCCGCAGAGCTGGATCGCCGGTCCACAACGGGCGCGCAATGCGCATATTCCACTGCCGTGCGACCTGTTCGCGCCCGAGCGCAAGAATTCAACCGGCGTCGAGTTCGGCGACCGCGCGGCGCTCGATGCACTGCGCGCAGAGATCAAAGGCGCTTCGCAAAGTATTGCGGCAACACCGCTGATCGGCGGTGTGGCCGTCAAAGGTCGCCAACGCGACGTCCTGTCGCCGATTGACGGCGAAAAGGTCGGCACGGTGCAGGACGGCGACGAGGCGATCGCGGCATCGGCCATGGCGGCGGCCGCCAAGGGTTTTGCAGCGTGGAATGACGCGGGGCCTATGGCGCGCGCCGACATTCTCACGCTCAGCGGCGACCTGATCGAGCAGCACCGCGGCCGCCTGATCGCATTGCTGCAAAACGAGGGCGGCAAGACGCTTGACGACTGCGTCTCCGAAGTGCGCGAGGCCGCCGACTTCTGCCGCTATTACGCCGCGCAGGCACGCCGCACGCTTGGTCCCCAGCCGCTGCCGGGACCGACCGGCGAAAGCAACACGCTCAGCTATCGCGGGCGCGGCGTCGTGGTCTGCATCAGCCCGTGGAATTTCCCACTCGCGATTTTTGTCGGCCAGATCGCCGGCGCGCTCGCCGCCGGCAACGCGGTGGTCGCGAAACCCGCCGAGCAGACGCCGCTTGTCGCCTATGAAGCGGTGAAGCTGCTGTACGCCGCCGGCGTGCCGGGCAGCGCGCTGCATCTGGTACCCGGTGACGGCAGGGTCGGGGGCCTGCTCACCGGCGATGCGCGGGTGGCCGGCGTCGCCTTCACGGGCTCCATGGAGGTCGCCCGCCTTATCAACCGCGCACTCGCCGCCAAAGACGGGCCGATCCCGCCGCTGGTCGCCGAGACCGGCGGCATTAACGCCATGATCGTCGACGCCACCGCGCTGCCCGAGCAGGTGACCGACGACGTGGTGACGTCGGCCTTCCGCTCGGCCGGCCAGCGCTGCTCGGCGCTGCGTCTGCTGTGCGTACAGGACGATGTCGCCGACCGCATCCTGACGATGGTGATGGGCGCCGCGCGCGAACTGACGATGGGAGATCCGCGCGATGTGGCGACCCAGATCGGCCCGGTCATCGATGCGGAAGCGAAAGACAAGCTCGAGCGCTGGATCGCCGGCATGCAAGCGCGCGGGCGCTTGCGCTTCCGGCTCGACGGCGCGCCGGCCAAAGGCACCTATGTGGCGCCGGCCATTGTCGAACTGGAGCGCGCCAGCGAATTGCAGGAAGAAGTGTTCGGGCCGGTGCTGCATGTGGTGCGCTGGCGCAGCGATGCGCTCGATGCCCTGCTCGACGATATCGCCGGCAACGGAACCGCGCTCACGCTCGGCATTCATTCGCGCATCGACGCCGCGGTGGAGCGCATCGCCGCGCGCCTCCCGCATGGCAATGTCTACGTCAACCGCAACATGATCGGCGCGGTGGTGGGTGCGCAGCCGTTCGGCGGCAGCGGATTGTCAGGCACCGGCCCGAAGGCGGGCGGTCCGAACTATCTGCATCGGCTGGCGTCGGAGCAGGTGGTGACGGTCAACACGGCCGCTTCCGGCGGCAATGCGGCGCTGCTGGCCGAGGAAGAATGACAGCGTGAGTGTCCGCGCCCGCCGGCGCTGCGGCTCTTGTCGTTGCGCTGTGGCCTAGGCGCCCCGCCTTATTTCTATCGCCGCAAGCGTTTATCGTTAGCGTTACTGACATATTCGGGCCTCGGCGGGGCCAAAAAATGGTCAGTATTGCGGTTGTTAACCTGACGAGTAGCTAGATCGAGTATCCTCCGCGGATGACTGATTCGGTTGACCGTCTCTACGATGCCGTGGTCGCGGTCCGGGGTTCCGACCCCGCGAAGTCGCGGACCGCGCGGTTGTTCCGTGCCGGCCGCGCCAAAATGGCGAAAAAACTTGCCGAGGAAGCCGTCGAGGTCGTGATCGACGCCATGCATGGCCAGCCTGAGGCCGTGGTGCGGGAGAGCGCCGACCTGCTCTACAATCTGGTGGTGCTCTGGGTGCATGCGGGCGTGCGCCCGGAAGACGTCTGGGCCGAGATGCGCCGGCGCGAAACGATGTTCGGGATCGCCGAAAAAGTGCCAAAGAATATGGTACAGGGTCCTGCGCGGCGTAAGGTCGTGGCCCTGGAGGCCGGGCGCGCCCGCAAGCGCCGCTGATCCACTAATCTCTTCCGCGCGAGTTACTGATGACCGTTCAGGCCGCCGAGCCGCGTTCGCTGCTACGCCGTCTTTATGACTGGTGCGTCGACGCCGCCCACAAGCCGCATGCGCTGTGGACCATGAGCGCGGTCGCTTTCGCCGAGAGTTCGTTTTTTCCGGTGCCACCCGACATCATGCTGATCCCGATGGCGCTGGCGCGTCCCGAGCGGGCCTATGTCATGGCGGCCTGGTGCACCGTCGCCTCGGTCACCGGCGGCATGTTGGGCTACGCGATCGGGGCGCTACTCTATGACTCGGTCGGCGCCTGGCTGATCCAGCTTTACGGCTATGGCGGCAAGGTCGAGGCTTTCCGGGCGGCTTACGCGCAATGGGGCGCCTGGATCATTCTGCTAAAGGGGGTGACCCCGATCCCCTACAAGATCGTGACCATTACGTCCGGTTTTGCCGGCTACAACTTCGGGCTTTTCGTGCTTTTTTCGGTCATCACCCGTGGCACGCGCTTTTTCGTAGAGGCGTTTCTACTGCACCGCTACGGGGAGCGGGCCCGGCACATCATCGAAAAACAGCTGGGGCTTTGGACCTTGCTGTTTGCGGTCGTGCTCGTCGGCGGCATCGTGGCTGCGCTATACTTGATTTGATCGAATCGGCATTCCTCATTTTCGCCACCGAACGGCCTTAAAGGGGGTTATGCTGGCGCAAATGCCGTTGGGCAATGACTGCCGTTAGGCGACTGACCAGACGTCAGTTTGACCGGCCATGGATCGCAAAAGGGCTTTGACCTTTCCCGCCAGGAGAACCGTGGCGAACGCCGCGCGCGGCGGCCTGTTCGCTTGCGCGGTCATCCTGACGTCGGCGCTGGCCGTTGCCGAGGACGCGCCGAAAGGGCCGGCGCCCGAGCAGTCGGGCTTTTTCGCCACGATCGGCCAATGGTTCGACCAGACGGCGGACAACTTCAATGCGAGCGTTCGCCACATCCGCGAGCGGTTCCAGAATATGGGCCATGAAGCCGGCGTCGCCGCCAAGTCGACGGTCGATAACGCCAAGGACGCCGCCGATGCCGTCACCCGCATCCCCGGTACGCGGGTGATCACCGGCCACGAAAAATGCCGGGTCGCGCCCAACGGCGCGCCCGACTGCATCGCCGCCGCCTTTGCCATATGCCAGGTGAAAGGCTTCAAGACCGGCAAAAGCGTCGACATGACCACCGCCGAGGTCTGCCCGACCGAGGTCTATTTGGCGGGCCGCAGCAGCGGACCCGGCTGCCACACCGAAACCTTCGTTTCGCGCGCGCTCTGCCAATAGCTGTTTCGTGCCGTGTTGACACGGCCGGCGGGCGCTTGTCTCGGGTCCACGCGTGTGTTTCGGTCGCGGCAAAAGCGCATGATCCCGAAAATTGGACGCCGGTTTTCGGGCAAGATCATGCGCCATGAAAATGGAGCGCGGCCGTGAACCTCTACGCGAAGCTTCTCGAACGCGACGCGGCCGGCAAGCCGGTGACCGTCGGCGTGATCGGGGCCGGCAAATTCGGCACCATGTTTCTGGCGCAGGCCCGTCTGACCAAGGGCCTGCACGTGGCCGGCGTCGCCGATCTCGACGTTGCGCGTGCGCGCAGCCAGCTCGAGACAGCAGGCTGGCCGTCGGGCGAATATGCTGCCACTTCGCTTGATGACGCACACAAGCGGCGCGCCACTTTCCTTACCGACAATGCCGATGCCCTGATCGCCGATCCGCGCATCGAAGTGATCGTGGAGGCGACCGGCGTGCCGGGCGCCGGCATCCATCATGCACTGAAAGCGGCCGCCAACGGCAAGCACATCGTCATGGTCAATGTGGAAGCCGACGCGGTCGCCGGTCCCTTGCTGGCGCGGCGCGCCAAGGCGGCGGGCGTGGTCTATTCACTGGCTTGGGGCGACCAGCCGGCGCTGATCTGCGAGCAGGTCGATTGGGCGCGCGCCGCCGGCTTCAAGGTGATCTCCGCCGGCAAGGGCACGCGCTACGAGCCGCACTATCACCGGTCCAATCCCGACAATGTCTGGGATATCCTCGACAAGTACCTGAACATCACGGACCGCAAGTCGATCAATCCGAAAATGTTCAACTCGTTCGTCGACGGCACCAAGTCCGGAATCGAGATGACGGCGGTGTGCAACGCCACCGGGCTGGTGCCGCAAAGCGACGGCTTGCACTTTCCGCCGGCAACCCGTTTCGAGCTCGCCGATATCTGCAAGCCGCAAAGCGACGGCGGCACGCTGGAGAAGGCCGGCGTCACCGAAGTGGTTTCCTCTGTCTATCGCGACGGACGCGACGTGCCGCATCATCTCGCGCTCGGCACCTATGTGGTGTTTGAGGGGGAGACCGATTACGCGCGCCGCTGCTTCAAGGAATATTCCATGCTGCCGGACAAGAGCGGCAAATACGCGGCGCTCTACCGGCCGATCCACATGATCGGGCTCGAGCTCGGCATTTCGGTCGCGAGCTGCGCGTTGCGCGGCGAGCCGACCGGCGCGCCCACCGGCTTCCGCTCCGACGTGGTGGCGACCGCCAAGAAACCGCTGAAGGCCGGCGAGATGCTCGACGGCGAGGGCGGCTTCTGCGTCTGGGGCAAGCAGACGCCGGCCGACGTCTCGCTGCGCGACGACTTGCTGCCGCTGGGCTTGGCCCACAACGTCAAGCTCAAGCGCGACATTGCGGAAGGCGGCGCCGTCAAATGGGCCGATGTCGTCTACGATGAAAACGACAGCGCGGTGAAAGTGCGGCGCGAGATGGAATCGGCTTTCGGCCGCCGCAACGTCGGCGCCGAGCCGGTGGCGTAACGGTCGCTTATTCCAGCTCGATGGTGCCGTCGATCTTGTGGCTGAGGCCGGCCTTGTCGATGGTCAGCACCACCTGCGCGGAAAGCGCCTCGTTGCCCTTCAGCTTGCCGCTGGCCACAGCGGCGCGGATGGCCTTTTCGATTTCCTGCTGCGAGGTCACGCCCACCACTTTAAGGAATTTGCGCAGCGACATGTTGAGGGCTTCTTCGTTCATTTCCATCTCCTTGAAAAAGGCGCGATTCGCCCGATCTTAGTGGCGGCCGGCCGCCGGCGATAGCGCGTTAACGTCGCGCAGGGCATGTGCGGCTCGCTGCCGTTGACCCGGTTCGGCGTGCCGCTATGATCCGGCGATTCCGAGCCCCTGTGGCGGAATTGGTAGACGCGCCTGACTCAAAATCAGGTGGTGGAAACATCGTGCTGGTTCGAGTCCGGCCAGGGGCACCACTCTCCTCGCAGGCGGATCTTGGTGAGCGTTCGGAGCGCAGAATGAACGACTATGTAGCTCTCGCCCGCAAAGATCCGCCGCGCGCGGCCGCGGCCATCGTCGCGGTGGTCGGTCTCTTCACCATCGGCGGGTTCTTCTTCTTTCAATACGGCATGGGCCTGCCGCCGTGCCCGCTCTGCCTCGAGCAGCGGCTGGCCTATTACGTCTGCGTGCCGCTGGCGGCGCTGTTGTGGCTGGGCGCCAGTCACGGCGCCGCCCGCAAGGTGCTGGTGTTTGGCTTTGTCGTGATCGCGGCGATTATGCTGTGGAACAGCGGGTTGGCCGCCTATCACGCCGGCGTCGAATGGAAGTTCTGGAAGGGACCGCAGGATTGCAGCGGGCCGATCAACAGTTTCGGCTCCGTGCAGGACATGATGAAGCAGCTCGGCAATATCAGCCTGGTGCGCTGTGACGTGGCGTCCTGGCGGTTCCTCGGCCTGTCGCTTGCGGGCTGGGACGTGCCGCTGTCGCTTGGCCTGGCAGGGGTCGCGCTGTGGGGCGCCAAAGCCGCATTTGCGCGCCCCGCCGACTAGCCGCAACTTCGCCATAGTCGGACGGCGAATTACCGATCCTTAAAATGCGAACGACCACGAACGAGAAGGCGCGCGTACATCCGGCGACACCTGCTTCATTTCGTGGCCGCAGACGTCTTGCCCGCATAGCAATTCCCTAAGGAATACTACGGGGTCGACGTTAACTCGTTAGTTCATATAGGTACGCTCCGCTTCCACGACAAGGGTCGATGAACTTCCATGGTGAACGCGCACGCCAAGGCCGGCTACACCGGCACCGCAAAGCTTCTGCACTGGCTGATCCTGGCTTTGCTCATCGGCCAGTTCATCTTCGCCTGGACCATGCCGCATATTCGTCGCGACACGCCGGTAACGACGCTGATCAGCCTGCACTTCACCTTCGGCATGATCATTCTCGCTGTCGCCGTGGTGCGGCTCGGCTGGCGGGCGACACAAGGCGAGCTGGCGCCGGAAAGCGGTCTGCCGCTTTGGCAGGTGCAGTCGGCGCGGGTCGTCCATTGGCTCCTCTACCTGCTGCTGTTCGTCATTCCGATCCTCGGCTGGATCAACGCCTCCTGGCGCGGCATGCCGATCGTGATGTTCGGCGTTGAATTGCCGGCGCTTGTGGCGAAGCGCGCGGCCGGCTGGGGCTGGACCGGCGACGTACACGGCCTGCTGGCGAATTATCTGCTGCTGGCGCTGGTCGGCCTGCATGTGGCGGCCGCGCTTTATCACTACTTTGTCCGCCGCGACCGCGTGCTGCAACGGATGTTGCCGGGCGCGTGATCCTGTATCACTCGTAGCGTAGCGCCTCGATCGGATCGAGGCGGGCGGCTTTGCGCGCCGGATAATAACCGAAAAAGATTCCGACCGCGGCGGAGAACAGGAAGCCGCCGGCGATGGCGGTCGCCGAAATCGGGGTCGACCAGCCGGCCAGCATCGAAATCGCCACCGAAAACAACACACCCATGACGATGCCGGCAACGCCGCCGGTGACGCTCAGGAAAACCGCCTCGGCGAGAAATTGCAGCAGCACATGCAGCCGGCGCGCGCCGATCGCCATGCGCAGGCCGATCTCGCGCGTGCGCTCGGTCACCGACACCAGCAGAATGTTCATGATGCCGATGCCGCCGACCACCAGCGAGATCGAGGCGACGGCGGCGAGCAGCAGCGCCATGATGCGGCTCGAGCTCTCGGCGGTTTCGGCGATCTGGCTCAGGTTGCGCACGGAGAAGTCGGCCTCGTCGCCGGAGCCGATGCGGTGACGGCGCTCGAGAATGGCGGTGACCTGCTTGATCACCGTCGGCACCTGGTCCTGGCTGACGGCTTGAACGAAGATCTGGTTGACGTAGCCGGCCAGATGCGGCGTCAGCCCGTAAGGGTTGGGCGGGCTCGGATAGATCCAGTTGAACTGCGCCTGCGTTTGCGAGGGCGCGGCGACGCCGAGCACTTTGCGCTCCGCGGTGGTGAACGGGATCATCACCAGGTCGTCCTGGTCCTGGCCCCACGGGGTCTGGCCCTTGGATTCGAGCACGCCGATTACCCGCATCGGCACGCCTTTCACCTGCATAAGCGCGCCGATCGGAATTTGCGATTCACCGAACAACTTGGTCGAGACCGTCTGTCCGATGACCGCGACCTGCGCGGCGGAGGCTTCATCGTCGTCTGAGATATCGCGCCCGGCCACGGTCCGCCAATTCGTCATCTTCGGGTAGTTGACGCTGATGCCCTGAATCTGCGTGGTCCAGTTCTGATTGCCGTTTTGCACCTGTCCGCCCTGGCGGATCAGGTAGCTGATCTCACTCACCGCCGTGCCCTCGCGCAAGATCGCCTGCGCATCGGCGGTCGTGAGCGTGGAAGCGCTGCCGGAGCCGCCGCGCATCCCGCCCATACTGTGCGCACCGGGCAGCACCACCACCAGATTGGTGCCGAGCCGCTCGATCTGCTTGCGCACCGCCTCGTTGGCGCCCTGGCCGACGGCGACCATGGCGATCAGCGCGGCCACGCCGATGAAGACGCCGAGCATGGTCAGGGCCGAGCGCATCATGTTGCGCCGGATCGCCTGCACCGCGGCCGCCATGATCATCAGGGCGAACGCCCAGACGGTATTGTTGCGTGTTACCGCTGCCGGCGAGGGTCGCCGCCGGCGCAGGAACGATACGGCTTCGGTGGAAGGCGCTGCCGTCCCCTCCGCTTTGGCCGGCTTCGGGTTGCGCGCGTCGGAAATGATCTGGCCGTCGCGCATGGTCAGGACCCGGTCGGCATAGGCGGCGATATCGGCCTCGTGGGTGACGACGATGATGGTGACACCCTGCGCGCGGTTGAGCCGCGCCAGCGTCTCCATGATCTCGTGCGAGGTGCGGGTATCGAGGTTGCCGGTCGGCTCGTCGGCGAGCAGCAGGCCCGGGCTGTTGATCAGGGCACGTGCGATCGCGACGCGTTGCTGCTGGCCGCCCGAGAGCTGGCCGGGCGTGTTGCGCTCGCGGTCGCCCAGGCCCAGCAGTCCGAGCGCACGACGCGCGCGCTCGGTGCGCGAGGCGGTGCTGGCCGGCCCGGCGGCGGCGTAGAACAGCGGCAGCGCCACGTTTTCGAGCGCGCTGGTGCGGGCCAGCAGATTGAAACTCTGGAACACAAAGCCGAGCCGTTCGCTGCGCAGATGCGCGCGCTCGGGCTCGCTCAAGTCCGCCACGTCCACGCCCTCGAAGAAATAATGGCCGCTGGTCGGCCGGTCGAGGCAGCCGATGATCGCCATCAGTGTCGATTTGCCGGAGCCGGAAGCGCCCATGATGGCGACGAATTCGCCGGCTTCCACGGTCAGGCTCACGTCGTGCAGCGCGTGCACGTCGACGTCGCCGACATGATAGGTCCGCGTGATCTGCTGGAGCTTGATGACGGGTTCCGGCATGGCTGACCTGCTGGCCGCGCGCGTCAGAGCCGCAGCCGCGGCGCCGCCGTCTGCCTACCGGTCGTGCCGCCGCGCTGCTCGGTGATGACGACCCGGTCGCCCGGCTTGACGTCGCCTTTCACGATCTCGGCGTAGCGATCGTCGTCGAGGCCGACCGTGACCGCAACGCGCGCCGGATTGCCGTCACGCAGTACATAGACGGCGTTTTGGTTGTCCGGCGTCGCGTTGCGCGTCGCGCCCTTGAGGCCGCCGGGCGCGTAGCGCAACGCCTGACTCGGCACGCGCAGCACGTCCTGGCGTTCGGCGGTGACGATGCGGCTTGCCGCCGTCATGCCCGGCTTGAGCGAAAGATCGTCGTTGTCGACGCTGACCACGACGTCGTAGGTCACGACGTTCTGGATGTTCTGCGGCGACTGCCGTACCTGGCTGACGGCGCCCTGAAACGTGCGCTTGGGAAAAGCATCGACGGTGAAGAAGACCTTGTCGCCGTTCTTGATGCCGCCGATGTCGCTTTCGCTGACATTGGTGTCGACCTGCATCTTGGTGAGATCGGTGGCGATCAGGAACAGCGTCGGGGTCTGGAAGCTCGCCGCCACCGTTTGACCGACCGTGACGTTGCGCGACACCACCGTGCCGTCCACCGGAGATACGATGTTGGTATAGCCGAGGTTGACCGCGGCCGCTTCGAGCATTGCCTGGCGCTGCGCGATGGTGGCCTGATCGACGCCGATCTGCGCCTGCGCCTGGTCGAGCGCATTCTTGGAGTTGTCGAGCGTGTCTTTGGAAATTGCGTTGGTCTTCGCCAGACGCTCGTTGCGGTCATAGTTCAACTGCGCGTAGTCGAGGTTGGCTTGGTCCTTGGCGAGCTGCGCCTGGGCCTGCGCGAGATTGGCATTGGCCTGGTCGACCACGGTCTGATAGGGGCGGGGATCGATCTTGGCGCAGATCTGGCCTTTTTTGACCTCAGTGTTGTAGTCGCAATTGATCTCCTGGATGACGCCGGACACGTAGCTCCCGATGATAATCGTGAGCACCGGATTGACAGTGCCGGTGGCGGTGACCGTGCGCGTCACCGGTCCGCGCGAAACCGCCGCGGTCGTGTACTGCGCGCTTCCATTCGCGTTGAAATACCACCAGGCGGCACCGATGCCGGCGATCGCGACCAGCGCCAATACGCCGCCGATCGCCCAAGGCTTGCGCCGGGAGCGGGCCGTGGCGGGTTGCGGCTGGGGGACGAGTGAAACCGGCGCCGGTCCTTCCGACCGCGCCGCGCCAGGTCCCATGGGCTTATTCATGCGCGAACTCCTTGCCCCCTATCTAGTAACGCGGGGGCAAGCGAAAACCTTTGATTCGCGTCAAAACATGACCAAAGCGTAAGAATTGACTTGGAAAATCCCGCCGCTTTACGGCTCCAGCTCGGTGTCCCAATAGAGATAGTCGAGCCAGCTTTCGTGCAGGTAGTTGGGCGGGAACAGCCGGCCGTTCCTGTGCAGATGCTGCACCGTCGGCTGGAACGGCATCTGCGAGGGCCACATCTTGGCCTCGTTCGGCGTCAGGTTGCCCTTGCGCAGGTTACAGGGCGAGCAGGCCGCCACCACGTTGATCCACGTCGTGTGCCCGCCGCGCGAGCGCGGCACCAAATGATCGAAGGTGAGGTCGTCGCGGTCGCCGCAATACTGGCAGGAGAAACGGTCGCGCAGGAACACGTTGAAGCGGGTGAAGGCGGGATGGCTCGAAGGCTTCACGTAGGTCTTGAGCGAAACCACGCTCGGCAGCTTCATCTCGAAGCTGGGGCTGTGCACCGCGCGGTCGTAGTTGGCGACGATGTTCACCCGCTCGAGGAAGACGGCCTTGATCGCGTCCTGCCAGGACCACAGCGAGAGCGGGTAATAGCTCAGCGGGCGGAAATCCGCATTGAGCACCAGGGCGGGAAAACCACTGGGCGAAACATGCACGTTCAAAGCGACTTTCCTCCACCTCCGTGAGGCTGCCGCTACGCAGCTAACGGCCTAGTAATAGGGCAGCGTGACAGGATTGTGAAGTAGTCGCGGGAGGTTACCCGCAACGGGCCTTATTTTCGGGTGGTCAGGTTGCGAGCCAAAAACTCGCCGCCCTGGCGCAGGCCTTCCTGATCGATACCGTGGCCGACCCCGGGCGAGATGTGCCATTCGGCCGGAACCTCCAGCGCGGCCAGGCTTTGCGCGGCGTGGAACAAGGCCTGCACCGGGATCAACGGGTCCTGGTCGCCATGGACCAGCAGCACCGGCGGCCGGCTTTTGATCTCCGCGGCGAAAGCGGCCGGATCGATCTCTTCCGGCATGGCCAGCATGCCGGAATAGCCGACGATCGCGGCCGGTGATACCGGCCGCCGCAGGCCGACATGCAGCGCCATCATGGTGCCCTGGCTGAAACCGACCAGCGCCAGCGCGGACGGCGGCAGGCCAAGCCGCGTAAGTTCGGCATCGAGAAAACTTTCCAGTCCCGGCGCCGCCATGTTCACGCCGGCCCAGCGCTCGCCTGGATCGCGAAACGTCAGCGGAAACCATTCGCGTCCCGTCGGCGCTTGCCCGCACGGCCGCGGCGCGTGCGGGGAGACGAAGGCAGTGTCCGGCAGCAGGCTTTGCCAGGCACGCCCAATTTCGATCAGGTCGTTGCCGTCGGCGCCGTAGCCGTGCAGGAAGACGACGAGTTGCTTCGCTTTTCCTGAGCGCGGCGCGATGCGCGGGCCGTCGAGGTCAGCCATTACGATTCCTTTTTGCCTTTTTCTTCGTTTTCTTATTCGCCGTTTTTCTCTTGGCCGTTTTTCTCTTGGCTGGCTTCTTCACCGGCGCGCCCGGTTGAACCGGCACCACGTCGCGCTTCTTCACCGCGTGATAGTAGGCCCAGAGCAGATGCGCCGCTACTCCGCGCCAGGGCCGCCAGCCTTCCGCCAATTTTGTGAGCGCCTTGGCATCCGGACGCTTGCGCAATCCGAACGCAATGCGCGCGGATTCCTGCACCGCGAGATCGCCAGCGGGAAACGCGTCGGCGTGACCGAGACAGAACAAGAGGTAGATGTCGGCAGACCAGGGGCCCACCCCGTGCAGCGCGGTGAGCGCGGCATGCGCGGCGTCGGCGTCCATCTCGCCCACGCGGGTGAGGTCGATATGGCCGCGGGCGACGGCCTTGCCGATCTCGCGGATCGACTTGATCTTGGGCGCCGACAGCCCGAGCCGCTTGAGCTTGTCGGTGCGCGCGCGGCGCACCGTGTCGTGGTGAAACGGATCGAAGGCGGCGAACAGCCGGGCGCGGATGGCGGCTGCGCTCGCGGTCGAGAGCTGCTGGCCGCAGACGATGGCGCACAGGCCGGCAAAGCCCGCTTCGCGGCGGCGCAAGGCGAAGGCGCCGGCCTTATCCGCGACCGGTGCAAGGCGCGGATCGGCGACGATCAGTTGCGCGAGGCCTGCCTGCAAATCGGCGTCGGTGTGGAGAAAGTGGGTCATGACTTCGCAGGGTGGCACGTACCCTCTCCCCTTGTGGGAGAGGGTGGCCCGCACCGAGCGTTAGCGAGGTGCGTGCCGGGTGAGGGGGCTCTTTACATCATAGCGTCGAGGAAGATACCCCCTCACCCGGTCCCTCGCTGCGCTCGGGACCACCCTCTCCCACAGGGGAGAGGGTTACGCCGAGTTTGCGGCGAGGCTTTGAATGTCGCCACCCGTTTTCCGCTTCGCGCCGTCGCCCAACGGCTATCTGCATCTCGGCCATGCGCTGTCGGCGCTCATCAATGCCGAGATGGCGCGCGCCGCCGGCGGCCGGCTGCTGCTGCGCATCGAGGATATCGACGAAGCCCGCTGCCGGCCGGAATACGAGGCGGCGATCTTCGAGGACCTGGCCTGGCTCGGGATTGAATGGGAAGAGCCGGTGTTGCGGCAGTCCGAACACTATGACGATTACCGCGTAGCGCTTCGCCGGCTCGACGCGCTGGGCCTGGTCTATCCAAGCTTCGAGAGCCGTGCCGAGATCGCGGTCATGGTGGCGGCGCGCGAAGCCAAGGCGCCATGGCCGCGCGATCCCGATGGCGCGCCACTCTATCCGGGCACGGCCAAGGCGATGCCGCCGGCCGAGTGCGCCCGGCGCATGGCGACGGCCGAACCTTACGCGCTGCGCCTCGACATGGCCGCGGCGCTGGCATGCGCCGGCCGCTTGAGCTGGAGCGAAAGCGGAGAGGGGCCACAGGGCGAAACCGGCAACGTTGCCGCCGATCCCGCCGCAAATCCTGCGATATGGGGCGATGTCGTCCTGGCGCGCAAGGATGCGCCGGCGAGCTATCACCTCGCCGTCACGGTCGACGACGCCGCGCAAGAGATCACCGACGTGGTGCGCGGGCGCGATCTTTTTTACGCCACCAGCGTGCACCGGCTGTTGCAGGCCCTGCTGGGTCTACCGGCGCCGCGCTACCATCATCACCGGCTCATCCTCGATGCCGACGGCAACAAGCTGTCGAAATCGACCGCCGCCACGGGCCTGCGCGAATTGCGCAAGGCGGGTGCGACCCCCGCCGACATCCGCCGGCGGGCCGGGCTCGATTGAGCCGGGCTTCCGTGGCATGGTCCGTCCTTCGTCGGGGGAGCAATGGCGAAGCGTAAGTCCAGTACACGGCCGCGCCGCAAGCGCCGCAGGTTTCCCGTGCGCGCCGCGAAAACGCGCCGCAGAAAGGCGCCGGCGCCGCGCGCCATCGAGGCCGCGCTTGCCGGCATCGCCCACGATATCCGCACGCCGCTCACTGGCATCGTGGCGCTGGCCGAGCTGCTCGCCTCGTCCAATCTTGGCAACCGCGAACGGGAATGGGCGAGCGCCATCAAGAGCGGCGCCGATCATCTGGCCGCGCTCACCACTCTGATCGTCGACGCCGCCAAGGCCGAGGCCGCGGGGCTGACGCTGCGTCAGGAGCCGTTCTCGCCGCGCGCGCTGGCGCAAGCGGTGGCGCAGGTGTTGCGTGCGCGCGCCGGCAACAAGGACGTCAAGGTCGAAATATCAATCGCCGACGACCTGCCGGCGATGGTCGCCGGCGATGCCTTGCGCCTGCGCGCGGCGCTGGAAAATCTTGCCGACAACGCGGTGAAGTTCACCAGTGAAGGCACCGTGGCCTTCGCCGCCGCCGCCGAGCCGGCCGCGCGCGGCCGGCTGCGCCTGGTCTTTACCGTGACCGACAGCGGCATCGGCATGAGCGCCGGCGAATTGAAGCTGCTGTTTCGCCCGTTCGCGCAGGCCAGCGCCGAAATCGCGCGGCGTTACGGCGGTGCCGGCCTCGGCCTCTCTTTTGTCAAACGCATCGCCAAGGCCATGGGCGGCGATCTCACGGTGACCAGTAAAAAGGGTGCCGGCTCGATCTTCCGTCTCAGCGCGCTGGTTGCGCGGGTCGAGGCGCAGCCCGCGCGCGAGCCCGGCGGCGAGCGGACTGTTCCGGCGCGCGCGCTCAGCATCCTCTGCGCCGAGGACAATCCTTATGGGCGCGTGGTGATGAACACGATCCTCACCGAACTCGGTCACCGCGTCGATTTTGTCGAGAGCGGCGAGGCGGCGGTGAAAGCGGCCGAACGCGGCGGCTATGACGCGGTGCTGATGGACGTGACACTTGCGGGTCTCGATGGCCTGGCGGCGACGCGCGCCATCCGCGCGCTGCCGGGAAAGAGCGGGCAGGTGCCGGTGATCGGCATTTCCGGCCGTACCGAAAGCGGCGATGAAACAGGCGCGCGCATGGCCGGCATGGATTTCTATTTCACCAAGCCGGTGAGCCCGGCGAAGCTGGCGGAGGCGTTGGCGGGGCTGGCGGTCCCATAGCCACCACCTTTCGGGATTGCGGCTCGCCGGTTCCGACCAAGCGGGAGAAGCAACATGCGTGCAGGAATCATGACGGTGCTGTTGTCGGCGGCGGTCGCCTTGCTGGGCGGCGTGGCTGCGGTGCAGGCGCAAACCTGCGAGGATCAGTACAAGGCTTGCGTGAAGCGCGGCCACGTTGCCAGTGAGTGCAGGACCTCAACCGACAAATGCCTCAAGAGTGGCCGCTGGATCGGCCCGGCCGGCGGCGAATATCCCGTTTCGAAAAAGAAATAGCGCTTTCGCCCGACCGGGACGATTTTCGCGCGATCGTCGGCCAAAGAAACTTGGGCCAATATCTGGTCCGCCGACGCGCCACAGCGAATACGGTCAGGCTACTTTCTCGGTGACAGCGTGCTCACGCAGCGACGCAATCGAGGACGGGTATTAGCTGGGGATGTAAGTAGGCCTGCTTGCTCTTGAGGAAGTTGATCAGCGCTGCTTCGTTATCGCGCAGCTTGTGGTCGCGCCTCATGCGCTCGGCCAGCCAACGCGCATCTTCCGCATTCACTTGCGGTTCGGTGCCGATCGTGAATCCCGAAGACTCGCTGCTGTGGCGCGGCTCGCCGTCGAGCGTGCCGTTGGTGCAGGCATCCCACATGGCGTTCAGGCTGCCGGCCAGCATCTGATTCATAAAGCCGCCGATGCCGGGTGTCGGCGCGTCGAGCCAGGCTTCGCGGCGCAGCGCTTCCTGTCGCGTCGGGACCTGATAGCCCAAAGTCGACATGAGGAAATTGGCGAGGGCCTTGACGAACAGGTCGGACCAGGCCGGATCGTTCTGCGTTTCCGAGGTCGCGTCGTTGATGTCGAACAGGACGCCGGCTTCCTGCCGCGTGACGGCGATATTGCCGTCGCCGCCGAAGGCGAAGAGGATGCGCCGCACCAATTCCGTTTCGGCGCGATCGACCACGCCCGGTTCGCACGAACGGGAGGCGCCAATATAGCAGTCGGCGCCGATCACCCCGAATTTGACCTGTTCGAGCGCGAAGGTGACGAGCTTCACCGGGCTTACCTTGGCGCGCTCGAGGGTCTTCACCAGCAGCTCGAACTCGCACGCGCTGTCGACCAGGCCGCTGGAGCGTGAGATGTGCGCAATCAGCCAGTCGGCGTTCTCCTCCGAAATATAACCGCTCGGCTCGGCCTGGAACACGACATAGTCGGTCAGCGCCTCGACGAAGAACGGCGCCCAAGACGAGTCGGCGTTCTTTTCCAGCGGATCGTTGAGTGCGAATACCATCTCGGCGTCGTCCGGCGTGACCACGCCCTTCCAGAACACGCTGTGCCGCAGTTGGAGCACGTCGTCCGCGGTGATCTTGCCGCGCGCTAGGATTGCTTTGACCGCTTCGCTGTCCGCCATGAAGGCGCTCCCTGTAATTCAATCAATACAAATGCAGGCGCGAGCCTCCCACAACTGCCTTTAATTTTGCCTAAGGGTTGCGGCATCTGCCGGCGGTGTCGCGCGCGCGGCGTTATCGAACTGTGAACCTTAATCATCGGTGGATGCCGGCACCGGCGGGAAATGCCGGTCGATCGCCTCAAGCTATCTTTTCGTCGCGACCTTCCACGATCCGTACCAGATCGGACATGATGCGGTTCAGCTCGAAATCCTTCGGCGTGTAGACCGCGGCGACGCCGGCCTTTTCAAGTTCGGCGGCGTCCTCCGGCGGAATGATGCCGCCGACGACGAGCGGCACGGAGATGCCCTCTTGTCTCATGCGCCCGACCACGTCTTTCACCAGCGGCAGATGGCTGCCCGAGAGTACCGACAGGCCGATGACGTGCGCCTTCTGCTTGCGCGCGGCGTCGACGATTTCTTCCGGCGTGAGGCGAATGCCCTCGTAGACGACCTGCATGCCGGCGTCGCGCGCGCGCACCGCGATCTGCTCGGCGCCATTGGAATGGCCGTCGAGGCCGGGCTTGCCGACCAGGAAGGTAAGGCGGCGCCCAAGCTTGCGTGACACGCGGTCGACGTCGGCACGGATGTCGTCGAGGCCGATGACGTCGTTGCGCATCGCCCGGCCCACGCCGGTAGGCGCGCGGTATTCGCCGAAGGCCTCGCGCAGCGTCCAGCCCCATTCGCCGGTGGTGACGCCGGCCTTGGCGCATTCGATCGAGGCCGGCATGATATTGGCGTAGCCGGTGGCGGCTTGCTTCAGGCCGGCGAGCGCGGCCTTCACCGCAATGTCGTCGCGCTCGGCACGCCAAGCCTTCAGCTTCTCGATCTGCCCGCGCTCGGCCTGCTCCGACACGGTGAGAATGGCCTCGGCCGCATCGGCCAGCGGCGAGGGCTCGCTCTCGATATATTTATTGACGCCAACCACGATCTGCTCGCCGCGCTCGATTCGCTCCAGCCGCGCGGTGTTCGACTCTACGAGCTGTTGCTTCAAATAGCCGGTGTCGACCGCCTTGACCGCGCCGCCCATCTCTTCGATGCGCTTCAACTCTTCCTTGGCGGCTTCCTTCAGCTCCGCCACCTTGTGCGCGATTTCCGATGAGCCATCGAAAATGTCGCCGTATTCCAACAGGTCGGTCTCGTAAGCCAATATCTGCTGCATGCGCAGCGACCATTGCTGGTCCCACGGCCGCGGCAGGCCGAGCGCCTCGTTCCAGGCCGGCAATTGCACGGCACGGGCGCGCGCCCCCTTCGACAGCGTCACCGCCAGCATTTCGAGCAGAATGCGCGCGACATTGTTTTCCGGCTGCTGCTCGGTCAACCCGAGCGAATTAACCTGCACGCCGTAGCGGAACAGCCGCTGCTTGGCATCGGTAACGCCGTAACGCTCGGCGGTGATTTCATTCCACAATTCGGTGAAGGCGCGCAGCTTACAGATTTCGGTGACGAACCGAAGCCCGGCGTTGACGAAAAACGAAATGCGTCCGACCACCTCGCCGAACTTCTCGTCCGGCACCTGGCCTGCGGCCTTCACCGTGTCGAGCACGGCGACCGCGGTCGCCAGCGCAAAGGCAAGCTCCTGCACCGGCGTCGCGCCTGCTTCCTGCAAATGGTAGGAGCAGACATTGATCGGATTCCATTTCGGAATCTCTTTGGTGGTGAACAGGACGACATCCTTGATCAACCGCATCGAGGGCGCCGGTGGAAACACATAGGTGCCGCGCGACAGATATTCCTTGATGATGTCGTTCTGAATCGTGCCTGTGAGGGCGCCACGCGGCGCGCCCTGCTCGTCGGCCACCGCGATATAGAGCGCCATCAGCCACGCCGCGGTGGCGTTGATGGTCATTGAGGTGTTCATGTTGCCAAGCGGGATGCCGTCGAACAGCGCGCGCATGTCGCCGAGATGGCAGATCGGTACGCCGACTTTGCCGACCTCGCCCTTGGCCAGCACGTGGTCTGAGTCGTAGCCGGTCTGCGTCGGCAGGTCGAAGGCGACCGACAGGCCGGTCTGCCCCTTGGCGAGATTGCCGCGATAGAGCGCGTTGGAATCCGCGGCCGATGAATGACCGGCATAGGTGCGGAAGATCCAAGGTTTATCGGGTCGGGTTTTGTCTCGCATCGTTCGCCTGCGATGCCAGTGTGGCTTAAGCCTTGTTGCAATGCAACATCATGCCGGCCGGGGCCTCGCCCGGCCGGTAAGCAAATGATGGGACGTTCAGGCTCGGGCCGGTGGCGTCAGGCGCGCTTTACCAACCCGATAATGAACAGCAGGATCACCGCGCCGATGGTGGCGTTGATGATGTTGGCGATGATGCCGCCGCCGATATGGACGCCGATCATTCCCAGCAGCCAGGTGCCGACGAAGGCACCGACGATGCCGACGACGATATTGCCGATCAGGCCGAAGCCGACGCCCTTGACGATCTGGCCGGCGAGCCAGCCCGCGATCGCGCCGACTATGATGAGGATAATAAGGCTTTCGAGCGCCATGGTGCCCCTCCGTGATTGCGGGCCCGTTCAGCGGGGCCGCCAATCGCTGTCATTCAATATGGATTTCGCGGGCCCGTCGATCCGCATGGAGCCCGATTGTGGATGGCCAAGCTGACGGGCTGATGACCTTACGATCTTAGACAGCGTCGCTGAGGCGCCGCGGCAACGGCCATATTGCGCCGCAGCATGAACTGCGGCACTATTGGCGCAAGGAGATGTGAGATGCCGGCCGCCGCGCCTAAGAGGAGCATCGCTCCACTCAAGGACCTTTATGACATCGGCGAGATCCCGCCGCTCGGCCATGTGCCGGAGAAGATGCACGCCTGGGTGATCCGCAAGGAGCGGCACGGGCCGCCCGACCAGGCCATGCAGCTCGAGGTCGTCCCGACCTGGCCGATTGCCGAGGACGAGGTGCTGGTGCTCGTGATGGCCGGCGGCGTCAACTACAACGGCGTCTGGGCCGGCCTCGGCCAGCCGATCTCCACCCTCGACGTGCACAAGCACCCGTTCCACATCGCCGGCTCCGACGCCGCCGGCATCGTCTGGGCGATCGGCAGCAAGGTGCATCGCTGGCAGGTCGGCGACGAGGTCATCGTCCACTGCAATCAGGACGACGGCGACGACGAGGACTGCAACGGCGGCGACCCACTGCTGTCGCCGTCGCAGCGTATCTGGGGCTACGAGACGCCGGACGGCTCGTTCGCGCAATTCTGCCGCGTGCAGTCGCGCCAGCTGATGCTCAAGCCAATGCACCTCACATGGGAAGAGTCGGGCTGTTACACGCTCACGCTCGCCACCGCCTACCGCATGCTGTTCGGCCATTCGCCGCACACGCTCAAGCCCGGCGACAATGTGCTGGTGTGGGGCGCTTCCGGCGGGCTCGGCGTGTTCGGCGTGCAACTGGTCGCGGCGTCGGGCGCCAATGCCATCGGCATCATCTCCGACGAGTCGAAGGCGGAGTATGTACTCAATCTCGGCGCCAAGGGCGTGATCAACCGCAAGGACTTCAAATGCTGGGGCCAGATGCCGAAGGTCGGCACGCCCGAATACGACGTCTGGACAAAAGAGGCGCGCCGCTTCGGCAAGGCGATCTGGGACATCACGGGAAAACGTGACGTCGACATCGTGTTCGAGCATCCCGGCGAGCAGACCTTCCCGGTCTCCTGCCTGGTGGTGAAGCGCGGCGGCATGGTGGTGTTCTGCGCCGGCACCACCGGTTACAACCTTACCTTCGATGCGCGTTATGTCTGGATGCGGCAGAAGCGCATCCAGGGCTCGCACTTCGCGCATTTGAAGCAGGCCAGCCATGCCAACCGTTTCGTGCTGGAGCAGCGCATCGACCCCTGCATGAGCGTGGTGTTTCCATGGGCCGAAATTCCGCTGGCGCACATGAAGATGTGGAAGAACCAGCACCCGCCCGGCAACATGGCGGTGCTGGTCAACGCGCCGCGCCCCGGTCTGAAGACGCTCGAGGACGTGCAGGAAGCGGCGGGCGGCTGAAGATTACGTTTTCGCCCGCGTCTGTCCGATGACGGTGTTCAGTTCCCCGCCGTAGATGAAGATCGACGCGCAGACATAAAGAAACACCAGCGCGATCATCGCCGAGGCGAGCCCGGCATACATCGACACATAGGCGAAGGCGTAATTGGCGAGATAGCGCCCGAAGGCGGCGCCGCTGATCAGCCACAACAACAGCGTGGCAATGATGCCCGGAGCGACGTCGATGAATCGACGCCTTCCGGCCGGCAGCCAGCGGTGCAGGATGGCGAGCGCGATCGCCAGCAACACCACCGCCACCGCGTAACGCGCGAACGTGATCAGGTTGCTGAACGGCGCCAGGTGCGGCAGGTAATGCACCAGCTTCGCCCAGATCAGCGGCGCCAGCACCACCAGGAACGAGAACGCCAGGATCGCGACCGCGCCGACCAACACATAGACGATCGATTCCAGCCGCAACACCCACCAGGCGCGCGGTTCCTGCGCATCATAGGCGCGGTTGAGGCCGACGCGCAGGCTCTCGACGCCGCTCGAGGCGAAGTAGACCGCAAACAACACGCCGAAAGTAAGCACGTCGCCGCGCGTTTTGGTGAGCACGCCGGTGATGTCCGATGCGATCGGCCCGGCCACCTGTTCCGGCCAGGTTTCCAGCAGCAAGCGCGCGGCCTCGTCGGCGAGTTCCTTGGAGCCGAGAAAGAAACCGGCCAAGGCCGTGACCACGATCAGGAACGGGAACAGCGCCATCAGCGTGGAGAGCGCGATATGACTCGCGATCGCCCAGCCGTCATCGGCGGCAAAGCGCCGAAACGCTTCAAGCACGATCCGCATCGACATTTTGAGAATACGCAAAGAGGCGCCCCTGAAGGAATCCGTCCTTCAGATCAGCCTTCGGCGCAAGGTTTGCAAGGGCAGGGTTTATGGGGGCCCGTCCGCACGGCGACGGCAACCGTGAGTGCCGTGGGAAAAGCTAGGCCGCCTGCACGTTGGCGAGGAATTGCCGCACTTCCGCTTCCAGGCCCTCGGCCTCGACCGCGACGGAGTCGGCCAGCGCCTTGACGTCGCCGGCGGTGCTGCGGGCGTCGGTTGTGACGCCGGCCACCCGCACCATTGCCTCGGCGCCGGTGCGCGCCTCGCCCGAGGCGCGGCTGACGCCTTCGGCGATCGAAGCGACTGCCGAGTTCTGCTGGTCGACGGTGGCGGCCACCATGGTGGCGATGGACGACATTTCACGGATGATGGCGTTGACCTGTTCGATCGCCTGCGCGGCGTCGGCGGCGGCCGACTGGATCGAGCCGATCTGCTCGGCGATCTCTTCGGTGGCCTTGGCGGTCTGACCGGCCAGTGATTTCACCTCGGACGCGACCACAGCGAAGCCCTTGCCGGATTCGCCGGCGCGCGCGGCCTCGATGGTGGCGTTGAGCGCCAACAGATTGGTCTGTCCGGCGATTGCCTGGATCAGGCCGACAACCTCGCCGATGCGGGTCGCGGCGGTGGCGAGGTCGGACATGGTGGTGACGGTGCGCTGCGCTTCCGACACCGCACGGCCCGCCACTTCGGTCGACTTCGCCGCCTGCGAGGCGATTTCGCCGATCGAGGCCGCCAGTTCCTCGACCGAACTCGCGGCCGCGGTCACGTTATCGGATGCGGCGCCGACGCGCTGTTCGGCGCTTTTGGTTTCCGACGACATCGTGTCGGCCGCTTTGTTGAGATCGGACGAACTCATCTCGAGCTTCATCGACGCAGCGCGCAGCTTGCCCAGCACGTTCTCGACCGAATGCTTGAATTGCGCGATGGTCAGCGAAATTGTCGAAGAGCGCACTTCCTGCGCCTGGCTGTTCTCGGCCTGGATGGCGGTCAGCTTTTCCCGCTCGATCATATTGTCGCGGAAAACGATCACCGTGCGCGCCATCTCGCCGATTTCGTCGCGCGCCGTGGTGGCGGGAATGCGCGCGCTGGTGTTGCCGGCGGCCAGTTGCTTCATCACGCCGGCCAGACCGTTGAGCGGACGCGTGATGCTGCGCCCGATCAGCCAGGAAAAACCGAGGACAAGCGCGATGACGGCGATGCCGACCGCGATGATGCCGGTGCGGGTGCGGTGTTGCGAAGACGCAAGCGCCTCCGAAGCCTGCGCCGCGGTGGCATTCGCGGAATCGATAATGACGTCGGCGCGCGGCAGCATGTTCTGGCTGTCGATGTCGATCAGCGCGCGGATCGGATGAAGGCGGTCGGACACCTTGATCCAGTTCGCGAAGGTCTCTGCGTACTCGCTAACCTCCCGCTCCAGCTTCGCCTTCATCTCCGGCGTGCCGTCGATGCGCGCAAACGTCTCGTTGAATTGCTGGTAACCCAGCAGGTATTGCTGGCGGGTGAGTTCGCTCGAATTAAGCCGGTATTCCGCCTCGTGATGTCGCATGGTCAGCAGCGCGATCATCAGTTTCTTCGCCTCGGCGTCGGCCAGCCACGTCATGTTTTCGTTGATAGCGGTCTCGATCTTGTTGCTGGCGTCGCGCAGTTCTCTGCGTAGCCCGTTGGATTCGGAACTGCCGAGCGTGCGCTGTTCCAAAACCAGTTGATTGTAGTTTTTCCTGAGCTTGGCGAGTTCCTGGCGCAGCGCCGCGATATCCTCTGCGTGCTTGCCGTCGATGGAGGCTTCGATCTGGTCGAGGCTCTTGTTGGCGAGCTCCTGCGAGCGCCCGAAGGAGTCGATCAGCGTGTGCGGCTGGCTGGCAAAATCCTTGACCGAGATCCGCATGGCGCCGACGGCGATTTTGAAATTGCGGCTGGCATCGGCAAGCGCCCGCGACTGCTTCACGGTTTGGAACGCGCTGCCGACGGCGCTTTCGCCCGAGACGTAGGTAGCCCCGATGGCAAGGAAACCGGCCACCGGGATCAGCGCCAGCGCGATGATGCGGGTGCGCACCGAAAACGAGGTCAACAGCCGGCTCAGCCTGATGAAGACAAGCGAAGGCCTGAACGGAACCGAAAATTTTTTGAGGCTGAAGCGCATGGAAGCGGTCGGTCTCGCGGTGGCTTGGTTGCGCGGAGCTGCCGCAGCGATGAAAGCCCGAAATGGTTAATTTTGTAGCAATTTGATACCGCGACGCCGCTAATATGGCCGGAAAACCGGCGCGTTATGGGCCACTTTGCTTTTGTGCACTGCACTCGTATTGTCTGCGGTGCCGGCACCGCAGACGCTGTCTAACCGAGGGCCCCATGCCGATCGCTGCTTCCCGTCCCCGCGCGGAAAACGAATTGGTGGCGCTTGCCCGCGAGGCGGTCGCCGCCGCCGATGCCATTAGGGCGGACGCCATGGCCAAGGTGCGCGCGCGCGTGGTGGTCGAGGGCCATACGGTCGGCCGCCTGGTTGACCGCGAACAACGCGCCGCCCACGGCCTGGCCTGGATTGCCACGTATGTGGAGGCGCTGCGTCAGCTTGCCGCCTACGCCGAGCGCATGGCCGCCGACGACAACTTTGGCGAAATGGAGGAGCACCTCGTCCGCATCGGGATCGGCGAATATCTCGCTCAAATCATCGGCGGGATTTCGATGAGCCAGGGCGAAGTGGTGCGGCCGAACGATCTCGGCCTGTCGCTCGCGGAAGTGGCGGCGCGGATCAATCCAGCCGTCGAACGCTTGATCGCGACCGGCAACACCGCCGAGCGGCGCGCCCGCCTGGTCGAGCTGATGCGTGAGAGCCATCATGCCACGGTCGGCATGTGCGGCCTCGACGACATGCTGGAATCGATCCGCGACGAGATGCGCAAGTTCGCCGACAGTGAGGTGATCGGCCGCGCGCAAGACTGGCACCTCACCAACAGCTACATCCCGCTCGATGTAATCTCGCAAATGTCGGAGCTCGGCGTGTTCGGGCTGACCATTCCGGAAGAGTTCGGCGGCATGGGGCTCGGCAAGGAATCCATGTGCGTGGTCTCGGAAGAGCTCTCGCGCGGCTATATCGGCGTCGGCTCCCTAGGCACGCGCTCGGAGATCGCCGCCGAATTGATCCTCGGCAGCGGCACCAGCGAGCAGAGGCAGAAATGGCTGCCCAAGATCGTGTCCGGTGAGGTGCTGCCGACGGCGGTGTTTACCGAGCCCAACACCGGCTCGGACCTCGCCTCGATCAAGACCCGCGCCGTGCGCGAGGGCGGCGTTTACAAGGTTTACGGCAACAAGACCTGGATCACGCACCCGGTGCGCGCCGACCTGATGACGCTGCTGGTGCGCACCAACCCTAAAGAGCCCGGCCATCGCGGACTGTCCATGCTGCTGGCGGAAAAGCCGCGCGGCGACGATGCCAATCCGTTTCCGGTAAAGGGCATGAACGGCACCGAAATCGAGGTGCTCGGCTATCGCGGCATGAAGGAATACGAGATCGCCTTCGACGGCTTCGAGGTGAAGGCGGAAAACCTGCTCGGCGGCACCGAGGGGCTCGGTTTCAAGCAGCTCATGCAGACCTTTGAATCGGCGCGCATCCAGACGGCGGCGCGCGCCATCGGCGTGGCGCAGGCCGCCATGGAGCGGGCGATGGATTATGCGCAGAACCGGATGCAGTTCGGCGTGCCGATCGTCAGCTTCCCGCGCGTCGCCGACAAGATCGCGATGATGGCGGTGGAAATTATGATCGCGCGCCAGCTCACCTATCACGCCGCGCGTGAAAAGGATTCCGGCCGCCGCTGCGATCTCGAAGCCGGCATGGCCAAATTGCTGGCCGCGCGCGTGGCCTGGGCCGCCGCCGACAACGCCGTTCAGGTCCACGGCGGCAACGGTTTCGCGCTGGAGTTTCCGGTCTCGCGCATCCTGTGCGACGCCCGCATCCTCAATATTTTCGAGGGCGCCGCCGAAATCCAGGCCCAGGTCATCGCCCGCCGCCTGCTCGACGGGACCAATTGAAGCGGCGCAAGACCGGGACCCGAGGTCGGCAACAAAACCCACCCTTCCCGCGTTTGATCCAAAGCAATATATGCGTGCCACGCATGGTCTAGGCTCGTGCACTAGTCAGGAGGCGTTCATGTCCGAATTGTTGATCCGCAGCGGCGAATGGGTGGTGGTGTGCGACGGCGCCAAGGCGCTCATCCTGGAGAACGCCGGCGACAGCAAGTTTCCCAACCTCAAGACCATTGAGGTGTTCGAGCAGAAGGATTTGCCGACCCGCGCACTCGGCACCGACGCGCCCGGCCGTTCCCATAGCTCGGTCGGCCATGGCCGCAGCTCTTACGAACAGACCGATTGGCACAATCTGGCGGAAGAGGCTTTCCTTACCCAGCTCGCTCAACATCTCGACGCCGCCGTCACCACCGGCAAGACCAAGTCCATGATCATCGTGGCGCCGCCGCGCGCGCTCGGCGTCTTGCGCCCGGCCTACTCGCACACGCTGAAAGGCGCCGTGCGCGCCGAGGTGGACAAGGACTACGTCAAGATGCCGGTGCACGAGATCGAGAAGCACCTAAGCGGCGCCTGACGCGTTTACCGGCCGTTTGGAATATGGCTGGCCCGCCGCAATTGCGGTGCTATGGTCGCCCGCGATTTAAGCGGATGATCTCGCGCGAGGCCGGTTAATGGACTTGACTATGAGTCGATGCCTGCGCGGCGCCGTGCTGGCCGCGCTGCTGGGGGCGGCCATGATCACGCCGGCCGGCGCGCAGCAAAAGTCGGCGCCGCCCGAAACCATTGACCGGCCGCAGGCGCCGTTGCCGGCCGGGTCGCCGGGAGTGCCGGCCGCCGCCAAAAAACTCGGCGATCCGACGGCGGTGCCCGGCTTCTGGGATCCGCGCCACCGGCCGGAGCGGCCCGACCTTTCGCGCATCAATCTCATCCGCTTTCTGACCGAGACCGACTATCCGCCGTTCGACTTTGCCGGGCCGGACGGCGCGCCCGCCGGCTTCAATGTCGATCTGGCGCGGCTGATCTGCGAAGAGCTGAAGGTGCCGTGCACGGTGCAGATGCGGCGCTTCGACACCCTGATCAAGTCCTTGGATAACAAGAGCGGCGACGCGGTGATCGCCTCGATCGCCGAGACGCCGGAAACGCGCAAGCAAGTCGATTTCAGCGATCCCTATTACCGCACGCCGGCACGTTTCGTGTCGCGCCGCGACGTCAATGTCGACGACGTGCGGCCGCAGGCGCTGGAAGGCCGCAAGGTCGGCGTCGTCGCCGGCACCGCGCACGAAGCTTTTCTCAAGGCCCTGTATACGGAGGCCGTCATACATCCCTATCCGAACGCCGACGCCGCGCGCTTTGCGCTCAAGAAGGGCGAGGTGGATCTGCTGTTCGGCGACGGCATTTCGCTCGCCTTCTGGCTCAACGGCACCGATTCCGCCAACTGCTGTGTCTTCCGCGGCGGGCCGTTTCTGGAGAGCCGCTATTTCGGCGAAGGCGTCGGCATCGCGGTCCGGCGCGGCAACGACCTGTTGCGGCAGGCCTTCAACTGGGCGCTGTTTCAACTTTGGGAGAAGGGCCGCTTCACCGACCTGTGGCTGCGCTATTTTCCGATCAGCCCCTTCTGATCATCCCAGCACTTTGATGGCGATGGTGGCGATGCCCATCAGGCTTTCGCCCGCCACCAGCCCCGCCGCTACCGGCAAAATGTATCGCTCGCCGGTGAGCGGCAAGGCGCCTTTCACCAGCGCTGCGATCGCAGCGCCGAGAAACAGCGAGATCGAATTCCAGGCCGGAATGACGAAGGCGAGGCCGAGCGCTGGCGCGCTCGGCAGATAGCGCGCGCGCGTCTCCGGCAGCAGGTGTTCGGCCAACGCCAGCGCAAAGCCGAGCGCCGCCGCCACGGCGATGGCGGCGACCGCGCTCGGCGGCAGCGACGACAGGCCTTCAGCCAGTCCTTCGGCAACCGCCTTCCAGGTCGCCACCGCCGGCGCCGGCCATTGCGGCGTGATCAGCATGCGCGCCGGATCGGGCACCAGAAACAGATAAACAAGCGTGCCGACCACGCTGCCGACCAGGATGCCGAAGCTCTGCGCAATGATCTGCAGGCGCGGCGTGGCGCCCACTTCCAGTCCGGTGCGCAGGTCGGTCATCAGGTCGGCGCTTTGGCCGGCCGCGCCGCCGGTGACGTTGGCCGTCATCAGATTGGCCGCCATGTGGCCGGGCGCCAGGAAGCCGAAGGTCAGTTGCGTTACCTTGCCGAGCGCGCCGATGGGCGTGATGCCGGTCTCGCCGGTGACGCGGCAGGCGACGATCGCGAGCAGGAAACTCAAGGCTACCGCCAGCAGCGCCAGTAGCGGGTTGATGCCGAAGAACCGGTTGCAGGCGAGCGTCAGCGCCGCGCCGACAACGACCAAGGCAAGAGCGGCGCGCCAGTCGATGCGCTTGCGTGTCGCCGCCGCGACGCCTTCGCGGCGGCGGCGGCGTTGCGAGGCGATGACGGTCAGGGTGAACGAGGTCAGCGACGACACCACCAGCAACGTCACGCCCGGCCACAGCAGCCAGGTGACCAGCGGTTCGTACCACATGGCATCGGCCGCGCCGGCTTTGCGCCCAGCCATTGGCGATGGCGATGGGCGACAGCACCAGCCAGCCGGCCAGCGCACCGATCAGCAGCGAGATGCCGGCGCGCAGGCCGATTATGGCGCCGAAGCCGAGCATCAGAAGCGAGGGATCGAAGGCAATGCCGAGATTGGCGAAGCTGACGCCCGACGGCGCCGCCGCGCGCAGGGCCGCCCATGTGGGCACCGAAAAGGGTAGGGCAAAGCGTGGCCCCACAGCGCCGAGATCGACGATCAATTTAACGACGCCGGCGAAACCGGCGGCGCCGAGAAGTGCGCGCAGGCGGCGGGCGGCGTCCGCGCTCTTGCTGTGAATCTCGCGCAAGGTCTCTGCGGTGGCGACGCCGGCCGGGAAGGGCAGCCGCTCGCGCACCAGCATGGCCTCGCGCAAACCGGCTGCGACGAACACGCCGAGGATCGAGACCAGGAACACCCAGACCATCAGCCAGAACCAGGGCAGCGTCTGCCCGGTCAGCATGGTCAGCGCCGGGATCGGCGCCACCAGCCCGCCCGACACAATGGAGGCGGATGCCGAGGCGGCGGTCTGGTTGATGTTATTTTCGCGCAGGGCCAGCGCTTCGCTGCGCCCGGCACGGTGCATGGCGCCCCAGAAGCCGAACGCCAGGAGGCCGGCGGCGATCGACATGTTGAACGACCAGCCGATCTTCAGCCCGCTATAAACGTTGCAGGGAGTGAGCAGGGCGCCGATGAGAAGGCCGGTTAGGAGCGCGCGCAGGGTCAGTTCGCGCGTCTCGTCGGCCGCCGTGCCGTTGTCGACTAAATGCGCCATGATCCTCCGTCGCCGCCGGAGCCGCCCGGGCCAGCCCCGAACTAGAGCATCTCGCTCCTTATGTAACCCCTCCCATGGCGATCCGGCCGCGGAGGCTCGATTTGGCGGCGCGATTTGACGGCCTGCCGCGCCTTGCCTATGTGTGCGCGCCGGAGCCCATCATGTCCGTTACCGAGACCGCCGCAACCTTGCGCGACGTCGCCGAGCACTCGAACGCCTGGCCGTTCGAGGAGGCGCGCAAGATCGTCACGCGGCTGAAGAAGTCGCCGAAGGACGAGGTGATTTTCGAAACCGGCTATGGCCCCTCGGGCCTGCCGCATATCGGCACTTTCGGCGAGGTCGCGCGCACCACCATGGTGCGCCACGCCTTCCGCGTGCTCACCGACGACAAGGTCAAGACCCGGCTGATCGCCTTCTCCGACGATATGGACGGGTTGCGCAAGGTGCCCGACAACGTGCCCAACAAGAACATGCTGGAAAAGCATCTCGGCAAGCCGCTCACCAAAGTGCCCGATCCCTTCGGCACGCATGACAGTTTCGGCGCACACAACAATGCGCGGCTGCGCGCCTTTCTCGATCATTTTAGCTTCGACTACGAATTCTTGTCGTCGACCGACTGCTACAGCTCCGGGCGCTTCGACGCGGCGCTGCTCAAAGTGCTGGAGCGTTTCGACAAGGTGATGGCGATCATGCTGCCGTCGTTGCGCGAGGAGCGCGCCGGCACCTATTCGCCGTTCCTGCCGATCGACCCGAACACCGGCATCGTCTTGCAGGTGCCGGTCACCGGTCACGACGCCAAGGCCGGCACCATCACCTATGAGGATCCTGAAACAAAAAAACCGGTGACCACTCCAGTCACCGGTGGCCGCTGCAAGCTGCAATGGAAGCCGGACTGGGCCATGCGCTGGGTCGCGCTCGGCGTCGATTACGAGATGGCCGGCAAAGATCTGATCAACTCGGTCAAGCTCTCCGGCCAAATCTGCCGCGCGCTCGGCGGCTCGGCCCCGGAAGGCTTCAATTACGAACTGTTCCTCGACGAGAACGGCCAGAAGATTTCCAAGTCCAAGGGCAACGGCCTCACCATCGATGAATGGCTGCGCTATGCCTCGCCGGAGTCGCTGTCGCTGTTTATGTATCGCGAGCCGAAATCGGCCAAGCGGCTCTATTTCGACGTCATCCCGCGCACCGTCGACGAGTATCAGCAGTTCCTCGACGGCTATCAGCGCCAGGACGCCAGGCAGCGGCTGTCGAACCCGGTCTGGCACATCCATTCCGGCAACCCGCCGAAAGTCGAGATGCCGGTGTCGTTCTCCATGCTGCTCACGTTGGTCTCGTCGTCCAATGCCGAGAACGCCGAGACGCTGTGGGGCTTCATCGGCCGCTATCGCCCGGGCGTGACGCCGCAGACGAACCCTGCGCTCAACGCCCAGGTCGAATACGCCATCCATTATTTCCGCGACTTCGTGCAGCCGGAAAAGAAATTCCGCCATCCGAGCGACCCGGAACGCGCGGCGCTGATCGATCTGCGCGACGCGCTGGCGCAATTGGCCGCCGATGCTTCTCCCGAGGACATCCAAAACGTGGTCTACGAGGTCGGCCGCCGCGAGCCGTTCCTCGACCAAAAGAAGAAGGCCAAGGACGGCAAGCCGGGCGTCTCGCTCGACTGGTTCAACATGCTCTACCAGGTGCTGCTCGGCCAGGAGAAGGGCCCGCGCTTCGGCTCGTTCGTGGCGGTCTACGGCTTGCAGAACACCATCGACATGATCGACGGCGCGCTGGCGCGCAGCGCTTAGCTGAACGTCTCCACCGTGCCGTCCAGCGCCATCAGGCCGAGCTCGACCTTGAGCTTGGGTTGACGTGCACCAACCTGCTTGCGGAATTCCATCAGCGAGGCCTTGTGGGTCTCCGTCTCCGCTTTCGGGTTGGCCACCGCCGCCTCGCCATAGGCGATTTTTGCCGCACCGCAGTCGCGATGGTTCATCGCGATCACTTTCGGAACGCTGTGCAAATCAATCGTTGCCGCCAGATTATCCCAGAATGCCGGCTCCCAGGCCTTGAATACGGGCGCGACCACGCCGATGGCGGCGCCGGCAAACGAGAACTGGCTGTACTGACCGATCATTTTGCGGCCTTCCATGTACTTGATCGTCGGCTCGGGAAAGCGCGGATCGATGCAGGTCAGCAACATGGCGTCGTAATTTCCATAGGCGCCGAAGGCGAGCGAAGGAAATGCGGCGATCAGGCCGACGCCGGCGGTGAGATGCAGAAAATGCCTCCGGTCGAAACGCTTGCTCAGCATGTCGCCGCAGCACGCGCAGGCGGTGGGATGAATAATGGTCTCTTGGGTCATAGGTATTCCTGCGCCGGCGAATGAACGAAAGTGACCGCAGCCGGAGTGGCGGGCACTGGGCAGACGCTAATGCATGAGCCTGAAAAATGAGAACCGGTTTATGGAAAAGATCGTGCGCAAAGTAAAGCGTTAGAAACGGAACTGATTCAAATTAAACAGATCGGCGTTGAGAAGCGGTGCGCTGATGCTACTGGCTCGCCCACATGATGCGGGCGATCCACAGGATGTCGGACATCGCCAGCGTACGGTCGCGATGTTCGGTGTTGAGCGACTTGAGCTCGACCTGCTTGGTGGTCTTGCGGCGCAGTTCCTTGACCATGACCTCGCCGTCCTTGGTCTTGACCACCACGCGGTCGCCCTTGCGCACGGGCGCCGCCGGCGAGACGACGATGACGTCGCCGTCGCGGTAGGCCGGCTTCATGGAGTCGCCGGAAATTTCCAGTGCATAGGCGTGCTCGTCGGTGACTGACGGGAAGGCGATCTCCTCCCAGCCCTTGCCGACCGGAAAACCGCCGTCGTCGAAATAGCCGCCGGCACCGGCCTCGGCGAAGCCGATCAGCGGCACGTTGGAGATCGCCGCTTTGCCGCTGTCGGTGAGCAGGCCGATGAAGGTGTCGATCTTGGTGCCGGTGGCTTGCAACGCTTTCGCCACCGATTCGGTCGAAGGCCAGCGCGGCCGGCCTTCCGGCGTGATGCGCTTGGACTTGTTGAAGGTGGTGGGATCGAGGCCGGCCTTCTTGGCAAGCCCGGACGGCGTTAGCTTGGCGCGCGCGGCCAGCCGGTCGAGGCCATTCCAGATCTGGTTGTGGGTGAGCATAGCCAAGGCTGCAATCTCCACCGAATCTCTTAATCCAATGCATAGGAATATAACCTTGAATAGCCCCCCTTTCGCAACCTCTTCCTGGCGCCGGCCCGCTTGATCTTGGACAGGCCCCGTTTGACCTTGAATATGCTGTGTCTGCCGATAGGCTCGAAAACGCACGAACCCCGGAGCCGCCGCTGGTGATCGGTCTCTTCGACCGCTTGTCCCTCCCGTTGATGCGGGCCCTCGACCCGGAGGATGCGCATGCCTTGGCCATCAAGGCCTTGCGCTACATGCCGGTTTCGCGCGCGGCGCCGGATGCGCCTGCGCTCGCCGTGCGTGCCTTCGGGCTCAATTTTCCCAACCCGGTCGGGCTGGCGGCCGGCTTCGACAAGAACGCCCAGGTGCCGGACGCACTGCTTCGCTTGGGCTTCGGCTTTGTGGAAGTCGGTACCGTGACACCACGCGCACAGACCGGTAATCCGCGCCCGCGCCTGTTCCGGCTTGCAACGGATGGCGCGGTGATCAACCGGCTCGGTTTCAACAACCAGGGCGCGCCGGCCATGCTGGCACGGCTTGCCGAGCGCGCGCGGGCGCGCGAGAGCGGCATCGTCGGCGTCAATATCGGCGCCAATCGCGATTCGGCCGACCGCGCCGAGGACTATGTGCGGTTGATCGAAAACTTCGCCACCGTCGCCAGCTATTTCACCGTCAACATCTCCTCGCCCAACACGCCCGGTCTGCGCGACATGCAGCAGGCGAGCGCGCTCGACGATCTGCTCGCCCGCGTGATCGATGCGCGCGAACGGGTGCGGCCGCATAGCGGTCCGACGCCGGTGCTGCTCAAGATCGCGCCGGACCTGACGCTCATCGAGCTCGACGACGTGGTCGGCATCGCGCGCAAGCATCGCGTCGACGGCATGATCGTCGGCAACACAACGATCGCGCGTCCGGCGTCCTTGCGCGAACGCGAGAAGGCCAAGGAAACGGGCGGGCTGTCGGGTCGGCCGCTGTTCAAGCTTTCGACCCGCATGCTGGCGGAAACCTTCGTGCGCGCCGAGGGCGCATTCCCGCTGATCGGCGTCGGCGGCATCGACTCCGGCCCGACCGCGATCGCCAAGATCAAGGCCGGCGCCACACTGGTGCAGCTCTATACCGGGCTGGTGTTCGGCGGCATCGGTCTGCTGGCGGCGATAAAGAATGATCTGGCGGCGGCGCTCCGGCGCGGCCACCGTGATTCCCTCAGCGCAATGATCGGCGCCGACGCGGCCGAGATGACGGCGGAAAGCTGGCCGGTGTGAGCCGGCCTATTTTCCGCGCGGCGCGTTGATGAGGCGGATCAAAAGCCAGATCGGGATCACGATCACGGCGCCGAGCAGAAAATAGCGCCACAGCCACTTCACGGTATCCCAGCCCATGTTCCAGATCGAGCGGACCAGCCGCTCGATGCTGTGTACGATGTCGAACGGGTCGAGCCCGAGCGCGGTCAGCACGACGCCGACCAGGATCGACACCAGCACCAGACGGCCCAGCACGGCGAGCGGCGAGCCGCCGAAAATCCGCGTCACGGTGTCGTTGCTCATAGGGGCCTCTTCCGGGGTGCTCTGTTCCTGGGTCATGTTTGCAGCCTAGCACATTGCCGCGCGCGGGTTTCAGATATGCCTTAGAATCGCGGAATGGAACCCGCAACCGCGTTTGATTTACCTGGGACCGCGCCGCTGCTGCCGGATATTTTCGCCCGCTGGTTCGCCGGCCGCGGCTGGGCCCCGCGCGCGCATCAGCTTGAATTGCTGGCAAAAGCGCAGGCCGGCCGCTCGGTGCTGCTGATCGCGCCGACCGGCGGCGGCAAGACGCTGGCCGGCTTTTTGCCGACGCTGGTGGAGCTCACCGGCCCGCGCGCCGGTTCAAAGCTCGTGTCGACGGGCCGCGACGTCCGGCAGTCGCGGGGGCTGCATACGCTTTATATTTCTCCGCTCAAGGCGCTGGCGGTGGACATCGCCCGCAACCTGGAAATCCCGGTCAAGGAAATGGGCCTGCCCGTGAAGCTGGAAACGCGCACCGGCGACACGCCCGCCTCCAAACGGCAGCGCCAACGCCGCTATCCACCCGACATCTTGCTGACGACGCCCGAGCAACTGGCCTTGCTGCTCGCATCGGCCGACGCGCCCTACCTGTTTGGTACGTTGCGCCGCGTGGTGCTCGATGAATTGCATGCGCTCACCACCTCCAAGCGCGGCGATCTGCTGTCGCTCGGCCTGGCGCGGCTGTTTGCATTGGCGCCGCAAATCACCACCGTCGGTCTTTCCGCCACGGTCGCCGAGCCCGACGATCTCTGCCGCTTCCTGGTGCCGCAACCTGTGCAGGGCGAGGCGCGCGCCGATCTGATCATGGCGCAAGCCGCCGCGGCGCCCAAGGTCGCGATGCTCGACACCGCCAAGCATCTGCCCTGGGCCGGCCATTCGGCATTGCATGCGCTCGGCGAAATCTACGGACTGATCAAGACGCACAAGACCACACTGGTGTTCGTCAATACCCGCAGCCAGGCCGAATTCCTGTTCCAGGAATTGTGGCGCGCGAACGACGACAATCTCGCCATTGCGCTGCATCACGGCTCGCTCGACGTGGCGCAGCGCCGCAAGGTCGAGGACGCCATGAGCGCGGGCAAACTGCGCGCGGTCGTCTGCACATCTTCGTTGGATCTCGGCGTTGACTGGGGCGACGTCGATCTCGTTATCAATGTCGGCGCGCCCAAGGGCGCCTCGCGGATTCTGCAAAGAATCGGGCGGTCCAATCACCGGCTCGACGAGCCCTCGCAAGCAGTGCTGGTGCCCGCCAATCGCTTCGAAGTGTTGGAATGCCGCGCTGCGCTCGATGCGGTGGCCGAGAACGCGCAGGATACGCCCGCCGCGCGCACGGGTGCTTTGGATGTCCTGGCCCAACACATCCTCGGCCGCGCCGTCGGCGCACCGTTTCATTCCGACGAGCTCTATGCGGAAGTGTGCGCCGCCGCGCCTTATGCAACGCTCGCGCGGTCCGATTTCGACGCCGCGGTCGATTTCGTCGCCACCGGCGGCTACGCGCTCAAGGCCTATGACCGCTTCGCCAAGATCAGGCAGGGCAAGGACAGCCGCTGGCGCATCACCCATCCGCGCGTGGCACAACGCTATCGGATGAATGTCGGCACCATCGTGGAAGCCGACATGCTCAAGGTGCGGCTGGTGCGCTCGCGTGCTTCCGGGGCGATGATCCCGCGCGGCGGGCGCATTCTGGGCGAGGTCGAGGAATATTTCGTCGAGATGCTCTCGGTGGGCGACACCTTCGTGTTCGCCGGCGAAATCCTCAAATACGAGGCGCTGGTCGAAGACGAAGTCTATGTCTCGCGCTCGACTGCCACCGATCCCAAGGTGCCGGCTTACGAAGGCGGCAAGTTTCCGCTCTCGACCTATCTCGCGGCGCGCGTGCGCGCGCTGCTGGCCGATCAACGCCAATGGCGGGCGCTGCCGCAACAAGTGCGCGAATGGCTGGAAATTCAAGCGTGGCGCTCGCTGCTGCCGGGGCCGGGCGACCTGCTGGTCGAGACCTTTCCGCGCGCCGCCAAATATTACCTGGTCTGCTACCCGTTCGAGGGCCGGCTCGCGCACCAGACGCTCGGCATGCTGCTCACGCGCCGGCTCGAGCGCGCGCGGCTCAAGCCGCTCGGTTTCGTCGCCAATGAATATGCGCTGGCCGTCTGGGGCCTGGGTGACGTCGCTTTGCACATTGCGCGCGGCGACTTATCGCTCGCCCAGTTGTTCGACCAGGACATGCTGGGCGACGATCTGGAGGCCTGGCTCGCCGAATCCGCGCTGATGAAGCGCATGTTTCGCAGTTGCGCCATCATCGCCGGTCTGATCGAGCGGCGCTATCCCGGCGAAGAGAAATCGCGCCGCCAACTCACGATATCCACAGACCTCGTCTACGACGTGCTGCGCAAACACCAAGGCGATCATATTCTGCTGCGGGCGGCGCGCGCCGACGCGGCGAGCGGCCTGCTCGACATCAAGCGGCTGGGCGAAATGCTCTCGCGCATCAGGGGCCGAATTGTCCATAAAGAACTCGACCATGTCTCGCCGCTGTCGGTTCCGGTGCTGTTGGAGATCGGGCGCGAGACCGTCTACGGCGAAGCGGCCGACTCGCTTTTGGCCGAAGCGGCCGACGAGCTGGTGAAGGAGGCGATGAAGTGACTTTGGCGGCATGGCGCGCGACGCCTCATCGGGACGAAGCCATTGCCGTTGCCGGTGTCGCGTTGGCCGCCGATCCCGGCGGCGCCTTGTACTGGCCCGAACACGGCGTGCTGGCGGTCGCCGATCTGCATCTGGAGAAAGGCTCGAGCTTCGCGGCCCGCGGCATGCTGCTGCCGCCTTACGATACCGCGGCGACGCTTTTGCGCCTCGCCCGCCTGATCGGCTATTACGCGCCGCGCTGCATGGTCGCGCTCGGCGACAGTTTCCATGACAACGATGGCCCGGCGCGACTGTCGCGCGACGATCGGGACAATTTGAATGCGCTGCAATGCGGGCGCGACTGGATCTGGCTCTCGGGCAACCACGATCCGGCGCCGGCCTCGAAGATCGGCGGCATGTTCTGCGACACGCTCACGCTCGGCGCCTTGACCTTCCGCCACGAGCCGAGCGGCTCTGACGGCGAAATCGCCGGTCATCTGCATCCGGTGGCGCGCGTTGCCCATCGAGGCCGTGTGGTCAGCCGCCGCTGCTTTGCCGCCGACGAGGCACGCATGGTGATGCCGGCCTTCGGCGCCTTCACCGGCGGGCTCAATGTGCGCGCCGCCGCTTTCGCCGACCTGTTCGGTAAGCTGGACTTTACCGCGCACATGCTGGGCGAGGACCGGCTCTACGCTTTTACCGCCAAGCGCTGCTTGCCGGACTAGCCGCTTGCCCGCTCACTCACGCCGAAGCGCGGGGCCGGCGCAATAAATAAATTCTAAGATCGCCGCTCTGGATTCCGGCTCGCACGGGGATGAACGGCGCATGGATTAATCCCGCCGGAACACGACGCTCGCCAGCCAGCCGATCGCCAACGCCATCATGGCCGTGACAATGCCGTAGAGCAGGCCGTACTCGGCCGCAGCGTCGGCGACATATTGCTCAAATCCGGTCTTGATGACCTCCAGCGCCGAATTGGTGCGCGCCACCAGCGCGCCGCCGGCGAACAGCTTGACGTCGATCGCATAACTGCCGGTCGGCGTAGCCGCCGGCAGTGGGATGGCGACGCGGAACACGGTCGGTGTCAGGAAGGTTACGGCTTTGGCGGATTCCCGATAGAGACCCTCGCTGCTTTCCAGCCGCACGAATGAGACGCGGTAAGGATCGTTGCGCACCGTGTCGGCGATGTCCGGCCCGATGCGTTGCGGCAACAGGAAGTTATCGAGACCGATCTGCAATCGCAGCCGGGTTTCCTCATTGGCGATCGCGGCCACCGGGCGGTTGCTCAGGATGGCGAGATAGGACGGCACCTTCACGAATTCGCGTGAATCGACATTGACCCAGATGCCCAGCACGCGCCCCTTGCGCCGGGTGCGGAAGGTCTCGCGCGGGCCGGTCACGGTCACCACCAGATCGTAGTTGGTGCCCAGCTTGGCATTCTTGTTGTCGGGCTCGACGCTGCCGAACAGCACAAGATCCTCGCCGACGAAGTTCGACGTCACCTGCACGCGGTGGTTCGACAGCGACACCACCAGCCGCTCGGCGATCGCCGGCCGTGCGCCGCAGGCGATTAGAACCAAAAGGAGCGTGCAAGCGAGGCGCCGCATCACCCATTCCTGACATGACGTATCGAATAGAGATCGTCGGGCTTTATCGCCAAATCGAGGGCGAAGCGCATGCCCACCAGCAGAACCAAAACACCGAGCAGCAGACGCAGATATTCGCTGCGCATGTTCTGCCCGGCACGGACGCCGAACTGGGCGCCGATCACGCCGCCGATCATCAGGATCAGCGCCAGCGGGGCGTCGACCAGATGATCGGCCGCGGCATGCATGACGGTGGCCGTTATCATGGTCACCAGGGTCAGCAACATCGAGGTGCCGATCACCGTCATGGTCGGCACCCGCAGCAGATAGATCAGCATCGGCACCAGCATGAAGCCGCCGCCGACGCCGAGCACGGCGCCCAGGAACCCGATGATCCAGCCGATCACCCATACCGGAATGACCGAAACGTAGATGCGCGAACGCTTGAACCGCATTTTGAGCGGCAGGTGGTGAATCCAAGTATGGCTGCCGGGCCGGCGCAGGTCAGCGCGTTCGCCATGGCGGGCGCGGTTGATGGCACGCAGCCCCTCGGTAATCATCAGCACGCCGACCACGCCGAGCAATGTCACATAGGAGAGCCCGATGATCAGATCCAACTGGTCGACGGCACGCAGCAGCGTGAACAGCCACACGCCCATCAGCGAGCCTATAGTGCCGCCGATTAATAGCATCGCGCCGAGGGCCATATCGATGGTGTTGCGGCGCCAATGGGCGAGGAAGCCGCTGAACAGCGACGCGGCGATTTGCGGCGAGACGCTCGCCACCACCACCGCCGGCGAGATGCCGACGAAAATCAGCAGCGGCGTCATCAGGAAGCCGCCGCCGACGCCGAACATGCCGGACAGGAAACCAACCGCCAGCCCCATCCCCAGCACCAGGAAGACGTTCACTGGCAGGTTGGCGATCGGGAGATAAATCTGCACGAGGGTGTCGTCCGCGTTCGAGGGCAATGTTGCGATTGCCCGGCGCGCGGCGGTTCACCTTACGGTCAACACCGCGGCGCGCGAAGCCTGGGCAACGCTGGCCGGCTGAGTCGGGGCGATTGTAGCGATGAAAACGCGCGCGATCACGTCTTAGGGCAAAATGCCGCGCTTGTTCACTGTTTTCCTACGGTGAAGGAGCCGAGTGACAGCGGCGCGTGCGACGGCTGGTGCGCCTGCGGCTGCGCCTTGGCCTTTGTCTTGGGCGGCGAGCGCGGCGCGCCGGCGGCATTATCCCAGCCGCCTTGCGGTTTCGGCACGGCGGTCGCCGTCTTCGGCTGCGGCTTTGCCTTGAAGGTCTTGACCGCCTGCTGGGCGGCGGCCAGCGCCGCGGGTTCCAGGTGGGAGCCAATTTCGTCGCGTTTCTTGGCGCTTTCCTGGTCGCCTTGGGCGGCGGCCAGCGCGAACCATTTGTAGGATTCTGCGAAGTCCTTTTCCGTGCCGAAGCCGCGCGCGGTGAGGACGCCGAGATTGTATTGGCTGTCGGCAACGCCCCGTAGCGCCGCCTGGCGGAACCATTTCACCGCCGCGTTGTAGTCGGGCTTGCCGTCGATGCCCTCGGCAAAGAGCACGGCCAGGTTGTGCATGGCTTTGGCGTGGCCCTTGGCGGCTGCTGCGAGGTAGAGCTTGCGCGCCAGCGCTTTGTCCTTCTTAACGCCTTGGCCTTTTTCCAGCATGCTGGCGTAGCGGAATTGCGCGGGCGCCAGTCCATGGCTCGCCGCCTGCGCGAACCAATGCGCCGCTTCCTTCAGATTGACCGGCACGCCGCGGCCTTCGGACAGGCGCAGGGCCACCTCGTAGGCGGCGCCGGCATCGCCGCCGATCGCCGCGCTGCGCAGGCGCGGGCCGCCGACGGCAAGCGGCAGGTGCTCCCGGTCTGACGCGGCCGGCTCGCCGGACGGGCCGGAAAGCGCGTTGGCAGCCTTTGGAATCGAGCCGGTGACGTCGCCCTTCGCCGCTGGCGCCTTGGCGTCCGGGGGCGACGGCGCAATCAAGACCGGCGGGTTGAGCAGGGGCGGCAGGTGTTGTGAGGGTACATTAAAGCCGGGCGGCGGCATGAGCGGCATCGTATTGCTGCCGGTCGGTGCGGCGAGCGTAGCGGCCGACGACAATTCCGGCGGATTGGCGCTGTGGCCCGGAGCCGCCTTCGGGGTCACGTCGCGGACCGTGGTATCGGTCTTGTCGATTTCGGCTTTGCCGGATTCGGTTTGGTCGCTCTTAGGCGTCTCGTTCTTGGTCGTCTCGTTCTTGGTCGTCTCGCTCTTAGCCGGCTCGCTCTTGGGCGCCTCGTTCTTGGCAGCGCCGTCGAGGTGGAGCACGTTGCCGGCGATCTGGAAGCCGCCGACCACCACGGCAATGATGCTCGCCGCAATGAACAGCGATTTCACGCGCTTCATGATCTTGCCGCGCAGCGAAGGCTGTCCCGGATCTTCCAGTTCCAGCACCGGCTCGCCGCGCGGCGCCGATGTGCTCGGCAACTGCTGGCTCGCTGCCTGGGCGGCGCGGCGGGCGGCGGCGATGAAATTCGATTTGCCGCCGGGCGCGGCCGCGGGCGTTGGTCCGGCGCCGCCGAGGGCGGCTTCCGAAGCGGCGATACGGGCGCTGAATTGTGGTGGCCCGGAGCCCGGCTCGAGCGGCTGGTCGGTCGACGGTTCGGGATTGATCGGCAGCGAGGTGGCCGCGCGGTGGCGCGGCGCCGCCTGCGGGTTCGCTCGCCATTTGCTGTGGCGGCTCCGGTGGTGCCTCGCTGACCGCGCGGACCGCCAGCTTGCCGAACTGCGGCGCCGGCGCATCTTCGGCGGGTGGCTGCGCGCGCCCTTCGCTGCGAATTCCCTTTTCGATCATGGCCAGGCGGTCCACGACGATCCCGAGCGTGCCGTGCACGGATTCGAGTGCGTCCTGCGTGCGCGCCATGTTGTGCTTGAGCTCGTCTACCGCCGGCGCGGCGTCGGCGGGCGGCGCCTCGGCCGGCGGTTTGGCCTTCATGTCCTCGATGTGGACCAGCAGGTCGCCCAAGCCCCGCTCGATCGCTTCCAACTGACCGAGGCGGGATTCGGATGCGTCCAGCTTGGACACCAGACCCACGATGCGGTCCTCAAGGTGGCTGATCGCGACGTTGTCGCCGCGCGACGACTGGATATGTTCGATCTTGTTGGCGAGCGACTGCACCAGCGATTCCAGCTGCGGCGACACCGCGCCGCCGTTTTGCGCGCGCTCGGTCAGCACGTCAGCGAGCGCCGTGACACGGTGATCGAGATTGATGAGCGCGTCGTTGCTGCCTGCTGCCTGCGCGAGTTGATCGACCTTCGCGCCCAGCGCCTGCACCAGCGATTCCAGCTGCGGCGATACCGCGCCGCTGTTTTGCGCGCGCTCGGTCAGTACGTTGGCGAGCGCCGTGACGCGGTGATCGAGATTGATGAGCGCGTCGCTGCTGCTTGCTGCCTGCGCGAGCTGTTCGACCTTTGCGCCCAGCGCCTGCACCTCGGCGGCCAGCTGGCTTACGGTCTCGTTGGAGGCAATGTGGCAGACCATCTCGCGCAGCGTGATGATGGCGCTCTTGAGCTGCTTAAGGGTGGCAGGATCGTTCTGCGCGATGATCTGGTCGATCTTGTGGGCAAGGTTCGTCACCGCTTCGTTGAAGCCGACCAGGTTTTCCGCCGGCGTCAATCCGTGCAGCGCGTCGCGCACTTCGGCCAGCCCGTGTTCGATTCCTGCCAGCGCGCGTTGATCGACGCCGGCCTGGCGCCCCTCGTCGATACGCGTGGTGAGCTTGAGGATTTGATGTTCGATCGATTCTATGGCGCGGCGCGGCATCGCCTCGTTGAGCGCGCGGCTGATTTCGCCGAGCTCGTCGCGCAAGGCGTTGATCGCGTCCTCAATGCCGGGCTTGCGTAGCGTTTCGATCTGGTCGGTGATGCGGCGCAACTGATTTTCCAGCCCGGACAGATCCTGGGCCGGAAGCGGCGCACGCAGCGGCGGCGGCGCCGGCGCTGCCATCGCGGCCATGATCGCGGGCGCAAACTTTGGCGAGGTTTCGACGGCCGGTTCAGGCGCCGCCATCGGTGCCTGCGGAGGTGCGGGTGCCGGCTCGCCGTTGAGCGCGCGCCGGCGCGCGGAGACTTCGGCGACGGCGTAATCGAGACCCGGCGGTAATTGCACGTGCGGCCGCGCCATCGCGGGCGCGAGCGGCGGCGCCGCCGTCCGTGGCGTGCCGGCGAACTGGCCGGGATCGCTGCGGTCGCGGCGCGGCGCATAGGCCGCCGGCCCCGAGTGCGTCATCATCTCGATGTGGCGGGTGAGGTCGTCCAGCCGCTGGTGCAAGGTGGCGACCTCCCCGCCAGGGACGTTGTCATCGCCGTGCGCGGGCGTTGGCAGGCCTTGCTGTGCGGCTTGCTGGAGGATCACGGAGTTGAGCCAGTCTCCCAGCGGCATGCCGGCACGGCGCGCCGCTTCTTTCGCGGTTTCGCGGGCTTCCGGCCGTATCTCTTTCAGACCCCACCGGACGCCAAATTTCATCGTTCGCACCACGTTCGAGGCGAAGGCGTAAAAAGCCCGACAGCTTTCCGAGGAACCGGCACGCGTTAACAACGGATGGATACGGGCGCGGTTCGCAGTCGTGCCACCGACTTTTTGCCGCTCACGGTAAACAAGCGGTTAAGGATTGGGTGGAAGTGTCGGATTTTCCGGGCGCTTTTCGCCGGCAGGCCGCCGCCTTGGCCTTTAACGCGGCTGTAAGCGGGATGCGCGATGCTTGCGCCTTCGCCGTTCTGCACGGCAGTGGGGAAAACCGCGGCCGTTCTTAAATTGGTCGCAACCGCCGACTAGTTAACAAATTGTTAACGGCGCACGCCCGTGGTGCTGCGCCAGTGCACCGGCAGGACGCCTGGAGAAACCGATGCCGACCTACAAGGCTCCCGTGGACGATGCGTTGTTCCTGTTGAACGACGTCTTCCAACTCGACCGCTACGGCAATCTGCCCGGCTTCGCCGACGCCTCGCCCGATATCGTCGAGGCGGTGCTGCGCGAGGCCGCCAAGTTCTCGGAAGAGATGCTCACACCCCTCAACCGGGTCGGCGACAGGGACGGCTGCACACGGCACCCCGACGGCAGCGTGACCACGCCCGCCGGCTTCAAGGACGCCTACAAACATTTGGTCGAAGGCGGCTGGATCGGCATCTCGGCGCCAACCGAATTCGGCGGCCAGGGTCTGCCGGCGACGCTGACCGAAATCGTCAACGAATTCCTCTGCTCGGCCAATATGGCCTTCGCCATGTATCCGGGGCTGACGCAGGGCGCCATCGCCGCGCTGTTGACGCATGCCTCGCCCGCGCTGAAAGCGAAATACCTGCCCAAGATGGTCGAGGGGACATGGACCGGCACCATGAACCTAACCGAGCCGCATTGCGGCACCGATCTCGGGTTGCTGCGCACCAAGGCGGTGAAACAAAGCGACGGCAGCTACAAGGTCACCGGCACCAAGATTTTCATTTCCGCCGGCGAGCACGATCTGGCGCAGAACATCATTCATCTGGTGCTGGCGCGCATCGAAGGCGCGCCCGCCGGCACCAAGGGCCTCTCGCTGTTCGTGGTGCCTAAAATCACCGTCAATGACGACGGCTCGCTCGGTGCGCAGAACGGCGTTTCCTGCGGCTCGCTTGAAGAGAAGATGGGTATCCACGGCAACGCCACCTGCGTGATGAACTACGACGGCGCCACCGGTTGGTTGATCGGCGAGGAGAACCGCGGGCTCGCCGCCATGTTCACGATGATGAACGAGGCGCGGCTCGGCGTCGGCGTGCAGGGCCTGGCGCAATCGGAAGTCGCCTACCAGAACGCGGCCCTTTACGCGAAGGAGCGCCTGCAAGGCCGCGCCATTTCCGGCGTCAAATATCCCGACAAGCCGGCCGATCCGATCATCGTGCATCCCGACGTGCGCCGCACGTTGATGAGCATCCGCGCCTTCAACGAGGCGGCGCGCGCGCTGGTCATGTGGACCGCGCTCAAGGGCGACGTCGCGCGGCGCTCCGAGGACGAGACGGAACGCCAGAGCGCCGACGATCACATGAGCCTGCTGACGCCGGTAATCAAAGGCGTGCTGACCGATACCGGTTTTGCCAATGCGGTGATGGCGCAGCAGGTGTTCGGCGGTCATGGCTACATCGTCGAGAACGGCATGGAGCAGTTCGTGCGTGACGCGCGCATCGCTCAAATTTACGAAGGCGCCAACGGCATCCAGGCGCTCGACCTGGTCGGCCGCAAGCTCGGCAAGGACGGCGGCCGCGCGCTGATGGCGTTCTTCAACGAGGTTTCGGCGTTCATCAAGGAGAAGGACGCCGACGAAAAGATGAATCCCTACGTGGCGCCGCTTGGCGTTTCACTCGGCCATCTGCAAAAGGCCGCGATGTGGTTCATGCAGAATGCGCTTGCCAAGCCCGATAATGCCGGCGCAGGCTCCACCGATTTCATGCATCTGTTCGGGTTGGTGGCGCTTGGCTACATGTGGTGCCGGATCGCCGAGGCCGCGCTCGTGAAGCTTCCCAAAGCCAACGGCTCGGCGCCGACCATGAACGGCAAGCTCATCACCGCGCGCTTCTTTATGGAGCGCATGCTGCCGGAGACGGCCGCGCAACTCGCCCGCATCCAGGCGGGTGCGGCGAGCACCATGGAATTGCCGGACGAGGCGTTCTGAGCCATTGATAGCGTCCCGCCGGTTGCCGGGAGCGCAACCGGCCAAGACCCACGGGAACAATGGCCGGCAATAAACTGAAAATCGCCATCATCGGCGGCGGCCTCGGCGGGTCGGCGGCGGCGCTATCGCTCTTGAAGGCCGGCTTCGACGCCCAGGTCTATGAGCAGGCCGGTGTCCTGCGCGAGGTGGGCGCCGGCATCGTGCTGACCCCGAATGTGACGCGTATCCTGCACCGCCTCGGTTTCGCCGCCGCGCTGGAAGCGCTCGGCGTCGCGCCACTCGCCTTTCACCAGCGGCGCTGGGACGACGGCCGCACTTTGCTGCGTACGCCGGTCAACAACGCGCCGGGCAAGCCGGCGGTGGTCTTTACCTCGCATCGCTCCGACGTGCTGTCGATGCTGATCGCGGCGCTGCCGCCGGAGCTCCTCCATCTCGGCCACCGGTTGACCGCTTTAAAAGATCGTGGCGGCCGCGTCGCGCTTGAATTCGCCAATGGCGCGCGCGCCGAGGCCGATATCGTGATCGGCGCCGACGGCATTCACTCGACGGTGCGCGAATTGTTGTTCGGCGCCGAGCATCCGCGCTTCACCGGCTGCGTCGCCTATCGCGGGCTGGTGCCGGCGGAGCGGCTCGGCGCGCTCGCCTTGCCGCGCGAGCAGCAGATCTGGATGGGGCCGGGCGGGCATTTCGTGCATTACCCGGTATCGGCGGGCCGGCTGGTGAATTTCGTCTGCCTGATCGACCGCGACGCCTGGACCAAGGAATCCTGGACCGAGCCGGGCGATATCGCCGACGCGCTCGCCGCCTATGACGGCTGGCACAGCCAGGTGCGCTCGATCGTCTCCTCCGTGGAGGAAACCTTCGTCTGGGGCCTGTTCGATCGCGCGCCGCTTGAACGCTGGTCGGTCAATCGCGTGACGCTGCTCGGCGATGCCTGTCATCCCATGCTGCCATTCCTGGCGCAGGGCGCCGCGCAGGCAATCGAGGACGGCGCCACGCTCGCCGCGGTGCTCGCGCGCTGGGACGAGGATGTTCCAGCGGCGCTTGCCCGCTACCAAGCCTTGCGCCTGCCGCGCACCGCCCGCATTCAGGCGGTCGCCGCCGGCAACAAGACGCGCAATCATCTGCCGGACGGTCCCGAGCAGCGCGCGCGCGACGCGGCGATGGCCGCAGGCGAGGCGCAGTGGTCGATCGGCGCCAGCGACTGGGTCTATGACCACGATGCGACCGCGGCCGCCGACAGCGGCAGCTTGGGCCTGCCCCCGGATGCCGGCTAACGGGATGCGGACGTCACGCCGGCGCCTGCGGTTCGATCGTCGCCAACAGCCGCAGAACCGGCGGTGTGGCCGGTAACGCCATTAATTCGTGACTTTCGAAGGCGCCGTCGAAGCAGATGAATTCGAACGACGTCAGAATGCGGTCGACGGCTTCGCCGTCGCGCGAGAACGGTAAAAGCAGGCGCTCGTAATGCACGAGCCGGCCGTCGCGGTCCGTGATGTCGTGGATCGTGTAGACCGGCCGACCGCTGTCCACGGTCTGCCGATAGGGCGCAAGCTTTTGCGGGCGCGCCGATTCCGGCACGCTCTCGTAGAGAAATTTGCCGCGGCAGTCTGCCGCGCCGAAAACCTTGCCAACCATCGCGCCATGGGAGCGGATCTGAAAGCGCAAGTTTTCGTTGTCGCCGATCACGTCGAGCAAACTCAGACTATCCGAAACGCGCGTCAGATCTTCGCCTTCGATCGCCTGCCATAGCGGCACGCGGTACGACCCCAAATGCCGCATCCAAAACTTGAGCAGCCAACGCTGGTTGATCGCCCGAACCACGTCCGGGCGCGCGACCGAAAATTGCATGGATGGACAGGCCCCCCGCTTGCCCCGGCGGGTACTTTTTGGTTGTGCGCTGCGCTTTGTCAATAAGCCTGGCTATCAAATAGCCGTGCTTTTCATTCCGCGCGCGGCCGGGAACGGCAAATCGTCACCATCGCGTCGCCGTTTGCACAGGCGCAAATTTTTATACGCCGGAAGCAAAGGCTGGCCTCCGGCGTGACCGCAGCAGCAGCCAACTCATAATCGACACATTCAACAAGTTCCATCCGATGCCGTTGAGGAAGGCCACCTGATAAGAACCGGTGAGATCGAAGATTTCGCCGGAAAGCCAGCCGCCGAGCGCCATGCCGATCAGCGTCGCCATCAGCACCAGACCGACGCGGGTGCCGGCCTCCTTGGGCGGAAAATACTCGCGCACGATGATGGCGTAGCTCGGGACGATGCCGCCCTGGAACAGGCCGAATAGCGCCGAGATCGCGTACAGGGAAAATAGACCGTCAAACAACAGGTACATGCAGAGCGCTGCGCCTTGCAGCACCGACCCGAGCAGCAGCGTGCGCACGCCGCCGATGCGGTCGGCGATGAAGCCGGACGTCACCCGGCTGACGATGCCGAAGGCGAGCATCAGCGACAGCATCTCGGCGCCGCGCGCGACGCCGTAGCCGAGATCGCCGCAATAGGCGACCAGATGCACCTGCGGCATCGACATCGCCACGCAACAGGCGACGCCGGCGACGCACAGCAGCACCTGCAGCGTCAGCGGCGAAAAAGGCGCTTCCGCCGCCCGGCGCGCGGCCGCCGCACCGGCTGCCGCGCTGTGATGGATTTCAAGGCGCCGGCGCAGCAGCAAGATCAGCGGCAGCATGGTGACGAGGCAGAAGACGCCGATGCCGATATGCGTGGCGCGCCAGCCGAAGCCGGCGATGGCATGCTGCACCACCGGCGGCCAGATCGTGCCGGCGAGATAATTGCCGCTGGCGGCGAGCGCGACCGCGATGCCGCGGCGGCGCATGAACCAGTGCGAGATGTCGGCCATCAGCGGCCCGAAGGTCACCGAGCAGCCGAACCCGATCAGAAAGCCGTGGGCGAGCGCCACTTGGCCGAGGTTCGAGGATAGGCCGACGCCGACATAGCCGAGGCCGAGCGCCAGAGTTCCGATCGTCAGCGGCAAGGCGATGCCGAAGCGGTCGGCCAGCCGTCCGGTCAGCACGCCGCCGCCGGCAAAGCCGAGCATGGCGAGCGTGTAGGGCAGGGAGGCGGCGGCGCGGTCGACCCCGAAAGCGGCCTGGATGGCGGGCAGGGCGACGACCACCGACCACATGCCGACGCCGCCGATGGTGGAAATCAGCATCGCCACCGTCAGCCGCAGCCAGGCTTGGCGCGAATCGGTCGGCGGCTGCTCGGCGTGGCCGGCTGCGTGTGTGGAGGTCACGGTGCTGACAAACCCGGACGTTAGATCAATTCGCTCCTAGCACTGTGCCGCCTGAGCGGCCAGTACGCCCACCCGATACCTCTCGCCGCCGGGAACGGTCGGCTTTAAGGTGCAGGCCAAAGCGATTCGCCCCATGGATGCCCTCAACCTTCCGCGGCCGGAGTGGATGAGCGAGGACCTTGTCCTGCTCGAGGAGCAGGCGCGGCGTTTCATCGCGCAAGAATTCGTCCCCCATCTCGACGCCTGGCACGAGGCCGGCATCTACGGCCGCGACGTCTGGACCAAGGCCGGCGAGGCCGGACTGTTGTGCGCCTCCATGCCGGAGCAATACGGCGGGGCCGGCGGCACCTTCGCCCACGAGGCGGTGATCAACCGCGAGCTATCGCTCGCCGGCTTTGACACTTTCGGCGCCCCGCTGCATTCGGGAATCGTGGCGCCCTACATTCTGCACTACGGCACCGAGGAGCAGAAACAGCGCTGGCTGCCCAAGCTCGCCACCGGCGAACTGGTCGGCGCCATCGCCATGACCGAGCCTGGCACCGGCTCCGATTTGCAGGGCGTGCGCACCTCCGCCAAGAAATCCGGCAACGGCTATGTGCTCAACGGTTCCAAGACCTTCATCACCAACGGCCAGCACGCCAATCTCGTCATCGTCGTTGCCAAGACCGATGCCAAGGCCGGCGCCAAGGGCGTCTCGCTCATGGTGGTGGAAACCGACGACGCGCCCGGCTTCCGCCGCGGCCGCAAGCTCAAAAAACTCGGCATGGATTCTGCCGACACCTCGGAATTGTTTTTCGAGGACGTGAAGCTGCCGGCCGAGAGCCTGCTTGGGCCCGAAGAGGGTCAGGGCTTTTACCAGCTCATGCAGGAATTGCCGCAGGAGCGTCTGATCGTCGCCGTCCACGCGGTGGCGATGATGGAGCGGGCGCTGGCGCTCACCGTCGACTACGTCAAGCAACGCACCGCCTTCGGCAAGAAGATCATCGAATTCCAGAACACCCAGTTCGAGCTGGCCGAGTGCAAGACCGACACGACCATCGCCAAGGTCTTCGTCGATCACTGCATCGAGCGCCACATCAAGGGCGAACTCGACACCGTCACCGCCTCGATGGCGAAATATCGCTTAAGCGACACGCAAGCGAATGTGATTGACCGCTGCCTGCAATTGTTCGGCGGCTATGGTTACATGGACGAATATCCGATCTCGCGGCTCTACCGCGACGCGCGCGTGCTGCGAATTTATGCCGGAACGAACGAGATCATGAAGCTGCTGATCGCGCGCAGCCTCTAATTCGCGCAGGGAGAAGTCCGATGCCCGACGCATTCATCTACGACGCCGTGCGCACCCCGCGCGGGCGCGGCAAGGCCGACGGATCGCTGCACGAGGTGACCGCGCTCAATCTGGCGGCGCAGGCGCTCGGTGCGATCAAGGAGCGCAACAAGCTCGACCCTAAGCTCGTCGACGACGTGGTGCTGGGATGCGTCGATCCGGTCGGTGAGGCCGGCGGCAATATCGCGCGCGCTTCCGCGCTGGTGGCCGGCTTCGGCGACGGCGTGCCGGGCGTGCAGATCAACCGCTTCTGCGCGTCGGGGCTCGACGCGGTGAATTTTGCCGCCGCCGAGATCATGTCCGGCCAGCATGAGATGACGATCGGCGGCGGCGTCGAATCCATGAGCCGGGTCGGCATCGGCGCTTCCGGCGGCGCCTGGCCGATGGACCCGTCGATCGCGGTCGAGACTTACTTTCTGCCGCAGGGCATTTCCGCCGACCTGATCGCCACCAAGCACGGTTTCTCGCGCGATGACGTCGATGCCTATGCGGTGGAGAGCCAGAAGCGCGCCGCCACCTCGTGGGAGCAGGGGCGTTTCAAGAAGTCGGTGATCCCCGTGAAGGACGTCAACGGCCTCACCATCCTGGCCAAAGACGAGCACATGCGGCCGACGACGACCATGCAGACGCTGGCCGCGCTGCAGCCGTCCTTCGTGCAGATGGGCGAGATGGCCGGCTTCGACGCGGTGGCGGTGCAGAAGCATCCCGAGATCGAGGCGATCAACCACGTGCATCACCCCGGCAATTCCTCCGGTATCGTCGACGGCGCCGCTGCGGTCTTGATCGGCAGCAAGGACGCCGGCAAGGCGGCGGGCCTCAAGGCCCGCGCGCGTATCAAAGCGTTTGCAAACGTCGGCTCGGAACCGGCGATCATGCTCACCGGCCCGATCGAGGTGACGCAGAAGGTGCTGAAGAAGGCCGGCATGAAATTGAGCGATATCGATCTCATCGAGATCAACGAGGCCTTCGCCTCGGTGGTGCTGCGCTACGTGCAGGCCTTCGACATCGATGCCGCCAACGTCAACGTCAATGGCGGCGCTATCGCCATGGGCCATCCGCTTGGCGCCACCGGCGCCATGATCCTCGGCACCGTGCTCGACGAACTGGAGCGCAGCGGCAAGCAGACCGCGCTGATTACGCTCTGCATCGGCGCCGGCATGGGCACCGCCACCATCATCGAACGTGTTTAGCGAGGCCGCCGATGCCCAAGGTCGATATCGCCAAAGTGCCGGTACGCAGCGGCGCCAATTTCTATCCGGCGGCTTACCGTGATCAATGCGCGGGCCGGCACAAGCAGGGCCTGGGCGACGCCGTCGGCCTCACCCAATTCGGCGTCAACATCACACGTATCGAGCCGGGGCAGAGCTCCGCGCTGCGCCACTGGCACGAGCAGGAAGACGAATTCATTTACGTGCTGGAAGGCGAACTGGTGCTGATCGAGAACGACGGCGAAACCGTGCTCAAGCCCGGTGACGCCGCCGGCTTTGCCGCCAACAACGGCAACGGCCACCAGTTGGTCAACCGCTCGGACCGCGACGCCGTTTATTTCGAGGTCGGCAGCCGCGCCAAGTCCGAGCGCGTGCATTACCCGGACATCGATCTTGAAATGATCCGCGACGAAAACGGCCGCCGCTGTCTGCACAAGAACGGCGAGCCGTACCCGCCCTAGGAGCTTCAGGCCATGCCGAACTTCACCCTCGACATCGATGCCGACGGCATCGCGCTCGTCACCTGGGACATGCCCGGCCGTTCGATGAATGTGATCGATGCCGGCGTCATCGAGGAACTCTCCGCCATCGTCGAGAAGGTCGCCGGCGACGCCGCCATCAAGGGCGCGGTCGTCACATCGGGCAAGGACGCCTTCTGCGGCGGCGCCGATCTCACCATGCTGGAGCGCATGGCCGGCAACTATGCAGGTCTGATGAAGTCGAAAGGCGAGGAAGCCGCCAACCAGATGGTCTATGACGAGAGCCGCAAGCTCTCAGCTCTCTACCGGCGCCTGGAAACCTGCGGCAAGCCCTGGGTCGCCGCCATCAACGGCACCACCATGGGCGGCGGCTTCGAGCTTTGCCTTGCCTGCCATCACCGCGTCGCCGCCGACAATCCCAAGACCCGCCTCGGCCTGCCGGAAGTCAAGGTCGGCCTGTTCCCTGGCGCCGGCGGCACCCAGCGTGTCGCGCGCATGCTTGCGCCTGCCGACGCGCTGCAATTTCTGCTTAAGGGCCAGGACCTGCGCGTCGACCGCGCCAAAGCCATGAAGCTGGTCGACAACGTCGTGCCGCAGGCCGATCTCATCACGGCCGCGAAAGACTGGATCAAGGCCGGCGGCAAAGCGGTGGCGCCTTGGGACGAGAAAGGTTTCCGGCTGCCCGGCGGCCCGGTCTATTCCAAGGCCGGTATGATGACCTTTCCGGCCGCCAACGCCATCTACCGGCGCGAAACCTATGACAACTATCCGGGCGCGCGCGCCGTCCTGCAGGTGGTCTATGAGGGCCTGCAGGTGCCGATGGACATCGGCTTGCGCATCGAGTCGCGCTGGTTCGCCAAGATCGTGCGCTCGCCGAAGGCGGCCGCCATGATCCGCACGCTGTTCGTGTCCATGCAGGAATTGAACAAAGGCGCGCGCCGGCCGGCCGGCGTGCCGCCGACGCAATTCAAGAAAATCGGCATCGTCGGCGCCGGCTTCATGGGCGCCGGTATTGCGCAGGTGAGCGCCGCCGCCGGCCTGCAAGTTGTGCTGATCGACCGCGACCAGGAGACCGCCGACAAGGGCAAAGCCGCCTTGCACAAGGCGTTGAGTGATCGCGTCATGAAAGGCCGCATGAAGAGTGGCGAGCGCGACGCGCTGCTGGAGAAGATCACGCCGAATGCGGACTACGGTGCGCTCAAGGATTGCGATCTGGTGATCGAGGCCGTGTTCGAGGACCGCAAGATCAAGGCCGAGGTCATCAAGAAGATCGAGGCGGTGATCGGCGCCGACGCCATTCTCGCCTCCAACACCTCGACGCTGCCGATCAGCTCGCTCGCCACCGAACTCAAGAATCCGACGCGCTTCATCGGCATTCATTTCTTCTCGCCGGTCGCGCTCATGATGTTGACCGAGATCATCCTCGGTAAAGAGACCGGTGATGTGGCGCTCGCGACCGCGCTCGATTTCGTGCGCGCCATCCGCAAGACGCCGATCGTCGTCAACGATTCACGCGGCTTTTACGCCAACCGCTGCGTGCTGAACTACATCCAGGAAGGCCACCTGATGCTGCTGGAAGGTATTCCGGCGGCGATGATCGAGAACACCGCGCGCATGGCCGGCATGCCGGTCGGCCCGCTCTCGCTCAACGACGAGACCGCGCTCGATCTCGGCCTCAAGATCGTGCGCGCCGCCGAAGCCGATCTCGGCCAATCGGCCGTCAACCCGGCGCAGAAGAAACTGCTGGAGGAGATGGTCGAGAAGCTGGGCCGCCTTGGCCGCAAGAACGGCAAGGGCTTCTACGATTATCCGCAAGGTCAGCCCAAGCGGCTGTGGCCGGGCTTGGCGGAACTGCTGCCGAAGACATTGACGCGCGAGGAAATCGACGCGCTCGACGTCGAGGAATTGAAGCAGCGCTTCCTGGTGGTGCAGGCGGTGGAGGCCGCGCGCACCTTCGAGGAGAAGGTCGTCACCGACGTGCGCGAGGCCGACGTCGGCTCCGTGCTCGGCTTCGGCTTCGCGCCCTGGTCGGGCGGCACGCTGTCCTATATCGACATGATGGGCACGAAGGCTTTCGTCGATCTCTGCCGCAAGTTCGAGAAGAAATTCGGCGCGCGCTTTGCGCCGCCCAAGCTACTCGTCGACATGGCGGCGAAGAACGACATGTTCTACAGCCGCTTCGCCCCGCCGAAGCGGCAAGAGGCGGCGTAAGTTATTCCCAACCCGTCATTGCCGGGCCTGACCCGGCAATCCATGGGGCCGTTCGGCAAAGGCCAGCCCTATGTGGGGCAAGTTTGCGCCGAGCCGTATCATGGATGCGCGGGTCAAGCCCGCGCATGACGCCGATACTTTTGCGCACTACACTGCATGATGCGCGAACGACCCACCGCCACGTGCGTTGAATCATCACCATGCCCTCCCAACCCCACTCCCTGTTCCGCTGGCGCGAAATTCCCGGCAGCGTGTGGGCGCTCGGGCTGGTCTCGCTGTTCATGGATTCCTCCTCGGAGCTGATCCATGCCCTGCTGCCGCTTTATCTGGTCGGCGTACTCGGCGCTTCCACGCTCACCGTCGGCATCATCGAAGGCATCGCCGAAGCCACCGCCGCCATCACCAAGGTGTTTTCAGGGGCCCTGAGCGACTATCTCGGCGAGCGCAAATGGCTCACCGCCCTCGGCTACGGCCTCGCGGCCGCCAGCAAGCCGATCTTTCCGCTCGCCCCCGACATAGGCTGGGTGACGGCGGCGCGCTTCATCGACCGCGTCGGCAAGGGCATCCGCGGCGCGCCGCGCGACGCGCTGATCGCCGACCTCACGCCCGACGATCTGCGCGGCACCTCTTACGGGCTGCGCCAGACCCTCGACACCGTCGGCGCCGTGCTTGGCCCCGTGCTGGCGATCGTGTTCATGGCGCTGTTCGCCGATAACTTCACGCACGTGTTCTGGATCGCGGTGATCCCGGCCGTCATTGCAGTGGCGATCATCGTGCTGTTCGTGCGCGAGCCCAAGCGCCCCGCCGCCGCGCGCGCGTTACGTTCGCCGCTTTCGCGCGCCGAGCTTGCGCGCCTCGACAGGGGCTATTGGATCGTGGTCGGCGTCGCCGCCATCTTCACGCTCGCCCGTTTCAGCGAAGCCTTCCTGCTCTTGCGCGCCAAATCGGTCGGCGTGCCGCTGGTGCTGGTGCCGACAGTGATGGTGGTGATGAACGTGGTCTACGCCTTCTCGGCCTGGCCGGCCGGCGCGTTGTCGGATTCAATCGGCCGCTACCGCCTGCTGGTCGCCGGCTTCGCCCTGCTCATCGTGGCGGATCTGGTGCTCGCCTTCGGCGGCAACGCCGCCATGGTGATGATCGGCGTAGCGATCTGGGGCCTGCACATGGGGCTGACGCAAGGGCTGCTTCAAGCGCTGGTCGCCGATACCGCGCCGGCGCAATTGCGCGGCACCGCCTTCGGCGTATTCAACCTGGTGAGCGGGCTCGCCATGCTGCTCGCCAGCGTCATTGCCGGCGGCCTGTGGGAACTGATCGGCCCCGACGGCACCTTCCTCGCCGGCGCGGCGTTCACGGCCGTCGCGCTTGTGGTGCTTGCCCTTCGCGCACCGGCGAAGATTGCAAGCAAAGAAAACCTGATCACACCACCACGGTCAGCCGCTTTGCCGCGCGCGTCACGCCCGTGTAAAGCCAGCGCTCGCGCGAATCCGGAAACGCGAAGCTCTCGTCGAACAGCACCACGTCGTCCCATTGCGAGCCTTGCGCCTTGTGCACGGTCAGCACGTAGCCGTAGTCGAACTCGTCATAGGGCTTGCGCCGCTGCCAATCGACCTTCTCGATACCGCCGGTGAAGCATTCCGGCCGCACCGCGACCTTTACGCCGCGCGTCGCCGTCTCGTCGTCGGGCAGCAGCCGCATGGTCATGATGCCGGCCTTGGTGCCGCTCTTGCGCTGCCCGCGGTCCTTCACCGTCCACAGCCCGCCGTTGAACAGGCCCTTCTTGCGGTTGTTGCGCAGGCAGACCAGCTTGTCGCCGGCCGCGGGCATTGCGTCGTCGAAGCCGCGGCGCTCGCGCATCCTGATGTTGTAGGCGCGCCTTGTGGCGTTGCGCCCGACCAGCACCTGATCAGCGTCGAGCACGCGCTGCGGATTGAGATCGTCCTTGCGCACCACTTCCGTTTCGCCGTAGCGGCCGGGTTCGAGATAATCGCCGGCGCGGATGTCCATCGACAGGCGGATGATCGGGTCGCCCTCGGCCTGCCGGTGGACTTCGGTGAGCATCACGTCGGGCTCGATCTCGGTGAAGAAGCCGCCGCCCTGGATCGGCGGCAGTTGCGCAGGGTCCCCCAGCACCAGCACCGGCACGCCGAACGACAACAGGTCGCGTCCAAGCTCGGCATCCACCATCGAGCACTCGTCGATGATGATGAGCTCGGCCTTGGAGGCGGGGGCCTCGTCCCACAGGTCAAAGCTCGGGATTTCCTCGCCGCTCTCGCGCGCGCGGTAGATCAGGCCGTGGATGGTGGAGGCGCCGTGGCAGCCCTTGCCGCGCATCACGCTCGCCGCCTTGCCGGTGAAGGCGGCGAACTTTACTTCGCCGTCGACGTGTTCGGCCAGATGCTTGGCGAGCGTGGTCTTGCCGGTGCCGGCATAGCCGAACAACCGGAACACCTGGGGGCTGCCATTGGCGCCCGGCTTGGCCTTGAGCCATTCGCCGACGGCTTTGAGGGCTTCATCCTGGTGGGGCGAGAATTGCGGCATGGCCTGAAATCAATAAAGCATGTGGCCGGATTGCAAAAGAACAAAATATGAACCCGCGTAAAGTGCAGCCATGCCGGTGGAAAGCGGGCATGTCCCGTCATCCGTCCGTCATGACCGGACGATAAGCCTCGACACATAACCGTCACGAAGGCGATGCCGCCGCGGCCAAGGAGCAGAACCGTGCCCGATATCCATAACGTCCTGTTTCTCTGCAGCGGCAATTCGGCGCGTTCGATCATGGCCGAGGCCATTCTCAATATGGGCGGTGCCGGGACATTCCGCGCCTTCAGCGCCGGCACCGATCCCCATGGCGAGATTCATCCGCACGCACTCGCCGTGCTGCGCAGCGCCGGTTACGACACTTCGCTGTTGCGCCCGAAGTCCTGGATCGATTTCGCGCGCCCCGAAGCGCCCGATCTGCATTTTGTGTTCACGGTCTGCGATGACGCCGCCGGCGAGTCCTGTCCGGTCTGGCCGGGCCAGCCGATCACCGCGCATTGGGGCATTCCCGATCCGTGTGCGGCGACCGGCAGCGAGGCCGAGATCGCGGTCGCCTTCGACGACACCTATGGCATGCTCAGGCGGCGCATCGACCTCTTTCTGGCGCTGCCGATTGTAAAGCTCGACCGCCTCGTGCTCGTCTCTCATCTCAAGGAAATCGGCCGCGCCGAAGGCGCGACCAAGCTGGCAAAGACGGGCTGATAATTCCGTTCGATTAGCGGCCGAAATCAGGGGCTGTCGCGGGCACTCGCCCCTGGGCAAGGCCGGCCGGCGACCCTCGCATTGCCCTTTCCCGGTTCCCATGTTTAAGGTCGCGGCCTTTTGCGCGCGGCCCCGAAAGGGCCGTGCGCGGGCGCACTATTGCCGGACGGTTTGATGGCCCGTGACCAGATCGACATGACCCCGATCGAGACGCGCGACGAACTCGTCGCCTGGCTCGAAGCGGGATGCACGCCGGCGGACCAGTTCCGCGTCGGCACCGAGCACGAGAAATTCGCCTTCACGGTCGAAGATCACCGCCCGGTGCCCTATGCCGGCCGCCGCTCGATCCGCGCACTGCTCGAAGGCATGGCGCACCTGCTCGGCTGGGAGCCGATCATGGAAGGCGACAACATCATCGGCATGTTCGACGTCACCGGCGGCGGCGCCATTTCGCTGGAGCCGGGCGGCCAGTTCGAACTGTCCGGCGCGCCGGTCGAGACCGTGCACCAGACCGCGTCCGAACTGATGGCGCATCTGGCGCAATTGCGCGAAGTGGCGCGGCCCTTAGGCATCGGCTTCCTCGGCCTCGGCATGACGCCGAACTGGCGGCGCGAAGACATGCCGGTGATGCCGAAAGGCCGCTACAAGATCATGACCGCCTACATGCCGAAGGTAGGCTCGCTCGGCCTCGACATGATGTACCGCACCTGCACGGTGCAGGCGAACCTCGACTTTTCCTCCGAAGCCGACATGGTCAAGAAGCTGCGCGTGTCGCTGGCGCTGCAGCCGGTGGCAACCGCGCTGTTCGCCAATTCGCCGTTCACCGAGGGCAAGCCCAACGGCTTCCTCTCGTTCCGCTCGGAGATCTGGCGCGACACCGATCCCGACCGCTCCGGCATGCTGCCCTGGGCGTTCGAGGACGGCATGGGTTTCGAGCGCTGGGTCGATTACGCGCTCGACGTGCCGATGTATTTCATCAAGCGCGGCGACACTTACATCGATGTCTCCGGCAAGTCGTTCCATGATTTCTTTGCCGGCAAGCTGAAGGAACTACCGGGCGAGCGGCCGACGATTTCAGACTGGGCCAATCATTTGAGCACGATCTTTCCGGAGGTGCGGCTCAAACGTTATCTCGAAATGCGCGGCGCCGACGGCGGACCCTGGCGGCGGCTGCCGTCGCTCACCGCCTATTGGGTCGGCTTATTGTACGACGAGGACGCGCTCGACGCCTGCTGGGACATGGTCAAGCTCTGGAGCGCCGAGCAGCGCCAGAAACTGCGCGACGACGTGCCCAAGCTCGGTTTCAAGGCGGAGATCGGCAATCGCAACGTGCTCACACTGGCGCAAGAGACCTTGCGCATCGCCGCCCGCAGTTTGGCGCTACGCAAGCGGCTCGACCGCAACGGCCGCGACGAGACGCGCTATCTGCGTCCGCTGGAGGAGTCGATCGCCCGCGGCCTGACGCCGGCGGAGGAACTGCTGGAAAAATATCATGGCGTCTGGGGCGGCACCGTCGAGCCGATTTATGAGGAGTATGCGTATTAATCGACCTTGAAGAATCTCCAATTCAACGCTGCGGGCGCGTCATTTTGGGCAACGTAGTCTCCATGTCTTCCGACTTCATGATCTGGATGGTGCTTGCGACGAAGATGGCGGTTACCGCGCTGTTTGTGACCGCAGCGACCACCGTCGCCGAACGATTGGGCGCGACGGTTGGAGCGCTCGTGGCAACGCTGCCCGTCTCAGCCGGCCCCGTTTATGTGTTTCTGGCGCTCGACCACGATTCCGCATTCATTTCTGCAAGCGCGGTTGCGAGCCTTGCATTGAACAGCGCGACCGCGATTTACCTCACGGCCTATGTTCTGATCGCCCAACGACGATCGATGTGGGCAAGCATATCTCTTGCGTTTGCAATCTGGCTCGTGGCGGTTCTGTTGCTCAGTCTCGTCAACTGGACCGCCTGGTTGGCGTTTGTCCTCAACATCGCCGTGTTTACCGCTTGTAGTTTCATCGTCCAGCCATTCGATTCCGTACGCATCCCGCTAACAACACGGCGCTGGTATGACTTCGTGTTAAGAGCAGGTTTGGTGGCCGCGCTCGTCGGCGTAGTTGTAACTTTAAGTTTCCACATTGGTCCGACGGGAAGCGGTATCTTGGCTGTATTTCCGGTCATCTACATGAGCATCATGCTGATTCTGCATCGCCGTATCGGCGGCCCTGCCACCGCAGCCGTGCTGGCGAACGCCGTTCCTGCGCTCGCGGGATTTGGCGTGGCATTGCTGACCTTGCATCTCACCGCGGTGCCGCTTGGATCCGCGCCGGCGCTTGTCGTCGCGCTCGGCGTCTCGGTCGCTTGGAATGCCATTATTTATGCGATGCGGCGCCGCCAATCTCTCGCTTGATTTCCGCTCGACCGCTTGAACAACGCCGTCATCACCCGCGAAGGCGGATGATCCATCAGTCCCGGCGTTTGTGATGCGGAAAGACAGGGGTTACTGGGTCCCCGCTTTCGCGGGGACGCCCGCCGAGAGCTATTCCGCCGCCTGCGCGGCTTCCGACAAATTGTCGAGCGAGGAGATGATGTGCTCGGCCAGCGCGTCCGCCAAGGCCGATGAGTTGTGCGCGTTGCGTACCAAGCCGACGCGGCAACTCGGCAGTTCGGGAAATCCTTCCGCCGCTGTCAGCACGCGCATGCCGGGACGCAAGCCGGACTCCGCCAGCACCGACACCGCCAGTCCCGCCAGCACGGCGGCTGCCACCGCGCCGGCGTTCGAGCTCGAATAGAGCACGCGGTGCGGTTTGCCGATCGATTCCAGCCGTTCGATCGCCGTGCGTCGCCAGGTGCAGCTCGGCCGCCCCAGCGCCAGCGGCAACGGCTCTTCCAGATGGATGGCGTGCCGGTTCGAGGTCACCCACAGCAGCCGCTCGCGCCGGAAGTTTTCCGAGGCGCGTTTCGACTCGCAATTGGTGACGATGGCGAGATCGATCTCGTTCTCGTCGATGCGCTCGAGCAGATCGGCCGACGGCTCGCAGATCACGGTCAGTTCGACGCTGGGATAAGCGCGCGAGAAGCGCGCCATGATCTCCGGCAGATAGCGGTCGGCGTAGTCGTCCGGCACGCCCAGGCGCACGCGCCCCGATAGCGCAGCGTCGGAAAAGGCGGCCACCGTCTCGACATTGAGCTTGACCAGCCGCCGCGCGTAATCGAGCAGGCGCGAGCCGTCCTCGGTCAGCTTGGAGGCGCGGCCGTCGCGCGCGAAGATTGGGCGCTCGATGCGCTCCTCCAGCCGCTTCATCTGCATCGACACCGCCGACTGGGTCTTGTTCACGACCTCGGCCGCCTTGGTGAAGCTGCCGGTCTCGGCAATGGCGATGAAGGTGCGCAACTGGTCGATGTCGAGCAGGGCGGTCATGGTCGTTGTCCTCGGCCTAAGTCCTTGAAAAGCCGGCGGACGGCCGGCGAGCCATATCACTGATCCTGATGGATCAGATTAAAAACATTCGTTTCACTAATCAATAGGGACGGCGCTATATGCGCCTCCGAAACACGCCGGAGGATTCGGGTGGGGATTCCGGGTGGTTCCGGTGCCGGGCCTAGGGCCAGTTAGCGCCAAGCCCGCGAACTGCATGGAGACGTGACATGAACGCAAACATCCCCGTTTTGCCCATCGCCGGCGGCACGTTGGTGCGCGCCTTTTTAGCCGTGCTGGCCTTGGTGACCCGCTGGCTGAAGGCTGTCGCCCGCATCCGCCGCCACCGCCGCGAGGCGGCGGCCCTGGCCGGTCTCGACCGCCGCATGCTCGCCGACATCGGCCTCAACCGCTCCGATCTGCGCGACGCCTTTTCCGAGCCGTTCTGGGAAGACCCGACCGTGCTCTTGAGCGAGCGGGCCGGCGCGCGCCGCCACAGCCGCAATGCGATCCCTGCTTTGCCGCCGCCGGACGTGGCGACGGCGTTCCGCCGGCAGTCACCCGATCGTCTGCCGCGCTATTCGATCTGAAAAAGACGAAATCGGCCGATCCCTCTCATCGGCCGCGTGATCCGACACCCGCGAAAATCCCCTCTCGCGGCCGGATCCAGCGCCCGCCGGCCCCTCCGGCGGGCGCATTTTTTTTCGCTCAATGCACCGCGGTGAAGAACCGCGACAGCCGCAGGCCCGAGGCCCAGGTCCAGACCGGCTGGCGCTTCATGGCCAGATCCCAGGAGCCGACGATCGCTTCCACGCGGCCGACCAGGTTCGCCACCGGCAGCATGCCGACGCCGCCGGCGCCGACCGGTACGCGGCTGTCGGCCGAGTTGTCGCGATTGTCGCCCATGACGAACAGGTGGCCGGGCGGCACCGTCACTTCCGGCATGTTGTCGAGCGGCTCGTTGGCGACCAGCTTGAAGATTCTATGTTGGCGATCGCCGGGCAGTGTTTCGATGAAGCGGCGGGCGTCGACCCGCGAGCCGTCGTCGGCTTCCTGCTTGCCGGTGCCGTCCGGCTTGAGGGCCGCCGCTTGCCCGTTGATCCAGACTTGTCCGTCGCGCATGGCGATGCGATCGCCGGGCAGGCCGATCACGCGCTTGACCCAGACTTGTGACGGGTCGCCCGGCCAGCGGAATACGACCACGTCGCCGCGCCGCGGCAGCGAACCGAGAACGCGCCGGCTGCCTGGAATATCGATGAAGGCGGGCAGCGAGGCGGTGCTGTAGCCGTAGGGAAATTTGGTCGCCAGAAATTCGTCGCCGATCAGCAAGGTAGGCTCCATCGAGCCCGACGGCACGTAGAACGGCTCGGCGATCGCGGTCTTCGCCGCCAGCACGATCAGCACGATGCCGGCGAGATCGACGAAGGTCTTGCCCCAGCGGCGCGCGCGGGAGGCGTCCTGCGGCGCGGCTTTGTGCTGCGAAGAAACCATTACGCCGTGCCCCCGACCGTGATGCGGTCCATGCGCAAGCTCGGCTGGCCGACGCCGACCGGCACGCCCTGGCCATTCTTGCCGCAGGTGCCGATGCCGGGATCGAGCGCGAAGTCGTTGCCGATCATCGAAATGCGATGCAGGTCGGTCGGCCCGTTGCCGATCAGCATGGCGCCCTTCACGGGTGCGGTGACCTTGCCGTTTTCGATCTTGTAAGCCTCGGTGCACTGGAACACGTACTTGCCCGAGGTGATGTCGACCTGTCCGCCGCCGAAAGAAACGGCATAGAGGCCGTTCTTCACCGAGGCGATGATCTCTTTCGGGTCGTGCTGGCCCGCCAGCATGCAGGTATTGGTCATGCGCGGCATCGGCACGTGGGCATGCGATTCGCGCCGCCCGTTGCCGGTCGGCTTCATGTTCATCAGCCGCGCGTTCTGGCGGTCCTGCATGTAGCCGACCAGGATGCCGTCCTCGATCAGCACGGTGCGGTTGGTCGGCGTGCCTTCGTCGTCGATGGAGAGCGAGCCGCGGCGATCCTGCATGGTGCCGTCGTCGATCACGGTGACGCCCTTGGCGGCGACCTGCTGGCCCATCAATCCTGCGAAGGCCGAGGTTTTCTTGCGGTTGAAATCGCCTTCCAGCCCATGGCCGACCGCTTCGTGCAACATGACGCCCGGCCAGCCCGAGCCCAGCACCACGTCCATTTCGCCGGCCGGCGTCGGCACCGCATCGAGATTGACCAATGCCTGGCGCACCGCCTCGTCGACCGCGCCCTGCCAGGCGTCGGGCGTGATGAAGCGCTCATAGCCCTCGCGGCCGCCGCAGCCGTAGCTGCCGGATTCCTGGCGGTCGCCGTCGCCGGTCACCACCGCAACGTTCAGCCGCACCAGCGGGCGGATGTCGCGATAGGTGGTGCCGTCGGCACGCAGGATTTCCACCACCTGCCAGGTGGCGCCGATACTGGCGGTGACCTGCCGCACGCGCGCATCCTTGGCGCGGGCATAGGCGTCGATCGTTTCCAGCATCTTCACCTTGGCGTCGAAAGCGGGTTCGCTGAGGGGATTGTCGTCGCCATAGAGCTTGCGGTTGGTGCGTCCGGGCGCCTCGGCATAGCTGCCGCTGTGGCCGCCCTTGACCGCGCGCACGGCTTCGGCGGCGCGGGCCAGCGCGGCTTCCGACAGGTCGGAGGCGTGGGCATAGCCGACCGCCTCGTCCTTGACCGCACGCAGGCCGAAGCCTTGCGCGGTGTCATAGGTCGCCTGCTTGAGCCGGCCATTGTCGAAGACCAGCATCTCGGCCTGACGGTATTCCAGGAACAGTTCGCCGTCGTCGGCGCCGTCGAGCCCGCGCTTGATGATGCCGGCGACCTTGGCCTTGTCGAGCCCGGCGCGGTCGATGAGGGAGGAAATGGAGGGGTCCATGCGTTGCTCCGGTGTCTCCCAGAGATAGGGGCAATGCGGCGATTCTGCGAGGGCCGCAATTACCAGCTAAAATGAATGGTAACCTCGCCGATCGGATCGAGCGCGTGCGCCAGCGCGGTCTCATCGGCGTCCAGCATGATCGGCGGCGTGATCGAACCGGTAATGACAATGTCACCCGCGGAAAGCTTCTCGCCATAGGCGGCGAGCGTGTTGGCGACGTGCGCGACGATATCGGGGAGCTTGCCTGTCAGCGCCTCCAGATCGGTGCTGCGCGCGGCCTCGGCGTCGCGACGGATCACGCGCGACGTCAGGCCCGCGATGCTGCCGCCTGGCCGTGTATTGCCACACAAGATGACATGGCGCTGATAGATGTCGCCTGCCAACACTTGGTCGAGGTTGTCCGGCGTCGGCGGCGGATCGAAGTCGGCAATCTCGATGGCCGGCAAGATTTCCTTCACCGCTTCCAATGCCTCGTCCGGCGAGGTGCCGGCGCCAAGATCGCGCGCCATGCGCACGCAGATTTCCGGCTCCGCCACCGGTTGGGTGTAACCGTTGAACGAGGCCGTGCTGCCGGACAGGAGCAGCCCGCGCTGCATCAAGTACCCGACGACCGGCGCGGTTAGTCCGAGCCGCTGCATGGCGGCGGGTGCACCTAAGCCAACTTTCCAGCCGAGCGGCTTTTCGCCGGCCGCGATACGCTCGCGCCGCTTGGCAAGCTGCGCCGTCATGCCGCGCGCGATGCGCGGGTCTTCCCAAGCCTTCATCGATTCAAGCCTTCACTTATGACTTTCCGGATGCACCTGGTAGCCGGAATCCTCGATCGAGCCGGCGCCCATCCACCCCCAGACCAGTACCACGTCCTCGTTGGACGTGTTGTTGAAGCCATGCCAGCAGCCGCGCGGAGAATAGACCACGTCGCCTTCGCCCGACGGCGTCTGGCCCTCGTCGGTATAGATGTGGCCGTGGCCCTTAAGCACGATGAAGAACTCGTCGCAATTGTGATGGCGGTGGTTCTCGTGGCGCGCGCCCGGCTTCAGCACGGTCCAGCCGACGACGTTGTCGGCACCGGCCGATTTCTTGTCGATCAGGAACTGCACCTGCATGTCGACCCAGCCGTCGTCGCGTTTGAGGCCTTCGACCATGGGCACGTCGCGCAGGTTGGTGCGATACATTTTGGTGGCCGGCGCGTCGTCCTTGATTTTGGCGGCGGTGCCTTTCACGGCCTTGGCCAGCGCAGCGCCGAACTTCTCGCCTTGTGTGCTCATGGTTTCCTCCAATTCCAATTCTTATTTTTGTCCGCCAAGCCGGCGATAGACTTGATGCGCGACCACGAAATCATTGGCGTCGATGCCGAGCCCGCGGCAGGCATTCATCATCTCGTTGGCGGCGGCCGCGAGCGGCACCGGGCTGCCGAGCCGGCGGCCGAGATTGAGCGCCAGCATCATGTCCTTCTGCTGCAGCGTGACGTCGGCGAGCGGCACTTTCGGCATCTTGCCCTCTAGGATGAACGGGCCGCGATAGCCGATGACCGGCGAGGCCGCGACGCTCTTGAGGATGGCGTCGAGCGCGATCGCGCGATCGACACCGCCCTTCTCGGCCAGCGCTACCGCTTCGCCGAAGCAGATGATCTCGACCATCAGCAGGAGATTGACCGCGATCTTCATCTGGCAAGCCAGCCCGTTGCCGCCAATGCGCGTCACCTTCGGGCCGATGGCGAGCAGCACCGGCTTCACGCGCTCATAGGTCGCCTCGTCGCCGCCGATCATGATTGAGGCATTGCCCTGCGTTACGGTCACCGGCGAACCTGAGAGCGGGCCGTCGAGCATGATCGCGCCGACTTTCGCAAACTCTTCGGCAACGGCGCGGCTTTCCTCCGGCTCGATCGTGCTCATGTCGATGAAGATGGCGTTCTTGGCGATGCCCGACACGATGCCGTCGGAACCGAGCGCGACGGCGCGCACTGCCTTGGCGTCGGTGACGATCGAAAATACGATCTCGGAGCTTTGCGCCACTTGGCGCGGCGTGTCAGCCCATGTCATGCCGGCTTTGATCAGCGGCGCGGCCTTGTCGCGCGATCTGTTCCAGCCGGTGACTTGATGTCCGGCATTCATCAGGCGCGGGACGATCAATTGTCCCATCGCGCCTAGTCCGACAAACCCCAACTTCACGGTTTCACGCTCCCGGCTACTCGACGAACTTCAGCGCCACGCGGGCGCGCGGCAGTATCCACGGATCGCACCGGGAAGGCGAGGGTGGGCAGATGATGGGCTAAGGCAGCTTGTCGTAGCCGTCGGCGAAGCCGGTGAGGCTCATCGGAAAACCGATGCCTTCTTCCGGCGTCTGGAAGATGATGAAGGTCGCGGTCTTGCCGGTGCGCAGCTTCTTGACCAGGTTTTCGTCCATCACCACTTCGGCGATGCAGCCATTGGGCAGGCAGCGCACGAATCCGGCGCGGCCGATGTCGGCATTGTCGATCTTGAGGCCCAGTCCCGACGGCAGCAGCACGCCGAGCGGCGCCACCACCCGCATCAGCCGGCTCTTGGCGTCGGCGGTCTTGAGCACGATCACGGTCAGGCCGACATTGGCGCGGTCCTCCGCGGTCACGCTCTGGATCAGCGCGCATTGCTCGGATTTGGCGCCCGGCGGCGTGTCGCAGCGGATCTGCCAATCCTTGTGCACCGATTTGACGGCGCCTTGCGCCATGGCCTGGTCGGCGGTCGGAAGCGCCAGCGCCGCCATCAGCGCCGGCGCAGCCAGCCATGCCAAGCGTCCAAGCGCGTACCCGCGGTTCCCGAAAATGCCCATCCTTCAATCCCTTGGCATGCGATGCCGGCCGCTTGCCGGCCCGGCGAATCGCCGTCCGTCATGCATTTTATTCGTCTCGTTGGGTCATGCCCGGCTTTTCCTGTCAAGCAAGAGCAAAAGTGGCCGCCCGGCCGCGACTTCGGCCCATCCAAGACGCCGCCCCATGGCGTAAATACGGCATCGGAAAGGGGCGGGAGAACCGGTTTGCCGCAGGCGGCACTGCCTGAAGGTGCATTGCAGCAGCCCGGGAATTGTGGTTTGAGAGGCCGGGACTTCCCCCCGGCCCGCCGCACGTCTGCCCAAGCTGCCACGCCCGTGGCAAAACGCCGTGCTCAGCGGGCCGCGCCGAACATCATGTCTCACGGTGGGCGGTAGAAGGAACCTTGGATTCCAAGGCCGTTTATCTCGTCGAGGGAGCGCAAAATACAATGCTGTTGCTCAAGCGGTTGATCGCATTCGTGGTCACGGGCGTGACCGTTCTGGCGGCCGGGGGCGCAGCGTTGGCCGCGACCGGGCAGCCGCAACCGTGGGAGATCGGCCTGCAGCCGGGCGCCACCTCGGTGATGGAGAACATCGTCTGGTTCCACGACCTCCTGCTCTGGCTCATCGGAGCGATCGTGTTGTTCGTGCTGGCGCTGCTCGTGATCATCATGGTCAAGTTCAACGCCCGCGCCAATCCGGTGCCGTCACGGACCACCCACAACACCGCCATCGAGATCATCTGGACCGTGGTGCCGGTGCTGATCCTGGTGACGATCGCGGTGCCGTCGTTCCGTCTGCTGTTCCTTGAGCTCGACATACCAAAGGCCGACCTGACCGTGAAAGCCACCGGCAAGCAGTGGTTCTGGACCTACAGCTATCCGGACAGCAAATTCGAATTCGATTCGCTGATGGTGCAGACGAAAGACTTAAAGCCCGGCCAGCCGCGCCTGCTGGCGGTCGACAATGAGATGGTGGTGCCGGTCAACAAAGTGGTGAAGGTGCTCACCACCGGCGCCGACGTCATCCACTCCTTCGCGGTGCCCTCGTTCGGCATCAAGATCGACGCCATTCCCGGCCGCGTCAACGAGACCTGGTTCAAGGCCGAGCACGAAGGCGTCTACTACGGCCAATGCTCCGAGCTGTGCGGGCGCGACCACGCCTTCATGCCGATCGTAGTCCACGTCGTGAGCGAGAAGGACTACACGGCCTGGCTCGATCAGGCGAAGAAGAAATACGCGGCAACCGGCAACGACAACAACAGCGCCCATCCGACCGCCGTAGCCGCGGCCGGCAATAGCAAGTGACACACATATAAAAAGTCGAATATAATCCGGGCGACAGAGACGAGGGTCGAAGGACAATAACAATGGCTCAGACGGCGGCTGCACACGACACCCATGACACCAACGGTCACCATCCGACCGGATGGCGCAGGTTCGTCTATTCGACCAACCACAAGGACATCGGCACGATGTACCTGGTGTTCGCGCTCATGGCGGGCGTGATCGGCGGCCTGATGTCGATCGCCATTCGCATGGAGCTGCAGAACCCGGGCATCGAGTTCTTCCCCAGCCCGCACGAATACAATGTGTTCGTCACCGCCCACGGCCTGATCATGATCTTCTTCATGGTCATGCCGGCCATGATCGGCGGCTTCGGCAACTGGATGGTGCCGCTGATGATCGGCGCGCCGGACATGGCGTTCCCGCGCATGAACAACATTTCGTTCTGGCTGCTGCCGGCCTCGTTCTCGCTGCTGATCATCTCGAGCTTCACCGGCGGCGAGCCGGGCTCGAACGGCGTCGGCGCCGGCTGGACGCTCTACGCGCCGTTATCGACCACGCGGCCATCCGGGGCCGGCGGTCGACTTCGCCATCCTGTCGCTGCATCTGGCGGGCGCCTCGTTCGATCCTCGGCGCCATCAATTTCATCACCACCATCTTCAACATGCGCGCGCCCGGCATGACGCTGCACAAGATGCCGCTGTTCGTGTGGTCGATCCTGGTGACGGTGTTCCTGCTGCTGTTGTCGCTGCCGGTGCTGGCCGGCGCCATCACCATGCTGCTGACCGACCGCAATTTCGGCACCACCTTCTTCGAGCCGCAGGGCGGCGGTGACCCGATCCTGTTCCAGCATCTGTTCTGGTTCTTCGGCCATCCGGAAGTCTACATTCTGATCCTGCCCGGCTTCGGCATGATCAGCCAGATCGTCTCCACGTTCTCGAAGAAGCCGGTGTTCGGCTATCTCGGCATGGCCTACGCCATGGTCGCGATCGGCGGCATCGGCTTCGTGGTGTGGGCGCATCACATGTACACGGTCGGCCTTTCGACCGGCGCGCAGGCCTACTTCATCGCCGCCACCATGGTGATCGCGGTGCCGACCGGCGTGAAGATCTTCTCCTGGATCGCCACCATGTGGGGCGGCTCGATCGAGTTCCGCACCCCGATGCTGTGGGCGGTCGGCTTCATCTTCCTGTTCACCATCGGCGGCGTCACCGGCGTGGTGCTGGCCAATGCCGGCGTCGACCGCGTGTTGCAGGACACCTATTACGTCGTGGCGCACTTCCACTACGTGCTCTCGCTCGGCGCGGTGTTCGCGATCTTCGCCGGCTGGTACTACTGGTTCCCGAAGATGACCGGCTACATGTACAACGAGACCATCGGCAAGCTGCACTTCTGGGTCACCTTCATCGGCGTGAACCTGATCTTCTTCCCGCAGCACTTCCTCGGCCTCGCCGGCATGCCGCGCCGCTATGTCGACTATCCGGATGCGTTCCACGGCTGGAACGAGATCTCGTCCTTCGGCGCCTACATCTCGGGCTTCGGCGTGCTGATCTTCCTCGTCGGCCTGGTCGAGGCCTTCGCGAAGAAGCGCGTGGCCGGCAACAATCCGTGGGGCGCGGGCGCGACCACGCTGGAATGGACGCTGCCGTCGCCGCCGCCGTTCCATCAGTTCGAGACGCTGCCGCGGATCAAGTAACCCATGTCGTTCGTCAGCGAAGGCGCAGACTTCCGCGGCGCGCTCGCCGCCGCGGGCGCGGCCGAGCCGAGTCTGGCGGGCGTCGGCGACTACCTTGCGCTGATGAAGCCGCGGGTGATGTCGCTGGTGGTGTTCACCGCGCTGGTCGGCCTGGCGGTCGCGCCCGGCAGCTTGCATCCGGTGATCGGCTTCACCGCGCTGCTCTGCATCGCGATCGGCGCCGGCGCGGCCGGCGCGCTGAACATGTGGTACGACGCCGACATCGACGCGCTGATGCCGCGCACGCAGCGCCGCCGATCCCGCGCGGACGGGTCACGCGCGGAGAGGCGCTGGCCTTCGGCCTGACGCTGTGCGGCGTTTTCGGTGGTGATGCTCGGCCTGCTGGTCAACGTGGTCGCCGCGGCGCTGCTGGCCTTCACCATCTTCTTCTATGCCGTGGTCTACACGATGTGGCTGAAGCGCTCGACGCCGCAGAACATCGTCATCGGCGGCGCGGCCGGCGCGTTCCCGCCGATGATCGGCTGGGCGGCGGCGACCGGCTCGCTGTCGCTCGAGCCGGTGCTCCTGTTCCTGATCATCTTCTTCTGGACGCCGCCGCATTTCTGGGCGCTGGCGCTCTACGAGTCCGGCGACTATGCCCGCGCCGGCATTCCGATGCTGCCGGTGGTCGCCGGCGACGCGAGACGCGCCGGCAGATCCTGCTCTATACGCTGATCCTGGCGCCGCTCGGCGTGTCGCCGTGGGCGCTTGGGTTTGCCGGGCCGCTCTATGGGCTGACCGCGGTCGTCGCCGGCGCGGTCATGGTGGCGCTGGCCTGGCAGGTGTTCTGCGAGCGCCGCCCGGCCGAGCGCGCCAGCCGGCAACTGTTCGCCTTTTCGATCCTGTATCTGTTCCTGCTGTTCGCCGCGCTGCTGATCGAGCGGGGATGGGGCGGGCTGCTCGCCCGGTTGGTGGTGTGACTGTCGGTATCGCGATGAGCGACAAGCCAGACGAAGACGGCATCGTCCTCACCGAAGAGCAGAAGCGCGCGCGGCGGTCGCGTTCGATCGCGATTGCGCTTGCGCTGGCCGCGCTGGTCATCCTGTTTTACGTGATCACCTTGGTGAAAGGGCCGGGCGTTCTGGTCGCGCCCGATATGAACAAACAGCATGACCGGCCCGCTTCCAAACAACGACAACAAGCCGCCGCGGCGCGATCATGCTGATCGCCGCGGCTTGCGGCGCGTTCGCGGCCGGCATGGTCGGCGCGGCCTATGCCGCGGTGCCGCTCTACAACTGGTTCTGCCGCACCACCGGCTTTGGCGGCACGCCCCAGGTCGCGAGTGCCGGCGCCCGGCCAGGTGCTCGGCCGCACGCTCACCATCCGCTTCGATTCCAACGTGCCGGCCGGGCTGCCGTGGACCTTCGAGCCGGAGCAGAACGTGATCACGGTTCGCATCGGCGAGGTGACTACGGTCTACTACAAGGTCATCAACCAGGCCGCGCGCGAGACCTCCGCGCAGGCCTCCTACAATGTCTCGCCGCCGCAGGTCGGCGCCTATTTCACCAAGATCAACTGCTTCTGCTTCACCGAGCAGACGATGAAGCCGGGCGAGACGCGCGAGATGGCGGTGGTGTTCTACGTCGATCCGTCGATCGTCAAGGACCGCGACCAGGACAGCCTGAACACCATCACGCTGTCCTATACCTTCTATCGGCTGCGCGAGCCGGCGCAGCCGCTGGCGCAAGCAACCGACAACAAAGCCAACAAGCTTTAAAGGGGATCGGGCGCGTGTCGCCCGGACTGGAACGGAGAGACGATGGCCGACGCTCACGCCAAGCATCACGATTACCACCTGGTCGATCCGAGCCCGTGGCCGATGGTCGGCGCGGTCTCGGCCTTCATCATGGCGGTCGGCGCCATCAGCTGGATGCATGACATGTATGCCGCCGCGCCGCTGGTGTTCGGCGTCGGCGTCGTCGGCGTGCTCTACACCTTGATCGGCTGGTGGCGCGACGTGATCCGCGAGGCCCAGTACCAGGGCTTCCATACGCGCGTGGTGCAGATCTCGCACCGCTACGGCATGATCCTGTTCATCGCCTCCGAGGTGATGTTCTTCGTCGCCTGGTTCTGGGCCTATTTCAACACCGCGCTGTTCCCCGACGAGGTGCAGGATGTCGCGCGCATCGCCGCTACCGACGGCGTCTGGCCGCCGAAGGGCATCGAGACCTTCGATCCCTGGCATCTGCCGCTGCTCAACACGCTGATCCTGCTCACCTCCGGCACCACGGTGACCTGGGCGCATCATGCGCTGCTGGAGAACGACCGGGAGGGACTGAAGTGGGGCCTGGTCTCACCATCCTGCTCGGCCTCACCTTCACCTGCGTGCAGGCCTTCGAATATTCGCACGCCGCCTTCGCCTTCAAAGGCAATATCTACGGCGCCACGTTCTTCATGGCGACCGGCTTCCACGGCGCCCATGTGATCATCGGCACGATCTTCCTGATCGTGTGCCTGATCCGCGCGCTCGCGGGCCACTTCACGCCGACCCAGCATCTCGGTTTCGAATTCGCCGCCTGGTACTGGCATTTCGTCGACGTGGTCTGGCTGTTCCTGTTCGCCTGCATCTATGTCTGGGGCGCCGGCGTGGTGCACGCCGAGTGACCGTCCACTCGCGATTTCAAGGGGGCGGCGGCGACGCCGCCCTTTTGCGTTTGAGGTGCCATAGCATTTGAGATGCCGATATGACTGACCATGCATCGCCCGGCGCTCTGCCGATCGGCCGCGGCCTGCGCAGCCGCTGCCCGCGCTGCGGCGAGGGCAGGCTGTTCCAGGGATTTCTCACCTTGCGTCCGCGCTGCGAGCATTGCGGCCTCGACTTCAACTTCGCCGATGCCGGCGACGGGCCGGCGGTGTTCGTCATCCTGATCGGCGGCTTCATCGTGGTGTTCGCAGCGCTGATCACCGAGGTCCTCTATCAACCGCCCTATTGGGTGCATGCGGCGCTGTGGCTGCCGCTGATTCTGATCGTGACGCTGGCGCCGTTGCGGCCGATCAAGGGCCTGCTGATCGCGCTGCAATACCATCATAAAGCCGCCGAAGGCCGTCTCGAGCGGCGAGGCGAGGAGTGAACGCGCCGCCGCCGAAAGCGCGGCGCGGCGTGCTGGAGCCGACGATCTTCGCGATCGTCGGTCTCGCCATCCTGATTGGCCTCGGCATCTGGCAGCTCGATCGCAAGGCCTGGAAGGAAAATCTGATCGCGGTCATGACCACGCGGCTCGCTCGCGCGCCCGAGGATTTGCCGCCGCGCGAGGACTGGGCGCGCCTGACGCCGGAACGCGAGGAGTTTCACCGCGTCGGCTTTCCAGCCCAATTCCTGCCCGGCCAGGAGGCGCTGGTTTACAGCGCCGGCTCCGCCTTCCGCCCCGACGTGAAAGGACCGGGCTACTGGGTGTTCGCGCCGGCGCGGCTGGCGGGCGGCAGCAGCGTGATCGTCAATCGCGGCTTCGTGCCGCTCGATCGCAAGGACGCCGCCAAGGCCGCGCCCGCCGGCAGCGTCGACATTGTCGGCATCGTGCGCTGGCCGGAGACGCGCGGGCTGTTCACGCCGGCCGACGATCTGAAGGACAATGTCTGGTACCTGCGCGACATTGCGGCCATGGCCGCGGCCAAGCATTGGGCGAACGTGGCGCCGTTCTATGTCGATCAGGAATCCCCGGTGCCGCCCGGCGGGCTGCCCAAGCCCGGCAAGCTCGTCGTCAACCTGCCCGACAACCACCTGCAATACGCCATCACCTGGTTCGGCCTCGCGCTGGCGCTCGCCGGCGTCTATCTGGTCTGGCTCATGCGCCGCTTGCGCCACTACAAAGTCGCCCGTTTCCTTTCCCGATACGAAAACGCCGATTGTTGTCGCCGCCAATGCGGCATGGTTTAGTGCGCGCGCGCGCAAGCATTGTAAGCAGGAGAAGCAGCATGTTGGCCGGAAAAAAAATCGTCGTCGTCGGAGGCTCGTCCGGCATCGGTCTCGCCGACCGCCGAAATGGCCAAGGCCGAAGGCGCCGACATCGTCATCGCCTCGCGCAATGCCGACAGGTGAAAGCCGCTGCCGACAAGCTCGGCGCCAAGGGCATTGTCGCCGACGTCACCGACGACAAGAGCGTCAGCGATCTGTTCCGCGCCTGCGGCCCGGTCGATCACGTGGTGGTCAGCGCCGCGCAGTTGCGCACCGGCCCGTTCAAGACCGTCGCCATGGACGACGTGCGTGCGACCCTGGAAGGCAAGTTCTGGGGCGCGTGGCGTTGCGCGCGCGCAGCCGAGATCAAAGCGGCGGTTCGCTGTCGCTGGTCAGCGGTTTCCTGAGTATCCGTCCGCGGCCGAATTCGGCCATCGTCAGTTCGGTCAATGGCGCGCTGGAGTCGTTGACGCGCGCGCTCGCACTCGAGCTCGCGCCGATCCGCGTCAATTGCGTCTCGCCCGGCATCATCGATACGCCGATCCGTGCCGCCATGCCGGAAGCGGCGCGCAAGGAGATGCTGGCCAAGGCGGCCGCCGCCTTGCCGGTCGGCCGCGTCGGCCTTGCCGAGGACGTCGCGCAACAGATCCTCGCCTTCATGAAGAACGGTTTCATGAGCGGGTCGATCGTCTATCTCGACGGCGGCGCGCTCGCGACCTGACCGGCGGCGCCGGATCGGGCCGGGGTTTTCTTGTGAAAGCCCCCGGCGGCGGCTAGTGTGCGGCCCGAAAGCCGGCCGCGCCGGAACGGAAAATATAGCTGAATTCAATGCGTTATATCTCAACCCGGGGCGAGGCCCCGGCGCTCGATTTCGTCGAGGTCATGCTGGCCGGGCTTGCCCGCGACGGCGGCCTTTACGTGCCGGAATCCTGGCCGGCGCTCGAGCCCAACGACCATCGCGGGCTTCGCCGGCAAGCCTTACGCCGAAGTCGCGGTCGAGGTGATCCGGCCCTTTGTCGGCGGCAGCCTGCCCGAGGCCGATCTCGCCCGCATGGCGCGCGAAGCCTATGGCACCTTCCGCCATCCGGCGGTGACGCCGCTCACCCAGCTCGGCACCAGCCTGTTCGTGCTGGAGCTGTTCCACGGGCCGACGCTCGCCTTCAAGGACCTCGCCATGCAGCTGGTGGCGCGGCTGATGGACCATGTGCTGCGCGAGCGCGGCGAGCGCACAACGATCGTGGTGGCGACTTCGGGCGATACCGGCGGCGCGGCGGTGGACGCCTTCCGCGGCCGCAGCCAGGTGGACGTGGTGGTGCTGTTCCCGCACGGCCGTATCTCCGAGGTGCAGCGCCGCATGATGACCACGGCGCCCGACGCCAACGTGCATGCGGTGGCCATCGAAGGCACGTTTGACGATTGCCAGGCCCTGGTGAAGGCCATGTTCAACCACCATGCCTTCCGCGACCGCGTGCGCCTGTCCGGCGTCAATTCCATCAACTGGGCGCGCATCGTGGCGCAGGCGGTTTATTATTTCACCGCCGCGGTGGCGCTTGGCAGCCCGCACCGGAAAATTGCCTTCACCGTGCCGACCGGAAATTTCGGCGACGTCTATGCCGGCTATGTCGCGCAGCGCTTAGGGCTACCGGTTGACCGGCTGGTGGTCGCCACCAATGTCAACGACATCCTGGTGCGCGCCTTCGCCACCGGCGGCTACGAACTGCGTGACGTGGTGCCGACCACCTCGCCGTCGATGGACATCCAGGTCTCGTCCAATTTCGAGCGGCTGCTGTTCGACGCCTATCACCGCGACGGCAAGCAGGTCGCCGCGCTGATGGGTTCGCTGGCGCAGTCGCGGCGCTTCGCGATCAACGCGCCCGCGCTCAAGGCCATGCGCGCGCTGTTCACCGCCGACCGCGCCGACGAAGAAGAAAGCGCCGCCACCATGCGCGCGACCTTGCGCGAGGCCGGCTATTGCGCCGATCCGCACACCGCGGTGGCGCTGGCGGTCGCGGAAAAAGAAACGCGCGACCCGGCGGTGCCGATGGTCGTGCTGTCGACCGCGCATCCGGCCAAGTTTCCGGACGCGGTCAAGGCCGCATGCGGCATTACCCCCAAGCTGCCGGATTGGCTCTCCGATCTCGCCGAGCGGCCCGAGCGCGTCACGATGTTGCCGGCGGATCAGGCGGCGGTGGAACGATTCGTGGCGTCCGCATCGCGCGCCGCGCGTGAAGGAGCAGTTGCATGAGCGTCGAATTGACCCGCCTTGCCTCCGGCCTTTCGGTGGTAACCGACCGCATGCCGCATCTGGAATCGGCCTCGCTCGGCATCTGGATCGGTTCCGGCAGCCGCGACGAGGCGCCCGACGAGCACGGCATTTCGCATCTGCTCGAACACATGGCGTTCAAGGGCACCAAGCGGCGCAACGCGCGCCAGATCGCCGAGGAGATCGAGGCGGTCGGCGGCGACCTCAACGCGGCGACCAGCGTGGAAAGCACCGCCTATCACGCGCGCGTGCTCAAAGCCGACGTGCCGCTCGCGCTCGACGTTCTGTCGGACATCCTGTCCAATCCGACCTTCGACGTGGATGAATTGCGGCGCGAGCAGAACGTGATCGTGCAGGAGATCGGCGCCACCGAAGACGCGCCCGACGACCTGGTGTTCGACCGCCTGCAGGAAACCGCCTTCCCGAAGCAGGCGGTCGGCCGCTCCATTCTGGGCACGCCGGAGAGCGTGCGCTCGTTCGATCCGGCGCGGTTGCGCGGCTACCTTTCACGCAATTATCGCGCCCCCGACATGGTCGTGGCGGCGGCCGGCGCGGTCGAGCACGCCGCTGTCGTTGCCGAAGTGGAAAAGCATCTTGCCGGCTTTGCCGGGCCGGCGGCACCGACGCCGGAACCGGCGCATTTCAGCGGCGGCACACGGGTCGAGACCCGCGATCTCGAGCAGGTGCATATCGCGCTGGCCTTGCAAGGCGTGCCGGTGCGCGACGAGCAACTCTACAGCCTGCAGGTGTTCACCAACGTGCTCGGCGGCGGCATGTCCTCGCGGCTGTTCCAGGAGGTGCGTGAAAAGCGCGGGCTCTGCTACGGCATCAGCGCCTTCCACATGCCCTATTCCGACACCGGGCTGTTCGCGCTCTATGCCGGCACCGACGAAGCCGACGCGCCCGAGCTGATGCGCGTGGTCATCGATCAGATCGGCAACACCACCGAGACGCTCGACGAGACGGAAATCGCCCGCGCCAAGGTCCAGCTCAAGGCCGGCCTGCTGATGGCGCTGGAAAGCTCGGAGGCGCGCATCGGCCAATTGGGGCGGCAGATGCTGGCCTATGGCCGCCCAATTCCGCTCGACGAGATCGTCGCCAAAGTCGACGCCGTGACGGTCGACAGCGCGCGTTCCGCCGGCCGCATGCTGATCCGGCGCAGCCGGCCGGTGATCGCCGCCCTGGGGCCCGGCAACGGCCTTGAAAGCACGGCCGCGATCGCTGAAAGTCTTGTTCCCCGGGCGGCCTGAATGGCGCGGACCCGGTCTTTAACGTCCATGGCGCTCTTCCGCACTGTCAGTTCGAACGAAAGCCTGCCGGCCATTGCCGGCTCCGGCGTCACGCTGCGCGTGCCGCATGCCGGCGACTTCGCCGAATGGGCGGCGTTGCGCGAACGCAGCCGCGCGTTTCTGACGCCCTGGGAACCGACCTGGCCGGCCGACGATCTCACGCGCGGCGCTTTCCGCCGCCGGCTCAAGCGCTACGCCGAGGACATGCGCGGCGATCTTGCCTACGCCTTCCTGATCTTCCGCAGCGACGACAATGCAATGGTCGGCGGACTGACGCTTGCCAATATCCGGCGCGGCGTCGCGCAAGCCGGTGCCATTGGCTACTGGACCGGCGCGCCGTTCGCCCGCAAGGGCTACATGACCGCGGCTCTGCGCGCCTTGGCGCCGTTCTGTTTTGGCACACTTCGTCTGCACCGCCTGGAGGCGGCCTGCATTCCATCCAATAACGCCTCGATTCGCCTGTTGGAGCGAACCGGTTTCCAGCGCGAAGGCTATGCCCGCGCCTATTTGTGCATAAACGGCATCTGGCAGGATCATCTGCTTTATGCGCGGCTCAAGGACGACCCGGATTGATTTCTAATGCCTTGGGTCTGCCACGCTTGGCTTGCTATAAAGTGGCCCGAAGCCGGCGGCTCCAGCCAACGAGCCGCAAGATGTTGCGTAGGGGTAGGGACGGACACATGGCGCGGACCGGGGCGGGCGTCGCCGTATTGTTGAGCTTGGGCGTTGCGCTCGGCGGCTGCGGCAGCAGCGGCACCAGCAAACTGTTCAGTTCATCGCCCTTGGATTTCTTCGATACTTCATCGAAGGTCTCCACCGGCGGCGCGCCGGGTGCCGCGACCGCCGCCATCGATCCCAATCTCGATTGCCCGCAGGTGACCGTCCGCATCGGCGCGTCCACGCTTCTGATTGGCAGCAAGCCCGGCCAGGGCGAGCCTAGCCCGCTCGACGTGCGCTACCAGGGCAGCATCATCCGCACCGCGCGCGAATGTCACGTGAACGCCGGCGTCGTGACCATGAAGATCGGCATCGAGGGCCGCGTCATCACCGGCCCGGCCGGCATACCCGGCGCCGTCGATGTGCCGCTGCGCATCGCCGTGGTGCAGGAGGGCACCGATCCCAAGACGGTGGCAACGAAATTCTGGCGCGAAACCGTGACGGTGGGCAACGCGGTCGACCGGGTCAACTTCACCCATATCGATCCCGACGTTTCGTTCCCGGTGCCGTCGCCGCCCGGCCTGATCGACAGCTACGTGGTCTATGTCGGTTTCGATCCGCTCGGCGCAAAGCCGCCGGTCAAGAAAAAGCCCGTGCGCAAGCACAAGACCAGGCCCGCGCCCAACGCGCGCTCGAGCTGACGAATCTTTCGCGGGGACGCGCGGGTGCTTACCAGCCGCGCAGTTCGAGGACTGCGCTTTTGAGCATGCGCATGTCGGAGATCACGGTGCGGGCGCCGACCGTGCGCAGGTGTTTGTCGACTCCGCTTCCGACATGGCTGCCGCCGGCAAAGCCGATCACCATCATGCCGGCGGCCACCGCGGCGGCGACGCCGACGATTGAATCCTCCACCACGATGCAATCGCCGGGATCCACATGCATCTTCTCGGCGGCGTGCAGAAAAAGATCGGGCGCCGGCTTGCCGCGGCGCACCTCGCTTGCCGAAAACAGATGAGGCTCGAAGTAACGGATTAGGTCGGTGGTTTCGAGGCTGAGGCGAATGCGGTCGATCGGGGAGGACGATGCGACGCATTTCGGCCCGCGCAGCCAGGACAGCGCCTGGGCCATGTGCTTGGTCGGGCGCAATTCGGTGCGGAAGCGGCGAAGCGTCGCGGCGGTGACGGTCGCGGCAAAGCCGACCGGCAATTTGCGGCCGGCCGCGATCTCCACTTCGGCGAACATGTCGGAGGCGCGGCGGCCGGTAAAATAGCGCGCGACCACGTCCGGCGTGAGTGGAAAGCCGGCGCGCATGAACTCTTCCGATACAATGGCGGTCGCCAACGGCTCGCTGTCCACAAGCACGCCGTTGCAATCGAAGATGACCACGGGTCCTCCGATGCCTCGGCCGTCAAACGCGGCCTACTCACGAACTGTGCGGACGAATCAGTTGGCCGAGGATAGTGCCGGACCGCCGGTAGGCAAGACCGCGCGCCACTGCCGGCAAGTTGTGCACCGGGCGGTGGGTAATAGCGGGGACAATTGACGCCCGCGGGCGCCGGGCCTGCGTTCCGGCACGATTGATGCCGGTGCCGGGAAGCGCCCGGCGCCGTCCTCGGCCGGCGCGTCTAAGGCCGTCTACTAGTTCAGTTTTTTGCGGACGTCGTCGATGCCCTTGGCGATCAGCTCGGCGGCGAGCTTGCCCTTGGCTTCCTGGGTGAGGATCTTCTCGGCGGCTGCGACGGCGGCTTCGGCGGCGGCGCCGCGCACCTCGGCGGCGGCTTGCGCCTCGGCCTGGGCGATCTTGGTTTCCGCGATCTGGGTGCGGCGGGTGACGAATTCCTCGACCTTCAGCTTGGCTTCTTCGGCCAGCCGACCGGCCTCGACCCGGGCGCCGTCGATGATCTCCTGCGCCTCGCTTTCCGCCTCCTGCCGCTTACGCTGATAGTCGGCGAGCAGCTGGGCGGCTTCGTCCTTGAGCTTGCGCGCCTCGTCGAGCTCCGCCTTGATGCGGGCGGCGCGGTCATCGAGCGATTTGGCGAGTTTGCGGTGTACGCCGAGATAGCCGAGCAGCCCGATAAACACGAAAAAGCCCAGCGCAACCCAGAATTCGGCTTCCAGCAGCATGGGGCGCTTCCTTTTCGCTAGCCCTTGAGCACGTCGCCGACCGCGTCGGCGACGGCTTTTTTGCCCGGCACCGAGCCGATCAGCCGCTCGACGATTGCTGCGGCGGCGCCCTCGGCGATGGCGCGCACATTGCCCATGGCCGCCTGTTTGGTGGCGGCGATGGATTTTTCGGCCTCGGCCAGCTTGAGGTTGAGCTGGTCCTCGATCTTTTTGCGGGCGGCATCCGACTCCTTGGCCTGCTTCTCGCGGGTCTCGTTGGCGATTGCCTGCGCGCGGCCGCGGGCTTCGGCCAGCGCCTTCTCATAAGCCGCCACCGCCTCGTCGGACTGCGCTTTCAGGCGCCCGGCCTCGGCGATATCGTCGGCGATGCGCTTCTGGCGGTTCTCGATGACGCGGCCGACCTGCGGCAGCGCCCACTTGGCCATCAGCACGTAGAGCAGGACGAAGAAGATCGCCAGCCAGACGAGCTGAGAGGCGAAGCTGTGCGAATTGAACGGCGGAAAGCCGCCGGCATGCTCGCCCTTCGGGACGTGCTCGGTGCTCGTGGTGTGTGCCGGCTCGGCCATGGCAGCGCCCGCCCGTCAACCGCCTGTTAGAGCGCGAACAACAGCAAGAGCGCGATCAGCAGCGAGAAGATGCCGAGCGCCTCGGTGATGGCGAAGCCGAAGATCAGGTTGCCGAATTGGCCCTGCGCGGCCGACGGATTGCGCATGGCGGCGGCGAGATAGTTGCCGAAGATGACGCCGACGCCGACGCCGGCGCCGCCCATGCCGATGCAGGCGATGCCCGCACCGATGTATTTTGCTGCGACTGGATCCATAACGAACTCCTTCTCTCTTATCCGGTCGGGCCTTTAGTGACCCGGGTGTATCGCATCGTTGAGATAGATGCAGGTGAGGACGGCGAAAACGTAGGCCTGCAGGAAGGCCACCAGCATTTCGAGCGCGGTCAGCGCGACGATCATGGCGAATGGCAGCACGCCGCCGACCCAGCCGATGGCGCCGAGCGCGCCGCCCAGCAGGATGATGAAGCCGGCGAACACCTTAAGCGCAATGTGGCCGGCCAGCATGTTGGCGAACAGACGCACGCTGTGCGAGATCGGGCGCGAGATGAACGACAGGATCTCGATGGCGATGATCATCGGCAGGATATAGACCGGCACGCCCTTGGGCACGAACAGGTTGAAGAAGTGCAACCCGTTTCGCATCAGGCCGTAGATCAGCACGGTGAAGAACACCATGAGCGCCAGCGCCGCGGTGATGATGATGTGGCTGGTGACTGTGAAGCCGTAGGGGATCAGGCCGAACATGTTGAGCGCGAGCACGAACATGAAGATCGTGAACACGAAGGGGAAGAACCGCATGCCCTCCTGGCCGGCGGTCGAGCGCACCATGGAGGCGACGAATTCGTAGGACAGCTCGGCGGCCGATTGCAGGCGCGTGGGCACCGCCTTGCCGCCCGCGGTGCCGAGCACCAGGAACAGCGTGAGTGCGGCGACCGCGATCAACATGAACAGCGCGGAATTGGTGAAGGCGAACTCGGCATTGCCGAGCTTGCCGAGCGGAAACAGATTGACGATCTGGAATTGGTGGATGGGATCCATGGCGCCGCGTCAGTCGTCCAAATGTCTTTCTTCCACAACCCCGGCGGCCCGCATCACGTTCAAGACGCCGGCGGCGAAGCCGAGCAGCAGAAACACAATGAGCCCCCACGGCGAAATGCCCAGCCAGCGGTCGAGCAGCCAGCCGATCAAAGCGCCCACCAGTACGCCCGCCACCAGCTCGGTAGATAGCCGGAAACCGCGGGCGATCGCCGAAGCGTTGGCGGCCTGACGAGGACCGGAGCCGTTTTCGGATGGCCGGCTCACCTTGGTGAGCCGTTCGCCGAGACGCTGGCGCCTCGCGGAGAGAGCGGCTTCGTCGTCCGGCGTTTGTTCGCGATCGCCTTTCCCTTGCGTGCCGTCAGCCATGCTTTCGACCCGCTTGGATTTTAGGCTTCGCTCCTGTCCGCCGCCCTAAAAGCCGCGCGGACCATACTGACCGGGTTTCCTTGAGTCAAGAAACGGGCATTGCTGCATAAGTGACTGATATCGTGAGCCAAACATTTGATTTTCGGGCGCGGCTTGCGCCCCTTGCGCTGCGCTGCGGGATGCCGGCGGGATCGCCTGCGCGGCTTCAATGGCGGCCGTGGCGGATGATAGTCTCGCGGCCGCAACGCGCAGCACGTGGAGGGCACGCCATGCGGATAGCGACGCTCGTTTTGGCCTTGGCGGCCGCCTGCGCCGCGTCGCCCGCATTTGCCCAGGCGCGCGTTCTGACGACACCGGAGCAAGGCTTGGATCAGGCGCCGGCCTCACAAGCGCCGGCCAAAGACGAAAGCCAGGCTCCGGCCGTGGCACCGGCACCGCCGCCGCAAGAGCTGGCTCCGGTGCAGGCGCAACAGCAAGAGCAGGCCCCGGCCGCCGCGCAGGCGCAGCCGCCGGCGAAAATTCAAGATCAAATTCCAAGCCAGGCGCGGCGCCAGGATCGTGCGCGGCCGCTGGTGCCAGGCCGCTACACCTTCAACCGGGTCGAGGGCGGGCTGCTGCGCCTCGACAACAAGTCGGGCACGGTCGCGTTCTGCAAACCGAATACCACCGGCTGGGTCTGTGACGGCGTGCAAGATGAGCGCGCGGCGTTGGACAAGGCGATCACCCGGCTGCGCTATGAAGCGGCGACCGTGAAAGCCGCATTGGCGGCCGTGAAGGATGAGGTGGCGGCCATAAAGGGTGCGGTCGAGGCTATGGAGGATGAGGTGGCGGCCGCAAAGGGCGGGATCGCGGCTGCAAAGGATGAGGTCGCGGCGACGAAGGGCGCGGTGGCGACTGTAAAGGATGAGTTGGCGGCCACGAAAGGCACGGTGGTGGCTGCAAAGGATGAGGTCGCGGCGACGAAGGGCGCGGTGGCGGCTGTAAAAGATGGGGTTGCGGCCGCGAAAAGCACGGTGGCGGCTGTGAAGGATGAGATGGCGGCCACGAACAGCGAAGTGTCGGCCATAAAGAACGAGGTGGCGGCCTTGAAGAATGAGGTCGCGCGCTTGCACGCGCCGCCGCCGCCTCCGCCGCAGACGGCCCCTCCGGCGCCGCATTCCGGCAAAGACGGTGACGCGCAGATCAAGCTGCCGACCGCCGACGACGTTGCCCGTGCGCGCGCCTTTATCGCGGACACCTGGCACCGGCTGGTCGAGATGATCGAGAACTGGCAGAAGGACGTGTTGCGCAAAAGCTAGCGAGCCAAGAGCTGGCGTGGCAAGAGCTAGCGTGGCAAAAGCTAGCGTGGCATGTCGGGATCATGCGCCAAGCAAAATTGTCGGCTATCAGCGAGACGAGCCCGCAACTGATCGCGACCGCCACGCTGCGCGTGGATACGCCGGGCGCGGGCTTCACCGACATCACGCGTCATGCCGCCGACTTCATCGCGCAGGCGGGCGCCGGCGACGGCGTGCTGCTGGCCTATCTGCGCCACACCTCGGCCTCGCTCACCATCCAGGAGAATGCCGATCCCGACGTGCAGACGGACTTGACCGCCGCGCTCGACCGCCTGGCGCCGGAACAAGCGCCCTGGATCCACGACGTCGAGGGCCCCGACGACATGCCCGCGCATGTGAAGGCGATGCTCAACGGCGTGTCGCTGCATGTGCCGGTGACGGCCGGGGCGCTGGCGCTCGGCACCTGGCAGGGGCTCTATCTGGTCGAGCACCGGCGCCGGCCGCACAGCCGCGAGGTCATCTTGCAGTTCGTCGGCAGCCGCACTTAACGCAAGCCGATATCGAGGCCGGTGAGCGCGAGCAACAGCGCGATGGTCCACATCGCCACCGCGACGGCGGAGGTCCACAGCGCAAAGGTGAGATAGGTGTCGCGCAACACAGTCGCGGCCAACCGCTGCGCATAGGCGGCCGGCGGCCGCTCATCCTTCGGCAGGCACAGCCACATTTCGGTTTTGCGGTAAGGCTTGGTGCGCGCCTCGTGGGCCTTGTACATCAGCACCACCGCCATCACGACGGTCAGCAGTCCGCCGGCCTTGAGCGAGAGATTAAGCTCGTAGGACAAACCGACCATGAGGCAGAAAATCGCCAGCGCGCCGAACAGGCACGCCCGCAGCACGGTCTGGAATGCGACGCGGCGCATCCGTTCCATCGCACGCCCGGCGCCTCGTTGTCCTCTTGTCGATGGGCGCTATTTTAGCGTGATTTGCGGGGCGTCGGGATTCACGAATTGGTGTGACGGTTCGGCCTGTGCCAGACCCGCCGCCACGCCCATCGCCAAGGCCGTACAATAAAGCATGCTGGCGAATGCCGAGGCGTCCTTGGCAAAATGCAGCAGCAGCGTTTCCAGATGGCTTTTGGCCCAGCGCCGGCCGTCGTCGCCCGGCGGCCGCTCCTCCTCCGGCAGTGCGCGCCAGACCTCGCTGCGTTCGAGCCGCTCTTCGGTGAGGAAATAGGCCCGCAGCAGCAGGCCGACGGAAAAAACCAGGGCGACGGTCGCGCCGATCGCGAAGGCCAGCGCCAGCTCGAAGCTGAACGCCAGCATCAGCAGCATGGCGGCCAGCGACACGAAGCCGGCGTCACGCGCCACCGTAAAAAAAGCAAACCGCGTAAAGGGGTTCATCGGCCCTCCTTTCAGACCTCCACCCCCCAAGCACCCCCTAAACAAATGCAAGCGCCGTGCCAGACCGCGCCTGCATCGCCACGTCACGAGACAAACCGCGCGGCCGCCGTTGGGTTCCACCGGGCGCGGCCGCGGACAATTCGTCTAAAATTCGCGCTTTGCCGGCTGGCGGCTTGTTCGCTTGCGCTCCGCTTGATAGGCAACAAGCGCGGCCCGGTTGCCGCCTGGCACAGCGCCCGACGGGCGGCAATCATGGCAGCGCAGCGCGCGACCGCATGACTTCATTTTGGGAAAAAGCCGGGGCTTTCTTGCGCGGCGCGGCGGGCTTGCTGTGGACCCGGCGCGACACGGCGCCCATCGCCACCGTGGCCGCGCTCGAGGGCTTCGTCACGAGCCGGTCGACCTACATCGCGCAGAAGACGCTCTACGACTACGTCAAGACGCGCATGGGGACTCGCTATCCGGCCATGTTCGAGGACAAGAACATCGTCGCGTCGCTCAACATCGCCAAGATGCACGTCTTCGCCGCCTGCCAGTCCGACCTGACCATCTATGCGGTCGCCACGGTGCTGCACGGGCGCCCCGTCGGCAACGATGCCCGCGAGGCCATGGCGCGGCGTTGCTATGCGGCCGGCCTGCGCGAAACCGCCGCCGGCGCGCCCGCCGAATTCTCGGTGCAGGATTGCATCGGCGAATTCGATCGCCGCCTCGCCGAGACCGACTGGCAGCGCGGCGCGCTGCAGCCGGAAAACTTCACGGTCAGCCCGCTTGCTTTGTTGAGGTGGGCCCCCATCGCCGACAACCTGAAGAAATTCGACAGCGAGATCGTCGAGAATTCGGTCAAATTCTCTTGGCGCGACGTTCGCGAGCAGTTCCGCAAGCGCATCGATGCCGACGCGGTCAGCGCCGACTGGGCGCGGCAGCCGGCCTGAGCGGAAATCGCGGCGGCGGAATTACTTGTTCAGGTGGCGATAGATCATGGCGGCGATGTCGCCTTCCAGCGGGAAAGACAGCATGCCCATCACCGAATAGCCGAGCAGCCAGGGCATCAGGTAGAACCGGATCATGAAGAAGAACCAGGCGACATAGAGCGGGACCAGCGCGTCGAGCAGGAAGCTCGGCGTGATCGGCCTGAACAGCTTGAGCAGCGGGTTGGTTACCCGCACGAAAAACCGCATGAAGAAGAAGCTGGAATCCTCGGGCAGGAAAAAGCCCATCGCGGTCCGCCCGACCAGCGTCCACATGATCACGCCAAGGACGTAGTCGATGGCGATGACCCAGATCGGGAAGTTGGCGATCGGCATATTGGTCATGGCGCATTCTTAGCATGCCCGGCAAAAAATGAGGGGCGGGAAAATTTCCCGCCCCCCACGTTTTGCTTGCCAGACGATCAGTGAGTCTGGGCGAGGATGGTGCCGCCAGTCGGGACACGCACCTCGTCGATCATCTTCAGCGTCTCCGCGTCCGGCGCCGGCGTCAGCAGGCTGACCACCACGGTGGCGATCAGGCTGACCGGCATGCCGATCATGCCGAAGCGCAGGCCGTCGATGCCGAGCCACGGTGCGTGGCCGGTCTGGACGTACCAGAGGTACCCGGCACCGGAGAGGAAGCCGAGGACCATGCCCGCGATCGCCCCCTCACGGTTGGCGCGCTTCCACCACACGCCGAGCACGAGCGGGAAGAAGAGGCCGGAGTTGGCGAAGCAGAACGCCCAGGCCACCGCGCCGAGAATGCCGGTGAGCTGGAGTGACGCGATCGCGCACGCCGCCACGCCGATGATGACCAGAAGAATTCGCGCCACGATGAGTCGCAGGCGGGAATCCGCGTTCGGATCGATCATCTTGTAGTAGAGGTCGTGGCTGAGCGCGTTGGCGATCGCCAGCAGCAAGCCGTCGGCGGTCGACATGGCCGCCGCCAGGCCGCCGGCGGCGACGAGGCCCGAAATGACGTATGGCAGACCGGCCATTTCCGGCGTTGCCAGCACGACGATGTCGGGCCGCATGAAGAACTCGTTGATCTGCAGGATTCCGTCATGATTGCTGTCGGAAACCTTGAGCATTCCAACGGCCGCCCAGTTCTTGATCCACGCCAAATCGGCCACCGCGGCAAACGGTTTGCCGATGATGGAGGTTGGAAGATTTGGATCGATCAGCTGCAGCTTGGTCAGCGTCGCCAGGCACGGCGCGGTGAAGTACAGCAGGAAGATGAAGAACAGCGACCATCCCACCGACTTGCGCGCCGCCCGCACGGTCGGCGTGGTGAAATAACGCATCAGGATGTGCGGCAAGGACGCCGTGCCCGTCATCATGCACAGCGCGAGCGTGAAGAACTTCCAGCTCTCCAGTGTACTACCGGTCGCGTTGATCGGTGTCGTCAGGATACTGAGACCCTTGAACGTCTCGGTTGCTTTGGCCCCGAGATGTATGGCGGGTTGCAGTTCCTGAATGCGGTGGACGGCTCCGCCGTAGTCGAAGTGCGGGATGAAGCCGAAGCCCTGCTTGTTGGACATCCAGATCACCGGCGTCAGGTAGGCGATGATCAGCACGATGTACTGGGCCACCTGGGTCCAGGTCACCGCGCGCATGCCGCCCAGCATGGAGCACATCAGGATGGCCACGAGGCCGACCCAGATGCCGACGCTGAAGGGGATCTGCAACGCGCGCGCGGCGATGGTGCCGGAGGCGTTGATCTGTGCGGTCACGTAAGTGAAGGAGGCGACCACCAGGACGACCACCGCGCACAGGCGGGCCAAGTTGCCGCCGTAGCGGGTGCCGATGAAGTCCGGCACCGTGTAGCAGCCGAACTTGCGCAGATACGGCGCCATCAGGGCGTTCACCAACACGTAGCCGCCGGTCCAGCCGACGACGAAGCCCATGTAGATGTAACCGCCGAAATACACGCCGCCGGCCAGCGCGACGAACGATGCGCCCGACATCCAGTCGGCCGCCGTCGCCATGCCGTTATAGACCGCCGGCACCTCGCGGCCCGCCACGTAGTAGGCGTCCAGTTGCATGGTGCGGGACAGCCAGCCGATGATCGCATAGATGCAGATCGTGAAGGCGACGAACAGAATGCCGATCGTCGCGGCGCTCACCCCCATGCTGCTGAGGATGGACATCAATATGATGAAGAGGATGAACCCGCCCGTGTAGATCCCGTAGACCTTCGGGAGGTTATCGACCAGTCTGCCTTGTAAGAATGCCATGGTGTGCCCCCTTTACTCTTCGCCCATGCCGAACTCGTCGTCGATTTTGTCCTGGAACCAGTTCTGGATAACGATCATCAGGACGAAAGCGATCAGCGAGCCTTGGGCGGTGAAGTAGAAGCCGAGCGGGAAGCCGATGAAACTCATCGAGTTCAACGCATGCGCGTTCCACGGCAACACGAACGAGAAGATTACCCAGAAGAATAGAATGACAAACGTGAGGTTCCTCGTTTTCGCCCAGTGTTGTTCTCTCTTAGTTTCGTCGCTTGCAGCCATGGTCGTTCCCTCCATAAGTCGTGCCTTGCGATTGAAGGCACCGCTGCTGTTCGCACGTTATGGCGAGCGGACACGAATGTGATCCGGGATCGGGTCTTGCGAGGCCGGCGTGCTTGTTCGCTTCTTTTCCGGGATCGCTTGGTACCGTTCCCCCGCTTCGGTCGTCGTGTTGATCGGTGATCGACCGCGGCGTGGACGATTCGCGTTCAGTCGCCTCCCTAAGCATGCCGAGCTCGCGCGGCGCGCGGATCGGTCGTTCGAATTTGGGGGAGTCGATGGCGAGTAGTAGCGGCGCCCCCCGGCTCGCCGCGTCGCACCCGGTCGCGTTACCGAGTTGACCGAGTAAACTTAGATTAACATTGTGTAATCCGCATCCTTATAAGACTTTCGGACAAGGATTTTTTACAAAGGCTCTGAAATGGCTTGACAATTAGCGGCCCACACTTTTCGCCGTGGGCTGAATTCTAATGCTGCATTGCACACTGTGCGGTCGGTGGCGGCACCGCGATTCTGCAAAGAAATGCCGCGGCGATCTCGCGGCGGTGGAAAGTGAAGTAAGGTATGTAGATTGCCGGGAGGGCGAGCGCATGGCTGCCGCCCCGCGTTCGAAAGGTTGCTTCGGTTGAACGAGGTCACGAATTATCGCCTGGTGATCGCCGACGACCACCCGCTGTTTCGCGGCGCGCTACGCGAGGCGGTCGCCGGACTGCTGGAGCGCGTGGACATCGCGGAAGCCGGCACGTTCGACGAGGTTGCCGAACTGCTCGAGCGCGGCGGCGACGTCGATCTCATCCTGCTCGATCTGACCATGCCCGGCGTGCGCGGCTTCTCCGGGCTGATGTATATGCGCGCGCAATATCCGAGCGTGCCGGTGGTCGTGGTGTCGGCCAACGACGACCCGGGCGCGATCCGCCGCTGCATGGAATTCGGCGCCTCCGGCTTCATCCCCAAGACGCTCGGCGTCGACGCCATGCGCGGCGCCATCCGCGGCGTGCTTGACGGCGGGTTGTGGACGCCGCCTGACGTCGATCTCACCGCCGGCTCCGATGCCGAGATCAGCGCATTGATGACGCGCATGGCGACGCTGACGCCGCAGCAGGTACGCGTCCTGATGATGCTGTCGGAGGGCCTGCTCAACAAGCAGATCGCCTACCAGCTCGGCGTATCGGAGGCGACCATAAAAGCGCACGTCTCCGCCATCCTGCAGAAGCTCGGCGTCGAAAGCCGCACCCAGGCGGTGATCGCCGCCGCCAAGATCGAAGCTGGCCAGTCGCCGCAGAACGCGACGGCAGAGGGCTAACGTTCTCGCAGCAAATTCTGCGTCATGCCTGGGCCTGATCCGGGCATCCATGATGCGTTTCGGCACGCGAGAGACTTACCTAAGACCGCAATTGCTAAAGCACCTCATGGATTTCCGGGTCAAGCCCGGCAATGACGGCGGAGAGGC
>CAWFEO010000019.1:0-22565 GCA_963814885.1 uncultured Alphaproteobacteria bacterium | reverse complement strand
GCTTGGTCGCTGCAATACGCCCGGCTTGGGCTAGCGTTCTAAGCGACCTTTTCCATTGTCATAGCCGCGCCAGGAACAGAATTTTTTCGGCCGGAGACTGGGCCCCGAATTCGGCCCATCCCACCCGCCAGAGACCGGACATCGGACATCACGGTTCAGATATGCCCCGCTAACGCGGGCTTTTCTTGCAAAGTCTTTGATGCCGGAGACTTGGGGGACTGCGTGGTGGAGACGAGAGGACTCGAACTACGTGCCTAGCACGCAGTCCTATTCGAACCGGTCTCTGAAAGCTGAGCGCTGCACAAAGCCGCAGAATTCAGGCGATTTTCCTTATGGGAGCCGCTGTCTCGCGGGAAAACAGGTCGTCAGCGTGGGTCAAGTCGTAGCCGAGCGACCGGTAACCAGCCTCCCGCCTTGAGGCCATTTTGACCAGCTGGGGCTCGGCTGCATCGACGTAGTCGTAGATCACGACCTCCCGCTTGGCCTCATGCAGCCGGTGAAGCCGGCCCGCATATTGTGCGAGGGTGCCGCGCCAGGAAATGGGCATCGTGAGAAATAGCGTATCGAGGCGTGCGTCATCGAAGCCCTCCCCGAGGTATCGGCCGGTTGCCACGATGACACGCTCCTCATTGTCCGGTAGGGAGGCCAGAGCAGCAGTCGCTTGATGGCGTTGCTTGGCTCCCATCCCGCCTTTCAGGACGATGACGTTCTTGGCGAACTTCGTGAGCCGCTCTGCGATTGCCTGCAGGTGGTCCTTGCGCTCGGTGATCACGACCGGGGAGCGACCGGCGTCGAGAGCCGATAGGATGTCGTCGAAAATCATGTCATTACGAGCCGCGTCGCGGGCCAAGAGGCCGTAGAGTTCCTGAATCGCTACCGGTGCATCGGGCTTCTGCCGCTCCGCACGGAATGCAGTCTTCTTGACCACCACCCGGTGTGAGAACGGCCTTGCGGCCGCCTGCTTTCTCGCGTCGACGCGGTAACGGATCGGGCCGCATTGCATGAAGATGATGGGGTGGTGGCCATCCTTCCTTGTTACGGTCGCGGACAGGCCGAGCACATATTTCGCCTTGGCGGCGCGAGCCACGGCCTCAAAGCTGACGGCGGACAGGTGGTGGCATTCGTCAACAACGAGCTGTCCGTAGTTTGCCAACAGGTCAGAAACCTCACCCTTCCTTATCAGGCTTTGGACGATCGCAACATCGATGAAACCCGTCGGCCGCTTGCGTCCACCGCGGATGACTCCAACACGATCCGCCTCGATGTCGAGGAAGGCGCGCAGCCGCACTACCCATTGATCCAGCAGTTGCTGCCGATGCACCAGGACCAGCGTGTTGGTGTTTCGCGCGGCTATCAATCTGCAGGCAACCACGGTCTTACCAAAGGCCGTCGTGGCTGCGAGCACGCCGGTGTCGTGGGCCATGAGGGCATCCACGGCCGCCTGCTGCTCCTCGGTGAGCATTCCGAGAAAGCGCGTCCCGAGGGGCGGGCCGCCATATCGCTCGTCACGCAGTTCGGGGCGAATACCATTGGAAACCAGAAGGTCCACAGCAGCATCGAGACAGCCCCGCGGCAACGCAATATGCTTGGTGAAAAGCTCCGCACAGGAAATCACCCGCGGTTTTCCAAAGGTCGGTAGCCGCATCGCCTGCGCGGCGTAGAATTCAGGATTCTGAAATGCCGCGAGACGGATCAGACGATTGATGAGCGCTAGCGGCAAGACGCTTCGATCAATGTACACCTGATTGCCCAAGATCGTTTCGACCCTCTCCGGGATCTCGCCAACGATCGGTTGCTCGGCTCTTCGCCGCGACGGCGGAGCCATCCAGGGCTCCTCATTATCGTCGTCGAGTGGAAGGCGTACGCCCACAATGCGTCCTACAGCCGACGCCTGGTCGACCAGGTTGGCGACCTCGACTCGGCTCATGCGTCTGAGGCTCGACAGGAAAGTCCACTGATCGTCGTACGGTCGCAGTTCGTCGTCTACAAAGACACTGTTGCCCATCTGCCGAGGACCGTTCTGCAACGGTAACGCAATCAGATTGCCAAACCCGCCGGCAGGCATGGTGTCCTGGCTGGGAAAGAACCGATCATACGATTCAAACCCCAAATCGGGGCAGCGCTCCATCGTCTCCGTCACCAGATGGGCACCGAGCTTGCGCGCCTCGGATGCCGGCACCGGTTCCGAAAAGAAGATCCAGACATGACCGCCGTTGCCGGAGCGGGAGCGCTCAAGGGCTGCGGGCACACCCTTCTCCCGGCATGTCGCCAGGAACGCCAGCGCATCACGCTGCCAAGACTGCTTGTCGAAATCGGCAGCCAAGAACCAACAGGTCTCATCCGTCATGAGCGGATAGACGCCTGCTGTGAACGGCTCGGCCTTTCCCTGATTGGCAACGTCCCGCCCCTGCAGATGGCTTTTCACGACGTCCTCGGCGACGGGCACGAATGCCTGGTTCGGGCAGTTACTGCATTTGATCCGCGGCTTCTCGCAGATGCCGCGAACCCATTCGTTGTGGCATGCGGGCGCGTAGCCCGCCTTACCGGTCTTCGTGTTTACCCACCTGCGAGGGAAGACGTCATCGCGCCCCCGAAAGAGCGAACGAAACAAGGCGACCTTCTCGGCATTGGAGAATGCCGTCGGACTCGCAACGCCCGAGATTTGAGAAACCGGCGTGGGCCGCGCCTCAACTATGCGGCGCTGCTTCAATTGCTCAAGCGCAGCAAGAACGCTCGCGCGCTCGCGATCTAGTTCGGCGAGACGGCTTTGGAGATCCGCAATCTCCTTATCAGAGAAATTGTCCACCGCCATGCGTGCTCGCGCCTTCAGGACAAGACCGAGGATAATTCGTGGGGAAGTAAGACAATCCCTTATGCTCACGCGCTCCACGATCTGCTGCGAAGAGTAGCAGGCATCTTCATGTTAGTCGCTGTCGACGACAATAAATTTTCGACGTGCTGCCAAGGTAGCTTGATTACGAACGCGCTGACCCAATCTGCGTGCGTGCAATGAACATGTCGAAGCAGATGATCGAAGCTAAATGCATTTGCACAACACCAAACTGGACTCCGAGCCCGCGTGAACGCGTTCTCCGAGCATCGGCGATGCGGCTGCCAGGAACGGAATTTTTGGGGCCAGAGACAGGCGCCCCGAAAGGCCCCAATACCGCACAATGGCCGCTCACAGAGACCGGCATGTGACAAAAATCCTCGCCTAACCCTTTGAAATATCGCAAGTCATAGCGAGTTATACAAGAGATATACAACCTATACGAGTGTGTGGTGGGCCCGGGAGGACTCGAACCTCCAACCAGACCGTTATGAGCGGTCGGCTCTAACCAGTTGAGCTACGGGCCCGGAAACGCCCCCCTTCTATCAATGCGCGCGGCCCGAGCGCAATGTCGCCCTCTCCTATCCGGCCGCTACTTGGGCTAGACTTTTCTTGTATTTTCGCCAGGAGCACCAACGATATGCACGTTTTCAGCCTCGACCGCGAGCAGGAGTGGAATCCGAAACACCACGTGGAGAAGATCCTCGGCAAGGTCGAGGGCGGCGACGTCACGGTCGCCTGCTGGGAGCCGGGCCAGACCAGCCCCTATCACTGCCACCCCGACGCCACCGAAATCTATTTCTGCTTTTCCGGCGGCGGCACCATGCGCACGCCGAAAGAAACTGTCGCGGTCACGCCCGGCGCCTTCGTGGTGCACCCGCCGGGCGAGGTGCATGAATACAAGAACGGACCGGAGCGCAGCATGTTGTTCCGGGTACGCTACGGCGCCGACATGGCCTCGCGTCACAGCGAGTGGCGCGGCAACCCCGACTGGAAGCAGTCGCCGGAAGACGCCGACTATTACCGGCGTCATCCGGTCGGATGACTACATCTTCAGCAGCCGCTTGCAGTTTCCGCTCAATATCTTCGCCTTGTCCTCGTCGCAAAGCGGCACGCCGCTCATCCAGTCGACCGCGCCCTTGTTGTCGGGGACGAACGGCCAATCGACCGCGAACAGGATGTGGTCGATGCCCATCTCCATCACGCAGCACAACAGCGCCGGGTTGGAGAAAAAGCCGCTGGTGGTAACGTAGAAGTTCCTGCAGAAGATGTCGCGGAAGTTCATCGGCTTCTGGCCCGGGCGCTTGAGTGAATAATCGATACGCCAGACCAGGAACGGCAGCGTCTCGCCCAAATGGCCGAGGATGAACTTCACGTTGGGGTGCTTGTCGAACAGGCCGGACAGCACCAGGCGGATCGCCTGCGTCGCGGTTTCCACGGTGTAGCCCCAGCCCGGGCGTACGATCAGCGGGAAGTCCTTGGCGTAATCCTTGTAATAGATGTCGGTCACGGTCGCGTTCGGCTGCGACGGATGCAAATAGATCGGCACGTCGAGCTTTTCGGCGCGCTCGAAAATCGGCCAATATTTCTTGCCGTCGATGAATTCGCCATTGGCCATGCCGTGGATCATGGCGCCCCTGAGGCCGAGCTTGGTAACCGCGCGCTCGAGCTCGTCGGCGGCAGCCTTGAGGATCGGCGGTCGGCAGCGCGGCAAAACCGGCCAGGCGCTGCGGGTTGGCCGCGCAAATCTCGGCAAGCCGGTCGTTGACCCCGGCGGTCAGCTTGACGGCGACGTCGGCGGGAAGCTGCTGGGTCGAGGGCGCGCCATGCGAAAGCACCTGGATGTCGATGCCGGCCTCGTCCATTTGCTGCAGCCGCACCGCGCCGACATCGCTGATCAGCGTTTTCGTCTTATCGGGAAGGCCGGCCTCGGCGCCCGCGAAGGTTTTGGACAGCTCCGGGTCCCAATAATGCTCCTCGATGGCGATGATCGGGCAGTTCGGCTTCGTCATCATGGCGCTTCCCCCGCGATGTTTTGAGGCCGCTTCCTACCAACGCCGGCCCCCCCTGTCACGGCCTGGCCGTGCCGTACACCTCGCGGACTCGCTTTGCGTGTAGCGGAAGTTTCACACCGAGCGGAGAACAGCTTTGGGTTTCACGCCGACTCAGTTATTCACAGGCTATGCTGCCGATTCTACGCATAATTCCAGTAGGCGGCGTATCCCTCGCCATTGCGATCCTGGTGCTGGCGCTAAGCCCGCCGGGAGGTCTGCGTCCGCCTTTGACGCGGACCATGATGCCGGCGCGCGGCGCGTTGATCGCGCGCGCCGATCATCCGGAATGGCGGCAGTTGATCATCCAAGCCGCGCTGCGCCGTGCCGACGAACTGGGCCAGCTTCGCCAACTGCCCGGCAAGACGCTCCCCGTCGAAATCACCGAGCCCGACCGAGCGAAAATCGGAAACACGCCAACCGCGCCCGCGGTTGCCGGTGTGCCGCTCAGTCGCGACGACGCCGAACCGGTGGACGTGACCGGGACGATCCCACAATTCCCTGACGCGGCGATGCCGGTCGGCATTGGCGAAGCCTCGTCGTTCGAATTGCCGGTGATACCGCAAGAGGAAAAGCCGCCGGTGATCCGGACGCCGCAGCGCATCCGGCCGCAACATGAAAGTCTGAACGTTGAGCCTGAGCCCAAGCCCGCCAGCCCGCCGCCTGAACGCCGGAAAAGAACGGTGCATCACAGCCGCCGCGCGCGGGTAGCGGCCAATCCGCCTGGACCATTCCAGTTCAATATATTTGAAGTGTTGTTCAAAAGCTTCAATGTCGACCCGCAAACGGGCAAGCCCCGCCGCTAAGTCCACGCTCCGTCGACGTTCGGCGCGGCGCTCCCTGCCGTTGCGCTTTATCTGACCGGCGCGACCACGCCGCCTTCCGAGGCATAGACACTCATCGGCTTGCGCGCGTTTTTGTGGGACTGAGCCTTGCGCTTGCCGGCGTGATAGTAGCCGGCCGCATAATAATGTACGGCGCGATTGGCGTTGCCGCCGGCGGCGCGATAGGCGCCGGCAAGATATTTCACCGCATAGGTCATGTTGGTGTTGGGATCGAGCAGGCCGGCGGCGCTGCCGCGATAGCCCATGGCGCGCGCGGTGCCGAGCCGGATTTGCATCAAACCATAATTGCCGGCGTGGACGACGCGCGGATTGCCGCCGCTCTCGCGCCGGATGACACGGCGAACCAGGCTCTCGGGCAGGTTGTTGGCGGCGGCATGGCTGGCAATGAGTGCATCGAGATTGCCGTTGGCGTCAAGCGATGCGGTATGCCGGTGTTGCGCCGAAACAGGTGATGCGAGAGCGGCGAGCGCGATCAGAATCGTGGCGAGTGACAGTTTGCGAGTCATGTCGGCTCCATTGCTGACGGAATTCTACGCGGCACATACTGGGGATGCCGGTTTCTCGCGGCGAACTCCGGCGGGTTTATGGCGCAACGACGTTGATACCAGGACGGCTCATCACGAATTGATTCATGCTGTTACCGGGAAAGCTAATGCGTGAGTTCCACAGCCGCGTCCGCGGTTTTGACGCGCCTTGATGCAAATCAAAATCGCCGGCAACCGGCGGCCTAGCATCTATTTTATTGGAAGAGGGACTCTCGCCATGCCGACTGAAACCGCCGTCATCATCGCAGCAATCGTTGCGGCGTTCGTGATCTACGCCGCGGCCTTGGCCTGGGCCGATTATTATTCGCACCACCGGCCGAATTCGTAGACGTTAACCGACGCGCCGCGTCGTCGGCGCGAGCCGGCGCACTGCTCGCTGAGGCGGGACTTTTGACCCGGGTCTTGGCGGGATGGCCGTTTCCCGTTATGCCCAAGCGCGCGCCATCCGCGCGCGGCGCCTGTCGGAGCGCGGGGCCTTACGGAGCGGCCGTACTTCATGCAGTCGAACCTGCGCCCGATCGCCTCGCTGCTGCTGGCCGTTGCCTTCCTGCTCGCCGGCAACGGCCTGCAATTCACGTTGTTGCCATTGCGCGGCAACGTGGAAGACTTCAGCGACTTTGCCATCGGCGTGATCGGGTCGGCCTATTACGTTGGCTTCGTCAGCGGCTGCCTGCTGGCGCCTTACCTGATCCTGCGCGCCGGCCATATCCGCGCCTTCGCGGCGCTGGTCGCGCTCGCGGTGGTGGTCGGGCTCGCCTATCCGCTGGCGGCCGCCGTTCCCGCCTGGATCGTGTTTCGCGTGATCAACGGCTTCTGCATTGCCGGCTTTTACCTGGTCATCGAAAGCTGGCTCAACGACCGTGCCACCAACCAGAACCGCGGGCTGGTGATGTCGTCCTACGTGATCGTGAATTTTGCCGGTTTCACGGTCGGGCAATTGATGGTGACGCTCTATCCCATCAAGGCAGCCGAAGACTTCATGCTCGCCGCCATGCTGGCCTCACTCGCCATCGTTCCGGTGGCGCTCACCCGCTCGGCGCAGCCGGCGCCGATCACCATCGTCAGCTTTCGCCCGATGCAGCTTTACCGCGCGGCCCCGGTCGGCCTGGTCGCGAGCCTGATGATCGGCGCCGCCAACGGCTCATTCCTCACCCTCGGCCCGCTGTCGGCGGCCGACAATGGATTCAGCGTCGCCGAGGTGGCGGTGTTCATGGGCGCGGCGACGCTCGCCGGCGCGTTGGCGCAATGGCCGGTGGGCCGGCTCTCCGACCGGGTGGACCGCCGCCTGGTGCTGCTGGTGCTGCTGATCGGGGCCGCCGCAACCGGCGTGATCTTGTGGCTGTTCGCAACCACCAGCACGCTGCTGCTGATCTTCGGATTTCTGTTCGGGGCGCTGGCGCTGCCGACCTATGCGCTCGCCGCAGCGCATGCCTATGACAAGACGCCGGTGAGCGACATGGTGCCGACCGCCGCCACCATCCTGCTCGCCAACGCCTTCGGCGCGGCGGTCGGCCCACTGCTGGCTTCGGTCACCATGGCGCTACAGGGCCCGCGCGCGCTGTTCCTGTTCACGGCGGTGGTGCAAGGCGCGCTCGCGGTCTATGTGTTCTACCGCACCACCGTGCAGGCTGCGGTGAGCGAACCGGAGAAGACCACCTTCGACCTCGCCGCCACCGCACCGGTCGGCGCCATGGTCACCGGCGAGACGCTCGATCCATCGGATCCTTCGGTGGTGATGCCGGAAGACTACCCGCCGCCGCCAAGCGACGGCGGCGAGATCAGAAGCTAGACTGATAGTGACAAACAGAAACGGGGAGGACGACAATGCCGAAGGCCTATTGGGTGGTGACCTACCGCGCGGTGAAGAATCCGGACGCCTGGCAGGCCTATGCCAAGCTGGCGGCGCCGGCGATCAACGCCGCCGGCGGGCGCTTCATCATGCGCAGCAAGCCGGCCAAGACCTGGGAGGCCGGGCTCAATGAGCGTGTTGTTGTCGTGGAATTCGACAGTCTCGACCAGGCCATCGCCGCCCACGATACGCCCAGCTACAAGGAAGCGCTCAAGGCGCTCGGCACCGGCAACGTGGAACGCGACATGCGCGTGGTGGAAGGGGCCGCCTGAGCGGGCCGGCGCAGGCCTCGGCCCGCTTCAGACTCAGCTGGCCATGAACGGATAGCGCCGATTGGCCTCGTAGGCCATTTGCCGCGCCTCGGCGAACACGTCGAGCACCTCCCCCAGGATGAAGAAGACGCGCGCGAAGCCGCCAAACAGCGCCTGCGCCTTCGGCGAATGGGAAGCTCGGATTGCAAATGTTGACATCATTGTCACCTTCTTCGCAGGTCAGATACCTGCGCCTTCAGCGTTAGAGGTTGGACAGGAACCGGCGCTCGATTTCGCGTTCGGATTCGTCGGTGAATTTGTGCCCGGGCCCAAGGAAGCGGGCGATCTGGGCTTCGGCCTTGTGCCGGCTGTGCGCCTCGATGGCGTCGATCAGGCGCTGGAAAAAACTGCGCTTGGCGCGCTGCGCCTTGGTGGGAGTTTTGGCCGGAGTTTTGGCCGGAATTTCGTGAAGCCGCGGGGCAAGGGCGGATTGAGCGTAAGCCATGGAAACCTTCTCCTTTCGGCTCCCCGGCGCTTCCCCTCCGCTTTAACGTTTTTGCTGTTGTTGCACTGCAATATATCCAGATTCGACGGTTTAGGTACCGGGGACAAAGCATGCGCCCCATGCATTACACGCATGCTTTACTCACCGTTAATAAAGACTCATCCCAGGCAGGTCACAGATTTGTCAGAAATATGACGATTCAGTGATGCGCCTGCATCATAACTCATCATGCCGCTCAATCGAACAGCGCCACAGCCCGGGTCCAGCCGCCGGAGGCGGCTTTGATCTTGGCCGGGAAGCAGGCGACGGTGAAACCGTCCGGGGGGAGCTGTTCCAAATTGCACAGCTTCTCCATGTGACAATAGGGGATCTCGCGGCCGGCCTTGTGGCCCTCCCAGATGATGGCGGGGTCGTGGGTCGCCTCCCATTTCTTGCGGGTATGCGCGAAAGGCGCGTCCCAACCCCAGGCGTCGATGCCGCAGACGCGCACGCCGCGCGAGGTCAGATAGAGCGTGGCCTCGCGCCCCATGCCGCAGCCGGCGGTGAGATACTCGTCGGTGCCGATGCATTCGCTGGCCCGCGTGTTGACCAGCACGATGTCGAACGGCTGTAGCACGTGGCCGATGCGCGCAAGCTCCGCCTCCACCTCGGCCGCGCTGACCACGTGGCCGTCGGGCAGCTTGCGGAAATCAAGCTTCACCCCGGGGCGGAAGAACCAGTCGAGCGGCACCTCGTCGATGGTGATCATGCGGTTGCCGTGGATGTCCTTGGACTGGAAGTGATAAGGCGCGTCCATGTGGGTGCCGTTGTGGGTGGCGAGCGACACAAACTCGACCGCCCAGGCTTCGCCGTCCGGCAGGTCCTCGGCTTTCAGGCCGGGAAAAGCCTCGAGCAGCGTCCAGGCGTTTTCCTTGCCGGTCTTGTAGTCGATCTTCGGCCGCATGAAGGGCGGATCGAGCACCGTTTCGTTGTCGAGCGCGATCGAGATGTCGAGCATGCGGCTGGGCAGTTTCATGGGCAGCCTCCTTAGGGCGCGTTTTTGTTGATGGGCGCGGATGCTAGAGCAGAACGCGCGCGCGGCAAACTCGGCGTAACCCTCTCCCTATTGAGGGGAGGGAGCGCGCTGTGCTCGCGTCAATGCTAGTCCCCGCTTGCGCGGGAACGAGCGGATACCGCCAGCGGATATTCGCTGATCTTGTGCCAATGGATCTGAAGAAGCCGCGACGGGATCATGCCGTCGGGCGTACGGATCTGGATATCGATCATTTCGTCGGTCGAAGCACGCCGCGCCGAAAGTGCGCCGTCCAGTCTGAGCGGCGCCGCCGTCGCCGGATTGAGCGACATGGTGCCGAGATCGGTGACCTCGAAGCCCGCGGCTTTCAGCCGCTCGGTGTAGAAGCGCTTGACGTCTTCGAGCGGGGCGCGGGTTCCGATCTCGAGCGAATGAAATCCCGACGGCGCCCGCTGCGAAGTGACCGTGCTCGACTGCACCGTCCAGGCACCGGGATAGACCGGCACCCATTCCGGCCGTGGCAGGTTTTGACCGAACTGCATGTGGGAGAGGCTGCCGTCCTGCTCGACGGCGGTCGCGTTCCATGGGCCCATGACCCAATAGATCAGCCTGCCCGCGTGGGACGCCCCGAACACGAGCGCGACGACGACAAGGACTGGAAACAGCCAGCGCATCGGCGAGCTTATGCCGTGCCCGGCCTTCGCGTTCAAATCACAAGCGCCTAAATGGTGAGCGAAGGGTAACGGCCCAGCAGTCGCAAATTACGAGTATACGGCCTGGCAGGCCTGGGCATGGCAGCCAGCGGCGTCCCGCGCTACGATTACCCCCGAACAAAAAGCCCTAGCCCAAGGAGCCCTCCGTCATGGCCAAAAAAGCCTACTGGATTTCCGCCTATCGCGAGATCAAGGATCCCGCCAAGCTCAAGGCCTATGCCGAGATGGCGCCGAAGGCGACCATCCCCTTCGGCGCCCGCTATCTCTGCAAGGGCGTGCCGCAGGTGACCCACGAGGCCGGCCTGAAGGAGCGCATCGTGATCTCCGAATTCCCCAGCCTGGAACAGGCGATCGCCGCGCACGATTCGCCCGGCTATCAAGCCGCGCTCAAAGCGCTCGGCGACGGCGCCGTGCGCGACCTGCGCATCATCGAGGGCGAGGAATGACGCTGAAGGCGCTCGCGCGCCAGCCGCTGATCCGGCTGCTCGCCATCAATTGCACCGCCGGCGTGGCCGCGGCGCTGTTGATGCTGGGCGGGCTGTTGACGCTCAACCCGGGCAACCTGCGCGCGCTCATCCTCGCCGACCGCATGGGCGCGGTGGCGCTCGGGCTGCTGCTGTTCGGGCTGGTGGTGACTTTCGGCAGCGTGGCCATGGGCTCGGCCATCATGGCGCTGGACAAGGAGCGCGACGGCGGCGGGCATGGCCGCCAGGCGCAAGCGCTTCCGGCCCGGTTGCGCAAGACCGGCCGCATGCCTATATAACGGCCTTCCGATTGAGCTTGACCTTGCCGTTTCGGCCCACGGGCCCTTTCCCAAGAACTCGCAAAAATCCGGATATGAGGCCCATGCGAATGGTTCGCATGGGGCATCTTCGTGTTGAAAGCGCGTTCGGACGCAAAACCGGTTCCGGCTTTTGCAGACCACGCATTTGACGCGCACGTTGCGTTTTCAAAAGGAGGCCACTTTGGCCACAGGTATCGTTAAGTTCTTCAACTCCCAAAAAGGCTTCGGCTTTATCGTGCAGGACAACGGCGGCCCGGATGTGTTCGTTCACATCTCGGCGGTCGAGCGCGCCGGCATGAGCAACCTCAACGAGGGCCAGAAGCTTTCGTTCGACGTCGAGGCCGACCGCAAGAACGGCAAGTCCGCCGCCACCAATCTCGAAGCGGCCTGACGACTGCATGGCTGGAGGAACCCCGCGCTTGCGCGGGGTTTTTCTTTTTCCTATAGGTTCGCGCGCAGGATCAGAATCATGGCCAAGAAACCGGGAACCAATCCCAAAGGCGAATTCGTGTTCTTCGACGTGGTCTACGAGGACGGCTCGCAGCGCTCCAACCGGCGCGTGCCGGCCGAGCTCTTGGGCGGGCTGGAGAAGGACGAGCCGGCGCGCGGCTTTATCATCGAGCAGGACCGCGAGATCGCGGCCAAATCCGGCCGGGCGCCGCTGAAGATCAAAACCATCGCGCGCGTCGGGGCGAAGCCGAAGAAGATCATGAAGGTGGGCTGACGGAGCGGTCGTCAGCGTGTGACCGATTCGCCCGACCTCATGGTGAGGAGGCGCGAAGCGCCGTCTCGAACCATGAGGCCGCCCCATCCTTCGAGACGCGGCGCTTACGCGCCGCTCCTCAGGATGAGGCGGAATAAGCTACTGTCTTCCCCTCACGGCCGCCCACCCAGCCGCTCGGAAAACAGCACCAGCGCGCGGCGATAGATCTCCGAGCGGTTCCACTCGCGCATGACCTCGAAATTGGCGGTGCCCAGGGCGTAGGGCTGGCCGGCGTGCCAGCCGTTCACCTTCAACAGGTTGGCGGTGGAGGCGAGTACGTCCGGCACCGAGTGGCGCAAATCGACATGGCCGTTGCCGTCGTAGTCGACGCCGTACTTGATATAGGACGACGGCAGAAACTGCGTCTGCCCGATTTCACCGGCGTAGGCGCCGACCAGATCGCGCTGCGGCAGGTCGCCGCGCTGGAGAATGCGCAACGCCGCGATCAGTTCGCGCTGGAACAAGTCGGTGCGGCGGCAGTCCCAGGCGAGCGTCGCCTGCGTGCGGATGACCGGACGCTTGCCCATGTCGCCTGAGCCGTTGTCGCTTTCCATGGTCCAGATCGCCATCAGCAATTCCTTCGGCACGCCGAACTGCCGCTCGACGCGCGCCAGAAGCTTGGCGTTGCGCTGCATCAGCTTGGCGGCGCGCTTGACGCGGGCGGCGCCGACGCGCGTCTTGATGAATTTTTCGAAGTTGCCATGGCGGCGGAAGGCGTGGGCCTGGCGGCGATCGAAGCTCAGCACTGCTTGATCGGGGGTGAGGCCGGCGAAGGCCTGGTTGATGATGACGAGCGAGATGCCGGCGGCCTGCGCCTCGCGCGCCATGGCGTTGAGGAAAGTGTTGAAATTGCCGCCGCATTTCGCCGCCTGCGCCGGCGCCGCCAGCGCAGACACGATCAGCAAAGCCGCGAGCAGGCGTCCGGTCATGGCCATGGCAGCATCGCCTCTGCGGGCGGGCTTAAGCCAGCGGAACCTGTCGGCGGCGCGGATTTGCCGCATCCCGTGCATTAAAAGTGTGGAAAGCACTTGTTCCCTCGTTGATTGCGAAGCTTCCCGCCTCGGCTAGACTAGGCGCCCTCGATCAGTCAGGGGCGCACACCATGGCAAATTCATTCACGGCGCTGAAGAAGGAATATTTGGCGCTCTGGAACACGCTGCAGATCCGGACGCAACGCACGGCCGAAGTTCAGCACATTTTCGGCAAGCTCACCAACCCCGCGGCCAAGGCGCGCTATCAGGCGGTGGAAACCGCCACCGGCGTGCCCTGGTACGTCATCGCGCTCATCCACAATCTCGAAGCCGGGCGGCGCTTCGACTGCCACCTGCACAACGGCGATCCGCTGACGGCGCGCACGCGGCACGTGCCGAAAAACCGGCCGCCGCATGGCCATCCGCCCTTCACCTGGGAGGACAGCGCCAAGGACGCGCTCGAATACGACGAGCTGACCAACATCTCGCCGTGGACGGTGGAGCGCATCGCCTACGAGCTGGAGAAGTACAACGGCTTCGGCTACCGCAACCACCACGCCCATGTGAAGTCGCCGTACCTGTGGAGCTTCGGCAACATCTACACCAGCGGCAAATACATCGCCGACGGCCGCTGGTCGGAAACCGCGGTCAGCGACCAGTGCGGCGCCATGATCATGCTGCGCTACCTGATCGAGCAGGGCACCATCGCCGTGCCGACGGAGGGGCACGCGCCGCCGCCGGAACCGCAGCCCGCCCCGCCGAGCGCGCCGCATTATCCCGGCTACTATCTCGAACGCGGCATCGAGAACGACAACAATGTCGAGATCGTGCAGCGGCGCCTGCGCGACCTCAACATCGAACCCGGCCCCATCGACGGCGATTTCGGCGAACTGACCGAACACGGCGTGCGCCTGTTCCAGGCGCGCTCGGCCGACGAGACCGGCGCGCCGCTGGAGATCGACGGCATCGTCGGGCCGAAGACCTGGGCCGCGATGTTCACGCCCGGCACGACCTCCGTGCCCGACACGCCGCCGCCGCCCGCCGCCAGCCTGGCGGCCGCGCTACTCGACATCGCCGGCGAGCAGGTGGGCGTGCGCGAGCAGCCGCTCGGCTCCAACCGCGGGCCCGAGGTCGACGCCTATATCCGCGCCGTCGGGCTCGACCCGAGCCAGGACAGCTATCCGTGGTGCATGTGCTTCGTGTACTGGTGCCACAAGCAGGCCACCGAACAGCTCAACGCGCCCAACCGGGTGCCGAAGAGCGGCAGCGTACACGGCGCCTGGGGCCAGTCCCACGACAAGCCGGGCGTGACGCTGGTGACGGCCTCCGCCGCGCAGCGCAACCCGGCGCTGGTGAAGCCGGGCATGGTGTTCTTCATCGACACCGGCCATTCGCACGGCCACGTCGGCATCGTCGCCGACAACGTCAACGGCCTGCTGGAGACGATCGAGGGCAACACCAACGACAACGGCGGCCGCGAAGGCGTCGGCGTGTTCCGGCGCACGCGCCGGCGCATCGAGCACATCAACCTGGGCTTCGGCGGCTACGCGTGAGCGCGCGCCAAACACAATAGCCGCGCCTGGCCCGGTCCTCGGCCGGCCTGCGCGGCGCCCCGGCCGCGAACCCTTTCCGGCCGGTAAACGCCGGCGTGGCAATTTGCCGGCGATCGCTGCCGGTATTTTAGCGCCATGCGCGTAAAGGTCTGCGCCGGCCGTTCCGGCCGCGGACACGATGCGATGGACCCGTTCTGGAAGACCATTTTCGCCACCCTGCTCGGCGCGGTCTCGATGGTCGCCGCGAGCTACAGCGCAAACTGGGTCGCCGACCACACCTACCGCGTCAAATCCGCGCCGCGGATGCTCGCCGAAATGCCGAAGCCGGTCTATGCGCCGGTGCACCACGTCACGGCGCCGCGCTATTACCGGCGCCGGACGCCCGACAATCCCATCCGCCCTTATCGTTCGCGGCACTGATCACCCCTCCTCCGCTTCGTCGCGCGCGGGCGACTCGCGCATGGCGCGTTTGACGAGCGCCAAGGTGCGCGCGGTCCGCTCCGGGTCCGCCTTGACCGGCCGCGCATTGGTGCAACGGATGCGCGGCGCCATGCAGCCGCGCATGCGCCGGCATAACGGTTCCGGGCAGCCGCGCCAGTCGTTGATGAGCATGGCGATGCGGCGCGCGAGCGAGGTGCGGACGGCGTCGATATCGTCGGGCGGCGCGTCGCCTTTGCGAAAGCCCGCCGCCTTCATGCGGCTCTCCAAGGTCGGCGAGTCGGCGCCGCATTCGGACGGCGGCGGACGCGAGCGCGTGCGGCGCGCCCTGCACTGCCGGCGCGGCGCTCTGTTTTCTCGCGCGCCGTTTTGCGGCGCTTTGGCTGCGGCATCGTCGCGTTCTCCAGGCAAGTTCTCCAGGCATGGGTGATCGTTGCCGCGCGCGCGACAGCGCGCCGGCTTTTGCCAACGTGCCCCCGCAAAATGCGAGGGGGTGGAGCGCCGAACAGCGCTTCCACGGCCTCCCGCCTCCGCCCTTGCGGGCTTCGGCGGGGCGCGCCTGGCGGGCTCCGCGCCAAGCGCGTCGCCGTCCGGCGCTCCACCTGCGGCGATTTTCAGTCCCCGGCGCCGTAGCTTCCGGGCGGGACCAGAGGGGGCGCCTCTTTCGCAGGCGCCCCTTATCCGGCGGGCTTCCGCCCGCCTTCGTTCCCGCCGCGTCCAGCCCTCGAAGGGGCAGCCGGTCTTAATGCCGGCGGACGGCTGGCCGGGGCCTCCCGATCCTGCGGTTACAAGCCGCAGCAGCGGGCGCCGCCGCCACCCCACGTCCGGCAGTGTCCTGCAGAACGCCCCAAGCGAGGGGTGGTTGGGGATAGGTATATATCCTATAGGAATAAAGTCAAGGGGCAAGCCTGCGGCATAAAGTTCTCGGGTGGCGGCCGAATGCCCATGATTATCGGCTGGACCCAATTTGGTGGCTTTCGGCAAGCCCCAGTTTTGTTCAGGAATTCAAGAAACGCTTCTTGTCGGTCAAGAACTAGATCGCGCGGCTTACAGCACTGCGAGTAGCGCAGTTGGGAACGGGCGCTGCAACGATGAAGTCTATTTCGCCCTCGGGATAGACCAATTTGAGATGGTTGGCCTCCTCGGCATAGGTGTCGCATGCCCAGGTATCCTCGCCTGCCAGACGCGGGGAAAGGAATGTGAGATGTTGCGGATCGGTGATGAAGGCGTCGATGTCTTTGCTCAAGCGGTGGCCGGCATGAAGCATAAGTGCGGTGCCGCCGCCGAGAATCCAGTCAGGCGTGGCGCTTCCTTTTTCTCGGAGACGGGCGAGGCCGTTGACGGTTCGCGCGAGAAGACGACGCCATGAGGACAAGATCGGTCTCCAAAACCGGGTTCCGCTCGCCGGTCTTTTGCTTCATTGCCAGATAGGCTTTGGCGAGCTTTGACCTGCCAATACCGTGCTGATCGGAAAATTTTAACACCAATTCCGGCGCGACGTCGGTGAAGAAAGTCGCAATATGGACCAGCCATGGGTTGAGGTCGAGCTTGGCGAGGCAATCCCGCAAGGTCACCGCGTCGATACTCCTCTTGTAGGGGGCGTTGACGGTGGCCAAGACGAGTTTGTCCACGGCTGAGGCGTCCAGCGCCAGACCTGCCGGCGCCTTTGTCAGTTCGCGCACGCGGGCGGCCACCGCCTGCGGATAAGCCGCGAGATTTGTTGCTATTTTTTTGCCCTGGATTCGAACGAACTCGTCCAGCGACATCATCACGTAGCGAGGTTTATCGTGATACGTGAGAAAGACAGGCCCCATCAGGGCCGCTTTTTGAATCTCGGCGGAATTCCGTTGGAGTTCTGAGGCTGCAAAAGAATTCATCGTTTTTCTCCCGCATTAAAATATGTAAATTATGTATTTTTGTCAAGGGGAGCCTGCCCGCCATTTTCTTTGCTTTTCAAGCTGTGACGAAAGACGCGACAGCGACAGCTAATCCGCTTCGGCATCGGCATGAACACGGATCACACGTTGGAAGAGGTCGGCCAGCAGTTCTCGGTCACCCGCGGTGAGCCTTCAGCCCTCGGGCTTGACCCGAGGGGCATCCGCCAGATCGAGGCCAAGGCTCTCAGGAAGCTGAAGCATCCGAGCAGGAGCCGGAAGCTAGACATGTACACTGTTTGGGCATTGCGTCACCTTCATTTGGAAGTATTTCATCGATGGCCAGGCTATCAATCTGTTCTAATTCCCTACGAGCGCCTCAACGAATTAAGAGATGACGAAATTTGTGGATGTGACCATTACCGACTTGGCTTCCGAACTGATGACGATCCCGGAAGCGCAAGGCTCCCCCGGCGGCCAATCGGTTCAAATCGAGGTTGAGCATCCAGTTGAAATAGCACTTAAGAAACTCGTCTACCGCGCCGGTTTATTGAAGGTTCGGGATATTTTCGACATCGCAGTCGTCGATTCACTCCATCATGATCTGCTGCGCGCAAATCTTCATCGTGCGAGTGACGTGAAAAGGGAAATTCTCAACAGATTGGCAAACCTCTCGGAAGATTACTGCCGTCAAGAACTCGCCGAACTTGACATTAAGGAGGAATGGCAGTCCATCGCGGACGAATGTCCAACGCGAACGAGAAAGATTATCGAAAGCATTCCCGACTGAAAGCCAAGCCTCTTTAGACTTTCAAGCAAGTTCCGAACTGCTCAAGCGGAGCTTATCGAGAGTGAGCCACTACAAAAAAAACGGCGGGCTTTTGGCCCGCCGTTTCGATTCCGTGAGTACTGATTCCCCGCTTTCGCGGGGATGACCGGTGGAGCTAATTGTCGAGGAAACTCCTTAGCTTCCTGCTCCTTGACGGATGCTTCAGCTTCCGCAGCGCCTTGGCCTCGATCTGGCGGATGCGCTCGCGGGTGACCGAGAACTGCTGGCCGACCTCTTCCAGCGTGTGGTCGGTGTTCATGCCGATGCCGAAGCGCATGCGCAGCACGCGCTCCTCGCGCGGGGTGAGCGAGGCCAGCACGCGCGTGGTGGTCTCGCGCAGGTTGGACTGGATGGCCGCGTCGATCGGCAGGATGGCGTTCTTGTCCTCGATGAAATCGCCGAGGTGCGAATCCTCCTCGTCGCCGATGGGCGTCTCCAGCGACAGCGGCTCCTTGGCGATCTTGAGGACCTTGCGCACCTTCTCCAGCGGCATGCCGAGTTTCTCGGCCAGTTCCTCCGGCGTCGGCTCGCGGCCGATCTCGTTGAGCATCTGGCGCGAGGTGCGCACGATCTTGTTGATGGTCTCGATCATGTGCACCGGGATGCGGATGGTGCGCGCCTGGTCGGCGATCGAGCGCGTGATGGCCTGGCGGATCCACCAGGTGGCGTAGGTGGAGAACTTGTAGCCGCGGCGGTACTCGAACTTGTCGACCGCCTTCATCAGGCCGATGTTGCCTTCCTGGATCAGGTCGAGGAACTGCAGGCCGCGGTTGGTGTATTTCTTGGCGATGGAGATGACGAGGCGCAGGTTCGCCTCCACCATCTCCTTCTTGGCCTGGCGCGCCTCGCGCTCGCCCTTCTGCACCATGTGCACGATCTTGCGGAACTCGCCGATCTCGACGCCGGTCTGCGCGGCGAGGTCGTGCACCGTGGGCGCGGATTTCCTTGATGCGGTCCTTCTCCTTGGCGACCAGGTTCTTCCAGCCCTTGGCCGACAATTTGGAGACGCGGTTGAGCCAGCGCGGGTCGAGCTCGCCGCCCATGTACTGCTTGATGAAGTCCTCGCGCGCGACGCCGTAGGATTTCCGACAGCCGCATCAGCCGGCCCTCGTTCGACACCAGCCGCTTGTTGATGTCGTAGAGCTGCTCGACCAGCGAGTCGATGCGCGCCTGGTTCAGCCGCAGCGACTTCACCTCGGAGATGATCTCTTCCTTCAGCTTCTTGTATTTGCGCTCCTGCGCCGGCGACAGCGAGGTCGAGCGCAGGCGGAACTGGATGTCCTGCTCCTGCAGGCGGCGCAGGCGCTTGAACGAGTCGGCGATGTTGTCGAAGGTCTCGACCACCTTGGGCTTCAGCTCGGCTTCGATCGCGGCGAGCGAGAGCGAGCCCTCCATGTCGTCGTCTTCGTCGTAATCGCTTTCGGCGGCGGTTTCGCCCGGATCCTTCGGCTCCTCGCCTTCGCCCTCGGGCTTGGCCTTGAACGGGGTGGCGGCGGGCGGCGCCGCCGGCGGCGCGACCGGCTGCTGCACGACCTGCAGATGCGGCGCGCCGGGCACCGGCGTGCCGGCTTGCGGCAACGATCGGCTTGCCGTCGGGGCCGATCACCACCGGCGTCTGCATCTGCTTGGCGTCGGGGCCGGCATAGGTCGCTTCCAGGTCGATGATGTCGCGCAGGAAGACCTTTCCTTCGTTCAATTCGTCGCGCCAGATGATGATGGCCTGGAAGGTGAGCGGGCTTTCGCACAGGCCGGCGATCATGGCCTCGCGGCCGGCCTCGATGCGCTTGGCGATGGCGATTTCGCCCTCGCGCGAGAGCAATTCGACCGAGCCCATCTCGCGCAGATACATGCGCACGGGATCGTCGGTGCGCTCGGACGGCTCTTTCTTCTCGGTGATGGCGAGCGACTTCGACTTGGCCTCGACCACCTCGCGGCCGGATCGTCGTCGTCATCGTCGTCGGCGGTCTCGTCGGTCGCCTTCTCGGTCTCGCCGTCCTCGCTTTCGGCGTCCTCGGTCTCGACCACGTTGATGCCCATCTCGCTGAGCATCGCGAGCATGTCTTCGATCTGCTCGGAGGTCACCTCCTCCGACGGCAGCACGGCGTTGAGCTGCTCGTAGGTGACGTAGCCGCGCTTCTTGGCGGCCTTGATCATCTTCTTGACGCCGGCGTCGGAGAGATCGAGCAACGGCAGCGGCGAATCGGGCGCGCCTTCGGCTTCCTTTTCGGGGGCTTCTTCCTTGGCCTGGTGCTGCCTTTGCCTTGCTCGCCATTCGTCTCTCCTGGACCTTCCTGGCCGCCGCGACAACCCCCGCCGGGTAGCCGCCGGGTAGCCCATGGCCAAAAAGGGCCGCGCCCCACGGGCGCCGCCCCGAATCAGGTCGTCCAGTGTCCCGGAACCCGCTTAAGCTCCGATTAACCCTGAAAACCCGCGGGAATCGACCCATTATTCCACGCCGGCCCGGCCTTCGCATCACCCTCTGAAGCTGGCGGCCTGCTCATAAACTACGAACGCCGCGACCGGAAGAGGCGCCGAAGCCCTCGATCAAGGCCTCGGTTCCGTCCATCCGCGACAGGCGGGCCTTGACGTCGCGCAGCCGTAAGTAATTGGCCTCGCTGGCGTCCTGGCCGAGCGCCTGCTCGGCGTCCTTCAGCTCCTTAATTAGGGAATGCCACTGCCGATGCAAGGCGACAAGCTGCTGCCAGGTCACCAAAACATCGTCGGGCGCGGCATCCGGCCGCGCGCCCCAGACCGAGAGGTGGTGATGGCGGCGGCGATGCGCGTCGGCGATCTCGGTCAGGTCGCGGGCGCGCAAGTTCCGCCCGCAGCGCCTCGGCGTCGAGCGCGGCGGCATGGGCGGCGATGTCGATCAGCGCGGCTTTCAGCCGCTCGGCGTCGGCATGGCGGAACTCGAGATGGCTGAGTTCCTCCAGGTGGTCGTGCAGCAGCCAGGGGTAGTTGAGCGCGGCCTGCAGGATCAGCGCCTCGCGGCGCGGCACGGCGGTGCGGTAGCCGCGATGCAGCGGGCTCGCCGCCATCTGCTGGCTGACCACCACGTAAGGCTGCCGCGGCCATTGGCGGCGGGCGCGCGGGCCTGGCCGTTGCGCTGCGGCCAGTCTCGCTGCCAATTCTGGCCCTGCCCGCGCTCGCGCCAATTCTGCCCCGGACCGCCTGGCCGCCGCGCCAATTGTGCTCGCGGTTGCCGCGCGGCCCTGCGCCGGCGCGAAGAACTGCGCGAGCCGCGCATTGAAATCCTGCCGGTAATATTTGCGCACCGATTCGTCGCCGATCGCCGACGTCACCTCGTTGATGCGCGCTTCCAGCGCCGCGCGCCGCTCCGGCGTGTCGAACGAGTGGCCTTCGGTCTCGCGCGCCCACAGCATGGCGGCGAGCGGACGCGCGGCGGCGATGACTTCGGCAATCGCTTCGCGCCCGCCCGAGCGGAAGAGATCGTCGGGGTCCTGGCCCTGCGGCAGCAGCGCGAATTTCAGGCTCTTGCCGGGCTTGAGCCGCGGCATCGCCAGATCGACGGCGCGGATAGGCGGCGCGCAAGCCGGCGCTGTCGCCGTCGAAACAGAGCACCGGCTCGTCCGCCATCTTCCAGAGCAGCGCCAGTTGATCTTCGGTCAGCGCGGTGCCGAGCGGCGCGACGGTCGCCGGAAAGCCGGCGCGTCACCATGGCGATGACGTCGACATAGCCTTCGACCGCGATCAGTTGCGCGCCATCGTGCGCGGCCTGGCGCGCGGCGGCGATGTTGTAGAGCGTCGCGCCCTTGTGAAAGAGCGGCGTCTCCGGCGAATTCAGATATTTCGCCTGCGCGTCCTTTTCCAGCGCGCGGCCGCCGAAGGCGATCACCCGGCCGCGCAGATCGGTGATCGGAAACATCACGCGGTCGCGGAAGCGGTCGAACGGCAGCGGGATGTCGTCGCCGGCGACCAGCAGCCCCGCTTCCACCATGTCCTCGACCGGAATGCCGTGCGAGCCGAGATGCTCCTTCAGCGCGTAGCGCTCGCCCGGCGCGTAGCCGAGGCGGAATTTCAATTGCGTCGCGGCGTCGAGGCCGCGGTCGGCGAGATAGCCGCGCGCCTTGGCGCCGGCGCGCGCGGCGAAGCGTGGCCTCGAAGAATTTCGCCGCCAGCTCCATGACGTCGTGCAGCGTCTTGGCGCGCGCATCGCGCTGCTCGTCCTCGCGCGAGACCTTCGGCAGCGGCACGCCGGCCATCTGCGCCAGCCGCTCGACCGCTTCCGGGAAGGCGACGCCTTCGGTCTCCATGACGAAGTCGAAAATGTCGCCGTTCTTGCCGGAGGAGAAATCGAACAAGCCCTTCTGGTCGTTGACGAAGAAGGAGGGCGTCTTCTCCTTGTTGAAGGGCGACAGGCCGTTGAACTCGCGGCCCGGCTGCGCAGCTTCACGCGCCGGCCGACCACTTCCGAGACCGGCAGGCGGGCGCGCAGTTCGTCGAGGAACTGGGGCGTGAAGCGCATGGGTGTTGGTGCGCCCGGGGCGCGGGGCGCCCAGGCTTTTTGGACCATTCGGTAGCCCCATCATAGGCCGGGGAATAGAGGGATTCCGGGGCGGCGGCGGGAACCGGCACCGGGGGGCGAGATTCGGGGCGTTTTGCTCGTTATTCACAGGGCGCGGCCCGGGCGCGGCGCCAGTATGCGCATTCGCGCTGTCACGCTGACGGGGATCATGATGTTCCTGAGCACCCTGCCCTTGTGGCTTTCCGCCCTCATCCTCCTCGTGCCGA
>CAWFEO010000018.1:0-243803 GCA_963814885.1 uncultured Alphaproteobacteria bacterium | reverse complement strand
CTCGGCGCCTTCGTGCCGCGCCAATACATGTTCGACATGGGGCTGGCGGTACTGTTCGGCGTCATCGGCTATCTGGCGCGTAAGACCGGCTACCACGTGGCCGCCATCCTGATCGGCGTCATTCTGGGGCCGCTGCTGGAGCAATATTTCCTGCGTGCCCTGAAAGAGTTGAACGGCGACATCATGGTGCTGTTCTCCTCCTCGCTCGGCAACGCGCTGTGGGTCGCGCTGATCATCTCGCTGTTCATGCCGACGATCCTCGCCAGGTGGCGTGCGCGCGGTGGCGCTACCGGCATTGCCGTGGAGAGCAAATCCTAGAAGCGGCCGCCTCGGCCGGGCACTTGCTACACCCCGAGCTTCGTCGCCAGATCGGCCAGGTCACTCCCCGCCACGTCGACCGGCGCTGTCGGCACCTGCTTCACCGGTGTTCGGCCCATATTCGTTAACCCGCGCGATGTGGCCGGTGCGCAAACCGAGCTTCCCCGCCGCCACAAGATCGCGCGTGTGCGCAGCAACCATCATGCATTGCGCGGGCGCGAGACTGAATGCTTCGCAGGCGGCGAGATAAACGCGCGGCTTCGGCTTAAAGTCGCCGGCGACTTCCGAGCCGAGGATGGCGTCCCACGGAATATTGTTGCGGCGGGCGAGATCAACCATCAGCGAGATATTCCCGTTCGAGCACGGCGCCAGCCAAAATTTCTTTTTGAGTTGCGCCATCGCCGCCGGCACATCTGGCCAAGCATCGAGCCGATGCCACGCCAGCGTCAGATCATCCAGCACCGCATCGGACAGGTCCTGCAGGCCGAAGCGCGGCAACATGCGCACAAGATTGCGCCGGTGCAGGATGTCGAGCTTGGAAAACGGGATGCGGCCGGCGCGTACCTCCTCCATCCCGGGCTGGTATTCGGCCCGCCAGGCGTCGGCGAAGGCGATCCAGTCGAGGTTATACCCAAGGGGGCCGAGGATCCGCTCGCCCTCCCGGGCGACCGAGGTGCGCCAATCCATCAGGGTCCCGAACACGTCGAAGAACAGCGCCTTGACCGGTGCAAGGGGGGCGTTCACGGCACGATCGGGGTTGAAAACGGCACCGTTCCGGGAGCCTGTGATCGGGGCTAAGTCATTGAAAAGATGGCGGGAGCGACGGGACTCGAACCCGCGACCTCTGCCGTGACAGGGCAGCGCTCTAACCAACTGAGCTACGCCCCCGCGGGCGTCGGGTGGAGTTATAGGCGCCTTAATCCTTAGTCAAGGTAAAGCCGGTCGGCCCACCAATATTGCGAAAAAGCCTTATTTGACGCTAAGAATTGATGGTCAGACCGCCCCCGAATTGTCTATTCGGTCAGCGTGTTTGGCGCTCTGCCAAGCTCGCGGATTTACGAGGAGGGTCCCACAAATGGCTACGGTTCCTGGAAAGGCTCCGACACCACCGACCGTCACTTTGAAACATCTTGCCGCGGCACTCGCGGAAACCCATGAGATGTCGAAGAAGCAGGCGGAAACCGTGCTCGGCGATTTGGTCGGCGACATTGTCAAACACTTGAAGAAAGGCGAGCGCATCCGTATCGGCGGGCTCGGCATCCTTCAGGTGCGCAGGCGCGCCGCGCGCATGGGCCGCAATCCCGCCACCGGCGAAGCAATTCAGATCAAGGCGAGCAAAAAGGTCGCCTTCCGCGCGTCAAAGGAATTGAAAGAATTGATCTGACGGCTTTCTAAGAGCCGGACCCTCCGGGGAATAGCGGCAGGCGTGGAGCGATCAGCTCCACGCCTGCCGCTTCTTTTTTGGGGGGGGGGGGGAGGGAGAGGGGTTTGTGGGGAGGGGGGGTTGGGGGAGGGGGAGGGGGGGGTGGTTTGGGAGGGTATGCGGGAATGGTGGGAGGCGGGATGATGGTGATGGAAGAACTTTTCGTGGGGAGAAATGAAGAACGCTACGACTGGTTATCATCGGAGGGGATCAGGGGCCTCGCCGGGCGATTTCTATCGCCAGGCCGCCGGCAAGAAGGCGGAATTTTATTCTAAATAAGATTTTGGCGGCCACGCAAGCGCAATGAATTCACGGGCGGGGGTGGGAGGGGGAGGTCGTCTAACCAGGGAGAAGGGTGGGGGCGGCAGGGGGGGGGGTGGCGGGGAAGTGGTTTCGGGTGAGTTGGCTTCGGTATGGCGTATCGGTGCCCGCCCCTCGGAGCCGATGGTCCTGCATCGCGTAGGGGGGGGGGGGTGGGGGGGCCGGGGTCCCCGGGTTTTTGTGGGGGGTTTTTTGTCTTTTTTTTGGGGGCGGGGGGGCTGGGTGGGGGGCTTGGACGCTGGCTGGGATGCCTGCCCCACCGCGATTGACAGGCTTCGCGGTGCACGAATTGTCTGGGCGAACTGGTGGGCGGTGACGGACTCGAACCGCCGACATCCTGCGTGTAAAGCAGGCGCTCTACCAACTGAGCTAACCGCCCTTTGCGTCAAATATCGCCGTATCACGGCGCGTTGCAAGTGCAGGCGACAAACGAAAACGGCGCCTCGCGGCGCCGCTTCCTGATGTCTGGCTGGCGCTGCCCGCTCAATGCGCGGTCAGGCCGGAACCGTCGTCCTCGACCGGCTTCTCGGCGGCGGCCGCCGCTTCCGCAAGCTTGGCCGCCTCCTCGTCCCAGGTGATCGGCTCGGGCTTGCGCACGAGCGCGCGCTCCAGTACTTCGTCCATGCGGGTGACCGGAACGATATCCAGGCCTTTCTTGATCGTGTCGGAGATTTCCACCAGATCCTTGGCGTTCTCCTCCGGGATCAGCACGGTCTTCATGCCGCCGCGCGAGGCGGCCAGCAGCTTTTCCTTCAGGCCGCCGATCGGCAGCACGCGGCCGCGCAGCGTGATCTCGCCGGTCATGGCGACGTCGCGGCGCACCGGAATGCCGGTCATGACCGAGACGATCGCGGTGACCATGGCGACGCCCGCCGACGGTCCATCCTTCGGCGTCGCGCCTTCCGGCACGTGCACGTGGATGTCGCGTTTGTCGAACAGCGGCGGCTCGATGCCGAAGGCAATCGCGCGCGAGCGGACATAAGACGCCGCCGCCGAGATCGACTCCTTCATCACGTCACGCAGGTTGCCGGTGACGGTCATCTTGCCCTTGCCGGGCATCATCACGCCTTCGATGGTGAGCAGTTCGCCGCCCACATCGGTCCAGGCAAGCCCTGTGACCATCCCAATCAGATCCTCGGCCTCGATCTCGCCGTAGCGGTACTTCGGAACGCCGAGATAATCGCTGAGGCTGGCCGCGGTGACGGCGATGGACTTTTTCTTCGACGTCATCAGCTCTTTAACGGCCTTGCGGATCAGGGTCGAAAGCTCGCGCTCGAGATTACGCACGCCCGCTTCCCGCGTGTAACGGCGGATAAGCGTGACCAGCGCCTCGTCGTCGATCGACCATTCCTTCGGATCCAGGCCGTGCTTGGTGACCGCGTGCGGGATCAGGTGCTTGCGGGCAATCTCGACCTTTTCATCCTCGGTGTAACCTGCGATCCGGATGATTTCCATGCGGTCCATCAGCGGCGGCGGGATGTTGAGCGTGTTCGCCGTGGTGATGAACATCACGTTGGACAGATCGTAGTCGACCTCGAGATAGTGATCGTTGAAGGTGTGGTTCTGCTCGGGGTCGAGCACCTCGAGCAGGGCCGACGACGGATCGCCGCGGAAATCGGCGCCCATTTTGTCCACCTCGTCGAACAGGAACAGTGGGTTCGAGGTCTTGGCCTTGCGCATCGACTGGATGACCTTGCCGGGCATCGAGCCGATATAGGTGCGGCGGTGGCCACGGATCTCGGCCTCGTCGCGCACGCCGCCGAGCGACACGCGCACGAATTCGCGTCCCGTCGCGCGTGCGATCGACTTGCCGAGCGAGGTCTTGCCGACGCCCGGAGGCCCGACCAGACACAGGATCGGCCCGGTCAGCTTGTTGGCGCGCTGCTGCACGGCGAGATACTCGACGATGCGTTCCTTGACCTTCTCCAGGCCGAAGTGATCGGCGTCGAGAATCTGCTCGGCCAGATTGAGGTCCTTCTTGACCTTGCTCTTCTTGTTCCACGGGATCGAGAGCAGCCAGTCGAGATAATTACGCACGACGGTGGCTTCCGCCGACATCGGCGACATCTGACGCAGCTTCTTGAGCTCGTGGTTCGCTTTCTCGCGGGCTTCCTTGGAGAGCTTGGTCTTCTTGATCTTGTCTTCCAGCTCCTGCAGCTCGTCCCGGCCTTCCTCGTCGCCGAGCTCCTTCTGGATCGCCTTCATCTGTTCGTTGAGGTAGTACTCGCGCTGCGTCTTCTCCATCTGCCGCTTGACGCGGGTCCGGATGCGCTTTTCCACCTGCAAGACGGAGATCTCGCTCTCCATCAGGCCGAGCACCTTCTCCAGGCGCTGGGTGACGACCGGCGTCTCCAGGATGTCCTGCTTGTCGGGAATCTTGACGGCGAGGTGCGAAGCCACCGTATCGGCGAGCTTGGCATAATCCTCGATCTGCTGGATCACGCCGACCACCTCGGGCGACACTTTTTTATTGAGCTTCACATAGCTCTCGAACTCGGTGACCACCGAGCGCGCCATAGCTTCCGCCTCCACGCGCTCGCCGACGTCGTCGACCAGCACGGTGGCATCGGCTTCATAATAGTCGCTGCGGTCGGTGTATTTGAGCACTTTGGCGCGCTCGACGCCCTCGACCAGCACCTTGACGGTGCCGTCGGGCAGCTTGAGCAGCTGCAACACGCTCGCCAGCGTGCCGACCTCAAAGATCGCGTCGGTCGCCGGATCGTCGTCGGAGGCGTTCTTCTGCGTGGCGAGCAGGATGAAGGTGTCGGAGCGCATCACCTCTTCCAGCGCCTTGATCGACTTTTCACGGCCGACAAAGAGCGGAACGATCATGTGCGGGAACACCACGATGTCGCGCAGCGGCAAAACCGGATAGGCCCGGGTCTCGCCCGGCTGCAGCGTGGGTCGTGGCTTGTTGGTCATTGCGGTGTCCTTTTTTGTTGTGCCCCTGCTCGAGCAACCCGCTGATGCGGCATCGCAAGAACAGTGCCAGTAGAATTGGGCGCGGTGCCCGAAGTGCCATGTCGGAGGGTACGCAAGCTGCACCCACTCGGATACTACGATCTGTCGTACGCCAGCTCGCTTGCGACACTATACGTATGATGACGCCGTAGAGTTCGCAAGTAAGACCCATTTTTCAAGTTAAAAGGGTCTTGCACGCGGCGATCGGCACAAAGAACAACGCGAATTGGGGGAATTCTGCGGTGGCAGTCCCCCACCCGGCGACGCATCAGGCGCTGGCGCCGCCCTGTTCAGCGGTGCGGTCGCCGCGGTCCGCATAGATGTAGAGCGGCCGGGCGGTACCCTCGACGACCTCCTTGGAGATCACCACTTCCTCGACCCCTTCCAGGCTGGGGAGATCGAACATGGTGTCGAGCAGGATGCCCTCCATGATGGAGCGCAGGCCGCGCGCGCCGGTCTTGCGGTCGATGGCCTTGCGCGCGATAGCGCCAAGCGCCTCCTCGGCGAGCGTCAGGTCGATCGATTCCATCTCGAACAGCCGCTGGTACTGCTTGACCAGCGCGTTCTTCGGCTCGACCAGGATTTTCTTGAGCGAGGGCTCGTCGAGGTCTTCGAGCGTGGCGACCACCGGCAGGCGGCCGACGAATTCCGGGATCAGGCCGTATTTGAGCAAATCCTCGGGCTCGACCTCGCGGAAGATTTCACCCTGCTTGCGGTCTTCCGGCGCCACCACTTTTGCGCCGAAGCCGATGGACGTGGAGCGCCCACGCGCCGAAATGATCTTGTCGAGGCCGGCGAAGGCGCCGCCGCACACGAACAGGATGTTGGTGGTGTCGACCTGCAGGAACTCCTGCTGCGGATGCTTGCGCCCGCCCTGCGGCGGCACCGAGGCGACGGTGCCTTCCATTATCTTGAGCAGCGCCTGCTGCACGCCCTCGCCCGACACGTCGCGGGTGATGGAGGGGTTGTCGGCCTTGCGCGAAATCTTGTCGATTTCGTCGATATAGACGATGCCGCGCTGCGCGCGCTCGACGTTGTAGTCGGCCGACTGCAGCAGCTTGAGGATGATGTTCTCCACGTCTTCGCCGACATAGCCGGCTTCGGTGAGCGTGGTGGCGTCCGCCATCGTGAATGGCACGTCCAGGATGCGCGCCAGCGTCTGCGCCAGCAGCGTCTTGCCCGAGCCGGTCGGTCCGATCAGCAGGATATTCGATTTGGCGAGCTCGACGTCGTTATGCTTGGTCTGGTGGTTGAGCCGCTTGTAGTGATTGTGGACGGCGACCGAGAGCACCTTCTTGGCGTGATCCTGGCCGATGACGTAGTCGTCGAGAACCTTGCGGATTTCCTTCGGAGTCGGAATTCCGTCGCGCGACTTCACCAACGAGGATTTGTTCTCCTCGCGGATGATGTCCATGCACAGTTCGACGCACTCATCGCAAATGAACACCGTCGGGCCGGCGATGAGCTTGCGTACTTCGTGCTGGCTCTTGCCGCAGAACGAGCAGTAGAGGGTGTTCTTGGAATCGCTGCCGCCGACTTTGCTCATTCCATTCTCCGTCACACTCTTTCGCACTTGCCGTCGTAATTCGCGTGGCCGCCTAAGCCATCTTGCACCCGCCTAGACGCACCGCATCAAGCCAAGCAAGTTTCGCGCCGGAACTCCAGCACGGCGGCCCCTACATCCGGGAGGCCCGCTGTCCCACTTCACCCCCACATCATAAGCCAAGCATGCTAACGACGTGATAATCAAGAATTTATTAACGATAATGCCCGCCCAAGCTCCACAGCGAAAGCGGCCATTCCGGGGCAACGCCCGGCCTGGGGAAACCGCTGGAACCGTGGCATGGGGACGCATCAGGCCGGTTTCGGGAGCATTTCCTCCGGACGGCTGTCGATAACCTTGTCGACCAGACCGAAATCCTTGGCGGCATCGGCAGTGAGAAAATAGTCACGCTCGAGCGCGTCCTCGATCTTCTTCAGGGACTGCCCGGTGTGCGTAACGTAGATCTCGTTGAGCCGCTTCTTCAGGTTCAGAATCTCCTGGGCGTGCAGCATGATGTCGGTGGCCTGGCCCTGGAACCCGCCCGAGGGCTGGTGGACCATGATGCGGGCATTCGGCAGCGCAAAACGCTGATCCTTGGCGCCTGCGGCCAAAAGTAGCGATGCCATCGAGGCCGCCTGCCCGACGCAGAGCGTGGCGACCGGCGGGCGAATGAACTGCATGGTGTCGTAAATCGCCATGCCGGATGTCACCACGCCGCCCGGCGAATTGATGTACATCGAGATTTCTTTTTTCGGGTTCTCGGCTTCCAGGAACAAAAGCTGCGCCACAACCAACGTGGCCATGCCGTCCTCGATAGTCCCGGTGATGAAGATAATGCGCTCCTTCAGAAGCCGCGAAAAGATATCGTAGGCCCGTTCGCCGCGGTTGGTCTGTTCGACCACCATGGGGACGAGCTGCATGTAATTTTCGACCGGATCTTTCATATCGGTTCCTTCACGCGAATCACGACGGCTAGATTAGCCCCGCTCCCGCGCCGGGCATGATCTATTTGCGGCAAGCAGCAAGCGCAATGGGGCCCTGCTTCAAGCGGCTGATTCGTCTTCTTCTTCCTTGTAAAGCTCCTCGCGCGGGACCTTTTTCTCGGTCACCGCTGCGAGCTCGACTAGGAAGTCGATCACCTTTTCCTCGTAAATCGGCGCGCGCAGGCCGGCGACGGATTGTGGGTTCTGCCGGTAGTAGTCCCACACGCGCTGCTCCTGGCCCGGGAACTGGCGCGCCTGCTCGGTGACAGCGCGGGTGATCTCCTCCTCGGTCACGGTGATGTTGTTCTTTTCGCCGATCTCGGCGAGCACCAGGCCGAGCCGTACCCGCCGCTCGGAGATGGCGCGGTATTCCGCCTTGGCTTTCTCCTCGGTGGTGTTCTCATCGGCGAAGGTCTTTTGCTCGTTCTCCATTTCCTGGAGCACCGACTTCCACACGCGATCGAATTCCTCCTCGACCAGCGAAGGTGGCGGCTCGAACTTGTGGCGCTTGTCGAGTTCGTCGAGCAGCGCGCGCTTGAGCTTCTGCCGCGAGGCCCCCACATGATCGCGCGAGAGGCGGTCCTTGACCGCATCGCGCAGCTTGGCGAGCGATTCAAGGCCGAGCGATTTGGCGAACGCATCGTCGACCGTCACATTGCCCGGTGACTCGATCGACTTGGCGGTGACGACAAATTCGGCGTCCTTGCCGGCAAGATGCTCGGCCTGATAATGCGCCGGGAACGTCACCTTGAGCGTGCGGGTTTCGCCGGCGGCAATGCCGATGAGCTGATCCTCGAAGCCGGGAATAAAGGTGTTTGAGCCGATAAGCACGGCCGCGTCGTCGCCGCTGCCGCCTTCAAACGGTTCGCCATTGATGGTGCCGGCATAGGAAATGATGACGCGGTCGTCCTTGGCCGCCTTCTCGCCTTCGCCCTTCGCCGCGTACGGCTTGTTCTGCTCGACGATGCGCGCGATGCCCTCCTCGACTTCGGCATCGGTGACGTCGCTGGCAAGCTTGGTGAGCTTGATGGTCTTGAAATCGGTGAGTTCGATCGGCGGCACGATTTCGACCGCCACGGTGTAGTTGAGGTCGGTTTTACCGGCGATCAGTTGCTCGATCGCTTCCTTCTCCTCCGGCAGCGTCACCTTGGGTTCGGACGCTAGCTTGAAGCCGCGCTCGCTGACGATCTGATTGTTGGTGTCGCGCACCGTCGTCTCGATCACCTCGGCCATGGCCGAGCGGCCATATACGCGCTTGAGGTGCGCCACCGGCACTTTGCCGGGCCGGAAGCCGTCGAGCCGGACGCGGTCTTTCAACTCATCGAGGCGCGCATTGACCTTGGCGTCGAGTTCGGCGGCCGGGACGACCACCAGGAATTCGCGCTTGAGACCTTCGGACAGTGTTTCGGTAACCTGCATTGAGCACACATTTCTCTGCTTGCAACACGCGCCGCGCCGGTTCGCCGCATTGCGCCTTGTCGGAATTGAAGGGCTTGTCGCCCGCGATCGTTAGACCCTCGGCATGGTGCGGGCGGAGGGACTCGAACCCCCACGACTTTCGTCACGGGAACCTAAATCCCGCGCGTCTACCAGTTCCGCCACGCCCGCAAAGGGCTAGTCAAGAGACGCCGCCGGCGCCGCAATCCGGCAGGGCTTAGACGCGGCGGCCCGTCAGGGCAAGGCGGCAAACCCCGCCATTTCAGGCGGCGGGCTTATATCACGCGAAATCCCGGCCACAGCAATATAAATAGGCGGCCTTTGAGATGCCTCAATAGGCGTCTTCCTAGCCAGGACCTCTCGACGGGCGCCGGACGGGGCCCCCGATCACGCGAGCTTTATTTGATGACCACCATGCCGTTGTTGCCCGCCCTCAGCCGCCGCCGCCTGCTTGCCGGCATGGCGGCGACCGTGACGGCGGTCACCCTGCCGGCGCGCTCGTTCGGCGCGGAAAAAAAGCCGCCGACGGCTATCACGTCCTGCACGCACGACCGGGCACGGCGTTGCTGCGCGGCAAGGGCGCCGGCCCCACCCCGATCTGGGGCTATGAAGGCATGAGCCCCGGCCCGACGCTGCGGGTCAAGCAAGGCGAAGAGCTCAAAGTCCGGCTGGTCAACAATCTCCAACAAGCGACCGTGATCCACTGGCACGGGTTGCGCCTGCCCAATGCCATGGACGGCGTACCGTTTCTCACCCAGAAGCCGGTCGAGCCGGGCCAAAGCTTCGACTACCATTTCACCCCGCCGGACGCCGGCACCTTCTGGTACCACACCCATTTCGGCTCGTCGGAACAGTTGGCGCGCGGGCTCTACGGCATATTGATCGTCGAGGAGCGCGACGCGCCGCAAGTCGACCGCGACCTGATGCTGGTGGTGGACGACTGGCGGCTGATGGACAATGGCGAGATCCAGCCGAGCTTCGGCAATTTCCACGATGCCATGATGGCCGGCCGGCTCGGCCAGTACATCACGCTCAACAGCAAGGACACGCTCGATTTAGCCGTGAAGACCAATGAGCGGCTACGGCTGCGCATCGTCAACACCGCCAATTCACGCATCTTCCAGTTCCGCATCGCCAAGCACGCGGCCCGCGTGATGGCGGTCGACGGCCAGCCCTGCAAGCCCAATATCGCTCCCAACGGCTTGTTGCGGCTGGCGCCTGGCAGCCGGGTCGACCTGTTTCTCGACGCGACGCTTTCGCCCAGTTCGCGCGCAGCGATCACGGTCGATGACTTGCGCGGCGGCGAGCTACCGGTCGGCAGCCTGGTCTATGACTCCGGTCCTCCGGCGCGCGCGAAGCCGCTCGCCGAGCCCAAACCGCTGCGGGACAATCCGATCCCCGCCAAGCTGGACGTGGCCAACGCCTTCAAGCTCAACGTCCCGCTCGATGGCGGCGGCATGGGCATGATGATGGGCCGTGGCATGGGTGGCGGCATGGGCGGCAGCGGTTTCCAGGGCTATGGCGTGCCTCCGCAGCAGCGCATCTGGGCGCTCGCGGGCGTCGCCGCGACCGGTCACGACGGCCCGCCGATGTTCAAGGTGGAGCGCGGCCGCACGGTGGTGCTCACCTTCGGCAACCGCACCACTTTCCCCCACGGCATGCACGTGCACGGCCACCACTTCCGCCATTTCGACCCCAGCACCAACGGTTGGAAGCCCTATTGGCTCGACACCGTGATCGTCGATCCGGACCGTGCCGAGCGCATCGGGTTTGTCGCCGACAACCCGGGCAAATGGATGCTCCATTGCCACATGATCGAACACATGGCGTTCGGCATGGCGGCCTGGTTCGAAGTGACCTAGCGGTCCAGACCTGAAAACAGCCGCCGGTACACCCGCGGCAGTTCTTCCGGCAGGTCCTCCGAAATAAGGCCAGGGCCGAAGCTCGCTGCGGCCTCCCCATGCAGCCAGACGGCGGCACAGGCCGCCTCAAAGGCCGGCATTCCTTGCGACAGCAGGCCGGCAATCATGCCGGTCAGCACGTCGCCGGCGCCGGCGGTGGCAAGCGTGGCCGGGGCATTGGCGGCAATCGCCACGCGACCATCGGGGGCAGCCACCACCGTATCGGCGCCCTTGAGCAGCACGATAGCGCCACTCGAACCCGCCGCTAGTCGCGCTTTCTCAACTTTTGAATTAACTTCATTATTTTCAGATATCGCACTGAATAATCTATCGAATTCTCCTTCGTGAGGGGTCAGCACGACACCCGTGGCGCCGCGCTCGGATATGGCTGAGACCAGCGCCGGCAGTTCATCGGCAAAGCTGGTGAGCGCATCGGCGTCCAGCACAACGGCCGCGTTGCCGGCGAGGGCCGCCCGCACCTGCTCCCGCATTTCCGGCCCGACGCCGCCACCCGGCCCCAGCGCCACCACGTTGCGCCGCCGGTCGGACAGGAATTCGGCCAGCTCCGCCGCCCCATCCACCGGCCGCACCATGACTGCCAGGCTGCCTGAGGCATTGACGCTGAGCGCCTCGCGCGGGCTGGCGATGGTCACCAACCCCGCCCCGGCACGCAGCGCCCCGCGCGCCGCCAGCCGCGCCGCACCGGTGGTCGAAAGCCCGCCGGACACCACCACGGCATGACCGCGCGAATATTTATGGCCGTTCGGCCGCGGCCGCGGATAGACCCCGCGCCACAGCTGCGGCTCGTTGGCAAAGATGGTGGGCCTGATCTGCTCCAGCACGGCCGCCGGGATGCCGATATCGGTCACCTCAATCGACCCGCAAAGCAGCCGGCCCGGCAGCAGCAAATGGCCGGGCTTGCGGCGGAAGAAGGTCACGGTATGGCTGGCCTTGACCGCCGCCCCCATGACCGCGCCGGTGGTGCCGCTCACCCCGCTCGGTAAATCGACCGCGATCACCGCTGCCCCGCTCGCATTCAGGGCCTCGATCATGGCGCGCGGCAGGTCCTCGACGGGGCGGTCGAGGCCGGCGCCAAACAGCGCGTCGATCACGACCTCCTCGCCCGACACCGCTTCCGGCGACGCCGGCTCGACCGGCCCGCGCCAGCGCCCGGCCGCCAGCGCGGCATCACCCTTGAGCCGCTGGCGGTCGCCGACGAAGCTGATCCGCACAGCAGCCCCACGCTCGACCAACAAGCGCGCTGCCACGAAGCCATCGCCGCCGTTGTTGCCCGGCCCGGCCACAACTATCGCGCGGCGACCCTGGAGCACGCGGCTGGCCGCATCGGCTACGGCACGGCCGGCGTTCTCCATCAGCGCGATGCCGGCGGTGCCGCCCGCGATCGTCAGTCGGTCGGCCTCCGCCATCTCGGCGGTGGTGAGCAGTTCGATCATCGCGGCCAACACTATCGGGCGGCGCCCAGGGCGACAATTCAGCCCAACCGCCTGCGGCGCAGCATTTCTTCGCCCGCTGGTATTAGTTTATGCAGAATGCTTAATTGCTAGGCGCCGAACATTAGGCAATCCGGTCGCAATCCAGCCTGCTATGGCCTAAGCCATTGCGGCGAAGGAGCTTTCGTCTGGTCTCGCGCTTGGCACGGGACCTGCTATCCGGTAGCGCGGCTCCCGATTGTGCGGCGGGCTCGGGAGGAAGGACAGGCAATGAAAAAAATCGAGGCCATCATCAAGCCTTTCAAACTCGATGAAGTGAAGGAAGCGCTGCAGGAGGTCGGGCTACAAGGCATCACCGTCACCGAGGCCAAGGGCTTCGGACGCCAGAAGGGCCATACCGAGCTTTATCGCGGCGCCGAATACGTGGTTGATTTTCTCCCCAAGGTGAAAATCGAGATCGTGCTTGGCGACGATATGGTGGATAAGGCGATCGAGGCGATCCGGCGGGCTGCCCAGACTGGCCGGATTGGCGACGGCAAGATATTCGTATCCAACATCGAGGAAGCCATCCGGATCAGGACTGGAGAGTCCGGGGTCGACGCTATCTAGGCCGCGAGCACAACGCTTTCGCGCGCTAAATTCCAAAAAAGGGGGAATGCAATCCATGACGACAGCCAAAGATGTCATGAAGTTGATCAAGGACAACGACGTCAAATACGCCGACTTCCGATTCACGGATCCGCGCGGCAAGTGGCAACACGTTACGTTCGACATCTCGATGATCGAAGAAGAAACCTTCGCCGAGGGCCAGATGTTCGACGGCTCGTCGATCGCCGGCTGGAAGGCGATCCACGAGTCCGACATGAACCTCATGCCGGACCCGGCCTCTGCCTGCATCGATCCGTTCTTCGCCGAGACGACGCTGTCGCTGGTCTGCGACGTGCTCGAGCCGACCACCGGCGAGCCCTATAACCGCGATCCGCGCAGCATCGCCAAGAAGGCGGAAGGCATGGTGAAGTCGATGGGCATCGGCGACACCGTCTATTTCGGCCCGGAGGCCGAATTTTTCGTGTTCGACGACGTCAAATATTCCGCCCAACCTTACAATACCGGCTTCAAGCTCGACTCCATCGAGCTGCCGATCAATAGCGACACCGACTATGAAGGCGGCAATCTCGGCCACCATATCGGATTCAAGAAGGGCTATTTCCCGGTGCCGCCGCAGGATACGGCGCAGGACATGCGCTCGGAAATGCTCGGCGCCATGGCGCGTATGGGCGTCAAGGTCGAAAAGCATCACCACGAAGTCGGTTCCGCCCAGCACGAGCTCGGCATGAAGTTCTCGCCCCTCACGGTGATGGGCGACCAGCTGATGATCTACAAGTACTGCATTCATCAGGTGGCGCAGATCTACGGCAAGACCGCGACCTTCATGCCGAAGCCGGTCTATGGCGACAACGGCTCCGGCATGCATTGCCACCAATCGATCTGGAAAGCCGGCAAGCCGATATTCGCCGGCAACAAATATGCCGACCTTTCGGAGATTTGCCTGTCCTATATTGCCGGCATTCTCAAGCACGCCAAGGCCATTAACGCCTTCACCAACCCGACCACTAATTCATACAAGCGTCTGGTGCCGGGCTTCGAGGCGCCGGTCTTGCTCGCCTATTCGCAACGCAATCGCTCGGCCTCTTGCCGCATTCCCTACACCGCCAATCCGAAGGCCAAGCGCGTCGAAGTGCGTTTCCCCGACCCGATGGCCAATCCTTATCTCGCCTTCGCGGCGATGCTGATGGCCGGCCTCGACGGCGTAAAGAACAAGCTCGATCCGGGCTCGGCGGTCGACAAGGACCTTTACGATCTGCCGCCGGCGGAGCTCAAAGAAATCCCGACGGTGTGCGGCTCGTTGCGGCAGGCCTTGGGCGAACTCGACAGCGACCGTGAATTCCTCAAGACCGGCGGCGTGTTCGATGACGATTTCATCGACGCCTATATCGATCTCAAGATGACGGAAGTGATCCGCTTCGAGCACATGCCGCATCCGGTCGAGTTCGAGATGTACTACTCGGCGTAAGCGTAAGCGTTCCTCCCAAACATCGCACGCGCGATGTAACCTTTCGGGCGCCCCAACAAGGGCGCCCCTTTTTTTTCGGCATTAGCGACGGCGATGCTTGAGCCGATCACCACGATCCTGAAAACGCGCTTGGGAAGTTTCGGTTCGGAGGACCGGCGCGCCGACGTTTGAGACCCGGCATGGACTGCGGCTGCGCACTTATTTTAAACGCACTGCATACGCGCCGCACGTCCCGCGGCGAAAACCAAACGTCTTTCCCGTTCAGCTTATTCCGCTGGGACGTTTCTTCGAAGAGGGGCAACACCTGCTGCGAGCGGCTGACCGATACTAATGCTTGCGAGTCCGCTCAGCGTCCTCAACGGCTTCTTCGTGATACCAGGCGCTTCCGCACGCGACTCTCGCAATGCGCGGCGACGTCAGATGCGCGACGGGTTTGGACTCTTCACGATGGCCGCTACCAGGAGCGCGATCCCTTACAGGGAACTGGTAGATTTTCGCCGACCGTTGATAAAAATTGTCGGTCATTGTCGTCACTCCATTCGATGCTGCGCGTTCACGCGTCAGACTTACATAATGTCGCTGTAACAGATTCTGAACGTCGCTTAAGCAAAATGCCCGCAAAAAATCACCAAAAGTCCATATTATAGGCAAGCGTATTTTTTGCTTCTTTGAGTGGCACGTTTTCAAAAATGGTTTCGCGTGGCCATCGCGATGTTCGCCGTATCGCCTGCAGCGACAAAATTGCCGACAAAATCACGCTTTTTCTCCGAACGTAGACGTCGGATGCCGAGCGACGCGATTGTGGTTGAGCGTCATCGCTCCCACGCCAGGGCCGCCGTATGAATTGGCACGCTTAATGCTTGGAAAATAGCAGCCGCAGAGACGAAGCGCGTCTCTAGCGGCCATGTACGCATGTGCACTTCCTTACGCTTCGGTCATCAGCTCATGAGAGACCCGCAATGACAAAGTACAAGCTCGAATATATTTGGCTCGACGGGTACACGCCGGTGCCAAACCTGCGCGGCAAGACACAGATCAAAGAATTTGACAGCTTTCCTTCGCTCGACGAACTCCCATTGTGGGGCTTTGATGGAAGCTCGACCATGCAGGCGGAAGGCTCCAACTCCGACTGCGTGCTAAAGCCGATCCGCGTGTTCCCCGACCCGGCGCGCACCAACGGCGCCTTGGTCATGTGCGAGGTCATGATGCCGGATGGCGTCACCCCGCACCCCACGAACAAGCGCGCGACCATTCTCGACGATGAAGGCGCCTGGTTCGGATTCGAACAGGAATATTTCTTCTACAAGGACGGCCGCCCGCTCGGCTTTCCCGGTTCCGGCTATCCTGCGCCACAGGGGCCCTACTACACCGGCGTCGGCTACAAGAACGTCGGCGACATCGCCCGCGAGATGGTCGACGAGCACCTCGACCTCTGCCTCGCCGCCGGCATCAACCACGAAGGCATCAACGCCGAGGTGGCGAAGGGCCAGTGGGAATTCCAGATCTTCGGCAAAGGATCCAAGCGCGCCGCCGATGAAATGTGGATGGCACGCTATCTGTTACTGCGGCTGACGGAGAAGTACGGCGTCGATATCGAATTCCACTGCAAGCCGCTCGGCGACACCGACTGGAACGGCTCCGGCATGCACGCCAATTTCTCCACCACCTATCTGCGCGAGGTGGGCGGCAAGGCGTACTTCGAGAAACTGATGAAGGCCTTCAAGGATGCCTGCGCCGATCACATCGCGGTCTACGGCCCGGACAACCACATGCGGCTGACCGGCAAGCACGAGACCCAGGCGATCGACCAGTTCAGCTACGGTATTGCCGACCGTGGCGCCTCGGTCCGCGTGCCGCACAGCTTTGTAAACAACGATTACAAGGGCTATCTGGAAGATCGCCGCCCCAATTCGCAAGGCGACCCCTACCAAATTGCCTCTCAGATTCTGAAAACGATTGCGGCGGTCCCAACGGGTGCGAAAGTTTCGGCCGCAGCGTAAGTGCCGTTCATGGCATAGATTTTACGTCGCGCGAATGACGCAACAATTCGGGCGCCCCCCAAAAGGGCGCCCGTTTTCTTTGCCCGTTGCGCGATTCGCGCTCAGACGATCAGCAGAAGGATGACTGTCAGCGCCGCGGCGATGCCGGCCGCTGTCACCAGCATGTGCCGCCGGTGGCGGCGCGGTCCGTAAACGCCCGCTGCACGGCGTTCGGCGATCAGGGCGGCATCGAATTCGGCCGACGAGGAATACGCGCAGGCCAAAGCAGCGCCGGCACGCTCGGCATAGGCTTCGAGCGCGCTCAAGTCGGCATCCGTGCGCGGGTTGACGGCTGAACGCATCATGGGCGCATGCTAGCGCCAACATGGTAAATGATACGTTGCGTTCTTGATTGGCCCGCCCAAGGGGCCTGGGCGTCGCTGTCAGGCGGCGTTCTTGCGCCGCAGCAAACCTGCCAGCTTGCTCTCCTGCCCGGATTTGGCGCCGACCAGGCGGATCCGGTCAAGCTCCGATTCGGCATCGGCGGCACGCAGCCGGTTGCGGCCTTCGCCTTTGGCGCGGTAGAGCGCGACGTCGGCGCGGGCGATCAGCGCGTCGATATTCGTCACCAGCTCATATGACGTAGCAGCGCCGATGCTGACGGTAGCACCCATGCGGTAGCCGGCGATTTCCACGCCGGCGGTCTCAAAGCCCGCACGAATGCGCTCGGCGACGATCGTGGCCAAATGCATCGGCTCCGGGATGATGGCCGCAAATTCCTCGCCGCCGATCCGGCCGATGATGTCGTACGCACGCGTACTCCGGCGCGCAACCTGCGCGAACACGCGCAGTACTTCATCGCCGACTGCATGGCCAAACTTGTCGTTGATCGACTTGAAATGGTCGAGATCGAACATCAACAACGTTACCGGGCGATCACCATTGGCGCGATGTACGCACAGCCTGAGCGCGTTCTCCAGGAAAGCGCGCCGGTTGAGCAGTCCGGTCAGATAGTCGGTGGAGGCGGCTTGACGGTAGATGTTGACATGGTGGTCCTTGACCATCAGCAGCACGATGAAGGCAGTGCCTACCGCGTAGACGATCGTCTCCAACGCGAACACGGTCAGCCAACTGGCGGCGATGACCTCGGGCGTGAACGCCCGCATCGCCAACGGCATCAGAAAGATCGCCGCGTGCAGGCACGGCACGATTACGGCGGCGGTGCGAGAATGGAGTGCTTTGCGCCGCTCGCGCGACAGTTCGTACGCGATGAAGAACGTATAGACCGAGACCACCACGACGCCGAGACCGATGCGCGCCGGGCTGCCTTCCGGAAATACCGGCAGTTGACAGAGCACCAGCCACACACCGGCGCCGCTGAATGCGGCGATCGGCAGCAGCGGCCATCCGCGGAACAAACGCACGCCGTTCCAGATCATGCCGCAAGCGATGAAAATCATCGCGAATGGCACTTCCGTCGGCAATGCGAGCCATGGCTCCGGCGTGGCCCACAACGCCAGCGAGGACGCGCCGATCAGATAGGCCGCGCCCCACCAGGCAAGTGCGCGCGCATCGCGCTGTTGCAGCCAAGCCATGACCAGCAACAAGCCGAGCAACGCAATGATGCAGACCGCAACGAATGCCACGGTCGGGCCGTCCAAGAAAGAAAGTTCGATACTCGCCGCGACAGGCATACGCGTTTCCCTGCTGCCCGCCACGCGAGAGCCGTGCGCCGAGCTGCACCGGTAGAATAACCATGCCTGCGTGGGAAAAGCGTTGTGGGTTTGCGCGCGCTTCGAGGCAAGATTTGCAAAAATTTTAGCGAAATCTGCACGAAAGCATTAAGACTTTAGCCGCGCGCATGGGCGCGTTTTCGGTCTCGGGCAAGCCCGAGACCGGCACAGCGCGCCGCGCCTGATAACGCCAGCGCGATCAGCGCTTGGAGAACTGGAAGGACCGCCGCGCCTTGGCCCGGCCGTATTTCTTGCGCTCGACCACGCGTGAATCGCGGGTGAGAAACCCGCCGCGCTTGAGCGCGCCGCGCAATTCCGGCTCGAAATAAGTGAGCGCCTTGGCGAGCCCGTGGCGCACCGCGCCCGCCTGGCCCGACAGGCCGCCGCCGGAGACGGTGCAAACCACGTCGTATTGGCCGCTGCGGTTGGCGGCGACTAGCGGCTGCTGGATCAGCATACGCAACACCGGGCGCGCGAAGAACACTTCCACTTCCTTGGTGTTGACCACGATCTTGCCCGCGCCGGGCTTGATCCAAACGCGCGCAACGGCGTTCTTGCGCTTGCCGGTCGCGTAAGCGCGCCCCTGCGCATCGAGCTTCTGCACGTATTGCGGCGCTTCCGGCGCGGCCGGCTTGAGGCTCGCCAATCCTTCCAGCGATTGTACGGTCTCGGCCACGGTCAGGCACTCCTCAGGTTCTTGCGGTTCATGGCTGCGACATCGAGCTTCTCGGGCTTTTGCGCCTCATGCGGATGCTCGGGCCCGGGATAGACGCGCAGGTTGCCGAGCTGCACCCGGCCCAGCGGCCCGCGCGGCAACATGCGCTCGACCGCCTTCTCGACGATGCGTTCCGGGAAACGGCCCTCGAAAATCGATTTGGCCGACCGTTCCTTGATGCCGCCGATATAGCCGGTGTGGTGGTAGTAAACTTTTTGTTCGCGCTTGCGGCCAGTAAACACCACCTTGGCGGCGTTGACGACGATGACGTTGTCGCCGTCATCAACATGCGGGGTGTAGCTGGCTTTGTGTTTGCCGCGCAGCCGCATGGCCACGATCGAGGCGAGGCGGCCGACCACCAGGCCGGCGGCGTCGATGGTCACCCATTTCTTCTCGATCTCGGCGGGCTTGGCCGAATAGGTCTTCATGACGGATCCTTGAGGGCGTGGCGCTATGCGAGCGCGCCGAAGTGGCGGTTCTCTAGCCGAGCGCGCGGCGTCGGTCAACGCCTGCATTCAAAAGGAACGGGAATAATATCAATAGATTACAATAATGGTATTAAGACACCTTCGTCTAATTGCCGGACTTAAGGGACCGAATAGGTCGAGGTGACATGGGCGACCGGGTCGTCCGAACCTTCGGAGTAGATCGTCACTTCACCGACCGCCAGGCGCTTGCCGACCTTCATCAGCCGCGCATCGGCGATCAGGTCGGCCCGCGCGGGCTTGCGCAGGAAATTGATGTTGAGATTGGTGGTCACGGCCAGCGGCTGGCGCCCGATGGCCGAGAACACCGCGACATACATGGTGAAGTCGGCGAGTTCCATCATCGTGGGGCCCGAGATCGTACCGCCCGGACGAATATAGTCTTCGTGATAGGCGCGGCGGACGCGCACGTCGCCGTAATCGACGCGTTCGAGGCTGAGGCCGCAGCCGGGATAAAACGCCTGCGGGAACACCTCGTGCAGCAGTTCGGCGATTTCCTCGGCCGTGAGCGCCGGTGCCGGCATCGACCACCCCCTTACAAGCCGGCACATCCGGCGCTCCGTCATAGACAGGGGCGCGCCGTCTGCGTCAATCCTTGCGGTAAAGGGCGCGCAACTCCGCCTTGGCTCTCTCCAGCTTCTGCTTGCGTGCCTTGGACAGGCCCTTGCCGGCGCGGTTGATGTAGAACACCAATATCGACATGGCCGAGCGAAAGGGATCGGACTTACGCCGACGGCTGCGGTCGGCCGAACGTTTCAGCGATGCCGCAATCGCCGCCGGGCGGTCGAGGGTGAACACGCCATCCTCCAGCGTCAGCGCATCGCTTTCTTGCGTGACGCGCTGCGACCAGCGGCTCGTCTTTTTTCGCCCCGGCGTCGTGCGCTTTTGCTTTGCCATAGCGTGCTGTCCTGGCAGACCAACGCTTAGAGCTTAGCGCGCGCTTCGCGGCCTTGCATGGGTCCTGCTTCGGGTTAAGTATCGGGTCAGATTTGAGGCCGGACGAACCATGAGCCCGCAGACCGCCGCCGCCAGCGCCGCCGATGCCGCCGCTCCCGTGCTGCTGCGCGAGCGTCATAAGGACGTCGCGCTCCTGGTGCTCAATCGCCCGCAAGCGCGCAACAGTCTATCGGAAGCAATGTTGAGCGCGCTTTCGAACGCCTTCACCGAAATCGCCGCCGACACGAGCATCCGCACCGTGGTGCTGGCGGCCAACGGCCCGGCTTTTTCCGCCGGCCACGATCTGAAGGAGCTCACCGCGCGGCGCAGCGACGCCGATGGCGGCCGCACCTATTTCACCCGGATCATGACGGCGTGCAGCACGATGATGCAACAGATCGTCAACCTGCCGCAGCCGGTGATCGCGGCCGTGCAGGGCGTGGCCTCCGCCGCCGGCTGCCAACTGGTGGCGAGTTGCGATCTGGCGATCGCCTCCTCGGCCGCCAAGTTCGCAACGCCCGGCGTCGATATCGGCCTGTTCTGTTCGACTCCAATGGTGGCGCTCTCGCGCAATGTCGGACGCAAGGCTGCCATGGAAATGCTGCTCACCGGTGACATGGTGGGCGCGGAAGATGCCGTGCGCATCGGGCTCATCAACCGGGTGGTGGCGGTCGGTGCCGAACGCAGCGAGGCGCTCGCGCTCGCGCAGCAGATCGCCAGCAAGTCGGCGCATACGGTCAAGATCGGCAAAGAAGGATTTTATCGCCAAGCCGAGATGGGGCTCGCGGATGCGTACCGCTATGTATCGCAAGTCATGGTCGAGAACCTGTTGTCGGCCGACGCCGAAGAAGGCATCTGCGCCTTCATCGAGAAGCGCGATCCGACCTGGGAGGACCGCTGATGGCATTCGCCATCGCCCGTGGCTTTGCGCGCAGCGCCTTGACCCGGCTGGTCCTGGCCGGAAGCGCTTGGGGACTAGCGCTCGCGGCCAGCTTCATCGCACTCAACGCCCCGCAATGCGGGCTGCCCTGCCCCGCCGATGTCGTGGCCCTTACGGCCATTTGCGTCGGCACCGGGCTGCTGACGATCGGGCCGTTCGCCGCCTTCGCCGCCCGACGCTGATCACACACCCCAGGGAGTTCCCATGACACGTATGACGATCCTTGCCGCAGCCTTCGTGTTGACTTCACTGGCGCCCGCAATGGCGCAAGAGATCACCGCGTCCGAGCGCGCCGCCTGCCAGGTCGACTACGACAAATACTGCAAGGGCACCTTCCCCGGCGGCGGCCGCATCATTCGGTGTCTCGCCGGCCATTACGACAATCTCGCGGCCGGCTGCAAAAAGGTCGTCGACGCAAACAAAAAATGACCGGGGCGGAAACCGCCCGCGCCGGCGTGATGGCGGCCGTCTCTTTCCGCAACGGCAACGGGCGCCTATCTTGCGTACGACCGTCTGCGGACAGGAGTTTGCGCCGGCCATGAACAATTCTTCCCGGGTCTTCACGCCGGCAGCCCAGAAGGCGCAAGCCGAGCGCGGCTCCGCCAAGGCCTATGAACCGCGCTTGGCGGAAGGTTTTCCGGACACGGTGACGCCGGAGCTCGCCGCTTTCATCGCCGAGCAGGACACCGTCTTTCTTGCCACCGCCACTGCCGAAGGCGCGCCTTATATCCAGCATCGCGGCGGGCCGAAGGGCTTCATCAAAGTCATCGACGAGCGCACCCTTGGTTTCGCCGATTATCGCGGCAACCGGCAATACATCACGCTCGCCAATCTGTCGGAGAACGATCGTGCCTATCTGTTCCTGCTCGATCCGGCGCGCAAGCAGCGCATCAAGCTGTGGGGCCGCGCCCGTGTGGTCGAGAACGATGCTGCGCTGGTCGAGAAGTTGTTTGACGCGGGCTACAAAGCGAAACCGGAGCGCGCCATCCTGTTCACCATCGAAGCTTGGGACGTGAACTGCTCACAGCACATCGTCGCGCGCTTCACCGAGGCCGAATTGGAAGAAGCCTTCACAAAAGTACAGACCAAGATCGCCGAACTCGAGGCCGAGAATGCGCGGCTGCGCGCGCTCGTTGCGCAAGAGACTTCGTCGCGGTCAGAATCATCGCGATGAACCACGACAGTTACCCCGACAACTATATCCGCGGCATCCTCAACACCGTGAAGACCATCGCCATGGTCGGCTTCTCGCCGAAAGACAATCGGCCGAGCTATTTCGTGTTCAAATACCTGCAAGAGCGAGGCTACCGCATGATCCCGGTCAATCCCGGTCACGCCGGCAAGGAGATCCTCGGACAGAAGGTCTATGCCAAATTAGCGGATATCCCCGAGCCGGTGGACATGGTCGACATCTTCCGCGCCTCTCATTTCGCGCTGCCGGTCGCGCAGGAGGCGCTGGCGCTGAAGCCGCCGCCGCAGGTGATCTGGATGCAGCTCACCGTGCGCAACGACGATGCCGCCGCGCTCGCCGAACAGGCCGGCATGAAAGTGGTAATGAACCGCTGTCCGAAGATCGAATACGGGCGCCTGTCGTCGGAAATTTCCTGGATCGGCGTGAATTCGCGCACGCTCTCCTCAAAGCGCGCGCAATCGCTCGGCAAAGGCGTGCAGCGCATGCGCATCGGCCCCCAGACAAGAGACAAACGCTAAGCTTGCCTTGACGGCGCGCCTACCCGCCCCGTTTAATCCCCGCTTCCTTCCGCAATAGCCAAAATGGCCGCGGACGACACCAAGGACGGGGCTATGGCCGACGCAGACCGCATTCCGGGCTTTTCGACGCTTTCGATTCATGCCGGCGCCAAGCCCGATCCCACCACCGGCGCGCGCATCACGCCGATCTACCAGACCGCGTCCTACGTGTTCGACGACGTCGATCATGCCGCGTCGCTTTTCGGCTTGCAGGCCTTCGGCAATATCTACACCCGCATCGGCAACCCGACCTGCGCCGTGCTGGAGGAACGCGTGGCCGCGCTCGAAGGCGGCACCGCAGGGCTCGCGGTCGCCTCCGGCCATGCGGCGCAAGTGGTGGTCATGCACGCGCTGATGACGCCCGGCGATGAACTGGTCGCCTCCAAGAAGCTCTATGGCGGCTCGATCAACCAATTCAATCATTCCTACAAGAATTTCGGCTGGAACGTGGCCTGGGCCGATCCCGACGACATGACCACGTTCGAAAAGGCGGTAACGGACAAGACCAAGGCGATCTTCATCGAGTCGATTGCCAATCCCGGCGGCGTCATCACCGACATCGAGGCGGTCGCCAACGTCGCGCGCAAGGCCGGCGTACCGCTGGTGGTCGACAACACGCTCGCCACGCCCTATTTGTGCAAGCCGATCGATTACGGCGCCGATGTGGTCGTGCATTCGCTCACCAAGTTTCTCGGCGGCCACGGCAATTCGATCGGCGGCATGATTGTCGACGGAGGCACCTTCAACTGGTCGCGCGACAAGAAATACCCGATGCTGTGCGACCCGCGGCCGGAATATTCCGGCATCGTGCTGCACGAGACCTTCGGCAATTTCGCCTTCGCGATCTGCTGCCGGGTGCTCGGCCTGCGCGATCTCGGGCCGGCGCTGTCGCCGTTCAACGCCTTCCTCATCCTCACCGGCATCGAGACGCTGCCGCTGCGCATGCAGCGTCATTGCGACAACGCGCTGTTCGTGGCGGATTGGCTGTCAAAGCGGCCGGAAGTGGCGTGGGTGAGCTACCCGGGACTGGCGGGCGACAAGTACAACGCACTGGCCAAGAAATATGCGCCGAAGGGTTGCGGCGCGGTGTTCACTTTCGGGCTTAAGGGCGGCTACGACGCTGGCGTCAAGCTCGTCTCCAATGTCGAACTGTTCTCGCATCTGGCCAATATCGGCGATACCCGCTCGCTCATCATCCACCCCGCTTCGACCACCCATAAGCAATTGTCCGACGCGCAGAAAGTGCAGGCCGGCGCCGGCCCCGACGTGGTGCGGCTGTCGATCGGGCTCGAGGACAAGGAAGACATCATCGCCGACCTCGAGCAGGGGCTGACGGCGGCGTAAGGACTTATGCCTTGTTGAGCGTGCGCGCGACGTAAGCCTGGATGTATTGAAGCGTCTGCGGCGCGCACCAGATCTCGGTCACGGCCTTGTCGGTCGCCGCACCACTCGCCGCCATGCGTTCGCTGACCGGCTGGCGGATTTGCATTTTGGTCTGCGTAAATGCCGCGGGCGAAAGCATGGCCAGCTCTTTCGCCACCGCCAGCGCGTCCTGCCATAAGCTCGCCGGGACTCCGCCACCTCGTCAATAAAGCCGCGCTAGAGCGCCGCGTCGGTGTCGTAGGTCGCCCCGGACAGCGTCACCTCCGCCAGAAAGCGCGGTGGCACCGCGAAGCGCACGATCTCAAACGCCAACGCCGGAAACGGCACGCCCACCAGCAGCTCGGTCACGCCGATACGGCCGGTGCCCTGCGCCATGATGCGGCGGTCGGCGCAAGCCGCAAGCACGGCGCCGCCGGCAATGGCGTGGCCGTTGATGGCCGCCACCACCGGCTTGGGATAAAAGAACACCGCGTCGTAGAGCGCGTGCAGCGCGGGCAAGAATTTCCTGATGTAGTCGGCGCCGCCATCGCTCAGCCGCCTGAGATCGACGCCGGCGGAGAACGCCTTGCCCTGCCCGGTCAGCACCACCGCTTTGGCATCGGACGCCGCCAGGTCCTTGAAGCGCGCGGCGAGTGCCGCGCAGAATTCGATGTCGAGCGCATTGACCTTGCCGTGCTGCAAGGTCACCAGCGCGATGCCGTCGCTGACCTTGATTTCGATCATGGCGCCGCCTCCGCCGCGGCCGGTTTCGGCGCCAGCAAGTTTGAGCGATGCCACAGCCGCTCGGCGTGCACGACCGCGATCGTAAACACCAGGATCGCCGCCACCTGATGCACCAGCGCCAGTTCGATCGGCGCCCGCGCCAGCAAAGTGGCCACACCGAGCATGGCCTGCAAGGTTATCGCGCCGGCGAGGATCACGGCGCCGGCGGTCTCGCGCCGCATGTCCCAGGCGTCGTTGGCGTGAAACATCGCCAGCAGCCAAATCAAGTATGCCATCATGCGGTGGTCGAACTGAACGGTGAGCGCGTTCTCGAAGAAATTACGCCAAGCCGGGTGCAGGAACCACAGCCGCGACGCATCTGGAATGAACGAACCGTCGATCGTCGGCCAGGTGTTGAAGACCAGGCCGGCATCGAGGCCGGCGACCAGCGCGCCGAGGTAGATTTGCAGCAGAACGAGGATCGCGAGCGCCAGCGCGCCGAAGCGTAGCCGCGCCGGCTCCCTGACGGGCGGCTGCGGTGTCATCTGCTGCGCGGTCCACAGCACCGCGGCGTAGATCGCGCAAGCCAGCGTCAGATGAAACGCAAGGCGATATTGCGACACGCTGACGCGTCCGCTGTCGGCAAGCCCCGACGAAACCATCCACCAGCCGACCGCCCCAAGAACAGCGCCGGCGCCGAAGATCGCCCACAGCCGCATGCGCAAGCGCGGCGGCACCCAGCCGCGCCACAGGAAAAACAGGAACGGCAACAGAAACACCGCGCCGGTCGCGCGCGCCAGCAATCGGTGCGTCCATTCCCACCAGTAGATCACCTTGAACTGATCGAGGCTCATGCCGCGGTTGAACTCTTGGTATTGCGGGATCGCCCGATAAGCCGCGAACTCCGCTTGCCAGGCGGCATCCGACCGCGGCGGCACAATGCCGGTGACCGGCTTCCATTGCGTGATCGAGAGGCCGGATTCGGTCAGCCGCGTGGCGCCGCCGACCACCAGCGTCAGGAAGATCATCGCCGCCACCGCCAGCAGCCAGCGCCGCACCGCGCGCGCGTGACGATCGGAAACTGGTGCGGGCTCGGCCATGAAATTGGTTGCTTGCAGGGGATGGCGCGGACCATATAGTCAGGCTCAGCCAACTGCAAATGACCGGAACGCCATGTCCATCCGCACCCGCAAACTTATCGGCGCCTTTGCCCTGCTCGCGCTGGTGACGGTGTGGAGCCTCTTAGCCATGGCGCTGGCGCAGTCGGTTCTGACCGACATCAACGGGTTCGTCGCGACGATCTACTACGTCGTCGCCGGGCTGGGCTGGGTGCTGCCGGCCATGCTGCTGGTGCGCTGGATGGCGCGGCCCGACGCCATCAAGCGTTGACGATCACGCCGCGTTGACGCGGCGGAAGCCGTTCCACATGGCGGTGGCGGCGCCGGACATCAGCACTTTCAGAAAACGCTGCTGTTGGAATTCGCCGTTGATCGAGATGCGCGGCAGCGCCATCAGGTGATCGCGGTGCACCTTGAACAGCACGCCCGGCCGGGTGGTGACGGCGGTCTTGAAGCCGAGTTCAGCCGCGATGCGGAATTCACGCGGACCGGCGGAGGTTGCATCGCCCACCGGATAGGCCAGATGGTCGGGCCGCTTGCCCAAGGCCGCCTCCAGCACGGCGCGGCTCATCTGCATCTCGGCGCGCGCGCCCGCCTCGTCCGGCACCTTCTTGAGCATCTTGTGATTGACGGTGTGGGCGCCGATGGTCACCAGCGGATCGGCGGCGAGCGCGACGATCTCCTGCCAGTCCATGCACAACTCGCGGCAGAACGACGCGATATCGACCCGGTAGCGGGCGCACAGGTCGCGCACCACCACGCGCAGTTCGTCTTCGGTTTTTATACTGCGCAGGTAGCCATAGAAAGCGTCGTAAAGCTCGCGCTTTTCATTCACCGTGCCGCAAGAGAAGAACTGTTCCTTGCCGTTGATCAATGCGCCGATGCGGCTGTTCTGCGCGATGACCGCTTCGAGCGCGAGCCACCACAGCTCGCCGAGCCGGTCGGGAAAGCTGGTGGCGATATAGGCCGTGAACGGCATCTCGTATTTGCGCAACAGCGGATAGGCCCAGAGCTTTAGATCCTTGTAGCCGTCGTCGAACGTGAGACAGACAAAGCGGCGCTTGAAATCCCCGGTGATGAAGCGGCGGTGCATTTCGTCGAGCGAGATCACGTCAAAGCGCGCGCCCTTGATTTCGCACAAAACCTCTTCCAGGAATTCCGGGGTGATTTCCAAAAGCCGGTTCGGCTGAAACGCCTCGGGGCGCGCCGGGCGCACATGATGCAGCGTCAGGATAGCCCCGACACCGCCGACCAGCGGGCGCATCAGATGGTGGAGCCCGCTGAAATACAGCGACTCCAGCCCGCTGCGGATGACGGTTTTTCTCACGTGAGCCACGCTTCTCGCCTATAGCTGACCAATTGGGCCTAATATTCCAACTCTTTATTGAGAAATGTTTGCGAACCTATGACCAAGATTAACCAATCACCCCGGCGCCGTCGCCATGACCGTCCTTGCGTTACGCCCCCACCCCGCCGCCGACCGGGCCCTGCCGGTCGCGGACGGGCGCATTGCGCGGGTCGACATCATCGAGGACATGGCCGCCGCCGAGCCGCATTGGCGGGCGCTGGAACAAGGCAACAGCCTCGCCACCCCTTACCAACGCTACGATTTCCTCAATCTTTGGCAACGCCATATCGGCATCCCGGCGGGCATCACCCCCTTCATCGTGGTCGGTTTCAACGCCAGGGGGACACCGCTGTTCCTGTGGCCCTTCGGCCGGCGCAAGCTGGCCGGCCTGCGGGTGGTGGAATTCCTCGGCGGCAAGCACGCCAATTTCAACATGGGCCTGTGGCGGCGCGACGTTGTCGCCGGCATCGAGGCCGAGGCCTTGCGCAACATGCTCGCCCGCCTTGTCGGCCGCGCCGATTTGCTCACGCTTATCAACCAGCCGCTGACCTGGGGCGGCACCACCAATCCCTTCGCGCTGCTGCCGCAGCAGCGCGCCGCCAATTTCGGCTTCTCCGGCGCACTGATCCCCGACTACGAAGCGCTGCTGCGCGCGCACACCAACTCCGCCACGCGCAAAAAAATGCGCAAGAAGGAGCGCGCACTCGCAAACTACGGCAATGTTCGCTTCGAACAGGCGCGCGGGCCGCACGAGATCCGCCGCGTCCTTGACGTCTTTTTCAAGCAGAAGAGCGCGCGCATGAAGACGCTGGGCGTGCCCGATGCCTTCGCGCCCCCAAGCGTGCGCCGTTTCATCGAGGCGGCCGCGACCGAGCAGATTGCCGGCGCACAGCCGCCGATCGAAATCTATGCGCTGTCGGTCGGCGACATCATCGTTGCGACTTTCGGCGGCATCGTCAGCGGAGGCCGCTTCTCCGGCATGTTCAATTCGATCATCAAGGACCGCTACGCCGCCGAAAGCCCGGGCGAGCAGTTGCTCACCATGCTGGTGCGGCACGGCTGCGCGCGTGGCCTTGACACGTTCGACCTCGGTATCGGCCAGGCCAACTACAAGGCCCTGTTCTGCGAAGATGCCGAGCCCCTGTTCGACAGCTACCTGCCGCTCAGCGCCGGCGGACGGCTACTCGCTTTTGCGTTCGCAACCGGCGCCGCGATCAAGCGGGCGGTCAAAGAACATGCCGTATTGTGGGCGCTGACGCGCGCGCTGCGCCGTTTGCGCGCCGGCCTGTCCGCTTTGATCTAGCCGCAGGCGGCGTTAGGCGGCGACGGCCTGCGCGCCGCCCATCAGAAGCGAAACATCGGCGAAGCCCGCGTTCGTCAGGCGTTCCGCCGCGGCCCGCGTCGCCGGATTGGCCGGATCGCTCGCCACCAGCACGGCGAGCGGCGCCAGGGCCGCGAAACGCCCCACCGCCACGTCCGCCGCCGATCCAGCATCGATCACCACGTGATCGTAGCTGCGTACCAGCGCTTCGATCACGGTCACCAGCATCGGCGAAGCCGCCAGCACGGCGCCGTCGTTTCCGACATTGCCGGTCGCGACTAGGTGCAAGCCCGAATACTGGTCGCGGGTGATGATGTCGCCGAACGACGCGTTGCCATGCACTAGCTCGGCAATGCCGGGGGCATTGGGGTCGTCCGATAAAAGCGACAGATTGGGCGCACCGAAAGCCATGTCGACCAGCACAACACTGGCGTCTTGCGCCAGCATGCGGGCGAGCGTGATGGCGGCATAGGTGGTGCCGACATTGCGCATTGCGCCGATCACGGTGACACGGCGGCCGGCGTCCCCCGCCTGCCGCAGATCGTGGGCGATCTTTTCGATGCTGCTAACCGGCAAAGGCGGAACCGCGCCGCCGGTGGCCCGCTTGGGCAAGGGCATCGGCGCTAACGGCGGCGAGGCCATGTGCGGCGACGGCGGCTCGGACGCACCCGGGCCGGAGCCCGCGGGCGCATAAGCGGCGTAAGCATAAGGCGTGGCGACCGGCGCCAGCAGCGCGCCGGTCACGATGAAACCCGCCGACAGCGCGAAGGCGGCGAAGGCGGCGATCAACACCGTCGGCAGCTTCTTCGGATAGGCCGGCTTGATGGCGGGCGTCGCGCGTGAAATGATGCGCGCGTCCGGCGGCGCGGCATTGATGCTGTCGCGGGCGGCGGCTTCGCGGTATTTGGCGAGATACGATTCGAGCAGATCGCGTTGCGTCTTGGCCTCGCGTTCGAGCGCGCGCAACTCGACGTCTTGCGTGTTGGACCGCGAAGCAAGCTTTTTGACCTGATCGAGGCTTGCGGTCAGCGTCTGGATACGATCGCTGGCCACCTTGGCGTCATTGTCGAGTTGGCGCGCCAGGCGCTCACCGTCAGCGCGGATCTGGCGGTCGGCCTCGGCGATCTGGGCTTTCAATTCCTTGATGCGCGGATGCCGGCTGAGCAGCGTGGTCGACTGCTCGGCAAGCTGGTTGCGCAACGCGATGCGCTGTTCGATCAGCCGGCGCATGGTCTCCGAATTTGCGATATCGGAAGTATCGATCGGTTGTCCAGAGCGGACGAGATCGCGCAGTTGCCGCGCCCTCGCCTCCAGGTCGGCCTTGCGACCGCGCGCGGCCGCGATCTGTGAGTTGATCTCGGTGAGCTGCTGGCTCGGCAGCGACGTGTTGTTGGGGCCGACGAACAGATTGGCCTTGCTACGATACTGCTCGACCTTGTCTTCCGCGTCCGCCACCTTTTTGCGCATTTTATCGATTTCGCCGGCAAGCCAAGCGCCGGCGGCGCGAGTTTGATTCTGTTGCGCGGTTTGCTGCATCTTGAGATAGGTCTCGGCGATGCTGTTGGCGACCCGCGCGGCAAGCTCCGCGTTGGCGGAGCTGAAATCGATCGCGATCACGCGCGATTTTTCGATCGCCTGCACGTTGAGGCGGTCATAATAGGCTTCCATCGTGCGTTCTTCGCGCGACATGCTGCTGCGGTCGCGGCCGATGCCTAACAGGCCTACCAGGGCGCCGCCCAGAGACGGCGCGCCCCGCTCGAATTCGGGATTGTCGGCAAGCTTCTCCTTGCGGATCACTTCACGCGCGAGGTCGCGCGAGAGCAAAACCTGGGTCTGGCTGGCCACGGCTTCGGGATCGATGGTGTTGCGATCGGTCGTCGTCTTGTCGGCGGCGGCGCGCAGGAAGACGTTTTCATGCGCCTCCAGCAACAGGCGCGATTCGGAGCGGTAGCGCGGTGTGATGGCGTTGACGATGACGAAAGCCACAGCGGCCGAAATCAGCGTGAAGCCCAGAATTGTGATGCGCTTCTGCCATAAAGCGCGGCCTATGGCGCGCATATCCGGCTCGCCATCCGGCGTACTCGGCAGCGCCGCCGGAGATGGCGCGGCGACGGGCGCCGACTTTTTACGGAACAACATTTGAACTCCAAACGCACGACTTTGCGACGGCAGCGCCATCACAAACCATTATGGTTGCTACCGCGTTAATCCTTGGCGCCTTCCCGTCAATAGTCAGATTTTGTTAACCATCCGCCCGCCTAATGCCGGCGCGGCGCCGGGAGATCCATTCGCGCCGGCGCGGTGGTATTGGCCGATGCAGCCTCTGAATATCTTGCACGTGTTCCGCGCGCCGGTCGGCGGCTTGTTCCGCCACGTCCTCGACCTGACCCGCGCGCAAGTCGCGCGCGGCCACCGCGTGGGGCTGATCGCCGATCAGCACACCGGCGGCGAGAATGGCGAAAAGGTCCTGGGCGAGCTCGGACGCTCGCTGCCGCTTGGCGTTAGCCGCTTCCCGATGCGCCGCCACCTTAATCCTGGCGACGTTTTCGCGATCGCGCATGTCATGCGCCGCATCGCCGAGACGCGCGCCGACGTGGTGCACGGCCACGGCGCCAAGGGCGGCGCCTATGCCCGCCTCGCCTTAAATACGAGCGGAAAAGTGCGCGCCTATACGCCGCACGGCGGCAGCCTGTTGTTTCGCCATGACACCATGGCGGGGAAATTCTACCTGGCGACGGAACGCCTCCTGATGCTGCGCGGCAGCCTGTATCTGTTCGAAAGCGCTTACAGCGAAGCGGTCTTCCGCCGCAAGATCGGCAATCCGCACGGTCTCGTGCGCGTTGTCCATAACGGCGTCTCGCGCGAGGATTTCGAGACGATCGTTCCACGCAGTGACGCCACAGACCTGGTTTTTCTGGGCGAGTTAAGGGGGGCCGTCAAAGGCATCGACGTGCTGGTCGAAGCGATCGCGATCTTGCATCGCGAAGGACGCCGGCTGACCGCGACCATCGTCGGAAGCGGCCCCGACCGCGACAACCTGGTCGCGCAGGTCGAACGGTTGGGCTTGTCGGACGCGATCGCCTTCAAGCCTGCCATGACCGGTCACGTGGCCCTCACCTTCGGGCGTATCATGGTGGCGCCGTCACGGTTCGAATCCCTGCCCTACGTCGTGCTGGAGACTATCGCCGGCGGCAAGCCTTTGATCACCACGCGCGTCGGCGGCATCCCGGAAATCTACGGACCCTTATCGGACCGGCTGGTTCCCCCGGACGATGCGCCCGCGCTCGCCCGCGCCATCGCCGGCGCACTCGACAACCCCGCCGCGACCGCCGAAACAGCCCGCCTGTTACGCGAGCAGGTGGCGGCGTCGTTTACGGTCGAAAATATGGTCGACGGCGTGCTGGCCGGATACCAGACCGCCCTCGAAATGCTGCAAAAAGCCGGACGCCGTTAAGACATTTTTGAGTATCCCGATAAGCCTTTTTTGACGGTTTTTCTCTAGAAATTTCCGGGAATTAAGGGAAATCGCGATGGCGCCGGTGGCGCCCGCGCGGTGTTTTGTGGCGTCAGTCATGAGTGATATCGACCTTCGCCCAGCGATGAAGGGATCGAGCGCAGCGGCGATCGCCGAGCCCGCACGCGTCCGGCCGCGCGAGGCCGCCAAGCGCAATTCGCTTTCGCCGGAAGCGCTCGCCGTCGCCGCCAAACCATCGGCCGCGCCGATTTCGCCGATCGTGCTCGCGGGCTTCGTGCGCATGGCCGAATTCGCGCTGATCGTCGTGATTGGCCTCGCCGCCTACTGCGCTTATCTGCCCGACATCGACGGATTGTTCTGGCGCTATCTGCTCGCGACTTTCGCCATCGCGGTCTTGTCGATGTTGGCATTCCAGGTCGCCGACATCTACCAGGTGCAAGCCTTCCGCGGCCTCGAGAAGCAATATATGCGGCTGGCCTCGGCCTGGTCCGTGGTGTTTCTGGTCGTCATCGGCGCGTCGTTTTTCGCCAAAGCGGGCGAGCTGTTCTCGCGCGTTTGGCTCGGCGTCTTCTATGTCAGCGGCCTGGCCGCGCTGATCGTGTCGCGGCGCTTGTTGTTCTTGCTGGTACGCAAATGGACCCGGGAAGGCCGCCTCACCCGCCGCACGGTAATCGTCGGCGGCGGCGACCACGGCGCCCACGTGATCGAGGCGCTGCACCGGCAGAAAGACACCGGCGTCAAGATCATCGGTCTTTTCGACGACCGCGGCGACGAGCGCAGCGCCGCCGATTGCGCCGGCGAGCGCAAGCTCGGCACCGTCGATGACCTGGTCGAATTCGGCCGCCGCACGCGCGTCGATCTCGTCATCTTCTCGCTGCCGATCTCTGCGGAAAACCGCATCTTGCAGATGTTAAAGAAGCTGTGGGTGCTGCCGGTCGACATTCGACTCGCCGCCCACGCCAACAAACTGCAATTCCGGCCGCGCTCCTATTCCTACATCGGCAAGGTGCCGGTGCTCGACGTCGCCGATCGACCGATCGCCGATTGGGACGTTGTGATGAAGTGGCTGTTCGATAAAATCATCGGCGGCCTCATCCTGCTGTGCGCGCTGCCCGTGATGGCGCTCATCGCAATCGCCATCAAGTTCGACAGCCGCGGGCCGGTGCTGTTCAAGCAGAAGCGCTACGGCTTCAACAACGACCTGATCGAGGTCTACAAATTCCGCTCGATGTATGTCGATGCGGCCGACGAAACGGCCGAAAAGCTCGTCACCAAGGACGACCCGCGCGTCACCCGCGTTGGGCGCATCATCCGCAAGGCCAGCCTCGATGAACTGCCCCAGCTATTCAATGTGGTGCTCAAAGGAAATCTGTCGCTGGTCGGTCCGCGCCCACACGCCGTCAACGCCAAGGCCGAAGCCCGCCTCTACGACGAGGCGGTGGACGGCTATTTCGCCCGTCATCGCGTCAAGCCCGGCATCACCGGCTGGGCCCAAATCAACGGCTGGCGTGGCGAGACCGACACCCACGAAAAGATCCAGAACCGCGTCGAGCACGACCTCTATTACATCGAAAATTGGTCGGTCCTGTTCGACCTCTACATCCTGCTGCGCACGCCGATCGCACTGCTCAAGACTGAGAACGCCTATTGATCACCGCGGCTGACATCGCGGTCCCCCGGGTCAGCCCCGCGGCGCCGGCGCATGCCGTGGCGTTCCGCGAGCGCCTGCTGCTCGTCGTCTTGTTCATCACCGTGCTGGCGAGCTCGGTCGCCTTCATCGAGCCGTCGCCGCATGACGCCATGATGGGCGTTCTGCTGGGCGTCGCCCTGCTCGCAGGCGTGCGCCTCGAACGAACCCTGCTGGTACCCTTTCTGCTGCTGCTGATATGGAACGTCGCCGGCATGATGGCGCTCCTGCACGTGCCGGGCCTGGAAAAAACGCTCCAATACACCGCCACGTCGATTTATCTGGCCGTCGCCGCGCTGTTGTTTGCCGGCCTGTTCGCGCAGAACACCATGGCGCGGCTTGCCACCATGCGGATCGCCTACATCATCACCGCGGTCATCGCTTCGTTTATCGGCATGGCCGGCTACTTCGACGTTTTCGGGACCGGCCATCTATTCGCGCCGCTCGGCCGTGCGCTGGGCGCCTTCAAGGACCCCAACGTGTTCGGGCCGTTTCTGATCTGGCCGGCGCTGTTCCTGCTCGACCGCATGGTCGCGCGCCACATCCGTTTTACCGACGCCATCGTCGCCGGCATAATTCTGGTTGGTCTGCTGCTGAGCTTTTCGCGCGGCGCATGGTTCCATTTTGCCGTCTCTTGCCTCGTCATGATCGCCCTCGTCTTCGTGACCGCGCCGACCCCGCGCGCGCGCCTGCGCGTGCTCGCACTCAGCATCACGGCCGTGATCGCGTTGGTGTTGTTTATGCTGTTTCTGCTTTCGTTTGACACGATCGCCGCCATGTTCAAAGAGCGCGCCCATCTCATTCAATCCTACGATGTCGGCTCCGGCGGCCGCTTCCGCCTGCAAGAATTGGCGCTCACGTCGGTATTGAAATTTCCCAACGGCATGGGGCCGTTCGAATTCGCCCGCGTGCACGGCCTGCAGCAGCACAACGTCTATCTCCAGGCCTTCCTGGTCTATGGCTGGACCGGCGCCATGGCCTATCTGCTGCTGCTGTTTTCAACCGTTATGGTCGGCCTGCGTACGGCGCTGGTGCGCACGCCGTGGCAGCCATATCTCATCACCACCGTTGCGGCCTTCGTCGGCGAGATGGCCGAGGGCTTCGTGATCGACACCGACCACTGGCGCCATTTTTACCTGCTGCTCGGGATGATCTGGGGGTTATCGGCGGCAACCTTCAGGCAGGCGCGTCGCGCGCCATTGGCCGCGCCCGGCGCCGGCGCCGGCTGGGCCGTCGGCGTCGCACACTAGCGCGCTTCGAAAGCTATTTCTTGCAGAGCAGGATCGGCTGGTGCTGGGCGCCGCCCGGCATATGCACGATCTCGCAGTCCTTGAAGCCGGCCGCGCGCGCCACCTTGAACAGATAATCGGTGCGATAGGCGACGGCCGCCTCCGGCTGTTCGAGCGATTCGACACGCGCGTTACCGAGCGGGTGCTGGAACGTGTGCCGGGTCCCGTAGGTCGCGGGCGGATAGTCGAGATTGAAATGCGAATGCATGATCGCGCCGCCGGGCTTGAGCAGCCGGTAGCTCTCCTGAATGTAGTTCTCGAGCTCGCCTTCCAGCACGTGGGTGAGCAGCGAGTTGGAGACGACCAGATCAAACGTCCCGTCCGGCTCGGGAATGCGGTAGTGCGCGGTTTTTTCGCCGTGCTGATGATACGAAACGCTCGCATCCGTCGAGTGATGGAAGCGGAAGCGTTCAGCGTCGTAGTGCTTCTCGCACCAGGCGATCGCCTCGGCGTCGATGTCGATGCCGACATAGGTGCCGGTGAAGCGCCGACCGCGGAAATTATAGTCACGCAGCCAATGGGCCCAACGTCCGCAGCCCGACCCGATGTCGAGAATGTTCGAGTTGGCGTCGGCCAGCCCTTGCGTGAACACGAACATCCAGAAGTCGCGCGCGTGCACCAGGAAGTGCACCTGGTTGTTCAGGATGCGGTTGCCGACCCCGATGCGCACCCGCAGGTGGTTGGGCGGCAGGTCGCGGAACTCCGAGTAGATCAGGCGCGGTACGACGTCGGAGGCATTGATGATCGTGCGAAACAAAGGGTTAAAAGTTAAGCGAGAAGTTGACGGAAAGATCTTACGGATCGCGCGATCGAAAGCGGATCCTTTGGCATCGGTGCCGGCCTTGGCAAAAGTGGCTGAAGTGTCGGTCATGACTGCACGGTTTCAAGAGGCGCCCAAGCGCCGGAAACGACGATTTATCTAGTCTTTAACCGCTTAAGATTATGTTACGCGCGCTGGATACAAACCCTGCCTGACCCGAGCTGTCGCCACTCCGCCATGAGCCCAAGGCCTCTCGGGATGCACCCACCACGGCCGCGACCGGCACGCGCCACGGCGGGCGGCATCGTCGTCTAACCGGAGCGGTCATGAACGAGCATTGGCGCCCTCAAATCACGATCAACGCGATGCCGGCGGCAGCGCCGGGCCGTCCGCGCTCGATCGTATTTCTCGGCACGGCGCACGATGACGGCGGCAGTTCGGTGCTCGCCTCGACGCTTGCTGGCGCCATGCGGGCCGACGGGCACCATGTCGAGGAGTGGTATCTGTTCGGCTCGAAGGTCGAGCTGCCCCCGGGCGCCCGCGTCTTCGTCAAGGGCGCACGGTCGCGCTCGCCGTTCACGCTGGCTGCGCTGTTCGTGCGCGTGATTATGGCGTTGCGCCGGCTCAAGCCCGACGCCGTGTTCGGCTTGCAGCCGCTTTCCAATCTGCTCGCCGGACTGGCGGGCTGGCTCGCCGGCGTGCCCGACCGCGTCGCCACCCATCATCTTTCGATCGCACAGTTCAACCCGGTTTTGATGAAACTCGACGGTTTGGCGGGACGGTTCGGGCTCTACCGCCACATCGTCGCCTGCGGGCAATCGGTGGCCGACACCTACCGCCACAACGGCCCCGCCTATATGCGGAAGCTGACGGTCATCTCGAACGGCCACCGCAAGCCCGTGCTGATCGACCGCGCCAAGGCGCGCGCCGAATTCAACTTGCCGGCAAAGGGGCCGGTGCTCGGTCAGCTCGGCCGTCTCTACCACCAGAAGAACCAGTGCTTCAGCATCGGCCTGTTGCGCGATCTGCCCGATGCCTCGCTGCTGATGATCGGAAACGGCCCCGATGAAGCGCTCGTCAAATCGACGATCGCCGGCGGCGGCTACGAAGGCCGCGCGCATGTCGTGCGCCACATCGCCCATGACCGCATCGGCGATTTTTATTCGGCGATCGATATCGCGCTGTTCCCGTCGAGCTTCGAAGGCTTGAGCCTCGCGGCCATCGAAGCCATCCATGCCGGGGTTCCCCTCGTCTGCTCCGACATTCCCTCGTTTCGGGAAATGTTTCACGACTCGCCGCTTCTCGCCGCCAACCTGGTGGTGCCGCTCAATGATCGCGACGCCTGGCTCGATCGCATCCGCGCCATCCTGAGCGACGAGAAACTGCGCAGCAAAATCGGTGCCGAGTTGCGGCGGCTGTCGCCGGCCTATGCTTTCGAGACCATGGCGGCGAAATATCTGGCACTACTCGACTGAACGGACGCCGTCGATGCTTGCACCCGCCATGAGCACCGTCCCAAAGGCCCTCTCCGGCCTGCGATCCCGCATCGCCGAATTGTTCTCGTTTCGCTACGCGATGTTGCGCGGCTGGACCGCCGGCAGCGCGCTGGTGGCGGGGCTGATCCAAACTTTCGTGTTCGCCCGCGTGCTCAGCCCCGAACGTTTCTCGGTGTTCATCTTGGTCGGCGCCGTGGGCGTTTCGATGTGGCTGTTCGATCTCGGCCTGTCGAAAATATTGTTCGTCCGGCTGCGCAAGCGCTATCTCGCCGGCGAAGACCTGCTCGGGATCGGCGCACAAGCCAATGCGATCGCCATCTTCTACGCGCTGCTGATCGCCGCCGGAGCGACGGCTTGCTTCTTCGTCATGCTTGCCCGGCCGTCGGTCTCGCCATGGCATGCCGCGGAGTTCGCGCTATTTTTCTTTTTCTCCGCGTTCAATCTAGCCTGGTTCGTGCTTCGCAACGTCAGCGTGGCCGTCGACGAATACATCTACTTCGAAAGCCTCGAAGCCTGCCGGCGCCTCGGCTATATCGCCTTGCTGTTGTCGATGCTGGCGGGTTTTCCGTTCGCGGCCTTCGTGGTCGTCATCAATCTGGAATGGATCTTGCTGATCGCGCTGGCCGGTTTGCGCCTCGTGCGCAAGCGGGCGCTCACGCCGCAATTTGGCGGTCTTTTTACCCGGCTGCGAGGGTTTTTCCGCGAAAATTGGCAATCGTCGCTGCGCACCGGCACCCATGCCGCCGGCGAGATCTATATCCACAACGTGCTTTATCTGGTCGTGCCGTTTGCCGTCGGACTGGGCGCGCCGACCATCGTGCTCGACACCGCGTTGAAGATATTTTTGGGAACGCTCAACCTCTGCTCGGCCGCTTGCGATCTGCTGGTGCCGCGGCAAACGGCGGCCTATGCCGCGCGCGACGCGCGCATGCTCGTCCGCGCCACTTTGACGGCCGTCGGCCTATGCGCCGTTCCGGTGCTGGCGATTTCAGCGCTGCTGCTGATCGACGCCAAGGGCTTGTTCGCGCTCCTGCTAGGCCATGCCGCGGTGATGCCGGCCGCCGCGGTTCCGGTCCTGCTCGTTCTGCTGGCCACCGCCGCCGCCAAGTCGGCGCCGAATTTCCTGCTCCAGCACACCGGCTACTTTCGCGAAATCGCAAGGTTGTCGCTGGTCAACATCGTGGTGATGACGACCGCCGTCGGCCTCGCATATTTTGCCGGCTTCGGTGTCGTCGGGTTCCTGGCGGCTTATGCGGGCGCCTTCGTCACGGTCGCCACGCTCTATATTGTTATTGCCATCCGCGGCCCGCTGCGCGACGCCGCGCGATAACGGCCGATGTGCCGCGCCCGCTCTGGCGCGATTGCACTGCAACGGAGGCATCCCTATAGTCCGCGCCGGTCGGGGCGTGGCGCAGCCCGGTTAGCGCACCTGTCTGGGGGACAGGGGGTCGTGAGTTCAAATCTCGCCGCCCCGACCAGAAATACCGTTTTCAGCAAGTCTATTGTGTTCGCGCGAACTCGTTGAGCGCCGCAAGCGCGTCGATTACGCCGGCGCCGACGTCGCGCCGCTTGCCCGGAATCTTGCGCGCCGAGCGGATCAGCGCGCGCCGCACGCCGGCGGGCGTCAGCTTCGGTTCGCGCGCCAAGAGCAGCGCGGCCACGCCGCTGGCGTGGGCGGCGGCAACGGAGGTTCCCGAGGTGAGCTGGTAGCCGCCGTTCGGCGCGTCCGCCAGCACCTCGACACCGGGCGCCGCCACCGTGACCTGCGGCCCGCGATTGGCTTGCGGCAGCAGCTTGTCATTGGCGTCGGTCGCGGTCACGCCGATGACGTGGGGATCCGAGGCCGGAAACAGCGGCGGCGAACGCGGGCCGGCATTGCCGACGGCGGCAATCAAAACCATGCCGCGCGCATAGGCTTTCGCGAACATATTGCTCAACATCGGGTCGCCGGGCCCCGCGAAGCTCATATTGACGATGCGCGCGTTCTTGGTCGCGGCCCAGTCGAGACCTTTGAGAATATTGAAGGTGGTTCCCTGCGCGCTTTCCTGCTTGCCCGAAAACGCGCGCACCGCGAGCATGCGCACCTTCGGCGCGACGCCGACTAATTTGCTGTGGGCGGCAATGGCGCCCGCCATGGCGGTGCCATGGGAATGTGGCGTCGCCGGCGTTCCCACCACGTTGTCTATATCCACGAACACGCCGGCGAGATCAGGATGCTCCGTGTCGATTTGCGAGTTGATAACCGCCACCAGCACGTTATCGCCTTTGGTGATACGGTGCGCTTCATTCAGATGCAGCTTGGAGACGACGTATTGCGCTGTGTTCGCCGGCCGCGCAGTCGGCACCGGCGTTTGGACGCCGCCGTAAAGGTGGTTCACCTGCGCGGCGGTGACGATTGCAAAACGCCGCATCGCCCGCAGCGTGGCGCGCGTCGACTGGCCGCTGTCGATGCGGTAACGCCGCAGCTCGCGGCCGGTGAGCGAAAAACTCTGCGTCTCCAGCAACGCCAATTGCAGCGCGCTGGTCATCTGGCCGATTTGCTGGTTCGAGGCGCCGCGGCGAAGTTCCACAAGCACTTCGTTCGGTACGAAATCCGTTTCGCCGGCGGGTGGCACGCTGATGTTGTGGCCGCGCGACTGGCGCGTGGACGACGGCGTATGCCGCGGCCCGCGGGGCTGGCCCGGCCGTGCGGTTTCGGGCGGCAGAATCGCATCGGCTATCACCCAGCCGAGCGGTCCCAGAAAACACGTCAGCGTCGAACGATAGACCTCGTTGGGGGTCATCTCGCGATTGAGCATGACCGTGCCGATCATCGGCGCCACGGCCGCACAAATGATCGATCCGCCAACGTACCAGCCAAGTGGGGTGAGCCCACCGGCACCGCCGCGCGTCACGACCGGCGGGGGAACGTTACGGCCACCGGCCGCCTGTCCGAACGCCGGACCAAGCGCACCCGCGATCATCGTGATCGCCAGTGCCGCCATCACTACGCAGCGCCGCATGCTCGATCCTCTGCCCGGGGGGCCCGCCAATAGTACCATTCTACACGTGGCTTAGTGGCTCGCCACGGGTATCCGGTTCATTGGATTGTGAAATTTCGTGCGGGCCGCGACAAAAACACCGGACTATTCGGCGCGCGCGAGGCCCGCATCGATCAGTTTGCGGCATTCGCCCAGTTCATGCAGCGCTGCATGCAGCTTTCGCACATCATCGCGCTCCAGCCGGCTGGCTGATCCAGGCGACAGTGCACGCGCGACCGTGGGTTGCGGCGCTGCCGGCACCGGTATCGCGTCACCGCCCCCATGGATGGCGCGGTCGGTGGCCTCGATATGCGGCACCGGCGCGCCCTCGAGCGGCGGCTCTTGCCGTACCGCCGCGGCGTCGCCGCGGTCGCCCAGGTCGCGGCCAATCAGCGAACCGAGCCGGCCGCGCAAGCCGCTCTCCTCTTCAAGCATCTCGGCAGCCGATGCAGCCTCCTCGGCAAACTCCTCGTCCTCGCGCGCGCCATGCGGCGGTTGCGGCGCGCCCTCCTGCCAGACCGCCTCCACGAATTTTGCGCCCTGTTCGCGCAGGATGCGCTGCACACCGCGAATGGTGTAGCCCTCGCCATAAAGCAAATGGCGGATGCCGCGCAAAAGATCGACGTCGTCGGGGCGGTAGTAGCGCCGGCCGCCGCCACGCTTCATCGGTTTGATGTCGCGGAAACGGGTTTCCCAGAAGCGAAGTACGTGTTGCGGCAGATCGAGATCGTCCGCCACTTCACTGATTGTGCGAAAGGCATCCGGCGCCTTGTTATCCAACGCGACCATCCTCCCAGAATTGATGAACGCAGATTACAACGCCGACGCGCTACTTAAAGCAATACTTCAAGAGGGTGGGCTGTGACTATCGCCGCCGTTAATGCGTTGCTTGAGGATGGCCGACGGCTTGAACACCATCACGCGCCGCGGCGAGATGGGAACTTCCTTGCCGGTCTTGGGATTGCGGCCGATGCGCTGTCCCTTTTTACGCACGACGAACGAGCCGAACGAAGACAGCTTCACGGTCTCGCCCCGTTCGAGACAGTCCGTGATCTCCTTGAGCACCAGTTCCACAAGCGCGGCGGATTCCGTGCGTGAGAGGCCCACTTTCTGGTAAACCGCCTCACACAAGTCGGCCCGCGTCACTGTTTTTCCGGTCATCGCCTGCCCTGCCCCCGGCGAAGATATCCCGCTGAATTATCAACGATATTAGCAAGCCCCCCGGGGGTCAACGGGGCTTTTCAAAATATGAAGGGGACGCTCCGCCGGTCGGGGACGGGCCGGGTTCCCCGGCCGCCTCACCAGCGCAGCAGCGCAGAGCCCCAGGTGAAGCCGCCACCCATGGCTTCCAGCAGGATGAGATGGCCGCGTTTGATGCGCCGGTCGGCGACTGCATCGGCCAGCGCCAGCGGGATCGAAGCCGCCGAGGTATTGCCGTGGCGATCGACCGTAATCACAACTTTATCGGGCGCAATGCCGAGCTTGTGCGCCGAACCATCGATGATCCGCTTGTTGGCCTGGTGGGGCACGAACCAGTCGATATCGGCGGCGCTGGTCCCGGTGGCCTTGAAGGCGTCCTCGATCACGTCGGTGATCATCGTCACCGCGTGCTTGAACACTTCCCGCCCCTCCATACGCAGGTGGCCGACGGTCTGGGTCGAGGACGGCCCGCCGTCCACGTAGAGCTTGGCCTTGTAGCGGCCGTCCGAGCGCAGATGGGTGGTGAGGATGCCGCGGTCCTCAGGCGTGCCGGGCTGTTCCTGCGCCTCCAGCACCAGGGCGCCGGCGCCGTCGCCGAACAGCACGCAGGTGGTGCGGTCGTTCCAGTCGAGAATACGCGAGAAGGTCTCCGCCCCGATCACCAGCGCGCGCTTGAATTGGCCTACCCGCAGCAGCCCGTCGGCGACGGACAATGCATAGACGAAGCCGGAGCAGACCGCCTGCAGGTCGAAGGCCGCGCCGTGGGTGATCCCGAGGCCGGCCTGCACCGTGACCGCCGTCGCCGGAAAGGTCTGATCCGGCGTCGACGTCGCCAGCACGATCAGGTCGATGGAACTTGCCTCGACATGGGCATTGGCGAGCGCGGCGTGCGCGGCATGGAGCGCGAGTTCGGAGGTAAGCTCGCCGGCGGCCGCGATATGGCGTTCGCGGATTCCGGTGCGCTGCACGATCCATTCGTCGGTGGTCTCGACCGCGCGCGCAAGCTCGTCATTGCTGAGAATCCGCCCGGGAAGATAACCGCCGCAGCCCAGCACCACCGAACGCATCAAAGTCACGAGCCCGCTCCACTCGCGAGCCGCGCGGTCGCGGTCGCCTGCAGGTCGCGCGCCATCGTCTCGCCGATCTTGGCGAGCAATTCGTAGCGTACCATGTCGAAACCGATGTCGATCGCCGAGGCGAAACCTTCCGCGTCGGCACCGCCATGGCTCTTGATCACGATGCCGTTGAGGCCGAGGAAGACGCCGCCGTTCGATTTGCGCGGATCCATCTTGTCGCGCAGCGTGCGGAATGCCTGGCGCGCCAGCAAGTAGCCGAGGCGCGCCGTCCAGGTGCGGTTCATCGCCGCCCGCAGATATTGCCCGAGCTGACGCGCGGTGCCCTCGGCGGTCTTGAGCGCGATGTTGCCGGCAAATCCTTCGGTCACCACCACGTCCACGGTGCCCTTGCCGATGTCGTCGCCTTCGACGAACCCGTGATAGTCGAAATGCGGGAAATTGCTCTCGCGCAGGATGCGCCCGGCCTCGCGCACCTGCTCGAGACCCTTGATCTCCTCCACCCCGATATTGAGCAGGCCGACGCTCGGCCGTTCCACGTCGAACAATACGCGCGCCATGGCGCTGCCCATGGCGGCCAGATTGATGAGATGAGCCTCGTCACCGCCGATCGAGGCGCCAACGTCGAGCACGATCGATTCGCCCCTGACCGTCGGCCAAAGCGCCGCAATCGCCGGCCGCTCGATGCCCTCGATCATCTTGAGATTAAAACGCGCCATCGCCATAAGCGCACCGGTATTCCCGGCCGAAACCGCGGCATCGGCTTCGCCTTGCTTCACCGCATCGATGGCCAGCCACATCGAGGACTTCCAGCGCCCGTAGCGCAGCGCCTGGCTCGGCTTGTCGTCCATGCGGATCGCCACCTCGGTGTGGACCAGCCGCGATTTGGCCTTGAGGCGGGGCAGGCCTTCGAGCAAGGGCTCCAATTCGGCGCGGTCGCCGAACAGCAGATATTCGATGTCGGGATGACGGGTCAGCGAAATATCGGCGCCCGGCAGGACGACCGACGGCCCATGGTCGCCGCCCATAGCATCAAGCGCGATACGGACCTTATCGGGCATGGATCGGCTTCGGCGGCGTGAATAGGGGCGCCGGCAACGCAGTCATCCGGCTTCGATGCTCGGCGGCGACCATACCCCCTGGGCCATGGCAAACAAGCCAGTTCTGGCGGCGGTCCACCGCTTGGGCGCCGGTCACGGCCGACCGCCGCCGAGGCGCTTTTTCAGCGCTGCAAGGGCGGCGAAGGGATGCTCGCCACTGTCCTCGACTTTCGGTGGCGCAAATTCCGCGCCCGGCTTGCGCGGATAAGGATCGATGCCGAGCAGGAGGAATTCGGTCGCCAGCGCGCCAAGGTCCACTTTGCCACCGATTAGCGGCTCCGGCGGCTCCTCACCGGCTTTCGCGGCCTCCGCCGCTGAAGGGGCGAACTCGACGTCGACCGCCTCCTCCAACGTGCTTTCGATCGGCTCGAGGGTGACCACGCAAATCTGACCGACCCCGGCACGCACCTGGCCGGAAACCTGAACGCCAGCGCCCTGGCGGGCGAGATCGAACACCGCCGAAAGCTGCGGCAAATCCTCGACCGCGGCGACTTTGGCCAGCTCGGCGCGGACCGCGGCCGGGGCCTCGATCTCCAGATGCAGGCCGGTGTCGGGAATGTCCTCCACGGCGACCGGCACGCTCCACGGGCTTCCGGGTTTTTCCATTGGCTTCAGTCCCTTACCCTGCGCCGGCAGGAAGCTTTGCCGGCTCCGGAAAGCGCAAGCTGCCGGCTGCGAGGCGCCCGGAATCCTGCGCCGCGAGATCACGTACCGCCTCCCGCATATAGGCCGCAAGGCGGGCTGCGCCCGGCGCGGGCCCTGGTCCGCCATAGATATTCCGCGCCAGGGCTTCTGCCAGCGTCTCATTGCCGGCCGCCGCCAGCCCCGCCCGATAGGCCTGGGCGCGGCCATAGAAGGCCTCGCCCATGCGCCGCATCTCTTTCGGGACCGCCAGGTCGCCAACACCCATTTCTCGCAGGTTATGATCCATATCCTGGCAAAACCGGTCGAAAATAGCCTGCCCTATATGGCGCAGGGCGGGATCCGTGGCGAGCCGGTCGAGTAACAGCGCCAAATGCAGCACAATCAGCTCGAAACGGCCGTTTAGCGTGTCCGGCACCGCGCAATCGCGGTAAAAACTGGGCATTCGCGCCTGCGCCACGATCGTGCCATACAGGCCGGAAATGGTGTCGCGCTGCTTGGAGCGGCGAAAACGGGGGAAAATCATCGTGTTGGTTCGGGGCTGACCGGGGCTTACCGCCGGTTAGGTCAAGGCCAGCTTCGATGCAAGATCGAAATGAATTTGCCGCCTGCCCGATCTAGGTTCGCATTTCACTGCCCGCCACATTTCCGGCCGTTGCCGGCGATCGCGCTTGCCTGCGGTCTGGCGCTCGCCGGCTGCGGCGCCTTCACCGAGACTTTTCAACGCGGCTACGTGATGCAGCAAGGCGCGCTCGAGCAAATTCCGATCGGCGCGTCGCAGGAGCAGGTGCTGATCGTGCTCGGCACGCCGTCTACCGTCGCCACCGTGAATGGCGAAGTGTTCTATTACATCTCGCAAAAGGCGGAGCGCGCGGCAGCATTCATGCCGCAAAAGGTCGTCGACCAGCGGGTTGTCGCGGTCTATTTCGACAAGGATCGCCGGGTCCGGCGGCTGGCCAATTACGGCCTCAAGGACGGAAAGGTCTTCGATTTCGTATCGCAGACGACACCGACCGGCGGCCACGAGCTGACCTATCTGCGCGGCGTGTTCAAGGCGATAAATCCATTCAGCGGACAATGATCGGCGCGCCGGTTGTACACGCGCTTTGCGCGTGACTAAAGAAAAATGGGCCCGCAGCAAGGCGGGCCCTTTTCACGTCACTTCCGTAGCGCTAGTGCGCCAGCACCGCGAGCAATAGCAGCGCCACGATGTTAGTGATCTTGATCATCGGGTTCACGGCAGGACCCGCCGTGTCCTTGTAGGGATCGCCGACGGTATCGCCGGTCACCGCGGCCTTGTGGGCTTCCGAGCCCTTGCCGCCGTAATGGCCGTCCTCGATGTATTTTTTGGCGTTGTCCCAGGCGCCGCCGCCGGAGGTCATCGAGATGGCGACGAACAGGCCGGTGACGATGACGCCGAGCAGCATGGCGCCGAGCGCCGAGAAGCCGGCCGACTTGCCGGCCGGTCCGCCACCCGCGATCACGTAGATCACGAAGTAGACGAAGATCGGCGACAGTACTGGCAGCAGCGAGGGGATGATCATTTCCTTGATCGCCGCCTTGGTGAGCAGATCGACGGCGCGGCCGTAGTCCGGCTTCGAAGTGCCCTTCATGATGCCCGGGTTCTCGCGGAACTGACGGCGCACCTCTTCGACGATGGCTCCCGCAGCGCGGCCGACCGCGGTCATGCCCATCGAACCGAACAGATAGGGCAACAGGCCGCCGAACAGCAGGCCGACGACCACGTAGGGGTTGGTCAGGGCGAAGTCGAGATGGATGCCCTGGAAGTAAGGATGCGACGCCGCATTCTTGGTGAAGAACGTCAGGTCCTGATTATAGGCGGCAAATAGCACCAGCGCGCCAAGGCCGGCCGAACCGATGGCGTAGCCTTTGGTGATCGCCTTGGTGGTGTTGCCGACGGCGTCGAGTGCGTCGGTCGACTTGCGCACCTCCGCCGGCAGGCCGGCCATTTCCGCAATGCCGCCGGCATTGTCGGTGACCGGACCGAAAGCATCGAGCGCCACGATCATGCCGGCAAGCGCCAGCATCGTGGTCACCGCGATGGCGATGCCGAACAAACCGCCGAGGTTAAAGGCGATCAGAATGCCGGCGATGATGACAATCGCGGGCAGCGCGGTCGACTCCATCGAGATGGCGAGACCCTGGATCACGTTGGTGCCGTGGCCGGTGACCGAAGCTGCGGCGATCGACTTCACTGGGCGATAGTCGGTGCCGGTGTAGTATTCGGTGATCCAGATGATCAGGCCGGTGACGCCGAGCCCGACGATCCCGCACTCGAACAGCGACATGCCGGTGAAGGTCTGGCCATCGAGGGCGCCGAAGTGGTTCGGCAACAGCCAGTAGATGACGGCGCCGATGCCGACCAGTGACAGGATGCCGGTGACAATCAGACCCTTATAGAGCGCGCCCATGATCGACTGCGAGGCGCCCAGCTTGACGAAGAAAGTGCCGATGATCGAGGTGATGATGCAGACGCCGCCAATGGCGAGCGGCAGCGTCATCATCTGGCTCAGGATCGGCGTGCCAACGAAGAAGATCGCCGCCAGCACCATCGTGGCGACGATGGTCACCGCATAAGTTTCGAACAAATCGGCCGCCATGCCCGCGCAGTCGCCGACGTTGTCGCCCACGTTGTCGGCGATCGTTGCCGGGTTACGCGGGTCGTCTTCCGGAATGCCAGCCTCGACCTTGCCGACGAGATCGCCGCCGACGTCGGCGCCCTTGGTGAAGATGCCGCCGCCGAGCCGGGCGAAGATCGAAATCAGCGAGGCGCCGAAGCCGAGCGCCACGATGGCGTCGATGACGGTGCGGTCATTCGGCGCCATGTGCATGGTGCCGGTGAGGAAGCCGAAATAAAGCGTGACGCCAAGCAGCGCCAGGCCCGCCACCAGCATGCCGGTGATGGCGCCGGCCTTGAAGGCGACATCCAGCCCGCCGGCGAGCGACTTGGTGGCGGCCTGCGCGGTGCGCACATTGGCGCGCACCGACACGTTCATGCCGATGAAGCCGGCCGCGCCCGAAAGGACGGCGCCGACGGCGAAGCCGACCGCGACCAACCAGCCGAGGGTCACTCCGATGATGACGAAAATCACCACGCCGACGATGCCGATGGTGGTGTATTGGCGCTTGAGATAAGCCTGCGCGCCCTCGCGCACGGCGGCGGAAATTTCCTGCATCTTGGCGCTGCCGGCATCGGCGCGCAGCACCGACATGGTGGCCCAGATGCCATAGAGGATCGCGAGCACGCCACAGCCGACGATCATCCACAAAATATTCATGGGAAGCCCCACCCTCGTTTTTTTAAATGGCTGGCGGAAGAACGCTCCCGCCCGGCGCCAGGGAGCGTCGAGGATGGCCGCAATGCCGCGCTTCACCCCGACCGGAAAGCGCGCGGACATTGCCAAAATCACAACGCCAAAGCAACGCCCGAAAACCCCCTGTTTTCCACGTTTTCCGGGCGGCCCGGCGCGAGGATCGAATCACACGGCCTCGGCCCGCGCCGCACGATTGCGCGCGGCGAGCCAGGCCAAGAGCGCACCGGCGATGAAAATGGTCGGGAAGATCACCTCGTTGACCGCCTGCCAGCCGAAATAGGCGAGCAGCTGGCCGGAGGAAAACGAGCTCACCGCCATGCTGCCGAAGATCAGGAAGTCGTTGAATGCCTGCACCTTGGTGCGCTCTTCGGGCCGGTAAGTCTGCGCCACCATGGTGGTCGCGCCGATGAAGGCGAAATTCCAACCGACGCCGAGCAGCACCAGGGCGGTCCAGAAATGCGCGACCGAGAGCCCGCTGATGGCGACCACCCCGGTCAGCGCGATCATCCCCAGGCCGATGCCGGTGATGCGCGTGATGCCGAAACGCGCGATCAGGCTGCCGGTGAGGAAACTTGGCGCATACATGCCGAGCACGTGCCACTGAATGCCAAGCGTGGCGTCGGTCACCGAATGGCCGCAGCCGACCATGGCGAGCGGCGCAGCGGTCATCACCAGGTTCATCATGGAATAGCTTGCCACGCCGCAGGCGACCGCCACGATAAATCGCGGGGCGCGCACGATCTCGAACAGCGGCCGCGCGTTGTCGCTCTTCCGACTGGCGACCGGCGGCACCTTCACGAACGCCAGCACCAAAATCGCTGTCACCGCGAGTGCCGTTTGGCCGAGATAGCTGGCCGCAAACAGAAAAGGCGGCAGCAGGTCCTTGGTGAAGATGACGAGTTGCGGGCCGATCAACGCCGCGAACACGCCACCGGCCAACACCCAGGACACCGCCTTGGGTCGGTAGGCTTCGCTCGCCGTATCGGTGGCGGCGAAGCGGTAGGACTGCATCGACGATGAGTAGAGCCCGCCGCAAAAAGCGCCGAGCAGCAGCAGCCAGAAATTGCCCGTTATCACCGCGGAATAGGAAATCAGCCCCGAGACAACTCCGAAGCCGGCGCCGGTCAGCAGTGCGACGCGGCGACCGAACCGGCGCGCCAGCGCGCCCACCGGCAGAGTGCCGAGCCACATGCCGACCACAAAGCAGGCGATCGGCAGCGTCGCCAGACCTTTGTCCGGCGCAATCACCGAGCCGACGATGCTGGCGGTCGAGTAGATGATGACGTTGTTGGCGCCGCCGAGCGCCTGCGCCGCCGCCAGCACCATGGCGTTGCGATGCGCCAGATGGTCGTCGATCAGGGCATGCGGGAGAGGCTCGGCGACCGCCGACATGGGTTCGCGCTCCTGGAAAGTCCGCTCTTTTAACGGCGCCGGCCTCGAATCGCTACCCCGCTAGCGCAGGGCAGCATTGAGCCGGGCAAGCCCCGCCGCTTCAGCGTTTGGCGCTTTTTGTGACGGGTCGTTTGGCGGCCCGGGGCGTCGCCGCGGCATTAAAATCGATGGCCCCCGGTTGGAGGATGGTCGCATTGCGCGCCTCGGCCGGTGAATGAGCGCCGATTTGCCCGAGGGAGGCGCGCAGCTCGTCGATATAGAGGTCGATGAGTTGTGCCGGCCCCTCATCGCCGAGGGCGGCCACGGCCCACAAGAACGATTTTCCCGCAAAGGCGGCATCGGCGCCGAGCGCCAGGGCCCGCATGACGTCCTGGCCGCTACGCACGCCGCTGTCGAGCAGGATGGTCGTTTTTTTGCCGACCGCGGCCGCGATCGCAGGCAACACGTTGATCGGCGGCGTCAACGCCTCGATCTGCCGGCCGCCATGGTTCGACACCCAGATGCCGTCGATGCCGAGCGCGACGGCTTTCTCGGCGTCGGCCGGATGCAGCACACCCTTTACCGCCATTTTGCCTTTCCACTTGTCGCGGTAGCGCTTGACCTCTTCCCAGGTGAAGGCGCCGCCCATATTGGCGCGCGCGAAGCGGATGATCGTGTTGGTGTGGCGCGACTTGGCATATTCGCTGAGCGTGGCGAAACGCGGATAGCCGCGGCGTAGAAATGCGAGCAGCCATTTTGGCCGGATCATCATTTCGTACGCCATGCGTACCGTCGGATGGAATTCGTTGGCGAGCCCGGCATAGGTCTCGCGCGAGCGCGTGGTGCGCACCGGCACGTCGAGCGTGAGGGCGAGTACCTTAGTGTCGGCCGCCTGCGCGCGCCGAATGAGATCGAAGCCGATCTTATGATCGTCGCGCCAGAAGCGATAAAGCTGCAGCCAGAACACGTCGGGGGCATATTTCGCCGCCTCCTCAATCGTCAGGCCGCCGGCGGTGCTCAAGCAGTAGGGTACGCGGGCGCGCTGCGCCGCCTTCGCCATAAGCACGTCGGCGCCCGGCCACACCAGCGCCGGAGCGCCCATGGGCGCAATGCCGATCGGCGCGTTGTAGCGGGTGCCGAACAATTCGACGCCGACCGGCGGCGGCGTCACTACCACGCCATAGCGCGGCGTCACCTTGATGGCGTCGAAAGCCGCCCAGTTGTGCGCGATGCCGACGTCGTTGCCGGCGCCGGTGTCGCCGTATTCGAAGGCGAAGCGCGGCACGTTGCGCGGCGCCGCGCGCCGCAGCCAGGCGCTGGTCGGATATAGCTTGTGGTTTTTGGCGAAATTCGGATGCGGCTCATAGGCCGGAAGCGCCGCTATATTGGCCGTCATATCGTGCATGGTCTTGTCCTGCTCCGGCTCTGTCTTACACCCGTCTCAAGCTTTTCAGAAGTGGCTGAAGGCGGCGCGCTGGAAAGTCAGCGGCTCGCCGTCGCTTCCCAGAAAGCGGGCGCCCTCGCCTGCCACGATCTCGCCGATCTCGGTGACCGGTACGTTTACCGCTTGCGCCGCGGCGCGGAAGCTTTCCGCCTTGGCCGCCGGCACGGTGCAGACGATCTCATAGTCGTCGCCGCCGCTGAGCGCCGCCTCGCGCGTGGCCGGGTCACCGGCGAGCACCGCCTTGCAGGCGTCGGAGAGCGGGATGCGCTCGACGGCGATGGTGGCGCCGACCCGCGAGGCGCGGCAGAGCTTGGCGAAATCGCCGGCCAACCCGTCGGACACGTCCATCGAAGCGGAGGCATGCATGCGCACGGCCTCGGCCAGCGCATTGCGCGGCTGCGGCAACAGGTAGCGCGCGACGAGATGCTGGCGCTGCGCCTCGCTCAATTTCCAATCCTTGCCGTTGCGCACGGCGAGCCCGAGGCACGCATCGCCAATCGTGCCGCTGACGAACACGCGGTCGCCGGTACGGGCGCCGGCGCGGCGCACCATGGTGCCTTCCGGCACGCTGCCGAACATGGCGATGGAAATGGTGATTGGCCCCGGCGTGCGGTCGGTGTCGCCACCGAACAGCGGGCAGGCGTAGAGCACTGAATCACCGCGCAGCCCTTCGGCGAAATTGATGAGCCAATTGTCGCCGATCTCCTTCGGCAGCGCGAGCGAAAGCAGGAAGCCGAGCGGGCGCGCACCCTTGGCGGCCAAGTCGGACAAGTTCACCCGCAGTGCCTTGCAAGCGACCGTATGGGCGGCGTCGTCGGCGAAGAAATGCACGCCGCCGATGATGGCGTCGGCCTTGAGCACCAGGTCACAGCCCGGCGGCGGCGTGATGAAGGCGGCGTCGTCGCCAAGACCGAGCGCGCCGGGATGGATCGCGATCGGCTGGAAGAAGCGCGCGATCAGTTTGTCCTCGGCCGAGATGTCATCATGCGCGGCCATGGCGTCACCCGGCGGCCTGCCCGAACTCGGCGGTGCGCAGTTTGCGCGCCAGCTGGTCGAGCACGGCGTTGATCATGCCGGTCTCGTCGCGCTCGACGAAGGCGGCGGCGACGTCGGCATATTCCGACACCACCACCCGCGCCGGCACGTCGCGGCGGTGGTCGAGCTCATAGGCGCCGGCGCGCAGCACCGCGCGCAGGATCGCCTCGATGCGTTTCAAAGGCCAGCGCTGCGCCAGAGCCTCGTCGATCAGCGGATCGAGCTTGCGCTGTTCGCGCACCACCCCGGTGACGATGTCGCGGAAAAAGGCAGCCTCGGCGGGAAGATATTGCGCGCCTTCGACCTCGCGGCCGATCCAATGCTTTTCGAACTCGGCGAGAATATCGTTGAGACCGGTACCGGCGAGATCCATCTGATAAAGCGCCTGCGCCGCGGCTAGCCGCGCGGCGCCGCGCTTGTTGGCCTTGCGCGCGTCCTTGTCCGCGCTTTTGGCGTTGCGGGCCATCACCGGCCTTTGAGATCGCGCTGGAGCCGCGCCATGGCGAGCGCCGCGCGCGCGGCGTCGGCGCCCTTGTTACCTTTGTCACCGCCGGCGCGGGCGCGCGCCTGGGCTTCATTCTCGACCGTGAGGATGCCGTTGCCGATGGCGAGCTGTTGGTTGATCGCTAGCTGTGTCAATCCGCGCGCGGATTCGTTCGACACCAGTTCGAAATGATAGGTCTCGCCGCGGATGACGCAGCCGAGCGCGACCACGCAGTCATACGGCCGCCGCCGGCTGCGCGCGGCCTCGACGGCAAAAGCAATCGCCGCCGGGATTTCGAGGGAGCCCGGCACCGAGATGCTGTCGTATTCCGCACCGGCTTCGTCGAGCACGCCACGCGCGCCGCGCAGCAGCGCGTCGGATATGTCCTCGTAAAAGCGCGCTTCCACGATCAGCATGCGCAGGCCGCCGCGCCCGCGGCTGCCGCGCCGTGTCGTTGGACGTTTTTTGGCGCTTTTTTTGGCCATGCCCGCAGCCCCTAGAGTTCAACGGCGTGGTAGCAAGCGGGTGGCGCGCTCACAAGACCTTCGGTTTTGGACCTCAATCTTTCCGCGCCGCGAGCAGCCGCGCGGCATAGCGGGCCATGGTGTCGACCTCAAAGTTCACATCATCACCCTTGGAGAGCGCGCCAAGCGTGGTGACCTGCAATGTGTGCGGGATGATCAGCACCGCGAAAGTGTCGCCCTCCACCGCATTGACTGTGAGCGAGACGCCGTCGAGCGCCACCGAGCCCTTGGCCGCGATAAAGCGCGCGAGCTCCGCCGGCGCACGCAGCACCAGGCGGGCCATGTCGGTCATGTCTTCGCGCGCGATCACGGTCGCCAGGCCGTCGACGTGGCCGGCGACCAGATGGCCGCCGAGCTCATCGCCATGCTTTAGCGGTCGCTCGAGGTTGACGGGCGTGCCGTGGCGCCAGCGGCCGACCGTGGTAACGCCTAAGGTTTCCGCCGCGGCATCGACAGAAAACCAGGGGCGGCCGTCGTCCTCGCCCGCGCCCACGATGGTCATGCAGACGCCGGAGCAGGCAATGGAGGCGCCCTCGATCAGCTCGGCGCGCGGATAGCTGCAATTGACGACGATGCGATGCAGATTGTCGGCCCGCGGCTTGACCGAACGCACTTCGCCCATGTCGGTGACGATGCCGGTGAACATTTACGTCCGCTCGTAACTCTCGAGCGTATCCGCGCCGAGCCGCTCGCTGCCGGCGACGCGCAGATGTCCGTTGAGCGCGTCAAGGGCCATGCCTTCGAGCGGCGCAATGCCGCCGTCGCCGATCAGTTTCTCGGAATAGATGAGCGCCGCCTCGTCCACCAGGTCGGCGGCGACAAGGCTTGCGGCCAGCGTCGGACCGCCCTCCACCATCAGCCGGGTGACGCCATCGCCGGCAAGAACCTTCAGCACCGCGCCGAGATCGAGCCGCCCATTGCCGTCGTCATCGACGCGGAAGACTTTGCAGCCCTTGTGCCGCAAGACCTCCTCCGCCATCGATGACGCCTTGCGCGAGGCGAACACCCAGGTCGGTGTCTCGCGCACCGTCGCCACCACCGAAGTCGCCAGCGGCACGCGCAATTGCGCATCAAGCACCACGCGCACCGGCGAGCGCGCGTCCATGCCGGGCAGCCGGCAGGTGAGTTGCGGATTGTCGGACAGCACGGTGCCTATGCCGACCATGATGGCATCGCTCTGCGCTCGCATCTGGAAGACGCGCTGACGCGCCGCCTCGCCGGTGATGGCCGCCGGCTTGCGGCCGGCCAGCCCCACCTTGCCGTCGGCGGAGATCGCCAGCTTGAGCAACACGTGCGGACGGTCTTGCGTGACGCGCAAGATATGGCCGGCGTGGGCGCGGCGCGCCTCTTCGGAGCCGACGCCGATATCGACCGCGATGCCTTTGGCGCGCAGCATCGCGTGGCCCTTGCCCGCGACCTCCGGATTGGGATCGTCCAGGGTCGAGACCACGCGTGCAATGCCCGCCTTGATGATGGCGTCGGCGCAAGGCGGCGACTTGCCCTTATGCGAGCACGGCTCGAGCGTCACATACAGGGTGGCACCAACCAGCGCATTTGGCGCCGTTTTCTTGGCGCGGCGCAGCGCCTCGACCTCGGCATGCGGGCGGCCGCCCTCTTGCGTCCAGCCGCGCGCGAGAATGACGCCGTCCTTCACGATGACCGCGCCGACCGCCGGATTGGGCGATGTGTTGCCGAGCCCGCGCCGGCCGAGCGCCAGCGCAAGCTGCATGAAGCGCGCGTCGTCCGCGGCCGTCACGGGGGTTGCTTGCGCGTCTTGCAGGCTCATTTGCGCGCGCTGGCCGCGGGCTTAGCCCCCTCCTCACCCGACAATTCGTCGAGCGCGGCGCGGAAATCCTTGGCCTCGCGGAAATTGCGGTAGACGGAGGCAAAGCGCACGTAAGCCACGTCGTCGAGCTCGCGCAGGTGCTCCATCACCAGTTCGCCGATGGTTTCCGATGAGACCTCGTTCTCGCCCTGGCTTTCCAGTTCGCGCACGATCTTGGAAACCTCCTGCTCGATGCGCTCCGGGTCGACCGAACGTTTGCGCAGCGCGATCTGCACCGAGCGCATCAGCTTATCACGATCGAACGGCACGCGCCGGCCGTTGCGTTTAATGACGGTGAGCTCGCGTAATTGCACGCGCTCGAACGTAGTGAAGCGGAAATTGCAAGTCAGGCACACGCGCCGGCGCCGGATGACGGCGGAATCCTCGGTCGGCCGCGAATCCTTCACCTGGGTATCGAGGCTTCCGCAACTCGGGCAACGCATCGGGGGGCCCCCGCCGCTTTAATCGGGATAAATCGGAAAACGCGAAATTAAGCTCTTCACCTTGTCGCGCACCGCGCCTTCGGTGAGCGAATCCTCGTCCGTGCCCTTCTGCGACAGCACGTCGAGCACTTCCACGATCATGTCGCCCACTTGGCGGAATTCGGCGATGCCGAAGCCGCGCGTGGTGCCGGCCGGCGTGCCGAGCCGGATGCCGGACGTGACGGTGGGCTTTTCAGGGTCGAACGGAATGCCGTTCTTGTTGCAGGTGATGTGGGCGCGCCCGAGCGCTGCCTCCGCCACCTTGCCGGTCAGCTTTTTTGGCCGCAGATCGACCAGCATCAAATGCGTGTCGGTGCCGCCGGAAACGATATCGAGCCCGTGCGACTTCAGGTGCTCGGCCAGCGCCTTGGCGTTCTCGACCACGTTGCGCGCATAGGCGCGGAACGACGGCCGTAGCGCTTCACCAAACGCAACGGCCTTGGCGGCGATCACGTGCATCAGCGGGCCACCCTGCATGCCGGGGAATACCGCCGAGTTGAGTTTCTTGGCGATCGCCTCGTCGTCGGACAGGATGACACCGCCACGCGGACCGCGCAGCGTCTTGTGGGTGGTTGTGGTCACGACGTGCGCATGCGGGAACGGCGAGGGATGCGCGCCGCCGGCCACCAGCCCGGCGAAATGCGCCATGTCGACCATCAGCAGCGCGCCGACCTCGTCGCAAATTTCGCGGAAAGCGCGGAAGTCGATGATGCGCGGATAGGCCGAGCCGCCGGCGATGATGAGCTTCGGCTTGTGCTCGCGTGCCAACCGCGCCACCTGCTCCATGTCGATGCGCTGGTCCTCGCGCCGCACGTCGTACGGCACCGGCTTGAACCATTTGCCGGAGATATTGACCGGCGAACCATGGGAGAGATGCCCGCCGGCGGCCAGATTGAGGCCCATGAAGGTATCGCCCGGCTGCATCAGCGCGAAGAACACTTCCGCATTGGCGGAGGCGCCGGAATGCGGCTGCACATTGGCGAACTTGCAGCCGAACAATTTGGTGACGCGTTCGATCGCCAGGGTCTCGGCGATGTCGACGAACTGGCAGCCGCCGTAATAGCGCTTACCCGGCAGGCCTTCGGCATATTTGTTGGTGAGTACGGAGCCTTGCGCTTCCAGCACCGCACGCGAGACGATGTTCTCGGACGCGATCAATTCGATCTCGTCGCGCTGCCGGCCGAGCTCGAGCCCGATCGCCTCGGCGATTTCGGGGTCGGTCTCGCGCAAGGGTGCGGTGAACAGGCTCTCAGCTTCGCTTGCAGGCTTGGGGCTCGACGTCGCCGACATTACGGTCTCCTGGGCGCCGGAATTGCGGGCGGCGCCGCCAAAAAGGCTAGGTCCGGGATTGCCCCCGCAAATAGCATATTGGGCGCAAACCGCCAAGCATTGGCATGTGGACGGTATCCCAGGCGCAATATCTAGGCCTCGGTCGATATTGGCCGGCGCCCACATTTCCGGGTCGCGCGGAAAATACAAATGCCCCGGCCGCAAGCGGCCGGGGCAAGTCACTTCCCACCAGTACGCGAGCTACAGGCGGTAAAGAATCTGGTCGGTCCAGAAGCGCTCGAGGCGATGCAGTGACTTGTTCAGGGTCGCAAACTCGTCGGCATTGATGCCACCGACCTGCTCGACCGTACGCACGTGCTTCTGGTAGAGCGCTTCGACGATGTCGCTCACCTCGCGTCCCTTCTCGGTCAGCTTGATTCGCACCGAACGGCGGTCGACGCGGCTGCGCTGATGGTCGAGGAAGGCCATCTCCACCAACTTTTTCAAGTTGTAGGAGACGTTGGAGCCGAGATAGTAGCCGCGCGTGCGCAGCTCGCCGGCGGTCAATTCCTTGTCGCCGATATTGTAGAGCAGCAGTGCCTGCACCGAATTGATGTCGGCCCGTCCGCGGCGATCGAATTCATCCTTGATGACGTCGAGCAACCGGCGATGCAGCCGCTCCACCAAGGTCAAGGCCTCCAGATAAAGTGGCCGGATGTGATCGAAGCGCGCCTCGCGTTCGGCAGGCTCGACCGTCTTCGCAACGGCTTTCATGTTCAACGCCCCTTGCGTTTTTATAAATCTTCGCCGGAAACGAGACCCTGTCTTTCTCGTTCCAGACACCGCACACTAGGAGGCGCAGTCTAAAATCGGCTTAAATAACACCATAAAGATTAGGTTTATTTGCAGCAGAAAACGGAGTGTTGAAAACACAATTGTAGCGACCGGCGTTACCGTTCGTTCACCACGGGCGCCCGTTCATACCGGGCCGCGTCCCGGAATGGCGCATCGCCAAAGTTTTCAGCCGCGAATAAACCTGATGATACCGGAAAAATCGCGCCCCGCCTCGCCGCTCTCGGCATAGCGTGAATAAATCCTAGCGGCAGCGGCGCCGAGTTCGGTCTTGGCGCCGCTGGCCTTGGCGGCGGCTTGCGACAGATTCAAATCCTTAAGCATCATGGCGGCGGTGAAGCCCGCCTGATAATCGCGGTTGGCCGGCGATGCCGGCACCGGTCCCGGCACCGGGCAATAGCTGGTGAGCGACCAGCACTGGCCCGACGACTTCGACGAAATGTCGAACAGTTTCTGGTGGTCGAGTCCGAGCTGCTCCGCCAGCACGAACGCTTCCGACACCGCGATCATCGAGACGCCGAGGATCATGTTGTTGCAGATCTTGGCGGCCTGGCCGTTGCCGGCGCCGCCGGCGTGCACGATGGTCTTGCCCATTTTTTGTAAAATCGATTCCGCGCGCACGAAGGCCTGTTCGCTACCGCCGACCATGAAGGTGAGCGTGGCGGCGGTTGCACCGCCGACACCGCCGGAGACCGGCGCGTCCAGCATCAGGAGCCCCTTCTTCTCAGCTTCGGCCGCGACCGCGCGCGCGGTGTCGACGTCGATGGTCGAGCAATCGATCAATAGGGTACTGGCGTTGGCGTTCTCGATGATGCCATTGGGTCCAAGATAGACTTCGCGCACATGGCTGCCGGCAGGCAGCATGGTGATAACCACATCGGCGCGCGATGCGGCGACCTTGGCAAATTCAGCGTCGGTGCCGCCGGACGCTTTGAGTTTCGCCACCGCCGCCGGGTTGACGTCGACGCCCTCGACCTGATGGCCGGCCTTGATCAGATTCTGCGCCATCGGCAATCCCATATTGCCGAGACCGATGAATCCTATGCGCGCCATCGCACCCTCCCCTTTTTCCTTGCGCATGATTTTATCCGAAAACCGGCTCCCATTCCCCGATCAAGTCGAGGACAAGCTTTTCGGGATCATGCGCTCACTATTTTTCACCCTTGCGGATGTTCCTGCGCCGACTTCAAGGCCAGCCACAGGTAAATTGCAAGCAAGCCGCCTTCCAGAAGACCGGTCGACAGCCCGACGCCGAACACTTTCGGAAAGAAAATTTCCACTGCCAGCATGGACGCAACCGACATCAGCCAGATCACCGCGCCCCAGGCGGCCGCGAGCCATAAGCCCACGGCGGCGACCAAGTCGATCACCGCGAAGAACACCGTGGCGACCTGCCAGGCGACGGGCTGATATGCGAACAGTTCGCCGTCGCCGACGCCGATGCCGCATACGCGCGTCCAGTGATATAGCCCCTTTAGCATCGATATGGCCGCCATGATGCGCAGGAACAACACCAGCCGCCGGGTCCAACGCCCGACCGCCGGTTCCGCCGCTTCTTGGTGCACCGGCTCGAGAGTTTGAACGTCATCGTTGTAGATCGGCTCGCTCACGGCAGCACCAGCTCGCCCGCGCCCAGCGGCGCGAAATGGCGTTCGACCTCGGCCTCGCTCACTTCGTGAAGCGTCGCCGGCTGCCAACGCGGAGCATTGTCCTTGTCGATGATCACGGCACGAACGCCCTCGTAAAAATCATGGGCCCTGATGACGCGCGACACTATGCGGAATTCCGCGCGCATGCACGTCTCGAAATCCCAATCCTTGCCGCGCCGCACCTGCGCCAGCGCGATCTTGAGACTGAGCGGCGATTTCGTCCGCATGGTGGCGGCGGTTTTCGCCGCCCATTCGGCATCGGCGGAACCAGAAGCCGCTTCATGGTCCAGCTCCACAAGAATGTCCTCGACGCTCGGTCCCGCGAAAATCCGGTCGATCGTTGCGCGCCGCGTCAGGATCGGTCCCTCGCCCGCCGGTTCGGCAAAGGCGGCAAGCAGAGCATCGACCGAAACCGTGCCGGTGAGGCCGTCGAACAGCGCGCCGAAGCGCGCCGAGGGCACGCGGTGGGTGGCGATGCCGGCGGCGATGGCGTCGCCGATGTCGAAGCGCTCGCCGGTCAAGGCGCAATAGGCGCCAAGCGCGCCCGGCAGGCGCGGCAGGAACCAGGTGGCGCCGACATCGGGGAAGAAGCCGATGCCGACTTCCGGCATGGCAAACTGAAAGCGGTCGCCGGCCACGCGGTGCGAACCGTGCACCGAGACGCCGACGCCACCGCCCATCACCATGCCGTCGATCAGCGCCACATAGGGCTTGCGGTAGTTTTTGATCGTCGTGTTGAGCGGATATTCATCGCGCCAGAATTGCAGCGCCTCGTCATGCCGCCCGGCCATTCCGAGATCGTAGAGATGGCGGATATCGCCGCCCACGGAGAAGGCGCGCTCACCGGCAGCGGTGATGACGACGCGGGTTACGGCCGGATCGTCCGCCCAGGCGTCGAGTTGCTTGCGCAACATCAGCACCATCTTATGCGTGACCGCATTGAGCGCTTTCGGTCGGTTGAGCGTCACGAGCCCCGCCGCCCCGCGCCGCTCGAACAGGATTTCGTCGGTCATTGCGCGTGCGCCGTATTCCACCCTCCCCCCGCGCAGCGGTGGGGAGGGGAATGGAGAGCCAGCATTATTATTTGCCTTGCGGCGGCGGCCAAACGCCGGCCTTTTCCAGCCGGTGCATCGCCTCATCGGAGAATTCAGCCTGCGGGGCGTCGCCGCCGATCACGAACATCAGCACCGACTCTTCGTTGGGATCGCCCTTGGTGACGTTCTCGAAGCGGCGGATCATGCCGGGCGGGAACGAGACGACATCGAGCGGATTGAGATCGACATAATCGACTTTGCCTTTTTCGTCCTCCCAGCTCGCACGCCAAGTGCCGGTCATAGCGATGAAAGTCTCGTTGGTGTCGTGATTGTGCATCTCAGGCCCGTGGCCGGGCTTGGCCTTGCAGTAGCCGAGATTGAACCCCTCGCGGATCTTGATGGCGGCCATGCGCGCGGCATGGTCGCCGACCGGCGATGTCGCGTTCGCGCCGGCATTCTCCGGCGGCTGAAAACCGATGACGTTGAACAGCGTACGCTCGCAGCCCGGCATCTTGCTGTCCGGCAGGCCGCCGTCGGAACCTTTGAGGTCCTTGAAGCGGGCGACACGCTTCATCATTTCCTCGCGCGTGAGATATTTTCGCGACAGCTGTTCCATGACGTTCCTCCTGACCTAGTTTCCAAGCATGGCGCGGCCGACGATCACGCGCATAATCTCGTTGGTGCCTTCCAGAATTTGGTGCACCCGCACGTCGCGCAACACGCGCTCGATCGGATGGTCGCTTAGATAGCCGTAGCCGCCGTGCAACTGCAAACAGCCGTTGACCACTTCGAAGCCGGCGTCGGTGGCGCGCAGCTTGGCTTGCGCGGCAAGCCGTGTCGCTGCCGGCTCCCCCTCGCTCACCGCCACCGCCGCGCGGTGCAGCAGCAGGCGCGCGGCTTCCAGTTCGGTGGCGTAATCGGCGACGCGAAACTGCAGCGCCTGGAAATCGGCCAGCCTCGCGCCGAACTGCTTGCGCTCTTTCATGTAGTCGATGGTGCGATCGAGGCAGAACTGCGCGCCGCCAAGCGAGCAGGCGCCGATATTCAATCGCCCGCCATCGAGCCCGCCCATGGCGATCTTGAAGCCCTGCCCTTCACGGCCGATCAAATTGGCCGCCGGCACACGGCAGTTCTCGAACAAGACCATGGCGGTCGGCTGGGACTTCCAGCCGAGCTTCTTTTCCTGCGCGCCGTAGGAAAGACCCGGGGTTTCCTTCTCCACCACGATGCAGGATATGCCGCGCGCGCCCGCTTCGCCCGTGCGCGCCAGCACCACATAAATGTCCGAGACGCCGCCGCCGGAAATGAAGGCCTTGGCGCCGTCGAGCACGTAATGCTCGCCGTCACGGCGCGCTTTCGTCTGCAAGCTGGCGGCATCCGAACCCGAACCCGGCTCGGTCAGGCAGTAGCTGGCGAAATGCTCCATGCTGCAAAGCTTGGGCAGAAATTTCTTGCGCTGCGCCTCGCCGCCGAAGGCGTCGATCATCCAGGCCGCCATGTTGTGGATCGAGATATAGGCGGCGGTGGAGGTGCAGCCTTGCGCCAGTTCCTCGAAGATCAGCGCGGCGTCGAGGCGGTTGAGACCCGAGCCGCCGACGTCCTCCTTGACGTAAATGCCGCCAAATCCGAGCGCCGCCGCCTTGCGCAAGGCCTCGACCGGGAATACCGCGCCCTCGTCCCAGTCGCGCGCGTGCGGCATCATCTCCTCGCGCGCGAACTGGCGGGCCGTCGCCTGGAAGGCGCGCTGCTCTTCGGTGAGGGTGAAGTCCATGTGTAAATTCCGGCCGGCTGCGCCTGAAACCTTCCCGGGATGCTCTACCGGGTCAAGCCCGCCCGCCGGGTGGGTGGCACAGCGGACGCGGACCGGCTAAAAAGAGGCCCCTGGAGGCTCGCAATGGCAATCAAGTTCGGCCGCCCGATCGAATCCCGCGCCCGGCTGGCGCCGGTCGAGAAAGAGGCGCCGGCTCAAACCGACCGGCTCGATCTGACCGTGCGCATGCGCCGCAACAGGCAGCACGAATGGGTGCGCCGTATGGTGCGGGAGACCGTGCTCACCACCGACGACCTGATCTGGCCGCTGTTCGTCATGGACGGACAGAACGCGCGTGCGCCCATCCCCTCCATGCCCGGCGTCGAGCGGCTCTCCGTCGATCAAGCCGTGCGTGAAGCCGAGCGCGCGGCCAAGCTCACCATCCCGTGCCTGGCGTTGTTCCCCTACACCGATCCGGCCTTGCGCGACGAGACCGGCAGCGAGGCGCTCAACCCGGACAATCTGGTTTGCCGCGCCATCCGCGCCATCAAAAAGGAAGTGCCGGAAATCGGCATCCTGTGCGACGTGGCGCTCGATCCCTTCACCAGCCACGGCCATGACGGCTTACTGCGCGACGGCGTCATCCTCAATGACGAGACCGTCGCGGTGCTCGTGCGCCAGGCGCTGGTGCAGGCCGACGCCGGCTGCGACATCATTGCACCTTCCGACATGATGGACGGACGCGTGGCGGCAATCCGCAAGGGGCTCGACGTGAACGGCTTCACCGACGTCTCGATCATGTCCTACGCGGCGAAATATGCCTCCGCCTTTTACGGACCATTCCGCGACGCCGTCGGCTCGTCCAAGACGCTCACCGGCGACAAGCGCACCTATCAGATGGACTATGGCAACAGCGACGAGGCGTTGCGCGAAGTCGCGCTCGACATCGAGGAAGGCGCCGACATGATCATGGTCAAGCCGGGCTTGCCCTATCTCGACATCTGCCGCCGCGTGAAAGAAACTTTCGCCATGCCGACCTTCGCCTATCAGGTGTCGGGCGAATACGCGATGATCCAGGCGGCCTCCCAGAACGGCTGGCTCGACGGCGAGCGGGCGATGTGGGAAAGCCTCGCCGCCTTCAAGCGCGCGGGCTGCGACGGCGTGCTCACTTATTTCGCACCGCGCGTGGCGGAAAAACTCACGGCCAAATAAAACTCTTTCGTCCCTCCTCCGGTCAACACACACATTGAAAATAGAAGGCGAGCATTGCGATGGGTGAATTCGCAATCGGACAAGGCGTGTCGCGTTTCGAGGACCCGCGTCTCTTGCAAGGCGGCGGGCGCTATACCGACGACATCAAATTGCCCGGCATGGCCCACGCCGTGGTGCTGCGCTCGCCGCACGCGCACGCCAAAATCAAGTCGATCGACATTGCGAAGGCAAAAGTGGCGCCCGGCGTGCTGGCCGTGCTCACGTCCGATGATATCAAAGCCGCCGGCTACAGCGACCTGCCTGTGCATGCAGGTCTCACGCGCCGTGACGGCTCGCCCATGTACAGGCCGCGCTATCCGATTCTGGCCGAGGAACGCGTGCGCTGGGTCGGCGACTGCGTCGCTTTCGTCGTCGCCGAGACGGTGGCGCAGGCGCTCGACGCCGCCGAACTGATCGAAGTGGACTACGAGCCGTTGCCCGCCATCGCCACCACGGCCGCAGCATTGCAGCCGGGCGCGCCGCGGGTGTGGGACGACTGCGCCGACAATATCGGCTTCACCACGCTGTTCGGCGACAAGGCCGCGGCCGATGCCGGCTTCGCCAAGGCCGCGCGTGTCGTCAAGCACCACTTCGTAATCAACCGCGTCACCGCCGCCCCCATGGAGCCGCGCGGCGCGGTCGGCGACTACAATGCGCCGGACCGCCGTTATACGCTCTACACCTCGATGCAACGCCCGCATATGGCCCGCGCCCAGCTCGCCAAGCTGATGAGCGTGCCGGAGACCAAGTTGCGCCTCGTGACCGGCGACACCGGCGGCAGCTTCGGCATGAAATCGCCGATCTTCAACGAATTGCCGCTCGTTTTGCTGGCGTCCAAGCTCACCGGGCGGCCGGTGAAATGGATCAGCACGCGCACCGAAGCTTTCTTAAGTGACGCGCAAGGCCGCGACCACGTCACCGAGGCCGAAATGGCGCTCGACAATGACGGCGTCTTTCTCGCCATGCGGGTGAAGATCGTGGCCGGCATCGGCGCCTATATGATGCATTCCATGCCGGCCTTCATGATGAATGCCGGCAGCATGGCCGGCGTCTACCGCACGCCGGCGATTCACGCCGACATCAGCGGCGCTTTCACCAACACCAACCCGGTGCGGCCTTACCGCGGCAATGGCCGGCCGGAAATGGCCTTCGTGATCGAGCGCATGGTCGATCTCGCCGCCGCCGAAATGGGGATCGATCCGGCCGAGCTGCGCCGGCGCAATTACATTCCGGCCGATGCCATGCCGTTCAAGACCGGGCTGACCTTCACCTATGACTGCGGCGCCTTCGAGAAGAACATGGACTTGGCGCTCGAGCTTGCCGACGTCAAAACGCTCAATAACCGCAAGGCCGACGCCCACAAGCGCGGCAAGCTACTGGGCTTCGGCATCTCCAATACCGTCGAGCGCGCGGCCGCGCCCGGCCTGGAAGGCGCCGAGGTGCGCTTCGACCGCTCCGGCACGGTGACGCTGTTCGGCGGCTCCAACAGCCAGGGCCAGGGCCACGAGACCGTATTCAAACAGCTGGTCTGCGACCGGCTCGGGCTCGACCCCAACGAAGTCAACTACGTGCAGGGCGACACCGACGAGGTGTTCTTCGGCGAAGGCACCGGAGGCTCGCGCTCGGCCACTATCGGCGGCTCCGCCTTTCACGACGCCACCGGAAAGGTCGTCGCCAAAGCGCGCACCATCGCCGCGCATACGCTGCAGGTCGATGAGAGCGATCTGAAATTCGAGGACGGCGTGTTCTCCACGCCCAAGACCAACCGCACGCTCTCGATCAAGGAGATTGCGCGCGACTCGCTCGATCCCGCCAAGCTGCCGAAAGGCATGGAGCCGGGGCTCTCCGCCACCGCCATCTATTCGGCGCCGGTCAACAATTACCCGAACGGCTGCCATATCTGCGAAGTCGAGATCGACCGCGAGACCGGCAAGACCGACATCGTGCGCTACAGCGTCGTGGACGACGTCGGCACCGTGCTCAATCCCCTGCTGTTGCACGGGCAGATTCATGGCGGCATCGCGCAAGGCGCTGGCCAGGCGCTCATGGAAGACATCCATTTCGACGCCGAGGGCCAGCTCGTTACGGCGTCCTTCCAGGACTACGCCATGCCGCACGCGCATGACTTCTGCGCCATGAAGGTCGAGAGCAATCCGGTGCCGACCAAAACCAACCCGCTCGGCGTCAAAGGCGCCGGCGAGGCCGGCTGCGTCGGCGCGCTGCCGGCGGTGACCAATGCCGTGATCGATGCGCTCTCGGAGTTCGGCGTGCGCCACATCGAAATGCCGGCGACGCCCGAGCGCATCTGGCGGGCGATGCAAAACAAGCAATAGGCCTTATACTACCGCTTGATTCGATCCCGCCCACGCCCGTATTGCGTCCCGCGCCCCAGGAGATGTCCATGCGCAATGTCGGACGCAAGCTGGCCTTCGTGCTCGCCGCCTGCAACCACGGCACCATGATCGTCAACCGGTTCGACCAGCGCATGACCGAACCCGGCCAGGGCATCGGCGTCGGCTTCCAGCTGCTCGAAGCGGGCGCCTACGATCCGGTCGAGGTTGAGCTGGCGCTGCAACTGATCGAGGCGCGCCAGCGCTTTCACGGCGACGGGGTGGTGGCGATCGACTGCGGCGCCAATATCGGCGTCCACGCCATCGAATGGGCCACCGCCATGACCGGCTGGGGCTCGGTGATCGCGATCGAAGCGCAGGAGCGCCTCTATTACGCGCTGGCCGGCAACATTGCGATCAACAATTGCTTCAACGCCATCGCCATGCATGCCGCGGTCTCCTCCGAGCCGGGCGTGCTGCGCATTCCCCAGCCCGACTACCTGACCGCGTCGAGCTTCGGCAGTCTCGAACTGAAGCCGCGCGCCGACACCGAATTCATCGGGCAGCCGATCGACTATTCCGACGACAAGACGATCGCGATCCAGCAGATTTCCCTGGACGCACTGTCGCTGCCGCGCGTGGATCTAATCAAGCTCGATATCGAAGGCATGGAATTGGAGGCGCTCGAAGGCGCCAGCCAATTGATCGAAGCGAGCCACCCGATCGTGCTGGTCGAGTCGATCAAGGCCGGCCCGGAACCGCTGCGCGCATGGCTCGAGGAACGCGGCTACCGCGTCGTCGATGCCGGCATCAATATGCTGGCGATCCACCGCAGCGACCCGACGCTGAGCCAGTTGCAGATTCCGGAGACGCCGGCGCAGTCGTCGGCGGCCTGACCGCCGGCCTTCAGTCGATCGCCGCGCCGGCCTCGATACGCACCGGCTGATAGCCCTCGGCGGCGAGCGCCGAAAGGATTTCCTCGGCATGGGCGGCATCGCGCGTCTCGACGGTGACGTCGAGCTTGGCGCCCTTGGCCGGCACGTCGAGGAACAGACGGCGGTGATCGACCTCCAGGATGTTAGCGCCCAGTTCGCCCAGCCGGGTCGAAATCTGCCCAAGCACGCCCGGCCGGTCGGGGATGGTGAGGCGGAAGGAGACGATGCGGTTCTCGCGCTCGAGCTCGCGCACCATGATGGAGGCGAGTATGCGCGGGTCGATATTGCCGCCGCACAGGATCAGGCCGACGCGTTTGCCGCGGAAACGCTCGGGCTTGGCCAACATGGCGGCAAGGCCGGCCGCGCCCGCGCCTTCCGCCATGGTCTTCTGCAGCGTGAGATAGCCATTGACCGCGCGCTCCAGCTGCGCCTCGTCCACCAGCACGATCTCGGCGACCAACTCGCGCACCACCGGCAGCGTCAATTTTCCGACGTTCTTGACCGCGATGCCTTCCGCGAGCGTGGCGCCGCCGATCGGGCGCGCTTCGCCGGTCAGCGCGTTCCAGAACGACGGATAGAGCGCGGATTCCGCGCCGACGATCTCGATCGCAGGCTTGACCGCGCGCGCGGCAATGGCGTTGCCGGCAATCAGCCCGCCACCACCGATCGGGATCACCAGCGTGTCAAGGTCGGTGACCTCCTCCAGCATTTCGAGCGCGATGGTGCCCTGTCCGCTGATGATGCGCACGTCGTCATAGGGATGCACCAGCGTGAGCGAGCGCTGCGCCTGGATCTGCTCGCAGCGCGCCTGCGCCTCGGCCACCGTCTCGCCGTCGAGCACCACCTCGGCACCGTGCGAGCGGGTGGCCGCCACCTTCACGAACGGCGTGGTCACCGGCATGACGATGGTGGCCGGAATCTTCAACCGCGCGGCGTGGTAGGCCACCGCCTGAGCGTGGTTGCCGGCCGACATGGCGATGACCCCGCGCTTGCGCTCGGCCTCGTTAAGCGAAGCGAGCTTGACCAGCGCGCCGCGGTCCTTGAACGAATTGGTGACCTGGAGATTTTCGTATTTGACGTACACCTCCGCGCCGGTCAGCGCCGAGAGCCGGGGCGCCGGCAGCATGGGGGTCCGCAGTACCGCGCCTTGAATCACGCGGCGGGCGGCTTCGATGTCGGCGATCTTAACGCTCAAAGCTCTCCTCCCGGACGCCCGCGCACCATGCCGCAACCACAGCCAAGCTTCCAGCCGGAGCCGCGGCCCTTCGTCCAGCCCCTTGCGCCGGCGCGATTCTTTCTCCATGTCGAGGGCGACGGAGCGGCAGCAAGGCCAGCGGCTACAGCTTGAAGGGGCCCCGCATGTCGATGGACATCAAACCCCATGCCTATGATCCGGTCACCCAGCCGGAATTGTTCGAAGGCGTGTTGGCGCGCCGGGTGATCGCCTTCATCATCGACGTCGTCATCATCGCCATCCCGCTGGTGCTGGCGACGATATTCATATTCGCGATCGGCATTGTCACCCTGGGGCTGGGCTGGGCGCTTTACTGGCTGATGCCGCCGGGCACGGTGATCTGGGCCATCGCCTATTTCGGCCTCACCCTCGGCAGCCCAGCCTCGGCCACCATCGGCATGCGGGTCATGGACCTGGAAATGCGCACCTGGTACGGCGCGCCCGCCTATTTCGTTCTGGGCGCCGTGCACGCCATTGCGTTCTGGATTTCGGTGTCGGCGCTGACGCCGTTCATCGTGCTGGTGTGTTTTTTCAATGAGCGCCGCCGGCTGCTGCACGATATCGTGCTCGGCACGGTGGTCATCAATAATCCCCGCCGCGCCGCCATATTGCGCGCCGGCATGACGCCGGCGGGGGGATAACGGGCCGAAAGGGGCTTTGACGGGAGCCGCGCGGCGCGCGATGCTATAGGTGGCATGCACGAGTCATTGAAATAGCGCCATTAAATACATGGAATAAGTGACCCAACATTCCCGCGACACCCCGCAATTCTATCTGACGGCGCCCTCGCCCTGCCCCTATCTGGAGGGCCAGGAGGAGCGCAAGGTTTTTACCCATCTGGTCGGAGAGCGCGCCGGCGAGCTCAACGACCTGCTCACCCACGGCGGCTTCCGCCGCAGCCAATCGATCGCCTATCGGCCGGCCTGCGAAAGCTGCCGCGCCTGCGTTTCGGTGCGGGTGGTGGCGGACGACTTCGAGCCCTCGCGCAACATGCGGCGTATCGGCGAGCGCAACGCCGATCTGGTCGGAGACATGCGCACGCCCAACCCAACCTCCGAGCAGTATTCGGTGTTCCGCGCCTATCTCGACGCCCGCCACCGCAGCGGCGGCATGGCCGACATGACCGTGCTCGACTACGCCATGATGATCGAAGACAGCCACGTCGACACGCGGTTGATCGAATACCGCGCGCGCGGGCCGGACAGCCGCATCAACGGCCGCGGCACCGGCAGTCTGTTGGCGGTGGCGCTCACCGATGTGCTGAGCGACGGACTGTCGATGGTCTATTCGTTCTTCGATCCGGACCAGGGCGATCGCTCGCTCGGCACGCTGATGATCCTCGACCATATCGAACGCGCGCGGCAAATGCGGCTGCCGTACGTCTATCTCGGCTATTGGGTGCCGGGCTCGCGCAAGATGGACTACAAGGGCCGCTTCCTGCCGCAGGAACGGCTGATGCCGTCGGGCTGGACGCGGGTGGAGCGTTAGAGTCCTGGAATTGGCACGCCGAACGTGTCGAGGATCAAGAACATATTGAGCGCCAGCACGATCGCCGTGCCGACCACGGCGACGACGTTGGTAACGCGGCTGTTGACGAAGGTCCCCATAATGTCGGGCCGGCGGGTGAACATCAACAGCGCGATCATCGGCAGCGGCAGCGCTATGCTCAGGATCACCTGGCTGATCACCAGCGCTGTGGTGGCGTTGACGCCGTAGCCGACCACAACGAAGGCCGGCGCCATGGTGATCACGCGGCGCAGCCAGATCGGGATGCGGAAACCGACGAAGCCCTGCATGATCATCTGCCCGGCCATGGTGCCGACCACCGAAGACGAAATGCCGGAGGCGATCAGCGACAGCAGGAACACGCCGGCGGCGCCGATGCCGAGCAGCGGCGTCAGCGTGTGGTAGGCGGTCTCGATCTCGGCGACGTCGCTGTGGCCGGCATGAAAGGCGCTCGAGGCCATCATCACCATCGCCATGTTGACGAGGCCGGCCGCGGCCAGCGCCACCAGCACCTCGATATTCGAAATGCGCACCACCGCCCGCTTCTCGTTGTCGTCGTGCGCCGGGATGCGTCCCTGCGTCAGGCCGGAATGCAGATAGACCGCGTGTGGCATGACGGTGGCGCCGATGATGCCGACCGCCAGCAAGAGCGCGCCGGCGTCGGCAAGCTTCGGCGTCACCGTGCCGAGCGCGGCGGCCGCCCAATCCACATGGGCGATGAAAATCTCGATCAGGTAGCAGAGCGCGATGATCGCCACGAAGCTGCCGATGATTAACTCGACCGGGCGGAAGCCGCGGCTCTCCACCATCAGGATGCCGTAGGTGACGATGGCCGTGACGATCATTCCGGCCAATAGCGGCATGTTGAACAGCAGCGCCAGCCCGATCGCCCCGCCCAAAAATTCCGCGAGGTCGGTCGCCATGGCGGCGATTTCACTCACCACCCACATCACCCAGACGATCGGCTTGGGAAAGCGGTCGCGGCACATTTCCGCCAGGTTGCGGCCGGTGACGATGCCGAGCTTGGCCGACAGCGCCTGGAACAGCATGGCAATCAGATTGGCGAGCAACACCACCCAGAGCAGGCTGTAGCCGTATTTGGCGCCGGCCTGGATGTTGGTGGCGAAATTGCCGGGGTCCATGTAGGCGATCGAGGCGATGACCGCCGGCCCGCCGAAGGCCAAATAGCCGCCGACACCAGGGCGCTCGCCCAGAATGTGCGCCCGCGCCCGCGCCACGGTGCGTTCGGTGAGGGACTCAGGCCGAGGAGGCTGCGCATCCATATCGGGTAAGCTTTTAAAATACCTTGGTTTTACCGTTGGCCGGCAGGCGGAGGCAGAATAGGCTTATTGCGAATAATTTGCAATTGCATTTAGAGCCGGGTCTCGCGCCGGCCGGCCCTTGAGCGCTGCGGTCGATAAAGCCACCTTCGCCTGAACGATTCACCCGTGCCGCCGCGACCGGCCGCACCATCCCCCGCTGAGGACCCCCGAACGCCATGCCTGCGCACGGCCCCTCCGAACTCTTGTTCGTCGCACAGATCGCGGTGCTGATGCTGGTCGGCCGCCTGCTCGGCGAATTGATGCTGCGGTTCAAGCAGCCGGCGGTCATGGGCCAGCTGGTCGCCGGCCTGGTGCTCGGCCCGTCACTGCTGGGCGCGTTGTTTCCCGATTTCCAGCACGCGCTGTTCCCGGCCGCCAAGGAGCAGAAGGCGATGCTCGATGCCGTCGCGCAGTTCGGCATTCTGCTGCTGTTGCTGCTCACCGGCATGGAAACCGATCTCAAGCTGGTGAAGCAGAGCGGGCGGGCCTCGGTCTATGCCTCACTCGCCGGCATCGTGCTGCCGTTTGCTTGTGGCTTCGCGCTCGGGCAGGCGCTGCCCGATTGGATGCTGCCCGATCCCGGCAAGCGCTTGATCACCTCGCTGTTCCTCGGCACTGCGCTGTCGATCGCCTCGGTCAAGATCGTGGCGACGGTGATCCGCGAAATGAATTTCATGCGGCGCACGGTCGGCCAGGTGATCCTGGCTTCCGCGATCATCGACGACACCATCGGCTGGATCATCACCGCGATCATTTTCAGCCTGGCGCTGCAGGGTCACGTCGATGCCTGGAGCGTGAGCAAGAGTGTCCTCGGCACGCTTGTTTTCATGGGGCTCAGCTTCACCATCGGCCGGCGCATCGTGTTCACCATCATCCGCTGGGTCAACGACACCTTCGTCAGCGAATTTCCCGTGATCACCGCGATTCTGGGGATCATGTGCCTGATGGCGATCACCACCGACTTGATCGGTGTTCACCCTGTGCTCGGCGCCTTCGTCGCCGGCATCCTGGTGGGCGAATCGCCTATCCTCACCCGCCACATCGACGAGCAATTGCGCGGCCTGATCATCGCCTTCTTCATGCCGGTGTTCTTCGGCACTGCGGGTTTAAGCGCCGACCTCACCCTTCTCAAGGACCCGTCACTGCTGCTGCTCACAGCTGGGCTCATCGTGATTGCCACTCTCGGCAAATTCGGCGGCGCCTTTGCCGGCGGCAAGCTCGGCGGCCTTTCCTTGCGAGAATCTTTCGCGCTCGGCACCGGCATGAACGCGCGCGGCTCCACCGAGGTGATCATCGCCACCATCGGTCTATCGATGGGCGTGTTGAGCGAAAATTTGTTCACCATGATCGTGGCCATGGCGATCATCACCACCATGGCGATGCCGCCGACCCTGCGCTGGGCGCTGGCGCGGCTGCCGATGCGCCGGCAAGAAAAGCAGCGGCTTGAGCGCGAGGAAATGGAGGCCAAGGGCTTCGTGCCCAATCTGGAGCGGCTGTTGCTGGCGGTGGACGAGAGCGCCAATGGCAAATTTGCCTCGCGCGTCGCCGGATTGATCGCCGGCTCGAGTGGCATGCCGACCACGGTGATGCACATCAAGACGGACAAGAAAACCGGCAAGGCGGCGGCCGCGGTCGCCAAGGAGCGAGCCGCCGAAGCCGGCAAAACCGTCAAAGAATTCGCCGGCCAGGCCAGCCAGACCGAAAAACATGAGAAGCCGGACGAAAAATCCGGAAGCAACCTCGACGTCACCACCATGGTGGAAAAAGGCCCGAAACCGAAAGCGGTCGCCGAGGAGGCCAAGAAGGGCTACGACCTGCTGATCATCGGCCTCGACAAGACGGTCGCGCGCAGGAACGAATTCCACGACGACATCAACAAGCTTGCTACCGGCTTCGAAGGTCCGCTGGCGGTGGCGGACGCGCGCGATGTCCACCGCGACGAACCGCTCGCCGGCAAGCTCAGCATCCTGGTGCCGGTCAACGGCACGGACGTCGCCCACCGCGGCGCCGAGGTCGCCATCGTGCTGGCGCGCGCCAGCAAGGCGGCACTGACGGTGCTCTACGTCTCCCCGGGCGGCAAGAAGAGCGCGCGGCAGTACGAGGAAGCGGTCCTCAAGGATATCGTCGCGCTGGCCGAAACCTACCAGATAGAATTGCGCACTGCGGTGCGTTCGGACGTGGCGCCGGAAGAAGCGATCACGAAAGAGACCGCGCGCCGCAAACATAATTTCGTCGTCATGGGCGTCGACCGCCGGCCGGGCGATAAGCTGTTCTTCGGCGACACCGCCGCGGCATTGCTGGAGAAGTCGGAGCACTCGCTGTTGTTCGTGGCGAGTTAACCCGCGCGCCCTACGCCTCGCCGTCGTCATCCGCGTCCGCCTTGCCGCCACTCGGCACGACGCTAAATTTATTGTTGGTGAGGAAACGTTCGGGCCGGATGCGCCCGGCATCGCTGCGATTACCGCGCCAGTCCTTCAACTCCTTGAGGCTGAGCGTGAAGCTGCGGCCGGCGGTGTCGATCCAGGTGAGGCCGTTGGCGCCTTTGAAGGTCGCAACGTCCGAGAGCCCCTTCTCCCGATAGCGTTGCAGCCGCACGCCGCGCCCGCGGTTCATCTCCGGCACTTGGTTGAGCGGAAAGATGACCATCTTGCGGTTGGCGCCGACGGCCGCGACCAACTCACCGTCGACGGTGGTAAGGGCTGCCGCCTTGTCGGGCGCCTTCAGGTTGAGCACCTGCTTGCCTTTGCGCGTGGTGCCGAGCACCTCGTCCTCCGGCACCACGAAGCCGTTGCCGCCGTAGCTCGCCACCAGGAATTTGCGGCCGCCTTTGTAGGCCAGTGCCGCCACCACGTCGGCGTTTTGCTCGAGATCGATGGACAGGCGCAGCGGCTCGCCGTGGCCGCGGCCGCCCGGCAGCTTGGCGCCGTCGAGCGTATAGAAGCGTCCGTTGCTGCCGAAGATCAGCACCTTGGCGGTCGTCTCAGTCGGGAACGCGAACTTCAATTTGTCGCCGCTCTTGAAGGTGACGCCCTTGAGATCGCTGACATGGCCGCGCAGCGCGCGAATCCAGCCCTTGTCGGAAACCACAACGGTAATCGGCTCGCGCACCGCCATCGCCTCCTCGATCGCGGCCTCGTCGTGCTCGGGCGCCAGCGCGAAAGACGTGCGGCGCTTGCCGAGATCGGTCTTGGGCCCGAACGTCTCTTTCAACGCCTTTATCTGGCCGGCGACGATCTTCCATTGCTGCTGGGGCGAGCCGATCAGCGACTTGAGCTTAGTGCGCTCGGTGCGCAACTCCTTGTCCTCGGCGCGGATCTCCATCTCTTCGAGCTTGCGCAAGTTGCGCAGCCGCATGTTGAGAATAGCGTCGGCCTGCACCTCGTTGAGTTTGAAGGTCTTCATCAGGACGGGCTTGGGCTCGTCCTTCGAGCGGATGATCTTGATGACCTTGTCGAGGTTGAGATAGGCGACCAAATAGCCGCCAAGCACGACCAGCCGGTGCTCGATCTGCGCCAGCCGGTGTTTGGAGCGGCGCAGCAAAACTTCGCGGCGGTGGTCGAGCCATTCGCGCAACACCTCGGCCAGGCCCATCACCATCGGGATGCGGCCTCTCGACAGCACGTTCATGTTGAGGGGCACGCGCGTTTCGAGCTCGGTGAGCTTGAACAGCGATTCCATCAACAGCTCGGCATCAACCGTGCGCGAACGCGGCTCGATCACCAGCCGGATGTCCTCCGCCGATTTATCGCGGATGTCGGCGACCAGAGGCAGCTTCTTGTCGTTGAGCAGGTCGGCCAGCCGCTCGACCAGCCGCGACTTCTGCACCAGCCAGGGAATTTCGGTGACGACGATGACGTAAATGCCGCGGCCGATCTCTTCCTTGTGCCAGCGCGCGCGCACGCGGAACGAGCCGCGGCCGGTATTGTAGGCCTCCGCGATCGCGGCCGGCGGATCGACGATGACGCCGCCGACCGGCAGATCGGGGCCTTTGACCCATTTGAGCAGGGTGCGGCTGCGCGCCTTCGGATTGTCGATCAGATAGAGCGCGGCGTCGCACAGCTCCGCCACGTTGTGCGGCGGAATCGCGGTTGCCATGCCGACGGCGATGCCTTGCGCGCCGTTGGCGAGCAGATTTGGGAAGCCCGCCGGCAGCACCACCGGCTCCTCGCCGGCGCCGTCATAGGTCGGGCGGAAATCGACCGCGTCCTCGTCGATGCCGTCGAGCAGCAGGCGCGCGACTTCGGTCAGCCGCGCCTCGGTGTAGCGCATGGCGGCGGCGTTATCGCCGTCGATGTTGCCGAAATTGCCCTGCCCGTCCACCAGCGGATAGCGTTGGGCGAAATCCTGCGCCAACCGCACCAGCGCGTCGTAGATCGACTGGTCGCCGTGCGGGTGGAAATTGCCCATCACGTCGCCGACCACCTTGGCCGATTTCTTGAAGGCGGCATTGGGATCGAGCCGCAGCACGCGCATGCCGTAGAGGATGCGCCGGTGCACGGGTTTCAGCCCGTCGCGGGCGTCGGGCAGCGCCCGGTTCATGATGGTGGAAAGCGCGTAGGTGAGATAGCGCTCTTCCAGCGCCGCGCGTAGCGCGACCTCCTCGACCTCGCCCTTGTCGGGGGGAATCAGTCGTTTATTCATGGCGAATAGCTAATGCCTGGCGGCGCCATGAACAAGCGAAAGCGCCGGATTCCCGCGGGATCCTGGCCTTCCCGCGCCGGTACGGGGCGGCGGAACCGGCGTCAGGCCACGCTCGGCAGCGCGCGGGCGAGCGCGGCGATAAAATGCGCCCGCTCGTCGGCGAGCGCCAGCCCGCGCGGCTCCAGCGCGTGGCGGCTGAGGAAAAAGCCGGTGAGCGCAAAGCCGTCGGCGAGATCGCGCGCCGAAGGCACTGCGTCAGCCTCGCGCAGGAACGCCGGCAAGCGCAGCATCTTGTCCGCCCAAGGCTCGCCGGCTGCGCGCGACACCGCCCGCGCCGATTTCGGCGAAACATAAATGAGATCGTCGCTGACGCCGGTCGCCGCGCATTGATCGAGGTCGAGACCGAAACCGAGATCGGCCAGAAGCTGCAACTCGAACCGCGCCACCATCGGCGCGGCAACGCTCGCATCGTCGAGCCGGTCGAGGATCGAGTCGAGCACATCGTACAGCGCGCCATGCGGGTCGCGCTCAGGCAGCAGCCGCATCAGCGCGGCGAGATGACTAACACCGTAAACCGCGTGCGAGGCGGAAAAGAAACTTGAGGCACGCAGATTCAACCCCTCGACCGTGTAATTGCCGAGGTGCTCGTCGAGCCGCGCCCGCCAGGTTGCGCTGACACTGTTACCAAGTTGCAGGATCGGCTTTAGCCGCGTACCGAAACCGCCGCGCACCAGCCCGAGATGGCGGCCGTGTTCGCGCGTCATCAGTTCGAGGATGCCGCTCAATTCCCCGTGGCGCTTGACGCCGAGCACGATGCCGTCATCGGTCCATTGCATCACCGCCATCCATACGCCCAGAATCGGAGAAAATCACGGGCGGCAGGCTCATTCTTCCTTGGGAAACTCCAGCCCCATGGCCCGGTAGCGTTCCGGATCCTCGCCCCAGCCCTCACGCACTTTTACAAACAGAAACAGGTGCACCTTGCCCTCGACCAGACCGGCGATCTCCTTACGTGCCGCCTCCCCGATCGCCTTGATGGCTTGCCCGCCCTTGCCGAGCACGATCTTGCGCTGGCTTTCGCGCTCCACATAGATGGTCTGCTCGATACGGACGGCGCCGTTGCGCAACTCCTTCCAGCTCTCGGTCTCGACCGTGGAATGGTAAGGCAGTTCCTGATGCAGCCGCTCGAACAGTTTCTCGCGGGTGATCTCGGCCGCCAGTTGCCGCAAGGGCGCGTCCGACATCTGGTCGGGCGGATAGAGAAAGGGGCCCGGCGGCACGTGCGCCGCCAGCCATGCCTTGAGATCGGCGACGCCGTCGCCATTCAGCGCAGAGATCATGAACGTCTGCTCGAACGCGGCCTTGTCGTTGCAGGCCTGCGCCAGGGTCAGCAGCTTTTCCTTCGCGACCACGTCGACCTTGTTGAGGATCAGCAATTTCGGCTGCCTGACGTCGGCAAGCTTGTCGAGAATCCCCTCCGCCTCCTCGTCCAATCCTTTGCGCGCATCGATCAGCACGCCAACCAGATCGGCATCGTGCGCGCCGCTCCAGGCGCTCGTTACCATGGCGCGGTCGAGCCGGCGCTTCGGTGCAAAAATGCCCGGTGTATCGACGAAAATGAGCTGCGCATTGCCGGCAACGGCGATGCCGCGGATCAGCGCGCGCGTAGTCTGAACTTTGCGCGAGACGATGGTAACCTTGGCGCCGACCAGCGCGTTGAGCAAAGTCGATTTGCCGGCATTGGGCGCGCCGATCAACGCAATGAATCCGCAGCTTGTGTCGCCGCCGAGCGCGATGTCGTCAGTCATCGACCTTGTCCGCCTCCACGCCGACTTTTGCCAGCATGGCGGCGGCCGCGGCCTGTTCGGCGGCGCGCTTGGAGGTGCCGGTGCCCTCGGCCGGCGGCCGTCCGGGCAGCACGACGGCGACGCTGAATTTCGGCTTGTGATGCGGACCGGTACGCGCCAGCTCCTGATAAGCCGGCGTCGGCAGCGCGCGCGCTTGCGCCCATTCCTGCAGCATGGTCTTGGGATCGCGCAACGGCCGCAACGGTTTGAGCATGCGCTCCTTCCAGAAGCGCGCCACCAGCGCGTCGGCGGCCGCGTAGCCGCCGTCGATGAAAACGGCGCCGACCAGCGCTTCGCAGGCGTCACCCAAGATGGTGGTGCGCAGGCGTCCGCCGGCTTTGGATTCCGAGGAGCCGAGCTTGAGCGCCGGCCCGAGATTCATGGCGCGTGCCACCTCCGCGCAGGTTTCCTTGCGCACCAGATCGGCGAGCCGGCGCGACAGTTCGCCCTCATTCGCCTTGGGAAACGCGTGATAGAGCATGTCGGAAATGACCAGACCGAGCACGTGATCGCCGAGGAATTCCAGGCGCTGATAGCTGTTGGCGCGGTTGCCGCCGGAGAGCGCGGAAATGTGCGTGAGCGCGCGTTCGAGCGACGCTTTATCGGCGAAGTGGTAGCCGATCCCGTCTTCGAGCGCGGCCCTCTCTTTGTCTTTGGCCTTGCGGCTCATCTGACGATCGTGAACAGCCTGCCCCAGCGCACCGAAACCGGCCAACGCCAGAATTCCCAGGCGCGCTCGCCCTGATAGACGGAGAAAAAGATGATCTGCGCTTTGCCGACGATATTTTCGAACGGCACGAAGCCGACCTGGCTGAAACGGCTGTCGGTCGAGTTGTCGCGGTTATCGCCCATCATGAAATAATGCCCGGGCGGCACGGTGTAGACCTGCGTGTTGTCGGCGAAACCGTTGTCGACGAGATCAAGCGTGTAAAAGATTTTGCCGTTGGGCAGCGTTTCCTTCCAGCGCTTGACCGCCGGTTCGCGCACGCCCTCCTCGGTATCGACCCAGGCCGGCGCCGGCTCGCGCTTGACCGGCGTGCCGTTGATGCTGACCACGCCGTCGATCACCTGAATTTTGTCGCCGGGTAAACCGATGATGCGCTTGATGTAGTCGGTGGAGGTGTCCTTCGGCAGCCGGAACACCACCACGTCGCCGCGATCCGGCAACCAATCGCCGGGCAAGCGCCCGGAGAACAGCGGCGGCGACAGCGGCAGCGAGAAGTGGCTGTAGCCGTACGAATATTTCGACACGAACAGGTAGTCGCCGACCAGCAGCGTCGCCTTCATCGAGCCGGAGGGAATGTTGAACGGCTGAAAAAGGAAGGTACGGATCACCAGCGCGATGATCAGCGCGTGAAAGATCACGCGCGCGGTCTCGGCAATGCCGCCTTCTTTCCGTTTTGTTCCGGATGTCACGCTCATCGGCCTCTTGTCCGCCACTGAAGGCATGCGTCCCCGGCGGTCTTGTAGCGGCTGGTATCCGCAGGTGCAATGAAGAACCCCGAATACCGCGTCTAAACATTTGGTTTGATTGCAGTTCCTCGCGTCACCCCGATGGCTGCGCGGGCGCCGCCGGCACCGCCGAAATGATGACAATGGCCTGCGCGGTCGGGCCTTCGTCGGTGAGCGAGACGTCGATGACGGCGTCGTAGCCGGCCGGCGTGATCGCCTTGAGGCGTGTAAGCGCGCCGCCGGTCAGCTTCATGGTGGGCTTGCCACCCGGCAGGTTGGTGACGCCGAGGTCGCGCCAAAACACGCCGCGCCGGAAGCCGGTGCCGAGCGCCTTGGCGCAGGCCTCCTTGGCGGCATAGCGCTTGGCATAGGTCTCGACACGGTTTTTACGGCCGTCTGCCTTGGCACGTTCGGCTGGCGTGTAGATGCGGTCGAGGAAGCGCTCGCCGTATTTTTCGATGACGCGGCCGATACGCCGCGCGTCAATGATGTCGGAGCCGAGGCCGATAATCATGGTGCGGGAACTTTTTTGCGGCCGCGATCCATGGCTGCGCGCATGAACCGCACCGTCTCGGTCAGGCCCTCGAACACCGCTTCGCCCACCAGAAAGTGACCGATATTGAGCTCCACCACTTCCGGAAGCGCCGCGATCATCTCGGCGGTGCCGTAATCGAGGCCGTGACCGGCATGCACTTCCAAACCGTAGGTCTTGGCCAACATCGCGCCGGCGCGGATGAGCGCCCATTCGGCATCGGCCTCCGCGCGGCGCCCTCCGCCGAGCGCGTCGCACCACGCGCCGGTATGGATTTCGATCACCGGCGCGCCGAGCGCCACCGCCCCTTCGATCTGCGCCGGCGCCGGCGCGATGAACAACGACACCTTGATGCCGGCGTGCTTGAGCTGGCGCACCACGGGCGCCAGATGATTGTGCTGGCCGGCGGCGTCGAGCCCGCTTTCGGTGGTGAGCTCGGTGCGTTTCTCCGGCACCAGACAGACGGCATGTGGCGCGGTCTTAAGCGCGATCTCCAGCATCTCATCGGTTGCCGCCATCTCGAAATTGAGCGGCTTGTCGATCTCGGCTTTGAGCCGCGCGATGTCATCGTCGTTGATGTGGCGGCGGTCCTCGCGCAAATGCGCGGTGATGCCGTCGCAGCCGGCCGCGATCGCGAGCTTGGCCGCGCGCACCGGATCAGGATGGTGCCCGCCGCGCGCGTTGCGGATGGTGGCGACGTGGTCGACGTTGACGCCGAGGCGGATGCGGCCCGCCGACATTTTAGCCGTTAACCCGCTCGGCCTTGGCCACCATCGGCTTGGCGCGCAATTGCGCCAAGATGGCGGTGAGGTGCTTAAGGTCGTAGACTTCGAGATCGATCAGCAAATCGGTGAAATCGGGCGCGCGCCGCGTCATGCGGATGTTGTCGATATTGCCGTCATGCTCGGCGATCACGTGCGCGATCTGGGCGAGCGAGCCCGGCTCATTGGCCGTCTGCACCGTCACCCGCGCCGGAAAGCGTCGCGGCGTGCTTTCTTCCGCGTCCCAGCGCACGTCCAGCCAGCGCTCCGGCGTATCCTCGAATGCGCTCAGCGAAGGCGACTGGATCGGATAGATGGTAATCCCCTCGCCCGGCGTGAGGATGCCGACGATGCGGTCGCCCGGCACGGCGCCGCCCTCCGGTGCAAAGCGCACCGGCAATTCGCCGTTGATGCCGCGGATCGGGATGGCCGCGCCTTGCGGGCTCGCTGTGGGCACTTTGAACTTGACCGAGGTGAGCTTCTTCAAGCCGAACCAGCCGCTCTCCGATTTCGGCTTCACCGCCATGGCGGCGGCGCGCTCTTCCTTGTAATCGGGATACATGGCGCGCGCGACGTCGGAGGCCTTTAGTTCACTGCGGCCGACCGCCGACATCACGTCTTCGACGGAGGTGCGCGCCAGCCGCGGCAGCGCGCCGGTCAGCTTCTCGTCCGAATAGGCGATCTTGGCGCGCTGGAACAGGCGCTCGACGATACGGCGGCCAAGGCCGGCATATTGCGTGCGCACCGCCACCCGCGTCGCCCGCCTGATGGCGGCTTGCGCCTTGCCGGTGACCACGATCGATTCCCAGGCCGCGGGCGGCGCCTGCTGCGCCTTCGAAATGATGATCTCGACCTCGTCGCCGTTGACGAGCTCGGAAGTGAGCGGCGCGATCTTGCCGTTGATCTTGCAGCCGACCGCGGTGTTGCCGATATCGGTGTGCACGGCATAAGCAAAATCGATCGGCGTCGCGCGGCTCGGTAGCGCGATCAGCTTGCCCTTGGGCGAGAAGCAGAACACCTGATCGTGGAACAGTTCGAGCTTGGTGTGCTCGAGGAATTCCTCGGGGTTCGAGCCTTCCGCCAGCAGTTCGATCGTGCGGCGCAGCCAGGCATAGGCGCCGGATTCGCGCGACAGCATTTCGGTCGGCGAGCCGGCATGGTCCTTGTAGAGCGAATGTGCCGCAATGCCGTATTCGGCGAGCTCGTGCATCTCCGTGGTGCGGATCTGCAATTCGACGCGCTGCTTGCCAGGCCCGATCAGCGTGGTGTGGATCGAGCGGTAATCGTTCGCCTTCGGGGTCGAGATGTAATCCTTGAACCGTCCCGGCACCACCGGCCAGGTCGTGTGCACGATGCCGAGCGCCTGATAGCAATCGGCGAGCGTTCTGACGATCACGCGAAAGCCGAAAATATCGGACAGTTGCTCGAAGCCGACCGACTTGCGTTCCATCTTGCGCCAGACCGAATAGGCGCGCTTGCGCCGGCCTTGCACGCGCGCGGCGATGCCGCGGTCGGCGAGCTTCTTGGTAAGTTGCTGCTCGATCTCGGTAATGAGGTGCTTGTCTCGCTCGGCGAGCGCATTGAGTCGCCCACTCACCACCTCATAGGCTTCCGGATAGAGCTCGCGGAACGCCAGGTCCTCGAGCTCCTCGCGCATTTCATGCATGCCCATGCGCCCGGCGAGCGGGGCATAGATTTCCAGCGTCTCCTCGGCGGCGCGATGGCGCGCTTCCACCGGCATGTAGTCGAGGGTGCGCATGTTGTGCAGCCGGTCAGCGAGCTTGACCAGCAACACGCGCACATCGGCGGCGATGGCGAGCAAAAGCTTGCGCAGGTTCTCCGCCTGCTTGGCTTCCTTGGTGACCAGATCGAGTTTTTTCAGCTTGGTCAGGCCTTCGACCAACGTGCCGATGTCGGCGCCGAACAGGCTGTCGATGTCAGCGCGGGTGGCGGCGGTGTCTTCGATGGTATCGTGCAGCAGCGCCGCGGCGATTGTTGCATCGTCGAGCTTGAGGTCGGTGAGGATGGCCGCGACTTCAATCGGATGCGAAAAATAGGGGTCGCCAGAGGCGCGCCGCTGCTCGCCGTGGGCCTTCATGGCATAGACATAGGCCCGGTTGAGCAGGGCTTCGTTCGTGTCGGGATTGTAGCGGCGCACCCGCTCGATCAGGTCGTATTGCCGCATCATCGGCGGCTTCTTGGGTTGCGCGGGCTTTTCTTTCCCCGCCGGAGCCGTGCGACGTTCAAGCGGTGCCCGGATCGGCGACTGCTTTTGCATCCGCGGAAGGTCTGAGCGCACCTGCGCCATCAAAAATGCCTCGTGCCCGCCGAATCGGGGCGATATGCGCCGCGGCGGTCTATGTAGCCCTAGATATCACGTTGTTTGGCTGCAGCCGCAAGAGCCGGGGATCTTGGTCGCTAAAAAGCCAACGGCCCGGCGCTGTGCCGGGCCGTTGAGGGCGAATTCACGCTAAATGCAGGCAAAAGCCTATTCCATGTCCTCTTCCGGCACTTCTTCCGGCGGCGCCAGGCCTTCCAGGCCCTTGAGCAGTTCTTCCTCGGTCATGCGGTCGGCGGTGACCTCGGTGTCGTCGGAATCGACGCCTGCCCCCGCCCCGGCGCCAATCAGCGGCACTTCGGGTTCCGGCTCGTCGACCTCCACGTATTTCTGCAAGGAGTGGATCAGGTCTTCCTTCAGGTCGCCCGGCGACACGGTCGTTTCGGCGATCTCGCGCAGCGAAACCACCGGGTTTTTATCGTTGTCACGTTCGACGGTAATCTGCGACCCGGACGAGATCATGCGCGCCCGGTGGCTCGCCAGGAGGACGAGTTCGAAGCGGTTCTCAACCTTGTCGATGCAGTCTTCGACGGTGACACGGGCCATCGGCTCGGCACTCCTTCAGAGGGAACTAATGTTGTGATTTCGCAAGGTAGGTATCCCTTGCATGCGCAAATTTCAAGCATTTTTGTCTTGGTTTGGCCGCACCCGTCTGTTACCGAAATGGTCGCAAGCAGGCCGACCTGTCCGGATTTTATGGGTATCGGCATGATTGCGCGGGTGCCAGCTGAATTGATCGAAGGTGCCGCCAGCCGTAAACACCGCTCCCTGCGGGCCGCGCTTCTCGCGCGCGGGACGCGTTCGGGTCTTAAAAGATCAGATTTTATTGCGAGGAGTGTGAGAAAAAACCATGACCGTAGCCGGCGAAAAAATCGCTTTGTTCATTGATGGAGCCAATCTTTACGCCACCGCAAAATCCCTCGGTTTCGACATCGACTACAAAAAACTACTGCGGGAATTCCAATCGCGCGGTTACCTCCTGCGCGCGTTTTATTACACGGCTGTGATCGAGGATCAGGAATATTCCTCGATCCGCCCCCTGATCGACTGGCTCGACTACAACGGCTATTCGGTCGTCACCAAGGCGACCAAGGAATTCGTCGACCAGACCGGGCGCCGCAAGATCAAGGGCAATATGGACATCGAGCTCGCGGTCGATGCCATGGAGATCGCCGGCACCATCGACCACATGGTGCTGTTCTCCGGCGACGGCGACTTCCGCTCGCTGGTGGAAGCCGTGCAGAAGCGCGGCGTGCGCGTCACGGTGATTTCGACCATCTCGACCCAGCCGCCGATGATCGCCGACGAATTGCGCCGTCAGGCCGACATCTTCGTCGACATCGTTACGCTGCAGGGCAAGATCGGGCGTGATCCGGCCGAGCGCGCGGCCCGCGACGCGCGCGGTCCGCGCGAGAATCATCGCGACGAGGGCCACACACCGCAATTCCTGCAACGCCCGGCGGTGCCGCAGCGTGCCGGCGCAGGCGCCGATGTCGACGACGACGAAGAAGGCTTCGAGTAGCCGCGAGTTATGACCGCCAGCGGCAAGCCCGGGCGCGACTGCCCGCGCTGCCCGCGGCTGGTTAAGTTCCGGACAAAATGGCGCAGCGAAGAGCCTACTTGGTTCAACGCACCGGTCCCTTCTTTCGGGTCGGTCGATGCGCGCCTGTTGATCGTGGGGCTCGCGCCCGGCCTGCAAGGCGCCAACCGCACCGGCCGTCCCTTCACAGGCGATTATGCCGGGGTGCTATTGTACGAGACGCTTGCGCATTTCAAATTTGCCCGCGGCACCTACGGCGCGCATCCCGACGACGGACTTACCCTCACCGACTGCCGCATCACCAACGCGGTGCGCTGCGTGCCGCCGGAGAACAAGCCGACGCCGGCCGAGATCGCGGCCTGCCGCGATTTTCTGAAAACGACCATTGCCGAGATGCCGCGCCTGCGCGGTATCCTGGCGCTCGGCCGCATCGCCCATGACAGCGTTTTATCGGCGCAGGCGGTGAAGAAATCGGCGGCGCCTTTCAAGCATGGCGGCAAATATAAGCTCGACCGCGTAACGCTGTTTTCCAGCTATCACTGCTCGCGCTACAATACCAATACCCGTGTGCTCACACCCGAGATGTTCCGTAAAGTCTTCGCAAGCGTGCGGGCTTATTTGGACGCCTGAATCCAGGCGATCACTTGCGCCGCACTCTGGTCGGGCGGGAACACAGGGTAAAACGCTTTGGTAATGGCGCCGTCGTCGATCACCAGCGCCATGCGCTTGTGCAATGTCATGCCGGCGGCGTCGAAGGTCGGCAGCCTGAGCGCCTTGGCCAAGCCAAGCTTTTCGTCGGACAGGACCGGGAACGGCAGATGCAGGCGGCTTGCCGCTTCCTGCTGATAGGCGGTGTCCTGCGTCGACAATCCGAACAGCCGCGCGACGCCGAGCCCCTTCAGCTCGGCAAAATGGTCGCGAAACGAGCAGGATTGCGGCGTGCAGCCGCGCGCGCCCGGGATCATGTCCCAACCCGCGGGCGGATCGACGCCCGGCACCCCGGTGCGCGGATAAATATAAATAACGGTGCGGCCGGCCAGCTTCGACAGGTTGACGTTGGCACCGTCCGTCGCCGGCAGCGCCAGGTCGGGCAGTTTCATGCCCTTGAGATGATCGGCGGCGCCGTCATCCTGCGGCGCGGGAATTTCGGGCGGCAGAAATTGCGGATTATGCGTGCCGGGAGCTTCAGTCATTTCTCAACTCCATAGCTCATAAATTCCATTAAAGAGCCGTCGGGATCGCGGAAATAGACGCTGGTGCCCGCCCCTTTGGCGCCGAAACGCTGCAAGGGCCCGCGCTCTACCGCAATGCCGTGGCGTTTGAGATGGGCGATGGCGTCCTCGATTGGACCCGCCCATTCAAAGCACAGGTCGGAATTGCCCGGCTGCACGGGCTTGAGCGCCACTTCCGCCGGTTTGACGCCAGGACCGTGCACGTTGAGTTGCTTGTCGCCGAAGCGATAGGCCCAGCCCGCCGGGCGCGCCACCAGTTCAGCACCCATCACCTCAGAATAGAATTTGTTCGACCGCTCCCAGTCGGAGACGTGGATGACGCAATGATCGAGTTTGGTCGGCAGTGGCATTGCTTCACACTCCCAGCTTCTTGCCGACGCGCGCCGCCACGGCCTTGCGTGCCTCGTTCAATTGCGCCCCACGCGCCTTCAGCTTATCGATCATGCCGCGCGGCGCCGTCTTGGGCGAGCCGGAATTGAATGGCGGTGCCGGGTCATATTCGATTTGCAGCTGGATTTCCCGCGCCACCTGCTCGCTTTCGAGGATGGCTGCGAGCGTGAGCGCAAAATCAATACCGGAGGCAACGCCCGCCCCGGTGACGATATTGCCGTCAATCACCACCCGCTCGCTGACGGGTATGGCGCCAAGCGGCTTTAAATGCTCGATCGCCGCCCAATGGCAGGTGGCACGCCTGCCCTTGAGCAGGCCGGCGGCGCCCAGCACCAGCGAGCCGGTACAGACGGAGGTCACGTATTTGGCGCCTGCCGCCTGCTTGCGCAGGAACGCGAGCACCTCTTCGTCCTCCATCAGTTCCTGCTGGCCGGGCCCGCCCGGCACCATCACCACATCGAGCGGCGGGCAATCGGCATAGGTCGTGGTCGGCACGATCTGCATGCCGCGGTCGGTGGTAACAGGCGCAAACGTACGCGCCACCAGTTCGACCTTGGTGTCCGGCAGTCGCGCCAGCACTTCATAGGGCCCGGTCATGTCGAGTTGCGTGAGCCGGGGAAAGATCAGCATACCGATGGGGCGCGCCATGACTATCCTTTCTGCCGCATCAGGCGCCCGCGCTCGCGCTCCCAGGAACGCTTCTTCAGCGTCTCGCGCTTGTCGTGCAGCTTCTTGCCCTTGGCCAGCGCGATCTCCACCTTGGCGCGGCCGCGCTCGTTGAAATAGAGCCTGAGCGGCACCACCGTCATGCCCTCGCGGTCGACCGCGCCGGCCAGCTTGTTGATCTCGCGCTCATGCAGGAGCAGCTTGCGCGGCCGCTTAGGCGCGTGGTTGAAGCGGCCCGCCTGCTGGTATTCCGGGATATTGGCGTTGACCAGCCAGATTTCGCCGGCGCGCGCATCGGCGTAGGATTCCGCGATGGTCGCCTTGCCGGCACGCAACGACTTCACTTCGCTGCCGGTGAGCACGATGCCGGCCTCAAAGCGCTCGCCAATTTCGTAGTTGAAGCGCGCCTTGCGGTTGTCGGCGACCACCTTGAAGCGGCGCTCGGGTTTGGCGGCCATGACGGTTTATTTTTCCATGCGCAAGATCTTGTCCGAAAACCGGTACCCGCTTTTCGGAATCACGCGCCAGACGATCAGCGCGATTTGAGCAGATCGCGGATTTCGGCGAGCAATTCTTCAGTCTTCGAAGGCGCCGGCGGTTTCTCGGCTTCTTTCTTGATCATCTGGGTCATGGCGCGGATCACCAAAAACAGCACAAAGGCGATAATGATAAAGTTAAGGGTGAGGGTGATAAAATTCCCCCAAGCCAATACAGCGCCTTGCTTTTTTGCCTCCACCAATGTCACGGCTGTGACCTTGTCCGAGAGTGGAAAAAAGTAGTTCGAAAAGTCGATGCCGCCGGTGGCCGCACCCACTACCGGCATGATGATGTCGCCGACCAGTGAATTCACGATGGCGCCGAAGGCGGCACCGATGATCACGCCGATGGCGAGATCGACCACGTTGCCGCGTAGCGCAAATTTTTTAAATTCCTCAAGCATCCGCTAAACCCACCGTGCGCCTAGTTGAGCAGGCCGGCGTGCACCATGGCGTCGCGCACCGCCGCCTTGGTCTTGTCGGACACCGGCACCATCGGCAACCGCACGGTGTCGGCGCACTTGCCGAGCACCGAGAGCGCGTATTTGGCCGGCGCCGGATTAGTCTCCACGAACAGTGCGTGATGCAAGGGCATCAGCTTGTCCTGCAGCTTGAGCGCGGTGGCGAAATCGCCCTTGAGACAAGCGCCCTGGAACTCCGCGCACAGGCGCGGCGCCACGTTCGAGGTCACCGAGATGCAGCCGTGGCCGCCATGCGCCATGAAGCCGAGGCAGGTGGCGTCCTCGCCCGACATCTGGTTGAAGTCCGGCCCCATCGCCGCGCGCTGGTCCGACACCCGCACCACATTGGCGGTGGCGTCCTTGACGCCGGCGACGTTCTTGCACGCGAACAGCCGCGCCATGGTGGCGACCGACATGTCAATCACCGACCGGCCGGGTATGTTGTAGATGATGATCGGAATGCCGATGGCATCGTTGATGGCCTTGTAATGCTGGTAGAGCCCTTCCTGGGTCGGCTTGTTGTAATAGGGCGTCACGATCAGCACCGCGTCGGCACCCGCTTGCTCGGCGTGCCGCGACAATTCGATGGCTTCGCTGGTCGAATTCGAGCCGGCGCCCGCGATCACCGGCACCCGGCCCTTGGCCTGATCGACGCACCACTCAACCGCCAGCTTGTGCTCGTCGTGGCTGAGCGTCGGGCTTTCGCCGGTGGTGCCGACCGGCACGAGGCCGTTAGTGCCCTCGCCGATCTGCCATTCGACCAGCTCGCGGAATGCCTTTTCGTCCAGCGAGCCGTTTTTAAACGGCGTGACGAGCGCGGTGAAGGAACCTCGGAAGCTCGTCTTGGCGGTCATGGCGCGGCTTCTCCACAGGGCACACGGGGATGCCCATTGATATCGGGTCGCAGGCGGCGATGAAAGCCCTCAGGACGGCCATAAATGCGCCCCGCTGGCCCATTAACCCCTACCTGCGCCTATCGTCGCAGTGAGGCGGGTCCGGGGTATCCCTCAGTCAACGAACTTGGCCTAATGGGGGCCGAAAGTGGCGTTGTGCGGCCTGAGTCGCGCTCGCCGGGACCCAAATGCAAGGGGTTGAATGGGCTTCATTAATCGCAATTCGCTCGGCCTTTGGCTCACGCTGTCAGCGGTCGGTGCCCTGAGTGTCGGGACAGCGCTGGCGGCGCCGAAAAAGGTCCCCATGCCGCAAACACGCCCGCAGAGCCAAGCCCGCGCGGGGGTGACGCTGCCGCTCGCCCGCAACGTTCCCCTGCCGCCTAAGCGGCCGCTGCGCCCGCAGGCGGCCATGTCAGCCTACGCCCAGGCCAACGTAGGCTTACGCGGCGCGTTGTTCGCCAGCCGCGCCGCCTTCAAGCCCCTGGCACGTCCGGTCTCCGGACCGTTCGCCATCGCGCCGACCATCGCCACCTCCGACGCCGACATTGCGGCGCTCAAAGCGGTGATCGCGGCCGCCCGCAAAGGCCGCGACTCCGATGCCGATGCCGCGGAGAGAACCATCTCCGATCCCGTCGCCCGCAAGCTGGCCGAGTGGGCAATCCTGCGTTCGGACAATACCACCCCGCCCTTCCTGCGTTACGCCACGTTCGTGAGAGACAATCCGGACTGGCCGCACGTACCGCTGTTCCGCCGCCGCGCCGAGAACGCCTTGTGGAACGACCAGATCGACAACACCACGGTGCTGGCCTTCTTCGCCCGCCACAAGCCGAGCACCGCCAAGGGCCGCTACATGCTGGCGCGCGCGCTGCTCGCGCAGGGCGACATCGACGGTGCCACCGTGCTGGTGCGCTATGCTTGGCGCCGCCAGGATTGCAGCGCCGATGTCGAGAACAAGGTGCTCGACATGTTCGGCAAGCTGCTCACGCGCGAAGACCATCGCGTGCGCATGCAGCAGCGCCTTTACGAGGACGATACCGAGGCCGGAATGCGCGAGGCCCAACGCCTTGGCGGCGACGAGCTCGCCATCGCGCGCGCCCGCGTGGGCGTGATCAAGCGATTAAAACATGCCGAGTTGCTGCTCAATGCGGTGCCGACCGCCGCGCGCAGCGACCCCGGATACATCTTCGCGCGCGCGCAGTGGCTGCGCCAGCAAAACAAGCCGGAAGAAGCCGCCAAGCTGATCTTGACCGCGCCGCACGATGCCGCCGCGGTCATCGATCCGAACCAGTGGTGGCTGGTGCGGCGCGTCCTGGTGCGAGAACTGCTCGACGATCACAAATGGGAACTCGCCTATCGCGTGGCACGCGATTCCGCCGTGCCGCGACAGGACAATTGGCGCGCCGACAAGCATTTTACCGCCGGCTGGATCGCGTTGCGCTACTTGCACGATCCGAAAGCCGCGGCCGCCCATTTCGCCCACATCACGGACGGCACTAAAAATCCGCACGCGCTCGGCCGCGCCGGCTACTGGCAAGGGCGCGCGGCCGAGGCTATGGGCCAGCGCGCGCAAGCCCGAGCCTTCTATGAGAAGGCGGCCAAATACACCATTACCTATTACGGCCAGCTCGCGCGCGCGCGACTGGGCCTCAAGGATCTCGGCCTCGTCGGCCCGCCCAAGTTCACGCCGCAGGAGCATGCCCTTCTCAGCAAACTGGAAGTCGTGCGCGCGACGGAGCTTCTCTATTCGCTCAACGAGCGTAACTCGCTGGCGTCGATCTTTGCCGAGATCGGCCAAAGCGGCACCGATATCGCCGGTATGTCGATGCTGGCCGAGGTCGCCGCCAAAAACGGCGATGGCAGGGCCATGCTGCTGCTTGGCAAGTTCGCGCACGGACGCGGCCTGCCGATGGATTATTACGCCTACCCGACCATCGGCCTGCCGGACTACAAGCCGATCGCGCCGGACATCGGCTGGCCCATGGCCTATTCAATCGCGCGCCAGGAGAGCTATTTTAACCAGCAGGTCGTCTCGTCCGCACACGCCATGGGCCTGATGCAGGTGACGCCGGAGGCCGGCCGCGATACCGCCCGCCGGTTCCACGTGACCTACAGCCGCAACCGGCTGCTCAAGGACCCGGTCTACAACATGCAGATGGGCGCGGGCGAGCTATCCTGGCTGTACCGGTATTATGATTCCTATCTGCTCACCTTTGCCGGCTACAATGCCGGCTTCGGGCGCGTGAAGCAGTGGATCGCAACCTTCGGCGATCCACGCAAGCCGAGCGTCGATCCGGTCGACTGGGTCGAGCGCATCCCGCTCGCGGAAACGCGCAACTACGTGCAGCGGATCATGGAGAACATGCAGGTCTATCGCGCGCGATTTAACGGCAGCAGCAAGCTGCTGATCGAAGCCGACATCAGGCGCGGCGCGGCGCGCTAGCGGCCGCCCCCTGTAGCCCCGCACCGCACTATCGTATATTTCACCATCACCACGCCCCTGCAGGGCGACAGCCGCATTGTGAGCCGCATGCCGTCCTCCGAGCCAACGTCCCTCTTCGTCTCCGCTCCCGACGGCCTGCGCCTGCATGTGCGCGACTATGGCAGGGCCAGCCGGCCGGCCTTGCCGGTGGTCTGCCTGCCAGGGCTGGCGCGGACCGCCGCCGATTTCGAGGCGCTTGCCGGCGCGCTGTCCAATGATACGGCGCGGCCACGCCGTGTCATCGCGCTCGACTATCGCGGGCGCGGCCAATCCGAATATGACCGGAATCCAGCTAACTACGCCTTCCAAACCGAGATCACCGATGTGATTGCCGTGATCACGGCGCTCGACTGCACCCCGGCGATCTTCGTCGGCACCTCGCGCGGCGGCATCCTGAGCATGATGCTGGCCGCGCTGCGGCCCACGGTCATTGCCGGCGTCGTACTCAACGATATTGGCCCGGTCATCGAGCCGAAGGGCCTGATGCGCATCAAGGGCTATGTCGGCCGGCTGCCGCAGCCGCGCAACTTCGCGGAAGGCGCCGAAATCCTACAGCGCCTGTTCAGCGCACAATTTCCCAAGCTCGGCGCAGAGGACTGGCTTGCCGCCGCGCGGCGTACCTTCAAACAGGAGGAAGATGGGAAGCTGGTGCCGACCTATGACGTCAAACTGGCCAAGACGATGGAAGGCGTCGCGTTCGATAAACCGCTGCCGGCGCTCTGGAAGGAATTCGATGCGCTTGCCAACGTGCCGTTGATGGTGATCCGCGGCAAAAATTCCGACATCCTGACGACCGCCACGGTCGAGGACATGCGCGCGCACCATGCCAATATGGAAACCATCGAGATACCCGACCAGGGCCATACGCCGCTGCTGGCGGAAGCCGACGTGATCGCGCGCGTTGTAGACTTCGCCGGCCGCTGCGACGGGGCGCACGGTCGCCAGCAAGCTTAGACCGGCTGACCGAGCGCCTCCAGCAACGGCTGAAGCTGATCCCTATAGGCATGCCAGCGGCCGACGGAGCTGCCGTAGATCGGCTGGCGCACCTGCGCCGCGCTGGCGGTGTTCACCGGGCGGTCGGCTTTATGAAACGCGAGACAAGCCTCGTCCCACGGCAGGCCGCAATGCGCCAGAATCCGGCGTGCCTGCGTTTCGATGTCGGCAACCACGTCCTCGTATTGAACCTCGAGCATGGCGCCTTCGGGTAGAACGGTGCGCCAATGCGCCATGAGTCTCTCATAGGCGCGATAGAACCGACCGAGTTCGCCGAGGTCGTAGGTGAAGTTTAGCGTGCTCCGGAACAGGATCGAGAAACATGAAAGGCATGTATCGATCGGATCACGCCGCACGTGGATTATGCGCGCATTGGGTAGCGCCAGCCGGATCAGCCCGACATAGACAAAGTTGGCCGGGAGTTTGTCCGTGAATCGTGCCGCGGCCAGCGCCGGCGCTGTCATGCCGGCGAGATAAGCCGAACCAATCGCGTCGAATTGCGGCGGCGTCAGCGTCCACATGACTTCCGGATAGTCGGCCGCGCCGACGACTTTGACGAGCGCCTGCTTGAAGTTTTGCCGCTCGCCGGCACCGTACACCTGCGGGTGGCTCGCCAGGATCTGCTCGATCAGCGTGGTGCCGGAGCGCGGCATACCGACGATGAAGATCGGCCGGGTGGAAGGATTTCCGTGCCCCGCCTTGCTGCGCAGCAGTTCGGGCGTGAACACAGGGCCGATCCGATCGAGGCTGTCGATCACGGCCCGCTCATCATAGACGAACCGCCCGCGCATGAGCGCATTGCCCTTGAGGAGATGGCGGAACGACGGCTCATGATTGCCGATGTCGGCATAGGCCTTACCCAGAGCGAAATGCAGATCGATCTGATCCTGCACGGGGCGTGATTCGATGCCCGGCAGCAGTTTTTCCATCGCGGCCAGTTGCGGGTCGCCGGGCGCGAACCGCTTCATTTCACTGAGCACCAGATGGTTGCCCGACTTGCCCGGATCGGCCGCAATGGCCCGCTCGATCAGCGCGCGGCTTTCATCCAGGCGTCCGAGTACGTAAAGCAATCGCCCCTTCTTGTTCAGCGCGGCGGCATAGTTGGGATCGATCGCCAGCGCCTTGTCGAAACTGGCGAGGGCGTCCTGGTAACGCTCGAGGTTCCACAAGACGTACCCCATCGCATCGTGGACCAGCGCCGAGCGCGGATCGAGCTTGAGCGCCTGTGCGTAGATGTCGGCGGCATCCTGCCAGCGCAACAGCGAAACCAGGGCCCGGCCGAGATTGACGAAAGCCGGGGTGAGATTCGGGCGCAGGGCAATGGCGCGCTGATAATGACCGGCCGCGTCGTCGTAACGCTGCAGGCGCAGCAGCGCATTGGCCAGGTTGAAATGGACTTCGGCCAGGTTGGGGTTGAGCGCGAGGACGCGCTCGAAGCTTTCCGCCGCGTCCGCATCGCGGCCAAGCGCCTCCAGCGCGAGGCCGCGGTTGCACCAGGCCGCGACATTGGTCGCATCGACTGCAAGCGCTTTATCGAATTGTGTTACGGCCTCCGCATGCCGGCCCAGTTCGGCAAGCATGTCGGCCTTGCTAATCATCGCCACGAGATTTTTTGGATCCGCTTCGATAGCGCGCGCAAAGCTAGCGAGCGCGTTCTCCGGTTGGCCGAGCCGGCCCAAACACATGGCGAGCAGCGTATGCGCGGGCGCGTGGCCCGGCCGCAGCGTGATTACCTTGCGGAACGCTTTTGCGCCGGGCTCGAACTGGTCCTGCTGACAATAGGCGCGCCCGAGCAAGAACAGCGCGTCGATATTGCTGGGCTCGCGGGACAACACTCTCTGATAGGCCACGACTGCCTCGGCCAAATTGCCGCGGTTTTCGAGCGCGATGGCGCGTTGAAGCTGGGCGGCGGCGTTCATCGGCGGGTTACGGAATTCTCAGCCGGGATACATGGAAAATATTGTCGAAATCGGCGCGACGGCAAACCATAGACGCCAGGCCCCGTCAATCAAGCCGGGGGTCAAGATGGGCATTGGGCGCCTCGATGCACTCGGCGCCTCGCACCCTCATTCAGGCCAGGCTGAGGACACCATTTACAAGAAAACCCCCGGCGGTTTCCCGCCGGGGGTCGTGATCGTCAAACCGCTGAGATGCGATCAGGGATAGAAGTTCCGCTGCACGCGGAAGATGCCCTGCCACACATCCTGGTCGCTGAGGACGTAGGTCGTCGCGACCTTGCCGCCACCCGGACCAGCGGCAACGGCGCCGCCAGGAATGTTAGCCCAGGCCGTGTTGAGGTGGTTGTACATGACGTCCACGCTCAGATCGAGGCCCTTGGTCGGCGTCCACACCGTGCGGGAACCGATCTGCCAGAACGAGCTGTCCCAGCTGGTGCCCTGCGCAAAGCCTTGCCCGGTGTTGAGGAAGGCAGTCGCCGCACCGCTGTAGTTGATCTCGACGTAGCCGCCATAGATCGACGTCTTCCACATCGAGTTCCAGTTGTGCTGCAGGCCAGCGCCGACGCTCCAACCTTCCGTCAGCTCCAAGCCCGAGAAGCCGGCGAAGTTGTTGCTGTCGTAGACCGCGTCCATCACCGGGCCGAAGCCGACGGTGCCGCCGCTGTAGACGCCGAAGCCACCGACACCGAGACCGCTGCCGATGTAGCCAAGGGCGCCCTTGGAGTAAGCAGCCTGCGCGCCGATGAAGTCACCCTTGCCGAGCATCGGCAGGTTGATCTTGAAGCCGCCGCCGACTGCCCAGCCGACTTCGTCGCCCGGATGGCCGTTCCATTCGGTGGTGCCGGCTGTGGCCGGGCTGCCGACGTAATAGTCCGCATACACGTCATGCGCCGCAGCCATGATCTGGGCACTGCCCCAGGACTGCGAGATGCGGATGTTGCCCACGACGTCGGGCCAGCGGGTGGAGCCACCACTGTGGTTGGCAGCCAAGCCACCGGTCGCACTGATGATGGCCGCGCTGGATTCGCCGATACCCTTATCCCGATAGCTGTGGGTCGGATCTTCCAACGAAATGCTCGCTGACAGACCGTTGCCGAGCTGGGCGGTATAGGCCCAAACCATCAAGCCGTTACCACCGGTATCGGAATCGATGATGTTGGTCTGGTTCGACACCGACGAGAAGCTGAACGGCCCGTCGAAGAACGAGCTCGCCAGACCCATGGTGAAGCCGGCCCACTGGATGAACGCGCGGTTGTTATAGGTCGGCGAGGCGGCGTTGCTGCCGTTGCTCGTCGTAATGCCCGACGCGATATAGGTGCGCAGCGTGCCGTACTCGGTCTGATTGCGGACGTCGACCGTCAGGATGTAACGGGTACGCCAGGTGTTGTCGTTCGATATCCTGGTGTAGCGCGCATCGCCGCCGTTCACGATCGGCGAGAACGAGCCATGCGAATTCAAGTTATATTCGGTACGGACCCAACCACCGAGCTTCAGGCAGAAATCGGTGCCCGGAATGTAATAGAACCCCGCACCATACAGGCTGCAAATCTTCACGTACTGGACCGGCTTGGCCTTAACGGGAAGATCGGCGGCCTGAGCCCCAGCAATCGCAACGACGCCCGCTGCGGAGCCAAGGAGAAGGCTTTTCACCATCTTCATCTTGAACCTCCAAACATGTTTATCGTGAGAGGGTTCCGTATCCGCCCAGTGCGACAGGCACCGATGGAACTTCCCCTTGCTCCCCGCCGACCCGAGAAACTTTTTACACCCTGCGATCAGCCCAACTTTAAGTTCGTCAAACTTGGGCGTAGCACTTGGTGCAATCCGTCCACCCGGACAGCGCGACACACGGGGATGCCCCCCTCCGTCGCTCGGTGACATTATCCGATGAGGTCTTACACGCAATGAAGAAGGGCCCTTCCCACAGGCCCGGACGCCGCTTTTCGACCAAGTGTTGCGCAAAAAACACGCAGAATTAACCGCCCCCTTGGGCAAGCCCCGCCAAGTCACTCCCCCGGCCGATACAATCTTTTTCTTATTTTAAATCAATGTGTTACAGAGGCGCGCTATGCTGCGATGCAGCGTCGAAATAAGGGCGCGTTAGCGAATTTTTTGCCCTGTCCCCCGCCCCCGCCAGGCGCTTTCGGCCGCTGTGCGGGTCATACAGCCCGCAAAACCGCCTATTTCTGAGGCATGGCCCTTTTGTTCCGTTTGGGACCTCGCAGCCGGCCCCCAATGGCATGAGGGCGCGGGGATGGCTTGGACTGCGGCGAGTTTGGCTAACGAATCGTTCACTGCCGGCAATAGCGATACCCGAGGCTGTTGATATCGCCCGCTGGCTGCGCTGAACTTCAGGTCACAAGACGGCTGGCGGAGACGGAGGGATTCGAACCCATAGGCCCCGGCTCCGCCGGGGCCGTCCTTGCGCGAGGCGTCGCGCGAAGCGCGCCGCCGCGCGTGAAAAATCGAGGGTTCGAATAGCGCAAGATTTAAAGGCTGGCGGAGACGGAGGGATTCGAACCCTCGATACGCCTTTGGAGCGTATAACGGTTTAGCAAACCGCCGCCTTCAGCCACTCGGCCACGTCTCCGCATGCAGGAATGCGTATAGGAATCCATGTGCCGGGGTCAAACCTGATAAAGAGCGGCAGGGCGCCGATTGAACCTTTTTGTACCGAGCGTGAACCAATGCAATGGGGGCAGGGTTATCAACCTGAAACAAGCAACCTGGAGATTTGCGATGCGACGGATACGCTCTGGAACCATCATGCTCGCGACGATCGCGGCAGTAGCAGCAATGGCGTCGGCGGCCCACGCCGACCAATACAAATGGTGCGCCGTCTATGCCGGCGACCGCGGCGGCGGCGGCACCAATTGCGGCTTCATCACCTACCAACAGTGCATGGCCGCGATTAGCGGCAACGGCGGCTATTGCACGGAGAACCAGTTCTACACCGGTTCCGCAGCGCAGTCGCGCAAACCCAAGCGACGCTAGTGGCGAGGCAGCACCGTTAGGCGGCGGCGCGGACCGCTGTCGCCGCCTTCGCCTGCGGATGCGACTGAAGCCAGGCGCGTGCCGCGCGCTGGGCGCAACCGATCTCGGCGTCGCTCATCTGTTCAGCGATCTCGCGGCGTAGACGCGCGCCGTCACCGTGACCGCGCATGGTCGCGATGTTGAACCACTTGTGCGCCTCGATGAGATCGACCGCCACGCCCGCGCCGGACGAATAGATCATGCCGCGCGCAAAGCAGTCCTCGGCGTTCGCCGGTTCTACGGCGCTCGACGGCGCCATCTCGATGTCAGTCATATCGTTCTCCCCATTTCCACGCTTCGGTCCGCCCCAAACGGACCTGTGCGCGCCCCTGTCGTGCCGCGGGACAACAGCCCTGCGAACGGCGCGATCATCGGGATAATCTTTGAACGGGAGTTTAAGTCTTGCGATGAATCGACGGTGAACGGGCGTCGGCAGGGTCTCGCCCGTGGCCGGCCAAGTTACCGTAATTACACCGCAAATCGCCGCTTGCCGCGGCCCGGTGACGGACCGCTAACCGGTTCCATTCAGCGCGGGCTAACCACCAGCCGAGAACGCGAAGCGCGCGCTGACGTTCGACGCGCGGCGTGCGCTCAGCTCGCCCGCGCGCGTTGGCCGAACAACACGGCCTGAACCTTCGGATCCTTCATGTCGATGCCCTTGCGCAGCTCCAGTCCAAGCGCCATGCCGCGCTGGACCGCCGGCCTCGCCTTCATCGTATTGAGCCAACGATTCAAGTGCGGGAATTCGTTGATGTCCTGGCCCTGCCGCTGCCAGCCATTGACCCAGCCGACGAGCGCCATGTCGGCGATCGAATATTTACCGGCGATGAATTCGCGGTCATTGAGCCGCTGGTTCATCACGCCATAAAGCCGGTTGACCTCGTCGACGTAGCGGTTGATCGCATAGGTTAGCGTCTCGCGTGCGTAATTCTTGAAGTGGTGCACTTGCCCGGCCATCGGTCCGACGCCACCCATCTGCCAGAACAGCCATTGCTCGACCTCGACGCGCTGGCGCTCTTCGGCGGGATAAAACTTGCCGGTCTTGCGCCCGAGATATTGCAGGATCGCGCCCGACTCGAACATCGAGATCGGCCGGCCGCCGGGGCCTTGCGGGTCGACGATCGCGGGCATGCGATTGTTGGGCGATATCCGCAAGAACTCCGGCCTGAACTGCTCGCCGGCGGAAATGTTCACCGGGACCATGGTGTAAGGCAGCCGGCACTCCTCCAGCATGATCGAGACCTTGAAGCCGTTCGGCGTCGGCCAGTACCAGAGCTCAATCGGCTTGGTTTGCTTGCGTTTGGCGGCGCTCTTCTTGACCGCCTTGGCCTTGGCTTTTGCCCTGACCGCCTTGGATTTCGCTTTACGCTTTGGCTTCCCGCGCGCCATGTCACCGCTCCGTTGTAATTGGCTTTCCGCAAGACTCCGCCAGACCTAGGCGCGCCAGCGGTAAACCGCAAGACGAACCGGCCCGCGCAGGCAAGCAACAACCGCCGCGCGAGGCGTTTGCCCGCGCGCGCGGGTTAGAAAAATTGCAGCATCGAATGGAAAGGTCCGGCACCACCGGCAAGATCAGGAAGGCAAGCAAGGCCGAGAGAACCTCGCCTGCGGGCACGGCGATTGCGCGTACTCTTATGGGAGCTTGTCGCGCTCGTCGTGCGCGAGCAGATTGAGCACCGCAGCGACAAGCAACATGCAGAAACGCTGAGGGCGTCGGCGAGACTATTCGGTCTCGCCGACGCCCTCGATTGTCATTGGAACCGGGGCGCCGCGGAGCGACTGCATATCGCTCATCACCCCATGACGCACACCGGCCCGTATGACGCAATCTCCGATACGTTCAGAATCGAAGATCGGGAAGTGGCGTTAGACTAGAGCTTCTTCTTCCGCTTCTTCGTCTTCTTCGCCGCCTTCACTGCCTTCTTCCTACGTTTCGCCATTGCTGCCCTCCTAGCCATGAAATCATGGCGGGTGTCGCATCAGCGCGCGCCGCGAATCGACGCGCACTGCATTTCGTTTACTACAGCACGACGAAAAAAACAGTGTCCCGCTTAACGAAACGTGTACGCGGCACGCATTTGGCACTCGTTGACACGCGCGATCGCGTTGCATGTTGCGCGATGTAAGCGTCGCGTAAACACGTCGCATCGCATTGCGCGCGCATTTTTGACGTTGCAAAAACTACGATGAAATAAGCGTTTCTTGCGCGTTCTCATTTCGCGCACGGAGCACAAACGCGACGTAAAAATCCACACATGCGCGCCGAATTTCATCGCGCCGGCGCGCGCCGCGCGCCCGTGTGCACAGCAAAATATTTTTGCACAATTTACCGCGCGCGAGGGTGCCGAGGGGTCGGAATCGATCAAAAAAGAGCGAATCAGTGCCAAGTGATTCGCGGGCGTCGGGGGGTTCGGCGGGGAATTTTTGCGTACGAAGCGGTCATCGATTTCGATCCGCATTCGAATTTTTTGTCGCGCGCGCGAACACGCGCGCATTTTCGCAGCGTGGCGCGTTACCGCCGCGGGCGGCGGAGCACTTCAGAGCCCAAGTTTCTTTTTTAGAAGATCGTTGACCGCCTGCGGGCTGGCTTTACCACCCGACGACTTCATCACTTGGCCGACGAACCAGCCGATCGCCTTCGGATTGGATTTGGCGTCGGCGACCTTGTCGGGATTCCTGGCGATGACGTCGTCAACCATCGCTTCGATGGCGCCCGTGTCGGTCACTTGCGTCATGCCGCGCGCTTGCACGATGGCACGCGGGTCGCCGCCCTCGCTCCAGAGAATCTCGAATAAGTCCTTGGCGATCTTGCCGGAAATCGTGCCATCCGCGATCAGGTCGAGCAGCCCGCCAAGCTGCGCGGCAGTAACCGGCGATGACGTGATCGGCCGGCCTTCCTTGTTCAGCCGCCCGAACAATTCGTTGATCACCCAGTTGGCCGCGGCCTTGGCGTCGCGCCCTTTCGCCACGCTTTCGAAGTAATCCGCGGTCTCGCGCTCGGCTACCAGGACGCCAGCGTCGTAAGCCGACAGCGCAAAGGCAGACACAAAGCGCGCCTTCTTCTCGTCCGGCAGTTCCGGCAGTTCAGCCTTCAGCACCGCGACCTCCTCCGCCGTCAATTCCAGCGGCAGCAGGTCGGGATCGGGGAAATAGCGGTAATCGTGCGCCTCTTCCTTGCTGCGCATGGAACGGGTCACGCCGCGCCCGGTGTCGAACAGCCGCGTCTCCTGCTCGATCGCGCCGCCGTCCTCGAGAACTTCGATCTGCCGGCGTGCCTCGTGCTCGATGGCTTGGCCGATGAATTGGATCGAATTGAGGTTCTTGATCTCGCAGCGGGTGCCGAGCGCCTCGCCCGGCCGCCGTACCGAGACGTTGACGTCGGCGCGCAATGAGCCCTTCTCCATGTCGCCGTCGCAGGTTCCGAGATAGCGCAGGATCGAGCGCATCTTGGCGAGGAAAGCCATGGCCTCGCCCGACGAACGCAAGTCGGGCTTCGACACGATCTCCATCAGCGCCACGCCGGAGCGGTTAAGGTCGACATAGGAGAGCGTCGGATGGCGCTCGTGCAGGCTTTTCCCGGCGTCCTGCTCCAGATGCAGCCGCTCGATGCCGACGGTGACGGTCTCGCCGTCGTCCAGGTCGACCGTCACCTCGCCCTCGCCTACCACCGGCTGCTTGTACTGGCTGATCTGGTAGCCCTGCGGCAGGTCGGGATAGAAATAGTTCTTGCGGTCGAACACCGACTTCAGATTGATCTTGGCCTTCAGCCCGAGCCCGGTGCGCACGGCCTGGCGCACGCATTCCTCGTTAATCACCGGCAGCATGCCGGGCATGGCGGCATCGACCAGCGAGACATGGCTGTTCGGCGCGCCGCCGAATTCGGTGGAGGCGCCGGAAAACAGCTTCGACTTGGAGGTGACCTGGGCATGCACCTCCATGCCGATGACGACTTCCCAGTCGCCGGTTGCGCCCTTGATCAGTTGATCGGGTTTGCTCTGCACGGTCATGGCGCTACCCCTAGCGGGCAGCAAGGCCGCGAGCAAGACGGCGTCAGATCGGCAGTTCGCGCCCCAGCGCCTGCTCCACCACGTCGAAGCTGTTGACGAATTCGCGAAACTCGATCAGGCGACCGTCCTGAAAGCGCAGGAAATTGGCGATCCGAAACCGCAACATGCGGTCGGTGGCGCGTTGCTTGAAGCTCACGTCCGACATCACGGCGGCGCGGTCGCCCTCGACGATGATGATTTCGCGCTTATAGCCTTCCACCACATAGCGTTCGGCGATGGCTGCCAGCGCTATCAGCACGTCCTTGCGGCCGCGGCGCGGGCCGGCGAACGGAAAAACGCCCACCGGCGCAAAGATCACCCAGTCGATGTCGTCATGGATGAGCGCGGCGACGCGTTCGAAATCGCGGCGCTCATAGGCGTCGTACAACTCCTGCACGATTGCGTGCGTTGCGCTCGCAGCCACGGGCGCCCCTCCCCGTTGCAAACAAGTATGAACTTACCTTTGCGCGCGGCCAAGCGTATCGAACGAATTTTCCGAAATTTTCGTCGCGGCAATTTCATGCGCGTCGGTGCGTTGGGACATTTGCACACAAAGGCTGTGTGCAAATGATTCAACCGTGCGTTTCGAGCAGCGCATCGACCATCGCACTCCATTCAGCATCGAGATCGCCGCTCGCCGCCGGCTTGCGCGCTTGCCGGTACCAGTAGCCGGCATTGCCGAGATCGCCCTCGACGCGATGTATATAGGCGTGCACCCAAGCGGCGTGCTGGTCCGTCTCATCCATCACGATGCGGTGCGCCTTTTCCCAGTCGCCCTTCTTCGCCCACCACAGCGCGGCCAATGGCGCGGCAAGTTCGCGCGGCGGTGCGTCGTTCGATAGCGTCAGGTTATAGGCATCAGGGGTCATCGTCCGTGCGTCCCCGTCAACATTCCAGCGCCTTCAAATGCCCCTCTTCGGCATAGTCGAGCAACGGACGATCGCGCGTTACCAATACGTAGCCATACTCGCGGGCAGTGGCAGCGAAAATGCGATCAGCCGGATCGCTTGGCGGCGTACCAGGCAAAAAGGAGGCTGCGATCAAGATTTGCGGCGGCAAACTAAGAAGGCGAATCCCCGGCGCTTGCAGCAAGTCGTCGAACCAACGCTCTGGCGACGTCAACAAACTCATGCGGCCGCGCGACACCAACATTCCAATTTCCCAAGCGGACACTGGCGAGACAAATATGGAAACTTCGCCGGCATCCGCTCGCCGTATCTCTTCGATAACGGCATCAGCGATCGGTTCTTTGTTTGCGATCCAGATCGCCGCGCACGTATCGAGCAGAACCGGCGATCTCATTCGTAGAAATTCTTGCCCAATTCAGGGTCCGGCGGCTGGGTCAAATCTACGCCCGGGGCAACGCGCACGGTGCCTTCGAGCCAACCATAGAGAGAGCGCTCGGGAATACGCGGTGTACCGCCGCTGCTCCGACCTTGTTTTCCCAATTTGACGGAGTCGGTTCGACAAAAAACGATTTTCCCGTTTTCCATGTCTACCTGCTCACTCCGAAACCCAGCATCAAGCCACGCCTTCGTCATGACGTTGTTGAACGAATTGTTGCTCCACCAAGCGCGGTACCAGACGGCGCTTCGGGGTAGTTTGGCGTGGATAAGGTCTTCGATTTGAGAAAACGTCATCTCAATTCGGTCTCTTGATTGTTTCCGAAGAAATTCCGTTAAGGGCTCATATTTTCCCATAGGTACTACTCTCTAAATGTAGACAGCGTTAATATGTACACACTACCTATTTCATGTCAACAAAGAATTTTAACTCACCACCACCGCTCCGGCGCCAGACTCCCCGCCGCCTGCTCCAGTACGTGTCCGAGGGAGAACAGCGTCTCCTCGTCGAACGGCCGCCCGATCAATTGCAGGCCGAGCGGCAGGCCTTGCGCGTCCAGCCCCGCCGGAACCGAAATGCCCGGCAGCCCGGCCATGTTTACGGTCACCGTGAACACGTCGTTCAGATACATCGCGATCGGATCGTCGCCCTTCTCGCCGATGCCGAAAGCTGCCGTCGGCGTCGCCGGCGTCAGCATGGCGTCGATGCCGCTATCGAAAGCCTGCTCGAAATCGCGCTTGATCAGCGTGCGCACCTTCTGCGCCCGCAAATAATAGGCGTCGTAGTAGCCGGCAGAGAGCACATAGGTGCCAATCATCACGCGCCGGCGTACTTCCTTGCCGAAGCCCTCGCCGCGCGTGCCCTCGTACATCGCCTTGACGTCCTTGCCCTCGACGCGCAACCCGTATCGTACGCCGTCGTAGCGCGCGAGATTGGACGATGCTTCCGCCGGCGCCACGATGTAATAGGCCGGCAGCGCGTATTTAGTATGCGGCAGTGAGACCTCGATCAGCTCCGCGCCCGCGGCTTTCAGCCACGCCCGGCCTTGGCTCCAGAGCTGCTCGACCTCCGCCGGCATGCCATCGACGCGGTATTCTTTTGGGATGCCGATGCGCAGCCCCTTCACCGATTTGCCGACCGCGGCTTCGTAGTCCGGCACAGGTAAGTCCACGCAGGTCGTGTCCTTGTCGTCCGGCCCCGCCATCGAGCGCAAAAGAATGGCTGCGTCGCGCACGTTGCGCGCAAAGGGGCCGGCCTGGTCGAGCGAGGAGGCAAAGGCCACGATCCCCCAGCGCGAGCAGCGGCCATAGGTCGGCTTCATGCCGACGGTGCCGGTAAAGGCCGCCGGCTGCCGTATCGAGCCGCCGGTGTCGGTGCCGGTGGCGCCTAGGCACAGGTTCGCCGCCACCGCCGCCGCCGAGCCGCCTGAGGAGCCGCCGGTCACCAACGGCGTGTTCGATCCTTTTCGCCGCCATGGCGAGATCACCGGGCCGAAATACGACGTTTCGTTCGACGAGCCCATGGCGAACTCATCGCAATTGGTCTTGCCCAAGAGCACCGCGCCGTCGCGCCACAAATTGGCGGTGACGGTCGATTCGTAGGTCGGCACGAAATTGTCGAGGATGTGCGAACAGGCGGTGGTGCGCACGTCGCGGGTTGCGAACATGTCCTTGACCGCCAGCGCAATGCCGTCGAGTGGTTTCGCTTCTCCCGCCGCGATGCGCGCATCGGAAATCTTCGCCATTTCGGCGGCGCGTTCGGCCGTTTCCAGCACAAAGGCGTTGAGAGCGCGCGCCTTTTCAATCGCCGCCAGGTGCGCTTGCGCCAGTTCGACGGCGGAGAAGCTCTTCTTCTTCAGCCCGTCGCGCGCCTGCGCCAAGGTAAGCGCGGTCAGTTCGCTCACGGCGCGGGCTCGTCCTCGCGCGATCCCGCGTCGCGCGCGGGCTTGGCAGCGTCCGGCGCGTCGCAGGCAAAGCGCGCAGCGTCATCCTGCGGCGCACGTGCGCCCGGAAAGCCGGGCGGCGGCCCATCCGGCAGCGTGTCCGTCGCAATCCACAAGCCCAGTTCACAGGCGATGCACATTTACTCGGCCACCTTCACTCGACGATTTTGGGAACCAAAAAGAAATTGTCCGCACTCACCGGCGCGTTCTTGACGATGTCGCCGGCGATGCCGCCGTCGGTGACGACGTCGGTGCGCTTCTTCATGGTCATCGGAGTCACCGACGTCATCGGCTCGACGCCCTCGACCTTGACCTCGCCGAGCTGCTCGACCCAGGCAAGGATGGCGTTGAGCTCCCCTTTAAGATGCTCGATCTCGTCCTCGGCCACCGCGATGCGGGCAAGATGCGCGATGCGGCGGACGGTAGCGGCGTCGACGGACATTGATACCTCGTTGTAGCGCGGCGAGCCGCGTATAGCAGAGGCGGGTTTTCGCCGGCAACCGGCCGCGCCTCGGCTTTAGGGGTGCTGGTGCTCCAGCACGGTCCAGCCTTCCGCCTTCAGCCGCCGCTTGGCCAGCCTGGTCGCCGTCCCGGCGATGCGCAGTTCGCCTTGCGCCTTGGGCGCAACCTGCTTGCGCTCGGCGGTAACCTGGCCGAACCCGGCGGACGTGGTGGGGGTCCAGGACAGGATGTCGATCGGCAACAGCGCCATGACACGGCCTTTGCGGGTCACGACAAAGGGATAGCTGGCCAGGGAGACGAAGCGGACATAACCCCCGTGGCGGCGATAGTCGTCGGCCAAAAGCTCGGCCTGCCGGCGCATGAAGTAGGCGATGGCGCGCCCATTTGCCACCGCTGCGCGTTCAAAGAACACCTGCCGGTCCTGAACCGCCTTCATGCTCTCGATCGCGGCGACCATGGCCGCCATGTCGATCGGCGTATAATTGCGGTTGGCGAGCAGCTTGGCGCTCAACTCGGGGTCCACTCCCACCTTGGCGAGTGCAGCGCGGTTGATGTCGAGAATTTGCGCCGCCGTGTAATTGCGCGCCAGATCATTGATGCCGATATCGTTGACCTTGTACGCAGTCGACAGGTTGGACACGATAATGCCGGCGGTGCCGGGAACCACCAACAGCGCGCCGGTCACCACCAGCCCGCCGGCGGCGGCCGCTTGCGCCAGTTGATTAAGCTTGGCGGAGAGAGGCGGCAGGTCCGTGTAGGGATCGACGCCATAGGCAGCGGCAATCTGACGGCGCTGGTCCGTCACGCCGATCAAATCGGAGACCGGGTCATCGCGCGAAATAGCCGCATTGTTCATGCCTGACCCGATACGGCCGAAAAAGGCGCCGACACCATTGAGCGTATTCTGCACCGTGCCGATCGGATTGACGATCAACTGGGCTGTAAATTTCAGCGGGCTGATGCCGGCCTCGGCCAGCGCCCGGCCGAAGCTCTCCGAGGTGCTCACCTTTTCCAATTTGGCGAGTGCATCGAGCTCGTTGAGCCGCATGCGCAGCATTTCATCGCCGTTGACCGTTATGTCGCCGTAGGGCGTCGCTAAAATGTAGACACGCAGGATGCCATCGCTGCGCACCGGGTTACGAATGGTGTAGTCGGGCCCGACCCGCTTGACGCCGGGAATTTGCGCGGCGTTGAACGAGGGCGGCTTCTCATAGGTCTGCGCCGAGGTGGCTGCCGGCTGCACGAAAACAAGCGCGAGCGGCGCCAACGTGCGCAACGCCGAACCTGAGTGAAAAACGCATACTTCCCCCTGACGCCCTATTTAAAAGGATCGCGTACGAAAACGTGCTAAAATTCTATAGTATTTTTATGGCTTTGCGAACTACCGCACGGCAAACCGAGATAAAGCGTCAGCAAGCGTGCCCTACCAGCCACTGTGACCGTCCTAATGAGCCCCGCCCCCACCCACGACCGCTATCCCTACTCGGCCATCACCGAAAGACCCGTCTACGACTGGCCGGGCGGCAAGCGGCTCGCGATCTATGTCGGGCTCAATCTCGAATGGTTTTCCTTCGGCGAAGGGCTCGGCGCCGAGCTCGCCCCCGGCGGGCCGCAGCCGGACGTGCTCAATTACAGCTGGCGCGACTATGGCAACCGGGTCGGCGTGTTTCGCCTGGCAGAGCTGTTTGCCGAGTTGAAGCTGCCGGTCTCGCTGCTGGTCAACGCAGCAGTGGTCGCGCACGCAGCCCAGGCCATCGACGCGTTTCCCGGCGCCGAGATCGTCGGCCATGGCCGCACCAATTCCGAGCGCCAGGGAACGCTTTCCGAAGGCGACGAGCGCGCGTTGATCGCCGAAACCACCGCCGTGCTGGAAAATCATTCGGGACGACGCCCGCACGGCTGGCTCGGCCCCTGGATCTCGCAATCGCCGCTGACACCCGATCTTTTGCAGGAAGCCGGCTACACTTATCTGCTTGACTGGTGCCACGACGACCAGCCGGTGTGGATGACGACGCGCCAGGGCAAGATCCTTTCGGTGCCCTACCCGCAGGAGCTCAACGACATCCCGCAGATTGTCGCCCGCAAACGCGAGGGGCCGGAATTCGCCGACATGATCGTTGACGCCTTCGATGTGATGAACGCCGAAAGCGCGAAGCGGCCGCTGGTGATGGGCATCGCGCTCCACCCCTACATTGTCGGCTGGCCGCACCGTTTCAAGCATCTGGCGCGCGCACTCAACCATCTCATGCGCAAGGCCGACGACACGGTCTGGTTCACCACCGCGGGCGCGATTGCCGCCCATGCGGCGGCGCTGCCGGCGGGGACCGTCCCTTGATGGCTGTGATTTTGCCTCTAGTTGAAGCCGCCGCGCATTGGGCGCCGCGCGGGAGCCTGCTCGGGCTCGATCTCGGCAGCAAAACGATCGGCGTCGCGTCCAGCGATCCCGACCGCAAGCTGGCGGCCGGGGTGGAAACCATCGCGCGAACGAATTTTACCGCCGACGCGCGCCGCCTGCTGGCGCTTGCCGCCGAGCGCGCGGCGGTCGGCTTCGTGCTCGGCCTGCCGGTCAACATGGACGGCTCGGAGGGCCCGCGCGCGCAATCGACCCGCGCTTTTGCGCGCAATCTCGCCAAGCAGACCGAACTGCCGATCGCGCTGTGGGACGAGCGGCTCTCGACCGCGGCGGTCGAGCGCGACCTGATTGCCGCCGACGTCAGCCGGGCCAAGCGCGCGGCGGTCATCGACCAGCACGCCGCCGCGTTCATCCTGCAGGGCGCGCTCGACCGCCTCGCCAATCTCAAGCGCTAGCCGTTTCATCGAACGCGTGGATTACCGGCGGTTAACCGCACGCGCGAGTGCTGTGGAACGGCGGCTTGTCGCCCCTTGCCGCGGGGGGGACTTGCGCCTATAGACATGCCTTTAATGAACATCGCGCCGAAATCATCCTTCGTCCTCAGCAGGCGGCATCTGTTGGGGATCGAGGGGCTTTCGCGCGACGATATTTCGGGCCTGCTCGACCTCGCCGAGGAATTCGTCGAGCTCAACCGTCAGGTCGAGAAGAAGCGCACCTCGCTGCGCGGCCGCACCCAGATCAACCTGTTCTTCGAGGTCTCAACCCGCACCCAATCGTCGTTCGAACTGGCGGGAAAGCGGCTCGGCGCCGACGTGATGAACATGTCGACGAACTCCTCGTCCATGCGCAAGGGCGAGACGCTGATCGACACCGCCATCACGCTCAACGCCATGCACCCCGACATCCTGGTGGTGCGCCATCACGCCTCCGGTGCCGTCGAGTTGCTGGCCAGCAAACTCGAAGGCTGTTCGGTCATCAATGCCGGCGACGGCTCGCACGAGCATCCGACCCAGGCGTTGCTCGATGCCGCCACCATCCGCCGCAACAAGGGCCGCATCGAAGGCCTGACCGTCGCGATCTGCGGCGACATCCTGCATTCGCGCGTCGCGCGCTCCAACATCATGCTGCTTAACGCCATGGGCGCGCGCGTGCGCGTGGTCGCGCCCTCCACCCTGCTGCCCCCCGGCGTCGAGCGCTTCGGCGTCGAAGTCGCGCGCGACATGCGCGAGGGGCTGGCAGGCGCCGACGTGGTGATGATGCTGCGCCTGCAACGCGAGCGCATGAACGGCTCCTTCGTGCCGTCGGTGTCGGAATATTTCAATTACTGGGGTCTCGACGAGAAGCGGCTCGCCTACGCCAAGCCCGACGCTATCGTCATGCATCCGGGCCCGATGAACCGCGGCGTTGAGATCGACAGCATCGTCGCCGACGGCGCCCAGTCGCTGATCCGCGAGCAGGTCGAGATGGGCGTCGCCGTCCGCATGGCAGTGCTGGAAGCGCTGTCGCGGAATTTACCGAACGCGTGACATGATGCTTGCCGACCGCCGACCGATCCTGCTCGCCAACGCCCGGATCGTCGATCCGTCGCGCGACCTCGACATGGCGGGCGATCTGTTGATCGCCGACGGCGTGGTCCGCGAGGCCAAGCGCGGCATCGGGGCTGCCGGCGTGCCGGAAGGCACCGACGTGATCGATTGCCGCGGCAAGCTGATCGCGCCGGGCTTGGTCGACATGCGCGCCTTCATCGGCGAACCCGGCGCCGCCAGCCGCGAAACCTTCGCCTCGGCGAGCCAGGCGGCAGCCGCGGGCGGCGTCACCACCATCATCTGCCAGCCCGATACCTCGCCCGCTATAGACGATCCGGCGACGGTCGATTTCGTGTTGCGGCGCGCGCGCGATACCGCGATCGTGCACGTGCATCCGATGGCGGCGATCACCAAGGGCCTCGAAGGCTGCGAAATGACCGAGATCGGCTTGCTTAAAGCGGCCGGCGCGGTCGCCTTCACCGACGGCGACAAAAGCGTGACTAACGCGCAGGTGATGCGGCGCGCGCTCACCTATGCTGGCGATTTCGACGCACTCATCATGCACCACACCGAGGATCCGGATCTGGTCGGCGACGGCGTCATGAACGAAGGCGAATTTGCCGCGCGGCTCGGCCTGATCGGAATCCCGAAGGCAGCGGAAACGGTGATGCTCGAACGCGATATCCGGCTGGTCGCTCTGGCGGGTGGGCGCTATCACGCGGCTTCCGTAACCTGCGCGGAATCGCTTGAGGTGCTGCGCCGCGCCAAGGACGCCGGCCATAATGTCACGGCCGCGGCCTCGATCAATCATGCCACGCTCAACGAAAACGACATCGGCTCCTACCGCACCTTCTTCAAGGTGTCGCCACCGCTGCGCGCCGAAGACGACCGCAAGCGCCTGGTCGAGGCGATCGCAGCCGGGTTGATTGACGTGGTGATGTCCGATCACAATCCCCAGGATGTCGAGACCAAGCGGCTGCCGTTTGCCGAAGCAAGCCCCGGCGCGATCGGGCTGGAGACCATGCTCACCGCCGGCTTACGGCTCGTGCACAATGGCGAGATCGAATTGACGACGCTGCTGCGCGCCATGTCGACGCGGCCCGCTGAGCTGTTGGGATTACCCGGCGGCACATTGCGCAGCGGCGCGCCGGCCGACGTGATCGTGGTCGACACGGACATGCCCTGGGTGCTCGATCCGGCCGAGCTAAAGTCGAAGTGCAAGAACACGCCATTCGACGAGGCCCGTCTTTCGGGCCGCGTGGTGCGCACCATCGTCGCCGGCCGCACCGTCTACGAATACGTATGACTTTCGCGCTCGCCTTCGTCTTCGGCTACTTGTTGGGCTCGATCCCGTTCGGGCTAATCCTGACGCGCGCGACCGGCGGGCCCGACGTGCGCACCATCGGCTCCGGCAATATCGGCGCCACCAATGTGCTGCGCACTGGCCGCAAGGGCTTGGCGGCGGCAACGCTCCTCTGCGACATGCTCAAGGGCACGGGGGCGGTGCTGGTCACCGCGCATTACGCCTCGCACGAGGCGGCGCTCATTGCGGGGCTGGGCGCTTTCCTCGGCCATCTCTTTCCGATCTGGCTCAAGTTCAAGGGTGGCAAGGGTGTCGCCACCTATATCGGCCTGCTGATCGGATTGGCCTGGCCAGCAGCGCTGATCTTCGGCGCGATCTGGCTCGTGGTCGCATTCGCGACCCGCTATTCCTCGCTCGCCGCGCTCGTTGCCAGCGCTCTGACGCCATTGGCGCTGTGGCTCCTAGGTTTGCCGGCTGCCGCCGCGCTGTTCCTGGCGCTGACGGTGCTGCTTTGGATCATGCACCGCGCCAATATCGCCCGCCTGCTCCAGGGGAGCGAAGGCAAGATCGGTGCAAAGTCTGCATCGCCGACCTGACCTTCCGGTTGTATTCTTCGCTATGCGGTTGTGATGCGCCGCTGCTTAAGCGATGCTGCCCCGGGGAATTGTCAGGGGGCGTTGCGTTGCGTGAGGGCGTGCATTTAAACGACGAGCAGCGGCTCGACTGGTTGCGCCTGATACGGTCTGACAATATCGGGCCACGGACCTTCCGCGAACTGGTCAATCACTTCGGCGGCGCGCGCGCAGCCCTTGCCGCGCTGCCCGGCCTTGCCCGACGCGGCGGCGCCTCGGGGCCGGCGCGCATCTGCCCGCAGGAAATTGCCGCCGCCGAACTGAAAGCGTCGCGGGCGCGCGGGATCGAATTCGTCGCGCTCGGTGAGCCCGACTATCCGCCGCGACTGCAGATGATCGACGATCCGCCGCCGCTGCTGGCGGTGCGCGGCAAGACCTCCATATTGACGCAACCGCTGGTCGCCATCGTCGGCTCGCGCAACGCTTCCGCCGCCGGCGTCAAGTTCGCGGAACGGCTGGCGCGCGATCTGGGCGAAGCGGGCTTCGGGATTGTCTCGGGGCTGGCGCGCGGCATCGATGCCGCCGCCCACCGCGCCAGTCTCGCCTCCGGCACCATCGCCGTGCTGGCCGGCGGCCACGACCGCATCTATCCGGCCGAACATACCGGCCTGTTGGAAACGATACTGGTCGAAGGCGCCGCCGTTTCGGAATTGCCGCTCACCTGGGAACCGCGTGCGCGCGACTTCCCGCGCCGCAACCGGCTGATCTCAGGGCTCTCCGTCGGCGTGGTGATCGTGGAGGCGGCGCGCCGCTCCGGCTCGCTCATCACCGCGCGGCTGGCCGGCGAGCAAGGCCGCGAAGTGTTCGCGGTGCCGGGTTCCCCGCTCGACCCGCGCGCCGAAGGCACCAACGGACTGCTCAAGCAAGGCGCAACGCTCGTGACCGAAGCCGCCGACGTCATCGCCGCGCTGGAGCCGATCCTCGGCCGCGGGCTGGAGCCACCACCGGCGCAGGAACCAGCGCAAGACACGCCCGGGCCGCCCGACAGCGAGCCCGGTGAGGACGAGCGCAGCCGCATCATCGCGCTACTCGGGCCCACGCCGGTCGCGATCGACGATCTGGTACGGCTGTCGCAGACTTCGCCGGCGATCGTGCGCACGGTGCTGCTGGAACTCGAAATTGCCGGCCGGCTGGAGCGCCACGGCGGCGCCTTGGTCTCGCTGCTATAAGACGCGGGACGAATCGAAGAAACGGATTTTCCATGACGTCCCGCTGGCTCGCCGTCCTGGCTATCGTTCTTGCAAGCTTTTACACGCCGGCGCAGGCGCAGGATCAATCCTTCGCCGCCTTCGTCGCCAAGCTGAGGCCGGACGCGCAGGCCAAGGGCATCACCCGCGCCAACTTCGATCTCGCGTTGCGCGGCGTGACGCCCGACAAGCGGGTGATTGCCGCCACCAAGCGGCAGCCGGAATACGGCAGGCCGTTCGGCGCCTACGTCAACGCGGTGGTGAATCGCCGCCGCATCGCCGACGGCAAGCTGAAGGCCAAGCAATGGTCAAAGACATTCGACGCGGTCGAAAAGAAGTTCGGCGTCGAGCGTTGGATCCTGCTCTCGCTTTGGGGCATCGAGAGCGATTTCGGCGCCGATAAGGACCGCTGGGACGTGTTTCGCTCGCTCGCCACGCTCGCCTATATCGGCTACCGCGACCCCTACTTCCGCAATGAATTGCTGGTCGCCATGAAAATCATGCAGGACCAGCAATTCCCGCGCGGCCGCATGGTGAGTTCGTGGGCGGGCGCCATGGGTCAGAGCCAGTTCATGCCGTCGAACGTGGTGGACTACGCCACAGACTTTTCCGGCGACGGTAAGATCGACCTGTGGACCAACGTACCCGATGTCCTGGGCTCCACCGCCAACTACTTGCGTAAATGGAACTGGCGCAGCGACCTGCCCTGGGGCTTCGAGGTTATGGTGCCGAACGGCTTCGACCTGATGCATAGCCGCGACAGCTTCGCCGGCTGGCGCAAGCTCGGCGTTCGCCGCGCCGACGGCAAGCCATTGCCGAAGAACGGCAACGGCATTCTGTTTTTTCCGGCCGGCGCCAAGGGCCCGGCCATCATCGTCACCAAGAATTTCGACGTGCTGAAGGAGTACAACAACTCGGATGCCTATGCGGTCGCGGTCGGCCATCTCGCCGACCGCATGCATGGCGGATCACCGATCAAGGCCAAGTGGCCGGCGGACGACCATCAGCTTTCGCGCGACGCCCGCATCGCGTTGCAGAAGAAACTGGCCGCGCTCGGCTACAAGGTGAACGACTTCGAAGGCCATATCGATTTCGACCTGCGCGACAACATCCGTGCCGAACAAAAAAAACTCGGCATGCCGCCGGACGGCAATCCGACGACGGCGTTTTTGAAAAAGCTCGGCGTGAAGGTGCCTTGATCAGCGCCCGCCATTGTCGCGGCTGGCGCTTTCGGCTTCGAGGCGAACAATTTCCAGCAGGTAACCGAGTGTTTCGAGGCCGGTGCGGCGCGCCATGGTGGCGAGATCAGCCGACAGGGTTGCCACGTAGCTGGCTACCGCCGCCCGATCGCCCGGCTCGCTTTCTGGAGGTTGGTTGGCCATCGCAATCCGTGCCGACGCGTGCAGGCGCGCACGCTGATTGTGCCCGCGTCGACAAAAATACACGGTCCGGCCCAATTAGTAACCTTTTAAATTGCTTTCTGCGGTAATTACATCTGTAGGTTGTATTCAGTGCGTGCTGGGTCTTGTTCATGCCCTATTTGCTTGCTTTGTCGCGACTTCCGCACCGCCCTGATTTGACAGCCCCTGCCGCCTTCCCCATGTTCCGGGCGAAACTGGCGGCCGATTCTAACCGACTCAGGCTGGATTTGGCCGCTAACCCATTGGATTTCCATGAAAGTTGTCGTTGTCGAGTTGCCGTCCAAGGCGAAGACGATCAACAAATATCTGGGACCCGGCTACGAGGTTTTGGCCTCGTTTGGGCACATCCGTGACCTGCCGCCCAAGGATGGATCGGTCGACCCCGACAACGATTTCAAGATGCTCTGGGAGGTCGATCCGCAGTCGCAGAAGCGGGTCAACGACATCGCCCAGGCCCTCAAGAAAGCCGACACCCTCATTCTAGCCACCGACCCGGATCGCGAGGGCGAGGCGATCTCCTGGCACGTGCTGGAAGCGCTCAACGAAAAGAAGGCGCTCAAGGGTCAGACGGTCGAGCGAGTCGTCTTTAACGCCATCACCAAGCAGTCGGTGACCGAGGCGATGAAGCACCCGCGCGCCATCGACGCGGCGCTGGTGGACGCATACCTCGCCCGCCGTGCGCTCGATTATCTGGTCGGCTTTACGCTTTCCCCCGTTCTGTGGCGCAAGCTGCCGGGCGCCCGCTCGGCTGGCCGCGTGCAATCGGTCGCTTTGCGGCTGATCTGCGACCGCGAGCTGGACATCGAAAAGTTCGTTGCCAAGGAATACTGGTCCATCGTCGCTAAGCTGGCGACCTCGCGCGACGAGACGTTTGAAGCGCGTCTGGTCGGCGCCGACGGCCAGAAGATCCAGCGACTCGACATCGGCACCGGCGCCCAGGCCGAAGACCTCAAGCAGGCGCTCGAAGGCGCGAGCTTTACCGTCACCACCGTCGAGGCCAAGCCCGCGCGGCGCAATCCGCCGCCGCCTTTTACCACCTCGACCATGCAGCAGGAGGCCAGCCGCAAGCTCGGTTTCGCGCCGGCCATCGCCATGCGCCTGGCGCAACGCCTTTACGAAGGCGTCGAGATCGACGGCGAAACCACCGGCCTCATCACGTATATGCGTACCGACGGCATCGACCTCGCGCCGGAAGCGATCGCCGATATCCGCGCCATGCTCGGCAAGAATTACGGCAAGGAATACGTGCCGGCTTCGCCGCGCGAATATCACAACAAGTCGAAGAACGCGCAGGAAGCGCACGAAGCGATCCGCCCGACCTCCGCCAGCCGCACGCCCAGTGAGGTCGCCAAATACGTCGATCGCGATCAGGCGCGGCTTTATGAACTGATCTGGAATCGCGCGGTGGCGAGCCAGATGGAATCCGCCGAGCTCGAACGCACCACCGTCGATATCACCGCCAAGAACGGCACGCGCACCATCGACCTGCGCGCTACCGGCCAGGTGGTCAAGTTCGACGGCTTCCTGACGCTCTATCAGGAAGGCCAGGATGAAACCTCCGACGACGAGGATTCAAACCGCCTGCCTGCGATGGCGCAGAACGAAGCGCTCGCCAAACAGGCCATCGAAGCCTCGCAGCACTTCACCGAACCACCGCCGCGCTTTTCCGAAGCCGCGCTGGTCAAGCGCATGGAAGAGCTCGGTATCGGCCGGCCGTCGACCTACGCCTCCATCCTGCAAGTGCTGCAGGACCGCGGCTATGTGCGTATCGACAAAAAGCGGCTCATCCCCGAGGACAAGGGTCGCGTCGTGGTCGGCTTTCTGGAAAGCTTTTTCCAGAAATACGTCGAATACGATTTCACCGCCTCGCTCGAAGAGCAACTCGACCGCATTTCCAACAACGAGATCAATTGGAAGAAAGTTCTCCAGGATTTCTGGATCGACTTCATCGGCGCCGTCAACGACATCAAGGAAGTACGCATCACCCAGGTGCTCGACGCGCTCAACGACCTGCTCGAGCCGCATATTTTCCCGGCGCGCGAAGACGGCGGCCCCGTGCGGCAATGCCCGCAATGCGGCAATGGCCAGCTTTCGCTCAAGGTCGGCCGCTTCGGCGCCTTCATCGGCTGCTCGAACTATCCGGAATGCACCTATACCCGGCAGATGACGCCGGGCGCCGCCGGCGCGCAGGCCACCAAGGTGCTCGGCGAAGATCCGGTCACCGGCCTGGAAGTGAGCCTGCGCGGCGGCCGCTTCGGGCCCTACCTGCAGCTCGGCGAAGAGATCAAGGTGCCGAAGCCGAAGAAGGGTGAGAAGAAAGATCCTGACGCACCCAAGCCCGAGAAGCCCAAGCGCGCCAGTCTGCCCAAAGGCGCCGCGCCCGAGGACATCGATCTGGAAAAGGCGCTCGCTTTGCTCGCGCTGCCGCGCGAAGTCGGCATATCACCGGAAGACGGCGAGCCGATCCTCGCCGGCGTCGGGCGCTTCGGGCCCTACGTCAAGCACGGCAAGACCTACGCCAGCCTGGAAGACGGCGACGACGTTCTCACCGTCGGCCTCAACCGCGCGATGCACCTGATCGCCGACAAGATCGCCAATCCAAAAAAGGGCCGGCGGTTTGGCGCCGACCCCGGCAAGACGCTGGGCGAACATCCCGACAAGGGCGGCCCGATCGTGGTCAAGAACGGCCGCTACGGCCCCTACGTCAGCCACAACGGTATCAACGCCACCCTCACCGGCGACAAGACGCCTGAAACGGTGACGCTGGACGAAGCCATCGTGCTGCTCGATGCACGCGCCGCCGCGGTGGGCAACTCGCCGAAGGCCCGCCGCGCTGCCGGCCGCAAGACCGCCTCCGGCAAGGCGCAGAAAAAGCCCGCCGCCAAGGCGAAGAAGCCGGCCGCTGCGGCCGCCAAGGCCAAGCCCGCCCGCAAAACCACGGCCGCCGAGTAACTGGCGCAGCCTGCTTTCGATCATTACATTCGCATTTAATCGCGCTTATTCAGCGCAGGACTACTCATTTTGAACAAGCAAACGAAAAAGCCCCCCTCCCTCCCCGCCAAGGCCGACCTCCTCGCCTTCATCCGCCAACGCCCCGGCAAGATCGGCACCCGCGAAATCGCCCGCGCCTTCGGCCTCAAAAACGCGATGCGCGCCGAACTCAAGCGCCTTTTGCGTGAAATGGCCGACGAAGGCGCGATCGAAAAGCGCCGCAAGAAAATCCATCACCCCGGCCTGCTGCCCTCCACCGTGCTCGCCGATGTGACGGCGCGCGACGCCGAAGGCGACCTTATCGCCACGCCCGACGAATGGGACGAAGCGGCGCACGGCCCGGCGCCGAAAATCCGAATCCATATTCCGCGCAAGGCGCGCGCGAACGAAGCCGCCGGGCTCGGCGACCGCGTCTTGCTACGCGTTGAAAAAATCGAGGAAGACGACGGCATCCGCCATCGCGGCCGCATCATCAAGATCATCGATCATCCCAAGCATCGCGTGCTGGGCATCTTCCGCAAATTGCCGAATGGCGCCGGCCGGCTGGAGCCGGTCGACAAAAAAATGCTCGGCAAGGAGCTCGCCATTCCCGCCGGCAGCACGGCGCAGGCGGAGGACGGCGACCTGGTCGCGGTCGAAACCAGCCGCGCGCGGCGCCTCGGGCCGCCCACCGGACGCATCGTCGAGCGGCTCGGTTCGCTCAAGAGCGAACGCGCCGTCAGCCTGATCGCCATTCACGCCCACGGCATCCCGCAGGTGTTCCGGCACGAAACAATTCACGAAGCTGAAGCCGCCAAGCCCGCCACGCTGTCGCATCGCGAGGACTGGCGGTCACTGCCGCTTGTCACCATCGATCCACCCGACGCCAAGGATCACGACGATGCCGTGCACGCCGAACCCGACAGTGCCGCCAACAATCGCGGCGGCTTCATCGTCACCGTCGCCATCGCCGACGTCGCCCATTACGTGACACCCGGCTCGGCGCTCGATCGCGAAGCTTTGGTGCGCGGAAATTCGGTCTACTTCCCCGACCGCGTGGTGCCGATGCTGCCCGAGCGCATCTCCAACGATCTGTGCTCGCTGCGCCCGCACGAGGACCGCGCGGCACTGGCCGTGCGCATGGTAATCGGCGCGGACGGACGCAAGCGCTCGCACACCTTCCACCGCGTGATGATGCGCTCGGCGGCGAAACTATCCTACCAGCAGGCGCAGCTCGCGATCGGCGGGCGCCCAGACGAAGACTTTGAAAGCCTGGTCAAGCCGGTGCTGACGCCGCTCTATGCCGCCTACGAGACGCTGACACGGGGGCGGGACGAGCGGGCGCCATTGGACCTTGACCTGCCCGAGCGCAAGATCTTGCTCAGGGGCGACGGTACCGTCGACCGCGTGATCATGCCGGAGCGGCTGGAGGCGCACCGGCTGATCGAGGAATTCATGATCCTCGCCAACGTCGCCGCCGCCGAAACGCTGGAAAAGGCGCGGGTGCCGCTGATCTACCGCGTGCACGACGAGCCCGCGATGGAAAAGGTCGCAGCCTTGCGCGAATTCCTTCAAACCCTCGACATCAGTTTTCCGAAAGCCGGTGCCTTGCGCGCCGAGGCCTTCAACCGCGTGCTGGCGCAGGTGAAGGGTCGCGATGCCGAGCAATTGGTCAATGAAATCGTTCTTCGCACGCAGGCACAGGCCGAATACGCCGCCGAGAACTACGGGCATTTCGGGCTCAACCTGCGCCGCTATGCGCATTTCACCTCGCCGATCCGCCGCTATTCCGACCTGATCGTGCATCGCGGGCTGATCCGCGCGCTCAAGCTCGGCTACGGCGCGCTGCCCGAAGCCGCCGACCACAATCAACTGGCCGAGATCGCGGCGGAAATTTCCGCCACCGAACGCCGCGCCATGGTGGCCGAGCGCGAGACCAATGACCGGTTGATCGCCCATTTCCTCGCCGACCGCGTCGGCGCCACGTTCGACGGCCGCATCTCCGGCGTCCACCGCGCCGGCCTGTTCGTGAAACTGCATGAGACCGGCGCCGACGGCTTCGTGCCGGCGCGCACCATCGGTGACGAATATTTTCACTACGACGAGGCGCACCACGCCATGGTCGGCCGCCACAGCGGCGAGACCTACCGGCTCGGCGATTCCGTCACCGTAAAGCTGGTGGAGGCCGCGCCGGTTGCTGGCGCGTTGCGCTTCGAATTGCTCTCGGACGGGCGCCGCAGCGCGCCGCGTCGGCGCCCGCGCCATGAGCCGCGGCGGCCTGAACGCCGCGACGTCAAGCGCCATCGCGGCAAACAGCGGAAGGCACGATGACGAACGACCCTGCCGCTCGTCTGACCGAACGCATGACCAAGTCGGAGCGCGACCAGTCGTTCCCCGACAGCGAGCCGCGCGACGCGGCAACGCTGATGTTGATCGACCGCTCCGGCAGCGAGCCGAAAGTCCTCCTTGGGCGCCGCCACGTCAGCCACAAATTCATGCCGGGCAAGTTCGTGTTTCCCGGCGGCCGCATCGAAGTGCTCGACCGCGTCATGCCGGCAGCGAGCGAACTCGATCAGCGAGCACAGAAAAAGCTGATGGAGCGGGTGGCCGCGCCGAGCGTGGAGCTGGCGCGCGCCTTTCCGCTCGCCGCCGTGCGCGAGACCGCCGAGGAAACCGGGCTGCTGCTCGGCGTCAGGCGCGATGAAGCGCCGGTGGCGCCGGGCGCGATCTGGGCCGACTTTGCCAAGGCGCATATTTTTCCCGACCTCGCCCATGTCCACTTTATCGCCCGCGCCATCACGCCGCCGCGGCGGCCGCGGCGCTTCGATACGCGCTTCTTCACCGCCGATGCTTCCGCGATCGCGCACCGGATCGAGGGCGTGGTGGGACCGGATTCCGAGTTGGTGGAGCTGACCTGGGTGCCGATCGAGCAAGCCGCCCACTTGGACATGCCGACCATTACCGCCGTGGTGCTGGAAGAGCTGCTGGCCCGGGTCGCGGCCGGCATGGCCCATGACCTGCCGGTGCCGTTCTATTTCATGAAAGATCAGCAGTTCTTGCGGGAACTGCTGTAAGCGCATGAAAAACGCCGTTTCTTGACATTCCCGGGCCCGACGCTAGGTTCCCGGCCAAAGGCGCCACCGCCGGTTTCGTTTCGAGGATAAGCCCATGGCCAAAGCCATCAGTCTCAAGATCAAATTGGTCTCCAGCGCGGGGACCGGCCACTACTACGTGACCAAGAAGAACTCGCGCACCCAGACCGATAAAATGAAGAAGAAAAAATACGACCCGATCGCCAAGAAGCACGTCGAATACAGCGAATACAAGATCAAGTAAGCGCGGCTCGATCGTCAAAGTCTTGTAGGGCGCCCGCTGGGCGCCCTTCGCATGTTCGCAATATTGCGCAAATAAGGTGACCGGCCGGAAGCGGTGTTATGAGGAGGCCACTCTCACCGCTTCCAGGCCGGCCGAACCCCGCAGAACCCAGGAGATGCGGCGGACCTGAGCACTCCGCAGGGCATTGGATTGGGCTTTCCGCGCGCGTGAAAAAGTGGGTGACGTTCGCGCCGAACGAAAAGTCGTCATGGCAAGGTTAGACCAAGCGGTTATACCGACCAAACAGCTTCTTAAAGCGCTGGAATGTCTATGAAATTAAAAGCTGGCCGCGACTCACATCGCGCGCGCGAAGGCGAATCTCGCGGCCCGTGTATCAAGCGGCGTCCGGCACCACCCGGTTGCGGCCGTCGCGCTTGGCGCGATAGAGCGCCGTGTCGGCGCGCTTGAGGATGGCGGCGGCATTGTCGCCCGGCCCGTCGAGCGCAGCGATGCCGATTGAGATGGTGACGTCGAGATTACGCGTGCCGTCCTGGATCGCGAACGGCTCGCTGGCGATCCTGCGGCGCAGGCGCTCGGCCACCATGGTCGCCACCGCCACGTCGGTTTCCGGCATCACGATGACGAATTCCTCGCCGCCATAGCGGCAGGCCAGATCGATATTGCGGATCGCCTTGCGGATGCGCAGCGCGAATTCGCGCAGCACATCGTCGCCGGCATCGTGGCCATGGCTGTCGTTGACCGCCTTGAAATGATCGATGTCGAGCACCAGCACGGCGATCGGCTTGCCGCGCGCGGCCGCCTGCTCCACCAGCGTCGCCAGATGGGTTTCCATGTAGCGGCGGTTATGCAGGCCGGTAAGCGCGTCGGTGATCGCCATCTCGACCGTCAGCTGCGCGTTGTCGCGCAGCCGCTCGGTGTAGCGCTTCTTCTTGATCTGCGTGCGCACGCGCGCCAGCATCTCGTTCTTGTCGATCGGGCGGATCAGATAGTCGTTGACGCCGATCTCCAGCCCGCGCACCAGCCGCTGATTGTTGTCGGCCTCCGCCACCGCCAGGATCGGCATGTTGCGGGTGCGCTCGAGCGCGCGCACCTGGCTGCACAGCCGCAGCCCGTCGAAATTCTTCATTTCGAGCGACACGATCAGTAGGTCGTAATTGCCCTCGGCGGCATGAAACAGCGCCTCGTTCGGATCGGCCTCCACGTCCACCGTGTGCTCGCCCGACAGCATCTTCACGATGCGCTCATAAGAGCTCGCACGGTCGTCGACGATCAGGATGCGGCCCTGCCGCCCGGTCTCCGCCACCGCCGCGCGTTCCGGGCTCTGGATGCCGATTTCTTTCGAAGTGACTGCGCGCATGCGCAGCTCGTCGGTCACCATCTTCAGTCTTGCGAGAGAACGCACGCGCGAGATCAGCGCCACGTCGGTGACCGGCTTGGTGAGGAAATCGTCGGCGCCGGCTTCCAGGCCGCGCACGCGGTCGGACGGCTGGTCGAGCGCGGTCACCATGATTACCGGGATGTGGTGGGTTGCCGGATTGGACTTGAGCTTGCGGCAGACCTCGAAGCCGTCCATGTCCGGCATCATCACGTCGAGCAGCACGATGTCGCATTCGGCGCGCTCGCACATCGTCAGTGCTTCCTCGCCGCTATAGGCGGTGGTGACATCGAAATATTCCGCCGACAGCCGCGCTTCCAGCAGCTTCACGTTGGCCGGGAGGTCGTCGACGACAAGAACGCGGGCGGTCATCGGTACATCCTCAGGGCGAGCCGAGGAAATGGCGAATGGTCTCGATGAACTTGCCCACCGAAATCGGCTTGGAAAGATAGGCCTCGCAACCGCCCTCGCGAATGCGCTCCTCGTCGCCCTTCATGGCGAAGGCGGTCACCGCCACCACGGGGATAGCCTTGAGCTCGGGATCGTCCTTGAGCCATTTCGTCACTTCGAGGCCGGATACTTCCGGCAGCTGGATGTCCATCAAAATCAGATCAGGCCGGTACTTGCGGGCAAGGTCGAGCGCCTCGATTCCGTTGCGGGTGGCGACAGTCTGGTAACCGTGCGCTTCCAGGAGGTCATGGAAGAGCTTCATGTTCAGCTCGTTGTCCTCCACGATCAGGACGGTCTTAGGCATTCTGTCCCCGCCCCGTTTTCCCCAGTGCGCCTGTGCCCGGCCGATGCGCCGTCGCCTCGGCGCGCGCGCTCGGGCATGATCGGCAACGGTAGTGCCGATTTCTTACGGAAAGGCAAATTTGATCGATGAAACTAGGCACTTCGTTAACGCAAGAAGCGGCAGAAGGGCTGGCGATTCAGGCGCTTACCTTCATTGCCGAAGACCCTGAGCGGCTCGGGCGTTTCCTGGCCGTGACCGGGATCGGGCCGGCCGAGATTCGCCTGGTCGGCGCGTGAGCCGGGATTCCTGGCCGGCGTCTTGGAGCACCTGGCCGGCGACGAGCGTCTGCTGACGGCGTTCGCGGCCGATGCGGACGTTGATCCCGCCGACATCGGCAAGGCGCTCGCCACCCTGAGCGGCGGCGCCTGGGAACGCGAAAGCCCATAGGTAACGGTGAGCGGACCATGAGCTTCTGCCGCGACTGCCTCGCCGATGCGCCCGCAACGGCGGCGCGTTGTTCGGCTTGCGGCTCGCCGCGGCTGGCGCGCCATGCCGAACTCGACCATCTGACGATCGCACATGTGGACTGCGACGCCTTCTACGCAACAATAGAGAAGCGCGACGACCCATCGCTCGCCGACAAGCCGGTCATCGTCGGCGGCGGCAAACGCGGCGTGGTGGCGACGGCCTGCTATATCGCGCGCACCTATGGCATTCACTCGGCCATGCCGATGTTCGAGGCGCTGCGGCGCTGCCCGCAGGCGGTGGTGGTCAGGCCGGCCATGGCGAAATACGCCAAGGTCGGACGCGACGTACGCAAAGCCATGCTTGAACTGACGCCGCTGGTCGAACCGCTGTCGATCGACGAGGCGTTTCTCGATCTGACCGGCACCGAACGGTTGCACGGCATGAGCGCGGCAAAAGTGTTGGCGCGCTTTGCCTGCCAAGTCGAGCGCGAATTCGGCATCACGGTGTCGATCGGGCTGTCGGCCAACAAATTCCTCGCCAAGATCGCTTCCGACATGGACAAGCCGCGCGGCTTTGCCGTGCTCGGCCAAGCGGAGGCGGCGGCGTTCCTGGCGCCGAAGCCGGTCGGTTTCATTTACGGCGTGGGCGCGGCGAGCGCTGCGAAACTCGCCGCCAGCGGCTATCGCCTGATCGCCGATCTGCAGCACGCCGACGAGCGCGAACTGATGCGCCGCTACGGCGAGGAAGGCACGCGGCTTTGGCGCTTGGCGCGCGGAATCGATGCGCGCCGCGTCGATCCGGCACGCGAGACCAAAAGCATCTCGGCGGAGACCACTTTCGAGCGCGACATCGGCGACTTCCGCCCGCTCGAGCAGACGTTGTGGAACCTGACCGAAAAAGTGTCCGCTCGCCTCAAGGCCAGTACGCTTGCCGGCTCCACCGTGACGCTGAAGCTCAAGAGCGCCGACTTCAAGCTGCGCACGCGGGCGCAAGGCTTAGGCGCGCCGACCCAGCTTGCCGCGCGCATTTTCGCCGCCGGCCGCGAACTGCTGCGGCGTGAAGTGGGCCCTACCCGCTTCCGCCTGATCGGCATTGGCGTCAGCAATTTGGAGGAGGGAGCGGGCGATGATCTTGCCGACCTGCTCGACCGCCGCGGCGCCCAAGCCGAGCACGCCGTCGATCGCTTGCGCGAAAAATTCGGCCGTGATGCTGTGGTGAAGGGGCTGGCGCTGGAGGACGACTAGATCGCGTCCATCACGGACAAGGCTTCGCCTTCTTGAGATCGAGCGAAGTCATCTTGCCGGTGATGGTGAAGTCCGTGTAGTCGAGCAGCAGCTTGCGCGAGATGCCGTTCTCGTAAAGTTCGAAGCCGATGGCATAGACCGGGGTCTGCTCGCCGGTCTGCTGCTTTTGCGCGCTCTCGCGCTCGAAATAGCTGATGGTCACCGGCCAGCGCGTCAGCTTGGCAAGCGCAGGGATGTCGGCGGCGGCATCGTCGGGCGGCTTGCTGCCGGGCGGGATCGGCGCGCCGATCACCGTCAGCGTGTTGTAAAGCTTCTCGCCGGTCTCGGAGCCGTCATAGACCGGAAAATCGAGGATCGATTTGCCCGCGCGCGCGGCTTCGATGATGCGCCGCATGTGTTCGGTCGGGAATACTGCGTTGACCGGTTCGGTGAACCTCTTGGTCTTCGGCTTGCTCAGACGGACCGAGACCGCGTTGGAATCGCGCTCGGCGCTGCCGTCGACCGCGTCGGTCTGCTGGTCGTCGAGCAGGTTTTCCGAGTTAAAGCGGAATGTCTTGGCGGCGCCGTCCTCCCAGGTGGTGGAACGCAAATCGCTGAGCGTGGATTTTCCCTCCAGCGAATCGAGCGCCGACACCTGGCGGAAATTCAGCGCATAGCCCTCGCAGGCGCTGCCTGAAAAGTCGTACAGGATGCGTCCGCGCACCGCGTCGATGCCGCGGCTGCCGTGCGATTTCAGCAATTTGAGGTCGTAGACCGCCCGGTGCGGCGCCAGGAACACAGGGCCGGCGGGCGGGGCAGCCACGGCCGGACATTGGACCGCCGCCGCGACAAAACCAGCAGCGAGAGCCGACAAGATCAGTCGTTTGGCGTTGACACGGGTGTTCATCGGTTTGGGCCTCTGCGTGCCGGCGGTGGATCGGTATCCGAACCTAGAGATATGCAAGATATGGGCAAGATAGAGGCCGCTGGCGCTACAAACAACATACGCCACGCGCGCTTGCACAGGGCTGTATGATCAGACAAGACAAAGCGCCTCAGGCAACGGGAGAGAGGCTGCGATGGCCGGAATAGTAGAAAAGAGGCTCGCCAGCCTGGGGATCAGCCTGCCGACTCCGGCCAGCCCCATCGCCAACTATGTGGCGTTCGTGCGCAGCGGCAACCAGCTCGTCATTTCCGGCCAGCTCTGCTTCGGCGCCGACGGCAAGCTTGCCGCCATCGGCCAGCTCGGCGGCGGCGTTTCGATCGAACAGGGGCAGACGGCGGCGCGCGCCTGCGCGGTCAATCTGCTGGCCCAGGTCAAGGCCGCGCTCGGCGACCTCGACCAGGTTGCTCGCGTGCTCCGCCTTGGCGGCTTCATCAATTCGGCGCCGGGTTTCACCGACGGCGCCAAGGTGATGAACGGCGCTTCCGACTTGATGGTCGAGGTGTTCGGCGACAAAGGCCGCCACGCGCGCTCGACCGTCGGCGTCGCCGCCTTGCCAGCCAACGCGGCAGTGGAAGTGGAAGGCCTGTTCGAAGTTGGGTGAATCTACATGACCGGGCCTCGCGCGCATGATCCCGAAAAGCGGGAACCGGTTTTCGGATAGGATCATGCGCGATCTAAAATGGCTCACCGCGCGACCGCTGGCCCATCGCGGCCTGCACGACGCCGCCGCCGGCGTGATCGAGAACACGGCAAGCGCCTTTGCCGCGGCCATTGCCGGCGGCTACGGCATCGAATGCGACCTGCAAATCAGCGCCGACGGCGAGGCCATGGTGCATCACGACGATGCGCTCGGCCGGCTGACCGAGGGCGGCGGGCGTCTCGCCGATATGAGCGCCGCCGATATCAAACAGGCGCGCTTCAAGCAAAGCGCCGACCGCATCCTGACGCTCGGCGAATTGTGCGATCAGGTGGACGGCCGGGCCACGCTGGTGCTGGAACTCAAAAGCCGTTTCGCCGGCGACCGCCGGCTGGCGCAACGCACAGCCGACGTCCTGGCGTCGTATCGGGGACCGGCGGCGGCGATGTCGTTTGATCCGGCGCTGGTCGCGGCAGTGCGAGACATCGCGCCGCGTCTCGCCCGCGGCATTGTCGCCCAACGCCGTTACGACAATTGGCCGGGGCTGCCACCGGCGCTGGCGCGGCAGATGGCGCATCTGCTGCATCTCCCCCGCACCCGCCCGCATTTCATCGCCTATGCGATCAAGGATCTGCCGGCGCTGGCTCCGCTTGCTGCGCGCATAATCTTGCGCCTGCCGCTGCTGACCTGGACCGTGCGCAGCGAGAACGAGCGCAGGCGCGCCGCGGCTTATGCCGACCAGATTATTTTCGAGGGCTGGCGGCCGTAAGCCGCCCTGCCATGCGGCGAATTGCCGATGAAATTGTACGATTTCCGGCATAAAGTCCGGCTAGAAAACGCCTGGCCCAATGTCCGAAATCGAACTGCGCATTCGCATGGCTCAATCGCTGGCCGAGGTCCCAGCCTCGGCCTGGGACGCCTGCGCGACCGGCAGCAGCGATGAAGCGACAGATGAAGCAACAGAAGCAGCAGTTAAAGTAAAACTTGAGGATAGCGGGGATGGTTCATCCGCAACATTATCCACACGAGGACAGCTCAATAACCCTTTCGTATCACATGGCTTTCTTTCTTCTTTGGAAAGCTCGTCCTCAGTCGGCAACCGCACCGGATGGCAGCCCCGTCACCTGCTCGTGGAAGACACTGCCGGCACTCTGCAGGGCGCCGCGCCCTGTTATGTGAAGACCCATTCGCGCGGGGAATACGTCTTCGACTACGGCTGGGCCGACGCCTTCGAGCGCGCCGGCGGCGATTATTATCCCAAGCTCCAGGTATCGGTGCCGTTCACGCCCGTCACCGGGCCCCGCCTGCTCGCCCGCCCCGGTCCGCTTCACGGCGCCGTGCGCGAAGCACTCGCCAATGCACTGGCGGATATCACCACCGCCAACGATCTTTCCTCCGCCCATGTCACCTTCCTGACCGAGCCGGAATGGCGCCTGCTCGGCGAGCGCGGCTTCCTGCAGCGCACCGACCAGCAGTTCCATTGGGAAAATCCCGGCTACGCCGGCTTCGACGATTTCCTGTCCGCGCTGGCGTCGCGCAAGCGCAAGACCATCCGCCGCGAGCGCAAGGAGGCGCTGGCGCCGGGCATCGAGGTGTGCTGGCTGACCGGCGCCGACCTGACCGAAGAAGTGTGGGATGCCTTCTTTGCCTTTTATATGGAAACCGGTTCGCGCAAATGGGGCCGGCCCTACCTCACCCGCGACTTTTTCTCGATCGTCGGGGAGAAGATGCGCGACCGCGTCCTGCTGGTGATGGCGCGCCGCGCCGGCCGCTGGATCGCCGGCGCCATCAACTTCCTCGGGTCGGATACGATCTACGGCCGCAATTGGGGCGCCGTCGAGCACCATCCGTTCCTGCATTTCGAGCTGTGCTATTACCAGGCCATCGACTATGCGATTACGCACAAGCTCAAATGGGTGGAAGCCGGTGCGCAAGGAGAGCATAAGCTGGCGCGCGGTTATTTGCCGAAGACCACCTATTCGGCCCACTTCATCGCCAACCCGGCCCTGCGGCGGGCGATTGCCGAGTTTCTTGCGCGCGAGCGGGCCTATGTTGAGGCCGCCGGCGAGGAGCTTGCAGCCTACGCGCCATTCCGCAAGGATTTGGTCGAGCAGGAATAAGCAACCGATTTGATCGGGGGGAACGATGCCGAACTACGATCCGAACAACATTTTCGCCAAGATTCTGCGCGGCGAACTGCCCTGCTATAAGGTCTATGAGGACGACAAGGCGTTGGCCTTCCTCGACATCATGCCGCGCATGCCGGGCCACACGCTGGTGCTGCCGAAGGCGCCGGCCCGCAACATCCTCGACGTTTCCACCGACGATCTCGCCCATGTAATGGCGGTGGTGCAAAAAGTCGCGCGCGCCGCCATGACGGCGTTCGAGGCCGACGGCATCACCATGCAGCAATTCAACGAAGGCGCCGGCGGACAGGTGGTGTTCCATCTCCACGTCCACATTATCCCGCGCAAAGCTGGCGTGCCGATGAAGCCGCCGGCGAGCGAGAAGGAAAAGCCGGAAGCATTGGCCGAATACGCCAAAAAGCTCGCCGCCGCCATCGCGGCTTAATGGGTCAACAGGTAACCGCCGCCGAGCAGCACCGCCTCGCCCACGGCCACGCCGACGAAGACCGAGCGCTTGATCAGAAGAAAGGCGACGAAACCGCAGGCCGCCGATCCCACCCGCAGCGCCAGCGGCAAGTTGGCGAGGTCGCCGCTGGAAAACACGATCAGCTTGGCGATGACGCCGGCCAGGATCGCGGTCGCCACCGCCCGCGACCACACCACGATCTCCGACTCTTCGTTGAGCCCACGCGCCGCCACCAGCCCCAGCGCCCGCCACACCTCGTTCGGCAAAAAGCCGACCAGGATCAGCACCAGATAGGGCCACATCTCGTTGAGCACGGCGTTCATTGGGTGGCCTCTCGCACACGGTGCACGGCGTAGGCGAGCGTGCCGGCGCCGACCCCGGTCCATACCAAGTCGAGGCCGACATCGAAATAAGTCAGCACCGGTTCGATACAGAGGCCCAGCGCAAGTGCCAGCCGGTCGAGCAGCTGTCGCGCACTGCGCGCGGTCGTGCACAAGAACGCCATCGGCGTCACGAACAACAGTCCGCCGGCGAGCAGCGGCGGCAGGCTGGCGGCGAGGAAGAAGCCGGCGGAACCGGCCACCACGGCCGTCGCCATGTAGCCGGACGAAAGCCCGTTGCAGAACGGGATGCGCCGCTCGTGCGGCAAATGCGGCAATAGCCGCAGCGACTCCACCCAGGTGGTGACGGATGTGAAATGGGTCGGCAGCAGCAGGTCGCGTGTGCGGGTGCCCTCGCCCCGAAACAGCGGCAGTAGCGCCACCACCATGGGGAACAGCCGCACCCCGCTCAGGCTGACGGCGATCGCCGCATCGGCCATCGCCCCGCCGCTGCCAAGCGCGGACATGAGGATGACCTGCGCCGGCCCCGCCCACATCACCACGGTCGAAGCCGTCAGCCACCAGAACGAGAAGCCGAAGCCATGGGCGAGCGCGCCGATACCGACAAACGTTCCGATCATCACCAGGAAGAACACCGAGTTCAGTGAGGATGCCATGCCGCCGAAAAAGGCGGCCGAGGAACTCGTGTAGGTGTAAGGCGCCCGTGTACTCATCGCGTGGCCTCACGCACGCGATGAACCACATAAGCGAATGTGCCGGCGCCGATCCCGGTCCACATCAGTTCGAGGCCGACATTGAAATGCGTCAGCACCGGCTCGACCGCCAGCCCCAGGACCAGTGCCAGCCGGTCGACCAACTGCCGCGCGTTGCGCGCGGTGGAGCACAGGAACGCCATCGGCGTCAGGAACAGCAGCACGCCGGCAAGCAACGGCGGCAAGCCGGCGGCGAGATAAAACCCGGCGAAGCCTGCCGTCACCGCCGTGCCCATATAGCCGACCGACAAGCCGTTGCAGAAGGCGATGCGTCGCTCTTGCGGCAGCGTCGGCAACAGCCGCAGCGACTCCACCCACATGCTCACCGAGGTGAAATGCGTCGGCAGCAACAGGTCGCGGGTGCGGGTGCCCTTGCCGCGCAACAGCGGCAACAGCGCCACCACCATGGGGAACATGCGGATCGAGCTCAACGACACCGCGATTGCCGCTTCGGCCGGCGGCGCGCCACTACCGAGCGCGGAGATGAGGATCACCTGCCCCGGCGCCGCCCAGACCAGCGCGGTCGAGGCCGCCATCCACCAGGCGCTAAAGCCGAAATTGTGCGCCAGCGCGCCGATGCCGATATAGGTGCCGGTCAGCACCACAACGAACACCGAGGTCAGCGCCGATTTCACGCCGCCGAGGAAGGCGGCGGCGTTCGAATTGAAAGGGCCGGCGGCGGACATGGGGCATGACCTGTCTCACAGCGCCGTTAGGCACGCAACCGGCGGCGCCCGCGCAGGCCGCATGCGGCGCCTGCAAAATGCGAAGGCCGGGCAAGTGCCCGGCCCCAGCATCGCTGGCCCTTCGGATCAGGCCTTGATCAAAGGCACCTTCGGCACCGAGCCGCGTTTGCCGTCGCCTTTCGGCTTCGGGCGCGGCGAGGCGCGGCGCTTGGGCTTAGGACGCGCCGGCAGCTTTTCCGGCTTGGGCGTCACCGGCCCTTCCAGGAACTCGAAGCCGAGCTTGTCGCGCCCCTGCTCGTCCTTGTCGACGATCACGCGTACGTGGCCGCCGGACTTCAGGTGCCCGAACAAGACCTCGTCGGCGAGCGGCTTTTTGATGTGCTCCTGGATCACGCGCGCCATCGGCCGCGCGCCCATCAACTCGTCATAGCCATTGGCGATCAGCCAGCGCGCGGCTTCCTCCGACAACTCGATGGTGACGTTGCGGTCGCCGAGCTGAGCTTCGAGCTGGAGCACGAACTTTTCCACCACCTGGGCGATCACCGCCTGCGACAAATGCGCGAAGGTGATGGTGGCATCGAGCCGGTTGCGGAACTCGGGCGTGAACATGCGGTTGATTGCCTCGTGGTCGTCGCCCTCGCGTTTGGTGCGGGTGAAACCGTAGGCGGATTTGGCCATCTCGGAAGCGCCGGCGTTGGTGGTCATGATCAAAATGACGTTGCGGAAGTCAACCGACTTGCCGTTATGGTCGGTGAGCTTGCCGTGGTCCATGACCTGCAGCAGCACGTTGAACAGATCGGGATGCGCCTTCTCGATCTCGTCGAGCAGCAGCACGCAATGCGGATGCTGGTCGACGCCGTCGGTCAGCAGCCCGCCCTGATCGAAGCCGACATAGCCGGGAGGCGCGCCGATCAGGCGCGACACCGTGTGCCGCTCCATGTATTCCGACATGTCGAAGCGGATGAGTTCCACGCCGAGCGAAGCAGCCAGTTGTTTGGCGACTTCGGTCTTGCCGACGCCGGTGGGCCCCGAGAACAGGTAGCAGCCGATCGGCTTTTCCGGCTCGCGCAGGCCGGCACGCGCCAGCTTGATCGAGGCCGACAGCGCGTCGATCGCCTTGTCCTGGCCGTAGACCACGGTCTTCAGCGTCTGCTCGAGATGCTGGAGCACCTCGGCGTCGTTTTTGGAGACGGTCTTGGGCGGAATGCGCGCCATGGTCGCGATCGTGGTCTCGATTTCCTTGACGCCGATGGTCTTCTTGCGGCGGCTCTCCGGCAGCAGCATCTGCGCCGCGCCCGACTCGTCGATCACGTCGATCGCCTTGTCCGGCAGCTTGCGGTCGTGGATGTACTTGGCCGACAGATCGACCGCCGCCTTGATGGCGTCGTTGGTGTATTTGAGCTTGTGATACTCCTCGAAATAGGGCTTGAGCCCCTTGAGGATGTCGATGGCATCGGCGACCGTCGGCTCATTGACGTCGATCTTCTGAAAGCGGCGCACCAGCGCGCGGTCCTTCTCGAAATACTGGCGGTATTCCTTGTAGGTCGTCGAGCCGATGCAGCGGATGGTGCCCGACGCCAGCGCCGGCTTGAGCAGATTGGATGCATCCATGGCGCCGCCGGAAGTGGCGCCGGCGCCGATGACGGTGTGGATCTCGTCGATGAACATGATCGCGCCCGGATAGGCTTCGATCTCCTTGATCACCTGCTTCAAGCGCTCCTCGAAGTCGCCGCGGTAGCGCGTGCCGGCAAGCAGCGTCCCCATGTCGAGCGCGAACACGGTCGCGCCTTTCAGCACGTCCGGCACCTCGCCATGCACGATGCGGCGCGCCAAGCCTTCGGCGATCGCGGTCTTGCCGACGCCGGCATCGCCGACGAACAGCGGATTGTTCTTCTGGCGGCGGCAGAGCACCTGGATCGTCCGGTTGATTTCGGAATCGCGCCCGATCAGCGGATCGATCTTGCCGTCCTTCGCCTTCTTGTTGAGGTTGACGCAATAGGCTTCGAGCGCGTCGCCTTTTTTCTTGGGCTCGTCGCCGCTCTTGGTGTCGGCCTCTTCTTCGGCGCCGCGCACCGGGCGCGATTCGGACAGACCCGGCCGTTTGGCGATACCATGGCTGATGTAATTGACCGCGTCGTAGCGCGTCATGTCCTGCTCTTGCAGGAAATAGGCGGCGTGGCTTTCGCGCTCGGCAAAGATCGCGACCAGCACGTTGGCGCCGGTGACTTCCTCGCGGCCGGACGATTGCACGTGGATGACCGCGCGCTGGATCACGCGCTGAAAACCGGCCGTCGGCTTTGAGTCCTCGGCGCCGTCGGTGATCAGGTTCTCCAGCTCGGATTCGAGATAAGCGACCAGGCTGCGCCGCAGCTTGTCGAGATCGACGTTGCAGGCGCGCATCACCGCCGAGGCATCCTGATCGTCGATCAGCGCCAGCAGCAGATGTTCCAGCGTGGCATATTCGTGATGCCGCTCATTGGCCAGGGCGAGCGCCCGGTGAAGAGACTGCTCGAGGCTGCGGGAGAAAGTTGGCATTCAGGGTCCCGTTCTCATTTGTATTGGACGCCCCCCAGACTCACTTTTTTTCCATCACGCATTGCAAAGGATGCTGATGTTTGCGCGCAAAGTCCATAACCTGCGTCACTTTTGTCTCCGCTACCTCATAAGTATAAATCCCGCATTCGCCGATGCCATGGTGATGCACATGCAACATAATTCGTGTGGCGGCTTCATGATCCTTGCCGAAGAAGCGCTCCAGCACATGCACGACGAATTCCATCGGCGTGTAGTCGTCGTTGAGGATGAGCACGCGGTACATGCTGGGCCGCTTGGTCTGCGGCTTGGTCTTGGTGATGACCGCGGTGCCGGGCGCGCCCGGCTCGCCTTTACGTTTGCGGTCGTCATCGGCCATGCGGGGTGAAAGCCGGCGCGACGCCCACCCAGCGGCCGCCGCCGGGGCCAGAAGGTTCTTCTTGATAGCTGTCGACGTCATGGCATGGCCGCGGTGAGCAATTGTCCTAGAACTTGCTGTACTTGGTGTCCCTGGGCGGCGCACCGCCCTGCCACCATCATAATGACCCCTGCCCCGCCATTCCAAGCCGGCATTTTGCCCCGTTCCGGGACAGATGGACCCGGGTTCCGGCTGCCCCGGTGCATCTGATCAGATAGCCCTTGCTTATCCGACCACAACCCGTTTGCGGACAATCCAAGGCGAATTGTCCCCAAATTCACGCGGCCGTTCTCACGCTATTTCAATAGCCGCAACAGCATACCTTCCCCGCAGTCCTGCTAGTCAGCTTCCTCATGTGCTCGAGAAAGGGCGAATCCCATGCTGCTGGCCCGGTTTTGGAAAAATTGTCGCGGGGGCGTCGCGCCAATGGTCGCCATAACGATCATCCCGCTGATCGGCGCCGTCGGCGCTGCCGTCGACTATACCCGCGCCAACGCCGCGCACACCGCATTGCAGGTCGCCCTTGATTCGACCGCCCTGCTGCTGTCGAAGAACGCGGCAAATCAAACCCCCGCCGAGTTGCAGCAATCGGCAACGGACGCCTTCAACGCGCTGTTCCACCGGTCCGACGTTCAGAACCCAGCGGTCACCGCGAGCTATTCCTCGGTCAATGGCTCCAAGGTGACGCTCACCGGCAGCGCGACCGTGCCGACCGATTTTCTCAATGTACTCGGTTTCAGCGCGGTCAATATTTCCGCATCGACGACCACGACCTGGGGCAACACCAGGCTGCGGGTGTCGCTGGTGCTCGACAATACCGGTTCGATGTCGAGCTCCAACAAGATGACGGCGCTCAAAGCCGCCACGCATAGTCTGCTCGACCAACTCAAGGGCGCCGCCAACGTCCCCGAAGATATCTATGTCTCGATTATTCCGTTCAGCAAAGACGTGAACATCGGCGCCAGCAATTACGATCAGTCCTGGCTGAGTTGGGATCTGTGGGATGCCGAGAACGGAACCTGCAGCAACACGAGTTATCACAATCAAGGTTCCTGCGAGTCGCATGGCGCCAACTGGACACCCGCGGCCCACAGTACCTGGAACGGCTGTGTCACCGACCGTGACCAGAACTTTGACACCACCAACGATGCGCCGGTCGCAGGCAGCACGCTCTATCCGGCCGAACAGTATTCGTCCTGCCCGACCGAGTTGATGGGGCTCTCCAACGACTGGACCGCGCTTTCGAACAAGGTCGATGACATGTCGCCGCAAGGCAATACCAACCAGGCGATCGGCTTGCAGATGGGCTGGCAATCAATAACCGCCGCCCCCTTCACCGTTCCCGCAAAGGATCCGAACTACAATTACAAGGAAACCATCATTCTGTTGACGGACGGCCTCAACACCCAGGACCGTTGGTACACCAACGCGTCGTCGATCAACGCGCGGCAGCAAAAGACCTGCGACAATCTCAAGGCCGCCGGCTTCACCATCTACGCCGTGCAGGTCAACACCGGCGGCGATCCAACCTCGACGCTGCTGCAGTACTGCGCCAGCGATTCCAGCAAGTTCTTCCTGCTGACCTCGGCGACGCAGATCGTCACCACCTTCAATCAGATCGGAACCGCGCTTACCAATCTGCGTCTCGCGATGTAGCGACACAAAAGCGCAATTCGAGCGAGCGCCGGCAACCGCGCGTTAACGACGCCGGAGGAGAACGTTCCGGCACGCGCGGCAGGCACGCCCGGCGGCGTTAATCATGCAAGTCGTTGTGCGCATGGAGCTTCCCGCCAATTCGGGGGTCTTAGGTTTACCGTCAGGCGTTAGCTTTCGGTGTAGCAATATACTAGCCCTTTAATACCGTCATTTATGACCGGAGGTGAAATCAACCGCTTTTCCGGTGAATTGCCATGACGACCGTCTGGAAAAATCTATGCCGCGCCTTCGCTGCGTTCCGCACCGCGCGCGGCGGCAACGTCGCCATCACTTTTGCGCTGGCGGCTATCCCCATTCTCGGCGCTGTCGGCGCGGCCGTCGACTACAGCCGCGCAAATGACGTCAAAGTAAAGCTGCAAGCAGCAATCGACGCGACCGCGCTTATGCTTTCAAAGGAAGCCGCGACGGACACCAGCACCGAGCTGCAAACGAACGCGTCAAAATATTTTTTCGCGATGTTCGATCCGCCGGGGGTTACAAACGTCTCGATCAACGCCATCTATTCAGGCAATGCCGCGACGAGCCTGGTTATCAATGCCACCGCCTCTGTGCCCACCACGATCGCGCAAATTTTCGGTATCAACGCGATCAATCTGGCAACTTCAACCACGTCCAAGTGGGGCACCACGCGGCTGCGCGTGGCGCTGGTACTCGACAATACCGGATCGATGAACTCGGACGGCAAGCTCAGCGCGCTCAAGACAGCGACCGGAAACCTGCTGACCCAGTTGCAAACCGCCGTCACCGTCCCTGACGACGTCTATGTTTCGATCGTTCCGTTCGTCAAAGACGTGAGTGTCGACCCAAGCAACTACAATGCGTCCTGGATTTACTGGGGCACTGCGGCTCAGGATCCGACGTTGTCCGACAACAATTCCTGGGACGCCCAAAACGGCACCTGCACCATCTCGGGTAAATCGTCGCGGAGCAGTTGCACCTCCGCGGGCAGCTGTTCGATTTCAGGCAACAATAGCCAGAGCAGCTGCACATCCGCCACGACGCAATCCTGTTCAAAACCGCAGTACACGACAAAGAAAAAGTGCGAGAAGAAGGGCGGAACCTGGGCCTCAACAGCGGGCGTCTGGACCGCGGGCGTGTGGACGCCGAACAACCACAACACCTGGAACGGCTGCATCACTGACCGCGGCACCCCGTCGGGCCCCTCCGGAAATTCCGCGGGATACGATCAAGATGTCACCGCGCCGACCTCAAGCATTCCCGCGACGCTGTTCCCGGCCGAGCAATACAGCTCCTGCCCGCAAGCGATCATGGGACTGAACTACGATTGGACGGCGATGAATACGCTGGTCACCAACATGACGGCCAACGGCAACACCAATCAGCCCATCGGCCTGGTTTGGGGCTGGCAGACGCTGGTCGGCGGCGGGCCGTACACGGCGCCGGCGTTGGATCCGAACTACCAATACAAGCAGGTCATCATCCTGCTGTCGGACGGCATGAACACCCAGGACCGCTGGTCCTCCAGCCAGAGCTTTATCGACAACCGGATGTACGATTCGCTGAACGGCAACGGCACCTGCGCCAACATCAAAGCGGCTGGCGTCATCATCTACACCATCCAGGTCAATACCGGCGGCGACCCGACGTCGACGCTGTTGCAGAATTGCGCCAGCAACACGACCGGTACGACCGATCACTTCTACCTGCTCACGTCGGCGAGCCAGATCGTGACCGTATTCAATCAGATCGGCACCGCGCTGAGCCAGTTGCGAATCGCGCAGTAACCCGCCGCACACGCGCAAAACAAAAGCCCGGCTAATTGAGCCGGGCTTCGCTGTCTTTGACGCCTACGTCCTGTTACACGACAGCTACGCGACGCAACCTACGCAACGACGGCTTACTTCGCCTTCGCCATCAGGGTCTCAAACGGCTTGTAGGACTCCTTGGCGAGATCGGCATAGAGTTCGCCGATCTTGGAGGCCTCGGCCACGAAGCCCTCATACGCGGTCTTGGCGAATTCGGTCTGCACTTCGATCGCCTTGTCGAACGACTTGACGCCGAACAGCTTCTCCAGGGCGGCGCTGCCGTCCTCGAAAGCCTTCTTCGAATAATCGGCCACTTCGACCGCGATCGCCTGGCTGGCCTTCGACATCGCGCCCCAGGACTTCATAGCGGAATCCATATTCTCTTTGCCGACCTGCTGGAGGTCCTCGAGATTCTTGACCATTTTGATTCTCCCCTTCCCGGCACGCGCAGCGCGGCCTCTGAGATTCTCGACCCCCGGGTTCAACCGGAGAACGTATTAGGCTTATACCGCACTGCACAAAAAAGTCAAGCCTTATTTTGCAGCGCGAAAAACCCTGTAGAATCTGAGGCTTTGTCTTAACAATTTGGAAACCGTCTATTCATAAGGTTGTAACTTGTGGCGCCGCGGAATTGCTTTAAATCCGCCCAGATGGTGTCCTAGGGACCGCTGATAACGGGGTTGGGGAGAGTTGATGCCGTCAAGTCGAGCTCGAATCCAACGCATTCGCCGTTGGGGCGCCTTGGCTTTGGCGAGCCTGCTCATGGCCTCCGCCGTCACAAGTGCCGCCGACGCACGTTCCAGGCACCGCCAACGCAGCAGCCCTTACAATCCGCCCTATGCCTCGATCGTGGTCGACGCCAATACCGGAAAGGTGATGGCGGCCGACGACGCGGACAGCCAGCGTCATCCCGCCTCCCTGACCAAGATCATGACGCTCTATCTGCTTTTCGAGCGGCTGGAGGCGGGCAAGATCAAGCTCTCGACCACGATGCCGGTCTCTGCGCACGCCGCCGCCCAGGCGCCGTCGAAACTCGGGCTCAAACCAGGTCAAAGCATCGATGTCGGCACCGCGATCCACGCCACCGTGACCAAATCGGCCAACGATGTGGCCGTGATCATCGCGGAAGCCCTCGCCGGCAGCGAAACCGACTTTGCCAAGTTGATGACCGCCAAGGCGCATGCGCTCGGCATGATGCACACGACCTACCACAATGCTTCCGGCCTGCCTGACGACCGGCAGATCACCACCGCGCGTGATCAGGCCATTCTCGGCCGCGCCATCGAGGATCGTTTCCCAAAATACTTTCACTATTTTTCGACGCGGGAGTTCGTCTTCCACGGCAAGCGGATGCGCAACCACAATCATCTGTTGGGCCGCGTTGACGGCGTCGACGGCATCAAGACGGGTTATATCCGCGAGTCCGGATTTAACATCGTCACCTCGGTCCACCGCGGCAGCCGCCACATCGTGGCGGTGGTTTTCGGCGGACGCTCCGCCGCGGCCCGCGATGCGCGCGTCAAGAGCCTGATCGCCAACAACATCAACGTTGCGTCGAACAAGCGAACCGCGCCGCCGGTGGTCGAAGGCTGGATGACCGCGCTGGCGCGCGGCGAGATTCCCACGCCGCCAGCCAAGCCCCCGATCGAACAAGTAAAGCCCGTGATCGAGCAAAAAGTCGCCTCGGCACCGCCGTTGCCACCGGTCGCGCCGCCGGTGCCCGGCTCCACCGATCCGATCAAGCCCAATCCGGTGAAAACCATCGCGGTCCAGCCCGCCATCATGCACACCGCCTCGCTCACGCCGCTGCCCGCGGCCACGCGCAATCTGAGGCCGGCGCCGGCCACCGCCAATCCGGCCACCATCACCACCATCGCCACGGTGAAAAGCGAGCCGCCGTCGCCCAGGCTCATGGCCGCGGCATCGCCCAAGGCCGAGCGCTCAGCGCCGGCAAAGGCCGCCCCGCCTGCCGCCAAAGTCCCGGCCAAGGCGGCCGCCCATGAACCCGTCGCCAAGCCGCGCGGCGCCTGGATTATCCAGGTTGGCGCTTTCGACGTTGAGAAGGACGCCAAAGCGCGCCTGACCATCGCCAAAGACAAGGCCAAGGCCCAGCTGGACGAGGCCAACCCCTTCACCGAACCGGTCGCCAAAGGCGACAAGACGCTCTACCGCGCGCGCTTTACCGGATTGGAAAAGTCGCAGGCGGCAATCGCCTGCAAACACCTCAAGCGCAGCGACATTCCGTGCATGATGTTGAAAAATTGAGGGTTAATTCCGGCGCACAATTTCTTAACGATCATGCGCCAAAAACAATAACAACGAACAATAACAGGGACGCGCCGAACCGAACCAGGAGCCACTGATGGTGTTGTGTGTGGAGTACCTCAGTGATGGCGGCGAAGAAGGATTTCCTTGGCTTCGTTGATGCGGGCGGCAAGATACGTCGTCCCCCCCTGGTCGGGGTGGAGTTTCTTCATAAGCGTCCGGTGCGCGTGGCCGATAGCGTCGGCGCTCGCGCCGGGTTCCAGGCCAAGGATCTGATAGGCCTCCTGTTCCGACATTTTCCCGCTGGACGACGCCGGCCGGCCCGTTGCCGTGTCACATTGCGCGTGTTCACGCCAACGGGAATCCCGGCGGTCAAGATACGCCATCAATAGCGCGCGGCTCTCGTCGTCGATTTCGCTCAACAGTCCGACCAACGTCGTGACGTCGAGCTTATCGAGCGTGGCGCCCTGATGGCGCCCGGCCAGGACGCGGCCGTGCATCGCCCCGCTGTCGTGGTCGAGTTCCATCTCAAGAAAAGCCGAGCGGACGCGCGAGGCGCTGCCGGCGCTCTTCTGCGCGCGATCGGAAAAGCCGGCCGGCCCGAACGGCATCCAGCCCAACAAGCCGAGCCCGAATATGCCGAGCGGGATGGCAATGCCCATCTCGCCGCGCAGGCCAAGGAACACTGCAAAGCCGAGCGCCAGCAGCCCGCCGGCGGCTTTCATGATACGAGCGCCGATTTTCGGATCGATCTTTGAAACGAAGTTGAGCGCCCAGAGGGCGAACACCAAGATCACAAGGCCGAAGATGAGGGTCGGCATGACTATTTGAGTTGCGCCAGCAGAGCGCGCGCGCCACCGGACTGGCGCGCCGACAACTCGGCGAGCGCCTTCCTGCCGCCGGAGGCGTAGGCCGCCACCGCGCGCAACAGTTCGGCCAGTTCATGGGCCGCGCCGGTGTCGAAGCGGCAATAGGCGCCGCGCGACAGCCGCGCAATCTCGCGATAGGCGTTTTCCGCCACCGCATCATGGCCCTCCTGAAACATGAACACCGGCACGCCGAGCAGACCGAGTTCGCCGGCGGCCGCGCACAAATCGTCGATCTTTTCCTCCATAGCGTCGCCGACGAAGACCAGCGCCTGCACCGGCTGGCGCGCCTGCTCCTGGCGTGCGTGGCTGAGCACCTTGCCGATCTGGGTGTGGCCGCCGCGGCAATCGATGCGCGACATCAGTTCGGCCAAGCGCTCACCGTTTGCGACCCACCCCGACGCGCGGCATTCGCTCAAGCCCCGAAAATAGACGAGTTGAATGTCGAGGCCGCCGGAACGCGCCGCCTCGCGGAACATCTCGGCTTGCAAGGCGCAGGCCGAATCCCAGGTAGGCTGCCGGCTCATGGTGGCGTCGAGCGCGAAGATCAGGCGTCCGCGTTTGTCCGCGACGCTGGCCGGCCCGAGCGCGCGAACCTGATCGAGAAAGGCGTCGATCTCGGGCCGCGGGGAAGCCTGCGCCGGCGCGTCATGGGGCGAATCCTTAGTCAGTTTGCTCATGTCAGGGAGTTTACACCGATTTAGGGCGGCCGAGCGGCGCGACGTAGCGTATCAGGCCGGGCCATAAAGTGGCCGTGGCCGCGGTCCGGCGCAATAGCGGGAAGCGGAAAGGCTTAGCCGATGACGTCGTGGACGACCAACGGCTGATCCATGACCGAATACCATTCCGCGCGGGCGGCGGCGCGGCGCTTGCCGCTCTCGGAAAGGGGCAAGTGCAGCGAATTGAGCAGCGCGATCACCTCCTCGCGCGCGGTGACGTGCGACATGTTCGGCCGCGTGCCGAGCGTGGCCTCGTCGAGGTCATCGAGCGCGGTCAAGCCGCGCGGGAAAAACTCACGATAGACCACGCGTTCGGCGAAACCCTCAACGCAGCGGAAGCCCAGGCGCTTGGACAATTCGGTCAGGCCGTCGCCGACCAGGCGCTTATTGCGCGAACCGAGCGCGGACAGACGGTTGCGCACCACAATCCAATCCGTCAGGCGCCCGTCGACCAGCCGGCGTTGGCGGCGCCCTTCGCGCACCATCTCGGCGTAGTGGCTTTCGCCGGTGACGCCGAAATTGGTCGGATCAAGCGTAGCGAGCACGTCGAAGTCGAAGAAACTGTCGTTGAGCGGCGTGACCAGCGTGTCGGCCATGGAGTGAGCGAGCCGCATCAAATAGGTGTCGTTGCCCGGCGTATCGACAACAATAACGTCGTGGCTATGCTCGATGGCGCTGATCGCCTGCGAGAAGCTGGAAAATTCCGTAGCCTCATTGCCCTCGACCGAAGGGCCTTCGCCCCGCTTCACGCAGTAGTGCGTCGGCAACTCGAGCTTAATGCGCGCGCGTTCGGCCCAGGCGCGGCGGTTCTCGATGTAGTGCGTGAAGCTTTGCTGGCGGCTGTCGAGGTCGATGGTGGCGACGCGCTGGCCGGCCTTGAGCAGCGCCACCGCGACGTGCAGCGCGGTCGTGGACTTGCCAGAACCGCCCTTCTCGTTTCCGAGCACCACTACGTGCGCAGACCGGGCCTTGTCCTGGATCGGCTGGACCAGCATGGCGCCCCCCGCATTATTCGAAATACTAGCGCCCAACGATCAAGTTAGTCATCATTAATCCGCCAACCGTGGTCGGATCGACGATGGTTTGCTAGATCCTAGCGCGAATTTGCAACAGTCAGCCGACTAGGTCTCCGATCATGGTAAACTGCCCGCGGGTGTTGCGCACGGTTGCCTCGCTGCGACGGACGGTGGAACCTTTTACCGCCGCCGGCGAACGCCTCGCGCTGGTGCCGACCATGGGCGCGCTACATCGCGGCCATCTGGCGCTGGTGCGCGAGGCCCGCCGGCGCGCCCGGCGGGTGGTGGTATCGATCTTCGTCAATCCGAGTCAGTTCGCGCCGCACGAAGACTTTTCCAGCTATCCACGCCGCTTCGAAACCGACCTGCGCACATTGGCCGAGGCCAAGGTCGACTTGGTGTGGGCGCCGCCGTCCGAAGTCATGTATCCGGAGGGCTTTGCCACCCGCATCGAGCCGGCCGGTCCCGCCCAAGCCGGCCTGGAGGACAAGTTCCGCCCGCACTTCTTCGGCGGCGTCGCTACCGTCTGCGCCAAGCTTTTCCTGCAAGTATCGCCCGATTTCGCGCTGTTCGGCGAGAAGGATTACCAGCAGCTGCGCATGGTCACCCAACTGGCCAAGGATCTCGACTTGGCCATGAAGATCGTCGGGGTGCCGACCGTGCGCGAGAAGGACGGGCTCGCGCTGTCCTCGCGCAACGCCTACCTGTCGGCGGCGGAGCGCAGCGTCGCGCCCACGCTCTACCGCGTGCTCAAGACCAGTGCCGCGCGGATCAAGAAAGGCGAGGCGCTTTCGGCGACGCTCGACGACGGCCGCGGCGAGATCGCGCGCGCGGGCTTTGCGCTCGATTACCTGGAAGCGCGCCACGCATTAACGCTGGCCCCGGTCACGTCACGCAAGGACGGACCGATCCGCCTACTGGTTGCCGCCAAACTGGGCAGGACGCGGCTGATCGACAATTTGGCGGCGTAGCGCGCTACCGTGGGGTATCATCGTCCGCTTTGGCGGGGACGACGGTCTTAGTTTGCCGCCGCGCCGATACCCGGCTGAAGCGTTTTGGCCTGCGCGATGTCGACGTCAGCGCCCGCTGTGTTGCCGTTGCCGCGTTTGGCGAGGCCGCGATTATAGTAGGCCTCGGCATATTTTGGATTGAGCTTCACCGCCTCATCGTAGTCGGCAATGGCGTGTTCATAGTCGCGCTTGCCGGCATAGGCATTGCCGCGGTTGTTGTAGGCTGCCCAGTTTTTCGGATCGCTCTTGATCGCCGCATCGTGGTCGGCGATGGCCTTGTCGAATTCCTTCTTGATTTCGTATTCGACGCCGCGATTGGTATAGAGCAGCGACAGCGTGCGCTTGAATTTTTTCTTGGCGTACTTCTTGGAATCGATCGCCCGCGTGCAGGCTGCGATCGCGGTATCACCCGAAGCCGTCTTGCAGGTTTCCCTGTCGTCAGCCGCTGCAGGTTTGGAGAAACTCAGCCCCATCGCCGCCGCGATCGCGACGGCGAGGAACACCTTGCCCGTCCGAAATTGCATGTCCGCCCCCCTGGCCAGACCGACACGGCCATCAGCCTAGCACTCCGTGAAAGGGGCGTCACGCGCGGAGGTTTAGAGCAGGCCCAGTTCGCGCAATTCGCGGCGCATTTGCTCGGGCATTTTGGCGGCGCCGGGGGCGGCCCGCGACAAATCGCGCGGCGCATCCTTGGCCTCAAAATAGCGCCAGCCCTGGAAGGCCGAGCGCGGGCGCGGCTCAACCAGCACGACTTTGCCGTCGAGCACCACACGGCAGCGGCGGATGCCGTCTTTGTCAGTAAAGGGGCGAATAGCGAGGATGCGCTCGCGGCAGGCAATCTGCCCGCGGACCACCCAATAGAGCGAGCCGCCGGCGGTGAGTTCGTCCGCGCGCTTGGGCACCATGCGGGTGGTGTGGATGTGCTCGGGCTTCTGACCGCGCTTTTTCTTCTCCTTGAGCTTCTGCGCGATCCAGTCCTCGAGATCGGCGACTGAATCACAACCGACGCATAGCTTGACGAGATGAAGCGGCATTGCTGACTTTCCAAACGGCACGCGAATTCAAACGCGGAGCATAGCGCGCGAAGGCCCGCACCGGAAACCGCAAGCTGACGTTGTTCACGACAAGTAGGCGGGCCGCCTTGGATCGGCCGAAGGCGCGCATGAAGGTGTTATCGGGCTGCTGCTGCGCAGAATGACGTGTGCGCAGCTTCGCTCAGTGGCTGCCCGCCGTCCCCAACACATAGCGGCTGAGTTCGCGCGCATGTGCCACAATGACGGAGAAGTGAGTTTCATTGCCTTTGGGAAGGATATTGACCGATCGCCGGACGTTTGAGGAAACCTTCTGTTCGCCCACCGGATCAAGCGTCACCAGCAGCTTGACCGGAACGCCGGCGCGGCCCAGTTGCGCCGCCATGGCCCTGGCGGCGCCGCCGCCGAGCGAATGACCGACAATCATGATCGAGCGCAACTGCCCGCTCTTGTATTGCCCGATCGCCTCGCTCGCGAGGGCCGACCAGGACGCGTAACTACTGACCGTTGTCGGAATTCCATGCGCTCTGGCCTTGGCGCCGAATTCGCTAAGCCCCGGTGACATGTCGCCGAAGCCAAGCAGCACGTAAAGATGCGTGCCGCCGTGCGCCCTTGAACCGGCGTGGCTAAGACTTTGGCCAGGCCAGCCAAGGCATGAATACGCGGCCAGAACGATTGCCGCCGCAATAGCACGCCAAGGCGGCGAATAACCTAAACGACGATGCACGACGGCCCCCCACCCGATGCCGCTATGCGGACATTATCCCTGCACCGCCGGCCGCTGCGCAAGGCCGCAGTACCCAAGAATATAGCCGGCGAATATCAGACGATCCCTATTGCAAATTTAGCAGCATAATCGATGATAGATTGGATCTGCACCGCTGCATTGCGAAAAGGGGGCATATTATGAAGAAAATCGCTCTAGCGCTGCTGGTTGCGGCCTTCGCTGCTTCACCGGCCGCGGCCGCTTCGAAGCACAAAAAAATGACCGCTCAGGAGAAGGCCAACGCGAAGGCCATGGAGGTCAACGAGCAGAGCTGGCGCATCGTGCGGGACGGTGCACCGCTGATTCTGCCGAGCTGGGCGATACCGATCTATTTCGGCACCCACATGGATGAACAGTTCGCGCCCAAGAAGAACAAGAAGAAAAAGCAATAGCGCGACACGGTGGCGTTAGGCTGGCGTTGAGTCGTCCGCCGGCGCGATCACCACGACCTTGGCGCCTTCGGCGACTTGCACGTTCTCGGCTACTGCGATCTCGGCAACGACGCCGTCGATGGGCGCAACGAGCGTGTGCTCCATCTTCATGGCCTCAATGATGGCGAGGCGCTGACCGCGCTTGACCGGCGCGCCCTGCTGCACCAGCAAGCTGAGCACCTTGCCATGCATGGGCGCGCGCACCAGCCCGCCCTGCCCCTGATCCGCGGCCTCGTCGAGCGTGAGATCGCGCAATGACACTTTGGTCTGGCGGCCGTGGCGCAGCACATAGACCGCGTCCGCGGTGGTAAGCGCAAATGCGTCCGCCGCGGCTTCGGCGCCGCCGACCGTGACCAAGGGTCCGCGCGCGCCATAGGCAATCTCCGCCATCACGCTTTCGCCATCGGCGACGAGCGGCAGCGAGAGTTTGCGCGTGCCGGCAAGTTGAAAACCGTCGGCCGCCTCCCAAGGCGAGCCCGGCTGGTCAGGCCCGCGCTCGACTGACGCGCCAATGCGGGCCTGCTCGCGGTCGAGGAGCTGTCGCGCCGCCAAGGCCACCGCAGCGCGATCGAGCGGCTGGCGCGCGTCAATGCCAAGCTCCGCGAGATGGTCGTCGATGAACCCGGTATCGAAATCGCCGCTGCGGAAAGCGGGAGCGTGCGCGAGCGCGGCGAGGAAGCCGAGATTGTTGCGCGGGCCGACCACGATGGTTTTGTCCAGCGCGTCGGCAAGACGGTCGAGCGCTTCTGCGCGCGTCGCTCCGTGCGCGATCAACTTGGCGATCAGCGGATCGTAGAACGGGGTCACCTCGCTGCCGGCCTCGACGCCAGCATCGATGCGCAGGTTCTCGTCGGCCGGAAATTGCAGGGCGATGAGCCGGCCGGTCGAAGGCAGGAAGCCACGCTCGGGATCCTCGGCATACAACCGCGCCTCTACCGCGTGGCCTGCGAGCGGCACCTGATCCTGCGTCAGCGGCAACGGCTCGCCGGCGGCAACGCGGAACTGCCATTCCACCAGGTCGAGGCCGGTGACGGCTTCGGTGACCGGATGCTCGACCTGTAGCCGCGTGTTCATCTCCATGAACCAGAAGCCGCCCGTTTTAAGCCCGCCGGCGCTATCGGCGATGAACTCGACGGTGCCGGCGCCTTCGTAGCCGACGGCCTTGGCGGCGGCGGTGGCGGCCGCGCCCATCGCGGCACGCAGCTCAGCGGTCATGCCTGGCGCCGGCGCCTCCTCGATGACCTTTTGATGGCGGCGTTGCAAGGAACAGTCGCGCTCGCCCAGATGGATGACGTGACCGTGACGATCGGCGAACACCTGCATTTCGATGTGGCGCGGGTGGTCCACGTATTTCTCGATCAGTACGCGGGCATCGCCGAAGGCGCTTTCGGCTTCGCGCCGGCAGGCCTCGAGCGCGGCCTCGAATTCGGCGTGCTTGTCCACGCGCCGCATGCCTTTGCCGCCGCCGCCGGCCACCGCTTTGATCAGTACCGGGTAGCCGAGCTCGTAAGCCTTGCGTTGCAGGAACTTCGCTTCCTGTAGTTCGCCGTGATAGCCCGGCAGCACCGGCACGCCGGCCTTGTGCATCAGCGTCTTGGCGCGGTCTTTCAGCCCCATGGCGCGCATGGCTTGCGGCGGCGGGCCGATGAAGACCAGGCCGGCATCGTGGCAGCGCTGCGCGAAATCGGCGTTCTCGGCCAGGAAACCGTAGCCGGGATGAATACAGTCGGCGCGCGCGGCCTGTGCCGCGGTGATCAGTTCGTCGATCGCGAGATAGCTTTCGGCCGCCGGCGCAGGGCCGATGGCGTGGGCCTCGTCGCACAGCCGTACATGCAGAGCGTCGGCGTCGGCATCCGAATAGACCGCGATCGTGCGCAGGCCCAGCCGCTGCGCGGTGCGGGCGATGCGGCAGGCAATCTCGCCGCGGTTGGCGATCAGGACGGATTTGAACATCGGGCGCCCGGGCTCGGTCGCGCCGATACTAGCGCGCAGGCGGCGACGCCGCCTGCGATTGCGGACGTTTGGGCGGTGCCAGCGGCATCGGTGGCGTGGCGCCGGTGGCCGGCTTGTTTGCGGGCTTGGCGGCCGCCGCTGCGGGGCCGGCCTGCGCGGAGACGGCGGAGCCTTTCAGCTGCGGCTTTTCGCCAGGTGCCTGCGCCGAAGCGTCGGCGTCCTTGGGCGCCGGCGGCTCGCTATTCATGATACTGACCGCCGGGATCGAGGCGCTGGAAGGAAAGTCCCAAGGCTCGCCCGGCTTGACGGCTGCGGTCGGTGCCGCACCCACCGCCGCTGGAGCGGCGCCGACAACCGGCGGCGCCGCCGGGATCGCGGAGACGGCGGGTGGCGGCATTCCAGCGGGTTGTGCCGGCGCGTTCCAGCGTGCCGCATAGCGAGACACGTACTGGTCGAAGACCTGGGCCCTGAGATTGGCCTTGAGAGCGCCGGGGTCGTCCACCAGGGCGAAGGCGGCACATTTGTCGGCAGTGCAGCCGTCGCGGGTCGCCAGCACATGGGCGGCGATGCCGTAGCGGTCGAGCGCGACCGCGCGGCGGGTTGACGCCAGCGCCGCCGCCACGGCGGCATCGCCATCGCCGGCAGCCGCATCGGCGAGCAGGTTCAAGCGTGCATCCATATAAGTGACCGCGGCAGACGTGCTTTGGGCGCTGGCAAACACCTGCTGCTCGCAGGCGGTTTCCACCGCGTCGCCGGCACCGGCAATGAGACAGGCTATGGCCGATCCGGGCACGAGCGCGCCGCGCGTCAATTCGGCATCGCGCGCCAGCAATGCGGCCCGCCTGGCCGCGTGCTCGCTGGATGAGAGCCGGTCGATCACCGCCAGCGCGGCGAGCGCGCCGAACACAAGGACCGCGACCGGCAGCAGCAGGCGCGAGCGGGCGCGCCGCCAGGCGATGACGGCGAGCATGACGAGCAAGGCCGCGAGCGCGCCGGCGACCGAGGCCGGCAGCACCAGCGGCGCCGACAGAATTTCGTTCAGCGCGCCTGCGATATCCGGCATGGCCATCCGCTCATGTACCGCCCGCCGACTTGAACGCGGGTGCCAAATCACTTGCCGCCGCGAAGGCGCCCTTGGCCTCCACCGAGGTCATGGCCACCGTAGTGTGCAGACCGGTGACGCCGCCGCTGCTGGCAGCCGTCAGCAGCACGGCCGCAGCCTGCGTTTCGCTCGGCGCCTCGGCAATGCAAAGAAAATCGTATTCGCCGAACGTCAGATAATAGCCGAGGAGGCGGCCGCCCACCTTCGTTAACAGCCGCGAGACGGCTTCGGACCGGTCCTCCGGCTTGACGATCATACCCTTGACCGCATCGCGCGTGTAGCGGCCCTGCGTGATATAGATCGGCATACGCTTCTCCTATGCAACTGCAACTATCGCCGCGCCTATTTTGCCGACGCATGATCGGTGCCGAAAACCGGTGTCCGCCGGTCAAGCCGGCGGCAAACGTTTTCGGAATCATGCGCGCATCGACGCATCATAGGCGAAGGCGGAGGCGAAATCGCGACGGGTTTTTTTAAGCCGCAGGACACTCAAGCGCGGTCGAGTTGGCTTTCCTTGGCCACGCGCTCGAAGGCCTCGCCGGAACTCTTGATCCGGTACTGGTAGTCGTCGCCTTCCGACGGCAGCAGCTTGACCACGGTGTAGCTGCCGGTGGCGGCGGCGCGGCCGAAGGTCGGCGAGGTGTAATACACGATCTCACCGACCCGGTATTTGTGGGCGCGGATCAGGATCTCGTGCGCGGCCATCGGCTGGACCGGCGGGCTGGCGGTGCGGATCATTTTAGCCGGCTTGCGCACGGCGCTCGGCGCCCGCGCCGTCGTGCTGGCGCGCGCGGCCTTGCCGGCGCCGCCGCGAGCCGATTTAGACCCCTTTTTGGTGGCGGCCCGGGCGCTTTTTGTGCCCTTTTTGACCGTTCGCCGGGCGGTTTTGGCGGATCGCCGGGCGGTTTTGACTGAATGTGTACTCATGGCGTCAATATAGCAGCTTATTTTCATTGCGTGCGAAGTTTTTTATGACATAAAGCTAATATTATCAGTTACTTATAAGGAGGTTCCCGGATGCCCGAACGGCCCGTGGCGCTGGCCTAAAAATGGCCTTGCCGCCGCTTAAACGGGCGTCCGACTTCGGAACCGGCGCGCTAAATGGCGCGTTGCGATGCGGGCTGCGAGGAGGGTTTACCATGCGACTCCTGTTCGGAATCATCCTGGGCGCGGTGCTGACCGTCGGCGCCGCCTATCTCTACGATTCCCACCACGCGGCGGCAGCCGTCGGCGCGCCGGCGAGCGCGCAACGCCCGCTGGTCAATTGGGACGTGGTCGCCAGCAAATGGGGCCAGCTTGCCGCGCGCGCCCGCGCGGAGTGGAACCGGATCGCCAGCGCCTCCTGACCGCGCGATCAACCCCGCGGCATGGCCCCCACCGAGGGGGCCGGCTGGCCGCCGACTTCCTCGCGCATGCCGACCCGCAGGGCGTCCACGATCGCCCGGCGGTCCATGCGGGTGCCGTCGTCGCCTTCGATCAGCAGTGGAACGCGGCCCTCCCGCTCGACATGGCGCGCCCATGACAGGGCGTCGTCGAGCGCGGCGAATTCCTTGAACAGCATCTTTTCCTTGCCGATGGGGGAAACGTCTTCGGACCCTTGCGGCCCGCTATAGGCGCGATAGCGCATGTCGAACCTCCAGTCTTTGCTTTGTCTTGGCCCGTTTTTGTTGGCTCGCTTTTGCGGCGAGGCATACCGGTACAGCCCCGCGTCATACGTCCGATATAAATGGGGACTGCGCGGGTTCGGTTCCAGAGGCGATTTCACCCGCGCGCCAGCGTGCTATCGTCGCAGCCCCGGAGGATTTCCAAGCCATGCAAGCGGCCTTCTACGAACGCAACGGCAGCGCGCGCGAGGTGCTGGGCGTCGGCGAGATTAAAACCCCACAGGCCGCGCCCGGCGAGGTCCGGGTCAAACTGGCGACCTCCGGGGTCAACCCTTCCGACGTCAAAGCGCGCCGCGGTGCGACCCGCAAGATCGCCTGGCCGCAAGTCATTCCGCACAGCGACGGCGCCGGCGTGATCGACCAGGTGGGCGACGGCGTTGCCAAAGCGCGCATCGGCGAGCGGGTCTGGGTCTGGAACGGGCAATGGAAGCGCGCCTTCGGCACCGCGGCGGAATACATCACCCTGCCGGCGGCTCTGGCAGTCACGCTGCCGGACAAAGTGAGCTTTGAGGCCGGCGCTTGTCTGGGCATTCCGGCCATGACCGCCTATCACGCGCTCACCCTGGCGCCGACCGCGAAGGGCACGACGCTGCTGGTTTCGGGCGGTGCGGGGTCTGTAGGCCAATACGTAATCCAGTTCGCCAAACTGGCGGGCGCGACCGTGCTGACCACCATCTCTTCGGACGAGAAGGCCAAGGTGGCGCGCGAGGCCGGCGCCGACCACACCATCGACTACAAGCGCGAGAATGTCAGCGAGCGGGTGTTGGAGCTCACCGACAAACGCGGCGTCGATGCCGTGATCGAGATGGATTTGGCCGCCAATGCCAAGCTCATTCCCCAAGTTTTGCGGCCGAAAGGAAGCGTCATCATCTACGGCACAGCCGGCGACGCGACGCTACGCGCGCAATTATGCCTGACCCAGTCGATCCGGCTGCAATTCTTTCTGGTCTATGAGCTCGATGCCGCCGAACGCGAGCGCACCGTTTCCGCGATCAACCGCGCGCTGACCGACGGCAAGCTCATCAACCGGGTGGCGCAGCCGACCTATACTTTGGCCGATACCGCCGCCGCCCATGAGGCGGTGGAGCGCGGCACCATCGGCAACGTCATTGTCACGCTCTGAGGCGAACCATGGGCACGGCGTCACACCGTTTCGGCTGGTATCTCGCGATCCTGCAATTGTTCTTCACCCTGTGTTGGACCGTCTATGCGCTCTATCTGCCGCAACTGGCCGCCTCCGCCGGCATCGCGGCCGGCGCCATCATCTTTATTTTGATGCTCGATCAGGCGATCTTCACGGTCTGCGATTTCTTGACCGGCATCGCCACCGACAAGGTGACGCGCGTGCTCGGCCGGGTCGGGCCGCTGGTGGCGGCCGTAACCGTGGTTTCCTGTATTGCCTTCTTCGCCATGCCGCTGGTGGCGCCGGCGGGCGCCTTGGCCTTCATCGCGGTGACGACGCTATGGACCATCACGTCGTCGGCCTTGCGCGCGCCGCCGCTGATGCTGCTCGGCAAATACGCCGCCAAGCCCTCGCTGCCCTACCTGTCGAGCCTCGCCATGCTGGGCTTGGGGCTCGCCGGCGCGGTCGGCCCCTATCTCGCGGTCACCATGCGCACGCTCGATCCGCGCATCCCCTTCACGCTGGCGAGCCTGGTGCTGGTGCTGGTGACATTCGGCATCATCGCGGCCGAGCGCGGGCTCAAGCAGGATCCCGCCAGGCCCGCCGCCAGCGCGCAGGAGCGCCCATTCGGCACGTTCAGTAGGCAGGCTATAATTTTCGCGCTGGCGATAACGGTATTGGCGATCGGCTATCAGGTCCATTTCGCGCTCGAGAGCCGGCCGCTCTACCTGCGCTTCGCGCAGAAATCGGATCTGCAATGGCTGATGCCGGTGTTCTGGATCGGCTTCAACGTCACCATGTTTCCGGCCAGCGTCATCACCAAAAAATACGGCGGCTACACAGTGATGGGCGCGGCCGGGCTGATCGGCGCCCTCGCCATTCTCGGCGCCCATGCGGCGCAGGATCTGCAAATGCTGGTGGTGGCGCAACTCGCCGCCGGCGGCGCCTGGGGCGCGATTTTGATGAGCGCCTTCACGGTCGCCTTCACCGTCGGCGCCAACGGTGGCGAAGGCCGCATGTCGGGGCTGTTGTTCTCGGCGCTGGCGCTGGCGACCTTTGCCCGCATGGCGGCGGTGGCGACCGGCATCAATGCCGATCCGGCGCTGCATGCGGTGCTGCAATGGGTGCCGACCGTGTGCTGGGCGGTGGCGGGCGCCGCCCTGCTTTACCTGGCGGCGGCAGGCGTGCGGCGCTGGGCGGCGCAATGACGGCGGCAAACGAGACCGAGATCGCGATCCGCGTCCGCACGATCGGCCAGTTGTTCAATTCGCTCGACCCCTCACCTTACCGCGAACGGGATATCGATGCGGGCGTCGAGGAATTCGTGGTCGGCTGGGTGCGCGAACTGCCGCAAGGCGCGCCGTTCGTCATCGCGGTGCATCTGCCGGCGGAGGAAGCGGCCAAGCCCGAAGCGGCCCGGGTCGGCGAAGCCTTCGCGCACTATTTCGAGGATCGCGCGCAGATGACCGAACGGGAGCTGCGCGAATTGTTCCGCATCGGCCGGCGCTCGCTGGCGATCGGCGTGGTGGTGCTGGTCGCCTGCCTGGTCACAAGCCAGATCGTGGCAGCGCTGGTCCGCGGCGTGGTCGCGCGTGTGCTGGAGGAGAGCCTGATCATTGTCGGCTGGGTGGCGAACTGGCGGCCGATCGAGATCTACCTGTACGAGTGGTGGCCGATCCGGCGCCGCATCCGCCTGTTCCGCCGCATAGCCAGCGCCAAGCTGGAAGTGAAAACGCCTTAGCGCGCGACCACGGCGTCCTTGAAACCGGCGGCGTCGAGCGCGTGCCGGACCACGCCGGATGTCTTGGCGGTTTCGAGCAGGTCGCTGACCAGCTTGAGCGCCGCGGCGCGGCCCTTCGGCACGGCGATGCCGATGCCGGTCTGCTGGAAATGTCCCGGCAACACGCGCGCGCCCGGCAGCTTGGGCATCAGCCCGGCGAGGGAATCGTGGGTGAGCGCGAACGCATCGCCGTCGCCCTTGGCCGCCTTCGCGACCATCAGATCGACGCCCGCCACTTCCTCGAATGCCGCCTGCGGCGCGGTGCGATTGGCGCTGCGCCCGGTGGTGGTGTTGGCGATGGCGACAATACGCACGCCCGGCCGGTTGACCTCGTCAATGGTTTGGATCTTGGAGCCGGCCGGCACCAGATAAGTGCTCTCGATGATGAAATAGGATGGTCCGAAATCTACCTTTTCCGCACGCTTGGCATCGTGCGGCATAAAAGCGACATCGCAAGTGCCGCCTTCAACTGCGTCGGTGACCTGGCCGGAATTGTCATAAACCTGAAGATCGAGCGGCAGCTGGAGTGCGGCGGCAAAAGCGCGCAGCAGATCGACGGTAACGCCGCGCACCACGCCGCTGCCGTCCTTGACGGCAAAGAAGGTGGAGGCGGCCGGCGCGGTCACGACGCCGCCACGGAGCTTGCCGGTCGGTGCGAGTTGTTTGAGAGCGTCGGCGCCGGTCATGGGGTTCGCGTTTAGCACGCAGCCATCGGCCGTGCCACCCGCCTAGCGCCCGATCACACCAGCAGGTTGACGCGCGCGGGCCGATCGTCGGTGTTGGCCGGCGCGGCGGCGCCGGCAGGGTTCACCGCGTTTGCCGTGGCGAGGTCCTTGAGGATGCCGCCGAGCACGGTCGCCGGCTGGCTGCCGAGGCCGGAGGCCTTGTCCTTGCTGTCGACACCCGGCGGCGTGCCGGGCGGCGCGTTCGGGTCCTTGCCCTGCTTCGCTTTCGCCACATCGCATGAGCTGCAGCAAACGTAGCCGTTGACGACTGAAACCATGCCCTCTCCGTCCCCCGCGCGACGCTAGGCGGCGGCGGTAAACGGTTTCTGAACGGGACCATCACGGCTGCGTGACGGTGCCCTCACTTTTGCGGCTTGAAGTCCTGATTGGGAAAGCCCGGCGCCGCCGGGCGCTGGATAACGATGAAGCCGTTGCCGGTCGTCTGATGGCAGGCGTTGCAGGCCGCGGTCAGCTTGCCGTAACCGGCGGCGAAGGCCTGGGCGTTCTTGGCATCGAGCGCCTTTTCAAGCTGCGCGATTTCGCCGGTGATGACCGCATCGAGCATGTCGGCGAACGGCAGATTCTTGAAGGTCGGCACCAGGTCCTGGACGTCGGACATGAGTTCCTTGATCTCGGCAAGCTGATAGGCGGCGAGCGGCCAATTACGCGCCTGGCCTGCGTACCAGAGCTTGGCATGCTCGCTCTGGATCACATTCATGAATTGCTCAATGCCGGGGACGTAGCGCGCCAGCGCGTGGGCTTCGCCCGTATGCGGCATGGCCGGCTTTTCCGCCGCGCGCGCTTTGTGAGCGCCGGAGGGATGCGGCACCGCCGGCTTCTTAGGCGGCGCAGGCTGATGCACGCCCGGCGGATGCGGCACCAAGGGAGCGGCTTCGTGTGCGCCCGGTGTATGTGGCACGGCCGTTGGCGGCGCCTGTGCGCCGGCAGCGAGCGGCAGCAGCGCGGCGGCGAGCGCCAGGGCGACGGTTCGGCAATGCATCGGCGGGACCTTTTCGTTGCGCGCGGCCGTTACGGTCTCGGGCAACGCGGCCTCTGTCAATCCCGCAGGCGGCGGCGGCAAAAGCCGGCGTCACCATCCGGCTCACCCTCGTTTTCTTCCTACGCGTGATCTTTTCCGAAAACCGGTTTCCACTTTTCGGGATCACGCGCTAACGAGCGGTTGGTATTGCTGCCGCCGGAATGGGCAATTCCCATATAGGCCCGTGGTCAAAACTTCTCCACCCAGGGCCGCAGCTCGATCTCATGGGTCCAGGCGCTGCGCGGCTGCTGCAAGATATGCAGATAGGTCTGCGCGATGGCGTCAGGATCGAGCAGCGAGTCCGGCTTGTCCGCCGGCACCGGACGGTTTGCACTCCTGATGCCGCCATCGATGACGAAATGCGCCACGTGAATGCCCTGCGGTCCCAATTCGCGCGCCATGCTTTGGGCGAGGCCGCGCAGCGCGAACTTGCCCATGGCGAAGGGCGCCGACTGGGCATAGCCCTTGATGCTGGCCGAGGCGCCGGTGAACAGCATGGCGCCGCGGCCGCGCGGCAGCATGCGCTTGACCGCCGCCTGCCCGACCAGGAAACCGGCGAAGGCCGAGACAATGATCGACCTTTCCACCTCGGCGGGATCGAGCTCGAGGAACGGCCCGCGCGTGCGGTAGCTGGCATTATAGACCACGACTTCGGGCGCACCCGCGCCGTCGAGCGCGGCGAAGAGCTTGTCCACGTCGGCGCGCTTGCTGGCGTCGCAGGCATAGGTCTTGGCCTTGGTCTCGTCGGCAAGCGCCTTCAGGTCGTCGACGCTGCGGGCGGCGAGCGCGATGGTCATGCCGGCCTTAGCAAAGGCGCGTGCGACCGAGGCCGACAGGCCGGAACCGGCGCCGACGATAAGGGCAGATTGGTAGGTCTCGGTCATGCGCTGCTTCCTCCCTTGGCCCGCCTTGATGCAGGGCGGCGGCCATCTTATGTCAAAAAACGCGAGGACGGCATGGCGCGCTTTTTGATTTTTCTCGGGCTGGCGCTGGTGGTGAGCGGCCTGCTCTGGCCTTATCTGGCCAAGCTCGGCATCGGGCAACTGCCCGGCGACTTGGTGTTCCGGCGCGGCAACACCACGATCTATATCCCGGTCATGACGTCGATTATCCTGACCATCGTGCTCAACGTGGTGCTGTGGACGATCGGGCGCTGAGCGGGCTGCGCTATTTCTTGCAGTCGCCGATGCGCTTGGCGTCGATCTTCTTGTTGGCACTCAGTGTTATGGGCCCCAATTCGACCGATGCCTTGAACGAGCCGCTATAGTGCTGCGGCGTGTGCAGCGTGAACGCGGCGTCGATATTCACATTGAGGCTTTGCGTACCACATTGCAGCCGCAGGCTGAGATCGTCGCCGCTGCGCTTGTAGTCGAGCGCCTTGCAATGCTTGCGCAGCACGGCGTCGAACGCCACGGCTTTGCCCGGCTGCTTGGCCTCTTCTTCCGTCATGCAGCGCGTTGACGTCTCGCTCTCGGTCGGCCGCCCATTCTCGGTGCCGGTTTCGGTCTCCTGCCAGAGGCCGGGCTGCAATGCGACTTCCGCGCGGGCGGGCGCTGCCGCCAGCAAGCAGGTTGCGGCGAAGATCATGCGGGCGGTCATGCCGGGGGCCAATGACATTGTTGACTTGCCGCTATTTTGCGAGCGTCACGACATCGGGTCCGCCGGCAGCCCGAGGCGAAGCTTGCCATGATTCTCGTAAGCCGTATCGCTCATGACCTGATGCAGGCCGGCGGTGTTGAGGTCGCGCAAGAGCCGGCCGAGCACATGCGGATGATGCAAGCCCGTATTCCCGGCAAAATGGTACGTCTGTGTCGCCACCCAGACGGCAAGTTCTGTTGCGTAGACGGCGATGGCACGAACGTCGGCGATGTCGGCCGCGTCGGCGGACTGGCCCGCGACGATCTTGTCGTAGAGCGCCCCATAGCGCTCGTGCATCAGGGCGCGCGCGCCACGCAGCTTGAGATCGGCCTCGCCGATGAAGCGATGCACCACCTGGCGCTCGTCAAGCTTCGAGGCGCGGAAGGTGCCGCGCGTGGTGGTCGCGATGGCAATCAGCTCGTCGAGTGCACGGCGCGCGGCGCCGATCGCGACGCTGCCGTGTTCCTTGGCCACATAGGCAAAGGGCGGCAACAGATATGACGGCCCGCCGCGCAACGGCTTGGGATGCAAGAGGTCCCAGCTGAAGGTCAATTCACGGGGAACAAAAAGATTTTCGACCGAACAGTCGCACGAGCCCGTGCCGCGCAGACCGGTGGCGCCGCCCCAGTTGTCGTAGAGCGTGACGTCTTTGGCCGGGAATACGACCAGGATCGCCGCCGGTCGGCCGCCCTTCGCCGCTTCGCCGCCATCGATCAGCGATCCGCCGATCACCCATTCGGCATGCCGGATGCCGCTGTTGAAGCGCCAGCGGCCGCTGACGCGATAGCCCTCGCCCTCACGTTTCGCGCGGCCGGCCGGGAACACCGAAATCGACGCCGTCGGTATCGTGCCGTCCTTGAACACCTGCGCAAGCCCGGCGCCGTCGAGAAACATGCAAAGCGTGGCGAGACTGGTGGCGCCGACCATGGTGCACCAGCCGCTGGCGAAGTCGTGATAGGCTATCGCTTCGAGCACCAGCATTTCGGTGATCGGATCGGCCTCGGCGCCGCCCAAATCCGCGCACAGCTTCAGGCGGAACAAGCCATTTTCGCGCAAGGCCTGCACCGCATCCGGAGCCAGCGTGCCCAACTCTTCACTCTTCGGTCCCGACTGCCGCAGCGTCGGCGCGATCCGTTCGACGGCGTCGAGCAGCATCTTGCATTTGGCGGCGGACTCTTTGGGAAATTCTTTAATCATCCGAACGCGGCTTCTTTGCTTACATCCTGAATACGCCGAACCGCGTCGCCCGCACCGGCGCGTTGAGCGCCGCGGAAAACGCCAGCGCCAGGACGCGGCGCGTCTCGCTCGGGGCGATGATGCCGTCGTCCCACAGCCGCGCGGTGGCGTAATACGGATTGCCCTCCGCTTCGTACTGGTCGCGGATCGGCGCCTTGAATTCCTCCTCCTCGACCTCCGACCACGCGCCGCCGCCGGCTTCGATATTGTCGCGCTTGACGGTCGCCAGCACCGAGGCCGCCTGCTCGCCGCCCATCACCGAGATGCGCGCGTTCGGCCAAGTGAACAGGAAGCGAGGCCCGTAGGCGCGCCCGCACATGCCGTAATTGCCGGCGCCGTAGGAGCCGCCGACGATGACGGTGATCTTCGGGACGGCGGCGCAGGCGACCGCGGTCACCATCTTGGCGCCGTCTTTGGCGATGCCGCCCGCCTCGTAATCGCGCCCGACCATGAAGCCGACGATGTTCTGCAGGAACAGCAGCGGAATACGGCGCTGGCAGCAGAGCTCGATGAAATGCGCGGCCTTGAGCGCGCTCTCCGAGAACAGGATGCCGTTGTTGCCGAGGATGCCGACCGGAAGCCCGTGGATATGGGCGAAGCCGGTGACCAGCGTGGTGCCGTAGAGCGCCTTGAACTCGTCGAACTCGGACGCGTCGACCAGCCGCGCGATCACTTCGCGCACGTCGTATTTCTTTTTCAGGTCGACCGGCACCAGCGTGTCGAGTTCGTTGGTGTCGAGCGCGGGATCGCGCGAAGCCAGCACCGGGATGTCAACGATCTTCTTGGTGTTGAGATTGGCAACGATGCGACGCGCGATCGACAAGGCGTGGTGATCGTCCTGGGCGTAGTGGTCGGCGACGCCGGACTTGCGCGCATGTACGTCGGCACCGCCCAGTTCTTCCGCGCTCACCACCTCGCCGGTCGCCGCTTTCACCAGCGGCGGACCGCCGAGGAAAATGGTGCCCTGGTTCTTGACGATGATGGTTTCGTCCGACATGGCCGGCACATAGGCGCCGCCGGCGGTGCAGGAGCCCATCACCACCGCGATCTGCGGAATGCGCAAGGCCGACAGCCGCGCCTGGTTGTAGAAGATGCGGCCGAAATGATCGCGGTCGGGAAAGACTTCGGTCTGGTGCGGCAGGTTGGCGCCGCCGGAGTCGACGAGATAGATGCAAGGCAGCCGGTTCTCGCGCGCGATTTCCTGCGCGCGCAGGTGCTTCTTCACCGTCATCGGGTAGTAGGTGCCGCCCTTGATGGTGGAGTCGTTGCACACCACCATGCATTCGCGGCCCTCGATGCGGCCGACGCCGGTGATCAGCCCGGCGCCGTGGATGGCGTCGTCGTACATGCCGTTGGCGGCGAGCGGCGACAGTTCCAGGAACGGCGCGCCGGGATCGATCAGGTTCATCACCCGGTCGCGCGGCAGCAATTTTCCGCGCGCGACATGGCGTTCGCGCGCCTTTTCCGGGCCGCCGGCCGCGGCTTCGGCGCGGCGGGCTTTCATTTCCTCGACCAGCGCCCGCATGCGCTCGGCATTGGCGCGGAATTCGGCCGAGTCCTGGTCGATCGATGAGGCCAGAATCGCCAACGCTGCCTCCCCTTTGCAGCAACCGTGCCTTGCCGCACCGGCGAAGGCAATGGCGGCCGCGTTGTTGCCGCCGGTCCGCCGTACCGCCTTCATAACCTGCGTTTTTTCTGAAATCGCACGAGTTCCCGGAACGCTCCCTGCCGATGCTCGTTGCCGGGTGCGCCGCGTCCAAGACCGCGGCCAGCAGACGGGTCAATCGATCCACGCACGCGCAGTCCCGTGCCGGCGGCGCGCCAGCGCGGGGCTTCGCCGCAACGCCATTTGGTTCCATCACAATTTCCCAGCAGGCCGTGCGCAAGCGACGCAGGGCGCGCTGCGGTTTCCACGGAACGCAGGTGCGCTGCCAATCGTTGACCTACCGAGGATCACACGAATTGTGAGGAGGACTAGTGATGAACAAGGAACAGATCAAAGGCGCCGTCGAGAAAGCCAAGGGCAAGGCCAAGGAATTCGCCGGCAAGGTGACCGACAACAAGACCCTCGAGGCCGAAGGCAAAGTGGACCAGATGACCGGCAAGGCGTACCGGGTGAACGGCGAAGCGCGCAAGACCTGGGACAAGGTCAAGGACGCGGCGAAGGACGCCGTCCATAACGATTGATGGCTGGCGGATAGCGGACCGCGCCGCACAAGACGGCGGACCCGGCGCGCAAGCGCCGGGTTTTTCGTTTGGCGCGCACATTTCAAGGGTACTTGCGCTAGGCTGGTCTCCGCGATGACGGAGGCACCCATGGACGCATCCCTTTCCGACTACAAGGACCTCAAGCTCAAGCTCGACGGCATGGTGCCGCCAGGAAACGGCTTCCACCGCAACGTTCTCTTGGAGACGCTTTACGCCTCGCTGCCGCGCGACCCGCAGGTCAAGGTGCAGATCTACAATGCCGAGATCGTGCCCGGCGGTTTCACCAACTGGCACTGCCACAACGGCGCGGCGTTTTTCGTGGCGCTGCAGGGCCTGTTCGAGGCGCATTTCCAGGAGGGCGTATTGGTCAAAGCCAAGGCTGGCGACTGCTATTCCGAGCCGATCGCTAAATTCCACCGCGGGCACAATCCACATCCCGAACTGCCCTATCTTTGCGTCGGCATTTGCTTCACATCGCCCGACCGCGAACACGTGACCAATTCGGTGGAACGCCCTTGGTGAGTGGGCCGACGGTAGCACCCGCTAGACGCAAAACATCGACTTCCATGCCGAAATCTTAGGCATCGTCGTCCACGAATACCGCAGGACGAAATCAGAGACGGCAGGTATTTGGCAGCTCATCACGTTTTTGCGTTTGGACGGAACGGCGATGTGCATTCATTATTGGCCGAGACCAGATTTTACCTGGCCCAACACATCGCCATTCGGTGCCATGTCCCACCGCAACGATATCAGCGCCGGTATCTTGGCCTATCGCCGCAAGCGCGGGCTGGAATTGCTACTGGCCCATCCGGGCGGGCCTTATTGGCGCAACAAGGACGCGGGCGCCTGGTCGATCCCCAAGGGCATGGTGGAATCCGGCGACCTGCTGACCTGTGCTAAGCGCGAGTTCAGCGAGGAGACCGGCTTAACCGCCGCCGGCGACTTCATCGCGCTCAAGCCGATCCGCCAGAAGAGCGGCAAGACCGTGCACGCCTTCGCGCTGGAAGGCGATTTCGACCTCACCGGATTCGCCAGCAACGATTTCGAGATGGAATGGCCGCCGCGTTCGGGTAACCGGAAAAATTTTCCGGAAATCGACCGTATCTCTTATTTCAAGCTGGCTACGGCGCGCCGCAAGATCCTCGCCGCCCAGCGGCCGTTCATCGAGGAGCTGGTGCAGCGGCTGCGCGAGAGTGCGTCATCCTGAGAAACCGATAAGGCCGGCGTTGTTCATTGCCAATCAGTGACGCCGCGCACCAGCGGCCAGTCCGGCTCGTTGTGTTGCATCACCCACGGTTCTTTCAGCGCGGCTTGGCGCCATTCCGCCCAGGCGGGCAGACCCATCACCGCCTCCATGTAGCTGCGCGCCGCCTCGCCCGCCGGCAGCCCGAAAGTGTGAATGCGCGCGACCACCGGGGCGTACATGGCGTCGGCGGCGCCGAAAGCGCCGAACAAAAACGGACCGCCTTTACCGAAGCGGGTGCGGCAGTCATTCCATAGCGCCTCGATACGGGCGACATCGGCCATGACCTCGTCGCTTTGCGGGCGCGGCTTTGGCGGCAACCACAGGTTCATCGGGCAGGCGCGGCGCAGCGCGGCAAAGCCGCCATGCATTTCGCTTGCGACCACGCGGGCGTGGCTGCGGGCGCTAAACTCGGATGGCCACAGCCGCGCGCCGGGGAATTTCTCCGCCAGATGCTCGAGGATGGCGAGCGATTCCCAAATGTGCGCGTCGCCGTCGATCAGCACCGGTACCTTGCCGGCCGGTGAAAATTTCAGGACCTGCTCGCGGCTGCCCGGCTCGTACAGCGCGACTACCTTTTCATCGAAAGGGATGCCGGCCACTTTCATGGCGATCCACGGCCGCAGCGACCAGGATGAATAGTTCTTGTTGCCGATGATCAGCGTGAGCGGCATGGGCGTTGCGAGGCGATCACGCCTTCTTTTGCTCGCCGGGCATGGTTTCCGGCAGTTCGACCGGGCCGCCCGCCTTTTTCCAGGCGCCGAAGCCGCCCTTGATATGGGCGACCGGTTTGAGCCCCATGGCTTGCGCGGTCTGCGCGGCCAGCGCCGAACGCAACCCGCCGGCGCAGAAGAACACGAATTTCTTGTCTTCTGCGAATTTCGGCTTGTGATAGGGGCTTTGCGGATCGATCCAGAATTCCAGCATGCCGCGCGGGCAATGATAGGCGCCGGGCACCCTGCCCTCGCGCTGCAATTCGCGGATGTCGCGGATGTCGACCAGCACGGTGTCGTCGCGGCCGGCGAGCTTGATGGCGTCCTCGGTGGTCAGCGTCTCGATCTCGCGCTCGGCGGCTTCGCAAAGCGCCTTGTATCCGGTGGTGATGGTCTGCGGCATTGCGCGCCTCCTGTCCATTGATGGTGACAGAGGCAAAGCGGCCACTCAAGCCGGAGGTGAATGCACGCAAAATCTTATCGGGAAAGGCCGCAACCTTAGTGGCTCGCCATTCCCATCAGGACGGCGATCCCGGCCACCACCAGCACGGCCGCCGACACAGCTACGGCGGTGACAAACTGCTCAGCCGGGCTCCCATCGGGATCGGCGTTTTCGTTGTCGGCCGGCGCCGACGGCAAGCGGGCAAAACGGAAAAGCGCTTCGAGTGCCATGGGCCGATTCCCCCTCTGAGGCATCGCTTCGAAGGTGCGCGAGAACGCGAGACAACAGTTGCGCGCTCGGGCGCACGAATCGCCCAGTGCGGTCACAGGATAACGCTGTCATGCGCCTGCAACAAATTTGCGGCGCGGACGGCGCGCGATTCGCGCGTGCGGCGGATCTAGCGGCCGGGGGCCGGCGCCGGGAAAAAGGCGCTGGTACGTCCAGTCAACCAATAGACAAACAAGCCGAGCCATTCGTGCGTAGCATTGTCGAGACGCGACAGGCCGGCGCCGAATTGCCGCTGCACGCCGAAATGCAGTTGCCGCCGCGTATGCCAATCGACCGGATAGGCTTCGACCGGGAAGCCGACGCGCCGGAAGCAGCCTACCGCACGCGCCATGTGCCAGGCCGACGTCACCAGCAGCCATCGCTCACCCGGCTTGGGCTTGACCAGTTGCTTGGTGAAAAGCGCGTTTTCGTAAGTGTTGCGCGAGCGGTCCTCCAGCAGCACGCGCTCCGGCGGCACGCCGAAGCTCGCGACGATTTGCCGAACGTAGTGCGCTTCCGGATCGCTATGCCCGAATACGCTGCCGCTGCCGCCCGTATAAACGATGCGCACATTCGGGTAATCACGCGCCAGCTTGGCGATCACGGTGATGCGCTCGCCGCTTTCGATGAACTGCGTCGTGCCGTATTCGCGCGACAGCGTCGGATCGATGGCGCCGCCCAGCACGATGATGCCATCCGGCGCGCCGCGTGACGGATCCCAGGGCGGAAAACGGCTCTCCAGCGTATGCTCAAGAACGGCCCCGATCGGCAGGAAGCCGGCCAGCGCCAGCAGCACAAGACTCAGCGCCATCAGCCGCGTGCCGGCACGCCGCCAGCGCGTGAGCAGCAGCGCTACGCCGATAATTCCGATCGCGATCAGGAAATTCGAGGGCAGCAGCAGCAAGGCGGCGGTCTTGGACAGGATGAAGAACATTATCTCTTCTTCTTCCAGTCCTCGTACCGCTTCTTGTTCTCTTCATTGGGCGGATAAAGGCCGGGCAGCTTGGCGCCCTTCTCGACTTCCTGCACCAGCCAGGTTTCCATCAGCTCGTGCTCGGCGCCTTCGCTGGCGACGAAATCGGCCAGATCTTTCGGGATCACCACCGCGCCGTCGTCATCGGCGACGATGATGTCGTCCGGGAAGATCGCACAGCCGCCGCAGCCGATCGGCTCGTTCCAGCCGACGAAGGTCAGCTGATTGACCGACGCCGGCGCCGCCATCCCGGCGCACCAGACCGGCAGGCCGGTGGCCACGACCCCATGCTTGTCGCGCATCACGCCGTCGGTAACGAGCGCGCTCACGCCGCGCTTCACCATCCGCATGCACAAGATGTCGCCGAAGATGCCGGCGCCGGTCACGCCCATGGCGTCGGCCACCACCACGCAGCCGTCGGGCATGGCTTCGATGGCCGCGCGGGTGGAGATCGGCTTCGACCAGCTTTCCGGCGTCGCCAGGTCCTCGCGCACCGGCACGAAGCGCAGCGTGAAGGCGGGGCCGACGACGCGCTTGCCGGAAAAGCCCAGCGGCATGGCGCCCGCCATCCAGGAGCGGCGGATGCCCTTCTTCAGCAGCATGGTGGTGATGGTGCCGGTGGTGACGTTGCGCAGCGTTTCAAGCACCGAGGGCATCGCGAACCTCCCTTAAGCGGCCGTCAGGCCGAGCCGCTCGTCGCGCCGGCGCAGGTAAGCGACTAGCGGAATGGCCAGAAGCACCATCCAGGCCTTGCCGACGATCTGGCCAAGCAGGAAGTCGAGCGAGCCGAAGGCGAGCCAGAGAAATACGATCGAATTGACCACGAGGCCGGCCATGCTCGATGCCACCACCGCCGCCACCAGCCGGCGGCGGGCGAGCGGCGTATAGACCGCGAAATCGGCGAATTCCGACAGCAGGAAGGCCGTGGCCGAAGCCACCACCAACGACGCCGGCGCGACGCCGACCGAAATGGCGGCGCCGGCGATGATGGCGGCAATGCCGAACTCGACGCCGAGGCGGCGCTGTACCAGATCGCGCAACACCAAGGCGGCGCCGATCATCAGCACGCCGGACGGCGCCATGATGCCGGGCGCCACCGGCACCAGGCAGGGGGCCGTGGCCGAGCAGCCCGTCCCCACATGGCCGATCATCCAGTTGGCCGCCGGAATGGTCAGGCAGAACAGCACGAGGAAAATGGCGCCCTCGATGTTCCTGCGTTTTTTGTTTGCGATCGCGCTCATGTCGTCTTTCGCCGGCTCCTGAACTTGGCAAAACCTTGCGCCCGCAACTGGCAGGCCGGGCACTCCCCGCAGCCAAAGCCCCAGTCGTGCCGGTGCGTGCGGTCGCCCAGATAACAGCTATGGGTTTCCTCGACAATGAGATCGAGCAACGGCTGCCCGCCCAGCTCCACGGCCATGGCGAAGGTGTCGGCCTTGTCGATCCACATCAGCGGCGTATGGATGGCGAGGCGCTTGTCGAGGCCGAGGCCGAGCGCGACCTGCATGGCTTTCACCGTGTCGTCGCGGCAGTCGGGATAGCCGGAATAATCGGTCTCGCACATGCCGGCGACGAGATGGCGGGCGCCGCGGCGATAGGCGAGCGCGCCGGCAAAGCAGAAGAAAATCAGATTGCGTCCGGGCACGAAGGTGGTCGGCAGCCCGTTGTCGGCGATCTCGATGGCGGTGTCGCGGGTAAGCGCGCTGTCGGAGATGGCGGCGAGCGCGTCGAGCGTTACGACATGATCGTCGCCGAGCCGACCTTGCCAATCCGCATTCAGCGCCGCCATGCGTTCGCGGATGCGCGGGCGCACCGCCAGCTCGACGGCGTGGCGCTGGCCATAGGCGAAGCCGACGGTTTCCACCCGGGCGAAACGCGTCAGTGCCCAGGCCAGGCAGACGGTGGAGTCCTGCCCGCCGGAGAACAGGACGAGGGCGGTGTCGTTGGCGTTTGTCACGCCCGATCTTTAATCCCACTCCGGGGACCAGGTCCAATCGACAATGCGGCCACTGGGGTGGGCGAGCTTGTAGATGTCCTGCATTTCCTGTTCCGACAGCGCGAAATCGAACAGCGCGAGATTCTCCTCCAGCCGCTCGATCCGGCTGGTGCGCGGGATCACTACGATACCCTGCTGCACCAGATAGCGCAGCGACACCTGCGGCGCCGTCTTGGCGTGCGCCACGGCAATGTGCTCGAGCATCCTGTGGCCCGAGGCGCCGCCGCGCGCAATCGGGCTATAGGCGACCACCGCCATGCCGTGTTTCTTGCAGGCCGCGATCACCTTGTCCTGGTTGAGAAACGGGTGGCATTCGATTTGATTACAGACCACCGGCTCCGGCGACACCTTGTTGGCCTCCTCAAGCAGCGCCACGGTGAAATTCGAAACGCCGATCGCGCGCGTGTAGCCCTCGCGCTTCAATTTGGACATGGCGCCGAGCGTCTCGGCCAGCGGCACGCGCGGGTTGGGCCAATGGATCAGCAGCAGGTCGATGACGTCGAGGCGCAGCCGCGCCAGGCTCTGCTTCACCGAGCGCTCGAGGTCGTGCGGCGCCAGCAGCGTCGGCTGCACCTTGGTGGTGACCATGATTTCGGCGCGGGCGACGCCGGAATTACGCACGCCCTCCCCGACCTCGGCCTCGTTGCCGTACATCTGCGCGGTATCGATGTGGCGGTAGCCGACGCGGATCGCCTGCTCGACCACCCGCGCCGGATTGCGTACCGCCCAGGTGCCGAGGCCGACGATCGGGATCTTGAAACCTTTGGCTTCGACCGCCTGCATCAAGCGCTATCCTTCCCGCGCTAGGCGGCGTCCCAATGCGGCGCGTGCGGTGGATTGACCACGCGCATATTGGTGGCGTTGAGCGCCTTCAGCTCCGCCATCTCGGCGTCCGACAGCGCAAAGTCGAACACGTCGAGGTTCTCCTTCAAATGCGCGGGCGTCGCGGTGCGCGGGATCGAGCAGCAGCCGAGCTGGACCAGATAGCGCAACGACACCTGCGCCGAGGATTTGTTGTGCGCCTTGCCGATGCGCTCCAACGCCTCGGCGCCCGGCACTTTGCCGCGCGCGATCGGCACATAGGCCACGATCGCCATGCCGCGCTTCTTGGTGGCGGCCATCACCTTGTCCTGGTTGATAAACGGGTGCACCTCGATCTGGTTGCAGACCAGCGGCTCGGAAGTGACCGCCCAGGCCTCGTCCAGCAACGCCGTGGTGAAATTGGCGACGCCGACGTGCTTGGCGCGGCCGTCCTTTTTAGCCTGGCACAGCGCCGCGACGCTGGTCTTGAGCGGAATGTCCTTGTTGTTCCAGTGGATCAGCAGCAGGTCGACGTAAGGCAGCTGTAGATTGGCGAGGCTTTGGTCGAGCGACTTGTTGAAGTTCTCCGGCAACAGGTTGTCCTGGCGCACCTTGGTGCAGAGGAACACGTCCTCGCGCTTGATACCGGACTGGCGCAGGCCTTCGCCATTCTCCTTCTCGTTGCCGTAGGAGGCGGCGGTGTCCAGATGGCGGTAGCCCATCTGCAGCGCGGTCTTGACCGCCTGGACGCAGACGTCTTCCTTCAAGGTCATGGTGCCGAGACCGATCATGGGAATGCGGGCGCCATGGGCTTCAACGAATTGCATAGGTATCTCCTGGGTCTACCGAAAGGCGGGCTGGCGGCGGGGGCTGGAGAATGCCCGCTCCCCGGCGCGCTGCCAACCGGGTTCGCGCGCGGACGCCATGGCGGGCGGCGCAGGGCCGAGAGCCGCATGCGACAAAAAATATCGCAATTATTTTTAGATAGGTCCGGGGCGGACAATTCTTTGCGCGCAAGCTTTTGCGCCCGCTTCTTACATTGGAATAATTCAAGACTAGAAAATGCCTATTGCATCAATAGCTTTTAATGTTTTTGTGAGGGTCTCGATATAACCTGGAAACGTCCATGCGCAGCCTTATTGTTCTTGCCGGCCTCGCCGCTTTTCTTGCCCTCGCACCCGTCGCGACGCAGGCTCAGGACCTGACCCTGACCATCAAGGACCACAAATTCACCCCGGCCGAGATCAAGGTGCCGGCCAACAAGCGGGTGAAATTGACCGTGGTCAATGACGACGCCACGCCGGAGGAGTTTGAAAGCCACGTAATGAAGGTGGAAAAGATCATCCCCGGCAGATCCAAGGCCGTCGTGCGCATCGGGCCCTTGAAACCGGGCCGTTATCCATTCGTCGGCGAGTTCCACGAGGACAGCGCCAAAGGCACGATTATCGCGGAATAGGCTAATGCTCGGCGCCCTCATCATCGTTTTTCGCGAAGTCATCGAAGCCGGCCTGATCATCGGCATCGTGATGGCGGCAACGCGCGGCGTCGTCGGCCGCGGCCGCTGGATCGTCGCCGGCATCGGCGGCGGCCTGCTGGGGGCATGCATCGTCGCGCTGTTCGCCGGCGCCATTTCGCAGGCCTTCGAGGGTGCGGGCCAGGAACTGTTCAATGCCAGCGTGCTCGCCACCGCCGTCGTCATGCTGATGTGGCACAACGCCTGGATGGCGCGCCATGGCCGCGAGATCGCCGCCGAGATGCGTTCGGTGGGCGCCGCGGTGAGCGAAGGCGCCAAGCCGCTGACCGCCCTTGCCATCGTGGTGGGGCTTGCGGTGCTGCGCGAGGGCTCGGAAGTGGTGCTGTTCCTCTACGGCATTATGGCCGCGGGCACCTCGGGCAGTGCGTTGCTGGCGGGCGGGCTGCTCGGCATCGCGGCCGGCGCGGCCTTCACGGCGCTGACCTATTTCGGCCTGCTCGCCATTCCCAACCGCTACATCTTCTCGGTGACGAGCTGGCTGATCGCGCTGCTTGCCGCCGGCATGGCCGCGCAGTCGGTGCAGTACCTCAACAATGCCGGCCTGCTGGTGGCGCTCGACCGAACGGTCTGGAACACTTCCTGGATGCTGTCGGAAGGCAGCATCGTCGGCCGCATGCTGCATGCGCTAATCGGCTACACCGAGCGGCCGACCGAAATGCAGCTCTTGGCTTACATCGGCACGCTGTTTGCGATGTTCCTGTTGATGCGGATCGCGCGCCCGCGGCCGCAAGCGCGCATGCCGGCAGCCGCCGAGTAACTAAAAAAACCTAGCGCCGACGACCGCCCAAAAGGCGTTTCAGCGCCGTCTTCCGCCCAGCGCCGCGAATGCCGCGTCCGGCGCGCTGTCGATCAATTTGAGCAACGCCCGCGCCGGCCCGCGCGGATGGCGCTTGCCCTGCTCCCAGTTGCGCACGGTCTCGATCGGCACTTCGATGCGCTCCGCGAAAGCCGCTTGCGTCAGCCCGCAGCGCGCGCGCACCTGGCGCACGAATTCCGCCGGATCGCTGTGATCGAGGGTCTTCTCACTGCCGTCGGGCAGGATTTCCACGATCCGCCCGTCGGCCTTCAGCCGCACCCGCATCATGGCTTGGTCTCCCATGGCCGGTTGGTCGGCCAATGGACTAGCTGATTCGCGAGCGGCAAAAGTTAATGCGAGGGCCTAGCGCGTCTTCTCGAAAATCTCGCGCCCGATCAGCATGCGGCGGATCTCGCTGGTACCGGCGCCGATCTCGTAGAGCTTGGCGTCGCGCAGCAGGCGGCCGGTGGGAAAATCGTTGATATAGCCATTGCCGCCCAGGCACTGGATCGCCTCCAGCGCCATCCAGGTGGCGCGCTCGGCCGCGTACAAAATGGCGCCGGCGGCGTCCTCGCGGGTGGTGCGGCCCTCGTCGCAGGCGCGCGCCACCGCATACACGTAAGACTTGGCGGCGTTCATGGTGACGTACATGTCGGCGAGCTTGGCCTGCACCAATTGGAAACGGCCGATCGGCTGGCCGAACTGCTGGCGGTCGTGCACGTAAGGCACCACCACGTCCATGCAGGCCTGCATGATGCCCAAGGGACCTGCCGCCAGCACCACGCGCTCGTAGTCGAGCCCGGACATCAGCACGTTGACGCCGTTGCCGACGGCGCCCAGCACGTTGTCCTCCGGCACCTCGCAGTCGGTGAACACCAGCTCGCTGGTGTCGGAGCCGCGCATGCCAAGCTTGTCGAGCTTCTGCGCCGGCGCAAAGCCCTTGAAGTCCTTCTCGACGACGAAGGCGGTGATGCCGCGGGCGCCGGCGGTGCGGTCGGTCTTGGCATAGACCACCAGCGTGTCGGCGATGGGGCCGTTGGTGATCCACATTTTCGAGCCGTTGAGAATATAGCGGTCGCCGCGCTTGGCCGCGGTGGTGCGCATCGACACCACGTCGGAGCCGGCGCCCGGCTCCGACATGGCGAGCGCGCCGACATGCTCGCCGGCGACCAGCTTGGGCAGGTATTTGCGTTTCTGCGCCGCGCTGCCGTTGCGGCGAATCTGGTTGACGCAGAGATTGGAATGGGCGCCGTAGGACAGCCCGATCGCGGCGGATGCGCGCGAGATCTCTTCCATCGCCACGCAATGGGCGAGATAGCCGAGCCCCGCGCCGCCGTATTCCTCTTCCACCGTGATGCCGTGCAGGCCGAGCGCGCCCATCTCCGGCCACAGCGCGCGCGGAAATTCGTTGGCGCGGTCGATCTCGTCGGCGCGCGGGGCAATGCGGTCCTGCGCGAAGTCGCAGACGGATTTGCGTAACATGTCGACGTCCGGCCCGAGGCCGAAATCGAAGCCCGCCCAGGCATTGGGGATCATCGTGGTCTCCGGCACGCGAACATTTTCAGTGGCGCATGATCTTACCCGAAAACCGGTCCCCACTTTTCGGGATCATGCGCTGGCGCGGACTCTATCGCTTAGGAGGCACGCTGTCAGCGGCTCAGCCGGCACCGCTGTCGCGCACGGCGCTGCCCTTGCCGGTCCGCAGCAGGCGGTCGATGACGCCGGGCGGGGCGGGCCTGGCGAACAGAAAGCCCTGCATTTCGTCGCAACCGGCGAGCCGCAGCAACACCCGCTGCTGCTCGGTCTCCACGCCTTCGACCAGCACCGAAAGCCCGAGCGCGCGGCCGAGCGCCACGATCGCCTGGATGATGACCCCGCCATTGCCCGATTCGCCAAGGGCGGCAACGAAGCTGCGGTCTATCTTGAGCTTGTCGAGCGGGAAACGCTGCAGGTAGCCGAGGTTGGAATAGCCGGAGCCGAAATCGTCGAGCGCGACGCGCACCCCGAGCGCGTGCAGGTCCTCGATGCGCCTGAGCATTTCCTCCGGATTGTCGATCAGCACTCCTTCAGTGATTTCCAGCATCAGCCGCGACGGCTCGACGCCACTCTCTTCCAGCGCCGCGTGCACCAGGTCGACGATCGACGCGTCGCGCACCTGCACCGGCGACAGGTTGACCGCGACGTAGAGGCCGGGCCAGCGCTTGGCGTCGCTGAGGGCGTGGCGCAGCACGAAGGCGCCGAGCGTGTCCATCAGCCCCATCTGTTCGGCGATCGGTATGAAGACCGCCGGCCCGATCGCGCCTCGTTGCGCATGGGTCCAGCGCAGCAGCGCCTCGACGCCGACGATGCGCGCGCCTTGTGCGGTGACGATCGGCTGATAGTGCAGCTCCAATTCGCCGGCGCTGAGGGCGCGCGGCAATTCGCGCCGGATGAACTTCTGGTCGTTCGACACCGTGTCGAGGGCATATTCGAAACCGACGATGGCCGCGGGCCCCTTTTTCGCCGCCGCCCGCAACGCCAGCTCGGCCCGGCGCGTCAGCTCGCCCCGCGTCGCAGCGTGGCGCGGCGCCTGCGCGAACCCGGCATGGGCACTCACCCGCACCAGCCGGTCGATCCAATGCGGGCGCGCCACGGCCTCGATCGCGGCGCGAATGACGGCTTGTATATCCGTTTCGGGCGCAGCGGTGAGGATCACCGCGAACTCGTCGCCGCCGATACGTCCGCAAACCGCTCCCGCCGGGAGCGCTTCCTTCAGCCGCTCGGCGATCGCGACAATGAACTCGTCGGCGCCGAGCACGCCGAGCTGGGCGTTGACGTCAGCCATGCCGTCGAGCTCGATCAGCGTGTAACTCGTCACCCGCTCGCCGGCGCGCTCGGCCAAAGCGAGATCCAGCAGATCGAGTGTCTTGGCGTGATTGGGCAGCCCGGTGAGCTTGTCGCTATCGGCCGCGCGGCGGGCATGCTCTTCGCTCGCCGCCAGATCGAGGCGCGCGCGCTTGAGCTGGCGCAGCGAAAAGCCGGCGAAGCCCACCAGCGCGACGGCAATGCCGCCGATCAGCGGCAGCAGCCGGTTCATCGTCGCCGTCATCGGATGCGTCTTGTTCCAGGTGAAAAAGCCGACGATGCGCCCCTGCCCGTCCACGACGGGCTGCGTTTCGCGACCGTCCCGCGGCGGATCGGTCTCGAACTTGAGGCCTTCAAGCCGCGCGCTTTGCTCGACCATGCGGACGAAGCGCGGGTCGACAGCACCGGGCTTACCGAATAGCACGCGAAATTCGGCGATGGCGTTGCGCAAGGCGGCGCGCTGCTCGGCCCATAGCTGAGCGTCGCTGCGCTGCGCCAGCCCATAGCCGATGACTGCGCAGGTCAGCGTTGCGGCCATGGCGATGACCGCAAGCAGCACGATCAGCCGCGAGGCCGAAAACAGTCTGAGCGCGTGCGCCCGCGGCGTACCGGCAAGGCCGCGGCCGGCCGCGCGCCAACGTCTCGCCCAAGCCAGCGGCGAGCGCGCGGGCTTTGCGCCCGTCGCTTGCGATATGACGTCGCCGTCCACCGGAAAACCCCTCGGGCCGCGCTCCTTCAGGGGATCAGGCTTACGAATTCAGCCTTAATAGGTGGTCATTAAACAAGGTGAATAAAGTGTAAGCGGCCCTATTGCGGCAGCACGACCACGCGACTTCCCAGCGGAGCACGTTCGTAGAGATCGATGACGTCGCCATTGGCGAGCCGGATACAGCGCTTTATCGCGCGCTGTCCGTCCGTGAGAGATTCATTGGTGCCCTGGATGCGATAGTCCTGATTGAGGTCGAGCGCCCGCGCACCAAACGGGCTTTTCTTCCGTTCAGATGCGGCATCGGGCATTTGTTGGGACGATGCAGTCCAGCCGGGCCATTCTTCCTTACGCACGACGCGATAGAGCCCAACCATTTTGCTGCATTCGGACCCGATGCCGATGGTGTAGCGCAACGCGGCCAGTCTCGGCTGCACGACGTAGAGAAACGTCTGCGACTTATCGACAACGATCGTCCCGACCGGGTAGCTCGTCCGGTAGTAGACGATCTGCCGCATATAAACATAACTTCTGTCGGCGGCGGCCTGCACGGCGGGCTCGGTAACACGTTGCGAATACAAGAGGCCGCGCGTAGTGGGTATCGTAATACGCGGCCAGAACGAATAAACCGCTACGCCGCCGACAACAACGATCATGACGCCGACCACGCCGGCGGCAATGCGCAGCCGTTTCCGGGTATCCCTCAACGGCGGCCTATCGTGATACTCTTCGACCGGCGCGTCGTAAGTCGCATACGCCGGGCTGGGCTGCGGCGGGGCGGCGCGGCGGGTCAAATCCGACTCGATACGACGGATCGCCGCTTCAAGCGCGGCGCTTTCCGCTCTCAAGTCCATGTCCGATAATTGCGGGTCGTCCGCGCGAATTTTCTCGATCAGAGCTTTGCGCGCGCGATCATAGAGAACCTGGCGTCGCTCACTGGTGTTGGGATTGAGCTCCGCAACGGCGCGAAACAAAATCGGAAAATAATCGACCATCATCCCTTACCAGACGCGATCCGTTCAGCGGATTGGGGGGGCGTATTGAATGCCGCCCTTGCTCCAAAGCTGATTGATGCCGCGAGGAATGCCAAGCTTGGAGCCGGTGCCGACGTTGGCTTCGAACACCTCGCCATAATTGCCGACCAGCCGCAGAACATTCGCCGCCCAGTCGTTGGCGAGACCCAATTGCTTGCCGAAGTCGCCTTCGAGACCCAACAGGCGCCGGATGGACGGCTTCTGGGATTTCATCGCCTCACCGAGATTGTGGCGGCTCACGCCCAGCTCGTCGGCATTGACCATGGCGAATTGCGTCCACTTGACAATGTTGAGCCATTTCACGTCGTCCTGCCGGACCGCCGGTCCAAGCGGCTCCTTCGAAATAATCTCGGGCAGAATAATGTGGTCGCGCGGCGTGCCGAGTTCGGTGCGCAGCGCGTAAAGCTGCGACACGTCGGAGGTCAATGCCTCACAGCGCCCGCCATCGTAAGCCTTCAAGGCCTCGTCGGCGGTCGGGAATGTCACCACTTTATAGGTCAAGCGGTTGTTGCGAAAATAATCGGCAAGATTGAGTTCGCTCGTCGTACCGGATTTTGTGCAGATCGACTTGTTTGCGAGTTCAAGCGCGGATTCAATCTTGAGCCCTTTGCGGACCATGAAGCCCTGACCGTCGTAATAGCTGACCGCCGCAAAGATCAGTCCGAGAGAGGTCTCGCGACCCATCGTCCAGGTGGAATTGCGCGACAACACGTCTATTTTTTTCGACTGAAGGGCCGCGAAGCGTTCTTCGGCCGAAAGCGGCACGAACTGGACTTTGGTCGCGTCATTGAAGATTGCGGCAGCCAGCGCCCGGCAAAAATCGACGTCAAGTCCGGTCCACGCGCCTTTGCCATCTTTGGCCGAGAAGCCAGGCAGGCCCTCACTGACACCGCAGATCAGTTGCCCGCGATCCTGGACCGCCTTGAGGGTCTGTGCGGACGCAGCGGTCGCCGTGAAAGCGATCAGCGCGAGCGCCGCGACACCATGCTTGAGCATCATGAGCAAAGTTCTCCCCGTAAGCGCCATTACAGCGCCGGTGCGTGTTGCACGACGACCTTGGTTCCGATCGGTATGCGCGGGAAAAGGTCGATGATATCCGGATTGGTCAGACGGAAGCAGCCGGACGACACCGCATGACCGATGGTTTGCGGCTGATTGGTGCCGTGAATACGGTAGACCGTACGCCCGATATAAAGAGCACGCGCGCCCAGCGGATTACCGGGACCGCCCGCCATCCAGCGCGGCAAATACGGCTGCCGCGCGATCATTTCCGGCGGAGGCGTCCAGTCCGGCCACTCCTTTTTGCGCGTGATGCGGTGAATACCGGACCATTGAAAGCCGGTGCGGCCGACCCCGATCCCGTAGCGGATGGCGCGGTTGTTGCCCTGGATCAGATAAAGAAAGCGCTGCGACGTGCTTATTATAATTGTGCCCGCCGGCTCGCTGGTTCGAAAAAAAACCGGCTGCCGTTCAAAGGCAACGTCAAGTTGCTCTTCGACAGGATTCGGCACGTAGCCCGGCTGATCCGGGAGCCTCAGCATGTCCGTATCGCTACGGCTCTGCGCATGAAGCGGCCCGGCCGCGACGACAACAAGTAAACTCAACAACACACAAAACCGCGTCATGACCGATCTCTGGAACTTTCTGCAGCGCCCCCCAAATGGCCCGTCGCCCAAGGATATACCGCGTCCATTCCAAAATCCAAATATGAATTCCGGCCGCTTCTGAAGTCCGCCGGGCCGCCCACACCCATCAATTGTTGCAAAACGCGTTTTTTGGCGGCCGTCGCGTCACGGCCTAGCGCAGGCCGAACCAGAAGGTCGCGATGCTCAGGAATGAAAAGAAGCCGACCACGTCGGTCACCGTGGTGACGAACGGACTCGAGGCCACCGCCGGATCGAATTTGAGCCGGTTGAGCGCCAGCGGGATGAGGATGCCGCCGAGCGCGGCGGCGGTGAGATTGCAGATCATCGCCAGGCCAATCACGACCCCGAGGCCCGGCACCTTGAACCAGATATAGGCCGCGATGCCGGTAATGACGGCGAAGGCCAAGCCGTTGAGCAGCCCGACCATGAGCTCGCGGAAGATCACCCGCCAGGCATTGGCATCGCTGAGATCGCGGGTGGCAAGCGCGCGCACGGCCACCGTCATGGTCTGCGTACTTGCATTGCCGCCCTGGCTCGCAACGATCGGGGCCAGCACGGCGAGCGCCACCATCTTCTGCAATTCCACGGCAAACAGGCCGAGCACCAGCGAGGCGATGAAGGCGGTGCCCAGGTTGACCAGCAGCCAGTTGAAACGGCCGCGCGCGATCGTCCACACCGTATCCGACAGTTCTTCGTCATGGGTGACGCCGCCGAGCGCCTTGATGTCTTCTTCCGCCTCTTCCTCGATGACGTCGGCGACGTCATCGTGGGTAATAACGCCGACCAGCCGGTCGCTGGCGTCGACCACGGGGGCGGCGACCAGGTCGTAGCGCCGGAAGAAACGCGCCACCTCCTCCTTGTCTTCGGTCGCCTGCACGCGCCGGCGCTCCTCCTCCATCAGGTAGGTGATGGCGATCGGACGCTTCGTGCGCAGCAGCCTGTCGAGCGGCACGGCGCCGAGAAAATGCTGGGCCGCGTCCACAACGTAGAGCTCGTAGAAGCGCTCGGGCAGCTCGACGGTCTCGCGCATGTAGTCGATGGCCTGGCCGACGGTCCAGGCGGGCGGCACCGCGATAAACTCGCTCTGCATGCGCCGCCCGGCGGAGTCTTCCGGATATTCCAGGCTGCGCGCCAGCGCGAGGCGCTCGGGCGCCGGCAGCTGCTCGAGGATCTCGGCCTGCTCTTCCTTGCTGAGGTCGCCGAGAATCGCCACCGCGTCGTCGGAATCGAGTTCGCGCACGCCTTCGGCGACCGCCTGCGGCGGCAGCTCGTCGAGGATGTCGTCGCGCACCGCGTCGTCCACCTCGGTGAGCGCGGTGAAATCGAAATCGATGCCGAGTAATTCGATTAGCCGCGGACGCTGCTCCGGATCCAGCGCCTCCAGCACGGCGCCGAGATCGGCCTCGTGCAGATCGCCGACCAGCGCGCGCAAACCCGCCGCGTCATCGGCATCGACCGCATGGCCGACGCGCGCGACGAATTCGGCGCGGATGGCGCCGTCCTCTTCGCGCAGCGCTTCAGCCTTAGACTTTTCGTCGAGCATGCCGGCCTCGTCGGCGCTGCGGGAATGCGCCGCCTTGTACGCCCGGCTCCGAGACCGGGCAAACAATAAAGGCATAGCCGGACCGCTCAGGGCGCTCTTGCCGCCGGGCAACTGTTAGGCTCAATTGGCCGCCCCAGAGAGCACCCATGACGCGCATCATCATCGCCATTGCAACGGCTGCAGCCTTGGTCCCGTTGGCTGCGCTGGCGCAACCGTGCCCGGGCAATCCGCAAGCGCTTGGGACCGCGCGCATGATCGAGGCCGACGCCAACGCCACGCCGCGGGTCGGCCGCAAGCAGTTCCCCGGCACGCTGCCGCTAAAGCCGAAGGAACTGGTGCTGACCTTCGACGACGGGCCTTGGCCGACCACCACCCCGAAAGTGCTGGATGCGCTCAAGCACGAATGCGTGCAGGCCACCTTCTTCCTGCTCGGCCGCAACGTGCAGGCGCATCCTCAAATCGCCCGGCGTGAACTAGCCGACGGCCATAGCGTCGGCCACCACACATTCTCGCACCGGCTGCTCGGCCGCCTGCCGCTCGCCACAGCCGAAGCGGAGATCAACCGTGGCATCGCGGCCGACGAATTTGCACTTTATGGCCAACGGCGCAGCGATCCGGCGACACCGTTCTTCCGATTTCCCGGTTTCGTCTCCAGCCCGGCCCTGCTCGCCTACCTGCAGGACCGCGGCATCGTGGTGTTCGGCGCCGATGTCTGGGCGAGCGACTGGCTGCCCATGACGCCGGACCAGGAGTTGCATCTGCTCCTGTCTCGTATCGAGACAGTCGGCCGCGGCATCGTGCTGCTGCACGACACCAAGGCGCAGACCGCCCGCATGCTGCCTGCCTTTCTGCGCGCGTTGAAGCGGCGGGGCTACCGCATCGTCCACGTGGTGCCGCCCCGCAATAGGCACATCCTGAACTGACGTTGTCCCCGATTTTTCGGTCTCTTGCCAAAAAACCCACAAATAACAGCGCCCTAGCCATTTACCTCGTATTATTTTTGGCTAATCTAAGCTCCGTTTCGTGCAACAGGCTTGCCATTCGGGATAGCGCTTTTTTGGCGCGACCAGGCGAGCCCGGGGGGAAAAAATGCGGTTTGTTGTGTTTGTTGTGTGTTGCCTGGTTGGCAGTATCGCTTCGAGTTTTGCTCAATCGGTTTCTCAAACTGTTTCCGCGCCGAGCGAAGCGGCCGTCGCGCCGCTGACCGCACAGCCGGTTATCCAGCCAGCTGAAGAACAAGCCGCAAAGACGCCCGTGCAACCCACCGCACACCCGGTCGCGCAAACCGCAACGCCGTCCGGGCAACTCACTGCACACTCAACCGGCCAAGCCGCTAAGACGCCGGCGCAACCCGCAGCACACCCGATCGAGCAAGCGTCGAAGCCGGCCACACAGCCGGCGGCGCAGCAAGTTGCGAAGCCAGCCATGCAGCCGGTCGCGCAAACTGCAAAGCCAAACGAGCAAACGGCCATCCAGCCGGCCGAACGACAAGCCGCAAAACCAGTCGAGGAGTCAGTCGAACAGTTAGCTGCGAAAATAACCGTACCGGTCACGGAACAGCCGGGCGTCAAACCGGCCGAACAACCGGTCGCCGGCGCGATTGCTGCGGCGGTCGAACCGGCCTGCCCCGGCCATCCGGATGCGATCGGCACCAGCCGGGTGATCACCATCAGCCCCAGCGAATACCGGCTGCTCGGCACCATGCAGTACAGGCATTCGCTGCCGCTCAAGGATCACGAGGTGGTGCTCACCTTCGACGACGGCCCGATCCCGCCCTATACCAACTCCATTCTCGATACGCTGGCCGCGAATTGTGTGAAGGCGACCTATTTCCTGGTCGGCGAGATGGCGCACGCCCGCCCCTATCTGGTCCGGCGCATCTACAACGAAGGCCACAGCATCGGCACCCATACGCAGCACCATCCTTTTGCGATGCAGCGCCTGTCGCTACAACGGGTGGCGAGCGAGGTGAATGGCGGCATCGCTTCGGTCGATGCCGCGCTCGGCGATCCCAAGGCGGTATCGCCGTTCTTCCGCATTCCCGGCCTCGGGCGCACCAATGCGATCGAGCATTTCCTCGAGAACCGAGGACTGGTGACCTGGAGCGCCGACATCGACACAAACGATTGGTGGCGCGGCACCACCCCTTCGGCGCTCATCTCGCGCACCATGCGCCGGCTGGGCGCCAAAGGCCGCGGCATCCTGTTGATGCACGATATCCATCCCGCCACCGCGCTGGCGCTACCGGCGCTGCTCAAGAGGCTCAAAGAGGGCGGCTATCGTATCGTGCACGTGGTGGCTACCGGCGATCGGCCGGAATCGCTGCCCGAAGTCGTGGCCACGCCCGCCGAAAAGGCGATATGGCCTCGGGTGGCGCATGCCTCGGCCAAGAAAAGCGACGCGGCCACGTCGGTATTGCGCCATCGCGTCAAGGCGGTGACCAGTCACGGGAATCGTCATTATTCGGCGAGACGCAAGCGTGCTGCAACGATCAACTACGCGAACACCGCCTTGAACGAGGACCACAAGTACTAGCCCGCGCCCTTGCCCGGCAGATCTCATTATGATGCTGGTGCGGCCGAGAGGACTCGAACCTCCACGGTGTTACCCGCTGCCACCTCAAGGCAGTGCGTCTACCAATTCCGCCACGGCCGCATGGAGAAGGGACGATAAGGTCCGTAAGACCCGCGCGCCCCAAGACGGCGGAGCATGTAACAAATAGGGTCACGGGGGACAAGAGCCGCCCGCAGGCGCCAGGGCGGCGATTTAGCTCAGACCATCAAGCCCTTGTGGCGGGCGTCTGTGCGACCGCGCGCTCAGCGCATGTCGGGCGGGCGCGGCAACAACTCGCCGACCTCGACCGCGATACGGTTGCCGTTGACTACCACCGTGCCCTTGGCGACCGGCAGGTTATTGGCGAGGACGCTGACGGCGTCGTCCTCCGACGCGTCCAGTTCGATGATGGCGCCGCGGCCGAGCCGCAGCACCTGATGAACCGGCATGGTGGTGGTGCCCAGCACCACGGCGATATCGACGGCAACCTTGTCGAATGTGGCCACGTTGTCTTCCCATTGCGCGCCGCGCGAAGTGCGGGCGGGTTTCAGGTCACCATGGTATGGTGAACAGGTGGTTAACGTGCGCGACGAATTGGCCATAGGCTTGGCGCTGCCGCCCGGATCGGCGCCGGTGGAATGGCGCGTGAGCGACAGGCTCACCGGCTACGAGGAGGCCGTGGCCGCCATGGAGGCTCGCGCGGCCGCAATCGCCGCCGGCCGGGAACCGGAACTCGCCTGGCTGGTCGAACACCCTGCCCTCTACACCGCCGGCACCAGCGCCAGGCCCGAAGAACTGATCGAGGCACGTTTCCCGGTGTTCGAGAGTGGGCGCGGCGGGCAGATGACCTATCACGGGCCGGGCCAGCGGGTGGCCTATGTGATGCTCGACTTGCGCGCCCGCGGCCCCGACGTGCGCCGCTTTGTCGCCAGCCTGGAGGAATGGATCATCCGTACGCTTGCCGCCTTCAATGTACGCGGTGAGCGGCGCGAGGACCGCATCGGCGTCTGGGTGCGGCGGCCGGAAAAAGGCGACGGTTATGAGGACAAGATCGCGGCCATCGGCATCCGCGTGAAACAATGGGTGACGCTGCACGGCATGGCGCTCAACGTGGAGCCGGACTTGTCGCACTTCTCCGGCATCGTGCCCTGCGGCGTGAACGAACAACGCTACGGCGTCACCAGCCTGACCGATCTCGGCATTCCAGTATCGATGCCGGAAGTGGACATGATCCTGCGGCGGGAATTCGAGGCGCTGTTCGGCGCCACCGCGGATCAGGCGGTCGGTAATACCGAGAACAATTCACCCGCACGCCTGAGCTTGAGATCGTCGCCGTCACCGTCGCGCTGATGCAGCACCTCGACGCGGGCGCCGTATGACGGCCCGCGCCGGCAGGCTTCGATCATGCCGGCGACCGCGTCCGCCTCGCCCGCAAACACCGCCTCCACCGAGCCGTCGCGCCGGTTGCGCACCCAGCCTTCGATGCCGCGCCGGAGCGCTTCGACCTCGACGAAGGCGCGAAAGCCGACACCCTGAACGCGGCCGTGGACGATCACATGACGAACGACGCTCACGCGAGCTCTCCCACGTCGATGATGCGCGCCCCGGTCCAGCGCGAAACCGACCAGCGCTCGACCGAGCGGATATAGCGTTCCGGCAGCCCCCAATCGCGCGCGGACGCGGCGATCATTTCGGTGTAGCCGGGACGCGGGCCACCAGGCGCGCGATTGCGCAGGAGATAGATCATGGCCGGCAGCCGGCGCGAGCCGACTCGCACCGGCAAATGCCGCACGTCGTAGAGTCCCCGGTGCAGATGCTCGTAGGCGTGCAGCGCCGCCATATCGCGCGGGGTCAGCCGCCACAGCACGCCGTGCACGGCGTCGCCCTTGCTCGGCCTGACCGAGCCCCAGCCCTCGAGCCCGACGAAAAACCGGTAACCCTCGAGCGCGGCCGGCCCGATGGCGCGCGCGCCCGGACAGCGGGCGCGCATGGCGCCGCGCTGCATGTTCGAGCCATAGGCGAAATAAAGCATGCTTTCCGCATAGCAAAAACGAGGCTGTCTTTTCAAATGCGGGCGCACACCGCATCGGCTATCGTCAATTATGCCTAAACAGACACACCCGATGGACGTTTCCCATGATCCTCATCGACCTTTCCCGCGACATCGAACACAAGATGCAAGTCCTGCCCAACCATCCGCAGGTCATCGTCACTAAATTCGGCACCCATGAAGAAGTGCGCGAGGCCGACGGTTACAAGTTCTCGTCCGCCACCATGGCGATCGTGATGGGCGATCACGCCGGCACGCACGTCGATGCGCCCTGTCATTTCAACGCCGATCCCAAGGCGGCGTCGATCGATGAGGTGCCGCTGGAGAACTATTTCACCGAAGCGGTCTGCCTCGATCTCTCGCACAAACCGCTCAAGTCCGACATTTCGATTCAAGACCTCGAACAGGCCGAGAAGGCCGCAGGCGTCACCATCCAGCGCAAGGACACCGTGCTGCTGCACATGGACTTCTTCCGCCGTACCCACGGCACGCCCGGTTTCCTGACCGATTTTCCGGGGCTCACCAAGGAATCCGCCACCTGGCTCGGCAAGAAAGGCATCGGCATGTTCGGTGTCGAGGCGGTGAGTCCGGGCCGGCCGGGCCGCAACAATTTCGAGGTGCACCACGTCTGCCGCGATCTCGGCTTCACCCATATGGAAGGGCTCTGCAATCTCGACAAGCTCGTCGGCAAGGGACGCTTCCGCTTCATCGGCTTCCCGATCAAGATCAAGGGCGGCACCGGCGGGCCGATCCGCGCGGTGGCGATGCTGGATGATTGAACCGACCGCGGCGGCGCCGGATTAGCAGAACGAAGCGGTGATGCAACGGCGCACTCGGCCGCAGGAAACATTGATTGCTCGCCGCCGACGGCACACCGCATTGTCGCCGCGCGGCTCGCCTGACAAGCGGTCCGAAATTATTCCGCCGCCTGGGCCGGCCAGGTCGCCGCCGCCTCGGCCTGTTTATTGAGATTGGCAAAGTCGGTCTTCGGCCAGAAGTCCGACAGCCAGGAAACGTAGGCCTGTATTTTCGCCGGATCGAGGTCGAGCGAGCGCTTGATCAGGTTGATCTCGTCTTGTTGCTCGATCGGCACCTGCAGGCTGTCGTTGAGCCGGTTGATCATGTTGAACATGGCGGAGACGATGGTGAGCTCTACAATCTCCGCGTCCGAGAACAGCCGCTTCATCGCGGCGAAAAGGTCATCACGCTTGGCGGCGGTATTCAGCGTCACCGCCTCGGCCCATTGCACCGCGGCTTTCTCCGCCGCCGACAGCGTCTTCGATTTCAGATAGTCGTCGCTGCTGAGCGCGACGATCTCCTCATGGGAGATGCCGGCGGCCTGGCCCAGCGCGGTATTGTGCGCATAGCAATAACGGCAGCCATTCACGTGGCTGGTCTTGATCACCACGAGTTCCTTGATCCGGCCCGGCATACGGCTTCCCGGCCACTGACGTTGCACCGCGGCATTGAACGGCAACAGCAACATCGCCAGCCAGGGTGCGTGCGAGATGGTGCGATAGAAATTGGGGACCCGCCCAAGCAGCCCGGTGACGGCTTCATAAAAGCGCGCGAGGTCGCCGGAAATATCTTCTTTCTCGATTTTCGGTAGCCGCTGCATGTCGTCCTCCCTTGCATCCAAAGCCGGATCGAATTCCCCAACCGATCCGTCGCCAGAATACCACGAGCCAATCGGAGGCGCTAAGCGAATTCCAGGATCACCGCATCGACCGCCAGGCTATCGCCCGGCTTGGCGTGGATTTTCTTGACCGTGCCGTCGATTTCGGCGCGCAGCACGTTTTCCATCTTCATGGCTTCCACCACCGCCACGGTCTCGCCGGCCTTGACCTCCTGGCCTTCCGCAACCGCGATCGAGACGACGAGGCCCGGCATCGGGCACACCACCTGCTTGCCGGTATCGGCGATCTTCGGCGGCGGCATCAGCCGCGCGTAAGCCGCTTCGCGCTCGGTATAGACATAAGCCTTGGTTTCGACGCCCCGGTAAGCGAGCGCGAAGCCGTTGGGGATGGTGCGCACCTGCACCGCCACCGGGTGGCTGTTGATGGTGCCGCTCCATAAAGGATCGCCCGGCTGCCAGTCCGAGGACAAATGGTGCCGGCCGCTCTTGCCCTGCCCGGGAAAGCGCACCTCGATGGTGCCGTTCTCGCGCTTGACCTCGAGCGCGACTTCATGCTCGCCGAGCCAGACCGCGCGCTGGCGCTCGCGCGTCACCGGCGGGCCCTCGAGCTGGCCGGAGATGCGCCGCTTGCGCTCGCCCAGCACGTGATCGATGGCGGCGGCGACGGCGGCAAGAACTTGCGCCGTTTCGCCGGCGGGGACATGGGCGTGGAATCCGTCCGGAAATTCTTCGGCAATGAAGGCGGTGGACAAGTCCCCGGCGCGCCAGCGCGGGTGCGCCATCAAGGCTGCCAGGAACGGGATATTGTGGCGGATGCCGTCGATGACGAAGGCGTCAAGCGCGTCGGCCTGCGTGCCGATGGCTTCGCTGCGGCTCCAGGCATGGGTGACCAGCTTGGCGACCATCGGATCGTAGAACAGAGAAATCTCGGCGCCCTCATAGACGCCGGTGTCGTTGCGCACCGTGACACCGCCGCTCGCGCGCTCGGCGGGCGGGCGGTAGCGCGTGAGCCGACCGGTCGAGGGGACGAAATTGCGGTAGGGATCCTCGGCATAGACGCGCGTTTCCACCGCCCAACCGGAAAGCTTCACGTCGCTCTGCTTGAGCGACAGCTTCTCGCCGGCAGCGCTGCGGATCATCTGCTCGACTAGATCGATGCCGGTGACGAGCTCGGTGACCGGATGCTCGACTTGCAGCCGCGTGTTCATCTCCAAGAAAATAGAAGCTCTTGTCCTGCCCGGCGACGAACTCGACGGTGCCGGCGCTGTCGTAACCGACCGCTTTCGCCAGCGCGACCGCCTGCGCGCCCATGGTCTGGCGGGTTTCCTCGTCGAGCAGCGGGCTGGGCGCCTCCTCGATCACTTTCTGGTTGCGGCGCTGGATCGAACATTCGCGCTCGCCGAGATGGATGACGTTGCCGTGCTTGTCGCCCAGCACCTGGATTTCGACATGGCGCGGATTGCTGATGAATTTCTCGATGAACACGCGCTCGTCGCCAAACGACGATTTCGCCTCCGAGCGGGCGCGCGCAAAGCCTTCCGCCACTTCGCCGTTGCTGAAGGCGATGCGCATGCCCTTGCCGCCGCCGCCGGCGCTGGCCTTGATCATCACCGGATAGCCGATCTGCTCCGCGATCGTGATGGCCTCGACTTCGTTCTCGATCACGCCGAGATGACCGGGCACGGTGGAGACCTTGGCGGCGGCCGCCGCTTTCTTCGACTCGATCTTGTCGCCCATGGCCGCGATGGCCTTCGGGTTCGGGCCGATGAAGACGATGCCGGCTTTGCTGAGCGCCTTGGGAAAGGCCTCGCGCTCGGACAGGAAACCGTAACCGGGATGCACCGCCTCCGCGCCCGTTTGCTTGCAGGCGGCGACAATCTTGTCGATCACCAGATAGCTTTCGGCCGCCGGCGGCGGCCCGAGGAGAACCGCCGTGTCGGCCATCTCGACGTGCAGGGCGTCCTTGTCGGCTTCCGAATAGACGGCGACCGTCTCGATACCCATCCGGCGCGCGGTCTTGATGATCCGGCAGGCGATTTCGCCGCGATTGGCAATTAGGATACGCTTGAACATGCGGACTGTGGGATTCTCCGAGGCGTGGCCGGCGTCTGTGACACTAGCGACATATTGAATGCGTATCCAGCAAAGGAAAAGCCGTTCCACCCGGCGCGCCGGTCCCGCAAGTTTGTTCTACCCGGCTGCCGCCTCACGAAACGCCTGATGTTCTTTGCGCCATGCCCTCTTCCAGACTCATGTGGAGCCCTATATTCAGGCCTCAATGTGCGCTCAAGCGCCGCTTTGGAGGCTCACGCAATGTCATTGGCAATTGGCGATACCGCTCCGGATTTCGCGGCGGACACCACCGAAGGCAAGATTCGCTTTCACGACTGGCTCGGCGATTCCTGGGGCGTGCTGTTCTCGCACCCCAAGGACTTCACCCCTGTATGCACGACCGAACTCGGCACCATGGCGAAGCTCAAGCCCGAATTCGACAAGCGCAACACCAAGATTATCGGGCTGTCGGTCGACCCGGTCGGCAACCACCAGAAGTGGGCGCAGGACATCAAGGACGTGGTCGGCTTCGCGCCCAACTATCCGCTGATCGGCGATCCCGAGCTGAAGATTTCCAAGGTCTACGGCATGCTGCCGAGCGCGATCGGCGGTACCTCGGAAGGCCGCACGCCGGCCGACAACCAGACCGTGCGTAACGTCTTCATCATCGGGCCGGACAAGAAGATAAAATTGATCCTGGTCTATCCGATGAGCACGGGGCGCAATTTCGACGAGGTGCTGCGCGTGATCGACTCGCTGCAGATGACCGCCAAGCATCGGGTCGCCACGCCCGCGAACTGGAAGCAGGGCGAGGACGTGATCCTGACCAGCGCGATCAGCGACGACGAAGCCAAGAAACTCTATCCGCAAGGCTTCAAGATGCCGAAGCCTTACATCCGTATCGTACCGCAGCCGCGCGGCTGACGCTCGCTGCGGGCAGGCGTTAATAATTAAAGGGCGCGGCTCGGTGCCGCGCCTTGCGCATTTTACACCCGTGGTGCACTAAGGGTCAGCCAGGGCGGGGCGATATTCGATCTCGTGCGCAGCATGGGAGCGCCGCCATGACCAAAGCCGCAATCCTCGGGGCGACCGGACCGACCGGCATTCATCTGGCGGCGGAGCTGCGCCAGAATGGAGTGCGCGTGGTCGCGCGCGACATGGACAAACTTGCGCGGTTTTTTCCGGACAGCATGATCGAAAAGCGGCCGGCCGATATCCTCGATGCCGGCGAGACCCTGCGCGCGGTCGAGGGCTGCGACTTGGTCTACGATTGCATCGGCCTGCCCGGCGACCAGATGCATCTGCATCCGGTGACCGCGCGCAATATTGCCGGCGCGCTCGCGCAAACCAAGGCACGCTGCGTGCAGGTGTCGAGCTATTGGTCCTATTACCCGCAGGTACGCGCCTGCATGGTTGAAACTCATCCGCGCCGCGGCGGGCCGCCCTGGGTGCGCTGGCGGCGCGAGGCCGAGGACATTCTTTGCGATGCCGGCGCCGCCATCCTGCACTTGCCGGATTTCTACGGACCGCAGGTGCACGTCAGCACGTTGCAGAACGCGCTGATGGAAGCCGCGCAGGCCAAGACCGTCAACTGGCTCGGCAGGGCGGACGTCGCGCGCGAATACGTCTACGTCCCCGACGCCATGCGCATCGCCGCTGCCATCGGCGCGCGGCCTGAAGCCGCGGGCAGCCATTGGTGCCTGCCGGGCAGCGGCCCCCTCACCGGCCGGCAGTTCGCCGAACTCTGCACCCGTGCGCTGGGGCGGCCGGTCAAGCTGCGCTCGGTTGGGATGATGGCGTTGCGGATCGTCGGCCTGTTCAACAAGGAGCTGCGCGGGCTGCTGCAGGTCGCGCCCGAATATATGAAGCCGGTCGACTACCATGCGCGCAAGCTCCAAGTCCTGCTCGGGCGGCAGGCGATGACGCCGTACGCGACCGGCCTCGCCACCACGCTACAGTGGATCACGGCGAACGCGCCGCAGTGACCGCGACGCTCTTGCTTTCCGGCGCGGGCAACGCGATGGTGCCGGCCGCCGTGCCAAGGCTGGAGCATTCAAGATGAGCGACATGAGCGAGGCGGCCAAGAAGCAGCCGCCCTTTGCCGAATTTATTGGAATGAAAGTCACCCATATCTCGCCCGAGCGGGTCACCGCCGAATTGGTGGCGCGCGACGAGCTCAACAACCGCTTCGGCATCATGCACGGCGGCGCCCTCATGGCGCTCGCCGACAATCTCGGCGGCACCGCCACCATCGGCAATCTGAAGGCGGGCCAGTCCACCGCCACGATCGAAAGCAAGACCAATTTCTTCGCTTCCGTTCCGATCGGCGATACCGCCTATGCCGAATGTGTCGCCCTGCATCGCGGCCGCAGCACCATGGTCTGGCAGACCCGCATCACCCGCGGCGACGGGCGGTTGTGCGCGCTTGTGACGCAGACGCAGATGGTGCTCGACCCCAAGAAATAAGATCAGGCGTCGCCGGTGGCCGCCGTCGGCTTTGCGGCAGCGCCGCGGTTGGCAAGCACCACGCCGACGGCGCACACGCCCATGCCGGCGACCGAGAGCGCGTCGAGTTTTTCGCCGAACAACAGGTAGGCGAGCAGCGCCGTCCCCGCCGGCACCAGATAGAACAGGCTGGCGAAGCTGGTCGCCGCCGAACGGCGGATCAACCAATACATCAGCGCCACCGCGGCAATCGACAGCACGAACACCAGCCACGCCATGGCGAAGACCAGTTCGCCGGTCCAGTGGATGACGCGCGTCTCGAAAGCAAACGCACCGATCCAGAACAGCACGCCGGCGCCAATATATTGCACGGTGTTGCCGGTGCGCCAGTCGATCATTCCGCAGAAACGCTTCTGATAAAGCGTACCGAGCGTGATGCCGATGAGCGAAAGGAAGCTGGCGCTCCAGCCGAGCACCGAACCCTCCGCCACGATGCGGCGGTCGTGCAACACCATCACCACGCCAACGAGACCGAGCGCGAGCCCCAGCCATTGCAGCGGGCTCACCTTCTCGCCCATGAAACGGTTGGCGATGGTCGAGGTGAGGATCGGCTGCAGGCCCGGGATCAGCGCCGAAATGCCGGCCGGCACGCCCTGGCTGATGGCGGTGAACACCCCGCCGAGATAGAGCCCGTGCACCATCGAGCCCGCCACAAGGCTGTGGCCGATCTCGGTCGCATCCGGCCAGCGCGCGCCCGCGACAACGGCGATCAGCATCATGATGGCAACCACGAACACCATGCGCACCGCCAGGAAAGTCATCGGCTCGATATAGGGCAGCCCGTAGCGCGCGCCGATGAAACCGGTGCTCCACAGCAACACGAACAGCATCGGCGCCATCGCGATCATCAAGCGAGTCAGGCGCATGGCGATCTCGGCATGGGTCTTTAAGGGGCTGGCGGGATGATTTCGATGAATCGGGCGGGTGGCGGGCCTATAGCACCCTGACACCTCTTTGGCTTCCCCCTCATCTGTGGCGTAGCGAGGAGTGCGCCACGGGGCGACCGAAATCGGAGTTTCGACAATCTTTTTTGGAACCGAGAGCCCGGTCTGCGGGTTTCCCTGCGTTGAGACGACGATCGCGTCCGGAATAAAGGAGGCCTGTCATGCCCGCCCCGCGTAACGATCCGCACCTGAGCGAAATCGTCACACGGCTCCACGACAGCAGTAGCGCCGTGTTGGGCTGGATCGCCGGCAGCGGCATCGTGGTATTGATCGCGATCATTCTGGCCGCCGGCTGGAGCAGCGGCAGCAATATCGCAAGCGTCGCACCGGCGCCGCCCGCCGACAACGCGCCGATGCGGTAGCCAACCACCACCAGCGCGGCGCCCACGACGCATCTCATGGCTCCGGCAAAACCGGCCGCGCCGCCGACGCCGATGTCCGGTTCACAGTAATGCACCGATAAATCCGTTCGCGGATTTATCCCGGCGTTCCTAAACGTCGCGATGACCCGCACGCTGAACGGCCGCGTTTTGATCTGGCACGCGCGGTGCCGCGCGCCTGCCGGGGCGTGAAGTAGAATGGCGGCCGGACCCGGCTTAGCCGAACACCCCGTAAATGCCGAAGCCCAGGGTCGCGCTGACCATGGCCTCCAGGGCCTGGAACTGCATGCGGCTTAGTTCCGCGCTGACATAGGGAAACAGCAGGCGCCCGACCGGCAGCATGATCGCCGCCACCAGGCCGATGCACAGCAGTTTCGCGATCAACGGCTGATCGAGCTTCATTGGGACCCACTCCCCCCGGTTACCGCCATTCAATATCCTGTCGCGCGGTGCCGTTCAATCAGGTCTTAAAGCCCGCATCCACGGGCACCCGGTAGCCGTTGGCCAGCCGGTTGGTCTCGTTGGCCATGCCGGTTACCGCCATCAATTCGCCGAACATGGCCTCGGTCATGCCCGCTTTACGGGCGGCAGCGGTATGGCTGGCGATGCAATAGGCGCAGCCGTTGGTCACCGAGACAGCCAGATAGACCATCTCCTTGGTGAGCGGATCGAGCGCGCCCGGCGCCATAATTTCCTTGATGCTGTCCCAGGTGCGCTTGAGCGTGGCCGGATCGCGGGCCAGGTATTTCCAGAAATTATTGACGTCCGGCACGTTGCGGCTCTGCTTGATGTCGTCATAGACCGCGCGCACTTGCGCAGAGGCGTCGGCATATTCGATAGGGGGCGGAGTCGACATGGGTTGCTCCTTTAACGCGCCACAAGCGCTCGGCACATATTGTCATTGCCCGGCTTGACCCGGCAATCCATGATGCCCCGCGAAAGCTGCACGGCCCTGGAGACTATTCATGCCGAAAACCCCCGACTATTTCCATGGAAAGACCATCATCATCACCGGCGCCGCCAGCGGCATCGGGCGGGCGACCGCGCTCATTTTCGCGCGCGAAGGCGCCAACGTCGTGTGCGCCGACGTCAACGAGGACGGTGTGAAAGAGACCGCTGCGCAGGTGCTGGCCAAATCGGGGGATTCGGGCGCGCAGGCGCTGGCGCTCAATATCGACGTGACCAGGCGGGCAGCGGTCGAAGACATGGTCGAGCTCGCGCTCAACGACTTCGGCCAGGTGCATTTCCTGTTCAATTCGGCGGGCTCGGCCGTGCGCCGCTCGAAATTCATGGACATCGACGACGACCTGCTGGAGCGCACCCTCGACCTCAATCTCAAGGGCACGTTCTACGGCATGCAGGCGGTGTTGCCTCACATGCTGGAAAACAAGTTCGGCGTCATCGTCAATGTCGGCTCAATGGCGCACCGGCGCGGCGGGCCCGGCACCTCGGTGCACTACGCCGCCGCCAAGGGTGCGGTGGTGACCATGACCATGGGGGTGGCGCGCGAATTCGCCACCCAAGGCATCCGCGCGCTGTCGATCTCGCCCGGACCGATCGACACCGCCTTTGCCGCCGCGGCGGCGACCTCGCCCGAGCTGAAGCAGAAGATGCTCGATGACGTGCCGATGGGCCGCTTCGGCACGGCGGAGGAGATCGGCGAGGTGGTGCTGTTCATGTGCTCGGACGCCTGTGAGTACATGACCGCCGACACGGTCTATGTGAACGGCGGCGGCGGCTGGCGCTAGCCGCGAGACCTGGCGCATTCGCGTCCACGCGATGAGACCGCGGACTATCGCCGGCCGTTGAAATGCGTCACCATAACAACGCGCGCTGCGGCGAAGGAATAGTTGTTATGGCTACACTGAAACTGCGTTCAATTTTTCTTGCCGCCGCGTTGCTCGCTCTGGCCGTTCTCACCGCGCAGGCACAGGCGAAAAGCCGCAGCTTCGCCTGCGCCAACCGCCACGGCATAGTGACCGTCACCGTCACAGGACCCGATACGGTCACGGTCGCGCCGATCGAGGCCCAGACCATCAAGCTGAAAAAGAACCGCACGAGCCCGCTCTATTTCATCAACGGCGATTACGGCGTGCGCGTCTCCAAGGACCAGACCGATATCGACGTCGAAATCCCCGACTACGGCACCGTGCATTGCCGCTACGCGCCGCCCGGCAGCGCGCTGGCAAAAAAAGCCATGGCGGAAAATCCGTGCGGCCCGGCCGGTAAGCAAATGCCCGAGACCGACCGATGCGTCAGCATCAACGCCAGCCCCGCCGAGGCGCAGTTGCCGATGTGGGGCCAATCCTACGGCGGCATCGTGCGCGCCGGCCCCGGCGCGAATTTCGCCAAGGTGGCGAGCCTGCGCGAGGGCGACCGCGTCCAGATCGTGCACAGCACCGAGAAAGTGATGGGCGGCTACAACTGGTTCCAAGTGAAATTCAAGGGCCGCAACGGCTACCAATGGGGCGGCATCATGTGCGCGGACGATCCGCTGCCGGGAATTTTGTCACGATGCAAACAACGATGACGGGGGTTGAGCAATGACGACGTGGTGCCGGTTCAGGCAGGACAATCAGGACAGCTATGGCGTGATCGAGGGCGATAACGTAATCGCCGTCGAGGGCGCACCATGGGGCGAGCACAAAAAGACGGCGCGCTCGTTTCCGCTCAAGCACGTCAAGCTGCTGATCCCGGTGGTGCCGTCGACCTTCTTCTGCGTCGGCATTAATTACGCCGATCACATCCGCAAGATGGCGGCCAAGCGCGGCGCCGAGCCGGTGTTCCCCAAGAAGCCGGACATCGGCTACCGCGCCAACAACGCGCTGATCGCCCAGGACGAGGACATCGTGAAGCCGAAGGACGCAACCGACGCCTTCCAGTACGAAGGCGAGCTGGTGGCGGTGTTCGGCAAGCGTGCGCGCAATGTCAGCCGCGAGAACGCGCTCGATTACGTGTTCGGCTGGACCATCGGCAACGACGTCTCCGAGCGCACCTGGCAGAAGGACGACCGCACCATGTGGCGCGCCAAAAACGCCGACACTTTCAAGCCGATGGGGCCATGGATCGTCACCGGGCTCAACCCCGACGACATGGAAACGGTGATCCGGGTCAACGGCAAGGAAACCGACCGCTTCAAGACCAACAACATGATCTTCGACGCCCCGACCTACATCGCGGAAGTATCGAAATACTGCACCATCGAGCCGGGCGACGTGATGTGGATGGGCACCGACGGCATCCCGGCCAACATCAAGCCGGGCGACACGGTGGAGATCGACATCAGCGGCATCGGCACGCTGCGCAACAAGGTGGCAGCGGGAAGCTGATGGCGAAAATTAATTCGGTATAACTATCGAGACTGTGCGGAACAGAACGACAAAGTTCGCGCATTGGCGTAACGATCATGGACACGCCACGCAAAGACCGGTGTCCCATGACTGCTTACGCAATTTCCGACGATGACGTCGGCCGCCAGATCCTCGACATTTTCATGCGCCACCGTATTCCGGTGAGCGGCGTGCTGCCGCGCAATTATTTTGTCGCGGTGCGCGACGCCGATTTCCAGCGCGGGCTCAACAGGGCGGTGGCCAACGACTGGATCGCCATCGACCGGCGCAATCGCTACCGCTATCAGCTCACGGCGACGGGCTATGCCGCCGGGCGGGCCACCGCGGCGCCGGGGGCCTAGGCTGCGGCGGCGGGCTTGCGCGGCGCGCGCCTTACGAGCCCGCGCGCGCCTCCACCAGCGTGACGAAATCGCGGGTGCGGGTGACGCCCTCCGGCCAGGCGGCGTTGAAATCGGCGACCATGGCCTTGAAGCCGTCCGAGCCAAGCGCGGCATCGAGCGCGGCCTTATCGGCGAAGCGATAGGCGGCGTAGTGCACGCCCTCCTCCACCTCGCTCCAGAAGCGCCAAGCCTTCTCGCATTTGAATACACGAAGCGCCAGCGGCAGGTGGTCGGCCGTGTACCAAAGCTCGAATTTGTCGCGCAACGGCGCCTCGACCACGGCGCGGACCAGAAAGAAACATTTGGGCATACGCGCGCCTCGTCACGGATTGAAAATCAGCACGATGAAGGTGGCGAACAGCACCAGATGCACGCCGCCGAGCAGGATGTTGGTGGGGCCGCCGGAAAAGGTCATATGCGCCATGAACAGGGTCAGCGCCAAAAGGATAGTGTCGACCGCGGTCAGCCCGAGCTCCAGCGGCGCGCCGGTTATCAGGCTGATCACGATCATGGTGGGGATGGTGAGCCCGATGGTGGAGAGCGCCGAACCAAGCGACAGGTTGACCGAGCGCTGCAGCTCGTTGCGCCCGGCCGCCTGGAACGAGCTCATCCCCTCCGGCGACAGCACCAAGACGGCGATGATGATGCCGCCGAGCGCGGTGGGCGCTTTGAGCTGCTCGATGCTGTAGTCGATCAAATGCGCCAGCGGCTTCGACAGCAGCACCACCGGCAGCAGGGTCGCCAGCAGCAGCACGGTGTGCACGGAAATCGGATAGGCCGGGCCGTGGCCCGCGCTGTGGCTCTTGGCAGGATCGGCGCCAGCGCCGCGCCCGCCGGCCGGCGCGGTCTTGGCCTCCACGAAGAACGCGCTGTGGCGCATGGTCTGGATCACCAGGAAGCCGCCATAAAGCAGCGCCGTCAGCGTGCCGAACACCACCGATTGCAGCACGGTCATGGAATGGTCGGGGGTCGAGACCGTGAAGGTCGGCAGCACCAGCGAGATGACGGCAAGGGACGAAATCACCGCCAGGAAGGCGACGGCGCCCTGCAGATTGTATTGCTGCTGGCGGTGGCGCAGCGCGCCGATCACCACCGAGGCGCCGACCATGCCGTTGAGCACGATCATCAGCACCGCGAACACCGTGTCGCGCGGCAGCGTCGGGTTCGGCCCGCCGTGCAGCATGACGGTCGCCATGATGGCGACCTCGATCGAGATGACGGCAACGGTGAGGATCAGCGTGCCGTAGGGCTCGCCCAGATGCACGGCCAGCACCTCGGCGTGGCGTACCACGCCGAAGGCGCACCAGATCATGACCGCGAACAGCCAGCCGAACAGCGCGACCGTCAGGATGGGCTGGGAGAAATCCTCGGTCCAGGCCTTGCCGACGGTGAAGAAGATGGCGGTGGTAGCCACGCCGGCCAGCAGGGGGGCCTCGGCGCGGAGGATGGTGGTGAGGCTTGTGGACTCGGCGGGCGCTGATTTGGGGCGTTTCATGGCGGGATCGTAGTTCTTTTGCCGATTCTCTTGCGTGTCAAACAGCCAATGCTTCCACAGCGTTTCTCCTCATGCTGAGAAGCGCCGCCACGAACTCGGCTACCCTCTCCCCTTGTGGGAGAGGGTGGCGAGCGCTGAAGCGTTAAGCGAAGCGCGAGCCGGGTGAGGGGGAAGTGCCTCGCGATAGGCCCTGCCCCCTCACCCGCCCTCGCTCGGCTTCGCCTCCGCTCGGGCACCCTCTCCCACCAAGGGAGAGGGAAAGTGAGATTGGCTCATACACGTCATTTGCCTCCTATGAGAATTGCAGACAATTGGATTAGCCAACGCTCCGCAGCCCGTATTCTTTGGTCGGCCCCGGGCAGGCCGCATTCTCCGCTCCTGCCGCCCGCCCCGAAAAGAACCGAGGGCGCGCGGGACGCCAAGGGTCCCGGGCGCACTCAGGTTCACGCGAACGGCGCAAACGAAAGTGCCCGGACCCGCGGGCCCCGGCGCCTCGCGACACCGAGGCTTGCCGAAGTCCGAATTGCCGCAAGTCCGCCGAACCCAAGGCGTCCCGCGCGCGGTGTTTATAGGCTTGCTCCGCGAAAGTCCCCGGTGGTCGCCGTTCGTCAAGCCGATCGCTAAGGACCGCATGACTCTCCACCGTAGAGGCCCAGGCGCTCAGCCGGCGGTCTTTCTGACGAGACCTCCGGCCTACCGGCCGTCAGGAGCCTCGGCGCGCGGCTAGCGCGCCGGGACAAACGCGGCTTGGACCGCCGGGCCGCCTCGCCGCATCTCCAGCGAAACGTCATTCCCGGCCACCGCTCCCCGCCCCGCGTCTGAAGATGCTATACAGACACCCCTCGGTGACGAGGCGGGATGGCGGTGAGATTAAGAGCGCCGGAACGGGCGGGGATAAGTTTTTTTGGTAGAATGGGCGGGCGGTGTGGCGCGCAGGGCACAGGAAGCACGCCGCCGGTGCGCGCAGTGAAATTTACGTGGCCACCTGGGCCGAAACAAGATCCTAAATGCTAGTCTCGCGCGCCATCACGGACGGCTGGAAATAGCAATGCTGGAAACGGACAAGGTCTTCGCCGGCTCAATTCCGGAAAACTACGACAACTATATGGTGCCGTTGATTTTCGAACCCTATGCCGCGGACATTGCGCGACGCGCAGCATCCTTGTCGCCAAGCGCCGTTTTGGAAACCGCCGCGGGCAGCGGGGTTGTCACCCGCGCCTTGGCGCCGAAACTGTCCCCCACGGCAAGCTATATCGTCACCGACCTCAACCAGCCGATGCTCGACTACGCCGCTTCGCGACAAGCGCCCGACTCACGCATCGAATGGCGCCAAGCCGATGCTCTGGCGCTGCCGTTTGAAAATGCGGCCTTCGATCTCATTTTCTGTCAGTTCGGCGCGATGTTCTTTCCCGACCGCTCATCCGCCTACCGCGAAGCAAAGCGGGTCCTGAAGCCCGGAGGATATTTCTTGTTCAACACGTGGGATCGCATCGAGGAGAACGTTTTTGCGGACGATGTGACGAATGCGCTCGCAGAGATTTTTCCAAACGATCCGCCGCGCTTCATGGCACGCACGCCGCACGGTTACCACGATACGGCCCTGATCCGCAGCGAGCTGGAAGCGGCAGGTTTCTCCCGTGTAGTGATCGAGACGCGCGCCGAACAAAGCCGCGCATCCTCGCCGCGTATTCCGGCCGTCGCTTATTGCCAGGGAACGCCGCTGCGCAACGAAATCGAGGCCAGAGACGCGGGAAAACTTGAAGCTGCCACCGATTACGCCGAATCCGTGATTGCGAACAAACATGGCCGCGGCGAAGTTGCCGCCAAAATTCAGGCGCACGTCATCGTGGCCGCAGTCTAGGTGACTGAATTTATAGGTACGCGCCTAACTTTCGGCGCTGCGGCCCCAATAGACAAAGGCCGTCATGATCATCACCAGGAAAAACATCGCCGCCATGGAGGCCTGGCCGCCGCCCCAGAACAGCGCGCCGATGAATACGGCGAAGAACAGCGCCATGCAGACCATGACGCCGATGGTGGGCAGCCCTTGAGAGCCGAAAAGCGGATCTTGCGCCACTCGCCGCGCGTGGTCCACAGCACGCTGGTCACCCAGAACACTGCGCCGGCGACGAAGGCGGCCTTCAAGAACACGTCGAGCGCGCCGAAAAAGCTCTGCTGCATGCGCCCTCCATGGGCTCGCGCGGGCGCCGGGCGCCCACACGGCGACAGTATTCGCGGCTGCTTAGTATTCTCTGAAGGGGTGTTTGGCGGGGAGATTAAGCGGCGTTTACGGGGCTTCGCGGCAGCTCACGATGACGGTCATCGTTTCGTGCCTTTGGCATCGGCCGCCTCGGCCGCGGTTCCCGGCACCAGCGCGAACACCGCGAGATTGACGAACACGCCGACCACCAGCCCGTTGATATGGATCGGCTTGTCGAGCACTTCGTTCCAGAAGGTCGCCGTCAACAGCCCGGCCATGGCGCCGGTGACAAAGGCCAGCGAGCCTTTGCGATAGCCGTAGATCGCCGCGATCAGCGGCACCAGCACGACCGGCGCCCAATAATTGTAGGCGTAGATCAGGATGTCGAGAATGCTTTTGATGGTGAGCGCAAAGACGACCGACAACACGCCGACCACGAAAGTAATGACCTTCGCCAGCAGTAACGCTTGCCGGTCCTTCAACGGATGCGAGCGCAGCGGCTGCAACACGTCGTTGATCAGGGCGATGGAAGCGGAATTGAGATATGAGTTGGCCGACGACATGACGATGGAAATGACGGCGGCGATCACCAGCCCCTTCAGCACCGGCGGCATTACCGTCACGACCACATGCGGCAGCGCCAAATTGGCGTCGAGCGTGGGCTGCATGGCCAACGCGACCAGCCCGATCAGCCCGCTAATGGCAAAGAACGGAAACGAGAACAGACCGGAATAGAGCGTGCCGCGCGCCGCCTCGCGCACCGTCCGGCCGATGCACAGCCGCTGCACATAGGGCGGCACCAGCGTCTCGCCGAACATGAACAGCAGCACCAGCGCGATCAACCCGAGCCACTGATAATGCGCGCCAGGCAGTTCGAGCCGGTCGGCGGGCACGGCGGCTATGAGCGCACCGATGCCACCGACATGGATGACACCGAAGATCAGGACCAGCGGCAAGCCGAGGGCGAGAATGATAAACTGCACGATGTCGGTCGTGACCACCGCGCGCATGCCGCCGAATGTGGTGTAGAGGATGACGATGCCGCAGCCGATCCCGATGCCCCAGATGCGGTCAATGCCGTAGAACACCTGGAACACGATGCCCATGGCGCCGACCTGCGCGCCGACGATGCCGGTGCACAGAAACAGCGCGCACAGGCCGGTGACCACCTTGCCGATCTTGCCATAGGCGACCGCCATGATGTCGCCGACCGAGATGGCGTCGGGAAACCGGACGAGCTTGGGCGCGATAAAGCGCGCGATCAGAATTTCCTTCACGCTGAAGCCCCACAGGCCGACGATATTGGCGATGCCGAACAGAAAAACCTTCTCGGCATTGCCAGTCGAAAAGCCGCCGCCGATGAACGATGCCGACATGGTGGCGAAGATGACCCACGGTCCGTAGGAACGGGAAACGACCGCGTAATCCACCAGGCTGTTTTGCCGGCGACCGGCCCACAAACCCAGGCCGAGAATGCCGGCGAGATAGATCGCAACGACCGCAATGTCGACCATGGCGCCGCCCCACCCCTTCCGCCAACCTCACCTGCAAAACATAGCGTGTATCAGGCGCCGGCGAAATGCGGGATGAAAAAGCGCCGAGGCTTTGAACGGCAGTACGGCAGACGCGGCTGCTTCGTTTTCGCTGAAGACGCCGGCGGCGTCAGGTCAACTGCCGCTTACCGGCCCTTGCCTATTTCACGCCCGCCGGACAGCGCCGCTCCGGCAGGCGCGTGTCGCAGACCGACACGCCCTTGAGATAGCGCGTCCATTCGACGACCTGCTCGCGCGCGGGCGCGAACTTGAACGCCTTCTGCACGACATAAAAGCTGTCGTTGCCCTGGATCGCCTTGAACCAGGTCCATTCCGGCTTGCCGGTCTCGGCGTTGCGCGGGCAGGTCAGCATCCAGAGCGCGAACGGATAGCCGTTCTCCTTGCCTTGCGTGACTTTGTGCGCGCTCGCGCCCTTGCAGGACTTCGCCCAGCCTCGCGCGATGCGCTCGCGGAAGGCGTCCGGCCCCGGCTTGGCGCGGAAGAAGATCTGCACCGTGACCATCTCGGTCCAGTCTTTGACGCTTTCGCCCTGCGGCACCATTTCGGTGATGATGCCGCGCGCATTCTTGGCGTTGTAATCGGGATTGTAGCCCTTCGGCACGGCCACCAGCAGGTTTTCGTTTTCAAAGGCGAAGGTGGGCGGCGCCAGGGCGAGCGCGAGGAGGAGCGCGGTGAAGAGGGTAAGACAGAGGGTGATGGTGAGGCGGAGCATTGAGGGCTAGCCCGGCGGAATCGATGCGAGATTATAGCAGCGCAAAGACCAGCACGGCATGCGCGCTCAATGTCCACTTTGTCCCCGAAAGCGGACATTCGGCGGCGCGTCCAAGTTGGCGACTTGCTTCAGGTTTTTAAGCGCACGCCTCAATATCACGCCGGCAAATTATCGTGCTTCCACCCCGGCATCTCCACTTGCTTGTTGCGCAGCATAGTGTGTGGGCGCGACAAGTCACCCGCGCAATTTCGGCGCGCCTGAACTAGTAGCGGTGCCAAGGGTCGGCGTAATATTCCGAGCCGGTAATTGAAAACCGTGCCCGCGACCCGCTGAAGCCTCTGTCCTTGCGGCACGTAGCGGCATTCGCAGGCGGCCCAATGGCGCGTCACGACGCCGGGCTCGGCGGCGTAGATCGTGATCATGGGAGAGCCGCAATTGCAGTCAACCGCCCCCGGCGCTGCGACCAAGCCGCCGAGATCGGCGGCATGGGCCGATGACAACGTTGCGGCGGCGGCGAAAAGGACGAGAGCGATACGCGCGAACATGGCGCCTTGATAGCGCCGAAGGGGAAAGAAAGGGTAAACCCCCCCCTTCGGTCCGTAGCCTCACACCGGCAAATTGTCGTGCTTCCGGCCCGGCATCTCCACGTGCTTGTTGCGCAGCATCGAGGGCGCGCGCCAGCCGCAGCCTTGTCGCGTGCGGCATGATCACGTCGTCGATATAGCCGCGCTCGGCGGCGACGGAGTGACTACGACCCACTTCCAGTATCCGGCATCTTGCCGCCCGCAGTCTGGTAGAAACCAGCGAGTTGCTTGGCGAGCAATGCGCCCAACAGTTCCTCCATATTCGACACGTCTATTTTGTCATCCCGCCACGCGGCGTCTGCTGCGTCCAGCGCGTCGAAATAGGGCGCGCGATTCCCGACGATCTGATCGGGGATGGTGGGTGTGCCGGGAGGAACGGCGCCCGCGCGTATCGACAGTACGACGTATGAAAGAATGCGCGCTGTCCGGCCGTTGCCGTCCGCAAACGGATGAATCCAGTTGAGCCGCCACATGATATAGGCAGCGAGGTGAAGCGGCGTGCTCGCTTCCCAATGCTCGTTGACGTAGTCGCACATCTCCTCGATGAGCTCGGGCACAAGGTGCGCGCCGACCGGCTCGTGCTTGCTGCCCTCGATTTTCACGCCCGCCGGGCGGAAGTTTCCGGCATAGCTGCTGATACCGGCGAGAGCTTCGCGATGAAGGGCAAGAATTAGAGACAGGCGCAGCTTGAACGCCCCGCGCTCTAGCGCGGTCCGAACAGCCTTTATTCCGGCATCATATTGGCGAAAGCCATTGCGGGCTTCGGCGGCTGCGCGAGCTTTGGGATCGGCAATAAGCGGGGCTTCGAGTGCCCGACTATTCCGCCGCTCGATCCGGCTTTCCGGCATCGGCCTCTCGCGCCAACTTCTCGGCCTCCTGATCAACCATTTCCCGGGTGATCAGGCTGTTTTCAAAGGCTGTATTTCCATAGACAAAGCTGCGGCGCTGCGCTTCCAGCTGCGCAGGGCTTTGCTTGGCCGTCTTGGCCGCTTCCAAGAGCTTTTTCAGACTGTCGTTCATGGAACCAACATATACAGAGTCGCGCGCAATTGCCACAGCCCTCACACCGGCAAATTATCGTGCTTCCGTGCCGGCATCTCCACGTGCTTGTTCCGCAGCATGGCCAGCGCCCGCGCGATGCGCTGGCGCGTCGCGTGCGGCATGATCACGTCGTCGATATAGCCGCGCTCGGCGGCGACGAACGGCGACAGGAAGTGGTCCTCGTATTGCTTGGTCTGCGCCGCGATCTCCTCCGCCGAACGCCCGCGGAAGATGATCTCGACCGCGCCCTTGGCGCCCATCACCGCGATCTGCGCGGTCGGCCAGGCGTAGTTGACGTCGCCGCCGACGTGCTTCGAGGCCATCACGTCATAGGCGCCGCCGAAGGCCTTGCGGGTTATGACGGTAACAAGCGGAACCGTGCACTGCGAATAGGCGAACAGCAGCTTGGCGCCGTGCTTGATCAGCCCGCCATATTCCTGGTCGGTGCCGGGCAGGAAGCCGGGCACGTCGACGAAAGTGACGATGGGAATGTTGAACGCATCGCAGAAACGCACGAAGCGCGCGGCCTTGCGGCGGGCGTCGCTGTCGAGCACGCCGGCCAGCACCATGGGCTGGTTGGCGACGAAGCCGACGGTCGAACCCTCGATGCGGCCGAAGCCGGTGACGATGTTCTTGGCGTAAGCGGCGGAGATCTCGAAGAAGTCGCCCTCGTCCGCCACCTTCTGGATCACTTCCTTGATGTCGTAGGGCTTGTTGGCGGTGTCGGGGATGAGGGTGTCGAGCGACTCGTCGATGCGGTCGATCGGATCCTGCGTCGGCCAATGCGGCACGCCGGCCTCGTTGTTCGACGGCAGGAAGTCGATCAGCCGGCGCATTTGCAGCAGGCACTCGACGTCATTTTCGAACGAGCCGTCGGCGACGCCCGACTTGGTGGTGTGCACGGACGCGCCGCCTAGTTCCTCGGCCGTCACCACCTCGTTGGTGACGGTCTTTACGACGTCAGGCCCGGTGACGAACATGTAGGAGGTGTCGCGCACCATGAAGATGAAATCGGTCATGGCCGGCGAATAGACGTCGCCGCCCGCGCAGGGGCCCATGATGACGGAAATCTGCGGAATGACGCCGGAGGCGAGCACGTTGCGCTTGAACACCTCGCCATAGCCGCCGAGCGCCGCCACGCCCTCCTGGATGCGGGCGCCGCCGGCGTCGAACAGGCCGATGACGGGGCAGCGCGCCTTCATCGCCATGTCCTGCACCTTCATGATCTTCTGGGCATGCGCCTCGCTGAGACTGCCGCCGAACACGGTGAAGTCCTTGGAGAACAGATAGACCGCGCGGCCGTTGACGGTGCCCCAGCCGGTGACCACGCCGTCGCCGGGGATCTTGGTCTTCTCCATGCCGAAATCGATGGAGCGGTGCTCGACGAACATGTCGAACTCCTCGAACGAGCCCTTGTCGAGGAACAGTTCGATGCGCTCGCGCGCGGTCAGCTTGCCGCGCTTGTGCTGGGCGTCGATGCGGGCCTGGCCGCCGCCCAGACGGGCCTGTTCTCGCCGCTTTTCGAGCTTGTCGAGGATGTCCTTCATGGTCGCGATTGGCCCCTGCCCCGGTCAGAATCCGGCTCGCAGAAGGAATAGCACGGGGGCGCTGGGATTTCTCGCCAAGCGGCCCGAGCGCTGAGCGGCCGCCATCCGCGCTTCCCCTCTCCCCTTGTGGGAGAGGGTGGCGAGCGCTGAAGCGTCAGCGAAGCGCGAGCCGGGTGAGGGGGAAGCGACTCTCGAAAGGCCTTTGCCCCCTCACCCGCCCTCGCTCGGCTTCGCCTCCGCGCGGGCACCCTCTCCCACAAGGGGAGAGGGAAAGAGAGCTTGCCGCCCTGCCCGGGCCCGCAATGCGCAGCGCCCCCGGCTTGGCTTCGCCGCCAAAGGCTGCTTAGAAGCCCGCTATGAGCAATCCGACCGCCGAACCGCCGACCGCGGCGCAGCTGCTGCAGCAGGGCCTGTTCCACCACCGCCAGGGCCAGCTCGACATGGCCATGGAGCGCTACACCCAGGTGCTGCGCAACGACCCGAACAATGCCGACGCGCTCTATTACGTCGCGGTGGTGGCCTGCCAGGAGGAGCAGTTCGAGCAGGGCATGGCGCTGGCGCGCCGCGCGCTCAAAAACGGGCCGCCGCAGGCGCGCGTGCACAACCTGCTGGGCAAGGCGCTCGAGCGCAAGGGCGAGCATCTCGAGGCGGTCAAGAGCTTCGATGAAGCGATCGCGCTCGATGCCAATTTCGCCGAGGCGCACGGCAACCGCGCCAGCATCCTGGCGGCGGCCGGCCTTGTCGACGAGGCGCTGGCCGGATTCGAGCGCGCGCTGGCGCTCGACCCCAAGGCGGCGGCCGACTGGATCAACCGCGGCGCCCTGCTGCAGGAGCTCGGCCGCCACGCCGAAGCGCTCGCCAGCTACGACAAGGCGCTGGCGCTGGCGCCGGGCGACATCACCACCCTGATGAACCGCGCCAACGCGCTCGCCCTGCTCGGCCGTTACGACGAGGCCCATGCCACCTACGACGATGTCATCAAGCGTCAGCCCCGGCTGGCGGCGGCGCAAGTGTACAAGGGGCTGGCGCTCAAGCAGCAGGAGCGCCTCGAGGAAGCCCTCGCCTGCTTCGATCAGGCGCTGGCCATCGCGCCCGAGGACACCGCCGCGCTCAAAAGCAAGGCGCGCCTGCTCTATGTGCTTGGGCGTCTGGACGAAGCGGCGGCGCTGTTCGAACAGGCGATCGCGCTCGATCCGTCCGACAGCCGCAACTATTTCGACCTCAGCGAGATCAAGCGCTTCACGCCCGGCGATGCGCTGCTGGCAAAGATGGAAAAGCTGGCGCCCGATCTGGCCTCGCGGCCGGCGCCCGCGCAGACCGACATTCACTTCGCGCTCGCCAAGGCCTATCGCGACACCGGCGATGCCGATCGCGCCTTTCAGCATCTGGCGCAAGGCAATGCGCTCAAGCGCGGGCAGATCGCTTATGACGAAAACAGCGTCATCGCCGGCATGGACAGCATCGCCGGCGTGTTCACGCCCGCATTGATGCGCGAAAAATCCGGCCACGGGCATGCGGGCGAACAACCGATCTTTATCATCGGCATGCCGCGTTCCGGCACCACGCTGATCGAGCAGATTCTCGCCAGCCATCCGCGCGTGCACGGCGCCGGCGAGCGGCAGGATTTCGAAAAGGCGATCGTTACCGCCAGCGGCCGCAGCGACTATCCGGCGCTTGTTGCGACGCTAAACGCGGCGCAACTGGACGCAATGGGCGCGGCCTATCTCGCCAGCATGACGGCGGCGGCGCCAGCCGCGGACCGCTTCACCGACAAATTACCCGGCAATTTCAAATATGCCGGGCTGATCCATCTCGCTTTGCCGCAGGCGCGCATCATTCACGTCAAGCGCAACGCGATCGACACCTGCTTTTCGTGTTTCACTACCTTGTTCGGGGCCGAGCAGGACTTCGCCTACGAGCTCGGCGAGCTTGGGCGCTATTACCGCGCCTATGAACGGCTGATGGACCATTGGCGGCAGGTGCTGCCGCAAGGCGTCATGCTCGAAGTGCAATACGAGGACGTGGTCGCGGACATCGAAACGCAGGCGCGCCGCATGCTGGCGCATTGCGGATTGGAATGGGACGCGGCCTGCCTCGCCTTCCATGCAACGAAGCGGCCCGTGCACACGGCCAGCGCCGTGCAGGTGCGCCAGCCGCTTTACCGCAGCGCGGTCGAACGCTGGCGGCCGTATGAACGGCAGTTGCAGCCGCTGTTGGACGCGCTCGGCCGCACGGCGTAACCCTCAGCGCGCGTGGCGCAGCACGCTGGCCGCCGCCTGCATCTCGGTAAAACGGAAAGCGCGGCGTTCAAGCGCGATCTCGTCGCGGCCCCATTGCTGCATCTGCCAGTCCTCGTCCACATGGGCGGCGGCCCAGGCAGCGTTTACGTCGATCGCCCCATGCGCCAGCGCCAACGCCAATAATGCAGACCCGGTCAGCGCGGTGACCGAGGACACCGCGCCGAGCCGCCAAATCTCTTTGGTGTTATTTGCCTCGCCAGGAATGCGTGCACGCGCGGCGGCGAGCGCGGCCGCCGGCTGTTCGGCGAACATCACGCCCTGCACTTGAATGAAGTGTGCGCCGAGCGCGTCACGCGCCCAGGCCAGCACCGGGTCCCAGAGCGCGGATTGGCACGCCACCAGGCCTTCCGGCGCCTCGGCGCGATAGCAGACCAGATCGCTGGCGAGGTATTTGGCCACCTCGTCGGCGACGGCGGCGGGCGCGTCGCCGACCGCGTCGATCACCGCATTGGCCAGCCGGGTGAGCGGCATGCGCGCCGGGTCGATGGCATCCTTTTGGGCGTCCCATTCGGCCGCCAGCGCGGCCGCAAGTTCCGGCGTCGGCGCCGCCAGCAGCCGGCGCGCCGGCGTGCGCACTTCCTTGCCGTCGAGCAGCACCGGGAAACCCCCGGTCCCGCGCGCGCCAGCCGCGGCTTGGCCGTAGAACCGCTTGCGCAAGGCCGGCCGGGAGCCGCGGCGCGCCGATTCCAGGGGGTCGATCGGCTGATTTTCGAAGATTTCGGTAAATATATCGCGCATCAGAATGTCGTGATTGTGCACCGCAACAAGGGCGGAACCGGGGTCGGGCCGTGGGCTTGGCCGCCCTTTAAAATAGTGCGTTCGAGCCCGGCCGGCACTGTTTTCTCAGGGCTTCCGAGAATTCCGTCCAGCGCCTTTTTGCCGCCCCTTTCGGGGAGCGAAAACAGGCGCGAGGACCACTGGTTGATAGGCCGGCGGCGAAACGGAACGATAGGTAGCCGAAGGCGCGTTGAACGAATATTATCAGCTTTCGGATTCGATGCCGGACAACAAGGCCGAACCGGGGGAAAGGCCAGCCGCCAGGCTGTAACGCGACCCCGTTGGAATTAATCCGCGTCGCGGGGCGCGCGTTTCGAGGAGTCAATGAAGAATACCGACATTTCTGCGCCGGATTACTTCCACAAGGTCGTGGATTGCCAATGGGCTTGCCCGGCGCACACCCCCGTCCCCGAATATATCCGCATGATCGCGCACGGGCGTTACTCCGACGCCTACATGCTCAACTGGAAATCGAACGTGTTCCCGGGGATTCTCGGCCGCACCTGCGACCGCCCCTGCGAACCGGCCTGCCGGCGCACACGTGTCGAGAAGGAGCCGGTGGCGATCTGCCGCCTGAAAAGAGTCGCCGCCGACTACAAGGACGATATCAGGGAACGGCTGCCGAAGCCTGCCGCGCACAAGAACGGCAAGCGCGTCGCGCTGATCGGCGGCGGACCGGCCTCGCTCACGGTGGCGCGCGATCTGGCGCCGCTCGGCTACGCCTGCGTGGTGTTCGACGGCGACCCGAAGGCCGGCGGCATGATCCGCACGCAGATCCCCAAGTTTCGCTTGCCCGACAGCGTGATCGACGAGGAATGCGGCTACATCCTCGATCTCGGCGTCGAATTCCGCGGCGGCCAACGCGTCGACAGCCTGAAGGCGCTGCTGGCCGAAGGCTGGGACGCGGTGTTCGTCGGCTCGGGCGCGCCGCGCGGGCGCGACCTGCAAATTCCCGGCCGTACGGAAGCGGCCAAGAACATTCATATCGGCATCGACTGGCTCAACTCGGTTTCGTTCGGCCACACCGACAAGATCGGCAAGCGCGTGGTCGTGCTCGGCGGCGGCAACACCGCCATGGACTGCTGCCGCTCGGCGCGCCGGCTGGGCGGCGAGCAAGTCGACGTGGTGGTGCGCTCGGGCTTCGAGGAGATGAAGGCGTCGCCTTGGGAAAAGGAAGACGCTCAGCACGAGGGCATCCCGATCCATAATTTCCTGGTGCCCAAGGAATTCACCCACGACAACGGCAAGCTGACCGGCATCACCTTCGAGAAGGTGAAGGCCGAGTACGACGCCAAGGGCCGCCGCAAGCTGGTCCCGACCGGCGAGCCGGAACAGCATTTCCCTTGCGACGACGTGCTGGTGGCGGTCGGCCAGGAGAACGCGTTTCCGTGGGTCGAGCGCGACATCGGAATCGAATTCAACGATTGGGACATGCCCAAGGTCGACGAACAGACCATGGCCTCGACCAACCCCAAGGTGTTCTTCGGCGGCGACGCCGCCTTCGGGCCGAAAAACATCATTTGGGCGGTGGCGCACGGCCACGAGGCCGCGGTGTCGATCGACAAGCTGCTCAACGGCGAGGACATCACCGACCGACCGCTGCCGGCGGTCGAACTGATCAGCCAGAAGATGGGCATCCACGAATGGTCCTACGACAACGAGATCGAGCCCGATAAGCGCTACAAGGTGCCGCATCGCGACAAGGTGGTGGCGCTGAAAGACATCAAGGCCGAGGTCGAGCTTGGCTATGACGAAATGCTGGCGTGGAAAGAAGCCGGGCGCTGCCTGAATTGCGACGTGCAGACCGTGTTCACCGCCTCGTTGTGCATCGAGTGCGACGCCTGCGTCGACATTTGTCCGATGGACTGCATCACCTTCACCGTCAACGGCGAGGAAGCCGATCTGCGCAAGCGGCTGAACGCGCCGTCTCACACCCTCACCCAGGATCTCTACGTCCAGGACGGCCTCAAGACCGGCCGCGTCATGGTGAAGGACGAGGACGTTTGCCTGCATTGCAGCCTGTGCGCCGAGCGTTGCCCGACCGGCGCCTGGGACATGCAGAAATTTTTGCTGGAAATGACCTATTCAGGAAAGTCATGTCGACCGCCACGCCGATCAGCCGCGTAAACGATTTCGTCGTCCGCTTCGCCAACGTCAACGGCTCCGGCTCCGCCAGCGCCAACGAGATGTTCGCCCGCGCCATCCTGCGCATGGGCGTGCCGGTTTCTCCGCGCAACATCTTCCCGTCCAATATCCAGGGCCTGCCCACCTGGTACGAGGTGCGCGTTTCGGAAGCCGGCCACCTGGGCGCGCGCGGCGGCACCGACCTGATGGTAGCGATGAACCCGCAGACCTTCGACAAGGACATCGCCGGTATCGAGCCGGGCGGCTACCTGCTCTACGATTCGACCAAGCAGCTGCCGGCGTCGAAATTCCGCGCGGACATCTCGGTCATCGGCGTGCCGCTGACCGCCATCTGTAACCGCGAATACACCGACCCGCGCCAGCGCCAGCTGTTCAAGAACATCATCTATATCGGCGTGCTCACCGCCATGCTCGACATGGACGTGGCGGTGGTCGAAAAACTGATCGGCGAGCAGTACAAGGGCAAGGACAAGCTGATCGAGCCCAACGTCAAGGCGCTGCATATCGGCCGCGACTACGCCACGCTCAATCTCGATTGCCCGATCGGGCTGCGCCTGAAGAAGAGCGACAAGGTCGGCGACCGCATCTTCATCGAGGGCAATTCGGCAGCCGCCTTGGGCGCCGTCTACGGCGGCGCCACGGTCTGCGCCTGGTACCCGATCACGCCCTCCTCCTCGGTCGCGGACGCCTTCACCCGCCACTGCGCCAAGCTGCGCATCGACCCGGACACCAAAGAGGCGAAATACGCCATCATCCAGGCCGAGGACGAGCTGGCCTCGATCGGCATGGTCATCGGGGCGGGCTGGAACGGCGCGCGCGCCTTCACCGCCACCTCCGGCCCCGGCATTTCGCTGATGCAGGAATTCATCGGGCTCGCCTATTTCGCCGAAATCCCGGCGGTGATCTTCGACGTGCAGCGCGCCGGCCCCTCGACCGGCATGCCGACGCGCACCCAGCAGTGCGACGTCACATTCTGCGCCTATGCCTCGCACGGCGACACCAAGCACGTGTTGCTGTTCCCGGAGGACCCGGCGGAGTCCTTCGAGTTCGGCGCCCTTGCCTTCGATCTCGCCGACCGGCTGCAGACGCCGATCTTCGTCATGCTCGATCTCGACATCGGCATGAACAACCGCCTGAGCAAGCCGCTGGCCTGGGACGACTCGCGCCGATACGACCGCGGCAAGGTGATGACGGCGGAAGAGCTCGAAGCCGGCAAGGAATTCGGCCGCTATCTCGACGTTGACGGCGACGGCATTGCGCACCGTACCTATCCGGGCACGCACCCGACCAAGGGCTCGTATTTCACCCGCGGCACTTCGCGCGACCGCTATGCGCGCTACACCGAAGAAGGCGCGGCCTATGTCGACAACATGCAGCGCCTGGTGCGCAAATTCGACACCGCCAAGGACATGGTGCCGCGCCCGCTGCAGGCCAATTCCGACAAGCCCACCAAATACGGCGTGATCTATTACGGCTCGACCGCGCCGGCGATGGACGAGGCGATCGCCCTCATCGAGGCGCGCGGCCACGCGGTCGACCGCATGCGGGTGCGCGCCTTCCCGTTCCATTCCAGCGTCAACAGCTTCGTCGCCGGCCACGACTTCACCTTCGTGGTCGAGCAGAACCGCGACGCGCAAATGCGCTCGCTGATCGTCAACGAATGCGGCATCGACCCGGTGCGGCTGGTGCCGATCAACCACTACGACGGCACCCCGATCACCGCCCGCTTCATCGCCAAGGCGATCGGCGACCATATCGACGCGCTCAAAGTCAAGCCGCTCAAGGTAGTCTCATGACCTATCTCACCAAGCCCAAATTCCACCACCCCGACCTGCCGAAGAATTCGCTCGGCTTTACCCATCGCGACTATGAGGGCTCGGTCTCGACCCTGTGCGCCGGCTGCGGCCACGACTCGATCACGGCCTCGATCATCCAGGCCTGTTTCGAGCTGGCGATCGACCCGCACCGCGTCGCCAAGATTTCCGGCATCGGCTGCTCGTCGAAGACGCCGACTTACATGCTCGGCAATTCGCACGGCTTCAATTCGGTGCACGGGCGCATGCCGTCGGTGCTGACTGGCGCCAATCTCGCCAACCGCGACCTCATCTATCTCGGCGTATCAGGCGACGGCGATTCAGCCTCGATCGGGTTCGGGCAATTCGCCCATTGCCTGCGGCGCGGCGTCAACATGGTCTATATCGTGGAGAACAACGGCGTTTACGGTCTGACCAAGGGGCAATTCTCGGCCACCGCCGACCGCGGCTCCAAGTCCAAGCGCGGCTTCATCAACACCGACAATTCGATCGATTTGGTCGCCATGGCGCTGCAACTCGGCGCCTCGTTCGTCGCCCGCTCCTTCTCCGGCGACAAGCATCAACTGGTGCCGATCATCACCGCGGCCATCGCCCACAAGGGCGCAGCCTTCATTGACGTGATCAGCCCCTGCGTCGCCTTCAACAACCACGCCGGCTCCACCAAGAGCTTCGATTTCGTGCGCGAGCACAACGAGGCGGTGAACCGGCTCGACTACATGCCGAGCCGCATGCCGATCGAGGTGAAGTACGAGCCCGGCACGGTCGAGACGGTGGAACAGCACGACGGCTCCACGCTGACGCTGCGCAAGCTCGCCGCCGACTACGACGTGCACGACCGCGGCGACGCGCTCGGCTTCCTCCAGCACCACGCCGCCAAGGGGCAGATCGTCACCGGCCTGCTTTACGTGGACGCAGAGCCGGACGACCTGCACGCGCATTTGCGCACGGTGCAGCGGCCGCTCAACGAGCTGGCCGAGCAGGAGCTGTGCCCGGGCCAAGCGGCGCTCGAGGCGATCAACGCCAGCCTGCGGTAGGAGATGCTCGCTAGCGCCGGAAGTCGAGGCGTCCGTTCGGGAATCGACCGTCGATTCGGGTGGCATCGACGATCAGCGCGACCCATGGCCGCGTGATTTTGTGGTCGGTCAGGTTTGTGTATTTTCCGACCAGGCGATTTGCGCCCTCGCGTTGTGCGTCGATGAGCCCATGCCGACGGCCGTCGTCCCAGTCGAAACGGAAATAGACTCGTGCGCCCACGACCCGGACCTCGGCCCTGCCCGATTTCCATTTTTCCGGCGCATCGCCAGGAATGGTCGGATCGGCGCCGCCGTTCCAGCGGCTCGCCCAAGCTCCTTCAAGCGGACTAGAAAGCATCGGGACGGAGCCCCAGCGGGTTGCATTTACATCATCTGCGCCACCGGGCAGCGACGCCGTCGCAGCATAGGCCGTCACTTCCCGGTCATTCGGCTCGGGAACGTCCATGGTACCGAACGGATTGCGGATAACGACACGTGTGTTTTCTTGCTGCATGACACTTCTCACCTTAGGTGGCTTGGTCTAACCACCTCTATCGCCACCCAAGCCGCCCGCGGCCACCCGATTTCTGCCAAAGGCAAACGCAACCACCCCGGTAGGACGTCCATGCAATTCCGACCCCTCGGCCGCTCAGATCTTCGCATCGCCCCGCTCATGCTGGGCGGCAATGTGTTCGGCTGGAACGTGGACGAGAAGGCCTCGTTCGCCATTCTGGACGCCTTTATCGACGCCGGCTTCAACGCCATCGACACCGCCGACACCTATTCGCGCTGGGCGCCCGGCCACAAGGGCGGCGAGTCGGAGACGGTGATCGGCAACTGGCTGAAAGCAGGCGGCAAGCGCGCCAAGGTCGTGATCGCCACCAAGATCGGCAACGACATGGGCGAAGGAAAAACTCTCAGGAAGGACTACCTGCTGCGCGCGGCCGAGGCCTGCCTGAAACGCCTGCAGGTGGACTGCATCGACTTGCTGCAGACCCATTTCGACGACGAGGTGACGCCGGTGGAGGAGACGCTCGGCGCCTACGCGCAATTACTTGCGCAAGGCAAGGTGCGCGCCATCGGGGCGTCCAACATGAACCCGGCGCGGCTGAACGCTTCGCTCGCCGCCAGCCAGCGGCTCGGCATCCCGCGCTATGAAAGCCTGCAGCCGAACTACAATCTCTACGACCGCGTCGGTTTCGAGAGCCAATATGCGCCGATCTGCGCGCGCGAGGGCTTGGGCGTCATCACCTATTACTCGCTCGCGGGCGGCTTTCTCACCGGCAAATACCGTTCGGCCGGGGATCATGCCAAGAGCGCGGCGCGCGGCGGCAAGGTGAAGGGCTATATCGACGCGCGCGGTCTGGCGATCCTCAAGGCGCTCGATCAGGTGGCGGCCCGTCACGGCGCGACGCCGGCGCAAATCGCGCTGGCCTGGCTGATGGCACGGCCGGGCATCACCGCGCCGATCGCCAGCGCCACCAGCCTGGAACAGCTTGCGGACATCATGCGGGCGCCGGCGCTCAAGCTCACGCGCGAGGACATGGCGGCGCTCGACCGGGCCAGCGCCTGATTGGAATGGAGGCGCCCCGCGCGGCACACGAGGCGCCCCCACCCGACGCACGCACGAGCCCTTGAAGCGCCTTCGGCGCATCATCCTTTCTTTTCGTCGCCGCCGCGCCAAAATGGCGGCAGCGCCTCGCCGGTTTCCAACACGCTCTTGAGCGACGACAGGATCGACGGCCAGCCAACCTGGATTTTCGGGAACACCTTGCTGTCGTTGGCAAACTCGTCGTGCGTCATGGTCAGTTTCACCTGGCCGTTGATCTCTTCGAGGTCGAAGACCACGCGCGACGGCTTTTCGTTCTCCAGCCCGTCATGCTCGGGATGAAAGGTATAGGACAGGCGGCGCGGCGGGTCGTATTCGAGCACCTTGCCGGTGTCCCAGGCCTTGCCGTCCTTCACCAGGGAAAACGGCGCGCCCACCTTCCACGACGACGTCACCGCGTAGCCGAACCAATAGCGCGCGGACTGCTTCGGATCGGTTAGCGCCGCGAATACTTTGTCCGGCGTGGACGCGATGTAGATCACATAGACGAATGTCGGCTTACGCATCACGGAGCCTCCAGTCCTTTCTTCAGTTCGCTCAACGCCTGCAACCGGTGGCGTTCGAATTTCCCGATCCAGCGCTCGGCGATCTCATGGATCGGCACCGGATTGAGGTAGTGCAGCTTCTCCCGGCCCCGCCGCACCGTGGCGACGAGGTTCGCGCCCTCCAGAATGGCCAGATGCTTGCTCACCGCCTGCCGCGTCATCGCGAGGCGCCGGCAGAGATCGCCCAGCGTCTGTCCGTTGTCCGCGCGCAGGCGATCAAGCAATTCCCTCCGGCTGCCGTCGGCCAGCGCCTTGAACACCTCATCCATGACAACAATATGCAACCTTTTGGTTGCCTGTCAAGCGGCAAGATTTAATCGGTTCCTTAGATGGAACCCGGCCGGCCGCGTGAACGTTGACAATCGAGCATGGCCACCCGTCCTTCCCAAAAACGCACTCATAGCAGCGCGCGTTACGCCACAAGCAGCCGTGGTGACGCCAAGGGTATTACCCGCGAGGAAGTCCGCACCGTCGAGGAAATGTCGACGCCGCGCACGCCGGTGATCTACGAAGTGGTGCGGCGCCTGGGCGACGAGGAAATGAGACGCCCGGCGTTCTCGTTGTGGTGGTCGGGCGTGGCCGCCGGCCTGTCCATCAGCTTCTCGCTGCTGGCGCAAGCGGTCCTGGAAACGCATTTGCCCGACGCCCCCTGGCGCCCGCTGGTCGCCAGTTTCGGCTATTGCGTCGGCTTCCTGATGGTGGTGCTGGGGCGCCAGCAACTGTTCACCGAAAGCACCATCACGGTGGTGCTGCCGGTACTGAAAAACCTCAACGCCAAAACGGTCTGGCGCATGGCGCGGCTGTGGGCGATCGTGCTGGTGGCCAACCTCACCGGCACGCTGTTCGCCGCGCTGTTTTGTAATTTTACGCCGGCGCTGCCGGACGACCTGTTCGCCGGCATGCTGCACATCAGCCAACACCTCACCACGCTCGGTTGGTGGGACATGTTCTTCCGCGCCATTTCGTCGGGATTCCTGATCGCCGCCATGGTGTGGATGATCCCGAGCGCGGAAACGGCGAAATTCGCCGTCATCACCCTGATGACCTATCTGATCGCCATCGGCGGCTTCACCCACATCATCGCCGGCAGCATGGAGGCCTACCTTCTGGTGCTGGCCGGCGACTGGGAATGGTGGCAGGTGGTCGGCCAATTCATGCTGCCGGTGCTGCTCGGCAACATGGTCGGCGGCACCGCGCTGTTCGCCTTGATCTCCTACGCGCAGGTGATGGAGGAGATCTGAGGCGGCGTCACTGATTGATGCAGGAACGGATATAGCTGCCGGGGTCGCCGGTGGCGTTCGCCCCGTAGACGCCGGACTGGTGCGCGCAGCGGGCGGCGCGATCCTGGAAGGTTTCGCGGCCGCCCGGCCCCGCTCCGACGGCGGGCGGAATGTTCGGCAGCAGGCGTCCGGTCTGCGGCACGTAAAGCGGTGGCGGGACATTGGGACGATGAGGCGTGGCCACTTTTGGAGGCGGCAGCGGCAGCGGGGCCTGCGGACGCGGCAATGGCGCCGGATAGACCGGATTCGACGAGCCGCGCCGCGCCTTGTGGGCTTTCGTTGATTTCTTTTTGGCCGGGGCGACCGGCTCCGGCTTCATGATGCTGATGGTGCCGCCATCCGAAGCGGATTCGGCCGCCAGCGCCGGCATGCCGAACGCCAACGCGAGCAAAAGTGAAAAGGGTGCCCGGAGCATTTCTATTAGATAAGCCTGCGATCGCGCGGCCGCTACTCCTCCGGCGCCTCGACGATGGGGTCGTAGCGCGAGGCATCCAAGCCGAGCAGGTTCCAGCTCTGTTGCATATGCGGCGGCAGCGGCGCCGTCACGTCGATCACACCACCGCGCGGATGCGGCACCACGATGCGCCGCGCCAGCAGATGCAGCTTGTCCTGGATACCGCCAGGCAATTCCCAGTTCTCGATGTTGAAATATTTCGGATCGCCGACAATTGGATTGCCGACATGGGCCATATGGGCGCGCAGCTGATGGGTGCGGCCGGTCACCGGTTTAAGCGATATCCATGACAGCTTCTGCGCCGCCGTCTCCACCACCGCGTAATAAGTGACGGCGTGCATGGCGTCCTTGTCGCCGTGCTTGGCGATGCGCATGAAAGCAATCTTCCTCGACCTCCTGCTTGGCCAGATAAGTCGAGACGCGGCCCTGTTTCGGTTTCGGCACGCCCACGACCAGCGCCCAATAGATCTTGCGCGCCGCGCGGGTGCGGAAGGTTTTCGCCAGCGCGGCAGCGGCAAAGCGCGTCTTCGCCACCAGCAGGCAGCCGGCGGTGTCCTTGTCGAGCCGGTGCACCAGGCGCGGGCGCTGCGCGTCGGGGCCGACGCCCCGCAAGGCGCCCAGCATGCCGTCGAGGTGGCGGGTGGTGCCGGAGCCGCCCTGCACGGCCAGCCCCATGGGCTTGTTGAGCACCAGCACGTCGGCGTCTTCGTAAAGGGTGATGCCTTTAATGAAAGCGCGGTCTTTCTGCGCGGCGGGCGCGTCGTCGCGCGGCGCCGGCGCTTCCAGCTTGAGCGGCGGAATGCGCAACCGTTGCCCGGCCTCCAACCGCGCCTTCGGCTGGGTGCGCTTGCCGTTCACGCGCACTTCCCCCTTGCGGATGATGCGCTGGATATGGCTGAAGGACAGGCCGGGAAAGCGCGCCTCGAAGAAGCGGTCGACACGCATGTCATTTTCGTCCGGCGTGACGGTGACGGTCTGGACGCCGGCGGCTTTAACCCTCTCCCCTTGTGGGAGAGGGTGGTCGCTCCGAGCGAAGCGAGGAGCGGCCGGGTGAGGGGGAGACTTTGACTTGCGTTTTCGGAAAGGGCCCCCCTCACCCGGCTCGCGGCTCTGCCGCTCGCCACCCTCTCCCACAAGGGGAGAGGGTAAGCGCCCGCGTCGATGGCGCTGCTGATGCCTCGGCCCGGCCTGCTGCCGCCCGCCGCCGGGCTGGCGCGGTCCGTTTCTGCCGCGGGTCATCGGCTCATCTCTTCCATTCGCCGCCCCCGGCCGCAAAATGCGCGAGCACGTCGTCAAGCTTGGGGTCCGCCGGCAGGCGGATGCCGAAAACGTCGGTGAGCACGTCGCGCAACTCTGCGACGGATTTGAGCTCGGTCTTAGTCGAACCGGCGCCACGGGTATGAACCACGAGCTCGTTGTTGAACAGCCCCAGGCGGCGCTGCGCGTCCGGCCGCGCTGCCAGCAGCCCGGTCAAAAAGCGCGAGCGCGGGTGGGTCGAGACGAACCAATTCCCCTGCTCGTGGTCGGCCATCACCTGCTCGGCGAAATCAAAACGGTAGAGGCTGGCCCATGCGCCGCTGACCTCGGCCTGCAAGACGAATCCGTCGCGCTCCGGCACGAGCCGGAACGGCCCATGCGGCGTCTCCTGCTCGCCCGGCGTATCCAGCCGTAGCGGCGCGGTCAGCACGTTGCCGCCGAACCCGACATCGGCGACGAAGCGCCCGCCATCGAGCGCGATGAGCAGCAACAAGTGCGTGCGCGGCAGGTAAACGCCGGGCGGAACCATCCAGACCACGCGCGCGGCAAGTTCAGTGACGTCGAAGCCAAGGGCGCGCAGCGCATTGGCGAACAGCAGGTTCTGCTCGTAGCAATAGCCGCCGCGCTCCTCGCGCACCATTTTCTGTTGCAACGACCCGGAATCAAGTCGCACCTCGCGCCCCAGCAGAGGATCGAGATTTTCGAACGGGATCGCCAGTGGATGCAAACGGTGCAGCGCGTTCAAGGTCTCAAGCGTTGGCGCGCGCGGACCGTCGTAGCCGATGCGCGCACAGTAGGCGTCGAGGTCGATGCTCATCCTCCGCCCCGCTCCCGACGCAGCTTGGCCCAGTAGTCCAGCCGCTTCCTGATCTCACGCTCGAAGCCGCGCTCGGGCGGATTGTAGAAGCGCTGGCGCTCCAGCGCCTCGGGGAAATAGTTCTGGCCGGAGAAGGCTTCCTCGGCATCGTGGTCGTAGGCGTAGCCGCGGCCGTACCCTTCCTCTTTCATAAGGTTGGTGGGCGCGTTGAGGATGTGCTTGGGCGGCAGCAGCGAGCCCTTCTCCTTGGCGGTGCGCATGGCGGCGCCGAAGGCGGCATAGCCGGCGTTGGATTTGGGCGCGGTAGCGCAATAGAGCACGGCCTGCGCGATGGCGAGTTCGCCTTCCGGGCTCCCAAGAAAATCGTAGGCGTCCTTGGCGGCATTGGCGATCACCAGCGCCTGCGGATCGGCGAGCCCGATATCCTCGATCGCCATGCGCACCACCCGGCGCGCGATGTAGAGCGGCGGCTCGCCGGCATCGAGCATGCGGCAGAGATAATAGAGCGCGGCGTCGGGATCGGAGCCGCGCACCGACTTGTGCAGGGCGGAAATCAGATTGTAGTGGCCGTCCTGGCTTTTGTCGTAGAGCGGCGCGCGCCGCTGCACGATCGCCTGCAATTGCGCGGCGCCAAAAGTTTCGTCCTTGCGGGCGGCGCGCCAGACTTCTTCGGCCAGCGTCAGCGCGGCGCGCCCGTCACCGTCGGCCATGCCGACGAGTTGCGCGCGCGCTTCGGTATCGAGCGGCAATTGCTTGTCCTCGATCTTCTCCGCGCGCGATAGCAGCTTTTCGATCGCGTCGGCATCGAGCGATTTGAACACCAGCACGCGCGCCCGCGACAACAGCGGCGCGTTCAGCTCGAATGACGGGTTCTCGGTGGTGGCGCCGACCAGCACGATGGTGCCGTCCTCCATCACGGGCAGAAAACTGTCCTGCTGGGCGCGGTTGAAGCGGTGGATCTCGTCGACGAATAGGAGCGTGCCCTGCCCCAGCTCGCGTCGCCGCCGCGCCTCCTCGAACACTTTCTTCAAATCGGCGACGCCGGTGAAGATCGCGGAAATCTGCTCGAAATGCAGATCGGTCGCCTGCGCCAGCAGCCGCGCCACCGTGGTCTTGCCAGTGCCGGGCGGGCCCCAGAACACCAGGCTGCCGAGCGAACGCGTGGACAACATGCGGGTGAGCGCGCCGTCGGCCCCGAGCAGATGATCCTGCCCCACCACTTCATCGAGTTTCTGCGGGCGCAGGCGGTCGGCGAGCGGGCGCGGCGCGTCTTTGTCGAGGCCAGCGGCGGCGAACAGCGTCGGCCCGGCCGCTTTGGCGCGCGGGGTCATCCGCCGAAGACCGCGGAAATCTGCCGGCCGCCGCGGCGGATGATGACGCGCCAGGTGCGGTTGGGCGCCCGCGTGGCGCGCGCCAGATCGCCGGTCTTCTCGATGCCCTGGTTGTTCACCGACACGATGATGTCGCCGCGGTGAAAGCCGACATTGCTGGCGTAGGAGCCGGCGTCGACGTCGAGGATGACGACGCCGCGGTCGGCGTTGCGAAGCTGCAGTTCGTCGGCCAGCGCCGGCGACAGGTTGGCGACCTTGGCGCCGGAAAAGGGCGAGCGCGAGCGGATGGTGATCTCTTCGCGTGGAAGCTTGGGCGCGACGCGCAAGCTCACCTTGACGTTGATCGCGCGGCCGGCGCGCAGCACGCCGAGCGCGGCGGTGCCGCCGAGCGGCTTGGTGGCGAAGCGGTAATCGAAGGCGTTGGGGTCGTCGACCTCCTGGCCGTCGACCGAGGTGATGAGGTCGCCGGGCTTCAGCCCCGCCCGCGCCGCCGGGCTGTTATGCGTCACGTTGGCGATCAGCGCGCCGGCCGGGCGCTTCAGGCCCATGCTGTCGGCAAGGTCGGGGGTGACCGCCTGCAGCTTGGCGCCGAGCCAGGGCCGCTCGACCGCCTTGCCGCCGTGCTCGGCGGAAGCCACCACCACCCGCACCATGTTGGCGGGGATGGAGAAGCCGATACCCTGCGAGCCGCCCGAGCGCGAGAAGATGGCGGTGTTGATGCCGACCAGATTGCCGGCGAGATCGACCAGCGCGCCGCCGGAATTGCCCGGATTGATCGGCGCGTCGGTCTGGATGAAGAACTGGTAGTCGGTGATGCCGATCTTGGTGCGCGCCAGCGCCGAGACGATACCGTGGGTGACCGTCTGCCCGACGCCGAACGGGTTGCCGATGGCGAGCACCACGTCGCCCACTTGCAGCGCGTCGGAATTGGCGAATTCGAGGTGGGGGAAGCGCTCATGGGCATCGTTGATGCGCAGCACGGCGAGATCGCTGCGCTTGTCCTTGAGCACGACCTTGGCCTCGAATTCGCGCTTGTCGGAGAGCGCCACCTTGATGTCGTCGGCGCCGTCGATCACGTGCACGTTGGTGACAACGAGGCCGGACGAGTCGACGATCACGCCGGAGCCGAGCGAGCGCTGGACCTGGTTTTGGCCGCCGCCCGGCACGCCGAAGAAGCGGCGGAAGATCGGGTCCTCGAACAGCGGGTTGCGGTTGTGCACCGTCTTGGCGGCGTAGACATTGACCACCGCCGGCGCCACCCGCTTGACCACCGGCGCATAGGACAGGCGCAGCTCGGCCTGGGTCGGCACCTTGCGGTCCACGGGTTGCGCGCGGGCGGGCGCGGCGGCCAGCGTGAGCACGAGGGCGGAGAGGATGGCGGCGGCTAGGCGAGGCATCAGGGGCATGATGTCGAATCCCGGAGAATGGCCGAGATATAGGCCCCTGAGCCGGCTAAATGAAGGCCGGAAACCCTCTCCCCGCGCGCGGGGAGAGGACAAATTGCCCTAATCCTTGGCTGGCACCGTGTGCAGATAGGCGACGATGGCGTCGAGGTCGCCCGGCGTCAGCGTGGCGTAGGAATGGAAGGCCATCGGCGGCTTGAGTTTGCTGCCGTCCTTGCTCACACCGGTGGTGATCGCGCGCTTGATCTGTGCGTCGGTCCAGGCGCCGATGCCCTTGGTCTTGCTCGGCGTGATGTTGCGCGACACCGACACGCCCCACGGCCCCTTCAGCTCGAAGCCGCCCTTGCCGAGATCGTTGACGTAATCCTTGCCGTGCTTGCCGAGCGGCGTGTGGCACTCCATGCAATGGCCGATGGTGGCGAGGTAGAAGCCCTTCTTCAGCTTGTCCTTGAGCATGGCCTGGGTGTACGGCTTCGCGCTGCCAGGGAAAATTTGATGGGGGATTTTGATCTTGTAGATCGGGTCCGGCACCTTGTTCTTGATCGGCTTGACGCTGCGCAGATAGGCGACGACGGCGTTGAGATCGCGCTCGGTGAAGATGCCGTAAAAGCCGGTCGGCATGATCTCCGCGACCTGGATCCCGTCCGGCCGAATGCCAGTGCGCATGAGCTTCTTGATGTCGGCGTCGCTCCATTTGCCGATGCCCGTGTCCTTGTCCGGGGTGATGTTGGGGGCGGTCACCTTGAACGGCGGCTCGTCGAATTCGAGCCCGCCGGAAAACGCCTTCGCCATGATGTCGCCCTTCGGTCCCTTGGGCGTGTGGCAGTTGCCGCAGGTGAGGATGCCGTTGACCAGATAATTGCCGCGCTTGACGAGATCGGCCTTGCTGTCGGCTGCCTGCGCCAAGCCGCTCGCGGCGGCGAGCGCGATGAATGCAGCGATAAGTCGGATCATGGTTTCCCCCGGTACATTTGACGGGGGATTATACATAGCTGCCGACGCGCGCCTATGCAGGCAAAAATAAAAAGGACGGCGCCATGCGCCGCCCTTGCAATCAACGTTGTATTTATGCGCGCTTTACGCCGGCACGGCCTCTTCCTCGGCGGGCTTCTTCGCCTGCACGGGACCTGAATCCTTGCCTTTGGCGTCGACGTCGCGGTCGACGAATTCGATCACCGCCTGCGGGGCATTGTCGCCGAAGCGGAAGCCGGCCTTCATGATGCGGAGATAGCCGCCGTTGCGCGCCTTGTAGCGGGGGCCGAGCACGTCGAACAACTTCCTGACCTGAACGATATCGCGAATCTCGGCGATGGCCTGGCGGCGGGCGGTAAGGCCGCCCTTCTTGGCCAGCGTCACCAGTTTTTCCACCACCGGGCGCAGTTCCTTGGCCTTCGGCAGCGTGGTGACGATCTGCTCGTGCTTGATCAGGGCGGCCGCCATGTTGGCGAACATGGCGCGGCGATGCGACGGCCTCTTGCCGAGCTTGCGGTGAACTTTTCCGTGACGCATCGCTTAACTCCCTAACCCTCTTATCCTTGAGCCCACATTGACGCGGCTCAGTAATGATCCTCGAAGCGCTTGGCCAGCTCTTCGATATTTTCCGGCGGCCAGCCCGGCACTTCCATGCCGAGATGCAGGCCCATCTGCGCCAGCACTTCCTTGATCTCGTTGAGCGACTTGCGGCCGAAGTTCGGGGTGCGCAGCATCTCGGCTTCGGTCTTCTGCACGAGATCGCCGATATAGACGATGTTGTCGTTCTTCAGGCAATTGGCCGAGCGCACCGACAGTTCGAGCTCGTCGACCTTCTTGAGGAAGGCTGGGTTGAAGGCGAGATCGGGAATGGTCTCGGCGGCCTCCGCCTTGCGCGGCTCCTCGAAATTGACGAACACGTTGAGCTGGTCCTGCAGGATGCGCGCCGCGTAAGCGAGCGAATCCTCCGGGCTGACCGCGCCGTTGGTCTCGATGGTCATGGTGAGCTTGTCGTAGTCGAGGATCTGGCCCTCGCGGGTGTTCTCGACCTTGTAGGAGACCTTGCGCACCGGCGAATAGAGGCTGTCGACCGGGATCAGCCCGATGGGCGCGTCCTCGGGACGGTTGCGCTCGGCCGGCACGTAGCCCTTGCCGGTGTTGACGGTGAATTCCATGCGGATCTCGGCGCCTTCGTCGAGGGTGCACAGCACGAGGTCCGGATTGAGCACCACCACGTCGCCGACGGTCTGGATGTCGCCGGCGGTGACGGTGCCGGGACCCTGCTTCTTGACCACCATGCGCTTGGGGCCTTCGCCCTGCATCTTGATGGCGATGTCCTTGATGTTGAGCACGATGTCGGTGACGTCCTCGCGCACGCCGGCGATCGAGGAGAATTCGTGCAGCACGCCGTCGATGTGCACCGACTGCACGGCGGAGCCCTGCAACGAGGACAGCAGAATGCGGCGCAGCGCATTGCCCAGCGTCACGCCGAAACCGCGTTCGAGCGGCTCGGCCACGACCGTCGCGGTGCGCGCAGCGTCCGAGCCGGCGGCGACCTGGAGCTTGTTCGGCCTGATCAGTTCCTGCCAATTCTTTTGGATCACGTCTTCACCTTTTCAGCGGCGCGGGCCCTATCGCCTCGCGCGGGGCCCCACCCGCCATGTGGGGAAAGTTGGGCGGCAGTGGATGCGCTGCCCGCACATCCGCCTCTTGTCGAAAATCAAACGCGCCGCCGCTTTCGCGGCCGGCAACCATTGTGCGGGATCGTGGTCACGTCGCGGATCGAGGTGATGGTGAAACCCGCCGCCTGCAGCGAGCGCAGCGCCGACTCGCGGCCCGAGCCCGGCCCCGACACTTCCACCTCGAGCGTGCGCATGCCGTGCTCCTGTGCCTTCTTGGCGGCGTCTTCGGCGGCCACCTGCGCGGCATAGGGCGTCGACTTGCGCGAACCCTTGAAGCCCATGGTCCCCGCCGATGACCAGGCAATGGCGTTGCCCTGCGCATCGGTGATGGTGATCATGGTATTGTTGAACGAGGCCGCGACATGCGCGACGCCCGACGCGATGTTCTTGCGTTCGCGCCGGCGAACGCGGGTGGCTTCCTTACCCATTCTCGAACCCTTTCGCGGCCCGCCGGCCAAAACGGCGCGGGCCAATTCCGTTTAAGTCGTCGCTTTCTTCTTGCCGGCGATGGTCTTGGCCGGCCCCTTGCGCGTGCGCGCGTTGGTGTGGGTGCGCTGGCCGCGCACCGGCAAACCCTTGCGGTGACGCAGGCCCCGGTAGCAGCCGAGGTCCATCAGCCGCTTGATGTTCATCGAGGTCTCGCGGCGCAGATCGCCCTCGACCATGTAGTCGCGGTCGATGAGCTCGCGAATCTGCAGCACTTCGGCGTCGGTGAGTTGCGCCACGCGCCGCTCCGCCGGCAGATTAACCTTACCCACGATGTCGTTGGCGATCTTGGGCCCGATGCCGTGGATATATTGAAGCGCGATGACGACGCGCTTGTTGGTCGGAAGGTTGACGCCCGCGATACGAGCCACGAGGGATCTCTCCTGTTATGCGACGGCCGCCCGGGGGGCGCCGAATTGTTCTGTTCCCAGAAGGGGATAACGCAAAGCGTAACACGACACCCGTCCCCGCCGATTGGGGGCCCGGCATCGCGTCAAACTCCTGAATGTGCAGCTTATTAAGGGATTCATCGCGCCTTCGTCAACCTCCGCCGGCTACCCGATTTGCGCTTTCCGGCCTTCTTTTTGACGCTTGCCGGCCGGGCCGGCCGGCGCCGCGACTTGCGGCTCTTGGCGGCAGCCGGGCGGCGCCTCCGGCCGGTTGCCTTGGCGGCTTTGGCGCTTTTGGCGGCCTTGGCCCCTCGTTTCGCCCGTTTTGCCTTGGCCCGGTGGCCGGACTTGACCGACTTGGCGGGTTTGGCGGCCTTGCGGGGGCGGCGGGCCGGCTTGGGATCGGCCATGACGGCCCCGGGCGCCAGGGCACGGTCGACCGCGGCCGCCACCTCATCGATCGGGGCCATCCCGTCGACGCTCGTGAGCATGCCCTTGCCGGCGTAATAGTCGACAAGCGGCGCGGTTTGCGCCCGGTAGGCGGCGAGCCGCCCTTTCAGCACTTCCGAATTGTCGTCGGCCCGCAGCGGCTGGCTGAGGGCGATCATGTCCGCCACCCGCTTTTCGATGCGGGCGAGCAGAATGCCCTCGTCGACCTTCAGTTCGACCACGGCATCGAGCTGCATGCCGCGCGCGGCCAGCAGCCGTTCGAGCGCCAGCGCCTGCGGCACCGTGCGCGGAAACCCATCCAGGATGAAGCCGGCTTTGGCGTCCGCCCGGTCGATGCGGTCGGCGATGATCGACACAACCATCTCGTCCGGCACCAGCTCGCCGTGGTCGATCAGGCCCTTGGCGCGCAAACCAACCGGCGTACCGGCGGCGGCCGCCGCCCGCAGCATTTCGCCGCTCGAGAGGTGAATAATCCCGTGTTTCGAAACCAGCCGCTGCGCTTGCGTGCCCTTCCCCGCCCCCGGCGGGCCGAGCAAGACCAACCTCATCTATTCCGCCCCCGCAACTTCGAGCGTTTGATCAGGCCCTCATACTGGTGCGCCAGCAGATAGCCCTGCACCTGCGCCACCGTATCCATGGTGACGCTGACCACGATCAGCAACGACGTGCCGCCGAAATAGAACGGCACCGCCGCGTAGGAGATCAAGATTTCCGGAATCAGGCAGACGATGGCGAGATAGATCGCGCCGACGACCGTGATACGCGAGAGCACATAGTCGATGTATTCGGCGGTGCGCTCGCCCGGTCTTATGCCCGGGATAAAGCCGCCATGTTTCTTCAGGTTGTCGGCGGTCTCGGTCGGGTTGAACACGATCGCCGTATAGAAGAAGGCGAAGAACACGATCAGCCCGATATACAGGATCAGAAACAGCGGCCGGCCGTGACCAAGCAGGGTGGTGACGGTGGTGAGCCAGTTCGGTCCGCTGCCGGCGTTGAAATTGGCGACCGTGGTCGGCAGCAGCAGCAGCGAGGAGGCGAAGATCGGCGGGATCACGCCCGAGGTGTTGAGCTTGAGCGGCAGATGCGAGGACTGGCCCTCGAACATGCGGTTGCCGACTTGTCGTTTGGGATACTGGATCAGCAGCCGGCGCTGGGCGCGCTCCATGAACACGATGAAGGCGATCACCGCCACCGCCATGACGAGCACGGCGAGAATGAGACCGGTGGACAGCGCGCCCTGGCGGCCGAGCTCGAGTGTGCCGGCGATGGCCGACGGCAACTGGGCGACGATGCCGGACAGGATGATCAGCGAGATGCCGTTGCCGATACCGCGCGCGGTGATCTGCTCGCCCAGCCACATCAGGAAGATGGTGCCGCCGGTGAGCGTGATCGTGGTCGAGATCAGAAAGAAAATGCCGGGGCTGGCGACCACATTGCCGGTGCCTTGCAGGCCGACGGCGATGCCATAGGACTGGAACGCGGCCAGCACCACGGTCAGATACCGCGTGTACTGGTTCATGATCTTGCGGCCGGCTTCGCCTTCCTTCTTGAGCGCTTCGAGGGTCGGCGAGACCGTGGTCATCAACTGGATGATGATCGAGGCCGAGATGTACGGCATGATATTGAGCGCGAAGATCGCCATCCGGTGGATGCCGCCGCCGGAGAACATGTTGAACATGCCGAGAATGCCGCCGGCCTGGGTCTGGAAGATTTGCTCCCAGGCCGCGGGATCGATGCCGGGCAGTGGAATGTAAGTGCCGAGGCGGTAGACCAGCAGCGCGCCGAGGGTGAACCAGATGCGCTTCTTGAGCTCTTCGGCTTTGGCAAGGGCCCCGAAGTTGAGATTGGCCGCCAGTTGTTCCGCTGCCGAAACCATCGCTCGCTCCTGCCCCCGCAACGCCCCGCTAAAACTCAATCCCGCCGGACGCCGCCGGCGGTCACTTAGCGGTAAATAGGCACTCCGCCGCCGTCTTTAAGCCGGGGCCCGCCGAATCATCCGCCGTCATGGACGATTCTCCGGGCCCGGGCTACTCGGGCTTCGCCTCGGCTCGGCCTCGGCTGCCTTTGCCTTGCCGCCCTTCGGCTTACCCTCGCCCTTAGCCCCGCCTTTGTCTCCACCTTTGGCCGCCGCTTCCAGCGCCATACGCTTGTTCTTGCCTTTCGGCTCGGCCGGCTCCTGTTTCGACGCGGCCAGGATCTTGACGCTGCCGCCGGCCTTCTCGACCGCCGCAATGGCGGACTTGGAGGCGCGGTAGACCGAGAAATCGACCTTGGTTTTGAGTTCGCCCTGCCCGAGCAGCTTGACGCCGCCCTTGGCGCGCCGCATCAGCCCGGCCTTGACCATGGCCGCGACGTCGACCGGCGAACCGGCATCGAGCTTGCCGGCGTCGATCGCCGCCTGCACCCTGCCGACATTGATCTCGTTGAGCGCCACGGCGAACGGCGAGTTGCGGAAGCCGCGCTTGGCCAGGCGCCTGTGCAGCGGCATCTGGCCGCCTTCGAAGCCGTTGATGGCGACACCGCTACGCGCCGTCTGGCCCTTGCCGCCGCGGCCGCCGGTCTTGCCCATGCCGGAGCCGATGCCGCGCCCGATCCGCATGCGGTTCTTGCGGGCGCCCGGCCGGTCGGCGATCTGGTTGAGTTTCATCGCAGGTCCTCTTTATTTCGCGTCGCCGACCACACGCACCAGGTGCTGCACCTTGCGGATCATGCCGCGGGTGGCAGACGTGTCCGGCAGATCACGGGTGCGGCCGATCTTGTTGAGGCCGAGCCCGATCAGCGTCGCGCGCTGAGCGCGGTGACGGCGCATCGGGCTGCCGATCTGCTCGACCTTGATGATCTTTCCTGCCTGGGCCATGACGGTTCTTCTCTACCTTTTCAGTCCGCCGCCTGCTCGGCGTCGGCGCCTTCGCGGCGGCGCGCCTGCAGCGTGGAGACCTTGATATTGCGGCGCGCGGCCACCGAGCGCGGCGAATCCTGCGACTTGAGCGCGTCGAAGGTCGCGCGCACCACGTTGTAGGGGTTGGACGAGCCGAGCGACTTGGCCACGATGTCCTGGATGCCCAGCGTTTCGAAGACCGCGCGCATCGGGCCGCCGGCGATGATGCCGGTGCCGGCGGGCGCCGCCCGCAGGTAAACCTTGCCGGCGCCGTGGCGGCCGAGCACGTCGTGATGCAGCGTACGACCTTCGCGCAGCGGCACCCGGGTCAGCCCGCGCTTGGCGGCATCGGTCGCCTTGCGGATCGCCTCCGGCACCTCGCGCGCCTTGCCGTGACCGAAACCGGCGCGGCCTTTCTGATCGCCGACGATCACCAGCGCGGCAAAGGCGAAACGCCGCCCGCCCTTCACCACCTTGGCCACGCGATTGATGTGGACAAGCTTGTCGGTGAACTCGCTGTCGCGCTCTTCGCGGCCGCCGCCACGGTCGCGCCGCGGCTCTCGTCGAGGTTCATGTGCCATCTTCAGCGTCTTTCCTTGCGCGTCATCTTATCCGAAAACCGGTTGCCGCTTTTCGGGACGATGCGCTCCGTTAGAAGTTCAACCCACCTTCGCGCGCGGCATCGGCCAGCGCCTTGATGCGTCCGTGATAGAGATAGCCGCCGCGGTCGAACACGACGTCCTTGATGCCTTTTTCCTTGGCGCGCTCGGCGATCAGCTTGCCGACCGACTTGGCGGCCGCGATATCGGCGCCCTTCTTGCCGTCGCCGCGCATGGTCTTTTCCAGCGTCGAGGCGGTGGCGAGCGTCTCGCCCTTGGCGTCGTCGATGAGCTGGACGTAGATGTGCTTGGACGAGCGGAACACGGACAGGCGGGCGCGCGTGCGGCCCGCAAGCTTGATCTTGCGTCGCACCGTCGCCGTCCGCCGTGCGGTCCGGTCACTCAATCTCGACATGGCGCTTCGTCCTCTACTTCTTCTTGCCTTCCTTGCGGAAGATGTACTCGCCGGCGTATTTCACGCCCTTGCCCTTGTAGGGCTCGGGCCGGCGATAACCGCGGATCTCGGCGGCGACGTGGCCGACCTTCTGCTTGTCCATGCCGGTCACCACGATCTCGGTCGGCTTCGGGGTCGCGATCGTGATGCCGTCCGGGATCGGATAGTTCACGTCATGGGAAAAACCGAGCTGCAGATTGAGCTGCTTGCCCTGCACCGCGGCGCGGAAGCCGACGCCGGTGATCTCCAGCTTCTCTTCGAAGCCCTTGGTGACCCCGGCCACCAGGTTGGCGACCAGCGTGCGCGAGGTGCCCCACAGCGAGCGCGCGCGCTTGGTTTCGTTGCGCGGCTCGACCGTGATGGCGTTCTTGTCCATCTTGGCCACCACGTCGTCGTGCAGCACGAGCTGGAGGGCGCCCTTGGGGCCCTTCAGCTTGACGGTCTGCCCCTCCAGATTGGCGGTGACGCCGGTGGGAATGGAGATCGGTTTGTATCCAACGCGTGACATCAGAACACCGTACAGATGATTTCGCCGCCGACATTGGCCTCGCGGGCGTCGTGGTCGGCCATCACGCCCTTGGGCGTGGACACGATCGCCACGCCGAGGCCGTTATTGATGCGCGGCAGCGCCTTGACCGAGGCGTAGACGCGGCGGCCGGGCTTCGACACGCGCGCGATCTCGCGGATCACCGGCTCGCCGTCAAAATATTTCAGCTCGATCTCGAGCTCGCTGCGCCCCGAGGCGTGCGCCACGCTGGCGTAGCCGCGGATGAAGCCTTCGGTCTTGAGCACCTCGGCCACGCGCTCGCGCTGCTTGGAGGCCGGCATCGAGACCTTGGATTTGTTGCGCATCTGCGCGTTGCGGATACGCGCGATCATGTCGCCGATGGGATCGTTCACAGCCATGCGATCCTCCTCACCAGCTCGACTTCACGAGGCCGGGAATCAGCCCCTTGGAACCGAGCTCGCGCAGCGCGATGCGGCTCAGACGGTGCTTGCGGTAATAGGCGCGCGGCCGGCCCGACAGCTCGCAGCGATTGCGGATGCGGGTGGCCGACGAATTGCGCGGCAATTCGGCAAGCTTGAGGGTGGCGGCAAAGCGCTCCTCGGTCGGCAGTTTCTTGTCGTGCGCGATCGCTTTGAGCTTGGCGCGACGACCCGAGAATTTCTTGGTCATCTTGCGCCGCCGGTTGTTCTTCTCGATCGAACTCTTCTTCGCCATTCTTGTCTCTCCTTACGATTCCGCGTTTGAGGACGTCGCCCTCACTGCCGGAACGGGAAGTTGAATGCAGTCAAAAGCGCGCGCGCCTCATCGTCGTTACTCGCGCTGGTGCAAACGGTGATATCGAGGCCCCAGACATCGACGGCCTTGTCGAAATCGATCTCGGGGAACACGATGTGTTCCTTGATGCCGAGGCTGTAGTTGCCGCGGCCGTCGAAGCTCTTCGGGTTGAGCCCGCGGAAATCGCGGATGCGCGGCAGGGCGATGTTGATCAGCCGGTCGATGAAATCGTACATGCGCGCCTTGCGCAGCGTGACCTTGCAGCCGATGGCTTGGCCGTCGCGCAGCTTGTAGGTCGCGATCGACTTGCGCGATTTGGTGATCACGGCCTTCTGGCCGGCGATCAGCGACAGATCGGCGGCGGCATTGTCCACTTTCTTGCGGTCGGCGACGCCCTCGCCGATGCCCATATTGAGCACCACCTTGGTGATCACGGGCACCTGCATCGGGTTCTTGTAAGCGAACTGCTTGATGAGTTCGCCGCGGATCGACTGGTCGAATTGGGTCTTGAGCCGCGCCACGTAATCGGAGCGCTCGCGCGGCTGCTTGGCCTTCGGCGCGTCGCTCTTGGGCGCGTCGCCCTTGGGCGCGCCGGCTTTACTCGCACCCTGGGGCGCGTCGCCTTGCGGCTTATTGGTGTCTGTTTGTGTATCAGCCATCGATCTCTACCCCGGAACGCTTGGCAACGCGCACTTTCTTGCGGTCATGGCCGGTGCCGACGATCTTGAAGCCGACCCGGGTCGGCTTGCCGTCCTTGGGATCGGCGAGCGCCAGGTTCGACAGGTGCACCGGGCTCTCTTTGGAAATGATGCCGCCTTCCTGCTGCTGCGTCTGGCGCTGGTGGCGCTTGACCACGTTGACGCCGCGCACTAGCGCGCGCGCCTCGGCCGGACGCACCTCGATCACCTCGCCGCTGCGCCCCTTGTCGCGGCCGGTGAGCACGATCACCTTGTCGCCCTTGCGGATCTTGGCGGCCATTACAGCACCTCCGGGGCGAGCGAGATGATCTTCATGTGGTTCTTGGCGCGCAATTCGCGCGGCACCGGCCCGAAGATGCGGGTTCCCACCGGCTCCATCTGCGGCGTAATCAGCACCGCGGCGTTGCGGTCGAAGCGGATCACCGAACCGTCGGGGCGCTTGATGTCCTTGCGGATGCGCACCACCACGGCCTTCATCACGTCGCCTTTCTTGACGCGGCCGCGCGGGATCGCCTCCTTCACCGAGACGACGATGACGTCGCCGATGGTGGCGTATTTGCGTTTTGAACCGCCCAGCACCTTGATGCACATGACGCGGCGCGCGCCGGAATTGTCCGCCACGTCGAGGTTGGTTTGCATCTGGATCATGATGCGGCTCTCATTGTCTTGCAGGCCATGACGTCTACTGAACTTTCTCGCGCTTTTCGCCGCGGATCACTTCCCAGCACTTGAGCTTTGACAGCGGGCGGCGCTCCTCGATCCACACCGCGTCGCCGATGCCAAACTCGTTCTTCTCGTCGTGCGCGTGATACCTCTTGGAGCGGCGCACGGTCTTCTTCATGGTCGGATGGGTGAAACGCCGGTCGACGCGCACGATCACCGTCTTGTTCTGCTTGTCACTGACGACCACGCCATACAGCGTCCGTTTCGGCATCTCGAACCCCTTACTTCTTCGTCTTCGGCTTGGCGCGCGACTTCGGCTTCGCGGCGGCCTTGCTGCGTGTACGCGTGGTCTTCGGTTTCTTCTCGGCCGGAGCGGCGGCGTCCGCCTTGGACGCCGGCTCGGGCGCACCGCTACGCTTCAGCGACCCGATGGTCTTGAGGCGCGCGATGTCGCGGCGGATGACCCGCACCCGCGCGGTGTTCTCGAGCTGACCGGTGGCCCGCTGGAAGCGCAGGTTGAACTGCTCCTTCTTCAGCTTGAGCACCTCGTCGTCGATCTGGTCGACCGTCATCGCTCTTACGTCGGCGGCTTTCATGACACTCACTCGGCGATACGTTCGATGAAACGGGTTTTGACCGGCAGCTTGGCGGCGGCGAGCGTCAGCGCTTCCTTGGCGATGCCGACCGGAATGCCGTCGACCTCGAACAGGATGCGGCCGGGCTTGACGCGGCAGACCCACACTTCCGGCGTGCCTTTACCCTTGCCCATGCGCACCTCGATCGGCTTCTTCGACACCGGCACGTCCGGGAAGACGCGGATCCACACCCGCCCCGACCGCTTCATGAAGCGGGTGAGCGCGCGGCGCGCGGCCTCGATCTGGCGCGCGGTGACGCGCTCGGGCTCCAGCGCCTTGAGGCCGAATTGGCCGAAGGCGAGCGTGTTGCCGCTGGTGGCGACGCCGTGGATGCGGCCCTTGTGCGCCTTGCGGAACTTGGTGCGGATCGGTTGCAGCATGACTTGCTCTTTTCGTCCTCAGGCGGCCGTCTCGCGGCGCGGGCGGCCCTGGTCGCCCTCGGCCATCTTCTTGTCCTGCGCCATCGGATCGTGTTCGAGGATTTCGCCCTTGAAGATCCAGACCTTGACGCCGCAGGTGCCGTAGGTGGTGAAAGCGGTGGTGACGCCGTAGTCGACGTCGGCGCGCAAAGTGTGCAGCGGCACGCGGCCCTCGCGATACCATTCCATGCGCGCGATCTCGGCGCCACCGAGGCGGCCCGAGCAGTTGATGCGAATGCCTTCGGCGCCCAGGCGCATCGCCGACTGCACCGCGCGCTTCATGGCGCGGCGGAATGCGACGCGGCGCTCGAGCTGCTGCGAGATCGATTCGGCCACCAGTTGGGCGTCGAGCTCAGGCTTGCGGATTTCGACGATATTGATGACCACGTCGCTGTCGGTGAGCTTGGCCACCGCGCGGCGCAGCTTCTCGATGTCGGCGCCTTTCTTGCCGATGACCACGCCCGGCCGCGCCGAGTGGATGGTGACGCGGCACTTCTTGTGCGGACGCTCGATCACGATATGCGACACCGCCGCCTGCTTGAGCTGCTTCATCAGCTCCTTGCGGATCTTGATGTCCTCGTGCAGCAGCGAGCCGTATTCGCTCTTGCCGGCGTACCAGCGCGAATCCCAGGTCCGGTTGATGCCGAGCCGAAGCCCGATTGGATTGACCTTCTGGCCCACGGAGTTCTCCCTCTAAGCTTTCGCTTCGGCCGGCGCCGCGACCTCACGCACCACGATGGTGAGGTTGGCGAACGGCTTGAAAATGCTTCCCACCCGGCCGCGGCCGCGCGCGGTGAAGCGCTTGATCACCAGCGCCTTGCCGACATGGGCCTCGGCGACGATCAGATCGTCGACGTCGAGGTCGTGATTGTTCTCGGCGTTGGCGATCGCCGACTCCAGGCACTTGCGCACGTCCTTGGCGATGCGCTTGCGCGAAAACTGCAGATCGGCGAGCGCGCTCGCGACCTTCTTGCCGCGGATCATCTGCGCGACCAGATTGAGCTTCTGCGGCGACACCCGGATCATCCGGGCCACCGCCTTGGCCTCGTTGTCGGGGAGGTCTCGCCCGCGTGCGCTCTTGCCCATGACGTTTCTCTTCGATCCTTAACTTGCCGCCGGAGCCGCGGGTGCAGCCGGCGCCGCTGCCGCGCCCGGCACCGCCGCGCGCTTGGCCTTGCGGTCGGAGGTGTGGCCGTAAAACATCCGCGTCGGCGCGAACTCGCCGAACTTGTGGCCGACCATTTCCTCGGTCACCAGCACCGGAATGTGCTTCTGACCGTTGTAGACGCCGAAATTCAGTCCGACGAATTGCGGCAATATGGTCGAGCGCCGGCTCCAGATCCGGATCATCTCGTGACGGCCCGACGAGCGCACGGCTTCCGCCTTGCGCAGCACATAGCCGTCGACGAACGGGCCCTTCCACAATGAACGCGACATGATGCTGTCCTTTAGGTCTTCTTGCGGTTGTGGCGGCTGAGCACGATGAACTTGGTGGTGCGCTTGTTCTTGCGCGTCTTCTTGCCCTTGGTCGGGAAGCCCCAGGGCGTCACCCAGTTGCCGCCGCCATTGGTGCGGCCGCCGTGCGGATGATCGACCGGGTTCATGGAGATGCCGCGGTTGTGCGGGCGCCAGCCCATCCAGCGCTTGCGGCCGGCCTTGGCGATGACGGTGTTCATGTTGTCGGGGTTCGACACCGCGCCGACGCTGGCCATGCAGCGGCCATGCACCAGACGCTGCTCGGCGGAACTGAGCCGCAGGATGACGTAATCCTGGTCGCGCCCGACGATCTGCGCGTAACTGCCGGCCGAGCGCGCGATCTGGCCGCCCTTGCCGATCTTCAGTTCAATGTTGTGCACGATGGTGCCGACCGGAATATTGCCGATCGGCATGGCATTGCCCGGCTTCACGTCGGCATGCTCGGCGGCGATCACGCTGTCGCCGGGCGAGAGCCGCTGCGGCGCCAGGATATAGGCGAGCTCGCCGTCCTGATATTTGATGAGCGCGATGAAGGCGGTGCGGTTGGGATCGTATTCCAGCCGCTCGACGGTCGCCGGCACGTCGAACTTGGCGCGCCTGAAGTCGACCTTGCGGTAGGCCTTCTTGTGGCCGCCGCCGCGGAAACGGACGGTGGTGCGGCCATTGTTGTTGCGCCCGCCAGTCGAGCTCTTGCCCTCGGTCAACGACTTTACCGGCGGGCCCTTGTGCAGGCCCGAACGGTCGATGTTAACCAGCTGCCGCTGGCTCGGGGTGGTCGGATTGTAATTTTTCAACGCCATCGCAACTGTCCCTTACAATCCCGTGGTCACGTCGATGCGGTGACCCTCTTCCAGCGTCACGATCGCGCGCTTGACGTCGGACTGCCGCCCGAGCCTGTTCTTGAACGTCTTCCATTTGCCCTGGCGGGTGAGCGTATTGACGTTCTTGACCTTGACGTCGAACAGCTTCTCGATCGCTTCCTTGATCTGCGGCTTGGTGGCGTGGCGCGCCACCTTGAACATGACCTTGTTGTGCTCGGACGCCATGGTCGCCTTCTCGGTAATCACCGGGGCGATGATGACATCGTAGTGGCGCGGATCGCTGGTGGTCATTTGAAGCGCGCCTCCAACGCATCGAGCGCGGCCTTGGTCAGCACCAGGGTTTTGCGCCGCATGATGTCGTAGACGTTGATGCCCTGAACCGGCAGCACGTCGATATTCGGAATGTTGCGCGTGGCGGCGCGGAAGCCGTCCTCGACCTGGGCGCCGTCGATGATCAGCGCGTTCTCGAGCCCGAGCTTGCCGAACTGCTTGGCGAGCGCGCCGGTTTTCGGTTCCTTCACCGAGGCCTTGTCGAGCACGACGATGCCGCCGTCCTTGGCCTTGGCGGAGAGCGCGTGCCTGAGCGCGAGCGCCCGCACCTTCTTGGGCAGCTCAATGGCATGGCTGCGCACCACCGGGCCGAAGGCGCGGCCGCCGCCACGGAACTGCGGCGCGCTTTGCGCACCATGGCGGGCGCCGCCGGTCCCCTTTTGCGCGTGCATCTTCTTGCCGGTGCGGTTGATCTCGCCGCGCAGCTTGGTCTTGTGGGTGCCGCGCTGGCGCTTGGCGAGCTGCCAGTTGACGCAGCGCTGCAGAATGTCCGGGCGCGGGGTCAGGCCGAAAATGGTGTCGGAAAGCTGCACCGAGCCCGCCTCTTTACCTTCCAGCGTGGTAATCTTCATTTCCATGTCACGCGCCCTCCTTCTCGGCGGGGGCTGCGTCCGGCGCCGGCGCTTCGGCCGGCTTTACGTCCGGTTCGGCTGCGGGGGCGGCGTCGGCCTTCGCTTCCGGCTTGGCCTCGCTTTCGTCCAGACGGAACTTGCCGGGCTTGGGCACGTCCTTGGGCAGCACTTTCTTGACTGCGTCGCGCACGGTGATCCAGCCACCCTTGGCGCCCGGCACCGCGCCCTCGACCAGGATGAGGCCGCGTTCGACGTCGGTCGAAACCACCTTGAGATTGAGCGTGGTCACCCGTTCGCTGCCGAGATGACCCGCCATCTTCTTGTTCTTGAACACCTTGCCGGGATCCTGGCGGCCGCCGGTGGAGCCGTGCGAGCGGTGCGAGATCGACACGCCGTGCGAGGCGCGCAGGCCGCCGAAATTCCAGCGCTTCATGGCGCCGGCAAAGCCCTTGCCGACCGAGGTCCCGCAGACATCGACGAACTGGCCGGGGATGAAATGATCGGCGGTGATCTCGGCGCCGACCGGGATCAGCGCGTCTTCGCTGACGCGGAACTCGGCCAGTTTGCGCTTGGGCTCGACCTTGGCCTTGGCGAAATAGCCGCGGTCGGCCTTGATCATGTTGTTGGTGCGGCGCTCGCCGGACCCGAGCTGGAGCGCGACGTAGCCGTTCTTGTCCTTTGTGCGATGCGCGATCACCTGGCACTGCGCGAGGCGCAGCACGGTGACCGGCACGTGCTCACCGGCCTCGGTGAACACCCGGGTCATCCCCATTTTCTGCGCAACTACACCCGAACGCATTCTAGTCCCCACGCGGCTCTTACAGTTTGATCTCGACGTCGACGCCGGCGGCGAGGTCGAGCTTCATCAGCGCGTCCACCGTCTGCGGCGTCGGATCGACGATGTCCAAGAGGCGCTTGTGCGTGCGCATCTCGAACTGTTCGCGGCTCTTCTTGTCGATGTGCGGCGAGCGGTTCACCGTGAACTTCTCGATCCGCGTCGGCAGCGGAATCGGCCCACGGACCTGCGCACCGGTGCGCTTGGCCGTGGCCACGATCTCGCGCGTCGACGCATCGAGGATGCGGTGGTCGAACGCCTTGAGCCGGATCCGGATATTCTGGCCGTTCATTTTCTCTTCTCTTTCAACTGTGTGGCCCGCTTGCGCGGGCCACGACAGCACAGACTTATTCGATGATGCTCGCCACCACGCCGGCGCCGACGGTGCGGCCGCCCTCGCGAATGGCGAAGCGAAGCTTCTCCTCCATGGCGATCGGCACGATCAGGTGCACTTCCATCGCCACGTTGTCGCCCGGCATCACCATCTCGGTGCCCTGCGGCAGGTGCACCACGCCGGTCACGTCGGTGGTGCGGAAGTAGAACTGCGGGCGGTAGTTGGTGAAGAACGGGGTGTGACGGCCGCCCTCTTCCTTGGTGAGGATGTAGGCTTCCGCCTTGAACTTGGTGTGCGGCTTGACCGAGCCGGGCTTGCACAGCACCTGGCCGCGCTCGACTTCCTCGCGCTTGGTGCCGCGCAGCAGGCAGCCGACGTTGTCGCCGGCCTCGCCCTGGTCGAGCAGCTTGCGGAACATCTCGACGCCGGTGACCACCGTCTTGGTGGTGGGCTTGATGCCGACGATCTCGACTTCCTCGCCGGTCTTGATGATGCCGCGCTCGATGCGGCCGGTGCACACGGTGCCACGGCCGGAGATCGAGAACACGTCTTCCACCGGCATCAGGAAGGGCTGATCCTTCGGGCGCTCCGGCTGCGGGATGTATTCGTCCACGGCCTTCATCAGCGCCAAGATCGATTCCTTGCCGAGCTTCTCGTCCTTGCCCTCGAGCGCCATCAGCGCCGAGCCCTTGACGATCGGGATCTTGTCGCCGGGGAAATTGTACTTCGACAACAGCTCGCGAACCTCGAGCTCGACCAGCTCGAGCAGTTCCGGATCGTCGACCATATCGACTTTGTTCATGTACACGACCAGCGCCGGCACACCGACCTGGCGGGCGAGCAGGATGTGCTCGCGCGTCTGCGGCATCGGGCCGTCGGCAGCCGACACGACCAGGATGGCGCCGTCCATCTGCGCCGCGCCGGTGATCATGTTCTTCACATAGTCGGCGTGGCCGGGGCAGTCGACGTGCGCATAGTGGCGATTGGCGGTCTCGTATTCGACGTGCGCGGTCGAGATGGTGATGCCGCGCGCCTTCTCTTCCGGCGCCTTGTCGATCTGGTCGTAGGCGGTGAAGGTGGCGCCGCCGGCTTCAGCCAGAACCTTGGTGATCGCAGCGGTCAGCGTGGTCTTGCCGTGGTCGACGTGACCGATCGTCCCGATATTGCAATGGGGTTTGTTCCGTTGGAATTTCTCTTTGGCCATGGGACTCTCCGTTCAGATCCTTTACGAGTTACGTTCGCTAATTACGCGAATTTCTTCTGCACTTCGGCCGACACGTTCGCGGGTAGTTCGGCGTAGTGATCGAATTGCATGGTGAATGTGGCGCGGCCCTGGGACATGGACCGCAGGTTGTTGACGTAGCCGAACATGTTCATCAGCGGCACCATCGCATTGATGACGTTGGCGTTGCCGCGCATGTCCTGACCCTGGATCTGCCCGCGCCGCGAATTGAGGTCGCCGATGACGGAGCCGGTATAGTCCTCCGGCGTCACCACCTCGACCTTCATGATCGGCTCGAGCAGCACCGGCCTGCCCTTCTGCAGCGCCTCGCGCAAAGCCGCGCGCGAAGCGATCTCGAAGGCGAGCGCCGAGGAGTCGACGTCGTGATAGGCGCCGTCGATCAACGTCACTTTGAGATCGACCACCGGGAAGCCGGCGAGGATGCCGGAGCCGAGCACCGACTCCAGGCCCTTCTCGACGCCCGGGATGTATTCCTTCGGCACGTTGCCGCCGACGACTTCGTTCTCGAATTCGAACGGCGTGCCGGGCTGCGCCGGCTCGGCGACGATCTTGACGCGCGCGAACTGACCGGAGCCGCCGGTCTGTTTCTTATGGATGTAGTCGACCTCGGCGCGCTGCGTGATCTTTTCGCGGAACGCCACCTGCGGCGCGCCGATATTGGCGTCCACCTTGTAGGTGCGCTTGAGAATGTCGACCTTGATGTCGAGATGCAGTTCGCCCATGCCCTTGAGGATGGTCTGGCCGCTTTCCTGGTCGGTGGAGACGCGGAAGGACGGGTCCTCCGCCGCCAGCTTGGCCAGCGCAACGCCGAGCTTCTCCTGGTCGGCCTTCGACTTCGGCTCGATCGCGATCTCGATCACCGGATCGGGGAATTCCATCTTTTCCAGGATGACCGGCTGCTTGGCGTCGCACAGGGTGTCGCCGGTGCGCACTTCCTTGAGGCCCGCCAGCGCGACGATGTCGCCGGCATAGGCTTCCTTGATGTCTTCGCGGTCGTTGGCGTGCATCAGCAGCATGCGGCCGATGCGCTCTTTCCGCTCCTTGGTCGAGTTGATCACGCCGGTGCCGCTGGCGAGCATGCCGGAATAGATGCGGCAGAAGGTGATGGTGCCGACGAAGGGATCGTCCATGATCTTGAAGGCGACAGCGCCAGCGGCGCGTTGTCTATCGTCGGCTTGCGCACAATTTCTTCGCCGTTCTCGGGATCGATGCCCTTGATCGGCGGCACGTCGAGCGGGCTCGGCAGATAGTCGACCACCGCGTCGAGCAGCGGCTGCACGCCCTTGTTCTTGAAGGCAGAGCCGCACAGCACCGGGAAGAACGCGCTCGTCAGCACGGCCTTGCGGATCAGTCTCTTGAGCGTCGCCTCGTCCGGCTCTTTGCCTTCGAGGTAGGCGGTCATGGCGTCGTCGTCGAGCTCGACCGCCGCCTCGATCATCATTTCGCGGTACTTCTTGGCCTCGTCGAGCAGCTCGGCCGGGATATCGGTGTCCTCGAACTTGGCGCCGAGCGATTCGTCGTCCCAGATCACGCCCTTCATGCGCACGAGATCGATGAGGCCCTTGAAATTGCTGCTCGGACCCGATCGGGAGCTGGATGGCGACCGGCTTGGCGCCGAGGCGGGTCTTGATGTCTTCGAGACACTTGAAGAAGTCGGCGCCGATCTTGTCCATCTTGTTGGCGAAGACGATGCGCGGAACCTTGTACTTGTCGCCCTGGCGCCAGACCGTCTCGGTCTGCGGCTCGACGCCCTGGTTGGAATCGAGCACGCAGACGGCGCCGTCGAGCACGCGCAGCGAACGCTCCACCTCGATGGTGAAGTCGACGTGGCCGGGGGTGTCGATGATGTTGAGGCGCTTGCCGTTCCAGAACGCGGTGGTCGCGGCCGACGTGATGGTGATGCCGCGCTCCTGCTCCTGCTCCATCCAGTCCATCGTCGCGGCGCCTTCGTGCACCTCGCCGATCTTGTGGCTCTTGCCGGTGTAGTAGAGGATCCGCTCCGTGGTCGTGGTCTTGCCGGCATCGATGTGCGCCATGATGCCGAAATTGCGGTAGTCCTCGATTGCGTGGCTGCGGGGCATGGGGAATCTCTAGTCCTTGAATATGGTCGCCGCCGTCACCAGCGGTAATGCGAGAAGGCGCGGTTGGCTTCCGCCATCTTGTGAGTGTCCTCGCGCTTCTTGACGGCGTTTCCCCTGTTGTTGGACGCATCGAGCAGCTCGGCCGAGAGCCGCTCGGTCATGGTTTTTTCGTTGCGGTCGCGCGCGGCGATGATGATCCAGCGGATGCCGAGCGCCTGCCGGCGCGAGGTGCGCACTTCCACCGGCACCTGGTAGGTGGCGCCGCCGACGCGGCGCGAGCGCACCTCGATCGAGGGCATCACGTTGTCGAGCGCCTGCTGGAACACCGAGAGCGGGTTCTGCTTGGTCTTGGCTTCGATCATGTCGAGCGCGCCGTAGACGATGCCTTCCGCCACCGACTTCTTGCCGTCGTACATGATGGCGTTCATGAACTTGCGAGACGACGATGTTCCCGAACTTCGGGTCCGGGATGATCTCGCGCTTTTCTGCGGCGTGGCGGCGGGACATGAACGGCTGATCCTTATTTCGGGCGCTTGGCGCCGTATTTCGAACGGCGCTGCTTGCGGTTCTTCACGCCTTGGGTGTCGAGCACGCCGCGCAGGATGTGGTAGCGCACGCCCGGCAGATCCTTGACGCGGCCGCCGCGGATCATCACCACCGAGTGCTCCTGCAGATTATGGCCCTCGCCCGGGATGTAGCCGATCACCTCGAAGCCGTTGGTCAGGCGCACCTTGGCGACCTTGCGCAGCGCCGAGTTCGGCTTCTTCGGCGTCGTCGTATAGACGCGCGTGCAGACGCCGCGCTTCTGCGGGCTGGCCTGCAGCGCCGGCACCTTGTTGCGCGCCTTGAGCGGCTGGCGCGGCTTGGCAATCAGCTGGTTGACCGTCGGCATCGTTGGCCTTCGCTACCTTCGTTTGGGCGTCGCGCCCGGAATCGTTCGCGGGCTTGCGCCCCTTGCTTCGTTCGCGCGGACGCATCTGCGCGTCCGCCGTCGTTTTGGGCTTACGCCCCGGCATTCCCGCGAAAAGCGCGCTCGTCGCTTTGCGCGCGTTTCCACGCGCAAAACGAAATCGCGCCATCCGCTTGGCTTTGCGGGGGCGCTCTTCCGTTCGGACGGCCGCGCTGCGGTTAAGGCGCCGCGGCCGTTCACTCATCGCCTGACAGTGGCTGTCAGAGGCAGCGTCTGAGCTTCATTCGTCGAGGCGTGTGCGCCGGCGCAATCTTGAGAAAACGTAATATTCTCAAAGACTTAGCCGGGCGGCCGTTCCGAGCAAGCGAAGCTCACCGCCTGCCGAAAAGTGTGGCGTATGTATCGGCCGGACTCCGCTAAGTCAAGGCGCAAACAGCCGAAAAATCGCGGTTTCGCGGGCCTTGGCGGCCCCTGCCGGCCCGGCGAGCCCGACGGGCCTTGCCCGAACACCCAGAGAGCAAAAGGGCCGCCCGGTGAGGGCGGCCCTTTCGATTGTGTTGAACGGCGCGAGGCCTATTCGGCCGCCGGCAGCGCCGGCGCCTCCTCGGCCTCGCGCCGCCTTGGCCGCGGCTTTGGCCGCGTCCTTCTCGCGCTCCTCGAGGATGAGCGCGTCGCGCTTGGTGGCGACTTCGCGCAGCTCGTTCATCATGGCGCCGGTGCCGGCCGGGATCAGGCGGCCGACGATGACGTTCTCCTTGAGCCCGTCGAGCGTGTCGGCCTTGCCGTTGACCGCCGCCTCGGTGAGCACGCGCGTGGTCTCCTGGAAGGAGGCCGCCGAGATGAACGAGCGGGTCTGCAGGCTCGCCTTGGTGATGCCGAGCAGCACCGGATGGCCGGACGCCGGCTTCTTGCCCTCGGCTTCCGCCCGCGACGTTGATCTCGTCCATCTCGGTCCTGTCGAGCTGCTCGCCCTGCAGCAGCTCGGTCTCGCCGGCGTCGTCGATCTCGACCTTCTGCAGCATCTGGCGAACGATCACCTCGATGTGCTTGTCGTTGATGTTGACGCCCTGCAGCCGATAGACCTCCTGGATCTCGTTGACCAGATAGGCGGCGAGCTCCTCGACGCCCTTGATGGCGAGAATGTCGTGCGGGGCGGGATTGCCCTCGACGATGTAGTCGCCCTGCTCGATGACGTCGCCATCCTGCAGATGGATGTGCTTGCCCTTCGGGATCAGGTACTCCTTCGGCTCCTCGCCCTTGTCGGTCGGCTCGATGGTGATGCGGCGCTTGTTCTTGTAGTCCTTGCCGAACCGCACCGTGCCGCCGATCTCGGCGATGATCGCCGCGTCCTTCGGCTTGCGCGCCTCGAACAGCTCCGCCACCCGCGGCAGACCGCCGGTGATGTCGCGGGTCTTGGCGCTTTCGGTCGGGATACGCGCGATCACGTCGCCCGCCTTCACGTGGGCGCCGGGATCGACCGAGATGATGGCGTCGACCGCGAGCTGGTAGCGCGCGTCGCCGCCGCGGGCGAGCTTCAGGAGCTTGTTGCCCGACTTGATCACGATCGCCGGACGCAGGTCCTGCTGGTTACGGGACGAGCCCGTGCGCCAGTCGATGACCACGCGCTTGGCGATGCCGGTCGACTCGTCGAGCTGCTCCGACATCGACAGCCCGTCGACCATGTCCTCGAAGTCGATGGCGCCCTCGACCTCGGTCAGGATCGGCCGCGTGTAGGGATCCCACTCGGCGATGCGCTGGCCGCGCTTGATCTTGTCGCCGTCCTCGACGCGCATGCGCGCGCCGTAGGGGATGCGGTGATGCGCGCGCTCGGTGCCGTCGGGATCGACCACCGCCACCACCATGTTGCGCACCATCGCGACGACGTCGCCGTCCGAGTTCTTGGCGATGTTCTTGCCTTGAACTTGATCTTGCCGTCGAAGTTCGACTCGATGAACGACTGCTCGGAGATCTGCGCCGCGCCGCCGATGTGGAACGTGCGCATGGTGAGCTGGGTGCCCGGCTCGCCGATCGACTGCGCGGCGATGACGCCGACCGCCTCGCCCATGTTGACCGGCGTGCCGCGGGCGAGATCGCGCCCGTAGCAGGCGCCGCACACGCCGTTCTTGGTCTCGCAGGTGAGCACCGAGCGGATCTTCATCTCCTGCACGCCGGCATTGGTGATCGCTTCGACCTCCGGCTCCGTCAGCAAGGTGCCGCGCTTGACCACGACCTTGCTGCTGGCCGGGTCCTTGACGTCCTCCGCCGTGGTGCGGCCGAGGATGCGGATGGCCAGCGAGGCCACCACGGTGCCGGCGTCGATGATCGCCCGCACCTTGATGCCGCTCTTGGTGCCGCAGTCTTCCTCGGTGATGATGCAGTCCTGCGCCACGTCGACCAGACGCCGCGTCAGGTAGCCCGAGTTCGCGGTCTTCAAGGCGGTGTCGGCCAGGCCCTTGCGGGCGCCGTGGGTCGAGTTGAAGTACTCGAGCACCGACAGGCCTTCCTTGAAGTTCGAGATGATCGGGCTCTCGATGATCTCGCCCGACGGCTTGGCCATCAGGCCGCGCATGCCGGCGAGCTGACGCATCTGCGCCGGCGAGCCGCGCGCGCCGGAATGCGCCATCATGTAGATCGAGTTGACCTGCTGCTCGACGCCGTTGGCGTCCTTCTTGGACGCCGAGATTTCCTTCATCATCGCTTCGGCGATGGTCTTCGGTGCACTTCGACCAGGCGTCGACCACCTTGTTGTACTTCTCGCCCTGGGTGATGAGGCCGTCGTTGTACTGCTGCTCGAACTCCTTGGCGAGGTCGCGCGTCTGCTTCGACGATCTTCCACTTGGAAGCCGGCACCACCATGTCGTCCTTGCCGAACGAGATGCCGGCCTTGAAGGCGTGATAGAAGCCGAGCGCCATGATGCGGTCGCAGAAGATGACCGTCTCCTTCTGCCCGCAGTGGCGGTAGACCGTGTCGATCATCGACGAGATCTCGCGCTTCGTCATCAGCTTGTTGACGATGTCGAACGGGACCTTGACGCTGCTGCGGCAGCACGTTGCCGAGCACGACGCGGCCGGGCGTGGTCTCGAACCACTTGCTTGAACGGCTTGCCCTTCTCGTCGACGCCTTCCCAGCGGTACTTGATCTTGGTGTGCAGGGTGATCACCTTCTCGTGCAAGCGCATGGTCGATCTCGGCCATGTCGCCGAAGACCTTGCCCTCGCCGGCCTCGCCCTCGCGCATGATCGAGAGGTAGTAGAGGCCGAGCACGATGTCCTGCGACGGCACGATGATCGGCGAGCCGTTGGCCGGGTGCAGGATGTTGTTGGTCGACATCATCAGCACGCGCGCTTCCAGCTGCGCTTCCAGCGACAGCGGAACGTGCACCGCCATCTGGTCGCCGTCGAAGTCGGCGTTGAACGCCGCGCACACCAGCGGATGCAGCTGGATCGCCTTGCCCTCGATCAGCACCGGCTCGAAGGCCTGGATGCCGAGGCGGTGCAAGGTCGGCGCGCGGTTCAAGCAGCACCGGATGCTCGCGGATCACCTCGTCGAGGATGTCCCAAACCTCCGGCTTTTCCTTCTCCACCAGCTTCTTGGCCTGCTTGACGGTGGTCGACAGGCCCTTGGCGTCGAGCCGCGAATAGATGAACGGCTTGAACAGTTCGAGCGCCATCTTCTTCGGCAGGCCGCACTGGTGCAGCTTGAGCTCGGGGCCGACCACGATCACCGAGCGGCCGGAATAGTCGACGCGCTTGCCGAGCAGGTTCTGCCGGAAGCGGCCCTGCTTGCCCTTGAGCATGTCGGCGAGCGACTTCAGCGGACGCTTGTTGGCGCCGGTGATGACGCGGCCGCGGCGGCCGTTGTCGAACAGCGCGTCGACCGCTTCCTGCAGCATGCGCTTTTCGTTGCGGATGATGATGTCCGGCGCGCGCAGCTCGATCAGCCGCTTCAGGCGGTTGTTGCGGTTGATGACGCGGCGATAGAGATCGTTGAGATCGGACGTGGCGAAGCGGCCGCCGTCGAGCGGCACCAGCGGCCGCAGGTCGGGCGGGATCACCGGCACCACGGTCAGGATCATCCATTCCGGCTTGTTGCCGGAGGCGAGGAACGCCTCGATCAGCTTGAGCCGCTTGGCGAACTTCTTCTTCTTGATGTCGCTTTCGGTCTCGCCGATCTCGGCGCGCAGTTCGGCCTGCATCTTCTCGAGGTCGAGGCCCTTGAGCATCTCGCGGATCGCTTCCGCGCCGATCGTGGCGGTGAAGCTGTCGGCGCCGAACTCGTCCTGCGCCTTGAGATACTCGTCCTCGGACAGAAGCTGGCGGTCCTTGAGCGGGGTCAGGCCCGGCTCGAGCACGACGTAGTATTCGAAATAGAGGATGCGCTCGAGGTCCTTCAGCGTCATGTCGAGCAGCAGGCCGATGCGGCTCGGCAGCGACTTCAGGAACCAGATATGCGCGACCGGCGCGGCCAGCTCGATATGGCCCATGCGCTCGCGCCGCACGCGGCGAGAGCGTGACCTCGACCGAGCACTTCTCGCAGATGATGCCCTTGTACTTCATGCGCTTGTACTTGCCGCACAAGCACTCGTAGTCCTTGATCGGCCCGAAGATGCGCGCGCAGAACAGGCCGTCGCGCTCGGGCTTGAAGGTACGGTAGTTGATCGTCTCCGGCTTCTTGATCTCGCCGTAGGACCACGACAGAATCTTCTCCGGGCTCGCGATCGAAATCCGGATCTGGTCGAAGACCTGAGCCGGGGCCTGCGGGCTGAAGAGATTCATGATCTCTTGGTTCATCGCATTCTCCGCTTGCCGACCCTCGTCGGCCGCTATCTCAATTTCAATTTGCCGCTCGTCATGCCCGCGCTCGCGCCGGGCGATCGACGGCTTGCCGGGCCATGCGTCGCGAAGGCGTGCGCGCCGACGCCCGCCATGACGCTGTACTCCGCCGCTTCCGCCGTCTCGCCGCCTGGCCCTGCCGCTGCTGCTTGGAATTGTGCAGATCGACATTGAGGCCGAGCGAGCGCATCTCCTTGACCAGCACGTTGAAGCTTTCCGGAATGCCCGCCTCGAACGTGTCGTCGCCGCGCACGATCGCCTCGTACACCTTGGTACGGCCGGCGACGTCGTCCGACTTCACGGTGAGCATTTCCTGCAGCGTGTAGGCCGCGCCGTAGGCTTCGAGCGCCCACACCTCCATTTCGCCGAAGCGCTGGCCGCCGAACTGCGCCTTGCCGCCGAGCGGCTGCTGGGTGACCAGCGAGTACGGGCCGATCGAGCGGGCGTGGATCTTGTCGTCCACCAGATGGTGCAGCTTCAGCATGTAGATGTAGCCGACGGTGACCTTGCGGTCGAAGGCCTCGCCGGTGCGGCCGTCGAACACGGTCGACCTGGCCGGAATGATCGAGGCCGGCGAGGTCGAGCATCTTCTCGATGTCGGCCTCCTTGGCGCCGTCGAACACCGGCGTCGCAATCGGCACGCCGTGGCGCAGATTGCCGCCGAGCTCGACCAGTTCGTCCTCGTTCAAGCGACTTGATGGTCTCGTCGTCGCCGTAGACCTTCTTGAGCATGTCCTTGAGCGGACGCACGTCCTTCTTGTCGTTGTAGGCTTCGACCGCCTCGCCGATCTTGAGCCCGAGGCCGGCGCAGGCCCAGCCGAGATGGGTCTCCAGAATCTGGCCGACGTTCATGCGGCTCGGCACGCCGAGCGGATTGAGCACGATGTCGACCTGCGTGCCGTCCTCGAGGAACGGCATGTCCTCGACCGGCACGATCTTCGACACCACGCCCTTGTTGCCGTGGCGGCCGGCCATCTTGTCGCCGGGCTGGATCTTGCGCTTCACCGCGACGAAGACCTTGACCATCTTCATCACGCCGGGCGGCAATTCGTCGCCGCGCTGCAGCTTCTCGACCTTGTCGAGGAAGCGCTGTTCCAGGAGCTTCTTCGACTCGTCGTACTGCTTGCGGATGGCCTCGATCTCGGCCATCAGCTTGTCGTTGGGCGAGGCGAACTGCCACCACTGCGAGCGCGGATATTCGTCCAGCACCGCGCGGGTGATCTTGGAGTCCTTCTTGAAGCCCTTCGGGACCGGCGATGCCCTGGCGGCCTTCCAGCAACTCGGCCAGACGGCCGTAGACGTTGCGGTCGAGGATCGCCTGCTCGTCGTCGCGGTCCTTGGCGAGCCGCTCGATCTCCTCACGCTCGATGGCGAGCGCGCGCTCGTCCTTCTCGACGCCGTGCCGGTTGAACACGCGCACTTCGACGACGGTGCCCTGCACGCCCGGCGGCACCCGCAACGAGGTGTCGCGCACGTCGGAGGCCTTCTCGCCGAAGATGGCGCGCAGCAGCTTTTCTTCCGGCGTCATCGGGCTTTCGCCCTTGGGCGTGATCTTGCCGAACAGGATGTCGCCGGCATGCACCTCGGCGCCGATATAGACGATGCCCGCTTCGTCGAGATTCTTGAGCGCCTCTTCCGAGACGTTCGGGATGTCGCGGGTGATTTCCTCGGGGCCGAGCTTGGTGTCGCGCGCCATCACCTCGAATTCCTCGATGTGGATGGACGTGAACACGTCGTCCTTCACGATCCGCTCGGAGAGCAGGATCGAGTCCTCGAAGTTGTAGCCGTTCCACGGCATGAACGCGACCAGCACGTTGCGGCCGAGCGCGAGCTCGCCGAGATCGGTCGAGGGACCGTCGGCGATGATGTCGCCCTTCTCGACGTGATCGCCCACCTTCACCAGCGGACGCTGGTTGATGCAGGTGTTCTGGTTCGAGCGCTGGTACTTCATCAGCCGGTAGATATCGACGCCCGGCTTGGTCGGATCGGTTTCGCCGGTGGCGCGCACGACGATACGGGTGGCGTCGACCTGATCGACGACGCCGGTGCGGCGCGCGGCGATCGAGGCGCCCGAGTCGCGGGCGACCACGCCTTCCATGCCGGTGCCGACGTACGGCGCCTCGGCGCGAACCAGCGGCACCGCCTGGCGCTGCATGTTCGAGCCCATCAGCGCGCGGTTGGCGTCGTCGTTCTCCAGGAACGGGATGAGCGCCGCGGCCACCGAAACGAGCTGCTTCGGCGACACGTCCATGAAGTCGACCTTGTCGCGCGGCACCAGATGCACGTCGCCGGCCTGGCGGCAGACGATCAGGTCTTCGGTGAAGCTTGCCCTTGGCTGTCGATCGCGGCGTTGGCCTGCGCGACCGCGTAGCGGCTCTCCTCCATCGCCGAGAGATAGACCACCTCGTCGGTGACGCGGCCGTCCTTGACCTTGCGATAAGGCGTCTCGACGAAGCCGTATTTGTTCACCCGCGCATAGGTGGCGAGCGAATTGATCAGGCCGATGTTCGGGCCTTCCGGCGTCTCGATCGGGCAGATGCGGCCGTAATGGGTCGGATGCACGTCGCGCACCTCGAAGCCCGCCCGCTCGCGCGTCAGACCGCCCGGGCCGAGCGCCGACAGGCGCCGCTTGTGGGTGATCTCCGACAGCGGATTGGTCTGATCCATGAACTGCGAGAGCTGCGAGGAGCCGAAGAACTCGCGCACCGCGGCGGCCGCCGGCTTGGCGTTGATCAGGTCCTGCGGCATGACGGTGTCGATATCGACCGACGACATGCGCTCCTTGATCGCGCGCTCCATGCGCAACAGGCCGATGCGGTACTGGTTCTCCATCAACTCGCCGACCGAGCGCACCCGGCGATTGCCGAGATGGTCGATGTCGTCGATCTCGCCCTTGCCGTCGCGCAGGTCGACCAGCGTCTTGATGACCGCCAGGATGTCGTCCTTGCGCAGCACGCGATGGGTGTCCGGCGCGTCGAGGTCGAGCCGCATGTTCATCTTGACGCGGCCGACGGCCGAGAGGTCGTAGCGCTCGCTGTCGAAGAACAGCGAGCGGAACATCGCCTCCGCGGTGTCGACGGTCGGCGGCTCGCCCGGACGCATGACGCGGTAGATGTCGAACAGCGCGTCCTCGCGCGTCATGTTCTTGTCGACGGTGAGCGTGTTGCGGATATAGGCGCCGACATTGACGTGGTCGATGTCGAGCAGCGGCAGTTCCTTGTAGCCGGCCTCGATCAGAACCTTGAGGTTCTTCTCGGTGATCTCCTCGCCGGCC
>CAWFEO010000017.1:0-155334 GCA_963814885.1 uncultured Alphaproteobacteria bacterium | reverse complement strand
TGCCCGAGGTCAGGCCCTTGGGCCGGCCGGCGACCGTCACCAGCAGCCCGCCGCTGTAGAGGCGCTTGGCCACGCGCTTGGCGTCGGCAATGGAAACGCCGTCGATCATGGCACTGCGGCGCTGGATATAGTCGATGCCGAGATTGTCGATCTGGATCTGCGTGAGCTGCGCCGCGATCTTGCTCGAAGTGTCGAGCGAGAGCGCGTAGGAGCCCTTGATGTAGTCCTTGGCCGCGTTGAGCTCGTCGGCGGTCGGGCCGCTCTCGGCCATGCGCTTGATCTCGTGCTCGATCACCTTGAGCGCGTCGGCGGTGCGGTCGCCGCGGGTGGCGGTGCCGCCGATCAGGACGGCGGCGCGCCGGAACCAGACCAGGCTGTCGGAGACGCCGTAGGCGAGCCCGCGCTTCTCGCGCACTTCGGTGTAGAGGCGCGAGGAGAAGCTGCCGCCGCCAAGGATGTGATTGACGATGTAAGCGGCCATGAAATCCGGATCGTGGCGGGCGATGCCCTGGCCGCCGAAAGTGACCACCGCCTGCGGCACGTTGACGTCGATGACAATGCGGCGGCCAAGATTGCTCGGATTGGTCGGCCGGCACCGGCTTGAGGTCGTTTTTCATGGGCAGCCCGGCGAAGGCGCGGTCGATCAGCTTGCCGGCGGTTTCGGCGTCGATGTCGCCGACGATCGAAACGGTGAGCTCGTTGCGCGCGAACACGCGACGCACGTAGTCGCGCAGATCGGCGGCGGTGATGCGCGGCACCGATTCCAGCGTGCCCTTGCTTTCGCGGCCATAGGGGTGGCCGGGAAAGGCGGTGCTCCACCAACTGCTGCTGGCGAGACGGTTCGGATTGGTGGTATCGCGCCGCAAGCCCGCCAACTCCTGCCCGCGCACGCGCTCGACCGCATCGGCATCGAAGCGCGGCTTGGTCAGCGCCAGGTGCAGAAGATCGAAGGCCTCGTCGCGGTGCTCGTTGAGGGTGCGCAGCGAGCCGCGGAAATAATCGCGGCCGACCCGGAAGCGGAGGTCGATGGCGTGGTTTTCCAGCCGCTCGTGATAGGTCTTGCTGTCGAGGTCGCCGGCGCCCTCGTCGACCAGGTCGGCGGTGAGATTGGCGGTGCCGCCCTTGGCCGCGTCGTCCTGGCTGGAGCCGCCGTGGAAGGCGTAACTGAGCGCCACCAGCGGAACCGCGCGCTCGCGCACCAGCCAGGCGGTGATGCCGGAGGGGCTGACGATCTTCTCGATCGTCATCGCCGAGGCCGCCGGCGCGACGGCAAAAAGTGCCAGCAGGGCGAGCGCGATCGAACTAAAAAGCCGCGTCATGACCGTTTCTCCACCTGCGGGCGAGTGTCCTTGATCAGGTAGCCGGTGACCGAACGCTGCATTTCGAGCCACTGGCGGGCGGCGTCCTGAACCTGTTGGGCGGTGACGGCGCGGATGTGATCCGGCCAGTGCTCGACGTCGCTGACGGTCGATCCGGTGCTGAGCGCCTCGCCGTACCAGCGCGCCATGCTGGCCTGGCTGTCATGGGCATAGACGGCGTCGGCGATCAGCCGGGTCTTGCTGCGCGCCAGCTCCTCGGGCGTGACGCCCTTGCTGGCGACTTCCGCGATCACCGCGTCGATGGCGGCCTCGAGTTGCGGCAGCGTGACGCCCGGGCGCGTCGCGCCGTAAATGCTGAACTTCGACATGCCGATGGCCGAACTGTCGTACGAGGCGCCGGCGCCGACGGCTAAGTGCTTGTCCACTACCAGGCCGCGATAGAGCCGGCTGTTATTGCCGCGCCCGAGAATATGCGCGAGCACCTCGAGCGCTTCCGATTGGCCCGGTTTGCCGGTGGTAAATGACGGCACCAGATAGGCGCGCTGGATCATCGGCTGTTCGACGCGCGGATCGGCGAGCGTGAGCCGGCGCGCCGCCACCGGCGGCGGTTCCTGCGGCCGATGACGCGGCATGATGCTGCTGCGGCGCTCCACCTTGCCGTATGTTTCCTGCGCGAGTTTGAGCGCTTCCTGCGGCTCGACATCGCCGGCGATCACTACCACCGCGCCGTTGGGCGCGTAGAAATGCCGGTAGAAGCCGATGGCGTCGTCGCGGGAAAGCTGCTCCATTTCGTGGCGCCAGCCGATCACCGGCTTGCCGTAAGGGCTGTTGAGGAACAGCGCGGCGTCGATCTGCTGGGAAAGCCGCGCGTGCGGATTGTTGCGGACGCGCTGGTTCTGCTCCTCGAGGATGACGTCACGTTCAGGCAGCACGACCGCGTCGGTCAACTGCAGGCCGGTCATGCGGTCAGCTTCGAATTCCATCACGGTCTTGAGCTTCTCGCTCGGCACGCGTTGGAAATAGCCGGTGTAGTCGTTGGTGGTGAACGCGTTCTCCCGGCCGCCGAGGCGGGAGACCACTTTCGAGAACTGGCCGGCCGGATGCTTGGCGGTGCCCTTGAACATCAGATGCTCGAGGAAATGCGCCAGACCCGACTTGCCCGGCGTTTCATCGGCGGCGCCGACCTTGTACCAGATCATGTGGGTGACGACCGGCGCGCGGTGATCGGGGATGACGACCAGTTCAAGACCGTTGGGAAGCGTAAAGGCGGCGACCTTGCTGGAATTCTCGCCGGCGGCAAGCGCAGGTGCGGCGAGCGCCGCCGCGAACATCGCCGCGGCGGCGAAGAAGGCGTTTTGTCTGAATTTCACGTTGTTAACCTGTAGTCTCGGTTGTTGCGCCCCACGCGCGATCACGCTGCCGGCACGAACATACTGAAACGAGTCAACGCCAACGAATGCACGGTCACTTGACCTCGCCGCGCGTGAGATAGTCGTTGGACGCCTTTGGCGGGCCGCCCTTGCCGTTGCCGTAAGGCTGATCCGGCGACGGCGTCTGATAGCCGCGCGGCGGCTGGGTCAGCGAGGCACGCGGCGGCTCGCCGGTGAACCTGGCGTCCTTCTCGTCGTCCTTGCCGAACATTTTTTTGAACAGGCCGCCAGTGTAGCCAAGCTGGGATGGCGTCATCTTCGTGCCATCCGCCCCAGCCGCATCGGGCAGGTTCGGGTTGCGCGTGCGCGGCGCATATTTGATACCGGGAACCATTTGGTCCGGCTGCAGCGGTTTGGATTCGCGCTCAACTTCGTCGCTGCTGGCGCTGGTGCGCTCGAGCTTTTTTATGAGCTTGGCGCGCGCAACATCCGGGTCTTTCGGCCACGCCGGATTTTTGGTCACCGCGTCCGCCGACTGCGGCGGCGGCAAACGGTCGTTGGAGGGAAGCACCAGCGGCGGACGCTCCTGGTAGTCGATCGATGCTTCGTCGGCGCTTTTCAGGCCGAGACTCTCCATGATGCCTTGGAAAATCTTGGTGTCGAGCGGAACGCCGTCGTCATCGGCGCGCGCCGGCGATGAAATCGCCAGCAGGCTCACGCCGAGGGCGAAGCCCATGGCGGCGCTCAGGCGCGATTTCGTCGTCAGGTGTATCGGACGCATGGCCTTCATCCGGTCGTGGCCTCTTGCCCTCAAATTCCCATGGAATTTCTCCATGGAATTCGACGTCGCGAGCCCTGAAATATCGGCGGATCAGGGCGCTTTTGCGGCGCGTTCCCCTACCAAAGAGTCATACAACAGGCCGATGACCCCGGCAACGATGGCTACATCCGCTAGGTTAAAAACGTACCATTCGAACCGCCAAGTTGCCGTGGAAACGTGAAAAAACACGAAATCGGCGACCCAGCCATAGGCCAGCCGGTCGATGGCGTTGCCGACCGCGCCGCCGATAATGAGGCCGAGGGACAAGGCCACAAGCCGGCCGTGCGCGCGCGCAAGCCATATCCACAGCGCCACCACCGCGAGCAGCTTGACCGCCAGCAGCACCCCCTGGCCGAACGCGCCTTGCGTCTGGAACAGGCCGTAGCTGATGCCGGTGTTGCGGGTGAGGACGAAATCGAAGAACGGGCCGAGACGCACCGGCCCGTTGGCGGCAAGATCGAACACGAACAGCAGATAGAGCTTGCTGGCCTGATCGATCACGCAGACGACCAACGCAACGGCAAGACCGAAGCGGGTGAACGGACCGCAAAGCCAGTTGGCGCGCATCTACTCCGCCGCCTTGCGCATGGCTTCCCATTCGCGCAGCGCCTTGGCGTCGCGCGGCGAGACATCGGGGAATTCAGGGTCGGCGCCGATGTTGGTGAGGATTTTCCACGAGCGCGCGCATTTGGTGCCCTCGGCCAGATTGGGCACCACGGCAACGCCGGCCACGTCCGGCAGGCGGAATGCGTCGGCCGGGCCCTCGTCCTCGACCAGCGTCGCCGCCGAGGTGATGCAGACCTCGGCGAGATCGACGTCGAGCACGGCCTCACAGAGTTCCGCGTTCGACACGTGCACGATCGGATGCGCCTCCAACGAAGAGCCGATGCGCTTCTGGGCGCGCTCGATCTCCAAGGCGCCGGTGATGACGCGGCGCACGGTGCGCACCTTGCGCCACTTCTCGGCCAGACTGTCGTCGCGCCAGGCGGCCGGCACCTCGGGGAACAATTCCAGATGCACGGACTTGGCGTCGGCGCCGAAGCGCGACAGCCAGGCTTCTTCGGCGGTGAAGCACAGCATGGGCGCCAGCCACACCACCGTGCAGCGGAATATCGAATCGAGCACGGTGAGGCACGCCTTGCGCTTGAGCGATGAGATCGGATCGCAATAGAGCGCGTCCTTGCGGATGTCGAAATAGAAAGCCGACAGATCCGAGGTCATGAATGCGCTCAGCGCCGCAAAGATGCGCTTGTAGTCGAATTCGGCATAGGCTTTGCGCACAAGGCCGTCGAGCTCGGCCAGCCGGTGCAGCATCAGCCGCTCCAGCTCCGGCATCTTGTCCGGCTTGACGCGTTCGTCCTCGTGGAAATGCGCCAGCGACCCGAGCAGCCAGCGCAGCGTGTTGCGCAGCTTGCGATAGGTGTCGACCGTGGTCTTGAGAATCTCGGGCCCGATACGTTGGTCGTCCCAGTAGTCGCAGGAAGCGACCCACATGCGCAGGATATCCGCGCCCGACTGCTTGATCACGTCCTGCGGCGCGATGGTGTTGCCGAGCGACTTCGACATCTTGCGGCCGTCCTCGGCGAGCGTGAAGCCGTGGGTGACGACGATGTCGAAGGGCGCGCGGCCGCGCGTGCCGCAAGATTCCAGCAGCGAGGACTGGAACCAGCCGCGGTGCTGGTCGGAGCCTTCCAGATACATAACCGTGTCTTTGCCGCCGTCCACCTTGCGCTTGATGCCGGCGAGCTGCGGGAAATGCACGGGGTCTTCCAGCACGAAGGCGTGGGTGGAGCCGGAATCGAACCAGACGTCGAGAATGTCGTCGACTTTCTTCCAGCCTTCGCTGGCGCGCTTGCCGAGAAAGCGTTCGCGCGCGCCGGCCGCGTACCAGGCGTCGGCGCCCTCCTTCTCGAAGGCTTCGACGATGCGCACTTCGACCTCGGGGTCTTGCAATATATCGACCGAGCCGTCCGGCTTCTCCTTGACGAAGACCGCGATCGGCACGCCCCAGGCGCGCTGGCGCGAAATCACCCAGTCGGGCTTGCTGTTGATCATGCCGTTGATGCGGTTTTCGCCCTGCGGCGGCACCCAGCGCGTGACCGAGATGGCATGCAAGGCGCGCGCGCGCAGAGTGTCGCCATGCTTGTCGATATCCTGGTCCATGGCGATGAACCACTGCGGCGTGTTGCGGAAGATGACAGGCTTCTTGGAGCGCCATGAATGCGGATATTGGTGCTTGAGGCGCCCGCGCGCGATCAGCATGTGGGCGTCGATCAGCGCCTTGATCACCGCCTCGTTGGCGTCGCCCTTCTCGCCTTTGTCGTTGATGACGCGCTTTGCCCGTGAAGCCGGGCGCGGCCTCAGTGAAGGCGCCGTTTTCGTCGACGGTGTAGGGGATGGCGGTGTTGATGCCGCGGGCTTCCAGCGCCGCCTTGTTGTCCATCCACACGTCGAAGTCTTCGCGGCCGTGGCCGGGCGCGGTGTGGACGAAACCGGTGCCGGTGTCTTCGGTGACGTGCTCGCCTTCAAGGAGCGGAACGTCGAAGTCGTAGCCTTTGCCGCGCAAGGGATGCGAGCAGACAATACCTTTAAGGTCACGATTCTGCGACTGACCTAACTTTATCAAAAGCGTTCACGCGCGCCTGCTTGAAAACATCATGCGCCAAATTGTCCGCAAGAACTAGCAAATCGCCGGTTTTTGCCCAGTTGTCAGTTGGCGCATCTGTGACTTTGTAAAGGCTATAGGCGATCTTAGCCGAATAGCTGATGGCGCGATTGCCCGGCAACGTCCACGGCGTTGTCGTCCAAATAACAATCGAAGCTTTTCTATAATCTGCCCAACGTTCATTCCAACTGTCATCGTTAAGTACATCCAAGACCGAACGCGAGATGGGAAACTTCACCCACACCTGATCGCTGGTGTAGTCCTCGTACTCGACCTCCGCCTCAGCCAGCGCGGTCTTCTCCACCACGCTCCACATCACCGGCTTGGAGCCGCGATACAAGATACCGTTGACTGCGAACTTCATCAATTCGCGCGCGATCTGCGCCTCGGCGAAAAATTCCATGGTGGTGTAGGGATGCGCCCAGTCGCCGGTGACGCCGAGGCGCTTGAACTCCTCGCGCTGCACGCCCAGCCAGTGCGCGGCATAGGCGCGGCACTCCTGGCGGAAGGCGATCATCGCCTTGGGATCGGAGAGGTCCGGCTTCTTCTTGTTCTTGGCGCGGTAGTTCTCCTCCTCGATCTTCCATTCGATCGGCAGCCCGTGGCAGTCCCAGCCCGGCACGTAATTGCTGTCGTAGCCGAGCATCTGCTGGCTGCGCGTCACCAGGTCCTTGAGGATTTTGTTGAGCGCGGTGCCGATGTGGATCGGACCGTTGGCGTAAGGCGGGCCGTCATGCAGGATGAACTTGTCCTCGCCCCTTGGCCGCCGCGCGCAATTGTTCGTAGAGCCCGGCCCGCTCCCACGCTTTAAGGATCTCCGGCTCCTTCTGCGGCAGCCCGGCACGCATCGGGAAATCCGTCTGCGGCAGGAACAGCGTCTCGGAATAGTCGCGCTTTGCATCAAATTCGGGCTTGCTCATGGCCCGGGTTAGTACATGGGCGGTGGAAAACAGGCAACGCCCACGGCCGGAACCAAGTGCGCTGGGCTGGCGTTGTTTCCAGGCGGGAACGCCCGCCATGAGCCCGCATTTCCGACTTTTGCAGGAGCCCCTTCCAGCCGGAAGACGGCAACCTTGCGGGGAGGTAGTTTTTGGACTTTTTCCGTGTCCACCGCACTGAGCGTGACGGACTGGTTATCCGTGACCCACAGCCGATCGAGCACCCCACCTTAAGCGCGGCAGCACACGTCGCCACCGTCGGGATCTTCGTCATCGTCGTGGGTGCATGCCTTTATTTGTGCCGTCCGGTTCTGATGCCGGTGACTGCCGCCTTGGTGGTCGGGCTGACGCTGGCGCCCGTGATCAACCGCGCCGAGCACGTCGGCGTGCCCGCCTGGGCCGGCGCGCTTGGAATTGTCATCGTGCTCATTGTCGCGGCGGCAGTCATGGCGACCCTGATTGCCGCGCCCATGGCCGAATGGATCGACCGCGCACCGGAAGTCGGCGCACTCGTCAAACGGAAGATCTCGCTCCTCGCGGTCCCGCTCGGCGCGCTGCAAGATCTGCAAGACATCTTCATGCCGTCGAACGCCGGCGTCGTTGCGGTGCCGGACACGCGGCTGAGCGTCGTCACGCCGGTGCTCGCGTTCGTGACCCCGGCGGTGGCGGAGCTCGTCGTATTCTTCGTGGCTTTGCTGTTCATTCTGGCCGGTCACACGGAATTGCATCATCTTCCGCTCGCACTGCTCAGCACGCGTGCGGCCAAACTGCGGGTCATCCGTATCATCAGGGACACGCAAAGCAATCTTACGTCGTATCTCGCGACGGTAACCGTCATCAATGCCGGCCTCGGACTGGTCGTGGCAGCCGGGGCATGGGCGCTCGGCATGCCGAACCCGGTTCTGTTCGGCGTGCTCGCCGCGGTGCTGAATTACATTCCCTATATCGGCCCGGCCTGCGTGGTGGCGATCTTGTTTGGTGTCGGGCTGGTGAGCTTTCCCGGCCTCGGTTACGCGCTGGTGCCGCCCGCCTGTTTCGTTGTGCTGACGACGCTTGAAGGACAGATCATCACGCCGGCCATTCTGGGTCGCCGCTTGCCGTTGCGACCGCTGGCAATCTTTCTCTCTTTGGCTTTCTGGGCCTGGTTGTGGGGGCCTATTGGAGCATTTCTTGCCGTGCCGTTTGCGATCATCGCCCGCGTGATCGTCAAGCATTTGTTTCAATCGAAAGAGCCGAGTCTGCCGGAGTGAAGGAACAAGTTCCATAGCTGCCCGTTATCTTAGGAGTACCGATTTAAAAACGGGAGCCGACAAATGGCGAACACCACCAGTGCCGCGCGTGAAACCGCAAGGGATGCGCGCGATGCCTTTCGCGAATCCGGCAAAGCGGCGTCGGAGGCGGCCGGCGAAATTCAGGCCGACCTGAACGCGTTGCGCGAGGACGTCGCCGATCTCGCCAAGCAGCTTGGCCTCATCTTGTCCAACAAAGGCAATTCCGCTTGGCACCATGCCAAGTCGGGCGTCGAAGACACGATATCCGATTTGGAACGGCGCGCGCGCGAAGCCGGCGACGACGTCAGCGAAACGATCACCGACGCGATGCACAACAAGCCTTTTACGATGCTGGCGGTCGCAGCCGGGCTTGGATTCATTTTTGGCGCGACTTGGCGGCGCTAGCGCGCACGCCAGGCCAACAAGCAATGAAAAGCTGGCTGAACTACGCTGCGTTGATGGCGCGGGCGAAAACGGGCGCAAACGCGGCGGCCGCCATCTGGGGCGTCATCGCGGCGATCACCGGGCTGGCGGCGGCGACCTGCCTGAGCGTCGCGGCTTACATCTTTATTGCCGACCGTTATGACAGCCTGACAGCGGCGCTTGCGCTTGCCGGCTTTTACAGCGCTTTAGCGCTCGTCGCAGTGCTCTGCGCCGTCCTGATCCGCCGCCGCACCATAACGCGCGCGGATCGCGAGTTGGCGGCGAGGCCGGCGCCGTGGATGGATCCGCGCCTGCTCGCGATCGGTATGAATATCGGGTCGTCTCTGGGATGGAAGAAAAGCTTGCCGATTGCCCTCGTTGGCGTATTCGCCGCCGGCATTGCGCGCGAATGGGTGCGGCATCCGGCGCCCACCGACAAGCATTAATCCGTCACCTCCCCTAACAGCGGAAACGCATCGCCGGCGCGGGCCAGCGCGTCGCGCGCCTGGGCGGCGTCGGCCGCCATGGCGCGCTGCAGCGCCGCGATCGACTCGAATTTCTGCTCGTGGCGGATCCAGCCGATGAAGGCGACGTCGATCAGCTTGCCGTAGAGATCGCCGTCGAAGTCGAACAGGTTGACCTCCAGCAGCGGCGCGCCGTCGTCGAACGTGGGCCGGCGGCCGAAGCTCGCCACGCCGTCAAATCGCGCGCTGCCGAGACCGGCGCGCACCGCATAGATGCCGTGCTTGAGGCCGCAGGCCGGATCGAGCCGCAGATTGGCGGTGGGAAAGCCGAGGTCGCGCCCGCGCTTTTCGCCGTGGATGACCTCACCCGACACGAACCAGGGCGCGCCCAACAGTTCGGCCGCCTCCACCACCTTGCCCTGGCTGAGCGCGGTGCGCACCGCGCCGGAGGACACGGGCCGGCCCTCGTCCTCCAGCGGCGGCACGATGTCGACCGCAAAGCCGAGCCGCGCGCCCTGCGCCGCCAGGAAATCGGGCGAGCCGGTGCGGTTTTTCCCGAAATGGAAATCGAAGCCGATCGCCGCCCCGCCGATGCCGAGGCGCCCGACCAGGATGCGCTCGATGAAGTCCCCAGCCGAGGTCGCGGCCAGCGCCGCGTCGAAGCTCATGACGATGGCGCCGTCGAGACCGGTCGCCGCCAACAGGCGCAGCTTGTCGCGGTCGCTCGAAAGCTGGAACAGCGCGTCCTGCGGCCTGAAGAAAAGCCGCGGATGGGGCACGAAAGTCAGCGCCGCGGTCTTGCGGCCAAGCGCTCCGGCGCGGCTGCGCGCGGCGCCGATCACCGCGCGGTGGCCGCGGTGCAGGCCGTCGAAATTTCCGACAGCGACCACCGCGCCGGCAAGCCGGCCCGGGTCGACGCCCTGCGCGCCCCCGCGCGCGACATGGAAGCTCGATGCGCCAAACCTATTCATGCGAGGACCGGATGGTGGCGGATGGGGACGTTCATGGGGAGTGTGCTCATTTTCGCGGCATGCCGTCTTTTCAGGCGCGCCTAGAGTTAGCGCGCGGTTAACAAACTTTCAAATTAACCGGTTATTCAACCGCCGTTGCTAGCTTGCGACGCGTTTTCCAGGGAGCCCATGCGGGCAATTCGACATGGCGGTCGACCTCTCGACACCGATTCTGGTCGTGGACGATTACAGCACGATGGTGCGTATCATCCGCAACCTGCTCAAGCAGCTCGGCTTCGTCCACATCGACGACGCCTGCGACGGTTCGGTCGCGCTGGCCAAATTGCGCGGGCGCAGATACGGCCTGGTGATTTCCGACTGGAACATGGAGCCGATGACCGGCTTCGACCTGTTGAAAGAAGTGCGCTCCGATCCGCGCTTGGCGTGGACGCCGTTCATCATGGTGACGGCGGAATCGAAAACCGACAACGTGATCGCGGCCAAGAAGGCGGGCGTATCGAACTATATCGTCAAGCCGTTCAACGCGCAGACGCTCAAGAGCAAGATCGAAGCCGTGTTCCCGGACGCCGAAGCGCCGGCCGCCTGAGCTACCAAACCAGTTGACGCATCACCGCCTTCGGCATTTCGCCGGCGGCGGCGAACGTTGCGTTGAGCGCGCTGAGGTCCGGCCGTTCGCGCCCGCCCAGCTCCTCGGCGTGGATGCCCGCGGTGACGAACAGGAAATCGACGCCAAGGGTGCGCGCGCCTTTGAGATCGGTGCGTACGGAATTGCCGACGGCCAGCACTTTGTCGAGCGCGATCTTGCGGCCGGCGGCGGCTTCGGCCTTGACCAGCGCCATGTCGTAGATCGGCCGGTAGGGCTTGCCGGCATAGAGCACCTCGCCGCCCATGGTCTGATAGAGATCGGCGATGGCGCCGGCGCAATAGACCAGGCGCGGTCCGCGCTCCACCACCACGTCGGGATTGCCGCAGACCATGAACAGCTTGCGCTTGAGCATGGTCTCGAGCCGGTCGCGATAATCGTCCGGCGTCTCAACATCGTCGTCGTCGAGCCCGGAGCAGACCACATAGTCGGCGCTCTCCAGCGGCGCGAAGCGGACGTTGAGCCCGGTGAAGATCGAGTTGTCGCGCTCGGGGCCCATGTGGAACAGGCTTTGGCCGTGGCGCTCCTGGATCACGCTGCGGGTGACGTCGCCGGAGGAGACGATGGCGTCGTAGGTCTCGGGCGGAACGTGCAGCCGGCCGAGCTGGCGGGTGACCTGCTCACTCGGACGCGGCGAATTGGTGATCAGAACCACCGTGCCGCCGCGCGCGCGCATGCGCATCAGTGCGTCGCAGGGCTCAGGGAAGGCGGTAAGGCCGTCATGCACCACGCCCCAGACGTCGCACAGCAGCGCGTCGTAGTCGGGCGCAAGCTGGGAGAAATGCGGAATCAAGGGCGGCAAGACGGCGCTCATAAATAATCCTCTACGTCATTCCGGGGCGCGAGCGAACCCGGAATCCAAAATCACAGACGGGATCATGGAATCCGGGTCCGCGCCTGCGGCGCGTCCCGGAATGACAGCAAGAAAATTTCGCGCCGAGATGACGGCCAAAATCGCCGCTTGCAAAGGCAATGCCGCTCAGCCGACGCCGCCGGCCGCGGTGGCGGCAAACGGGCTCGCCGCTTCGCCAGCCGACTTCGCCGCATCGGCCCCGTCCGCGCCCGCCTGCAAGGCTTCGGCCCGCACCGGCCGCGGCGGCGAGAACAGAAAGCCCTGGCCGAAACGCACGTCGTAGTCGAGCAGATCGACCACCTTGCCCTCGCTCTCGATGCGCTCGGCGATAAGATCGATGCCGGAGCGCGCCAGCAGATCGGCGAAATCTTCCGGATGGATATCGCTGAACGCGCCCTTTGAGCGATCGAGCAGAAGGTTGGCGGGCACTTTCAGATAGCGGAACCCATGATCGGCCAGGTCCTTGGGCTCCATGCGCAGGTCAGTGACGTGATCCAGGGAGAAGCGGAAGCCGCGCTCGGCCAGCGCCGCCAGGCTTTCCTGCTCGAGCGGCCCGAACCCGCGGTAGGCGTTCTGGCTGAATTCGAACATCAGCGAGGGCGCCAGCGCGCGATTGGCGTCCATGAAATCGAGGAACTGCTTGAAATAGGTCGGATCGGTCAGCGTCCCCGCGCCGATATTGCAGAACAGACCGACGTCGCGGCTCTTCAGTTGCAGGCGGCGCAGCACCTGCACGCAGCGGAAGGCCAGCAGATTGTCGATCTTGGGCATCAGCCCGACGCTGTCGGCGACCCCGATGAAGTCGACGGCCGGAATAATTTCGCCGTCCTCGGTGCGCAGCCGCGACAGCGCCTCGTAGGAACGCACCTTGCGCTGCGGAAGCGTGACGATCGGCTGCAAATAAAGGTCGACGCGATTGTCATCGATCGCCTTGGCGATCAGATCGGCGACCTCTTCGCGGGTCATGCCTTGCAACCGGCGCCCGCCGCTGACGGCATCGCCTTCGCTCAGATCGAGCGCGGCGTCGGGCGCGGGCGCGGCGCGGCGGCAACGGGCGGCGCGGCCGCCGGCGCAGGCGCCGGCGTCGGCGCGCCGCTTTGATTCTGCAAGGCGGCGGCATGGGTGGCGACCGTTTCGGCAATCTGCCGCACCAGCACGCCGAGCTCGCTGATCTCGCTCGACAACGGCTCGACGGCGCTGCGCGCGCGCTCCAATCCCTTGTCGACGCGGGGTTCGATGTCATTGAGGCGGCGGGAAATCTCCACCACCTGGCGGGCGAGGTCGGCGGTGCCGCGCGACAGGTCGGCAATCTGGTTGCCGAGGGCGACACGGTCGCGCAGGCGGCTGCTGACGGTGTTGTACAATATCAGGGCGGCGAGCACCGCCACCCCGACGGTCGCGGCGCCGCTGGCGCCGATCCCGAAGGCCAGATAGAGCACGACGCCGATCGAAGCGGCGATGAGCACCATGCAAATCGCGACGAAGATGGCGTTGATCCGAACCATGCGACGATTCCTGGGCGGGCCCCCGCCGGGCGGGCACGACTGCCGCTGACCGACCTGATTCGCCCCGCCGGGCAACAATGTTCATGAGACGCTGTGTCTGCGCAACCTAGAAGTCCTGATATGGTAGGGGTAATTCGCCCGCGCGGAACTTGAGGCAGATGGGACCTGGAAACCCGGCACTATCGGCGTCCCGCCGTTCCGGCTGGTTGGCCTGGCTGGCGGCCTATCCGGGGCGGGCCTTGGCCTGCTTCCTGGCCCTACATGCCGCGGTCTGGACCGCGCTGCCGGCGCTGCTTTACCCCAACCTGCCGCTCGACCTGATCGAGGCGTTGATCTACGGGCGCGAGTGGCAGCTCGGTTACGACAAGCTGCCGCCCCTGCCCTGGTGGCTGGTGCAGATCGTCTACCGGCTGGCCGGCCACGACTTTGCTTATTACCTGCTGGCCGAAATCGCGGTGGTGGCGGGCTTCGCCCTGGTCTATGCGGCGGCGCGGCCGCTGGTCGGCGGCGTCGGGGCGCTGGTGTCGGTGCTGATCATCGATGGCCTGCACTACTTCAATTACACCGCCGCCAAGTTCAACCACGACGTCGTGCAATTGCCGTTCTGGGCGCTGGCGGGCCTTTCCTTCCACCGCGCGCTGCGCGGCCGCCAACTCACCGACTGGCTGCTGCTCGGGCTGGCGGTCGGGGTTTCGCTTTGGGCGAAATATTTCGTGGTGGTGCTGGCGGCGCCGATGGTGCTGTTCACGCTGGTCGACCGCGACGCGCGCAAGGTGCTCGCCACGCCCGGGCCCTATATCGCGGCCGCGGTCGCGCTGATTACCGTGGCGCCGCACCTGGTGTGGCTGGTGAAGACCGATTTCCTGCCGCTGGCCTATGCCGAGCACCGCGCGGTGCTGCCGCGCGGCTGGTACGACCATCTCTGGCATCCGCTCAAATTCGCCGGTGGCCAATTGTTCTTCTTGATCCCGTCGCTGCTGATCGCGGCTCCGCTGTTCTTCCCGCGCCGCAAGGCGAACGAGCCGGAAACCAAACCGCAGGCAGACAGCTTCGACACCCGCATCGTGACCTGGCTCGCCTTCGGGCCTTTCGTGATGGTGCTGGCGATGGCGGGGATCAGCGGCCGCGGCGTGATCGCCATGTGGGGCTATCCGCTCTGGCTGTTCCTCGGCCTGTGGCTGGTGCTGAGCGCGCGCCGCCTGCTCGCGGGCCTGCTACTGGCGCGCATCGTCGTCACCTGGGCGATCGTCTTCGTCTGCTTGGCGCTCGCCTTTTTCATCAATTACGCCGTGCTGCCGCGCTTCGACCACCGCTACCGCGCGGTGTTCTTCCCAGGCGGCAGCCTCGGCCGCGAGATCTCGCAGCGTTATCAGGCGGCGACCGGCAAACCGCCGGCCTATGTGATCGGCACCATGTGGGACGGCGGCAATCTCGCGCATTATTCGCCGAGCCAGCCGCGCGTGCTGGTGGATGGCGAGCCCAAGCGCGCGCCATGGATCGACCTTGCCGATCTCAGGCGGCAAGGCGCGGTGGTGGTGTGGACGGCCGGCGATCTGCACAAACTGCCGAAGCAGTTCCAGGCGATCGCCGCCGGCGCCGTAGTGCAGCCGCCGCTGCTGCTGCACTACCGGCGTGGGGATTCCAGCCTCTATGCCGGCTGGGCGATCCTCAAGGCGAAGCGATAACAGTCCCGCTTACGCCGCGTTGCGGTTCTCGTCGGGCATGGTGCCGCTTTCGACCGGTTCGGCCGCCTCGCCCAGCCCCATGGCGCTAAGCAGGTTTTCGATTTCGAGACGCGCGCTGGCGTGCGACAGCGTCGGGCGCGTGCCGAGCGTCTTTTCCTTGAGGTCGTCCAAGGCGGTCAATCCGCGCGGATAAAACTCGCGGAAAACCACGCGCTCGGCCAATCCATCAACGCATCGAAAATCCAGCTTTTGCGAAAGTTCCTGCAGCCCCTCGCCCACCAGCCGCTTGTTGCGCGAGCGAACCGCAGTCAGGCGGTTGCGCAAAACGATCCAATCCACGGCGGCCTGTTCGAGCAGCTGGTGCTGGCTGCGCGCCTCGTCGACCATCTGGGCGTAGTGACCGGTGCCGATGATGCCGAGCGTGGCGGGATCGATGGTGCCCAGCACGTCGAAGTCGACAAAGCTGTCGTTCAGCGGGGTCACCAGCGTGTCGGCCATCGTATGCGCCAGCCGCGTCAGATAGCTGTCATGGCCGGGCGTGTCGATCACGATGACGTCGTTGCTTTCAGCCAGCCCTTCGAGCGCATCTTTGAGTGCCTTGGAACCGGCGGCGCGATCTTCGGTCGACGGGAAATTGACCATGTCGCCGAAACTGAGATGTTCGGGAATTTCCAATTCGGTCGCAGACTGCTCAGCCCAGGCGCGCCGGTTCTCGATATAGTTGGTGAAGCTCTTTTGCCTGGAATCGAGATCGACGGTGGCGACGCGCTGACCAGCCTTCAGCAGCGCGATCGCGATGTGCATTGCGACCGTAGATTTGCCCGATCCGCCTTTTTCGTTGCCGACCACGATAACGCGCGTGGGGCGCGAACGATTTGCCACAGGAATTGTCATTGTTGCCCTCGCAAGAATGATTGGGGATACACACTATTGCCAGATTGTTTTGTTTGATTTCACAGTCACTGATTCGGAAAATTCTCGCAACCCGCAATATGCGCTGCTTGCGAAAATTCCCTATGCGCGTTGCAAGCCTGCACGCCCGCGACCGGTCGAACACAGCCGGACTCGGAATCGATGAGCCTGTCAAAGTGAATTACCGCCGTGGGTCGGCGACCTTGCGGACAAAAAGTTCCATCGCGAAGTTCCATCGCGCCACTTGCCGGCGTCTCGGAACTTAAGAGATGGCGCTCAGGCGACTTGCTTGATGATCTTGCCGAGCTTGTCGAACAGCTCGCCGATCTGGGGCTCGCTCACGATCAGCGGCGGCGAGAGCGCGAGGGTGTCGCCGACCGCGCGGAACATGACGTCATGCTCGAAGAAGCCGAGTTCCAGCGCCTCCAGCCCGCGTTTTCCCACGCCGTCGGGCTTGCTGGCGAGATCGATGCCGACCGTTAAGCCCACGGGCCGGATGTCGAGCACATTGGGCAGGCCTTTCAGAGACATCGCCGCCTCGCCCCACGGCTTTTCCAGCTTACGCGCGCGCTCGAACAGGTCCTCCTCGCGGTAGAGGTCGAGGGTGGCGAGACCCGCCGCGCAGGCGAGCGGATGGGCCGAATAAGTGTAGCCGTGGAACAATTCGATGACGTGCTCGGGGCCTTTCATAAAGGCGTCGTAGAGTCCCTTGCGCACCAGCACGCCGCCCATGGGCACGGAACCCGAGGTGACGCCCTTGGCGAAGGTGATCATGTCGGGCTGCACGCCGTAACGCTCGGCCGCGAAGGCATAGCCCATGCGGCCGAAGCCGGTGATGACCTCGTCGAAGATCAGCAGGATGCCATGCTTGTCGCAGATCGCGCGCAGCCGCTCGAGGTAACCCTTGGGCGGCGGCAACACACCGCTCGATCCCGCCATCGGCTCCACAATCACCGCCGCGATGGTGGACGCGTCATGCAACGCCACCAAGCGGTCGAGTTCGTCGGCGAGATGCGCGCCCCATTCCGGCTCGCCGATGGTGAAGGCCTGCTTCTCGCGATTGTAGGTCGTCGGCAGATGGTCGACCCCGACCAAGAGCGTGCCGAACTGCCGGCGGTTTGTGACGATGCCGCCGACCGCGACGCCGCCGAAGCCGACGCCGTGATAGCCGCGCTCGCGCCCGAGCAGCCGCACGCGCGAGCCTTCGCCTCGAACCTTATGGAACGCGAGGGCGATCTTGAGCGCGGTGTCGACCGCTTCGGAACCGGAATTGCAGAAGAACACATGGTCAAGATCGCCGGGCGCCAGCGCGGAGACGCGGGCTGCCAGCTCGAAGGCCTTGGGATGGGAAAACTGAAACGCCGGTGCGTAATCGAGCTCGGCGGCCTGGGCCTGAATCGCCGCGACGATGGGGTCGCGGTTATGGCCGGCATTGGTGCACCACAGCCCGGCGGAGCCGTCGATCAGCTTGCGCCCCTCCGGCGTGATGTAATGCATGTCCTTGGCGCGGGCGATCAGGCGCGGGCGCGCCTTGAAGGCGCGATTGGGCGTGAACGGGATCCAATAGGGTTCGAGGTCGTTGGGGACCGTGGCCGTGACGGGTGTTCGTTGCGCTTGCGCCATGGGGCCGCCTCGTTGTTGTCCTTGCCGGGATTGCAGTGGATTAGCCGCTTTTGCCGATAATGACAAAGGCGGAAACGGCTGCTACCACGCGGCCATTGCAACAGCGTGACTCGGCGCAAGTCCCGATGGCCAATCCCAAATCCGGCAAGCCGCAGAAGCTGAAAGCCCGCCTGCCGCGCGGGCTGGCCGACCGCGGCCCGGCCGAGATCGCCGCCACCCGCCACATGGTGGAACAGATCCGCCTGGTATTCGAGCGCTACGGCTTCGAGCCGGTGGAGACGCCGGCGTTCGAATACACCGACGCGCTCGGCAAGTTCCTGCCCGACCAGGACCGGCCCAACGAGGGCGTGTTCTCGTTCCAGGACGACGACGAGCAGTGGCTCTCGTTGCGCTACGACCTGACGGCACCGCTGGCGCGCTACGTGGCGGAGAACTACCAGAACCTGGCGCTGCCCTATCGCTCCTATCGCTACGGCACTGTGTTCCGCAACGAGAAGCCGGGACCGGGGCGGTTTCGCCAATTCATGCAGTTCGACGCCGACACGGTTGGCGCGCCGACCATGGCGGCGGATGCCGAGATGTGCATGCTCGCCGCCGACACCATGGAAGCGCTCGGCATCAAGCGCGGGAGCTATGTAGTGAAGGTGAATAACCGCAAAGTGCTCGATGGCATAATGGATGCCTGCAAGACTTGCCGCCAGAGAAGCGACCTCACAGTACTGCGCGCGTTCGATAAGTATGATCGACTGGGAACTGATGGAGTTCGCCAGCTTCTAGGGAAAGGACGTCGAGACGAAAGCGGCGACTTCACAAAAGGAGCAGAATTAGAAACCGACCAACTCGGGGTTTTGCTCCAACTTGTAGGCGCCGGAAATATGTCGTGGCACCCGGTCAATAGCGAAGCTGACTTACCGACGCCCGACGAATTGATTTTATCCAAAGATCAAATGCCGGGAGGGCCTCTTGAGAGTCCAACAGCTCCAGCGAAATACTTTTATTCCAGTCAAGGACTAATTGACCGTTGGGCTCACCACTTAAAGGGGATTTCAGTTGGCGAGGAGGGAGTCAGTGAGCTTCGGACTCTGCTCAAGATTTTAAATGCGGCTGGTTATGGTTCTCGCCGCGTTATTGTCGATGCAGGTGTCGTCCGCGGCCTCGAATACTACACCGGCCCCGTTTACGAAGTTGAACTCACCTTCGAAGTGAAAGACGAGAAAGGCCGCCCGGTGCGCTTCGGCTCGGTCGGCGGCGGCGGGCGTTACGATGGGCTGGTGTCGCGTTTCATGGGTCAGCCGGTGCCGGCCACCGGCTTCTCTATCGGCGTCTCGCGGCTGCAGGCGGCGCTCACCGCGCTCGGCAAGCTCGGCGAAAAGCCGCAAGCCGGTCCCGTACTGGTCACCGTGTTCGACCGCGACCGCGTCGCAGACTACCAAGGCATGGTGTCCAAGCTGCGCGAAGCCGGCATCCGCGCCGAGCTCTATCTCGGTAACCCGAAAAACAATCTCGGCAACCAACTCAAATATGCCGACCGGCGCGGCAGCCCTTGCGCCGTCATCCAAGGCAGCGACGAGAAGGCGCGCGGCGAGGTGCAGATCAAGGACCTGATCCTGGGCGCCGAGATCGCCGGCCTCTCCAAGGAGCGCGAGGACTACCTGAAGAAGCAGGCGGAAGCCCAGTTCGCCGTCAAGGAGACGGAGCTGGTCGACAAGGTGCGCGAACTGCTCAAGCGCCACGGGCTTTGAAAAAGGCCCTCGCCCCTCCTTATCTGACCCCCTCGCCTGCGCTATGATCCTTCTGCTCGGCCGCCTGGCTGGGCTTGCACGTCTCTGGAGCGGGCCGGAGCCGGGCTGGAACGCGACGCCATGAAACTGCTCACGGTCCGCCACGCCACCCATTATAGGTACGCCCGACCGGTCGCCTTCGGCCTGCACCGGCTGATGCTGCGGCCGCGCGACAGTCATGACCTGCGGCTGGTGGGCGCCGAGCTCTCGCTATCGCCGCCCGGCAATGTGCGTTGGATGCACGACGTGTTCGGCAATTCGGTCGCGCTGGCCGAGTTCCAGCAGCCGGCCGCCAGCCTGCGCATCGTCAGCACGCTCAAGATCGAGCGCTGGGGAATCGAAGGGCCGGTGTTTCCGATCGCGCCGGAGGCGGAGTTCTATCCCTTCATCTATTCCAGCAGCGACCGCGTCGATCTCGGCCGGCTGCTCGAACAGCATTACCCCGATCCCGACCGCGTGCTGGCGCGTTGGGCCGACAGTTTCGTCACGTCGCGGCCGATGCGCACGCTCGATCTGCTGCAAAACATGAACGCCGCGCTGGCGCCCAACATCGTCTATGCCGAGCGCCATGAGCCGGGCACGCAGGCGCCTTACGAGACGCTGCGCAACAAGACCGGCGCCTGCCGCGATTTCGCGCTCACATTCATCGAGGCGGCGCGTTATCTCGGCTTGGGCGCGCGTTTCGTTTCCGGTTATCTCTACGATCCCGCGCTCGACCGCGGCGAAGCCACCGAAGCCACCGCCGCCACGCATGCCTGGGCGGAGGTCTATCTGCCGGGCGCCGGCTGGATCGAATACGACCCGACCGACGTGTTGATCGCGGGCGAGCACCTGATCCGCGTCGCGGTGACGCGCGATCCCTCGCAGGCGATTCCGATCACGGGAAGCTATACCGGCACCGGCGCCGATTTTCTCGACATGTCGGTGGAAGTCATGGTGACCGCCGAGCAGACGCCGTAACGACGATCAACGCCGGCAATGAAATTTAGATGGCGACCAGATCGCCGCCGCGCACGCCGCCTGGCACGGCCAGCTGATGTCCGAGCACCTGCTCGACCGCATCGAAGCTGTCGATGATCGACATGTATTCGACCACCTTTTCACCCCGGAAGCGGACGAATTGCGCGATCCGGTAGCTGATCTTGCGGCCGATATCGCCGCGGCTTGCCGTCAGCTTGCCGAAAACGGCGGCTCGGTCGCCGTCCACCAGCATCGCGTTGGGAATCAGGCGCCGCTTTTCCAGCAGCGCCGTGATATCGCGATCGAGCAGCTTGAGCACGACGGCCTTGCCGCTGCGCTGGCCGCAGAACGGCAGCACATCGATCGGCCCGCTGATGGTCCAGACCACGTCGTCGGCGAGATAGCCGGCAAGCGCCTGCAAATCGCAACTCGCCAGGGCTTCGTAGAAGCCCTCGACCACGGCGCGCGGAACCGGCTCGGTCATGTGCGATGTCTCCAGCCAGCCCCAGTCAACGCCGGTTGTATTGATATTGTCTTACGCCCTCCGGCATATGGCGCTGCAACAAAGGCCCGGCATGGCAAATTTCGTTAACGACGACAGGCCTTTGCGGGCCGGCGCCGTTAAGCGCGGCGGGCAAACGGCGTCGAATCCTTAAAGTTATCGTGCTAAAGGGCCGCCACCACCGGCATGGATGGCTTTTGGAACGGCGATGGACGCGAGCGTCACAAACCAGGCGAGAGGACCCGATGCGCGCGCTGAGGCGCTGGTCGCCTCCTATGAGCGCGCCGGCTATGCGCGCCTGCAGCCAGCCATCCTGCAGCCGGCGGAGCCGTTCCTCGACCTGTCGGGCGAGGACATCCGCAATCGCATGTATCTGACCACGGCGCCCGGCGGCGGCGAATACTGCCTGCGCCCCGACCTGACCATCCCGGTGTCGCGCGACTATCTGGCTTCGCCGCTCGCCGGCAAGCCCGCCAGCTTCTGTTATCTCGGTCCGGTGTTCCGCCACGCAAGCGACGGCCCCGCCGAATTCCCGCAAGCCGGCATCGAGTCCTTCGGCCGCCCCGATCAGGCGGCCGCCGACGCCGAAATGCTCGCGCTCGGGCTGGAAGCGACCGCCCATTACGGCCTCGCCGCACCCGACATCCGGATCGGCGACGTCGCCCTGTTCGCCAGCCTGATCGCCGGCCTCGATCTGCCGCCGGCGTGGAAGCGGCGCCTCATCAAGGATTTCAACCGCAAGACCAATCTGGCGCAGGACCTCGACCGCCTGGTGCTCGGTGGCAACAATGAGCGCCCGGAATATCAAGGCGTGCTGGCGGCGCTCGCCGGCTCCGACCCGCACGGCGCGCATGCGCTGGTCACCGACCTGTTGTCGATCGCCGGCATCAACGCGGTCGGCGGCCGCTCGGTGGCGGAGATCGCGGACCGCTTTCTCGAACAATCCGCGCTCGGCGCCAGCACGAAATTGCCGCACGACGTGCGCGGCCTGATCGAGCGCTTCCTCGCCGTTGCCGGCGATCCCGACGAAGCGGCGGCCGACCTGCGCGCGCTCGCCGGCGAAGGCAACATGGTCGACGCGCTGTCGCCCGCGCTCGACCTGTTCGAAAGCCGCACCGGCTTTCTGGCCGCGCGCGGCATCGACTTGAAGCGCGTGCGCTTCTCCACCGCGTTCGGGCGCGGCTTCGACTATTACACCGGCTTCGTGTTCGAACTGACCGACCCCTCGCGGGTGGGCGATCCGCTGGTCGCCGGCGGACGCTACAACTCTCTCCTCACGCGGCTGGGGGCGCCGGAGCCGATCGCGGCGGTCGGCTTCGCGGCCTGGATCGAGCGGCTGGCGCCCTACGGAGGCGCCGCATGAGCGCGCCTCTGGTGCTGGCGGTACCGGCCAAGGGCCGGCTGCAGGAAAACGCCGAAAACTTTTTCGCGCGCGCCGGCCTTACGTTGATCAAGCCGCGCGGGCAGCGCGACTATCGCGGCGCCATCGCCGGCCTCGACGGCGTCGAAGTCGCCTATCTGTCGGCCGGCGAAATCACCGGGCAGCTGGCGGCCGGCGCCGTCCATCTCGGCGTCACCGGCGAGGACCTGGTGCGCGAGATGATCCCCGACGCCGACGCCTCGGTGGTGCTGATCGAGGGCCTCGGCTTTGGACAAGCGAATGTGGTGGTGGCGGTGCCGCAGGCGTGGATCGACGTGCGCACCATGGCCGATCTCGACGACGTCGCAACGTCGTTCCGCCATACCCACGACCGCAAGCTGCGGGTGGCGACCAAATACGTCAACCTGACCCGCGGTTATTTCTCAGCGCACGGCATTATCGATTACCGCATCGTCGAGAGCGCGGGCGCAACCGAAGGCGCGCCCGCCGCCGGCACCGCCGAGCTCATCGTCGACATCACCACCACCGGCGCCACGCTGGCCGCCAATGCGCTGAAGGTGCTGGAGGACGGCACCATGCTGCGCTCGCAGGCCAATCTGGTGGCGGCGCGCAACGCGGCCTGGGGCGCGCGTGAGCGCGAGCTGGCGCGCGTCATCCTCGATCGCATCGCCGCGCAGGCGCGGGCGCGGGCCTTCCGCGAGGTGCGCGCGCGTTTTTCTGCCTGCGACGCCAAGCTGGTCGACAGCGCCAAGGAAAAGTTCGGCGTGGCCACGCCGTTCGGCGGGCCGACCTCGTCGGGCATGCTGACGCTGCACTGCCCGCCCGAGCAGGTCTACGCGCTCACCAGTTTCCTGCGCGAGGCCGGCGCCGAAGCGGTGGCGGTGGCCGATCTCGACTACGTGTTCTCGCGCGACAATCCGCTCTACGCCAGGCTCGAAGCCGGGCTATAGAGCAGGCGAAATGCGAATTTGACCTCTTGAAAACAATCGAGACGGTTTGTGTCCCCAGATACGCCATGGGCGATGGCTTCTGGTTTACTTGCAATGCGACAAACCCCTATCATCCCCGCCGATCTTTGGGACTGAGGGGATTTCGGCCGGCATGTATATCACGAGCGGCAAGCGCCTGACGGCGGACGGCGCCAAGAAGATGATGGCGACCGCCATCGAATTGGCCAAGCAAGATGGCGTTGCGGTTTCGGTCGCCATCACCGACGCGGGCGGGCATCTTATTTTGCTTGAGCGCATGGACGGCGGGCGGTTTCACACCGTGCATTCGGCCACCACCAAAGCCGTCTGTGCGGCGTCCAACAAACGCATAACGTCGGCGCGCGGCGCGCAGGCGCAGGACCTCGATGCCGCACACGCGATCGGCCTTTCGCTGGCGGCCGGCCCGGAACGATGGACCGCCATGGAGGGCGGTTGCCCCGTCATCGCCGATGGTGAATGCATCGGCGGTATCGGCATCGCCGGCGGCGACTGGAAGACCGACGAGCGCATCGCGCAGCAGGCGGTCGAATTGATTGGCGCAAGCTGGCGCGCAGATCCGAGTTGATAGTCATGGTCGAGCCGGTACGCGTCGCCTGCATAGGCATGGGCTGGTGGTCGGACGTGCTGGCCGACGCGGTCAAGCGTTCAAGCAAGCTCAAGATCGTCGCCTGCTTTACGCGCTCCGAACAAAAGCGGCAGGCCTTCGCCGCCAAGTATGGCTGTCGCGCATCGCCAAGTTACGAAGCTATTCTCGCCGATGCGGACGTCGAGGCCATCATCAATACGACGCCGAACGACGTGCATCTTGAAACCACGCGCATGGCGGCGGAAGCCGGCAAGCATGTCTTCCTCGACAAGCCGATCGCCAACTCGGTCTCCGATGGCCGCAAGATCACCGAATGTTGCCGCCAGGCCGGCGTCGTGCTCGCGCTCGGCTATCAGCGCCGCCGGGAAAGTCATTTCCGCTGGATCAAGCGGCAGATCGACGACGGCGTGTTCGGCAAAGTGGTCAACGCCGAAGCCAACATCAGCCGCGACCGGCTCGGCCAATTCGATCTCAGTTCGTGGCGCTACACGGCCGCGGGGATGCCGGGCGGCGTGATGCTGCAGATCGGCATCCATTATGCCGACGTGCTCTATTATTTGCTGGGACCGATCAAAGCGGTCAGCGGCCGTTTCGTGCGGCTCGTGCTGCCAGGCGACAATCCGGACGTCGCCAGCCTTATCTTCGAACACGATAGCGGGGCGCTCTCCACCCTCAATGCAAGCTACGCTTCCGCGTCCGAATACTATTTGATGAACATCTACGGCAAGGAGGCCACCGCTTACTACGACCTGCATCACGGCTTGAGCCTGCTCAAGCGCGGAGAGAAACAGCCGGTCGGCGTGCCGTGCGACAAAAACGACACCTTCGTCGAGGAGCTGGAGGAGTTCGCGGCGGCGGTGCGCGGTGGTCCGCGCCCGGAAGTCGGCGGCGACTACGCGACGACGTCGCTGGCGGTGGTGCGCGCCGGCATTCTGTCGGCACGCGAGGGACGCCGCGTCGAAGTGGCGGAAATTCTGGCCAAGGATTGAGCGGGAGAAAAGCCTCAGGCTTTCCGCTCGCGGGCGGTGAGCGCGCGGTTTCTCGCGCGCAGGCTGCCGACCACGTGCGCGCCGAGGACCAGCACGGTGAGGCCGAAGAAAAACAGCGCCGGCAGCGACGAATAGAAAATCGACAAATGGCCCTCCGACATGATCAGCGCCGTCCGGGATTCGCGCTCGAGCGTCGGCCCAAGCACCAGGCCGAGCAATACGGGCGCCACCGGGATGCGCGCGCGCAGCAGCAGGTAACCGGCGAGTCCAACCACCATCATCACCACGACGTCGAATAGAGAATTGCGGATCGCGAAGGAGCCGACCGCGCACATCACCAGAATGCCGAGCGCAAGAAGGTGCGGCGACACCCTGAGCGCCCGCACGAACAGGCGTATGCCGTAAAGCTGCAGCAGCACCGCCACCACATAGGCCAGCAGAAACAGCAGGTAGATGTTGGTGATCACCCAGGGTTTTTCCATGAACAGCAGCGGTCCCGGCTGGATGCCGTGAATGAGCAGGCCGCCGAGAATGATCGCGGTGGCCGGGTCACCGGGGATGCCTAAGCCCAGCAGCGGGATCATGGCGCCGCCGGTCACCGCGTGATTGGCGGCTTCCGGCGCGATCACGCCGGCGAGATCGCCCTTGCCCATGCGCTCGGGATGCTTGTGAAAGCGTTTGGCCTGATCGTAGGCGAGGAAGGCCGCGATCGGTCCGCCGGTGCCGGGGATGGCGCCGATCACGGTGCCGATCAGGCCGGACCGCAGCAGGTTGCGCCAATGGCTGGCAATGAGCGCGACGGTCGGCAGTTCAACGTTTACCGCCTGCGCCTCGACCTTGGCTTCGCGCCCGCGCCGCCATTGAGCCAGCGCCGCGATCGCGTGCGGCACCGCGAACAGCCCGATCATCGCCACCAGCAGATCGACGCCCTGCAACATCGTGACGGTGCCAAAGGTAAAGCGCTGGATGCCGTCGATCGGGTCCTGGCCGATACTCATGACCATCAGGCCGAGCACGCCGCCGATCAGGCCGCGCACCAGCGATTTCTCGGCCAGGCCGCAGATCGTCGACAACCCGAAAATAACCAGCGCGGTGATCTCGGCCGGGCCGAAGGCAAGCGCGAGGCGCGCCAGCACCTGCACCGAGATCAGCATGATGAGCAGGCTCAGGATTCCGCCGATGCCGGCCGCCACCGTCGCCGTGCCGATGGCGAGGCTCGCCTGGTTGTTTTTCGCCATCATGTGGCCGTCGAAAACGGTGGCCGCCGCCGACGGCGTGCCGGGCACGCCGATCAGGATGGCCGACATCGCGCCGCCGGTCATGCCGCCGATATAGGTGGACAGCATCGCGGCAATCGCCGGTTCGCTGCCCATGCCGAAGGTGAGCGGCAACACCATGGCGAGCGCCATGCTGTAAGTGAGCCCGGGGATTGCCCCGAAAATCAGCCCGACGACCGAACCGAACAGCGTGGCGACCAGCACCTGCCAGGTCGCCACCGCGTCCAGCGCCGTGATGATGGCGCCCATGTTTCAGAACCAATCGACGATTGTGCCGTGGGGCAAATAGACACCCATCGCCTTGCCGAGGATCAGCCAGATTCCGAAAGCCAGGCCGAGCGGCATGCCGAAAACCAGCAGCGGCGACCGCTTTTTGAAAACGAAGAAGAGGAAGGCCGCGGTCGAGACGGTGGTGGCGATCACAAAGCCAACCCAAGCCAGCAGCGCGACATAGCCGCCAAGAAATCCGAACGTCGATACGAGCGCCCATGCTTCGGCGCGATCGAACGGACGTTCGTTATCGCGATCGGCGCCCGCCTCGGCGGCCGCAAAGCTGCCCGCAAACAAAAGCACTGAAAGCGCCGCCAACATCACGCCCATGGCGAGCGGAAACCCGCGCGGACCGATACGGCCACCATCGCCGGCGACGTCTGGAATGGTCCAGAACACGCCGGCGATCCAGAGCAAAGCGACCAGCAGCAGGATGGCGCCGGCTAACCGATCGCTTTTTAACGACGTCACGCTTGCAATCTCACTTCTTCATATTTTTCTTTTTGTCGAGGCCGATCTGCTTCATCAGCGCGCCGATTTCCTTATCGTCGGAGGCGATGACCAGCCCGAACTCCTTACCGGGCAGATAAGCCGGAACGAAGCCGAGCTTGTGCGCCGACTGCTGGAATTCCGGCGACTTCACGGCTTCTTCGGCGGCTTTCTGCAGCTTGGCGACCACGGCCGGCGGTGTCCCGGCCGGCGCCACCAGCCCGCGCCACATCGAAAGGTTCAGCCCGCTCGCACCCGCCTTATCGCAAGTCGGCGCGGATATGCCTTCAACCGAGACGTCCTTGCTGGTCACGCAAAGCACAACCAACGTTCCACCCTTGGTATGCGACATGACCTCGCTCGGCCAGCGCAGCGCGCCGTCGACGCGGCCGGCCAGCAGTTCGGCAACCTCGCGTCCCCGCCCGCCCGGCACGAACGTTACTTCCAACCCGAGCCGGTTGAACAATGCCGCCGAGGCGATGTGGGTGAACGAGCCGAGGCCGCCGACCATGATGTTGAGCTTTTTGCCTGATTTTTTCGCGGCATCGACCATGTCCTTCAACGACTTCCAGCCCGATTCCTTTCGCACCACGAAAACCGGCAATTCCACGCCGATACGCGCGATCGGCGTGAAGGCCTTGTAGTCGAACGGCACATTGCCGCGGTAATGCGTGGTCGAAATCGAATTGGAATTCCAGACGATGTTGTAGCCGTCCGGCGCGGTGCCGTGCACGTAGCTGTAACCGATGGCGCCGCCGCCGCCCTTGCGCGGGACTGCAACCACGGGAGAGCCAAGTTTCTTCGACATTTGGTCGGCCAGCACCTGGCCAACGGTCTGCGCAGAACCGCCGAACAGGATGGTCATCTCGACCGGCTTTGCCGGAAATTGTGCATGCGCGGGCAATGCGGTCGCTATCAGCAGCAACGAAGCAAAAGCCGGCGCGGCGTAGCGCTTAACGAATCTCATGGCTTGTCCCCTCCCGTCTTGTTATTGGCCTTAAGGCCTTAAACCAGTTCGTCGCTCGGTCGTTACGACGAGCGAACGCAACTGCTCTCATGCTATAGGTTCAGGCAACGGGGTCAATCTGTTGCCCTTGGGCGTCGCGGCCGGCGGCTAGCGACTATCAGCCGCGCATCATCGCCGGGATGGCTGTTTTGCCGCGTCGTCACCGCAACTCGGCTTCGCCTCAGCCCGCATCCTCGCTCGGCCGGCGCGTCCGAAACACGACGAAGTGCGAGAGCAAGAAGTTGACCGCGAAGCTCACCAGGATCGACACGAGTTTCGCCGCCAGCAGCGGCATGACATAGGCGAGCGCGTAAAGGACCGCTGTGCTCGCCACCATGCCGGCGACGCCGGAGGCGGCGAACGCCAGGTAGTCGCGCCAGCGCAAGATTCGCCCCGACTCCGGGCCGAAGGTGATGAACGAATTCATCATGTAGGAAAACGTCACCGCCACCAGCCAGGCCAGCACATTGGCGGGCACCAGCGGCCATCCCAGATAGCCGGCGGCGGTCCAGAACACGCTTAAATCGATGCCGGTATTAACGACGCCGACAAGCGCGAAGCTCACCGCCTTGAGGGCAACTGCGCGCTCGTGCCAGGATTTGCGCAGACGCGCGAGGGTGCTTTTCAGGGGCGCCGGAATCATCGCCGGTCCGCATAGCATTTCCGGCGCGCCGCGCCGAGGCCCTTCGACAGACCCTGCTTTGTTACGCTATAGATCGCGCTGGAACCGGGAGCGGCGGATTGTTGCAATGGCGGTGAAACCGGGCAAATCAGGAAACCGCGCGGCGCGTAGCGCGCCCGGTCTGTCGATCGTCGTTCCGCTGTTCAACGAGGCCAACGGTCTCGCCGGCTTACACGCGCGTATCGTCGAGGTGACGCGCCGGCTCAAAGCCGAGCGCGGGCTCGCCCTCGAAATCGTCTATATCGACGACGGCAGCCGCGACGGCACCAACGGCATCGTCAAATCGCTGCCGGCGGGGCCGTTCGACATCCAGTTGATCACGCTGTCGCGCAATTTCGGCAAGGAGGCCGCCCTGCTCGCCGGCCTCGACCATGCCCGGCTCGGCGCCGTGTTGTTCATCGATGGTGACGGCCAGCATCCGCCCGACCTGATCGAAACTTTGGTCGCGCGCTGGCTCGATGACGGCTACGACGTGGTCTTTACCGCCAAGGCCAACCGCGAGAACGAGCCTTGGGTGCGCCGCGCCGGCGTGCGCTGGTTCTACACGCTGGTCAATTGGGGCCAGCGCCAGCGTATCCCCGAGGACGCCGGCGACTTCCGCCTGCTGTCGCTGCGCGCGGCGGCCGCGCTGCGGCAGATGCCGGAACGCAATCGCTTCTTCAAAGGCATGTCGAGCTGGATCGGCTTCCGCCAGGTACGCGTCGACTACGAACCGGCGGCTCGGGCGCACGGCGTCACCAGCTGGAACGTCTGGACCTTGCTCGGCCTGTCGATCGAGGGCTTGACCTCGTTCACGGTAGCGCCGCTGCGCGTTGCCAGCATGCTCGGCCTGCTGCTGGCGGTCACCGCGCTGCTTTATGGCGGCTGGATCATGTTGCAGACCTTGCTGTTCGGCAAGGACGTGCCCGGTTATCCCTCGCTCATGGTCGGCATCATGGTGATCGGCGGCGTACAGCTTCTGATGATCGGGATACTCGGCGAATATGTCGGCAAGCTGCTGTCCGAGATCAAAGCGCGCCCGGTCTACTTCGTCGCCGATATTAGCGTGAAGAGCGCAAACGATTCCGCCAAAGAGCCGGCGAAGCCGCGGCCGCAGCGAACGCTGCCCGCGCGCGCGGCCGAGTGAGCACCGCCCGCGCCGTGCGCCAGGCTTCACGCCACATCTGGCTGTGCGCCGACGATTACGGTATTTCGCCCTCGGTCAACGAAGCCATCCGCGCGCTGATCCTGCGCGGCCGCATCAACGCCACTTCGGTGATGATGGCGGCACCGCATCTGACGGCGGCGGAAGCGGACGCGCTTGAGGCGCTCAACGCGGGGGAAAAGCGCGTCGCAATCGGCCTGCACGTGACGTTGACCGCGCCCTTCGGCCCGATGAGCGCCGGCTTCACGCCGCTGCGCGACGGCCACTTCCCGCCGCACCCGGATTTAATGCGCGCGGCAATGGCGCGGCGGTTGCGGCCGGAGCGGCTGGCAATCGAGATCGCCACGCAACTGCGCGCTTTTGCCGACGCCTTCGGCCACCTGCCGGAATTCGTCGACGGCCATCAGCATGTGCATCTGCTGCCGCAGGTTCGCGACGCCTTTCTCAAAGTGGTGGCGGAGACGGCGCCGACAGCCTGGGTGCGGCAATGCAGCCGCGCGCGCTCGGCGCGGCGCTTGCGCGACCGCAAGGCGCTGGCGCTCGACATTTTGAGCATCGGTCTCAAGCGAAAGGCCGGACGGCTCGGCATCGCCACCAATCCGGCTTTTGCCGGCGCCTATAATTTCAAGAGCAAGACCGGCTTCGCCAACATCTTTCCGCGCTTCCTGGCCGGCCTGCCGGACGGCGGGCTGATCATGTGCCATCCGGGCCGTGTCGATCCGGAGCTTGCGCGGCTCGATTCGCTCACGACGCAACGCGAGCGCGAATTCGCTTATTTCAGTTCCGATGATTTTGCGAACGCGCTGGCCGGTCACGGCGTCGCGCTCGCGCATCCGCGCTAGATCACCACGACCTTGGTGCCGACCTTGACGCGGCCATAGAGATCGATGACGTCGGCGTTGCGCATGCGGATGCAACCGGACGAGACGTTGTGGCCGATGGTCCAGGGCTCGTTCGAGCCGTGGATACGGTAGAGCGTCGAGCCGATGTAAAGCGCGCGCGCGCCGAGCGGATTGTTCGGGCCGCCGGCCATGAGATGCGGCAAATAGGGCTGGCGCGCGAGCATTTCCTTGGGCGGCACCCAGTCCGGCCATTCCTTCTTCGCCGAGATTGCGTGCTTACCCGACCAGGTGAAGCCCGGGCGGCCGACGCCGATGCCGTAACGCAGCGCCTTGCCATTGTCCTCGACGAGATAAAGGAAATGGTGCGGCGTATCGACGACGATGGTACCGGGCGCTTCCTTGCCGTCGTAGGCAACCTCCTGGCGCTGGAAGCGCGGATCCATGCGATAGTTTTGCGGCCGTTGATCGGGCGCGGAATAAGCCGCCGGCGCGTTGGCATAAAACTGCCGCCGGCCCGGCGCGGGATATAGGTTTGGCGGCGGTGCCGCGACCCGCGGCTGCGGCCCTTGGTCGCCGAACAGGAATTCGATGAAGCCGCCACCAAGATTGCCGCGCACCGGCTGCCGTGCCGGCGCGGCGACCACCATCGGCGGGGTCGCCGGCATGGCCCGGCGTGGCGAGGCGTAAGACGCATACTGCGCCGACGCGGGCGTGCTGACGAACAGGGTGGCAAGAGCTGAAAGGATAAGAGCTGGAAGGATGAAGCGCTGCATGGAGGAACTCACGAGGAATACGGCTGACGGCGTTGAGTACAGGCCGAAAGAAACACCGATTGGTAAACCATGTCGGCGCCGGCGCGACTTTCGCCGCAATCAGCGCGCGCTTCGTCGCGTTAGAGTTTATTTTGCGTAAAATGCGATCCGACATGGTAAACGCCGCGTTGCTTTATTAGGCGGCGCATGAACTTTTCCGAAGACCGGTTGCCGGCCCCCGGGCGAGCCGGTGACGGTCATCATGCGCATTCCCGTTCGCAACCCAGCGTTAATCGCCGCCGGGATAAAAGTGCCCGCTTGAGCAGCGGGGGCGGTGGCATGCAGCGCAAGATTTTCCGGGTCGAGCAGATGTTCGCCGACCGTCGCTTGGCGGCGCCGCTGCAGGACGCCGCTACGCCGCGCCAGACGACGGACGAATACAACGCCCTGAGTGTGCTAGCCGAACGGCGCGAGGAAGCCATCGACGCCACCGTCCATGGGCTCGAGCGCGAGCTCGCTCTGGTGCGCGAAACGATCGCCCGCAACAAGGAAGACCTCGCCGCGCTTATCGGCGAGCGCAAGGACCGCCGCATGACTCGCGCGGCCGGCGAGCTCGGCGCAGCGGTCGACGCCATGGAAAAGGCCACGCAGAAAATCCTGCAAGCCACCGAGGGCATCGACGACAGCGCCAAATCGCTCGGCTCCGCGCTCAAGCACCAGCACGAGCGCGGGCTTGCCCAGGATATCCAGGAGCACGCTGCGCAGATCTACGAGGCCTGCAATTTCCAGGACCTCGCCGGCCAGCGCATTGCCAAGGTGATCGCTACCTTGGGTCTGGTCGAGGAGCAGATTGCCGCCATGATCGAACGTTGCGGCGGCTTGGACCGGTCCGGCGAATTGCACTCCGCAGCCATGCCCACCGGCGGCCACCCGCTCGACGGTCCCCGGCTCGACGGCGATTCCGGCCACACCAACCAGCACGACATCGACGCCCTATTCAACGAGCGCGTCAGCCAGGCCGGCGGATCACGATAAAACAGACGAGCGCAACGGCGGCAAAGCCGGCCGCCAGCGCCAGCGCCGCCGGATCCGAGGCGCGGTCGACCACGAACGCCATCACCAGCGGCGCCGCCGATTGCATCAGCAGGAACGGGCCGGCAAGCCGGCCCATCAGCCGGCCATAGCCGGAGGCGCCGAACAGCGCCAGCGGCACCGCGCCGCGGGTGATGGTAATGAGGCCGTTGGCGCCGCCAAACATCAGCGCGAACACCGCCGCCGTCACCGTCGATATGCCGAACATAGCCAGCATCGCGAAGCCCGAGAGCAGCATGGTGAGCGCGCCGCGTGCCACCCACAACGGATGCACGTCGCGGCCGAAGGCGAACTCGATCATGCGGGCGCCGACCTGCGCCGGCCCGAACAGCGCGCCGATCCACACCACCGTGCCGGCATCGATGCCGGAGCGGTCGAAGACCGCCAGCAGGTGCGCCGACATGCCGGACGGGACGAACGCATAGGATGCAAATGCCGCGGCCACCAGCACGAAGGCCAGTCCAGTCGGCGGCAGGACTTTGGCCGGCGGCGGCGCGTCGGCCTTGAGCGCCACTTCCGTTTCGGCCCGCATGCGCGGCAGCGCCAGCGCATGCAGTGGCGCCGCGGCGCAGGCCATCAACGCGGCGTAGACGAGATAGGTGTCGCGCCAGCCGACGCCTTCGAGCAGAAAATGCGTGGCCGGCCAACTCACGGTGGAGGCAAAACCGCCGATCAATGTGAGCGCGGTGATCGGCCGGCGCGCGGCGGCGCCGAAAATACGGCCGAGACTGGCGAAGGCGGAATCGTAAAGGTTCGCCGCCATGGCGACACCGAGCACACACCACACGCCGATATAGGCGGGCTTGTTGGCAGCATGCGCGATCAGCAGCAAGCCAAGCGCGCCGATCAGCGAGCCGACCGTCATCACCACATGGCCGCCAAAACGGTCGATGGAGCGGCCGACATAGGGTGAGGCAAGGCCGGCCACCAAGAGGCCGACCGAGAAGCCGCCCATGGCAAACGACATCGACCAGCCGCGATCCTGCGCAACCAGCGGCAGGATCAGCACCGGCGTGTAAAAGATCGTGCCCCAGGACAGGATCTGGGTGACGCCGAGCACCGGCACGGCGCGCCATGGACCATCGACGAAGTCGCGGAGCGTGGTCATGGACGACCGGTCGCGGATACCCGCCAGCGCGTCACTGCCCCGGCTTGATCTGTTGGATAGGCGGCTGCACGGGTTTCGGCGCGGGCGCCGGCTTCGGCTTGGGTTTGGGCTTATGCTTGACCGTGCGCTTGTGGCCCTTTGGCGTACAACGCACATAGACCATGGTGCCGTAGCGGCCCTGCACCTCCGGATCCATCCAGCGCAGGATCAGCACTTTGCCGTCGAAGGAAACCACCTCGCGGTCTTGCTGGCTGCCGGGCGGCTCGCCCGGCGGGCCGACAAAAGTCTTGCCGCCGGGGGCGCCCTTGAGCGCCAGCTCACTGGGAGTGGACTGGTCGGCGAGATGCATCATGACCCCAGACGTCGCGCCGAGCGTGATGACATAGGGGTTGCGGCATTGGCCGGCAGCGGCCTTCACCGTGCGCTCGCGGTCCGCTTCTTTGTGGTAGGCGGTCAGCCCCCAGCTCCCCACCAGGTCCTGCGGAGGAAAGGCCGGCGGCAGGGTCGGCGTCACCATCTGCTGCGGCGCCTCCGGCGCCTGCGGCTGGTTTGTGGCGCAGTCGGCGAGCATGAGCAGGCATGCCGCCACCAAAGGCGCGGTCACGAGATAAGGGCGGCGGGAATGGCGCATGCGGGCTCCGGCGGCGCAGGAGGATGACTTTGGGGGGCATTGGCGCGAAGCGCAAGCGCCGGCCCGAGGCAACCCAGGCGCGGCGTCCTGGGCGGAGAGTTTAACACTGATCGGTGCCGGTGCCGCCGCGCCGGCATCGCAAGCTTGACTCCCCGTCCTTGAGGCCATATCTCCCCCACAGCTATTGGCACTCTCCGCTAACGAGTGCTAAGGGCTTAGAAAATAGACAGTTTCGGTCAAAAAAACACGCGATTTTTTTCACGCATGGCCTTACCCGAAACCCGGTCGCCGGGGCCATGCGCTAGCGCCAACGAGGAAGCCAATGGCCAAGACCAAGTTCCGACCCCTGCACGACCGCGTCGTCGTGCGCCGCATCGAAGCCCAGGAGAAGACCAAGGGCGGCATCATCATTCCCGACACCGCCCAGGAGAAGCCGCAGGAAGGCGAGATCATCGCCGTCGGTCCCGGCGGGCGCGATGAGGCCGGCAAGCTGATCCCGATCGACCTGAAGACCGGCGACCGCGTGCTGTTCGGCAAGTGGTCGGGCACCGAGGTCAAGATCGACGGCGAGGACCTCCTGATCATGAAGGAGTCCGACATCATGGGTGTGATCGCCTGACGCGCGCCTCGTCCCGGGGAGCGCCCAAAGGGCGCGCCCCAATGGACGAGGGCAACGAATCCCGGGCCTCATCCTTCGCGGCCGCGCGCCTTAGCTCAAAGAGCAAAGGCTGGCCCATCCGGATGAGGGTCAAAAAACAGAACGCAACGGAGTGAATTGAAATGGCTGCCAAGGACGTGAAATTTTCCACCGACGCCCGCGACCGCATGCTGCGCGGCGTTGACGTGCTCGCCAATGCCGTGAAGGTCACGCTCGGCCCCAAGGGCCGCAATGTCGTGCTCGACAAGAGCTACGGCGCGCCGCGCATCACCAAGGACGGCGTCACCGTCGCCAAGGAAATCGAGCTCGAGGACCACTTCGAGAACATGGGCGCGCAGATGGTGCGCGAAGTCGCCCAGAAGACCAACGACACAGCCGGCGACGGCACCACCACCGCCACCGTGCTGGCGCAGGCAATCGTTCGGGAAGGCGCCAAGTCGGTCGCCGCCGGCATGAACCCGATGGACCTCAAGCGCGGCATCGACATCGCGGTCACCGCCGTGGTGAAAGACATCGAGAAGCGCGCCAAGAAGGTCAGCGCGTCGTCCGAGGTCGCCCAGGTCGGCACCATCTCGTCCAACGGCGACGAGAAGATCGGCAAGATGATCGCGCAGGCGATGCAGAAGGTCGGCAACGAGGGCGTCATCACCGTCGAGGAAGCCAAGGCGCTCGAGACTGAAGTCGACATCGTCGAGGGCATGCAGTTCGACCGCGGCTACATCTCGCCCTATTTCATCACCAACGCCGAGAAGATGATCGCCGAGCTGGAGGACGCCTACATCCTCCTGCACGAGAAGAAGCTGTCCGGTCTGCAGACGATGCTTCCGGTTCTGGAAGCGGTGGTGCAGTCGAGCAAGCCGCTCATCATCATCGCCGAGGACGTCGAGGGCGAGGCGATCGCCACGCTCGTCGTCAACAAGCTGCGTGGCGGCCTGAAAGTGGCGGCCGTGAAGGCGCCTGGCTTCGGCGACCGCCGCAAGGCCATGCTCGAGGACATCGCCATCCTCACCGGCGGCCAGCTCATTTCCGAGGACCTCGGCATCAAGCTGGAAAACGTCACGCTGCAGATGCTCGGCCGCGCCAAGAAGGTGATCATCGAGAAAGAGAAGACCACCATCGTCAACGGCGCCGGCAAGAAGGCCGACATCGAGGCGCGCTGCGGTCAGATCAAGGCGCAGATCGAGGAGACCACCTCGGACTACGACAAGGAGAAGCTGCAGGAGCGACTGGCGAAGCTCGCTGGCGGCGTCGCGGTGATCCGCGTCGGCGGCGCCACCGAGATCGAGGTGAAGGAGCGCAAGGACCGCGTCGAGGACGCGCTCAACGCCACCCGCGCCGCGGTCGAGGAAGGCATCGTGCCGGGCGGCGGCGTCGCGCTGTTGCGCGCCAAGAAGTCGGTCGGCCGTATTCACAATGAGAACCCGGATGTGCAGGCCGGCATCAACATCGTGCTCAAGGCGCTAGAAGCCCCGATCCGCCAGATCGCGGAGAACGCCGGCGTCGAAGGCTCGATCGTGGTCGGCAAGATCACGGATGAAAACTCGGAGACCTACGGCTTCGACGCCCAGACCGAGAAATATGTCGACATGATCAAGGCGGGTATCGTCGATCCGGCCAAGGTGGTGCGCACCGCGCTGCAGGACGCGGGTTCCGTGTCGGGCCTGCTGGTCACCACCGAGGCGATGGTCGCCGAGCTGCCCAAGAAAGACGAGCCGGCGCCCGCCATGCCCGGCGGCGGCATGGGCGGCATGGGCGGCATGATGTAAGGCTGCCGCATAAAGAAAAACGCATGGAAGGGCGCGGCTTCGGCCGCGTCCTTTTTTTTGCGTGGCGGGTTCCAGCGGCACTGTCGCGGCTTCACACTTGCATTACATGCCTATAACCGCTCAATTCCAGGATCGAGCCATTTTCAAAGGCCCCGTGTGACTTCACCGCCGCGCCCCATCGACCAGGCCTTTGGCGAGAGCGACCCGGCAAGCAAAAGGGTTCGTACCGCCCTTATTGCGCTCTACGTCCTGACCGGCGTCGTGTACCTGTCGTGGCGCCTCACGGTTTTCAATCCGGACGCGTTTTGGGTCTCGGCGCTGTTTTACGCGATCGAGCTCGGCGGATTCCTCGGTTCGCTGCTGCTCTTCTTTGTCACCTTTCAGCGCCGCACGCGCACGCCTCGGCCGGCTCCAAAAGGCCTTTCAGTCGACGTCTTCGTTACGACCCACAATGAGGATCTCGACGTGGTCCGCCGGACCGTGGTCGCGGCGATAGCGCTGCGTTATCCGCACGTAACCTGGCTGCTCGATGACGGCGATCGATCGCAGTTCCGCGCGCTCGCCGCCGAACTTGGCTGCCATTATCTCGCCCGTGCCGGAAATCAGGGGGCCAAGGCCGGCAATCTCAACAACGCACTCACGCATTCGCACGGCGAATTCGTGGCGCTCTTCGACGCCGATCATTGCGCCGATCCACTTTTTCTCGATCGTTTGCTTGGCTACTTTGACGATCCGCTGGTCGCCTTCGTGCAAACCCCGCAAGACTATTACAACCTCAATTCTTTCCAGCATGGGCGTGGCCGCGAAGGCAAGCTGATCTGGCATGAACAGAGCGGTTTCCATCACGTCGAACAGCCGGGCCGCGATTACCATGATGCCGCGACGCTCTGCGGCTGCTCCTGCGTGCTGCGGCGCAGCCATGTCGAAAAGGTCGGCGGCTTTCCGGAAGAGACGGTGACCGAAGACATGCACCTCGCCGTTAAGCTTCAGAAGCGAGGGCTAAAGACGGTCTATCACGACGAGCCATTGGCCTTCGGCGTGGCGCCGCCGGACCTGATCGGCTTCCTGGTCCAGCGGCTGCGCTGGGGCGAAGGCAATATGCAAGTGTGCAGGATCGAGCACCTGCCGTTCGCGCGAGGGCTGACCCGGAGCCAAAATCTCAACTACCTGCTGCTCGGCTTTGCCTATTTCGATTCCTGGCGAAAGCTCGCGTTTTACGTCGCGCCAATCGGCACCCTGATTACAGACATTGCTCCGGTGTTCGGCGTTCCGCACGAATTCATTCTATTCTTTGTGCCTTACCTATGCTGCGGGATTATCACGTATTGGGAATTATACGCCGGCTTCGGACGAGTGCTGCGTACCGAAGCCTATGCCATGGCGCGCCTGGGTTCCGGCTTGCTTGCGACCTGGGGTCTGTTTCGTCGGCGCATTCACTTTCGGGTCAGTTCGAAGCGACTGGTGAGTTGCTCGGCGCTTCCGCTCGCGCTGCCGCAGGCTGCGATCTTTCTAGGCGGGCTTTTTGCCATCGGCGTAGCCGCGCTGCATTACTACGAATATCGCGCCGGCCTGTGGCTCCCCAGCACTCCTTTCGAGATCGTCGCCGCGCTCGTTATTTTGGTCGGCTTTAACTGTCTGCTCGCGTTGTTCGTGCTGATCGAGGCCGCCCGGTCGGCACGCACCAACGAACCCGACTACCGGTTCGATCTTTGTTTGCCGGTACGGCTGACGGCGCATCAAGAAAGCGTCGTCGGCTGGACGTCGACCGTCTGGCTGCGCGGCGCGCGACTGCCGATACCGGAATTGTTCGACCGGACCGCTACTTTCGTGGCGGTCGAATTGTTCATCCCCGGCGGCAGCGTGAAAACGACGGCGCGTGTGAACCTCGTCGGACGGAATGAATTGGAGCTTCAGTTCAATTGGGCGTCACTTTCCGAACGCGACCGCCTCGACCAGACACTGCACGCCGGCCGCTGGCATCGCGTCGTTACCGGCCGCCATGAGGCATCGATCTCGCCACTGGAAAAGTTTGGGTTGCGACCGGCACCCCGGGAGCGCTGGCCCGAAGGGCGTAGCATTTGGGAGCCGATCCTGGTGCGCCATCTCATGTCGCCACAGGATTTACGCTTGGCCTATTTGCGCGGCGGCCGGTCCGAAATCCTCCTGTTTGAAGCGGCGGACGGGCTGGTCGAAGTTGCCGCAGACCGGGCTAGGTCCCTGACCGGCCAGCGCTTTGCGCTAGGCGAACGAGCCGATACGCCATTGCTCGATGAAACCGCGTTGGAATCCCGAGGCGGGGCTCGCCATCGGCTTCGTGCGGTGGAATTCCAGGAGAAATCTATTGTTTTTATGCCCATTTCGGCGGCAGAATAGGCGCTGAGCGTAGCGGAAGGGCAACAATCCCGGTCAAAATTTGCAAGCTGGGCGACAGCGCGGTGGTATTGGTGCCGCCGGGCGGGCAAACTGCCAAGGTTCATGGTGGGTAACATGTATCGTACCGTTCAATTGGTGTTGGCCGCGGCCTTGGTCACGTCAGCGGCTCAAGCTGCCGATATGCCTGTGAAGGCCGCCGCGCCGGTACCCTATACCCAAGGCCCCTGGTTCGAAGTATTCGGCGGCTTGTCCGTCGCGCCCCACTCGATCTACGGCTACGGTGGCGGCGTCTTCGCGCTCAATCACAATCTCAATCAAGACGGCTGGCTGTTGCGCATTTCCGGCGGCGGTGGACATTACGACTACTACCGGGCCGCCGGACTGGAGCAGGGCGTCAACTTTGAGGCCGGCACCGTCTCCATCGGCTATCAAACGTTTCTCGGCACGACCCGCTTGTCCGGTTATATCGGAGCGGATGTCGAAAACCACGACAACAGCGACCCGTTTGCAAAGATTCGCGGAACCAAGTGGGGCGTAAAAGGCCAAGGCGAGATTTATGCGCCGATCGGAAACGTCGGTTATGCCTACCTGCTCGGCTCCATGTCGTCGGTTTGGAACAACTATTTCGTTATGGGCAAGCTGGGCTACAATATAACAAACACCATTTCGATCGGTCCGGAAGCGGTCGCGCTCGGTAACGATCGATTCGATGCCGTCCGGGTGGGTCCGTTTGTTTCGATCGCCATTTTGCCGAATGTCGATCTGATCGTCTCCGGTGGATACAGCTGGGATACCACGAGCAATAACCTTAACGACAACAGCGGCGGCTACGGAAGTCTCCATTTGCGCGCCTTGTTCTGATGCAAGCCGACCGCCAGATCGGCCGAAGCAAGCCATGACGGGCGGCGGCATGATGTAAGCCTGCCGCTTAAGGCCAACATATCAAGGGCGCGGTTTCGATCGCGCCTTTTTTGCGGATGTAATGCGGCCCGGCTTCGTGCAACCGCAGCCGCTCTCACGCGTTGGAATTTTTATGTCGGCACCGGGAAACAGGCTGGTCGTCTACGCGGCAGCCGTCGGCAACGCGCTGATTGCAGTGACCAAATTCGCCGCCGCCAGCTACACCGGCTCGTCGGCGATGCTGAGCGAGGCGGTCCACTCGGTCGCCGACACCGGCAACCAACTCCTCCTGCTCTATGGCATGCACCGGGCCGATCAACCGCCCGACGACCTGCATCCGCTCGGGCATGGGCGCGAGCTCTATTTCTGGAGCTTCATCGTCGCGCTCATCATGTTCACCCTCGGCGCCGGCGTCGCCTTCTACGAAGGCGTGCAGCACATCCTGCATCCAATCGAAGTCTCCGCCCCGATCGTCAACTACGTCGTGCTCGGCTGTGCCTTCGTGTTCGAGGGCGCAAGCTGGACGATTGCACTACGTGAATTTCGTCACACCAAAGGCAGCATGGGCTATTACGAGGCGATGCGGCGGAGCAAGGATCCCGTGGGTTTCACCGTGCTGTTCGAGGACACAGCCGCCCTGCTCGGCCTGGTCTTCGCCTTCATCGGCACGTTTCTGGCGGAGCGCTTGGCCATACCGGCGCTCGACGGCGTCGCCTCGCTTGCCATCTCGGGCGTGCTCGGATTGACGGCCTTTATGCTGGCACGGGAGAGCAAAGGCCTGTTGATCGGCGAGCCGGCGAGCCGCCAAGTCCGCGAGTCTATTCAGGCGATCGTCAACAAGGCACCGGGCATCGATCGCGGCCACATCGCCTTCACCGTGCATCAGGCGCCGGACGAAATCGTTGTCGCCCTCAGCCTCGAATTCCAGGATCAAATGACGGCGCCACAGATCGAGCAGGCGACGAACGCGTTGGAGCAGGCGATCCACGCGGCCCACCCCGAAGTGATCGCACTGTTCGTCAAGCCGCAGACATCGGCCGAGCACCGCGCCAATCCTTACGGCCGGCTTGGCGCGGAGGCGGATGCAGATTCGACGGGCTAGTGATCGCTCGGCGTGAAGCGCATCGTTATCGGCCCCATCAGCATGATCGCCTGCCCCTTGCGGCGCCAGCCGGTCATCTGCGTCAGCGCCGCGAGTGTGTCGGCATCCGCCTGCATGCGTTCCGGCGTGCATTGACCGTCGCTCATATATCGCGGCAGGACGTCGGGCAGCGGCGCCGGTTCGATGCGGATCGCCGTATCTGACAATTCCACGCGGCCTCTCACGGTCTGACACCACAGGTCGATGGTAGCGGCGCCGTTCGGCGCCACAGAAAGGATCGGCACGCGCTTGACCGGCGGCATGGGCCTGGCGTCGAGGATGAGCTCCCGGTCGAATGGAAAGGGCTCGGTCGCACGGCCCGGGCTGCAAACGGTGAGCACTCCGACAGCAAGGGCGCAAAAAACAAAGGCGGGCCGGCCTGCGATCAGGCGAATGGCGGTCATCATGTGCTCCGGATCGGCGGTCGCGGCCGCGACGCCTTCGAGCCGTTGGAAATGCCGCTCGCAAGGCGTTTCGTCAAGCCGGCCGTTGCGGCCTGGGGATTATTGGCCGCAGCCGGCGTGTTATCATGCCGTGCCAGAACGGCGGGAGAATTCCATGGATCAGCGCATCGTCGACCTCTACGACAGTTTCACCCATGGCGGCATCAACCGCCGCGAATTCCTCGACCGGCTGGCGGGCATCGCCGGCTCCAGCGCGGCGGCGCTAGCGCTGCTGCCGCTGCTGCAGAACGATTATGCGCGGGCGGCGATGGTTGCGCCCGACGATGCGCGGCTGGCGATCGACGAAGTGTCCTATGACGCCGGCGGCGCGCGCGTCAGCGGCTACCTGGCGCGGCTGAAAGCAAAGGGCAAACGTCCGGCGGTCATCGTCATCCACGAAAATCGCGGACTCAATCCGCATATCAAGGACGTGGCGCGGCGGCTCGCGCTCGACGGCTTTCTCAGCCTTGCCGTCGACATGCTCTCGCCGCTTGGCGGCACCCCCGCCGACGAGGACAAGGGCCGCGAGATGATCGGCACGCTCAAGGCGGACGAAACGGCACGCCGCATCGCCGCCGCGGTGACGTTTCTGGAGCATTACGCGGAATCCAACGGCAAAGTCGGCGTGATCGGCTTCTGCTGGGGCGGCGGCATGGTCAACCGCGTGGCGGTGCTGTCACCCGATCTGAAGGCCGCCGTCGCTTATTACGGCAGCCAGCCGCCCGCCGAAGCGGCAAAGTCCATCCGCGCGCCGCTGCTGCTGCATTATGCCGGGCTCGACAAGCGCATCGGCGCCGGCATTGCCGCCTACGAGGCGGCGTTGAAAGCGAACGGCAAGCGCTTCGCCATCTACATCTACCCGAACGTCAACCACGGTTTCAACAACGACACCAGCAGCCGCTATGACAAGGCGGCGGCGGATCTGGCCTGGAGCCGCACAATCGCATTCCTGAAAAAGTACCTGTCGTAACGCGACGGCGGCGGCAGGGGTCGCGCCGCCCAGGCGAGAGCGTGCAAATCCCTAGGGGCGCGGGGTGTAACCTTCGTCCGGTCCGGCGAGCGGCTTGCCGGAAATCGGGCTGGGCCGCTCCTCGATATCGGTGCGGGTGCCCGGCGATGGTGCGCCGGGCCGCAACACGCTGATCCAAAAATCATTATAGGCAAAAGCGACCATCAGCACGACGACGACTGTCAAATCCGGTTCATGCACAGAGACGACGATAATGCCTGTGAATCCAGTCAGCGCCACCAAGGCGATCACGATGATGATTCTATCCAGCATGACTATCTGACCCTTATGATCGCGCGGATTCTATTCATCAAGCGTCGACATCCATTCAACCAGCCAGCGCGCGGTGCGCAGCAGTCTTCCGTCGTCTCCGCGCCTGCCGACCAATTGAACACCAAGCGGCAGGCCATCCGCCGTCAGCAACGGCAATGTTACGGCGGGAACGCCCAGATAGGTCCAGAGCGCACAAAAAATCGGACTGCCGGTCGATTGCAGACCCTTCGGCGCCGGTCCGGTGGTGCTCGGCGTCAAGATCGCGTCATAACGCTCGAACAGCTCATCGAGACCGCCGTTGAGAACGATCTGAAACTCGCGGGCGAGAATGTAATCGGTCGCGAGAATCGTCCGCCCTTTTTCGACCCCCTTCTTCAAGGTATCGCTTATCTGGTCCGGCGCCTTGTCCACCAGCGGTCCGTAACTTTTGGCCAGATCGGCCATATGGACTTGGCGTTGCCAGTCATAGCCCTTGGCAAAAATCTCCGGCAGCTCGACCTCATCGCAAGCGTCTTCAAGCGCGTCCGCCAATTCGGCGAAGGCTTCGCCGGTGACGGCATCCGCTTGCTTCCATACCGGGCTTTTGACGTAGGCCAATATCGGCGTGACCGGCGGCTGCTGGCCGGCGATCTCGCTTAGCCGCGGCCGGCTGTGCGGCCGCATGTCCCGGTCGCGAGAATCGTAAGCCGTCAGGCAATCGGCCAGCAGCGCGGCATCTTCAATCGTTCGCGAGAAGGTGCCAATCGTGTCGAGCGCCGGCGATTGCGATAACACGCCGGTGCGCGAGATCAGCCCGAAACTCGGTTTGAACCCGACGATGCCGCAATAAGCCGCCGGGCGGATCACGGAACCGCCGGTCTGCGTGCCGATGGCCAAGGGGACCATGCCGTCGGCAACGGCGGCCGCCGAACCGCTCGACGATCCGCCAGGCGAATGCTCGGAATGGATCGGGTTGCGGGTCTTGCCCGCATGAAAGGCGGCAAGCTCGGTCGTCACCGTCTTGCCCATGATGACCGCGCCGGCGGCCTTGAGTGCGCTCACGACAGCGGCGTCGGCACTTGGCTGCCGGCCGGCGAACACCGGCGAACCGTTTTCCGTCGGCATGTCTTCGGTGTCGATGATGTCCTTGATGCCGACGGGAACGCCATGCAGCGGCCCGGTCGGGCCGCCGGCAGCGCGGAAGGCGTCGGCCCGGCGCGCCTGATCGAGCGCAAAATCGCGGTCGAGATAGGCCCAGGCCTGGACGGCTTCCTCGCGCTCGGCAATCCGGTCGAGACAAGCATTCACCAGCTGCTCGGAGGTGATGTCCCCCAACTCAATACGACGCGCGGCGTCGGCGGCGGTGATTTGCATGAACTCGTTCACGATCGCGTCCACGAAGCCGGACTCCCTACTTCCCATAGACCGTGTTCGGCAGCCACATGGCGATGCCCGGGAAGACATAAAGGATCGCCATCGACAGGAAAATCATCGACAGGAACGGCAGCACGCCCTTGAAAATCTGGACCAACGTGACGTGCGGCGGCGCCACGCCCTTGAGGTAGTAGGCCGCCATCGCCATCGGCGGCGTCAGGAACGAGGTCTGCAGGTTGAGCGCCACGAGGATTCCAAAAAACAACGGGTCGACACCGAAATGCGGGAGCAAGGGCAAGAAAATGGGCACGAAGATGATGATGATTTCGGACCATTCAAGCGGCCAGCCCAGAAAGAAGATGATGGTCTGCGCCAGCAACAGGAAGGTCACCGGCGACAAGTCCATCGACAGCACGACTTCCTTGATGAGCTGCTCGCCGCCCAGATAGGAAAAGACCGACGAGAAGGTCCAGGAACCGACGAACAGCCAACACACCATCGCCGACGTGCGCACCGTGAGATAAATAGACTCCCGCAATCGATCTTGGTCATTCACTTTCCAGGCGAAATAAGTGGCGAGGCCAATGAAGAAACCGATATCGAGCCCGAGCCAATTCACCTTGTGGTTAGTGAATGTCGCGTTCAAGCCGAACACGGTGAAACACAACAAATAAAAGATCCCGAACAACGAACCGATCACGGCGCCGCGGCCCGCATACGCATAGGTGCGTTTCAAAGCGTCGCGCTGGGGCCACAGCCAGCCCAGCAACGGCACGCGTCCCGGCATAATCCGCGTCAGAAGCGCGATGAAGACTGCGAGACCGACACCGGCGCCTGGCCGGATGAGGAAGCCCGGTTCGCTCACCAGTTCCACGCCCACGACACTATCCACAATCAGATATAGAACGACGTAAATCACCGCGATGATCAACGTCGCGATGCCGCCGAAACCGAGCGAAAACAGCCAGCCGTCCAATTCGCTCCAAGGCTGACCGTCCCATACCGGCTTAACGAGTCCTTGTTTGATGCCGGCAAGCCGATAGGCGACAGCAAGGAACATCCCGCCAAGCGCGCCCATGGAGGCGGCTTCGGAAGGCGTCGCCAGTCCGAAAAGAATTGAGCCCAACACCGCAAAAATCAGAAAGGCCAGCGGGAAAAACGACGTCATCATCGCGAACATCACTTCCCGGCCGGTGACGTCCGGAATGTCCTCCGCCCGCGGCTTCGGCGCCAGTTGCGGATTAAGAACCGACCGGCCGACGACATAGAGCATGTACAGGCCCGCGAGCATGAAGCCCGGGAAAATGGCGCCGGCATAGAGCTTGACCACAGACACGTTTGACGTGGCCGAATAGACGATCAGCATGATGCTGGGCGGAATCAGGATGCCGAGACAGCCGCCGGCGCAGATGACACCGGCCGCGAAACTGATGTCGTAACGCGCCTTGAGCATCGCCGGAAAAGCGAGCAGCCCCATCAAGGTCACCACCGCGCCAATAATACCCGTCGCGGTGGCGAACATAGCGCAGGTCGCAAGCGCAGCGACCGCCATTGCCCCAGGCATGCGGCGGGAGGCGATATACAGCGTATGGAACAAGCGATCGACGATGTTGGCGCGTTCGACGATATAACCCATGAACAGGAACAACGGCACCGCGGTCAGCACGTCGTTCGCCATCACCGAATAGGTCTGGTTGACCAGCAGATCGAAGATGCGGTTGTCGAATAGCGAGTGCATGCGTTCGGCGTCGAAATAGGCGTAGTAGCCAAAGCCGACACCCATCGCCACCAGCGTAAACGCAATTGGGAATCCGAGTAGAATCGTAAAGATAAAGATCCCAAGCATGAAAACCGCAATTTGGGGATCGGTCATTTCGAATCCCCTCGCGCCAGCCCGAGTTCCTTTTTGATTACTTCGTCATCCATTTGCTGGTGCAGCAACGCGGTCTCCACTTCCTCGACATCTTCGACGTGAGCGGGCCATTCGCCGGTTTTCATACAGATGATGCAGCGAAAGACCTGCGCCACTCCCTGAATGAACAGAAGCGCGCCGGCGACAGGAATGACGGTCTTGAATTGCGATACCGGCACGCCGGCGGGGCTGGAAATGGCGACCTCGCCCATGCCGTTGTTATAGCTCCACGACTCCATCGCGTAGTCGGCGCCGGCGTAGATCAGGGCAAGAATGCCGGGGAAGAAGAAGAAGAAATAAAGAACGAACTCGATCCTGGCCTGCGTCTTCGGTTTCCAGAGTCGATAAACGACGTCGCCGCGTACATGGCCGCCGCGTGAAAGCGTATAGGCGCCCGCCATCATGAACAGCGTGCCGTACATGATATAGCTGAGATCGAAGGCCCACGACGTCGGATCCCGCAATAGATAGCGGACGAAAACTTCGTAGGCGGTGCCGAATGTCATGATCATGATGCACCACGCGAAGACCTTGCCGGCCCACGAGGTGATCTGATCGACCACGCGAATGTAAGTTAACACCCATCACTCCAGATTGAGATTGGTGCGTGCCCCACGACAAACCGTGGGACGGCATCTGTGCGATGCCGTCCCATGTCTTTCGCCCCGTGGCGCCCCTTAGAAGGTGAGCTTGCCCGGGAAGTAGTGATTGAACGCCAGCTTGTAGTCGGCGTCGTTGAGCAGGTTGTAGTACGCAACCCGCGCCGACCATGCCCGCTGACTTTCGACCACCTTCTTGAAGAAGGGATCCTGATCGAGCTTTTCGAGCACTTTGTCCCAGGACTTCAACTGGGCCGCCATGACGGATTCGGGCGTGCGATAGACCTTAACGCCGTCCTTGGTGATCAGCTTTTGCAGGTCGTTCGAGTAGCGGTTCATCGCCAGAGCATAGTTGGCGGTGCTGGCGGCCTCGGCGGCATGTTCGAGGATCGCCTGATGCTCCTTTGGCAACGAATTGTACTTGGTTTTGTTGAAGATGATTTCGAAGAACTCGGCGGCCTGATGGTAGGAACCCATCATGTAGACCTTGCGCACGTCTTGCGCGCCGAACTCGCTGTCGGACGTCGGGTTGTTGAACTCGAACGCCTCGATCACGCCACGCTCCAGCGCCGGTACGATTTCGCCGCCCGGGAGCTGGGTCACCTTGACGCCCATGCCCTGCATGATGTCGGTCGCAAGGCCGACAGTGCGGTACTTGAGCCCTTCCATCTGCTTGGCGCTTGTGATTCGCTCCTTGAACCATCCGAGCGGCTGGGTTGGCATCGGCATCGCGAAGAAACCGACGAGGTTGAGCTTCAAGATCTTCTGCACGAGCTCGCGATAGAGGTCTTTGCCGCCACCGTTGGCACCAGGATTTTGAATCCAGGCCAGCGTCTGGACTGCGTTGCTGCCGAACACCGGACCGGTGCCGAACAGCGACGCGGCCTTGTTCTTGCCGTACCAGTAGGCGCAAACGGTATGCGCGCCGTCCAGCACGCCCTTGTGGCAGGCATCCTGTACCTGGAACGCCTTCACGACGGCGCCCGAGGCCAGAAGATCGATTTTCAGCCGGCCGCCGGCCATCGCCGTGGCGCGATCAACATATTGCTGGGCCATTTCCTGGAAGATGTCCTTCGGACCCCAGGAACTCTGCATCTTCAGCGTTGCGGTTTGGGCCCGCGAGACTTGCGGCATTGCAATCGTCGCTGCACCAGCGACGGCAGCCCCGCCCAGGAATTTACGGCGGGTCGCACTCGTAGACAGTTTATTTTTCGGCATTTCCCTTACCTCCCTTGGAACGTTCTTTAGGCGAACATTTGTTATCGGGGCTTAATTCCAGACCCGACGCTTTTTAGTCCGGATCGGACAACCCTTGGTCGACAATCGTAAGGCGTGTAGCGACAGGACGCAATATTGGGTAGCGGTTGGAATTCCCGAATTGGCGCCCTTTTTTATGTATGAATCCGTGCAAAATAGAACCGAAACCATGGGCCTTTAGCCCTTAGTCGATAGTGCGGCGCACACCGCGTTGATTTTCCGTCCCATTAGGAGCCCGCTCCCGTGAGAGGCATGTTCTCGACGCTCGCCATCGTGTGGCGAATTGCCAGCCCCTACTTCCGGTCCGAGGATCGTGGTCCCGGCCTCGTGCTGCTGACCGCCGTGGTCGCCATCGAACTGTCGATCGTCGGGCTCACGGTTCTGCTCAACGAGTGGAACAACAGGTTCTACAACGCGTTGCAGGACCGGAATTGGGATGCCTTCGTCTATCAGCTCGGCTATTTCTGCGTGCTGGCGACCGCCTTCATCCTGCTCGCCGTCTATCAGCTCTATCTCAATCAATGGCTGCAGATTCGCTGGCGGCGCTGGCTAACCGAGAGCTATCTCGGCCATTGGCTCGAAGGCGCCAACCACTATCGCATGCAGCTCCTGGGCGACGCCGCCGACAACCCGGACCAGCGAATCTCCGAGGACATTCGCCAATTCATCGACCTGACGCTTAATATCGGGCTGCAACTGCTCAATTCCTGCGTCACGCTCTTTTCCTTCATGATCATCCTGTGGTCGCTATCGGCGGCGGCGCCGCTGCATCTGTTCGGCGTGACGGTCAGCATTCCGGGCTATCTGTTATGGGCGGCGTTGATCTATGCGGTCATCGGCACCGCGCTGACCCATTTGATCGGCCGCGCGCTGATCGCGCTCAATTTCCAGCAGCAGCGCTACGAAGCCGATTTCCGCTTCAGCCTGGTGCGGGTGCGCGAGAATTCCGAACAGATTGCCCTGCTCGAAGGCGAACGCGCCGAGCGCGACCGCCTGCTGGTGCGTTTCGGCAACGTGGTGGCCAATTGGTATGCGATCATGACCCGGCAGAAGAAGCTCACCTTCTTCACCGCCGGCTATACGCAGGCCTCGGTGGTGTTCCCGTTCATCATGGTGAGTCCGGCCTATTTCGCCAAAGCAATCCAGCTCGGCGGATTGATGCAGACTGCCAATGCTTTCGGCCAGGTGCAAAGTGCGTTGTCGGTGTTCGTGAACCTGTATCGCAGCCTGGCGGAATGGCGCGCGGTGATCGAGCGCTTGTCCGGCTTCGATCAATCGGTCGCGGCTGCGCGCGCGGTAGCGGTGGCGCCGCCGGTGATCGGTCTTGAGCCCGGCGAGGCTGCGGCCATCACACTCAAAGATCTCGCCGTGCGGCTGCCGAACGGTGTGCCGCTGGTCAATGCCAGCGACATCTCCATCAAACTAGGCGAGCGCGTGCTGGTCAGCGGTCCCTCCGGCGCCGGCAAATCCACGCTTTTCCGCGCGCTGGCCGGCGTGTGGCCGTTCGGTTCGGGCACGATCACGGTACCGAAAAACGCGCGCGTGATGATCCTGCCGCAACGTCCGTATTTCCCGATCGCACCGCTGGCCGCCGCAGTCGCCTATCCGGCCGAGCCCGGCAGCTTCGATGCCGCAGAAGTCGCCGCGTTGATCGCGGCGGTGGGTTTGCCGGACTTGGCCTCCCGCATCGAGGAGGAAGCGCATTGGAACCGGATGCTCTCGCCCGGCGAGCAGCAGCGTCTCGGAATCGCGCGCGCGATCCTGCAGGCGCCCGACTATCTGTTCCTGGACGAAGCCACCGCCTCGCTCGACGAGGCGGCCGAGGCCGCGCTCTACCACCTGCTGGAAGCGCGGCTCGCGAAAGCGACCATCGTTTCGATCGGTCACCGTGCGACGCTTACCGCCTTCCACCGCCGCCGGCTCGTGATGGCCCGCGAAGGCGACCGCGCCTGGCTGCGCGAGGGCACGCTTGCGGCGGCCGGCTAACGAGCGCCGGCGTTCGTTTTCGAAGGGTTCGGAAAATGAAAAGGGCGGCGGCTCCGAGGAGCCGCCGCCCAAGGGCAGGTTCAGAGATTGCTTAGTGGCCGACACCCACCGAGGTATCGAACTTGATCGAAGCGACGAAGGTGTCTTCGCACCAGCTGTTCGACTGGTTGCCCAAGGTGACCAACAGGAAGTTGGCGCAGTCCTGAGCGCTCTGGTCGGTGCCATGATAGCGCAGGTCGAGCGTGAGCTCCTTATAAGCGAAAGCGATGCCGACATTCCAATAGCTGTAGCTCGGATTGGCGGTCGCACCGGCGAGGATGAAGCCGGTCGATTCGATGTCCCAATAGCCGTACTCGCCCGAGATCTTCGTGGAGATGTCCCAGACCTTCTGCGGGAACACGAAGGCTGCGGTACCCGAGTAATAAACCGCCTGAGGTGTGTTCGAGATGCCGAGAGTCGCGAAGGTTTCGCTGTAGTGCAGCAGGTTAGGCGTCCAGAACACGTTGCCGCCGATCGAGAAGCCGTTGCCGAAGTCGTAGCCGACCTTGCCGTAGACTTCATAGAAATCGCTGGTGTTGGTGAAGCCGTTGAAGCTTTCGCTCGGGTAGTAATATTCGATGATACCGATATCGAGCGAGAACGGGCCCCAGCTGTTGCGCCAGCCGCCGTAGAAATCGACTTCGGCCGACGGATCGGTGAAGCCAAATCCGGGGCCGCTCGGCCAGCTGATGGCGTAGGCCGCGATGCCGGCATAGAACGTGCCGATCGGCGTCTTGAGGTCCGGCTCGAAATAGGCGCCGCCCGACGGCGCCTTATTGGACTGCGAGATGCCGCGGAAAACGTAGTCGGACATGACCACCCCGCCGACGGCGATGTCCAAGGCATAAGGCGGCGGCGGCGGAGGTGGCGCCGCTTTGGACTTCATCGGCAAATCCGATGCAAACGATGGTGCCGCACTCACCGCCACGGCAAGCGCCGCAATAACCGACAAACCAACTTTCTTCATCTGACCCTGCCCCTTTTCGGTTCGATCGACTTGCAGCCGATACAAATTTCCGCGTCGTCCTCGCGTACATAAATCCGTCAATTACCCAACTGCGATCGACCCGTACGCAATAAGGACGCGCATTAGGCGTAACTTTACATCCGCTAGCTCGCACTGCGGCAAGGCGAAAACAGCAGCAATTGCTGCCTTTTTAGGCGAATAGGCTTCCCGTCAATAAATAGAGGCAGACTGTTGCGCCAATGTCACAATTTTTACGTCGAAAAAGGTATCCCGCTGGCGAATGGCGAGAGCCTTAGGGGTCTATTCCGACGTTTTCCACACAAGGCCGCCCGGCTTGCACTGACTAGTTTGTGTGCAAACGAACGCCCGCCGGCGATTCCCGGCGGGCGCACAAACGGCCTGCGTGATCGGGCCGAAACGATCGACGGCTGCCGCGGATCAGGCCGCCGCTTTCTTGCGGTTAGCCTCCAGCCGCTGGTCGACCAGGGCGACGATGGCGTCGACCTTCGGGTTGCTCATGCCCTTTTGCCGGCCGATGAGCTGCACCAGCTTGTCGGAACGTTCGATGTTCTTGGCACCGTTCTGCAAGGCGCGCGCCGCCGAGGCCGGGCGGGTGAGGCTTTGCGCCGCGGCGGCGTATTTCTCGAACGGCACCAGATCTTCCGGTTTGGCGCCGAGCTTGACGCAAAGGTCGAACACGAAATTGTAGACTTCGCGCGACGTGTCGATGTCCGAGTGAACGGCTTCCTGCGCAGTGCGCATGCCGTCCTTAGTGATGCAGCGGTAATTGCCGGCGAGCAGCATCGCCCACTTGGCGAGTGGCGTGAAAATCGACTCATGCACGCGCAGCTTCACCGGCAGTTCGATCTTGCTGCCGTCGCCGGGATCGAAGCGCACCGCGTCGATGTCCTTTTCGAGCTGGCGCAGGATGGCGGTGTGCTTGTCGTCGGCGAACTTGGCGACCTTGAAGTTGGTCGGCAGCGTGACCATCAGCACGTTGACCTTTTCCTCCGGCGGGCGGATCGCCTGCGGGTCGGGGCTGCACAACGTCACCAGGCCGGGATCGAAACTGTCCCAGACGCGCGGATCGGTGAAGGCCGGTTCGAGCGCCTTGTAGTCGAGACCTGGGATGCGCTTCACGTAAGGCAGCGGCGGCATGTTCATGATCGACATGCAAGGGACCTTGGACTTCGCTACCTTGTCCAACAGTTCGCGCACGCCGGGCGAGCCGAATTGCGGTTCCTGCATGGCAAGGCCGACCAGATCGTAATCGGCCGGATTGACGCCGTCGGTGCCGCCGGCGGTGACCTTGCCGGGCAGCTTACGTGAATCGATCTCGACGCGGTCAGCCCGGCCCTTCACCGGAATGCGCACGCGGAAACCTTCCGCGTTGATCAGATCCGCTTCGGCCGGCAGGCAGACGAGATGAACGGAATGTCCGCCGAACAGAATTTTGGACGCCAACAGCGACCCGTAGGACGCGCCCATGATCAGGATTTTGTAAGCCGGCATAGCCAATTACCCCCTGCGCTGATCGTAGAATTATGAGCTGTGGAAATGCGAACAGGTTCCGGCCATGGCCATTCCCCTCGTGTTTCGTATGCTATTCGGGCCGCTCCAGCGATGCAATCGGGGCCGCCCGCGCGATCATATGCAAGATTCCGATTATGTTCGCGCGGCCACCACACGGCCTCGCATCATCTGCGCGTCGGCCGCAATGGTGAGAATCGGCACGCGGACGACCGCCATTTTTGCTGGCGGCCGCCCTGCTCCCGGTCAGTCTTTTTTCGTCAGCCTATTGGCCGTCATCCGTTCTTCCGCCGAACAGGCTGCCAAAACTTGGAATCACTGTTGACGGACCGGCCGGCGGCGGAACTTCCGGCGCCGGCTGCGGTGCCGGTTGCGGCGCTGTGCGCTTCTTCGCCGACTTCTTCTTTTTTCTCGCCTTCTTGGCCGCTTTGCGGGCCGCCTTCTTCACCCCTTTCTTCTTTTTTTTCTTGCGCGCCAGGGTAGCTCGCTTCGCCTTCGATTTCTTGACCTTCGACTTCTTCTTTTTCCGCTTCTTTGATTTCGCCATGATCGTTCTCCCGATCGGTTTAATGAAAACGCGCCAACGCATTCGCCACGCCATCTGGCGCGACGCCATTTGGCCTCAGCCCGCCCCCCTATTCCGCCGCCGCGGACTCAAGGCCCGCATTTTCCCGCAGCGCCTCCGGCATCGGCCCGCCGGTCGCCCAGTCGATGAGCTCGACGGTGTGAACGACCGGAATGCTCGTACCGGTGCCGATCTGTGTCAGGCAGCCGATATTGCCGGCCGCGATCACATCCGGTTCAAGCCGCGTAATGTTCGCAACTTTGCGGTCCCGCAACTGTTCCGCCAGCCTCGGCTGCAGAATGTTGTAGGTACCGGCTGAGCCACAACACAAATGTCCTTCCGGCACATCTTTGACGATGAAGCCGCAGTTGGAAAGCAATTCTTTCGGTTCGCGTGTGACTTTCTGTCCGTGCTGAAGCGAGCAGGCGGCGTGATAGGCGACCGTGATGCCTTCCGCCGCCACGCCCACCTGCAATTTGAGCGTGGCTAGATATTCGCTGACGTCCTTGGCCAGCTTGGCAACCGCCGCCGCCTTCTCCGCATAGGCTGCATCCGTGCGCAGCATGAAGCCGTAATCCTTGATCGTGACCCCGCAGCCGGAGACGGTGGTGAGGATGGCGTCGAGCCCGCCCGCTTCGATCTCGCGGGTCCAGGCGTCGATATTGTTGCGCGCCTGCGCCAGCGCCTGGTGCTCGCGGCCCATGTGGTGGACGAGCGAGCCGCAGCAGCCCTCGCCCTGCGCCACCACCACCTCGATGCCGTGGCGGGTGAGCAGGCGGATGGCGGCCTCGTCGGTGGACGGCGCCAGCACCGGATTGATGCAGCCGGACAACAGCGCCACCCGGCCCCGGCGGGCGCCTTGCGCGGCATGGACCTTGCCGGTGCGCTCGATCGGCGGCGCCGGCTTGCGGCGCGGGGTGAGCGTCAGCATGGCGGCCATTCGCCGCAGGCCCAACGCCCGCAACAGCGGCGCGAACGGCCGGCCGACAATGCCGCCGACGACCGCCAGCCGGAACAGGCCGGGGTCGGTCAGCACCCGCGCCAGCAGGCCGCGGATGGCGCGGTCGGCGAGCGGGCGCTTGTAGGTCTTCTCGATGTGGTCGCGGGCGTGGTCGACGAGATGCATGTAGGTGACGCCGGACGGACAGGTGGTCATGCAGGAATTGCACGACAGGCAGCGGTCGATATGTTTGACCACGTCGCGGGTGGCGGGCTTTCCCTGCTCGAGCATCTCCTTGATCAGATAGATGCGCCCGCGCGGGCTATCGAGCTCGTCGCCCAGCAGCACATAGGTCGGGCAGGTGGCGGTGCAGAAGCCGCAATGCACGCAGGCGCGCAGGATTTTTTCCGATGCCGCGATTTGCGGATCGGCGAGCTGCGCCAGGGTGAATGATGTTTGCATCGACTACACCCCCGCCCACATGCGGCCGGGATTGAGCACGCCCTTGGGATCGAAGCCCTCCTTCACCCGCTTGCTCAACGCGGCGAGGCCCGCCGGCTCCGGCGCGAACACGTCGAGGGCGGCGCGCAACGCCGCCGGCGCGCGCACCAGCATGGCATGGCCACCGACTTTGGCGACCGCGCCGCGCACGGCGGCGGCGTCGGGCTCCTCGGCGAACGGCATCGCCACCCAGATCAGGCCGCCGGCCCAGTCGTAGAACATCTGCGCCGCCGGCGTGATCGTCGCCAGCAGCTCGTGGCCGCGGGCCGGCGCGGTGGAGATGCGCCACAGCGGCCGCTCGCGCGCGGCGTCGGCGGCGAACGGCTTGACCTGCCGGACGCTGCGCCAGAGCGCGCGGGAATCGTTTTCCTCCAGCAGCGCCACCGGACCGAACGGCTTCATCAGCGCGGCCAGCGTTTCCTTGCGGTGGGCGACCGAGGGCGCGTGGCCTTCCAATCTGAGCGCCGTCGTCGCTTCCGCCTTCGGCAGCCCGTCGAACCAGGAGGCCACGTGATCCGGCAGATGGGCGGCGCCCGACACGTCGTAGGGCGAGCCCATGGCGGCGGCCATGGCCGCGCAGGCGTGCGCATCGTCGAGCCCGGTGACGATCACGGTCGCCTCGGTCTCCGGCTTGGGCAGCACCTTGATGGTGACGTCGGTCATCGCGGCCAGCGTGCCCCAGGAGCCGGCAAAGAGCTTGCACAGGTCGTAGCCGGTGACGTTCTTCACCACCCGGCCGCCCGACTTGATGGTGTCGCCGCGGCCGGTGACCGCGCGTGACGCCGAGGAAATGGTCGCGCGCGGCGCCCGCCTTGATGCGGCGCGGACCGGACAGATTGGCGGCGATCACGCCGCCGATGGTGCCCTGCCCGGCTTCGCCGCCGAGCAGCGGCCCATAGTCGATCGGCTCGAAGCCGAGTTGCTGGTTGTTCTCGATCGAGCAGCTTCTCGATCTCGGCCAGCGGCGTGCCGGCCTTGGCCGACAGCACCAGTTCCGCCGGCTCGTAGAGCGTGACGCCGGAGAGGCCGGACAGATCGAGCGTGAGATCGGTCTGGCTCGGCCGGCCGACGGCGCGCTTGGAGCCCTGACCGACGATCTCCAAAGGCTTCTCCTCGCCGAGCGCCCAGCGCACGGCCTCCTCGACCTCCTTGGCGTCGCGGGGTTTGAGAACGTCAGTCATGGCCGAGAGTCTTCATTCCGCGGCAGCCGCCCGCTCGCCGGAAGGCCGGCATGATCTCGCGCGCGAAGCGGCGCAATTGGTCGCGCCGCCGGAGATCGTCAGCAAGATGTATTCGACGCCGGCGCCCTGCAATGCTTCCAGCATGGCGGCGATCTCGTCGGGCGTGCCGTAGAGCGCGTTCTCTTCCGTGGCGCCCGGCTTGTCGGCATAGGCCAGCACGTGCGAGCCGCCTTTCGCCTTGGGGTCGCGCGCCACGTCGACGGTGCGCTTGGTGTATTGCGCCTGGCGCTTGAGCGCCTCCTGCTTGTCGGCCTCGTCCTTGGCGATATAGAGCTGGCGCGCCACCGTCACCTGCATGGGATCGAAGCCCAAGCCCTTCGCCTCGCGCGCCGCCTTGTAGATGGCGATGCGCTCGCGCAGCGTGGCCGGAGAGGCATATTGATCGAGGATCAGATTGAAGCCGCGCTCGCCGGCGCGCGCGATCGAATGCGGATTGCCGGCGGCGACCCAGAACGGCGGATGCGGGCTTTGCGCCGGCGGCGGCTCCACCACCACGTCCTCGAAATGCCAGAAGCGGCCCTGGTGCGAGAAACGCTCGCGGGTGGTGAAAGCGCGGGTGATGAATTCGAGCGCTTCCTCGAAGCGCGCCTCGGCCTCCTCCGGCGCGATCTGGAAACCCTTGAACTCGCGAATGCCGGTAGCCCTTGCCGATACCGAAATCGAAGCGCCCACCGGACAGCGCGTCGAGGGTGGCGGCCTGCTCGGCCAGCAGCACCGGATTGTGCCAGGGCAGCACCATCACCGCGGTGCCGACCCGCAGCGTCTTGGTGCGCATGGCCAGCGCCATCAGCAGCATCAGCGTGGCGGAGGCCTGATTCCAGCCGCTGAAATGATGCTCGACCGAGAAGCTCGAATGCAGGCCAAGCGCCTCGGCCTCGACGTTGAAATCGAGATAGTCGCGGAAGCCCTGGCCGGTTTCCGGACCGAACCCACGGGCATCGGCTTTGGGGGAGCAGAACAGACCGAAACGCATGATGATCAAAACCTCGGAATGTCGGGGAACGGCAGTTTGCCGCCGGAAATGTGCATGCGCCCGAGCTCGGCGCAACGGTGCAGCGTCGGAAACACCTTGCCGGGATTGAGCAGGCCCTTGGCGTCGAAGGCGCATTTGACGCGCTGCTGCTGGTCGAGATCGGTTTCGGAAAACATCACCCGCATCAGGTCGCGCTTCTCGACGCCGACGCCGTGCTCGCCGGTCAAGCACGCCGCCGACCTCGACGCAGAGCTTCAGGATTTCGGCGCCGAACGCTCGGCGCGGTCGAGCTCGCCCTCCTTGTTGGCGTCATAGAGGATGAGCGGATGCAGGTTGCCGTCGCCGGCGTGAAACACGTTGGCGACGCGCAAGCCCGTATTTCTCCGACATCTCCTTCATGCGCGCGAGCACCAGCGGCAATTGGCGACGCGGGATGGTGCCGTCCATGCAGTAATAGTCCGGCGAGATGCGGCCGACCGCCGGGAACGCCGCCTTGCGGCCGGCCCAGAACAGCAGCCGCTCCTCTTCCGAGTTCGAAACCTTGCACGACACCGCGCGGCAATCCTTGGCGATCTGCTCGACGCGCTCGATCAGGTAGTCGACTTCCGCCGCGGGCCGTCGACCTCGACGATCAACAGCGCCTCGACGTCGAGCGGATAGCCGGCATGGACGAACTCCTCGGCCGCGTGGATCGCCGGCCTGTCCATCATCTCCATGCCGCCGGGGATGATGCCGGCGCCGATGATGCGGCGAAACGCATTCGCCGGCATCCTCCGAGGTCGGAAAGCCGATCAGCAGCGCGCGCGCGGTTTCCGGCTTGCGCAAGATGCGCACGGTCACTTCGGTGACCACGCCGAGCAGGCCCTCCGAGCCGGTGATGATGCCGAGCAGGTCGTAGCCGGCGCTGTCCAGATGCTTGCCGCCGATGCGCAGCACCTCGCCGGTGATCAGCACGATCTCGCAGCCGAGCACGTTGTTGGTGGTCATGCCGTATTTCAGGCAGTGCACGCCGCCGGAGTTCTCCGCGATGTTGCCGCCGATGGTGCAGGCGATCTGCGAGGACGGATCGGGCGCGTAATAAAAGCCTTCATGCGCGACCGCATTCGAGACCGCCAGATTGGTGACGCCCGGCTCGACCACGGCGACGCGGTTGGCGAAGTCGATCTCCCTGATTCGATTGAACTTGGCCATGCCCAGCAGCACCCCGTCGGCCAGCGGCAGCGCGCCGCCGGAGAGCGACGTGCCGGCCCCGCGCGGCACCACCCGGATGCCCTCGTCGTGGCAATAGCGCAGCACTTCGGCAACCTGGGCGGTGGTCTCCGGCAGCACCACCACCATGGGCAGTTGGCGGTAGGCGGTCAGCCCGTCGCTCTCATAGGGGCGCATTTCGCGTTCGCCGGCGATCACCCCCTCGCCCGGGACAATCTGGCGCAGGGCGGCAACGATGCGCTCGCGCCGGGCCATCACCGCGCCGTCCAGCTCCGGCATCCGCACCGACATGCTTCGATCACTCCCGCGCTTTTCTCACTCCACGATATCAGCCATTTGACGGCGGACACATAGGGCTGGCAAAACCATAGCAAAAGCAGGCCGGGTCTATCGGCCCGAGGGCGGCGGCGAAACGTCTCTACGGGAGAATAATAATGGCCATGAAGGCGACATTGGCGGCGGCCGTGCTGGCAACGGTGGCAATGGCGCCGACCGCACACGCCCAGGATGCGGCCGCCGGCGAGCAGGTATTCAAGAAATGCCGGCCCTGCCATGCCATCGGCCCGGGCGCCAAGAACAAGGTCGGCCCCGAACTCAACGGCCTCGACGGCCGCCATTCCGGCAGCGCCCCAGGCTACAGTTATTCGGCGGCCAACAAGAATTCAGGCATCACCTGGAATGAGGAGACCTTCAAAGAATACATCAAAGACCCGCGCGGCAAGATTTCGGGTACCAAGATGATCTTTCCCGGCATCAAGAAGGAAACGGACATCAACAATCTGTGGGCCTATCTCAAGCAGTTCGGGCCCGACGGCAACAAGAAGTAACCGGCAGGCGCGGGAGACGCCGCTTCAACGAGGAACTTGCGGGGCACGGCTGGCATTTGACCTCGGTCAAGGCTGCGGCTTTATCAGCTTGCATAATTACAAGGTCGGGCGACCCGCTCGGGCAGGAGACGAACCGTCATGATCAAGGATCTCGTCGTTAATCTCGGACTGAGTGAGCAACATCCGGCCGGCAACTACGCCATTTCGATCGCGGAAACGTTCGGCGCGCACGTGCTCGCGGTCGCCTTCGCCTATGAGCCGGTGATCCCCGGCTCGGTGATGGGCGGGATTCCGCCGGAGTTCATCGAAGCGCAACGCACCGAGTCGGAAAAGGGCGCGCGCGCGGCCACCGCCCGCTTCGAGGCGGCGGCCAAGCGCGCCGGCATCTCGTCGGAGACCCGCATCTTGAGCGCCAGCGTGGCCGGCGCCTCCGACCAGCTCAGCCGCATCAGCCGGCGCTTCGACGTCGTCGTGCTCAGCCAGCCCACGCGCGAGCAGCCGGTGCCGGACGAGGTCATCGACGAAGGCGTGCTGTTCGATTCCGGCCGGCCGGTGATCTTCGTGCCGTTCATCCAGAAGGCCGGGCTGAAGCTCGACCGGGTGATGGTGTGCTGGGACGGCAGCCGCGCCGCCACCCGGGCCATCGCAGACGCCATGCCGTTCCTGGAGAAGGCCAAGCAGGTGGAGGTCGTCATCGTCGGCAGCAAGCCGCCCAAGAGCGACGAGATTTCCGGCGCCGACCTCGGCCAGCATCTCGCCCGCCACGGCTTGAAAGTCGACGTCAAGCGCATCACCTCGCCTGACATCGACGTTCCCTCCACCATCCTGTCCTACGCGGCCGACTGCATCCGCCGACATGATCGTGATGGGCGGCTACGGCCATTCGCGCCTGCGCGAATTCGTGCTCGGCGGCGCCACCCGCGGGCTGCTGGAATCGATGACGCTGCCGGTGCTGATGTCGCACTAGTTGCTGTCGCCTCGGACGAGCGCCAGCGAGCCCGGGACCCATACGCCGCAGTCCCTCGTTGATTCAGGGACGATGGGTCCCCGCCTTCGCGGGGACGACAGAGGAGAGGCATTCGCATTGCTCGAACGCCACGTCGTCTTGCGCGATGGAACGCCGGTGCTGTTCCGGCCGCTCAAGCCGGAGGACGCCGCGCTCTATCCCGATTTTCTTAACGAGGTGACGGCAGAAGACTTGCGCCTGCGATTTTTCGCGGCCATGCGCGAAGTGAGCCACGAGATGATCGACAAGCTGATCCATTACGACCCCGCCCATGCCATGGCCTTCATCGCCATCGAGGAGCAAAGCGGCCGCATGCTCGGCGTGGTGCGCCTGCATGACGACATGGGCGGCAAGGACGCCGAATTCGCCATCCTGGTGCGCTCGCGGCTGAAGGGCCACGGGCTCGGCTGGCTGATGATGAAGCACATGATCGCTTACGCCAAGGAGAAGGGCCTGCAATCGGTGCACGGCCAGGTGCTGGCGGAGAATTCCACCATGCTCACGATGTGCACCGAGCTCGGCTTCCACAGCGCCGACGATCCGGGCGAGCGCGGCGTCAAGCTGGTGACGCTGCCGCTCGACGAGGTGCCGGCGGAAGTTACGGGCTAGCGCTTCACGGCCCGGCGGTGGGCAGCACGCATTGCGCCACCAGGCCGCGGGCGCGCGCATCGATCACGCCGAGCGCACGCAGCGCCAGCAGCGTCGCCGTCTGCACCGCCGCGCGTTCGCCGGCCGCATCCTCGTCATGCGGCGGCGCCAGCGGACCGACCAGGCCTTCCAGCAGCGCCCCGATCATCGCGGGCGCGGCCACGCTGCGTCCTGCTCGGGCAGATGGCCGCCGTCGATTGCCGTCCTGATGCGCGCCTCCAGCTCGGCGGCGAGCGACTGGCGGAAATCGAGCCGCAAGACGTTGACCTGCGGCTCCACCGGTTCGCCGGTCACCGCCCAGGTCAGCCGCCGCGCATAGAGCGCGCGGGCGGCAAAGGTGGCGATCGCCGCGGCAAGCGCCGACAGCGGCCCCGGCGCGGCATCGGCGGCTGCCGCATGGCGGCGAGTTCGCGGGCGGCGACCGCCGCGATCAGTTCGGCGATGAGATCGGTCTTCGACGGGAAATAGCGATAGACGGTACCGGCGGCAATGCCGGCGCGCGCCGCAACCGCGGCGATCTGCACCGCGCCCATGCCGCTCTCGGCGGCAATGCCGGTCGCCGCGGCGAGGATCGCCTGCTCGCGCTCGGCCAGATGGCGAACCACGTTCTCGGTGCGGCGATACGGCATGACAACGAGTGAACGACGATTTACGGCAAGGAGGCAAGCGGCGGTAATCGCTGCCGCTCGTCACCCGTAAACGGGGATCCAGGACTCATCGATTGGCAAATTTGGACGCCTGCTTCGCCGGCTTTCGCGGGCAGATGAGCGCGCTAAGCCGTCAGCCCTGATGCGTCCCGGACTTACCGCCGCCGGCCAGCGACTTTTCGCGAATACCGGACAACGTCATGCCCGGCGCGAGCGCCTCCGGATCGACCTTCAGGCAGATGATCGCCGGCTTGCCGGATTTGCGCGCGGCGGCGAAGGCCGCTGGGAAATCCGCGGTCTTCTCCACCTTGACGCCGAAGCCGCCGAAGGCTTTGGCATAGGCGACAAAGTCCGGGTTCTTGATCTGGGTCGCGACCACGCGGCCCGGATAGTCGCGCTCCTGATGCATGCGGATGGTGCCGTAGAGACCGTTGTCGTAGATCACCACGATCACCGGCAATTCATATTGCACGGCGGTCGCGAAATCCTGGCCCGTCATCAGGAAGTCACCATCGCCGGCAACGCACACCACGGTGCGGCCGGGATAAAGCGTCTGCATCGCCAGCGCCGCCGGCAACCCGTAACCCATTGAGCCCGACGCCGCGCCCACCAGGCCGTTATATTTGCGCACGCGATAGAAGCGGTGAATCCAGGCGGAGAAATTGCCGGCGCCGTTGGTGATGGTCGCATCGTCCGGCAGGTTGGCGCGCAGCCACACCATGATCTCGCCGAGATTGACGCCGCCCGGCTGCGGCGTCGCCTTCTCGGACCAGGCGAGATAGTCGGCATGCGCGTTGTCGCTCTCACCGCGCCAGGCGATCTCGTTCGGCGGTTGCAAGCCTTCCAGCGCCGAGCAGAACGCGGTCGGCGAGGCGTTGATGGCGAGCGCGGGCTGATAGACGCGGCCGAGTTCATCGGCATCCGGCTGCACGTGCACCAGCTTCATCTGCGGGTCCGGAATGTCGAGCAGCGTGTAGCCCTGCGCCGGCACCTCGCTCATTCGATCACCGATCACCAGCAGCAAGTCGGCGCCCTTGATGCGCGCCAGCAGTTTGGGATTGGTGCCGATGCCGAGATCGCCGGCGTAGCAGGGATGCAGCGCGTCGAACAATGCGCCGCGGCGGAAGGTGGTGACGACCGGCAGCGCGAAGCGCTCGGCAAACCGCGTCAGCGCGGCACAGGCAGCTTCCGACCAGCGGCTGCCGCCGATGACCGCGACCGGACGTTTTGCCGCCCACAAGAGCTTTTGCAGCCGGCTCATGTCGGTCAAGCCCGGCCAGGTCTCCACCGGCTCGAACGCCTTGGCGTCCGGAACGATCGCGCGCTCAACCAGCATGTCCTCCGGCAGCGCAATCACCACCGGGCCGGGGCGGCCCTGGCAGGCGATATGGAAGGCGCGCGCCACCACCTCGGGGATGCGCGCGGGATCGTCGATCTCGGTCGCCCATTTGGCCATCGAGCCGAACACCGCGCGGTAGTCGAGCTCCTGGAAGGCGTCGCGCTCGCGCATGCGGCGCGCGACCTGCCCGACGAACACGATCATCGGCGAGGAATCCTGCTGCGCGATATGGATGCCGGCGGACGCATTGGTAACGCCCGGGCCACGGGTGACGAAGCAGATGCCGGGGCGGCCGGTAGCCTTGCCGGCCGCCTCGGCCATCATCGCGGCGGTGCTCTCGTGCCGGCAGACCGTGATCGCGATATCGCGGCCGTAAAAAGCATCGAGCGCGGCAAGATAGCTTTCGCCCGGCACGCAGGTGACGTGGCGCACCCCGTGGATCGCCAGTTGATCGATCAGGATTTCGCCGCCAGTCCGCGTGCCGTCATTGCCGCGCATCGATTTCGCTCCAAGTCAGCGCTGGGGTTTCGGCACCGTCAGCGGCGGCGCGAACGGCGCCGGAGTCATCAGGCTGGTTTGCTGCTCGACAAGGTTGCCGGCCTTGGCATTCTCCGACAGGAAATGCTTCCAGTCCGGGTCTTTCATCATCGCGGCACGCTTGGCCTCGCGGTCACCGGCGCTTTCGTAAATCCAGGCATGCACCTGCGTGTTGAGCTGGCCGCTTTCCGCGACCAGAAAGCACAGCGGCTCGCCGATATAGCGCAGCTGCACGGGATAGCCGAGCTTGCCGTAGAGTTCGAGCTGCGCGGGCATGCGTCCCGGCATGATCCGGTAAGTACGAAGATCGATAATCACTGCGCTTCTCCCTTGCTTGGCCGCTGACCACGGCGTGAGCCGCGCACTCTTCCCGGCCAGGCCGCGGCGGTCAATAGGCTTAAGAGGCCGAATTGGAATCGGTGTGGCGGTGGGCGAACTTGCGCTCCGAGCGTTGCTCGAAAGGCTTGACCGTGTGGGCGAGGTTGGTGGCGCTATTGACCAGCGCCAGGTGGGAAAAGGCCTGCGGAAAATTCCCGATCAGCCGGTTGGCATAAGGGTCGTATTCCTCGCTGAGCAGGCCGACGTCATTGCTCAGCGACAATAGCCGCTCGAACAGCCGCACGGCATCGTCGCGGCGGTCGAGCATGAGATAGGCGTCGACCAGCCAGAAGCTGCAGGCCAGGAACGCGCCCTCCCCCGCCGGCAGGCCGTCCTTGGCCGCTTCGGTGTTATAGCGGCGCACCAACCCGTCGGTGACGAGCGAGCGCTCGATTGCCGCGACGGTGCCGCGAATGCGCGGGTCTTCGGGCGGCATGAATCCGATCGCCGGCAGCAGCAGCAGACTGGCGTCGAGCTGCTTGGAGCCATAAGAGCGCACGAAACTGTTGAGCTCGGTGTCGAAGCCGAGCCGGCAGACGTCGGTGTAGATCTCGTCGCGGATTTTCTTCCAGTGCTCGACCGGCCCCTCGAGGCCGAAGCGTTCGGCGCTCTTAATGGTGCGGTCGAAGGCGACCCAGGCCATGGCCTTGGAATAAGTGAAATGCCGCTTTTCGCCGCGCACCTCCCAGATGCCGCTGTCGGTGTTCTGCCAGATTTTTTCGAGATGGGCGATGAATTCCTGTTGCAGTTCCCAGCGCGATTCGCTGGGGGCGAGCTTGCCAAGCCGCGCCTGATGTATCGCGTCCATCATCTCGCCGAAGACATCGAGCTGGATCTGCTCGTGCGCCGCATTGCCGATGCGCACCGGACGCGACGCCTCATAGCCGGGGAGCCAGTCGGCTTCCCATTCGGTGAGCCGCCGCTCGCCGGCGATCCCGTACATGATCTGCATTTGATCCGGGCTGCCGGCGACCGCGCGCAACAGCCAGTCGCGCCATTTGTTGGCTTCCTCGTAATATCCGCCGTTCATCAGCGCGAGCAGCGTCAGGGTCGCGTCACGCAGCCAGCAGAAACGGTAGTCCCAATTGCGCTCGCTACCGATCTGCTCCGGCAGCGAGGTGGTAACCGCCGCCACCATGCCGCCGGTCGGCGCGTAGGTCATCGCCTTCAGCGTGATCAGCGAGCGCGTCACCGCGTCTTTCCACGGTCCGCCGATCTTGCTCTTGCCCGCCCACTGCGTCCAATAATGTTCGGTCGTGGCGAGCATATGTTGCGAATCGAGCGGCTTCGGAAACGGCGTATCAATCGGCACATAAGTGATAACGAAGGACGACGTTTCGCCGGCCGAGACGGTGAAGTCGGCCACCGTCTTGAAATTCTCGCCGCGCAAATGAACGTCCGAACGCACCAGCACCGTGTCCGGCCCGGCAATGCCCTGCAAGGTCTGATCGTCGACCCGCGACACCCACGGCACCGTCGCGCCATAACCGAAGCGGAGCACCAGCTCGCTGTGCATGGCCACCGTGCCGCGCTCGCCGACCACCATGCGCACGAGATGCGAGCCGTCGGTGCGCGGCGGCATGAAATCGACGAGCGTCACCGCGCCGTCGGCGGTCTCGAAGTGGGTTTCCAGGATCAGCGTGTTGGGCCGGTAGCGGCGCGTAACCCGCGTGATTTTTTCTTTCGGCGCGACCAGCCAGCGGCCATGGTCGGGAGTCCCAAGCAGCGCCGAAAAGCAGGCGTCGGAATCGAAGCGCGGCCAGCACAGCCAGTCGATCGAGCCGTCGCGGCCTACCAACGCCGCGGTGCTCAGATCGCCGATCACGGCGTAGTCTTCGATGCGGGAAGCCATGCCTTAGCCGTTACGCCGGATCAGGCTCATTGCGTGAAATCCAAGACGGTCTTGACGTCGTCGGCGCGCTCTCGAAGGCCTCGTTCCAGCGGTCGAGCGGCACGCGGCGGGTGATCAAACGGCCAAGCCAATCCTTGTCGGCTTTGGCCAGTGCGTCGGCGGCGGCGCTGTAATGCCGCCGGTTGGCGTTGACCGAGCCGAACACCACGTCATTTTCCAGCACCATGCCGCGGTTGAGCGCGCCGATGTCGAATTGCAGCTTGTGGCCGCCCGACGAGACGCCAGCGAGGCAGATGATCCCCTTCGGCGCGTTGCGGTTCATGACGTCGAGCACCACGGTCGCCGCGCCCGTGCATTCGATCACGATGTCCGGTTCGAGCTTGCCAAGATCGCCGGCGTGATAAGTCGCGCCGAGGTCGCGCGCGAGCTTGGGCTTCGCGCCTTCCTTGGCGAGGTCGAGAATGTGCACGTCGTAGCCACGTTTTTTGGCGAGCAGCGCCGCCAGCAAGCCGACCGGTCCGGCGCCAGTAATCAGCACAACGCGCGGCTGCCAAGCCGCGCCGCGCGCGCCGATGCGCTCGACCTGCTCCCAGGCCTTGGCGACCACGCTGGTCGGCTCCAACAGCACGCCGAGCTTGTCGAGCGAAGGATCGAGCTTGATCGCGAAATCGTGCTCGAGGCGGAATTGCTCGGAGCCGTAGCCGTTGCGTTGCTTGATGCCGCGCTCCGTGTATTGGCCGTTGCGGCACATGTCCCATTCGTCGACGGCACACGACGGACACGGTACCGGGTCGGGCCGGCGCACGATGCCGACCACCAGGTCGCCGGGCACAAAGCCGCTGCCGGCCGGCGCATCCTCGACGCGGCCGAGCATTCGTGTCCGATGATGAGGCGCTTTGCCCCGGAGGGCGGCCAGCCATAGGCGCCTGAAATAATCTCGCGGTCGGTGCCGCAGATGCCGAGCGCCAGCGCGCGCACCAGGATATCTCCGTCGCTTTCCGGCGGCGGCGGACCTCCTCGAGCTTTATGGAATTTGCGCGGCCGGGCTCAACTGTCAATGCGCGCATGCTTCCGATCTCCTTTGTCACGTCCCCTCCATCCCTTAGATGAAGATTTTCGCCGGCGAGTTCAAGCCCGGCCCGCCGCATCAGCGCCGCCGCCTTCAGACCGCATTCTGCACCGAGATCACCTGAAAGGTGTGCATCTCGCCGTCTTCATCGCGGATCGAGACATATTCGCCTTGGCGAAAGGCGTGGGCACCGAAGCGGAAGCCGCTTTCATCGTCGTCGGCCCGCTCCGGGTTGTAATCGAACATCCAGCGCGCATGCTCGGGGCCGCCGGGCTTGTGCACCAGCAGGCCGATCTCGTCGTCCTCGCCCTCCCAGAACCGGCGCACCCGGCAATTCTCGCGATGCTGGCGCCATTGCTCGACGTCGATATGGCCCTTGTCGTCGAGCGGGGCTACGAATTCGTAACCATGCCGCGACGAGCCTTGCGGGAATTCCTTGGAGCGGGCGAGATTAAGCCTGATGCGTTTGAAATTGTGCGGCAGCGTGGTCACGGGTGAAGCCTCTTCAATCGTCAAATGTTGCGTTTATCTGGCACATCATGGCCACATCCGGCAAACCCGCGTATTGACCTGGATCAGTCCGGCGAGGCCGCCCGGTCTACGATACCGCCGCCAAGGGCCCACCGATAAGAGGACGTGATGAGCCCGGCCGAAAGCGCGCAACAGGCGGTCCTGGACTTTCTCGGCGAGCGCGACCCACGGCGGCGCCAAGGTCAAGCGCATCGACACCCATGCCGCTTCGGTGTTCCTGGCCGGCGACAGCGCGCTGAAGATCAAGCGCGCGGTGCGCTTTCCGTTCCTCGACTATTCCACTTTGGAGAAGCGCAAAGCCGCCTGCGAAGCGGAAATCGCGGTCAACCGTGCGTTCGCGCCGGCGGTCTACCGTGGCGTGGTGGCGATTACCCGCGCGCCCGGCGGCGGCTTCGCCATCGGCGGCGAAGGCACGGCAGTCGAATGGGCGGTGGCGATGCGGCGCTTCGACGAAACCAAGACGTTCGATCACCTCGCCGAACGCGGCGAAATCGACGCGGCGCTCGCCGACGCGCTCGGGCGCGCGGTGGCGAAAGCGCATGGGCTGGCGCCGGTGGCGACCGATTTTGATTTCGCCGCCGCGCTGACCGAGATCATCGCGCAGAACGATGCCGAACTCGCCGCCGAGCCCGCGCTGTTTCCGCCGCAGCAAGTCGCCGCGCTCGGCGCCGCCACCGATGTGGCCTTCAAGCGCCTGCGTCCGCTGCTCGAGCAGCGCCGGCACGGCGGCTTCGTGCGCCGCTGTCACGGCGACCTGCATCTCGGCAATATCGTCCTGCTCGACGGCGCGCCGACGTTATTCGACGCCATCGAATTCGATCCCAAGCTCGCCACCGGCGATACGTTCTACGATCTCGCCTTCCTGCTGATGGATTTGATCGAACGCGGGCTCAACCCGGCCGCCAATATCGTGCTCAACCGGTATCTCAACGAGACGCGAAAACTCGAAGACCTCGATGCGCTGGCCGCGCTGCCGCTGTTCCTGTCGGTGCGCGCCGTCGTGCGCGCCAAGGTCACCGCCGCGCGCGCCAAGGTCGGCGGCCAACGCGCCGCGATCGAGCAAAATGCGCGCGACTATTTCGCGCTCGCGCAAACGCTCATCGCGCCGGCGCCGCCGCGGCTGGTGGCCGTGGGCGGGCTGTCGGGCACCGGCAAGTCCTGGCTCGCGCGCGGGCTGGCGCCGGAGATGCAACCTGCGCCGGGCGCGGTGGTGCTGCGCAGCGATATCGAACGCAAGGCGCTTTTCAAAACGCCCGAAACCGAGCGGCTGCCGCAGGCGGCCTATGCGGCCGACGTCACCGCCAAGGTCTATGGCATGCTCGGCGACAAGGCGCGCCGCGTCATCGCCGCCGGCTATTCGGCGATCGTGGACGCGGTGTTCGCCGACGCCGGCGAACGCCGGGACATCGCGGCGGCGGCGGGCGCGGCGGCCTTCGACGGCCTGTTTCTGATCCGCGGATTTACAAATCCGCATCGCGCGGGTCGGCGCACGCGCGGCCGATGCCTCCGACGCGGATGCCGCGGTTGCGCGCCGCCAGGAACAATACGATCTCGGCGCCATTGATTGGCGGACGGTCGACGCCGGCGGCGATCCGGCCGGGACATTGCGCCGCGCGCAGGCGGCGCTTCGGTTGCGATAGCGAGCTATGCGCCGGGCGACCCGCTGCTCCGCCGCCCTGCCCCCTTGGCGGGCGGTGCCAAAACAATGCATAGCTGCTCGTTCACGCCCTGCCGGTCTTCTCAATGAATACTGCCGCCAATGCCCGAGGTCTTTTCGCGCGTCAACTGGCGGTCGGGATTGCCGGCTATTGCTGCTTCATCAACCTTTATTCGCCGCAGTCGATCCTGCCTTTGCTCTCGCGCGAATTCGACGCCGGCGCGGCCGAAGTCTCCACCATCATCACAGTCAGTACGCTGGCGGTGGCGCTGACCGCGCCCTTCACCGGCGCGGTGGCCGACGTGCTGGGGCGCAAGCGGGTGATCGTGGCGGCGATGTTCGCGCTGGCGGTGCCGACGGTGATGGTGGGACTGTCGACCAGCCTGTCGGCGCTGATCTTCTGGCGCGCGGTGCAGGGGCTGGTGCTGCCGCCGATCTTCGCGGTCACCGTCGCCTATATCGGCGACGAATGGCCGCGCCGGGAAGCGACCACGGCCGCCGGCATCTATAGTTCCGGCTCGAGCCTGGGCGGATTCAGCGGCCGGCTGGTGACCGGCTTCCTCGCCGACCTAGTCGGCTGGCGCTGGGGATTTTTCGCGCTCGCCGCGATCGCCCTCGCCGGCGCGGTCGCGGTCGCGTTCCTGCTGCCGCCTGAGCGCAAATTCGTACGCTCGGAGGGCTTGCTTGCCTCCGGGCGGCAGATGCTCGCGCATTTCCGCAACGGCCAATTGGTCGCGACCTATGCGGTCGGTTTCGGCGTGCTGTTCAATTTCATCTGCACGTTCACCTTTATCAGCTTTTATCTCGCCGCCCCGCCCTACAATCTCTCGGCCAGCTGGCTCGGCGCGATTTTCGTCGTCTACCTTGTCGGTTCCGTGCTCACGCCGTGGGCCGGCTGGGCGGTCGGACGGTTTCGGGCGGCGGCGCTTCACGGTGCGGGTGATCGCACTGTGGGGCGTCGGCATCGCGCTGACGCTGGCGCCTTCGCTGCCGCTCATCATATTGGGCCTCGCCATCAGCGCCGGCTGCGGGCTGATCTGCCAGGCCATCTCCACCGGCTATGTGACCGTCACCGCCAACGCCGGCCGCTCCTCGGCGGTCGGCCTCTACGTCACCAGTTTCTATGTCGGCGGCAGCTTCGGCGCCGCGCTCGGCGGCGTCACCTGGACGTTGGGCGGCTGGCCCGCCTGCGTCGCCTTGGTGGCGGCGATGCTTCTGGTCATGGCGGGCATCGTGTTTTTCGCCTGGGCGCGCCGCGTGCCGGCCGCACCCGCCGCGCCGCCGATCGAGCCGGCTTAAGCGGCGCTTGGATGCCAGTGCGGCGCGTAACCTCTTGTCAGCACCGCCAGCATCGCCGGCGGGGTGAGCACATCGACCGCGATGGCACGCGGACGATTTTTCCTGCCCGCGTAGCCGGCCGGCGTCCAGCGCAACAAATGATCGCCACGGACAGCGAAGGGCGCACCATCGACGGCGATCATGGCGCCGTCCGGCAACGCGTCGAGTGCGCGGCGGTGGACGCGCTTGGCTTTGCCGTCGAGACGCTCGGCATGAAGAACCTTATCCATCGCAGCCGCCGTTGCTCGATTGCGGTCTCCTGAAAACAGGGCCGCGAAGGTTTCAGCGTCCTTGCGCCGGCATTCGAAGCAGGGCCGGTGTCCGGCGGCGAATGCCGTCACCTCGTCGAGGAAGAACAGTTCGCTGTAGCTATCGCCCCAGACCGTGCGATGACGGTTGTTGAAGTCGAGCTTGCAGCAGATCCACTGTTTCGAGGTCCAGCGCCGCGGCCCGAGCCGGCGTTGCGCGTCATGAAACCGCCCGCCGCGGTTGCCCAACATCGTGCCGCGCGCGGGTGTCGCGATAAATTCGCCGAACGGGGTGACGCGATTTTGCAGCGGCATGGCGCGTTATAGCGCAGCCGCGGCCCGCTCATGAATCGAAATGGCCGGGACAAGCCCGGCCATTCGAAATAGGTTAGGATCGCTCAGCCTTGCGGCTGCGGAGCGACATCGCCAGTGGGCGGCTCGGGGCGCGGTCGCGGCTTGCCGGCCGGCGGCACCGCCGAGGAGCGCGGCGTGGCCGGTTCGATCACCGACTCGCGCACCGGGCGCTTGCCCGCGATCAGATCCTTGATCTCGTCGCCGGTCAGCGTCTCGAATTCCAGCAGCCCGCGCGCCAGCGTTTCCAGATCGGCGCGCTTTTCGGTGAGGACCTGCGTCGCCTCGGCGTAGCCGGCCTCGACCAGCTTGCGCACTTCGGCGTCGATCGTCTGCGCGGTCGCTTCCGAGATGTTCTGCTGGCGCGAGACCTGGTAGCCGAGGAACACCTCGTCCTGGTTTTCCCCGTAAGCGACCGTGCCGAGCTTGTCGGACAGGCCCCAGCGCGTGACCATCAGGCGGGCGAGTTTGGTCGCCTGCTCGATGTCGCTAGCCGCACCCGACGTCACCTTCTCCTTGCCGAACACCATTTCCTCGGCGACGCGCCCACCCATCATGATGGCAAGCCGCGAGGTCATCTGCTCGAGCGACATCGACAGCTTGTCGCGCTCGGGCAATTGCATGACCATGCCGAGCGCGCGGCCGCGCGGAATGATGGTGGCCTTGTGCACCGGATCGGTGGCCTTGACGTTGAGCGCGACGATGGCGTGGCCGCCTTCGTGATAGGCGGTCAGCATCTTTTCTTCGTCGGTCATCACCAGCGACTTGCGCTCGGCGCCCATCATGACCTTGTCCTTGGCGTCCTCGAACTCGGCCTGCGTCACCATGCGCTTGTTGCGGCGCGCCGCCATCAAGGCGGCCTCGTTGACCAGATTGGCGAGATCGGCGCCGGAGAAACCGGGGGTGCCGCGCGCGGTGGTCTTGAGATTGACGTCGGGCGCGAGCGGGACCTTCTTGACGTGAACTTTGAGGATGTTTTCGCGGCCGACCACGTCCGGGTTCGGCACCACCACCTGGCGGTCGAATCGCCCGGGGCGCAGCAGCGCCGGATCGAGCACGTCGGGCCGGTTGGTAGCGGCAATCAGGATGATGCCTTCGTTGGCCTCGAAGCCGTCCATCTCGACCAGCAATTGATTGAGCGTCTGCTCGCGCTCGTCATTGCCGCCGCCGAGGCCGGCACCGCGATGACGGCCGACCGCGTCGATTTCGTCGATGAAGATGATACAGGGCGCGTTCTTCTTGGCCTGCTCGAACATGTCGCGCACGCGGGATGCGCCGACGCCGACGAACATCTCGACGAAGTCGGAACCGGAAATCGTGAAGAACGGCACGTTGGCTTCGCCGGCGACAGCGCGCGCGATCAGCGTCTTGCCGGTGCCCGGCGGACCGACAAGCAGCACGCCGCGCGGAATGCGTCCGCCCAGGCGTTGGAATTTTCCGGGATCGCGCAGGAACTCGACGATCTCCTGCAAATCCATCTTGGCTTCGTCGACGCCGGCGACGTCCTCGAAGGTGACGCGGCCGTGCGCTTCGGCCAGCAACTTGGCGCGCGATTTGCCGAAGCCGAGCGCCTTGCCGCCGGCGCCTTGCATCTGGCGCGACAGGAATATCCACACGCCGATGAGCGCGATGAAGGGCAGCCATGACACCAGCAGCGAGACGAACCACGGAACGTTGTCCGACGGCGGCCGCGCGGTGATGGTGACGCCCTTGGAATAGAGTTTCTGCACCAGGCCGGGATCGTTCGGCGCATAGGTCTGGAAGTTGGTGCCGTTCGAGAAGGTGCCGTGAATTTCCGGCCCCTGGATCACCACGTCGCGCACGCGGCCCTGATCGACCTCGCTGAGCAATTGCGAGAACGAGACCTCTTGCGAATTGGTGTGTTGGCCCGGGTTCTGGAACAGCGTGAACAGCGCCAGCAGCAGCAGAACGATAATTACCCAGAGGGCGAAATTGCGCAGGTTTGCGTTCATGAACAGCCCTTGACCGCCGCACGCCCGGCGCCGCGGCTCTTGTTTCCTATGCCCTGGATTCGTGGCGTCTTCACGTCCGCCTGTCCTTTCCCAATGTAGGCAGTGCCGGTGCCTAGGGAAAGCCCTCGAATCTTAATATTCTAGCGCGTTTTCGCCGGTTTTGCTTTGTCACGTCCGGCCGTGGTTAAGGTTCTACGACGCCGCGGCGGCGCCCTTTCCACAACGATTTGACCTTTGGCGAGCGTCACCAGCGCGCCGGCCAGGCTGCGCCGAAAGCGGGCTTTGCCGGACTTTTGGGCGTCATCGAGCGCGGTTTTCAAGGATTCCAGCTTGGAAAGCTCCACCGGGCCTTCGTCGCCAGCAGAAGCCACCGCCCGGCCGAGCAGACGCATGCCGATCTCGGCGGGCAATTGCGCAAAGCCGCTTGCGTCGAAGCCGCCCGCACCGGGGCCGGAGCGACGTACCGCCGGGTCTTCTTCGGCCCGGTCGACAGCCGCTTCGATCGCCAGGTCGGCCCGCTTGAGCCGCCGCGCCAGCAGCGCGAACCGGCCGGCATCGAGGCCCTCGCCGGCGAGCGCCGCCATCAGCCCGCGCAGCCGCGCCCGGGTAAAACGCGGATCGCGGTTGGAGGGATCCTCGGCAAACGGGATTTTGGCGGCGCGCAGGGTAGCGACCAGCCGCGCCTTGGGAATATCGAGCAAGGGCCGCACCAGCCTGATCTGCCCACCGCCGCTGCCGGGCAGGATCGCGAACCGGCTCATTGCGGCGAGCCCGCTCATGCCACTGCCGCGGCTCATGCGGATGAGCACGGTCTCGGCCTGATCGTCGACCGTGTGCGCGGTGAGCACATGGGCGGCGCCCGCCGCGCGCGCGGCTTTGGCGAGCAACCGGTAGCGCGCGTAACGCGCCGCCTGCTGCAATCCGGTCGCAGGTTTGGCGCCGCGCCAGGCAAGCGTGCGGTGGGCAATCCCAAGCTTGCGCGCCAGTCGCGCCACGGCGGCCGCTTCGCGTTTGGACTCCTTGCGCAGGCCGTGATCGATGGTGACCGCGACCAGCTTCGGCTTGGATTTGAGCGATTGCCGCCAGCGCGCCGCCAGCACCATCAGCGCGGTCGAATCCGGCCCGCCGGAAACCGCAAGCACCAGCACCGACACATTCCGAGCCAGATTCAGCCTATGTCCGCTGTTGCCCCAATAGCGGCCATTTTCTGCATCGCCACGAACGGTAGCGAAGGGCCAATAAGCGACATCGCGCTCGCAGCATCATTGGAAAATGAAAGGCCGCTCGCGTCGGCCCTTCGGTCATGAGGCGCCAGTGGCCGGTTGATGATGCCGCACGACGCGCGATTTAAAGCTCCCGCGCGCACGCAAATTGATCGAGCGGTTTTATAACAAGATCAAGCACGGCCGTCGGGGCGAAACGGGCAAACGTTCGAATCCGGAGAAAAGCGATTTTGCTTCCGCCGCCGTTACCGGCGCGGAATCAGCAGTGCGCACGCTTCTGTTCCCGCGCCACGCCGCGCTTCACAGCGGACGAGGCGCGCGGAAATTTGCGCCCGACTTCGGCGAAGGTGGCGCAAGCCGCTTCCTTCTGGTGAAGCGCTGCGAGCGACTGGCCGAGACGCAGCAGCGCCTCCGGCGCCTTACCGGAGCGCTCGTATTTGGTGGAGACCGCCAGGAACGACTCCGCCGCGTCGCGATAGCGTTGCTGCTGGAACTGACTTTCGCCCATCCAGAATTGCGCCTCCGGCAGAATTTTTTCATTTGGATGTTTCCGCACGAATTCGCGGAACGCCTCCTCGGCCAGCGCATAGTCCTTGTGCAGCACATAACCGTAGGCGAGCTGATATTCGTCCTTGGGCGAAGCCGACGGCGGCAGGGTCGCGAGTTTCACGCCGGTCGCGCTGGTGTTGCTCGGCGGCGGCGGCGGCAACTGTCCGCCCTGCGGCGCCGCCATGGGCGCGCCTTGTGGCGGCGGCTGCGCGGCCGGCGCATTGCCGGCGAGCGTCGACAGATCGAGCGGGGCGCCGGCGGCGCGGCCGCCTGGGGCGCCGACCGGCTGCTCGTTGGTCATGGTCTGCTGGGTCTGCGGCGGAACCGCTGCCGTCGCATTCCCGAGCGTACGCGGAGCACCCGGCGCGTCGGGACGCTTCGTGGGATCGAACACGTCGGAGCGTTTCGCGGGCGCGGCGGCAGGCGCGCCATTGCGGGGCGGCAAGGCGGCGGGCGCCGCGGGTGCTGCGCCTTTCGCGCCCAATTGCTGGAAGCGGTATTCGGTGTCGTCCTGCATGCGCTTGAGCTGCATCTGCAGCATCTGATTCTGGTGCTGCAATTGCTCGATGGTGCCGGTGAGTTGGCGCAATGCATTCTCGATGCGGCCGACTCGCATGCCGAGGTCGTTGCCGTCGCCTTCACTCTGCGCCACCTGTGCCTGCGGCACTTGCTGCGCCTGTGGCTCGGGCTGCGGCGCCTGCCGCTGCGCGCCGGGATTGAACAGATTGTCGAGGAAGCCGCCCGAGGAACGTTCCTGCGCCAGCGTTGCGCCGGCCGGACACAGCAGCGCCGCGGCGAGGACCGCGGCCGGAAGCGTGCAAGCGAGATGCGCGCAGAGACGGATACGTGTCATCGATGAATTCGGTGGCAATTGGTCACGGATAATGGGTGAATGCAGCCAGTTCCCAGCATAGCCTGTCGAGTACGACCAGAATATGGCCGTTGGCGCGCATGAAAAGGCGCGATACCGCCGCTGATCAAAGTGATCCCGCTACTTGGCAGCGGCGCCGGCCGCGCGCCGGCGGCGGCGATCGTCGAGCCATTCCTCGAAACCCTGAATAACCACGTAAAATGACGGCACGAACAAGACCGCCAGACAGGTCGAGGCGATCATGCCGGTGAACACCGTGATGCCGATCGAGGCGCGGGCATTGGCGCCGGCGCCGGTCGCCAGCACCAGCGGCAGCACGCCGAGGATGAAGGCGAAGGACGTCATCACGATCGGCCGGAAGCGGGCGCGGGCGGCCTCGACCGCCGCGTCGACTACGCTCTTGCCGCCGGCACGCAGCTCGCGCGCGAATTCGACGATCAGGATCGCGTTCTTGGCCGACAGCGCGATCAGCAGCACGATACCGATCTGGGTGTAGAGATTGTTGTCGATGTGCAGCAAGCGCAGCGCGGTCACCGGCCCCACCAGCGAGATCGGCACCGCCAGGATAACCGCCAGCGGCCGGTACCAGCTCTCGTATTGACCGGCCAACACCAGATAGACCAGCAGCAGCGCCATGGCGAACACGAGAAACATCTGATTGCCGACAAGCTTTTCCTGATAGGACATCGCCGACCACTGGTAATCGACATGGGGCGGGAACGACTTCGCCGCGATCTGCTCCATCAACGCCATCGTCTGGCCGCTCGAATAGCCGCGCGCGGGCATGCCGATGATGGTCGCGGATGGATAGAGATTGTAGAGGCTGATGAGCGCGGGGCCCGTGACCGGCTTGATGCTAACCAGCGTGCCGAGCGGAATCATGTTGCCGGCGCTGTTGCGGACCGACAGTTGATCGATGTCGTCAATGCGCTGCCGAAATTCGGACTCCGCCTGCACGAACACCTGGAACGTGCGCCCGAACTTATTGAACTGGTTGACATAGCTGGAGCCGAGATAGCCTGAAAGCGTGTCGAAGACCTGATTGACGTCGACTTGCAGCGCCTGCGCCTTCACCCGGTCGAGCTCGATCGAATATTGCGGGACATTGGCGCGGAACGAGCTCAGCGCCAGTTGGACGCTCGATTGCGAAACGGCGTTGTTGACGGCGGCATCGACCACGCGCGCGAGCTTGACATAGTCGTTGCTGGAATCCTTCAGGTCGACCTGCATGGTGAAACCGGCTGAAAAACCGACGCCCTGGATCGGCGGCGGCGGCAGCACGCGCACCTTTGCTTTTTCCACATTGCCCATCGCCTTATTGAGGCTTTCGAGCATCGGCAGCAGGCTCTCCTTTTTCCCGCGCACCGACCAGTCCTTGAGGATGATATAGGCGACGCCGCCACTCGAGAGTGAGGCGTTGTTGTCGAGCGCCGAGACGCCCGCGATGGTGATGACCTTGTCGACGCCGGGCGTGTCGCGCGCGAGCTTGCTCACCTGATCGAGCACCTTCTGCGTGCGCACGAGCGAAGCGCCTTCCGGCAACTGAACGTTCGCCACCATGTAGCCCTGGTCCTCAAACGGGATAAATCCGGTCGGGATGCGCGTGAACTCGAAGAGCGTGACGCCGATGACAGCCAGCGCGATCATCATGAAGATGCCGGCATGCCCGACCAGCCGCCGCATCAGGCCGGCATAGCCGGCTTCCACCTTGGCATAGGCGGCGTCGAACGCCCGGTAAGCGAAATTGCGCTTCTCCACCGGCACGGTCGGGCGCAGCCACAGCGCGCATTGCGTCGGCTTCAGCGTCACCGCGTTGACCGCGCTGATCAGCGCGGTGGCGGCAATCACCAGCGCGAATTGAGCATACATCTGCCCGGTCAGACCGGGCAGGAATGCCGCCGGCAGGAACACCGACAGCAGCACCAGCGTGATGCCGACGATGGGGCCGAACAGCACCTGCATGGCGGCGATCGCCGCCTGCTGTCCATTCATGCCGCGGTCGATATTGTGGGCGGCGCCTTCCACCACGATGATGGCATCGTCGACCACGATGCCGATCGCCAGCACGATGGCGAACAAGGTGGCGAAGTTGACCGTAAAGCCGAGCGCGTACATGGCGGCAAAGGCGCCGATGATGGTGACCGGCACGGTCGTCGCCGGCACCAGCATGGCGCGCCAGTCCTGCAGGAACACCAGGATCACGATCAGCACCAGGATTCCGGCTTCGAACAGGGTCTTGTAGACCTCGTCAATCGAGGCCTTGACGAAGACCGTGGTGTCAAAGGGAACGTCGTAGACCAGCCCCTGCGGAAAGGCGCGCGCGAGCGCGGTCATGCGCTTTTTCACTTCGGTCGCCACATTCAATGCATTGGCGCCGGGTGACAGGAAGATCGCTACGCCCGCCGACGGCTTGCCGTCGAGCGAGAATATCTGGCCATAAGTCTGTGCGCCGAGATCGACCCGGCCAATGTCACGCACGCGCGTAATCTGGCCGCTTGTCCCGGTCTTGACGATAACATTGGCAAATTGACTGGTATCGCTGAGGCGGCCGGCGACGTTCAGGGTATATTGAAACGCCACGTCGTCCGGCCCCGGCGGCGTACCGATCTGCCCGGCGGTGACCTGCACATTCTGCTGCTGCAGAGCGTTGATCACGTCCTGCACGTTGAGGCTGCGCGCCTTCAGCTTGTCCGGATCGAGCCAGACACGCATGGCGTACTGGCCCGCGCCGAATACCGCAACATTGCCGACGCCGGGAAGACGCGAAAGCTCGTCCTGCAGATTAATGGTGGCGTAGTTCGCCATGTACAGGCTGTCGTAGCGCCCATTGGGCGAGGTTAGCGTGACGATCTGCAGAATCGAGGTCGATTTCTTCTCCACCACCACGCCCTGCGTCTGCACCGAGCTCGGCAGCGAAGACAACGCGGACGATACGCGGTTCTGCACCAGCACCTGTGCGAAGTTCAGGTCGGTGCCGATCTCGAAGGTCACCGTCAGCGAATAACTACCGTCGTCGGCGGCGTAGGATTGCATGTAGATCATGCCTTCCACGCCGTTGACCTGCTGCTCGATCGGCAGCGCCACGGTGTCGATGACGGTGCGGGCGCTGGCGCCCGGATAGCGCGTGGTGACCGACACCGTCGGCGGTACCACGTTGGGATATTGCGCCACCGGCAACGCCGACAGCGCGACCAGTCCGACCACCACGAGCAGGATCGCGATCACGTTGGCGAGAACGGGCCGCTCGATGAAAAATTTCGAGAACATGGCGCGGCCTTACTTCCCGCTCGGCGGCGTCGCAGCGTTTTGCGGGTCCACCTTCTGCCCGGGAACGGCGCGCAACAGACCGGCGACGATGACGCGGTCGTCGGCTTTAAGGCCCTTCTCGATCACCCGCAGCGTGCCTTCGCGCGCGCCGATCTCGACATTGTGCTGCTCGACCACGTTATCCTTGTTGACCACGAGCAGATACCGCCCGCTTTGATCGGTGCCGAGCGCGGCATCGGGCACCAGCAGCGCATTGTGCTGCTCGCCGATCGGCACACGCACGCGCACGAACAGGCCGGGCAGCATCACGCGCTTAGGATTGTCGAGCTCCGCGCGGGCGGCCAGCGTGCCGGTCGTGGAATCGACGGTTGGCGAGGCATAGTCGAGGTGGCCTACATGCGGATAGCCCTGCTCGGTCTGCAGGCCGACCTCCACAGGCACTTTCTTGAGATCCTCCGACGTCAGCCCGCGCTTGCGGATCTCGGCGCGGACGCGCAGCACGTCCTGTTCGCTGACATTGAAATTCACGTAGATCGGATCAGTCTGCACGATGGTCGCCAGCACCGTCGGCGGCGAACTGCCGCCAACATAGGCGCCGATCGAAACCGTGCGCGCGGTGGCGATCCCATCGAACGGCGCGGTCACGCTTGAATAGCCGTAGTCCCTCGCGGCCAGCTCGGTGCTGATCTTCGCTGACGTGAGGTTGGCGCGGGCGGTGTCGCGCGCCGCAGTAGAACTGTCGAGGACCGACTTCGAGACGGCGTTGGTCTTGGCGAGAACCGACTGGCGTTCGAAATCAGCCTGGGTCTGGGTGACCGTGGCTTCCGCGCTCTCTTGGGCGGCCTTGGCTTGGTCGAGCTTGAGCTTGTAGGTCTCCGGCTCGATCGTGAACAGGACGGTGCCCTTCTTCACGAACTCGCCGTCGCTGTAATCGATGGAGTGGATAAAGCCAGAGACGCGCGCCACCAGATCGGCGGTGTTGATGGCCGCGGTATTGCCGGTGGCCAGCAAATAATTCGTCACCGTGCGCTGGACCGGCGGCGCCACGGTCACCTTGGGCGGCGGCGGCGCCACATAGGTGTTCTTCTCATCGCAGGCTGCAAGCGTAGCCAACGCCAGCATCGCTGCCGCAAGCGTCCGCGAAATTTTTCCGATAGTCGCTGTGCCGCACATTTTCCACTGCCCCGCAGCCGATTGCCACCGGGCGGCGATGAGCGGGAATCAATGCCCCGCCGTCGCTCCCGGACGGGCCAAGGTTCCGCGATTTGCGCGGATTTGCAAGCCACAAAGAGATGACAAAGGCTGGGCGACGGCGCAATCGCGGCGCCGGCCCAGCCTTAAGGACTGCAGATTGCGCTGCTTTAAGAGCTCGCGTTGAGCACCGTCACGACGCGGCGGTTCTGCGACCAGCAGGAGATGTCATCGCACAGCGCCACCGGCCGCTCCTTGCCGTAGGAGATGGTACGCATGCGGTTGGCGGCGACACCGCGCGCAATCAGATAATCGCGCACCACCTGCGCGCGCCGGGCGCCGAGCGCCAGGTTGTATTCGCGCGTGCCGCGTTCATCGGCGTGGCCTTCGATGGTGAACTGGGCGTACTGGCTGTAGGTCGTGAGCCATTGCGCCTGCTTGTCGAGCGTGGCGCGCGACTGCGGCGTGAGCTCGGTCGAATCGGTCTGGAAGAACACGCGGTCGCCAACATTGACCACGAAATCCTGCTGGCTGCCGGGCGTTGCCGCGGCCCCCTCGCCCGTCGCGTTCTGCTGGTTGGCGCAAGCCGAAATTGCGAGCGCCGCAGCGAGCACCGCCGCGAAGCGGACGCCGCGCGCGATTTTACTCATATCGATCATTCCGGTGCCTCCATTCGTCACGCACAGACCGGACCTTGCCAGTTTTTTGTCTAGCAGCACGTGAGTTAATCGAACGTTCCATCAACCTTGATGGAACCTTGCCCGGGCCCGTTAAATGCAGGGTAACCCTGCAAACTTCCGTTGATGGTTAAGAGCTAGTGAAAATGAGGCGGTATCACGACAATAGCGGCGACCAGGCCGGGTCGGAGGCGTAGCTCGGCGTCGGCTCCTTCAATTCGTTTCGGCCGGTAATATCGATCGTATAGAGGTTCGGGCCGGGGCCGGGATCGCGGAAAAACATGATTACGCGTCCGTTCGGCGCGAATGTCGGCCCCTCGTTGTGGAACCCTTGGGTCAACACGCGCTCGCCGGAGCCGTCCGGCTTGAGGATGCCGATGGAGAATTGCCCGCGCGCCTGGCCGGTGAAGGCGATGTAGTCGCCGCGCGGCGACCAGACCGGCGTCGAATGCCGGCCTTCGCCGAAAGAGATGCGCTGCGCCGGTCCGCCGGCCGCCGGCATGACGTAGATCTGTGAGGTGCCGCCGCGGTCGCTCTCGAAGCAGATATAGCGCCCGTCCGGCGAATAACACGGCGCGGTGTCGATCGCCGGCGTATCGGTGAGCCGCGTCGTCTGCTTCGAGCGCAGATCCATGACGAACAGGTTGGCGTTGGGCCCCTGTTGCAAGCTCATGATCACGCGCTGGCCGTCCGGTGAAAAACGCGGCGCAAAGGTCATGCCGGGGAAATTGCCGACGACCTCGCGCTGGCCGGTCTCGATGTTGAGCAGGTAGACGCGCGGCTGCCCCTGGCCATAGGCCATGTAGGTGATTTCCTGCGTCGACGGACTGAAACGCGGGGTGAGCACCAGATCGTCGCCGCGGGTGAGATAGCGCACGCCAAAGCCGTCCTGGTCCATGATGGCGAGGCGCTTGACCCGCCGGTCCTTGGGGCCGGTCTCGTCGATGAACACGATGCGGCTGTCGAAATAACCCTTCTCGCCGGTGAGCGTCTGGTAGATGGCGTCGGAGATGATTTGCGCGATGCGCCGCCAGTTGTCGGGCGTGGTGAAATACTGCTTGCCGTCGAGCTGCTGGCCCGCGAACACGTCCCACAGGCGGAATTCCGCCTTGAGTCTCCCGTCTCTTTGCCGGGTGATGCGGCCGGTGACCAGCGCTTGCGCGTTGATGGTGCGCCAGTCGCTGAATTGCGGCACCCGGTCGGTGTTGGTGATGTGCTCGATGAAGGCCTGCGGATTGATCGGCGCAAACAGACCGCAGCGCCGCAAATTGTTGGTGATGACCTCGGTAACGCCGTGTGCGATCTCCGCCTCGCCGGGCGCACCGGAAATGAATTCGGTCAGCGCGATCGGCATCGGCTGAATGTTGCCTTGCGTGATGTCGAGGCGCAGCACCGCGCCCGCGAGCGTCGGTGCGAAGGCGGCAAGCGCGCCGGCGCCGGCACCCGCCAACAGGCGGCGGCGGTCGATGAGCAGGCCGCGGTGCGCGCGCGGCGGCTGAGGATCGAGGGTCGGTCGGTTCATGGGGGTTTAGAAAATCCCGTCGGTTCAGCCGTGAAACATGTCGCGCGGATCGAAGGTCACTTCGATGTCTTTCCACGTATCATAATGCTCCGGCTTGAGCATATCGAAGGGCTGACCGCGGAATACGGCCCGCACCGCGCTGTCGCGCGCGCTATTGAAAAGCTGGCCGTTGCCACGGGTGATCACCTCCGGCGGTGCGCTCAACTTGCCGTCGCGGCCGAGCCGGATGCGGACGCGGATCACGAAGTCCTCTGGGTTCTGGATGCCGACCGGCGGATTCCACAGCGACATCAGCCGCTGGCGCAGCGCGCCGAGTTCGGATTGCGACAGGCGTGCGGCGCTGCCCAGCGCGGTGCCGAGCGCGGGGGCGGCCAGCGTCGCGCCGGTGGCGGCGATGCGCTGCGGATCGCGCTTGTCGAGCAGCGCCGCGATCTTGTCGGGATTGAACTTGGGTTGCTTCTTGTGGGGGATGGGCGGCTTGCGCGGCGGCAACGGCTTCGGCTCGGCCTTAGCCTGCTGCTTCTCGACCTTCTTGATTTTGTCGGCGATCGGATCGGGCTCAGTTTTCGGTGCCGGCTCCGGCACTTTTTCCGCCGCCTGCTTGATCTCCTTTTTCTCCGTGATCTTGGCCTTCAAATCCTCAACCGGCTTGGGCACCGGCTCCGCGATCTTCTCGACCATGGGCTTGGGCTTCTCGGCCGGCTTGGGCGCTTCTTTGACGCCCTTGGTGATCTCGGCGAATTCCTTGTCGCTCACCAGATCGACCGGCAGCGATTCCGCCGGCGTGGATTTGAAAGTCTCGCCGGTAAAGGACAGCGTCGCCCACAGCAGCACGGCCACGTGCAGCCCGGTCGAAATCACTGACGCTGTCTTCATCTGCATTACTGAGCTTACGAGCCCTGCTCGAATTCAGTTACCAATGCTACCCGATGAAAGCCGGCCGCCGACAGCCGCCCCATCACTTTCATCATGGTGCCGTAGTCGACCTTCTTGTCCCCCCGCACGTAAATGCGCGCATCGGTGCCCCCGCGCGCCTCGGCGACGGCCTGAAGCTTGGCGATCAGATTATCCACGTCGATTTCGGCATTTTGCAGGTAAACTTGGCCCTTCTCGTTAACCGAGATGGTGAGCGGCTCCTTGTCCTGATCGAGGTTTTTAGCCTGGGTCTGCGGCAGGTCGATCGGCACGCCGACCGTGAGCAGCGGCGCCGACACCATGAAGATGATCAACAACACCAGCATCACGTCCACCATGGGCGTGACGTTGATCTCGCTCATCACCCGGCGGCGGTGATGCTTTCTACGTCCGATAACCGGCGTGCCGGCGTTGGCTGCCATGGACGATCCCTACCCACGTTCATCAATCTGCCGCGACAGAATGGCTGCGAACTCGTCGGCGAACCCTTCCAGCCGCTGTGACTGCTTGTTCACCTCGGAAGCGAACTTGTTATAGAAAATCGTCGCCGGTATGGCGGCGACCAGCCCGAGCGCGGTGGCGAAAAGCGCCTCCGCGATGCCCGGCGCCACCACCGCCAGCGAAGTGTTTTTCGAGGCGGCGATCGACTGAAAGCTGGTCATGATGCCCCACACCGTGCCGAACAGGCCGATGAAAGGCCCGGCCGAGCCGACGGTCGCCAGGACCAAAAGCCGGCGTTCGAGCCGCTCGACCTCGCGCGCGATGGTCACCTCCATTACCTTCTCGATGCGCATCTGCAGCCCCGCAAACGAGCGCGCCCCGCCCTCGAAGCTGCGCTTCCATTCCCGCATCGCCGCCACGAATAGCGCCGCCATCGAATGGTTCGGACGCGAACTGAGCGAGCGGTAGAGCTCTTCCAGCGACTGGCCGGACCAGAACGCCTGTTCGAAGGCGTCCATGCCGCGCCGGGTGCGCATATAGAGCACGGTCTTGTCGATTGCGATCGCCCACACCCAAACCGAACAGACCAAAAGCCCGACCATGACCGCCTTGACGATCCAATGGGCGTGCCAAAACAGCGTGAACAGCGAGAGGTCTGAGGAAGTGAGCGGGAGCACCGACTGTGCCACATCGCCAGGATTCATGGGCACGTCCTTTCCGCTAAACCGGCTCCGTCGGTTAAAACCGGCGCGGCGCAATTCGAAACGCAATAGCGCGCCGGGCGATACCGCTCACGCGCTCAGCCGAAAATCGAATGTCTCGCGAAAACGCTTATGTCCCACCACCGGCAGGCATAGGAAATCCCCGCGAAACTTGGCCAAACTAGGGCGCAGAACGGGTCGTTGGCGGCCTAAACAGCGCTGATTGTGGTTAAGGAGCTGGTTAACCGCGGCGGGCCCCGCAAAATGCAACGGCCGCCCGCTTCGGGGAAAGCGGACGGCCGTCACGGGGGCAGAAGCGCAATTAGTTTTGCTGTGGTGGGGGCGCTTCCGGCGCCGGCTGGTCGCGGCGCTCGGCCATGAACTGATCGAATTCGGTCTTGTCCTTGGCGAAGCGCAGACGCTTGAGGAAGTCGCGGAACTCGCGCTGTTCTTCTTCCAGCCGCTTCAGCGTTTCGGTGCGGTATTCATCGAAGGCGCGGTTGCCGCTGGTCGGTCCCGCCCACGGGGTGCCGCCGGCCATCCGGCTGCGCATCCAGTCCATCTTGCGCTGCATGCGCTCCATCTTGTGCTGCCAACGGTCAGAGCCGCCGTGATATCCGCATCCCATTCTTCCGCTCCATATCGTGAAAGCGAGGACGCCCAGGCCCAGCGGCCACCAGGCCATGAACCCGATGACGATCAGTGCGATCCAGGCGGGTTTGCCGAATTCGTCGAGCTTGGCGGTGATTGGCATTGTCGGCCTCGCGTGAATGTAAATAACATTTACATTGATAAGGGCATCGGGACGCGGATGTCAACACCCTTCACATTGAAAATCTCACATGGGGATTAGTCGCGAGTTTGCGAGGGGGTCTCAGCCGCGATCCCCTGCGGCATCTGGCGGCAGCCCGAGCCCGCGCAGATAGATCAGGAAAGCCGCCTCCAGCAGTTCCTCCGGCGGCATCGGCAGGGCGCGGCGGGCGGCGTCGCCACGGCCGAACAGCGAGGCGATGCCGTGGGTCATCGACCAGATATGCAGCGCCACCATCATCGCCGGCGGCCGCCCTTTCGCCGGCATCAGCGCCACCAGCTTCTCGGCGGCGGCGCGCAGCACGCCGAAAGCGCGCTCGCCCGCCTCGCGTAATTGCGGATCCGCGTCGAGCGGCACGCCGGCCTCGAACATGGCCGAGTAATAAGCGGGCTCGCGCTTGGCAAAATCGAGATAGGCCTTGCCCAGCCGGTCGAAACCGGCAAGCGCGTCGGGGCTTCCGTCGCCCCAGGCTTTGGTCAGCGCCGCCTCGAACAACTCGAAGCCACGCAGCGCCACGTCAGCCAGCAAGGCATCGCGGTCGGCGTAGTGGCGGTAAGGCGCCGCCGGGCTCACCCCCGCCCAGCGCGCGGCGTCGGCGAACGTGAAGCCGGCCGGCCCCTTTTCCGCGATCAGCTCGAGCGCGGCGCGCACCAAGGCCTCTTTCAGATTGCCGTGGTGATAGCCGCGCGCGCCGTGGCCACGCCTGCCCCAGGTCATGGAGTGACAGTCATGTGATGGACCTCATGTTAATGGCCTTTACATGAGTCCGGAGGCCGCGTCGATGGCCCGGCTCAATCGCTTGGCAATGCCACGTCCTGATCCGCCTTCATGGCGATGCGCAGCGGCTTGGGGATCGGCCGGGCGCGGCCGCCGGAGATAAAAGCCACCTGCACATGGGCCTCCACCAGCTGGTCCTGGCCACGCATGACCTTCTGATGGAGCGTGACCGATGCGCCTTTGACTTCTTCCGGCGCGGTGACGATGTCGAGCACGTCGTCCATGTGCGCCGGTTTTTTGAAATCGATGCTCATGTGGCGCACCACGAAGGCGAAGCCCGGCGCTTCGGCCGCCGCCTGCTCGAACAGCGCGCGGTGGTCGGCGCCGATCAGCCGCAGATAGTTGGTGCGACCGCGCTCCATGAAGCGCAGATAGCTGGCGTGATAGACCACGCCGGAAAAATCAGTGTCTTCGTAGTAGACCCGCACTTGCTGATGGTGGCGGCCGTCGCGGATTGCGCCGTCGAGCGCGCTCATCGCCACGGCACCTTCTGGCCCATGGCCTGCTCCCAGTTCTTGCCGTCGAAGAAATTCAACAGCAGGGCGTCGAGATCGACGTCGTCGATGCAGCGCGCATTGACGTCGATCTTGTCGGGATCGGAGCGCGGCACATAGAAGGGGTGAATGCCGCAGGTCTTGCAGAAGGTGTGCTTGGCCACGCCTGTGTTGAATTGGTAGGTGGCAAGATCGTCCTTGCCGCTCAGCAACTCGAATTGTTCCGGCGGCACGATCAGATGCAGGAAACCCTTCTTGGCGCACATCGAGCAGTTGCAATAGGTGACACGGTCGAGGTCGGCGGTGACCTTGAAACGCACCCGGCCGCAATGGCAGCCGCCCTGCATCGTTTTCATGGCGTTACTCATTGTCCTAAATTAATGGCATTTCTGATTCTATCAGTCCGGTCGAGGTCGGCCGCCCGCCACGCACCGTCACCACCACGATCTCTGGCGGCATGCCGAGGCGCAACGGCAGAATAGCGCAGCCCAGTCCGCCCGATACAATCATTTCGCACGGCTCGCGCACGTAGCCATACGCAAAACGGTTTCCATATTTCGAGGGCACGACCGGCGACCACCCGAACAAGCGCAATTGCCCGCCGTGAGTGTGGCCGCTCAGGGTCAGCGCAACGCGTCTGGGCACGCGCACCGCTATGTCGGGTTCATGCGCCAGCAAAATAACGGGGGCGTCGTCCGTTACTTTCGCGAGCGTGCCGTCGAGATCGTCCACGCCGTATTTCCGGCCGGGATGGGCACGACGCGACGGCAGGAACGCGAGCTGATCGCCCAGCCCCGCAAGCCAGAATGCGCTGCCTTTCTTGACAAGCCGTACTACCTCGTTGTCATAGACTGGAATGCCGACCGCCTCGATCGCGCGGCGGCTTGCCGGCGAACCTCGCCACGACTTCTGCACGGCCTTGTCCGACCACCATTCGTGATTGCCGAGGATCGCGTGCACGCCGAGCGGCGCGTGCAGTCCCGCGAGCAAAGTTGCCCACTCATTCATCGGGACATAGCCGGTCACGATCCGGTGGCCGGCCACATAGTCTCCGAGCAGCAGGATCAGATCCGCTCCGAGAGAGTTGGTCGTCTCGACGATGCCGCGAATCCGTTCAGGCGACATCCATGGACGGCAGGCGTGAATATCCGCCACCACGGCCATGCTGAGCTCGAAGCCTGCAGGCCATCGCTCCGATTTCAAATCATAGCGCGTGATGCGCGGCTGCAAGAATGGTTCGATGACGGCATAGGTGCCCGCAGATACGCCGGCCACGCCGAACGCGGCGAGCCATCGCAGAAATTTGCGGCGTGTCATCATGCGGCAGCAGTGAACGAGCAAATTGTGGGCGAACCGTGAACGCCGTCAGGCGCGCGAAAATGTATCTGTTCGCGCGACGTAGCCAGCGGGGCCGGACGGCGCTATTCGTCTTCTCCGTTAAACAATCCGAATTGGCTGGCGTCGCGCGTGGGCTCCGGCAGGCCGAGATGCTTGAAAGCAGCGGCGGTGAGCAGGCGCCCGCGCGGAGTGCGCTGGATGAAGCCCTGCTGGATCAGGAACGGCTCGATGATGTCCTCGATAGCGTCGCGCGGCTCCGACAAGGCGGCGGCAAGCGTATCGACGCCCACCGGCCCGCCGGCATAATTATTGGCGATGGTCGTCAAGTAACGCCGGTCCATGGCGTCGAGGCCGGCGGCGTCCACTTCCAATTCGCCGAGCGCGCGATCGGCGATTTTGCGGTCGACCGATTTGGCGCCGTCGACATGGGCAAAGTCGCGCACCCGCCGCAGCAGCCGTCCGGCGATGCGCGGGGTGCCGCGCGCGCGCCGCGCGATCTCGTTGGCGCCGTCGGCGCTCATGGCCAGTCCCAGCACGCGGGCGCCGCGATTGACGATCTGCTCCAGTTCGCCCTCGGAATAGAAATTCAGCCGCACCGGGATGCCGAAGCGGTCGCGCAGCGGATTGGTGAGCAGGCCCGCGCGCGTGGTGGCGCCGACCAGCGTGAACGGCGACAAATCGATCTTCACCGAGCGCGCCGCCGGCCCCTCGCCGATGATGAGGTCGAGCTGGAAATCCTCCATGGCCGGATAAAGGATTTCCTCCACCGCCGGGTTGAGCCGGTGGATTTCGTCGATGAACAGCACGTCGCGCGGCTCGAGATTGGTCAGCAAGGCCGCGAGATCGCCGGCCTTGGCGATGACGGGCCCGGAGGTGGCGCGGAAGTTGACGCCCAGTTCGCGCGCGACGATCTGCGCCAGCGTGGTCTTGCCCAAGCCCGGCGGGCCGACGAACAGCACGTGGTCGAGCGCTTCCTTGCGCGCGCGCGGCCGCCTCGATGAACACCGAAAGATTGGCGCGCGCCTTTTCCTGGCCGATGAACTCAGCGAGCCGCTGCGGACGCAAAGAGGCGTCCACGTCATCGTCGCGGATCTCGGGAGTCACGAGGCGGCGCGGGCTGTTCATTTCGCCAGCTCCTTTAATCCTTGCCGGATCAGCGTGGCGGTGTCGGCATCGTCACCGGCGCTGCGCGCGGCGGCGGCAATGGCCGCGGCCGCCTGCGGCTGGCCGTAGCCGAGATTAACGAGCGCGGACACCGCGTCCGTCACCGGCCGCGGCGCGCGCTTTTCATCGAGCGCGCCGGCAAGATGCACGACGGAAGGATCGACATTGGTAAAGGCCGGCGCCTTGTCCTTCAATTCCGTCACGATGCGCTCGGCCACCTTGGCGCCGACGCCGGGCGAGCGCGCGACGCTCGCCTTGTCGCGCAGCGCGATCGCACTCGCCAGTTCCGACGGCTTCAGCGTACCGAGCACCGACATGGCGACGCGCGCGCCGACGCCCTGCACCGTCTGCAGCAGGCGGAACCATTCGCGCTCGACGTCGCTCGCAAAGCCGAACAGCTTGATCTGGTCCTCGCGCACATACGTTTCGATCGACAGTGTCGCCGCTTCGCCCTGCGCCGGCAGATGTTGCAGCACGCGCGCCGGGCAATGCACCTGGTAGCCGACGCCGCCCACGTCGAGGATGACAAAATCCTCGCCGTAGGAATCGACGATGCCCTTGAGCTTGCCGATCATTGTCCAACAGCTCTCATTTGCACCTTCAACATCATGCTGGTGCGGTGATGCGCGTGGCACACCGCGATCGCCAGCGCATCGGCGGCGTCCTCGCTCTGCGGATCGGCCTTCGGCAGCAGCACGCCGATCATCATGCGCACCTGCGTCTTGTCGCCGTGGCCGGCGCCGACGATCGATTTCTTCACCAGGTTGGGCGCGTATTCGGCGACGGTTAAGCCCGCCCGCGCCGGCACCAGCATGGCGATGCCGCGCGCCTGGCCGAGCTTGAGCGTCGCCACCGCATTGGTGTTGACGAAGGTCTGCTCCACCGCCGCCTCGTGCGGGCGGTAGCGCTCGATGACCTCGATCAGCCCATCATGGATCGCCACCAGCCGCTCGCTCAAGGCGGCCCGCTCGCTGGTCGAAAGCGAGCCGCAGGCGACATGGATCAGCCGGTTGCCGTCGGCCTCGATCAGGCCCCAGCCGGTGCGGCGAAGCCCGGGGTCGATGCCGAGGATGCGAATCGGTTGGCGGCCCATGGCCCCGTTGATAGCCCCAGGCCCCGCCGAGGCATAGCAGGCTCGTCCACGCCGCGCCGCCGGCCGCTTGGGCTGGGGATGGCGACGCCCAAGGCCATTACCGCACAGTGAGAATGTCGCCTCGCCGGGCCGGTGGCGACCTGTTAAGCAGGCCGCCCAGCCGTCCGTGCCCCCGCAAGGTCCGTGATCCAACTTCCCGACAGTGCCGCTTTCCTCGCCGTGCTCCAGCACGGCAGTTTCATCGCCGCCGCCGTGGTCGCGGTCATCGCCGGCGTGGTGCGCGGCTTTTCCGGGTTCGGCGCGGCGCTGATCTTTGTGCCGCTGACCGCCGCGATCTATACACCGCAAGTCGCCGTCGCCTCGTTCGTGCTGATCGATTTCACCTGCACCGTGCCTTATGCGGTGCGCGCCTTCGGGCATTGCCGCTGGCGCGAGCTGTTTCCCGCCTTCGCCACCGCCTTCGTGGTGGCCCCGCTCGGCACGTTCACGCAGGCCACGCTCAGCCCGATGGCGCTGCGCTGGGGCATGGCGACGGTGGTGCTCTGTTTCGTCATGCTGCTGGCGAGCGGCTGGCGCTATCCGGGAAAGCCGAGCACGCCGGCGGCGATGGGCGCCGGCGCGATCTCCGGCTTCTTCGGCGGCGCCGCCCAGCTCTCCGGTCCGCCCATGATCATCTATTGGCTCAGCAGTCCGACCACCGCCGCCTTTGTGCGCGCCAATATGATTGTCTACCTATTGCTGATCGCGCTCACCATGGCGGGGAATTATGCCTGGCACGGGCTGATGACGGCGCAGCCGATCGCGCTCGCGGTGCTGTTATGCCCGGTCTATGTCCTGGCGCTGTGGCTGGGCGCGCGCATGTTCCGCGGCGCCTCGGACCAGACCTATCGCCGCATCGCCTATGCGATCGTGGCGCTGGCCGCGCTCGCCAGCATGCCGGTGTTCGACAGGCTCTTGCACTGAGGTCCGGGCGTTACGCGCTCATCTTCTGCACCAGCGCGTCGGAAACCTCGAAGTTGGCGTAGACGTTCTGCACGTCATCGTTGTCGTCGAGCGACTCGATCAGCTTGATGATTTTCTCGCCCAATTCATCGTCTACGCTCACGGTGTTCTGCGGCTTCCACGTGAGCGCCGATTTACGCGGCTCGCCGAATTTCGCTTCCAGCGCCTTGGCGACGTCGCTCAATTCGTCGGGCGTGGTGAAAATCTGGTGGCCGTCCTCGTTCGACACCACGTCCTCGGCGCCGGCTTCGATGGCCGCTTCCAGCATAGCGTCGGCGCTGGCAACGCCGACGTCATATTCGACCACGCCGACACGATCGAACATGAAGGATACCGCGCCGGTCTCGGCCAGGTTACCGCCGCTCTTGGTGAAGATCGCACGCACTTCGCCGGCGGTGCGGTTACGGTTGTCGGTGAGCGCTTCCACGATCACCGCGACGCCGCCCGGCGCGTAGCCCTCGTAGCGGATCTCGTCGTAGTTCTCAGCATCGCCGCCCTGGCTCTTCTTGATGGCGCGCTCGATGTTGTCTTTCGGCACGTTTTCGGCCTTCGCCGCCAGGATCGCCGCGCGCAGGCGCGGGTTGAAGGCGGGATCGGGCATGCCGAGCTTGGCTGCCACCGTGATCTCGCGCGCGAGCTTGGAAAACAGCTTGGAGCGCGCCTTATCCGCGCGCCCCTTCTTGTGCATGATGTTCTTGAATTGGGAATGACCGGCCATGACCCGACGGATGCAATTGGTGTTGATGTCGCGCGCTATATAAGCCGGGCCGAGGGGAAAATAAACTCCACTTTCATTCCGGGACGCGAGCGCAGCTCGCGGGACCGGAATCCATACGCCCTGTCTGTGTTTATGGATTCCGGGCTCGCGGCCTTCGGCCGCGCCCCGGAATGACAGAAAAAAGTATTAAACCGTCGCCACCGCCACGTTGCGCAGGATCGCCTCGATGCGCTCGCCGACGCGCGTCACATTGCGGTGGACGCGCGCCTTGTAGCGGGTCACCGCCTCGCGATCGACCAGGAAAAACTCCTTTTCCGGATAGCTGCGGCCGAAAATGTCGATCAGCATGCTGCGGAAATGGCCGGCCGCCGCGCCCGGCAGTTCGGCCGCCGGCGGCTCGGCATAGGCCGCGAGTTCGGCGGAGGTGAGCGCGCAGAGAAACGGCTGCGGCGCGGCGGAATAGACCTGCTTGTGGCGCTGGATGGTCTCGATATCGAGCGAAACGTCGCCCATCGCCGCGCCGATCCGCAATTGCTCGTCGTCGGTGGCGGTGGTGAGCGGAAACATGTCGATCAGCCAGTCGCCGAGATGTTCTACATTGTTGCGGCCGCGTCCGTACATCAGCACGTCGTCCTGATAGCGCGCGAACCAGGTGTCGAGCCGGTCGATCAGCCGCTCGAGCGCCGGACGCGGGATCAGTTCGCGGTATTGCGTGCCGAAGATGCCGATCGCCGACTTGCCGCGGGCAACGATATCGAGCACTTCGTCGCGGATGAGCGGCTTGAACAGGCTGTCGCCGGTGCCGATCACCACCAGGTCGTAGGCTTCGCGCGCCTGGCCGAGCGTGCTGAAAGTCAAATGATGCACGTCGGCCTCGCCCGGCAACAGCGCATTGATCATGTGCAGCCCAAGCCGGCCGCCGAGTTGGCTGCCATCGCCGCCGGACACCACCGCCACGCTGCAAGGCGTCACCGGCATCAGCCGTTCGGCCGGCGTCAGCCGCATTAGAGCCTGCGCGCTGTCGATCGGCGCGGTGCATTCGATGCGGAAACCGTAGCGGTCGAACAGCCGCACCAGATCGAAGAAACTGAAATTGTTGACCCAGCCGAGCGCGGCGCGATCGCACTTGCCGGTGAGATTGGTTGCACAATAGCTCAAGACCACGTCGCGCTTGCAGAAGCGCAGATGCGTGAAGAAACTCTCGACGTCGACGATAGTTTCCAGCACGCCGAGCATGACGATGATGTCGGCTTGCGCGGCGGCCTCGCTCGGGAATTCACCGGCATTGAAATCACACACCACCGTATCGTCGTCACGCGCGACCAGGTCGCAGCCCTGGTAGCCGCAGCCGTTCGGAAGAAAGCGGCGCAGCGCCATGCGGCCGCAGCCGAGTTCGAGCACGCGGGCGCCGGCCGGAATAAATTGTGCGGCGAAAGCTGCGCGCTCGTCCGGCGCCTGCTCCAGCGCGTTGGGGTCGGCCAAACGCGCGGCCGTGTGCGCGAGCGCAAGATTGCTGTCGATGTGAAGCGCCATGCCCACCCCGTGCTGCTGTTCCGATGCCGGACGCGGCACGGGCCGGCGAATCAACTACCTCTACCGAATCATCGCGGTGAGTCGCGGTCAACAAGAAGTAAGATGCACTAGTCCCAGAACGCCGGCCGCGCCTCTTCCAGCACGCCGCCCAGCCGCACCGCGCCGACTTTGGACGCAAGGCCGGTCTTGTCATCTGTTTCCACGGCAATCGCGCACAGCGTCGCCGCGCCCGTCGCCGGCTCGAACTTTGAGCCCGGGATCTTGCGCAGGAAGCGGTTGAGCGGCTCGTCCTTGTTCATGCCGATGACCGAGTTGAAATCGCCGGTCATGCCGACGTCCGACACGAAGGCGCTGCCGCCAGGTAAAATGCGATGATCGGCGGTCGGCGCGTGGGTATGGGTGCCGACCATGAGGCTGACGCGGCCGTCGCAGAAAAAGCCCATGGCCTGCTTCTCGCTGGTCGCCTCGCAATGCATATCAAGGATGACGGCGTCGGCGCCCTGGCCCAGCGCGCAGGCGGCAAGCTCGCGCTCGACGACGGCGAACGGATCGTCGAGCGCATCCATAAAGACGCGCCCCATGGCATTGATGACGAGCGCGCGCTTGCCGTTCTTGGTGTCGATCAACGCTGCGCCGCGGCCGGGGGTGCCGGCCGGATAGTTCACCGGGCGGATCAGGCGCGGCGCCCGCTCGATGAACACCAGCGCCTCGCGCTGGTCCCAGGAATGATTGCCGAGGGTGATGGCGTCGGCGCCGGCGTCCACCAATTCGTTGTAGATCGCCTCGGTAATGCCGAAGCCGCCGGCGGCGTTCTCGCCGTTGACCACGACCAGGTCGAGCTTCCATTGCGCGATCAGCTTGGGGATTTGTTGGAGCGCGGCGGTGCGCCCGCTGCGCCCGACAATGTCGCCGATGAAAAGAATGCGCATCCGCTCACAACGTCCTAAAATCAATTATCTCCCGCTCCGTTAGCACGAAGTCGAGGCGCTCGTCGCGGGGCGTAGCGGGAACATCACGGATTTCCTGCGCGGCGAAGGCAAGGCCGATTGCGGTGACCGGCTTCGTTGCGCGCAAGCCGCGGATGGTCATGTCGTAGTAGCCGGCGCCGTAGCCGATGCGGTGGCCGGCGCGGTCGAAGGCGGCGAGCGGCACGATCAGGATATCGGGCGCGACTTCCCTCGCGTCGGGCTTGGGTTCGCGGATGCCCCACTGCCCGCGCGCGAGCTCGTCGCCGAATTGGTAGGCGCGCATGATGAGCGGCTGGCCGCGCCCGGCGATGGCTGGCAGCGCGAGCTGCGCGCCGGCATCGGCCAGCTTGCGCATCAACGGCAGCGGATTGATCTCACTCTTCATCGGCACAAAGCCGGCGACGACCATGCTCGGCGTCACGGCAATCGGAAACGCGCGCGCAGTAATTTGCTCGGCCGCGCCCGCGCGCATGTCCGCCGGCAATGCATCGCGCCGCGCGAGCGCTTCGGCACGCAATTCGGCTTTCAAGGAGATTGGGTCAGACATCGGAAATAAAGTGCGGAGCCGCGATGGCCGTTGGAGAACTCGATCCCGGGAACCTACCTAAGTAGGTGGGCGCCATATGTCCGAGCCCACGAGCCCGGTCAGGGACAGCTCCCTTTGAGATCGATAAGGCCCCGAGAGTATTGTCTCCTGACGCACCTCGCAGCCCCGCGCCGGGAATGTAGTGGTTATGCGGGGGCGGCGCCAGTTCACCCCATCGCCACGCCGTTGCCGAGCGACTGGTTGAGCTTCCTGGTGATGCCTTCGATGCGCTCGGCCGCGGAGTTGAAGGCATTCACCACCGCGGCCGACGCCGCCTTGGCGCGGTCGGCGGAGACCACGCGGGCGTCCTGCATGGCGGCGACCTCTTCTTCCATGCGGCGCAAACGGCGCGCCGCCTCCGACAACTCGTCCGCCACCGTCAACGCCGCCATCACGGTGAGCCGGGTGTCGCCGATCTCGCCGAATTTCTCGCGCAGTTTGGCGATGCGCTCGTCGATATCCTGGGCCAGCAATTGCAGGTGATCCTCCTGCCCGTCCTCGCAGGCGAGGCGGAACTGGCGGCCGGCAATGGTGGCGTTGACCTGGGCCATTTGAATTTCCTTGGGACTACCCGTTTTCGTCCAGCACCGATTGGATCGAAGCGATGGCGGCGTCCAGGCGGCCGGCAATCTCGCGGTTAGTCGTTTCCAACTGGCGCGAGTGCGCGGTCTCGCCATCGAGCGCTTCGGCCAGCCGCGTGCGGTCGAGGCCCAGCGCCTGCACCTGGCTCGCCAGCGCGTCCTCGCTGCGGTCGCCCTCGCGCCGGCGCTCGACCGCGGCATCGAGCGCGTCCAGCGCCAGCGCCAGCCGCTTCACTGCCGTGTCGATTGCGCTTTGGTCGGTCATGGCCGTTATGCGCGCTCGCAAGCGCGCTCGAAAAATCTTGCTTTGGCAGCGGTTTAGAACGAGAAGCTTACGTGCCGCTCGACCGGGGCGTCAACGTCGCGGGCGAGGTTTACCCCAACGTTTTCGCCTCCCTGTGCATGGCAGCCAAGCGGGCGTGCCGTCACATTGACTCAAGGGGCGCACATGCTATCCACCCCACGCAAACAGGCCTTTTCCATGAGTGCAAACGCCTCGTCGACGGCAGCCGTGGCACCTTCCGGGCGTCGCGGCCAAACGGCCGCCAGTTCCGCCGTCGGTCATGCACGCATGGCCAATGCCATCCGCGCGCTGGCGATGGACGCGGTCGAGCAGGCGAAATCCGGTCATCCCGGCATGCCCATGGGCATGGCGGACGTTGCCACCGTCCTGTTCACGCAATTCCTGAAATTCGATCCCGCCGATGCGGCCTGGCCCGACCGCGACCGCTTCGTGCTCTCGGCCGGCCACGGCTCGATGCTGATCTACGCGCTGCTTTATCTCACCGGTTATCCGGCGATGACCATCGACGAGATCAAGCGCTTCCGCCAACTCGGCTCCATCACCGCCGGCCATCCGGAATACGGCCACGTGCCCGGCGTCGAAACCACCACCGGCCCGCTCGGCCAGGGCCTGGCAAATGCGGTCGGCATGGCGATCGCCGAGCGCCACATGGCGGCGGTGTTCGGCGACAAGATCGTCGACCATAAAACCTATGTGATCGCGTCCGATGGCGACCTGATGGAAGGCATCAGCCAGGAAGCGATCGCGCTCGCCGGCCACCTCAAGCTCAACAAGCTGATCGTGCTGTTCGACGACAACGGCATTTCCATCGACGGCGCGCTGTCGCTCGCCGACAGCGTCGACCAGGTCAAGCGCTTCGAAGCGTGCGGCTGGAGCGCCGCGCGCATCGACGGCCACGATTCGGCTGCGATTGCGTCGGCAATCGCCAATGCACAAAAATCCGATCGCCCGGTGCTGATCGCCTGCAACACCAAGATCGGCTATGGCGCGCCGACCAAAGTTGGCAAGGCCTCCGCCCATGGCTCGCCGCTCGGCGCCGAAGAGATCAAGGGCGCGCGCGACAATCTCGCCTGGGAGCACGCGCCGTTCGAGGTGCCCGCCGACGTGCTGAGCGAATGGCGCAAGGCCGGCGAGCGCGCCAAGCCTGCGCACGCCGAATGGAGCAAGCGCCTCGCCGCGCTCGACGCGGCACAAGCGCGCCGAATTCGAGCGCCGCATGAAGGGCGAACTGCCGCAGGCGCTCGACGACGCGGTGCGCAAAGTCAAAGAGACGCTCGCCGCAACGCCGAAGGATATCGCCACCCGCTCCTCGTCGGAGTTCGCGCTAGAGGCGCTGGTGCCGGCGGTGCCGGACATGGTCGGCGGCTCCGCCGACCTCACCGGCTCCAACAACACCCGCACCAAGTCGATGCAGGCGATCTCGGCGTCCGACTTCTCCGGCCGCTTCATCCACTACGGCGTGCGCGAGCACGCCATGGCTTCCGCCATGAACGGCATGGCGCTGCACGGCGGCATCATTCCGTACAGCGGCACCTTCCTGGTGTTCTCCGATTACTGCCGGCCGGCCATCCGCCTCGCCGCGCTGATGGGCATCCGCGTCATCCACGTCATGACACACGATTCCATCGGCCTCGGCGAGGACGGCCCCACGCACCAGCCGGTCGAACATCTCGCAGCTCTGCGTGCGATTCCGAACCTGCTGGTGTTCCGCCCCTGCGACGCGGTCGAAACGGTGGAATGCTGGCAGCTCGCGCTCGAACACAAGTACCGCCCCAGCGTCCTCACCCTCACCCGCCAGGCCCTGCCGCAGCTGCGCCGCGCGCTCGACAAGGACAATCTATGCGCCGCCGGCGGCTATGAGATCGCGCCGGCCGACGGCAAGGCCAAAAAGACGTGTCGCTGTTTGCCACCGGCTCGGAAGTCTCGCTCGCCGTCGAGGCGCAAAAGCTGCTCGCGGCCAAGGGCGTCTCCGCGCGCGTGGTGTCGGTGCCTTGCTTTGAGCTGCTGGCGGAAGCCCCGGAAGCTAAACGCCGCGCCGTGATCGGCGACGCCAAGGTGAATGTCGGCGTGGAAGCCGCCGTGCGCCAGGGCTGGGACGCCGTCATCGGCTCCACTGGCGCCTTCATCGGCATGACATCTTTCGGTGCCAGCGCCCCCTACAAGGAACTCTACAAGAAATTCGGCATTACTCCGGAGGCGATAGCCGAGGCGGCATTAGAAAATTTGAGATAGGTCATTGTCGGGGCTGCGCCGGCAATCCATCTATTTTTCAGGATGGACGCCCGGATCACAGCTGGGCATGACACAAGCAAAAGCCGGGAGCGACTGAACATGACAATCCGCGTAGCCATCAACGGTTTCGGCCGCATCGGCCGAAATATCCTGCGCGCCATCGTCGAAAGCGGCCGCACGGACATCGAGGTCGTCGCCGCCAATGATCTCGGTCCGGTTGAGACCAACGCCCACCTGTTGCGCTACGACAGCGTGCATGGCCGCTTTCCCCATGAGGTCACGGTCAAGGGTGACACCATCAGCGTCGGCAACGGCACCATCAAGATCACCGCCATCAAGGATCCGACCACGCTGCCTTGGAAGGACCTCGGCATCGACATCGCGCTCGAATGCACCGGCATCTTCACCGCCAAGGAGAAAGCCTCCGCGCATCTGACCGCCGGCGCCAAGCGCGTGCTGGTGTCGGCGCCCGCCGACGGCGCCGACCTGACCGTAGTCTACGGCGTCAACCACGACAAGCTCACCAAAGACCACAAGGTCGTCTCCAACGGCTCCTGCACCACCAATTGTCTCGCCCCGGTCGCCAAGGTGCTCAATGACGCGGTCGGCATCGAGACCGGCTTCATGACCACGATCCACGCCTATACCGGCGATCAGCCGACGCTCGACACCATGCACAAGGACCTCTACCGCGCGCGCGCGGCGGCGCTATCGATGATCCCGACCTCGACGGGCGCCGCCAAGGCCATCGGCCTGGTGCTGCCCGAGCTCAAGGGCAAGCTCGACGGCGTCGCCATCCGCGTGCCGACGCCGAACGTGTCGGTGATTGACCTCAAGATCGTCGCCAAGAAGGCGACCTCCAAGGAAGAGATCAACGGCGCGGTCAAACGCGCCGCCGAGCAGCAGCTCAAGGGCATTCTCAACTATACCGAACACCACAACGTCTCCATCGACTTCAACCACGACCCGCATTCGGCCACCTTCCACATGGACCAAACCAAGGTCATGAATGGAACGCTGGTGCGCGTGATGAGCTGGTACGACAACGAATGGGGCTTCTCCAACCGCATGGCGGATACCGCCGTGGCGATGGGCAAGCTCATCTAACGAGCCGAACGCGCAAGGCCGCGCATGACCGCGTTCAGGACACTCGACCACGTTGACGTGAAGGGCAAGCGCGTGCTCGTGCGCGTCGATCTCAACGTGCCGGTCGAGCACGGCGTGGTCACCGACGCAACGCGCATCGCGCGCGCCGCGCCCGCCATCACCGAGATCGCCGACGCCGGCGGCAAGGTCATCCTGCTCTCGCACTTCGGGCGGCCGAAGGGAAAACGCGAGCCGAAGGACTCGTTGAAACCGGTCGCCGCCGAGGTGGCCCATATCCTCACGCGGCCGGTGAGTTTCGTCGACGACTGCATCGGCGAGGTGGCCGAGCGCGCCGTCGCCGCCATGAAGGCGGGTGACATCGATCTGCCTGGAAAACACGCGCTTCCATCCCGGCGAGGAGAAGAACGATCCCGCTTTCGTCGCCGCGCTCGCCAAGCTCGGCGACATCTGGGTCAACGACGCCTTCTCGGCGGCGCACCGCGCGCATGCCTCGACCGAAGGGATTGGCCATGTGCTGCCCGCTTACGCCGGCCGCACCATGCAGGCCGAACTCGAGGCGCTTGCCAAAGCGCTCGAACGCCCGACGCACCCGGTGGCGGCGATCGTCGGCGGCGCCAAGATTTCCACCAAGCTCGACCTGCTCGGCAATTTGCTGAAGAAAGTGGACGCGCTCATTATCGGCGGCGCCATGGCCAACACGTTCCTGCTGGCGCAAGGCAAAAAGGTCGGCAAGTCGCTGGCCGAAGCGGATCTCGCCGACACCGCGCGCAAGATCATGGATGAGGCTAAAGCGCAAAAGCGCGAGATCGTGCTGCCGGTGGACGTGGTGGTGGCGGAGAAATTCGAGGCCAACGCGCCCTCGCGCGTGCTCGACGCCGGCAAGGTCGGTGAGCGCGACATGATCCTCGACATCGGCCCGCGCAGCATCGAATACGTCGTCTCGGTGCTGGCGCGCTCAAAGACGCTGGTGTGGAACGGCCCGTTCGGCGCCTTCGAGATGGAGCCGTTCGACAACGGCACCATCGAGGTGGCGGAGGCGGCGGCGGAACTCACCGGTGCGGGCGAGCTTATTTCGGTGGCGGGCGGCGGCGACACGGTCGCCGCGCTCAACGCCGCCGGCGCTGACGGACCGGTTCACCTATGTCTCGACTGCCGGCGGCGCCTTCCTGGAATGGCTGGAAGGCAAGGCCTTGCCGGGGGTCGAGGTCCTTAAGGTACAATGACGATGGCCACGGCCATCGGATGCGATGGAGGCACCCATGAACCTCGCTGAACTGAACAAAGTCGCGCAAGCCATGACCGCACCCGGCAGGGGCATCCTGGCGGCCGATGAATCGACCGGCACCATCAAGAAGCGCTTCGACGCCATCGGCGTGGAATTCGACCGAGGACAATCGCCGCGATTACCGCGAGCTGCTGTTCCGCTCGGCCGAGGGCATGAAGCACATTTCCGGCGTCATTCTCTATGACGAGACCATCTGGCAAAAGGCCAAGGACGGCACGCCGCTGGTCGACATCATCACCAAGTCCGGCGCCATCCCCGGCATCAAGGTGGACGAAGGCGCCAAGCCCCTGCCCTTCTGCCCCGGCGAACTCGTCACTATGGGTCTCGACAAGCTGCCCGAGCGGTTGCCAAAATATTACGAGCAGGGCGCGCGCTTCGCCAAATGGCGCGCGGTGATCGACATCGGCGATGGCATGCCGAGCTACGCCTGCATCTCGACCAACGCACACGCGCTGGCGCGCTATGCAGCGCTCTGTCAGGTCAATCAGATCGTGCCGATCGTCGAGCCGGAAGTGCTGATGGACGGCAGCCACGACATCGACCGCTGCTATGAAGTCACCGAGTTCGTGCTCAAGGAGACGTTCCAGCAGCTCTATTATCAGCGCGTGCAGCTGGAAGGCATGGTGCTCAAGCCCAACATGGCGATCGCCGGCAAGAAGAGCAAAAAGCAGGCAGGCGTCGAAGAGGTCGCCGAGAAGACCGTGAAGCTGCTGAAAGCCTGCGTGCCGGGCGCGGTGCCGGGCATCGCGTTCCTGTCCGGCGGGCAGAGCGCCGAAGAGGCCACCGCCCACCTCGACGCCATGAACAAAATCGGCAACCTGCCGTGGAAGCTCACCTTCTCCTACGGCCGCGCGCTGCAAGCGGCGCCGCAGACGACCTGGAAAGGCAAGAGCGAGAATGTCGCCGCCGCCCAGCGCGCCTTTTCACATCGCGCAAGAATGAACGGGCTCGCCGCGCTTGGGCAATGGAAGTCGGACCTGGAGAAGAAGGCGGCGTAAGCAGTCCCGATCAAAAAGCCGTGTCATGCCCCGCCAAGGCGGGGCATGCGTTAGCGATTGCCGCAATTTGTGATACTGCATGGCCCGCATACGCGGGCAAAAACACATAGCGTTTATTCGAACAAAGGATCTGCACGTGATCGATCTTTACACCTGGACCACGCCGAACGGCCGCAAGGTCTCCATCGCGCTGGAAGAGCTCGGCCTGCCCTACACCGTTCATGCCGTCGATATTTCCAAGGACGAGCAGTTCAATCCGGAATTCCTCAAGATCGCGCCCAACAACCGCATCCCGGCGATCGTCGACCGCGACAACAACATGTCGCTGATGGAGACGGGCGCCATCCTGATCTATCTCGCCGACAAGACCGGCAAGCTGATGCCGAAGTCGGGCGAGGCGCGCTACCGCGTGATCGAATGGCTGATGTGGCAGATGGGCGGCCCCGGGCCGATGCTCGGCCAGGTGCATCACTTCGTGAAATACAACAAGGGCAAGGCGCCTTACGCCGAGGAGCGCTACCTGAAGGAAGGCAATCGCCTCTACAAGGTGCTCAACACCCGGCTGGAAGGCCGCGACTTCGTCGCCGACGACTATTCGATTGCCGACATCGCGATCTGGCCGTGGATCTCGCGTTTCGAGTGGCAGACCATCGACATGAAGCAGTATCCCAACGTCAAGCGCTGGTACGAAACCATCGCCGCGCGCCCGGCGGTGAAAAAAGGTTACGCGGTCCCCAAGGACATGGGCCCGATCCCGATGCCGTGAGGGTGCGCCCCGCCCTCTTGGCCAAAACCGTCGCAGCAGCATAGGCTGCCCGCTGATTCGGTCGCGTTGCGTTGCGCGTCTATCCCGCCTGCAACGCCGAGGGGCCATGGCCGAACCGCTGGCACAACCGCAAACCGCGCAACCCGATCTCGCCGCCTGGCTGCGGCAAGCGGCCGCCCATCACCGGCGCGGCCAGTTGCGCGAGGCCGAAGCGCTTTACCGGCAAATCCTCGACACCCAGCCCCGCCATTTCGACGCGCTCCATCTATGCGGCGTTCTCATGCATCAGCGCGGCCGCTCCGAGGAAGCGCTCGCGCTGATCGGCGCCGCGCTCGCCGCCAATGCGGATACCGCGCCGGTGCATTCCAATTACGGTCTCGTGCTGGCCGCGCTCGGGCGCACCGAGGAGGCGCTGGCCGCCTACGACCGCGCCATCGCGCTCAAGCCGGACTATGCCGAGGCGCTGCACAACCGCGGCAATGCGCTCGCCATGCTCGCACGCCTGGACGATGCGCTTGCGAGTTTTGAGCAGGCCATTGCGCTTCGCCCCGATTACGTTTCGGCGCTGTTCAATCGCGCGCAGGTGCTGCAACGGCTCGGCCGCGCGCAGGACGCACTCGACGGCATCGAGCGCGTGCTTGCACTCAAACCTGATGGCAACGCGTTTGCGCTGCGCGGGCGGTTGCTGCGCGAACTCGGCCGCAATGAAGATGCGCTGGCAAGCTTTACGCGCGCCCTGGAGCTTGCGCCCGACGACGCCGATACGCTGACCGCGCGCGGCAACACGTATTACGACATGAAATCATTTGCGGTCGCGCTGTCCGATTATGAGCTCGCCCTTTCGCTGCGGCCCGACGCGGCACCGATCCACAACAACCGCGGCAATGCGCTGCGCGCGCTCGGCCGCAGCGCCGAAGCGATCGAGGCCTTCGGCCGCGCGCTACAGTTCAAGTCCGGCTATGCCGAAGCCTACAACAACCGCGGCAATGCGCAGCTCGAGCTCAACCGTCCGAGCGCGGCGCTTGCCGACTACGAGCGGGCGCTGGCGCTCAGGCCGGACGACGTCGACGCGCTGGTCAACCGCGGCAGCGCGCTGCGCTATCTCAACCGCACCGACGACGCGATCGAGAGCTTCGACCGCGCCATCGCGTTGAGCCCCGAGCTCGCCGAGGCGCATTGGAACCGCGCCCTCACCTGCCTTTCGGTCGGCAATTTCGAGCAGGGCTGGCGCGGCCACGAATGGCGCTGGCGGCGCAACACCGCCGAGATGGCGCCGCGCGATTTCGCGCAGCCGCAGTGGCGCGGCGAGGACCTTGAGGGGAAGACCATTCTGCTGCACGCCGAACAGGGCTTCGGCGACACCATCCAATTCATCCGCTACCTGCCCATGGTGGTGGCCAAGGGCGGCAAGGTCGTCCTCGAAATCCCCGGCGACCTCATGCCGCTCGTGGGCCAGATCGACGGCGTGGTCGCGATGGCGAGCCGCGGGCAGGCGCTGCCGCCTTTCGATCTGCATTGTCCGCTGCTCAGCCTGCCGCTCGCCTTCGGCACCACGCTGGCCACCGTGCCGGCGCCGATCGCCTATTTGCGGGCGCCGCCCGAGCGGGTCGCACAATGGCGCGCAAGCCTGCCGCGTGGCGAGGCGCCGCGCATCGGCTTGGTCTGGTCGGGCAAGCCCAGCCACCGCAACGACCACAACCGCAGCATCCCGCTGGCACGGCTTTCGCCGCTGCTGCTCAAGCCCGGCTTCCAGTTCGTCAGCCTGCAAAAGGACGTCCGCGACGCCGACCAGGAGGCATTGCGTAAATTCCCCGCCCTCATCCGCTTCGGCGACGCGCTCGCCGATTTCGCCGATACCGCCGCGGTGGTGGCCGCGCTCGATCTGGTGATCACGGTCGACACCGCGGTCGCCCATCTCGCCGGGGCCATGGGCAAGCCGGTATGGATCCTGCTCCCGGCCATCGGGGATTGGCGCTGGCTGCTCGACCGCGAGGACAGCCCCTGGTACCCGAGCGCGCGGCTGTTCCGGCAGCCGCATATCGGCGACTGGGGCAGCGTGATGGCGCGCCTGACCCGCGAACTCGCCGCCTTCGCGTAACGATGCACCGCAGCGCGACAGTCTGACCGCGTGCCTTGTCAATTTTCCGCCGGATTGCGCTAACATGCGGGGACCATGGCCACCCGACCGAAACGAGCGGAGCCCCGCCCGGCGCCGCGCCTCTATCTGATCACGCCGCCGCTTGCGGATACGGCCGCATTTTCCGTTGGCGTTGCCGAAGCGCTTGCCGCCGGCGACGTCGCCGCGGTGCTGTTGCACCTGGCCGAGGCCGACGAGCGCAGCCTGATCAATCGCGCCAAGGCGCTTGCGCCCGTCGCGCAGGACAGGGGTGCCGCGCTCCTCATCGACGGCCGCGCCGATCTGGTCGCGCGCGCCGGCGCCGACGGCGCCCATCTCACCGGCATCGACGCCTTCGGCGAAGCACGCGAGACCCTCAAGCCGGAGCGCATCGCAGGCTGCGGCGGTCTTTTCACGCGCCATGACGCCATGACCGCGGCCGAGGCCGGGGCCGACTATGTGATGTTCGGGGAGCCCGACGCTGCCGGCAATCGCCCGGCCTTTGCCGCGGTCGAGGAGCGCGTCGCCTGGTGGGCGGAAGTGTTCGAAGCGCCTTGTGTCGGCTATGCCGCGGCGCTCGACGAGGTGGCGCCGCTGGTGAAGGCCGGCGCCGATTTCGTCGCGCTCGGCGGCTGGCTCTGGCGCGAGCCGACGAAAGTTGCCGCGACGATTGCCAGCACCGCGCCGCTGTTGCGGCTGCCGGAGACGGCGGCATGATGTCCGGCCGACGCATGACGATCGCCGCGCTTTGCGCCATTGCGCTCGCCGCACCGGCATCGGCCCAGCCCGCCAAAAAACCAACGCCCGCGCCGCCGCCCGCCGCCGCAGCGGCCCCCGAATCCGACCAAGGCAATATCGATCTCGCCTACGGCGCCTACCAGCGCGGCCACTATCTGACCGCGTTCGCGGAAGCCAGCAAACGCGCCAAGGAGAACGATGCAGTCGCCATGACCCTGCTCGGCGAGCTTTACGCGCACGGCCTCGGCGTCGGCCGCGACGATGCCAGGGCGGCGCGTTGGTACAAGCTTGCCGCAGACAAAGGCGACCGCAACGCCATGTTCGCGCTCGCCATGTTCAAATTCGAAGGCCGCGCCGGCCCGCGCAACATGGCCGCAGCCATCGAGCTCCTAGCCGATGCCGCCAAGCTCGGCCATCCGGCCGCGCAATACGATCTTGGCCTGCTCTATCTGCAAGGCGAGCAGCTTCCGCAGGACTTAAAGCGCGCCGCCGAATTGTTCAGCACGGCTGCCGCCGCCGGCAATCCGGAAGCGCAATACGCGCTCGCCACCATGTACAAGCAGGGGCGCGGCGTGAAAAAGAATATTGTCGAGGCCATGCGGCTGATGGGCCAGGCATCGGTCGCCGGCAATGTTGACGCCATGGTCGAATACGCCATTGCCGAATTCAACGGCGACGGCGTGCAGAAGAACGAAGCCGGTGCCGCCCAATTGCTGCAGCGGGCGGCGAATCGCGGCAACCCGATCGCGCAAAACCGGCTGGCGCGAGTTCTGATGTCCGGGCGCGGCATGCCGGCAAACCCGACCGAAGCGATCAAGTGGCATCTTGTCGCCAAGGCGGGCGGCGCCGGCGATCCCGAACTCGACCTGTTCGCCGCCAAGCAGACGCCGGAAGTGCGCGCCGCGGCCGAAAAGGAAGCCGAGAAGTGGCTGCCGGCCACCGCGCGTAAGCCGCGCTCTTGACCTGCCGCCCGCGCGCGGGCAGACCCCACGCGCCATGCTCCGTTCCGCGCTCCTCAACGTCATGATCGCCGCCGCGCGCAAGGCCGCGCGCGCGCTCAAGCGCGATTTCGGCGAGTTGGAGAAGTTACAGGTCTCGCTCAAGGGCCCTGCCAACTTCGTGACCGCCGCCGACCGCCGCGCCGAGGAGACGCTTTATGCCGAGCTCTCCAAGGCGCGCCCCGGCTACGGCTTCCTCGGCGAGGAAGGCGGCATCCGCGAAGGCGCCGATAAATCCCACACCTGGATCGTCGACCCGCTCGACGGCACCACCAATTTCCTGCACGGCATCCCGCAATTCGCCATCGCGATCGCGCTCGAGCGCGAGCAGACCGTTGTGGCCGGCCTCATCTACAATCCGGCCAACGACGAGATGTTTACCGCCGAGCGCGGCAAGGGCGCCTTCCTCAACGAGCAGCGCATCCGCGTCGCCGCCCGCAAGCGCCTTGCCGACGCCGTGATCGCCTGCGGCTTGCCGCATATCGGCCGCGGCGACCTCAAACTCGGCGCCAAGGAAACCAGCCTGATGCAGCAACAGGTGGCCGGCCTGCGCCGCTTCGGCGCCGCGGCGCTCGATCTTGCCTGGGTGGCGGCCGGCCGCCTCGACGGCTACTGGGAGCGCAACCTGAAGCCGTGGGACATGGCCGCAGGGTTAATCCTGGTGCGCGAGGCCGGCGGCTTCGTCACTGATTGCGAAGGCGGCGAGGAGATGCTGGCCATGGGCCATATTGCGGCCGGAAACGAGGCCATTCACAAAGAGCTGCTGCACGTGCTCAAGCAGGCCGACCACGCCTAACCCACCGTAATTTGAACTCAATCGGCCGTTTTAAGCTCCCTTTCCGGCACAACAGCTTTTTCCTTGTCATGGGTCTGTGCCATATTGCGGGGCACACCAGCGCATGATCCCGAAAAGTGGGTACCGGTTTTCGGACAAGATCATGCGCAATCACGCGAGAGACCGCTGTTAGCTCATAATCCGCATGGCAAAAGAACTCGATCCGCTCAAATTGTCCTGGCCCCGCATCTTCCTGTTCCGGATGCTGGTCTTCATCGTGCTCGGCGGGCTGATCGCCTTCCTGCTGCACAAGCAGATCGAAGTGGCGTACATGGCCAATCCCGGCCTCAATACGCTCATCATCGCCGTGCTCGTCATCGGCATCATTCTGACGATGCGCCAGGTCATCCGGCTCTATCCGGAAATAGCCTGGGTCAATAATTTCCGCCTCGCCGATCCCGGCCTGGCGGTCGAGCGGCCGCCGGTACTGCTGGCGCCGATGGCGGCGATCCTGGGGTCCCGCATGGGCCGCATGGCGATTTCGGCGCAGATGCTGCGCGGCATTCTCGACTCGATCGCCACCCGCCTCGACGAGGCGCGTGACATTTCGCGCTACATGACCGGCCTGCTCGTCTTCCTCGGCCTGCTCGGCACCTTCTGGGGCCTGATCGAGACCGTGAGTTCGGTCGGCGGCGTCATCCAGAGCCTGAAGGGAACGGGCGATGCCGGCTCCATGTTCGATTCCCTGCGCGAGGGTCTCGCCGCCCCGCTCGGCGGCATGGGCATCGCCTTTTCGTCCTCGCTGTTCGGCTTGGCCGGCTCGCTGGTGCTCGGCTTCCTCGACCTGCAATCGAGCCAGGCGCAGAACCGTTTCTACACCGAGCTGGAAGACTGGCTCTCCACCACCGTCTACGACCAGGCCGCCGAGCCGATCATGGCCGCCGGCGGCGCCGGCGAGGTGCGCACCGCCATGGAGCACCTGCGCGAGGCGGTAGACCAGGCCGGCGGCAACAAGGCCGCCTCCGCCGCCATGTCGAACCTGGCGGAAGCCATCCAGGGTCTGGTGCACCACATGCGCACCGAGCAGCAGATGATCCGCGATTGGGTCGACAGCCAGGCCGAGCAGCAGCGCGAGATCAAGCGGCTGTTGGAGATCATGGTGCGCGAGAACGTCAACCGTTAGCGCATAGCTGACGTGACGGGCGGCGGCAGAAAAGAGTTGGACTAGTCTATGGCCCTTGCACGCGCGCGCCGCACCGAAAGCGGCATGAACTACTGGCCGGGCTTCGTCGACGCGCTGTCGACGCTGATCCTCGGCATCATCTTCTTGCTCACCGTGTTCGTGGTGGTGCAGTTCTATCTGCAGCAGGAAGTCGCCGGCAAGGACACCGCGCTGCAGCGCCTCAACGCGCAGATTGCCGAGCTCACCAATCTCTTGTCGCTGGAGAAATCCGGCAAGGCCGATCTGGAAAGCCAGCTCGCGCAATTGACCGCCAGTCTCGCCGGCGCCGTGAGCGAGCGCGATAAATTCCAGGGCATCGCGGAAAGCATCAGCGCCGGCGTCGAAGCGGCGCAGGGCAAGACTGTCACGCTCAGCGACAAGCTCGAGAGCGAAAAGAAGATTTCCTCGCGCGCGTTGGCGCAGGTCGAGGTGCTCAACCAGCAGATCGCGGCGCTGCGCCGGCAGCTCGCGGCGATCGAAACCGCGCTCGATGCCTCCGAGCAGAAGAACAAAGAGCAGCAAAGCCACATCACCAACCTCGGCCAGCGGCTCAACGTGGCGCTGGCGCAGAAGGTGCAGGAGCTGACCAAGTACCGCTCCGACTTCTTCGGCAAGCTGCGTCAGATCCTCGGCAACCGCCCCGACATGCGCATCGTCGGCGACCGTTTCGTGCTGCAGTCGGAAGTGTTCTTCGACACCGGCAAGGCGGACCTCAAAGCCGAAGGCGACGCCGAACTCGACAAGGTGGCCGGCGCGCTGGTCGGGCTGGAGCAGCAGATCCCCGCCGACATCCCCTGGGTGCTGCGCGTCGACGGCCACACCGACGTGCGGCCGATCAGCGCCGGCGGACAATTCAGGTCGAACTGGGACCTGTCGGCGGCGCGCGCGATTTCGGTCGTCGAATATCTGATCAGCAAGGGCGTCAATCCCAAGCGGCTAATGGCGGCCGGCTTCGGCGAATTCCAGCCGATCGACACGGCGGTCACCGACGACGCCTACCGCCGCAACCGCCGCATCGAGTTCAAGCTGACCGAGCGATGAGCGGAGCGAAGCCGATGGCGGTCTATGTCGATGAGGCGATCTGGCAGTGGCAGGGCCGCAAGTGGTGCCATTTGCTTGCCGACGAGGTCGACGAACTACATCGCTTCGCCGCCGCATTGGGCCTGCATCGCATATCGTATCAGGGACCGCCCAAGACGTCCGCACCGCACTATGATCTCACGTCTTACGAACGCCGCCGCGCCATCGCGCTCGGCGCAACGATATGCGACCGTGTCGGCATCGTCGCGATCGCCCGCCAGGTCCGGATGAAACATTCGGGCCGGCGCACCTGACATGGCCGGCGAAACAACGCTTCGCCCCTACGCCGCCGCCGACGAAGACGCGGCGATCGAGCTGTGGCGGCGCACCTGGGCGCATCACTTCCCGCACATCGACTTCAATGCGCGCGTTGAATGGTGGCGTGAGCGCTGGCTGCAAGAGCTGGTGCCGGTCGCCCATGTCGTGGTGGCCGAACGCGCCGGCGCGCTGGTCGGCTTCGTCACGGTCGACCCCGCGACGCTCTATCTCGACCAGCTCGTGGTGGCGCCGGAGCATTGGGGCTCGGGCGTCTCCGACGCGCTGCTCGACGAGGCCAAGCGCCTCTCGCCCAAAGGCCTCGATCTCTTGGTCAACAAGGACAACCCCCGCGCCATCCGCTTCTACGAGAAGCACGGCTTCGTCTATGCCGGCGAGGACAAGAACCCGGTCTCGGGCAAGCCAGTGAACAGGATGCGGTGGCGGGCTCAAACCTGAAAATCGCGGCGCGCCGTTCAGAGCGCGCCCTCACCTGAACTTCACGACATTTCCACCAGCGGCAACAGCCGCGAGTCTTCCAGGGCCGCGCGCCGGTGGCCGAGGCCGGCCAGATAAGCCGCGTTTGAATTGAAGGCGACGAACGATTCCGGGCTGCTTTGCCGAACGAGCATCGCCATGTCCCAGCGCTCGTCCGAAGGGCCGATCAGAAATGCGCCGCCGGCGCCGATGAACAAAAGCTCCCCGCCGCTTTCCTTCAGGTAAGGCAAAGTATGGTCGATATACTTTTGGTAGGCCTCGCTGCCGCTGATGGGCGCGGCGGGCGATAGTTCGGGCGCGTGCGCGTAATTCGCGATCGCGCGAAACCTAAGCAAGTTGAGCATGACGACGCTGCCCGTAATGCCGCGCGCCATGAAGGCGCGCCCCGCCGCCATGGTCGGCTCAAGGTAATGATCCATCTTGGCTGTCCGCTCTCGCTTTTCGTCACGCGCCGCCAGCGAGCGACTCCGCCATGGCGGCATCGAAGGATCTGGAATTGACCTTGAGATAAGCGAGTTTTTCCTCGGCGATCACCACCGCCTCGGCCACGCCCGGCACCTGGCGCAGCCGCGCGGCCAGGCTGTCGGCATCGTTCGCTTTGCCGTCGGCAATAGGAACCAGCCGCGTGGTCAGATAGCTCGGTTGCGCCATGGTGGCCGCCGCCAGCAGCCAAAGCAGCGCCACTGCTGCCGTCAGCGCGAACACCCCGGCGCTGCCGCCGTGCTGGTGCGCCAAGCCGCCGACAATGCCGCCGACGAAAATGCCGAGGAACTGCGCGCTCGAATAAAGGCCCATGGCCGTCCCCTTGGCGTCGGGCGGCGCCGCCTTGGTGATGAGCGAGGGCAGGCTCGCCTCCATCACGTTGAAGGCTGAGAAGAAGATGACAAGCGCGGCCAGCAAGACATACAGATTTTGCGCGCCGAGATAGAGCATCGCCTGACTGACGACCAGCGCGGCCACCGCGCCCACGAACACGCCCTTCATGCGGCGATGCTTCTCGGCCACGATGATGGCCGGCACCATCACGGCCACCGAAACCAAAAGCACCGGCAGATAGATGATCCACTGGTCGTGGCTGGTCACGTCCAACGTGGCACGCAACAGGCCGGGCACCACCAGAAAGCTCGCGGTCAGCATGGCGTGCAACGAGAAAATTCCGAAATCGAGGCGCAAGAGTTCGGTGTTCTTTAAGACCGAACCGATCATTGCCGGCACGGCTTCGGCGTCGCGATGCACGCGCAGGCGGGGCGGCGTCGGCACGACGAACAAAGTGATGGCGATGCCGATGATGGCGAGAACGACCATCAGCCAGAAGATGCCGTCGACGGCGATGAAGCGCGCGATGATCGGGCCAGCCACCAGCGCGATCATGAAGGAAAAGCCGATGCTGATGCCGACCATGGCCATCGCCTTGGTGCGGTTTTCCTCGCTCGTCAGATCGGCAACCAGCGCCAGGATCACCGAGCCGACGGCGCCGGCGCCCTGCAGCACGCGGCCGACGATAACGCCGCCGATCGAGGTGGAAGACGCCGCCACGGCGCTGCCGATCGCGAACAGGATCAGCCCGAACACGATCATGGTCTTGCGGCCCACCCGGTCGGACAGCAGGCCGAAGGGAATCTGCAAAAGGCCCTGGCTCAGTCCGTAGATGCCGAGCGCCTCACCGATCAGATAGGGGGTGGCGCCGGAGAGGCCTTGCGCATAGGCGGCAAAGACCGGGTAGATCATGAACAGGCCGAGAAGCCTGACGGAGAAGACCGCCGCGAGAGACCCGGCCGCTCGCAATTCCTGTCGTTCCATCGTTTCTATTCCCAGGCCGAAGGCCGCTGACCGCAGGGCGACACCCCAAAATTCGCCGCCATGCGCAAGGCACTACGAAGAAAGGCCGCCGAGCGTACGATCGACGGCCTGTATACCCGCATCGTCAGCCTTCTCGACGCCTTCCCGAACGCCCGCAAGCGTTGGCGTCACCCTTAAAATGGACCATGCCCCGTGGCATTGCGCTGGGTCAATTCCGCCGGCTTGCCGCCCGCGCCCGCCTCCTGTATAGAGCCGCCAAATTCAGCGTATTTTCGGCGTGGCCCAGCCCGCGCCCTGACGGAACAAGGCCATGAAACCCGAGATTCATCCCAAATATCACACCATCAAGGTGGTGATGACCGACGGCAGCGAATTCACCACCCGCTCCACCTGGGGCAATGAAGGCGATGTCATGCATCTCGACATCGACCCGAAGTCGCACCCGGCCTGGACCGGCGGCCAGCAGCACCTGATCGACCGCGGCGGCCGCGTCTCGCGCTTCCAGAAGAAATTCTCCGGCTTCCTGGGCGCGAAGAAGTAAGTCGCACGCTCACAGCAAAATTCCGCGTGGTGCCCGGCCTTGTGCCGGGCATTCACGTCTTCGGAACCTTCGGTTGGCTAACAGGTGGATGGCGTCGCTACTCGGGCTTGCCCGAGTTGCGCAAATTTATGTGTGTTGCAAATCGGCTATAGCCGACTTGCAGCAACTAGGCCGGTTATGACGAAGCGCAGTTCGCGGATGGCTTTGCCGTACGGCGCTTAAACGCTCTCCGCCCCGAACGCCGCCTTCAACAGCCCGAGCTGGCGCTCGACCGGATTGACAGTAACAACGCGGTCGGGCGTGACCGGATTGTGGATGGTGGCGTCGAGCCGGCGCACCTTGCTCTGCAGCTTCTGCGCGCGCGAGATCAGCTCGCGCAACGTCGCGGGGAGCAATTCGACGTTATTGGGATCGTGACGGTCGGTGGTTGACAGCTTGACCTTGGCCTTTTCCTTGCTGGCCTGGGCGAGCGACATCTCGCCTTCCTTGACCGCGCGATGCAGCAGCAGCCAGGAGGCGAGCTGCATCAGCCGCGTGGTGAGCCGCATGCTTTCGGTAGCGTAGGCGAGCGAAGCCGCGCGCGCGAGCGTCTTGGATTCCTGCCGGCCGGGACCGTCGAGATAGGTCGCGGTCTCCTCCACCAGCGCCATGCCGTCGCGGAACAGATCGGCGAAAGCTTGTGAATTGGCGAGCCGCTCCCCGAAAGACACCGGTTGGGCTTCGCTGAGCTGGGACTTATCCGACATGACGCTACGCCTCACACCACAGAACCACACGCGGGAGGAGCGGTCATCCGCCCCCCGTAAACGAATGGGTAAGCATGGCGCGCACTGCCCCGTCCTGTCCAGACGGAACGCGCGCAAACTTTGCGACATAGTTGCCGGGAGCGCTAAAGCCGGCCGCGAATTTCGCGGCCTTCGTCACAATTGCCCCGAAATGGGACAAAAAAAGGAGCCGCCGTCGCCGGCGGCTCGAGGTGATAACAGGGAGGCGTCAAACAGAGTGGACAGGAGCCACTCAATGTCCATGAAGATGGACGCCACCAGTAATGAACGAGAAAGCTTAACGGCGCCTTACCCAATTGCGGCGAATGCGGGATTTTTTGAAAACGCCGGCGGCCGGCGCGAATGTATTGCCTTACCGTTTGAAGAACTGATCCGCCGCCGAACGCGAGGCGCGCTTTTGCGCCATGTCGGCTTCCAGCCGGTTGATCTCGTCGTGCAAAAGCTGCACCCGCGCGGCCAATTCTTCGACCGACAGCAGGGTCAATTCCTGCCCGATCTCGTGCGAGACCTTCTTCTTCGGCTTGTCGTCGTCATCAATCGCCGGCATGGCGCCCTCCAGCACGGAAGTCTAGCGCATGACCCCGAAAAGTGGGAACCGGTTTTCGGATAAGGTCATGCGCCAATGCAAGAAGACGTTGTCACACCGGGAGCGCCCGCCTAAACAATCCCGCCCCAACCGAAAACGCGAGGAACCGATGGCCGAACTCCCGACCCGCATGACCGCAATCGGCATCAAGGCGCCCGGCGGGCCGGACATGCTGGTGCCGGAAGAGCGCCCGGTGCCCGAACCTGGCGCGGGCGAGGTTCTGGTGAAAGTCGCGGCCGCCGGCGTCAACCGGCCCGACATTATGCAGCGCCAGGGCAATTATCCGCCGCCGGCCGGCGCGCCGGATATTCCAGGGCTCGAGATCGCCGGCGAAGTCGTGGCCCTCGGGCCGGGCGCTGCGCGCTGGAAGATCGGCGACCGCGTCATGGCGCTGGTGATCGGCGGCGGTTACGCCGAATATGCCCTCACGCATGAAAGCCACGCGCTGCCGGTCGACCGCCTCATTATGGTCGAAGCCGCGGCGGTGCCGGAGACCTTCTTCACCGTCTGGCACAACGCTTTCGAGCGCGGCGGATTGAAAGCCGGCGAGACGCTGCTGGTGCATGGCGGCACCTCCGGCATCGGCACCACCGCCATTCAGCTCGCCAGGGCGTTCGGCGCGCGCGTCGTCGCCACCGCCGGCTCGGCGGAAAAATGCGATGCCTGCCGCAAGCTCGGCGCCGACGTCGCCATTAACTATAAAACCGAGGACTTCGTCGCCGCCACCAAGGCCGCCACCGACGGCAAGGGCGCCGATGTTATCCTCGACATGATCGGCGGCGATTACATCGGGCGCAACTACGAGGCCGCCAGCGTAGAAGGCCGCATTGTACAGATCGCTTTCCAGGGCGGCCCCAAGGCCGAAGTCAATTTCATGCGCCTCATGCTCAAGCGCCTGCACCATACCGGCTCCACCTTGCGATCGCGCTCGGTGGCCGACAAGGGCGCGATCGCACGGGCCGTCGAACAGCAGGTGCTGCCGCTGATTAAGGCTGGCAAGGTCAAGCCGGTCATTTACAAGACGTTTCGGCTCCATGACGCCGCCAAAGCCCACGCGCTCATGGAAACTAGCACGCACATTGGAAAAATCGTACTAACCGTTTGATCGCACAACTGTTATTCTAGCCACCACCAGCCGTGAAAGCGGCGCAATGTCAGGCTTAAGCAATGGCCGGCGCAACGTGAGCAGGGTGGGTTTGTTTGCAGATTTTCACCGTCGCTGGTGGAGCGAAGCCCCGGCAGACATTGTCGCGGCAGGAGGCTCCGGTTTGAACGCGCCCCGTTCCATGACGGCACTGGCGGTTGCGCTGACGCTCGCGGCTTCGCTGCTGGGAGCAGCGCCCGCGCGCGCGGTCGAAGCGGTCAATGTGCGGCTCGACGTCGCGGCCATCGATCTCACCGCCGCCACCGAACTGAAGAAAACCGACACCGACCGCATCCAGGTCTCGACCGCCCCGGGGCCCGACGGCATCGTGCGCCGCATCGAGGTGCGCGCGCGCGACGGCGGCACCAATTGGGCGGTGTTCGCGCTTACCAACAACAGCGACCAGCAGTTCGACCGGCTGATCGTCGTGCCGCATTACCGCATGGTCGGCTCCGGTCTGTTCTGGCCCGACCTCGGTCTTTCGCGGCTCGCCGCCATCACGCCGTCATCCGGCGACCGTCCGGTGCGGCAGGAAAGCACGACCGCCGACGTCTTCCGCGTCACGCTCGATCCCGGCACCGTCATCACCTTCGTCGCCGAACTGCGCACCGACAAGTTTCCTCAGATCTATCTATGGGAGCCGGACGCCTATAAGGACAAGGTCAATTCCTTCACCCTGTATTACGGCATCGTCATCGGCATCGCCGGCCTGCTGGCGCTGTTCCTGACCATCCTGTTCGTGGTCAAGGGCTCGATCATGTTCCCGGCGGCCGCCGCGCTCGGCTGGGCGGTGCTGGTCTATATCGGCATCGACTTCGGATTCTGGGGCAAAGTGTTCGACATGTCCGCCGGCGCCGAGCGCGTGTGGCGCGCCTGCGGCGAGGCGATCCTGTCGGCGACGCTGCTTGTGTTCCTGTTCGCCTATCTCAATCTGTCGCGCTGGCACGTGCGCTACATGCACATCACCATCGGCTGGCTCGCCGCCCTCGCCGCCCTGATCGCGGTCGCGGTGTTCGATCCGGCGATCGCCTCCGGCATCGCGCGCATGTCGCTTGCCGGCATCGCGGTGTTCGGGCTGGGGCTGGTGATCTATCTGTCGACCCACGGCTTCGACCGCGCGGTGCTGCTGATCCCGACCTGGCTATTGCTGGTGGTGTGGACGCTGGGCGCGGGACTCGCCGTCACCGGCGTCGTCACCAACGACATCATCGGCCCCGCCTTGCTCGGCGGCCTGGTTTTGATCGTGATGTTGATCGGATTCACCGTGATGCAGCACGCCTTCGCCGGCGGCATTACCCACGGCATCGTTTCGGACGTGGAAAGACGGGCTCTCGCCCTGACGGGCGCCGGCGACATGATCTGGGATTGGGACGTTTCCGCCGACAAAGTGTTCACCAGCCCGGAAACCGAGCACATCCTCGGCCTCAAGCGCGGCGCGCTGGACGGGCCGGCCGCCGCCTGGCTCGAGGTGCTGCATCCGCTCGACCGCGACCGGTTTCGCGCTTCGCTCGACGGCGTAATCGAGCAGCGGCGCGGCCGCCTCACCCAGGATTTCCGCCTGCGCACCGTCGACGGCCATTACACCTGGTTCACGCTGAAAGCGCGCCCGGTGGTCGGCTCCGACGGCGAAGTGGTGCGCGTGGTCGGCACGCTCACCGACGTGACCGAATTCAGAAAAGCCGAGGAGCGGCTGCTGTTCGACGCGGTGCACGACAACCTCACCGGCCTGCCCAACCGCGAATTGTTTCTCGATCGCATGGAAGCGGCCTTCGCCTATGCCCGCTCCGATCCGCAAATTCGCCCGTCGGTGCTGGTGATCGATCTCGACCGCTTCAAGCAGGTCAACGATTCGGTCGGCATCGCGGCCGGCGATTCCATCCTGCTCACCATCGCGCGCCGGCTGACGCGCCTGCTCAAACCGCAGGACACGCTGGCGCGGCTCGCCGGCGACCAGTTTTCCTTAATTCTCATGTCGGAACGCGAGCCGGCGCGGATCGTGGCGCTCACCGAATCGCTGCGGCGCACGCTGCGCGCCCCGATCGCCTTCAACGACCGTGAAATCTTTCTCACCGCATCGATCGGGCTGGCGCTCGCCGAAAACCAGCCGCACCGCACCGAGGAGGTGCTGAAAGATGCCGAGCTCGCGATGTATCACGCCAAGCGCATCGGCGGCGACCGCATCGAGATCTTCAAGCCGGCCATGCGCTCGCGCAAGACCGACCGGCTGACCATGGAATCGGAACTGCGCCGCGCCATCGAGCGTGAGGAGATCAAAGTGCTCTACCAGCCGATCGTGCGGCTGGAAGACCGCGCCATTACCGGCTTCGAGGCGCTGGCGCGCTGGGATCACCCCAAGCTCGGCCGCCTGTCGCCGGCGGAATTCATCTCCATTGCCGAGGAGATCGGCCTGATCGTGGATCTCGGCTTGTTCATGCTCGAGCGCACCGCGCGCCAGCTTGCCACCTGGCAGGCCGCCAACCGCGGGCGTGAGCCAATCACGGCCAGCGTCAACGTTTCATCGCGGCAATTGCTGCGCCACGACCTCATCCAGGACCTACGCAGCGTGCTGGGGCGCTCGGCGATCTCGCGCGGCACCTTCAAGCTGGAAATCACCGAATCGCTGGTGATGGAAAATCCGGAGCACGCCGCGCAGATGCTCACCCGCATCAAGGAGCTCGGCGCCGGGCTCTCGCTCGACGATTTCGGCACCGGCCATTCCTCGCTCGCCTATCTGCAACGGTTTCCCTTCGACACCATCAAGATCGACCAGTCGTTCGTGCGCACCACCGCGCGCGGCACGCGGCCGGTGATCCTGCGCTCGATCATCGCGCTCGCCCACGATCTCGGCATGGAAGTGGTGGCGGAAGGCGCCGAGACCGATAGCGACGCGGTCGAGCTTTATCAGATGGGCTGCGAATACGCGCAAGGCTTCGCCTTCGGCGAGCCGATGAGCGCGCAAGCCGCCAGCGGGCTGCTCACGCACGCGCATATGGAAGCGGCGCGCTAAGCCACCGTTCATTCGAGCGCCGCAGTCCGTCCATTCCCTTTCGTGGAAAAATGTTGTGTGGGCCCGGCGAGAGAGCCGCCAAAACGAACAAGTGACATTTCGCAACGTTCTGTATCCCCCGCGTTGGCGTGCTGTTGTCGTTTGTTCAAATTCCGAGGTTGGGGATTTTATGAAAAGCGTTACGAAACATTAATTTCGAAGAAAGCTCGCCGTAATCCGAAGCCGGCTATCGAAATCGCCGACGCACACCATCGTCGGTGACAGCAACCTTTTACGGGATTCGAAAGAGAGAGAAAAAGACCGCGCACAAGTGCGATCACGCGCCGGTCCACGATTGCTTACAAGTAAGGAGCAGTCGGTGACGCTCGGCGAGTTGCGTCGGGAGGAACGCCAAGCGCAGACTGTTCCGGCCGAGCGGATGAAAAAGCCACAAGCGTCCGCTCGGCTTAATTTCGCGGCGCCCGATTGCAGGCTCGCCGAAATCACAATACGGATCCTGACTTCCGCGGGTCGCGCGGACGAAAGGAAGGATGAGAAGCGTCAGGCGTGGCCGGCTTCGCTCGACAACTTGCCGAGATCGATGCCGATCTTGCGCAGCGCCATGTTGTATTTACCGTCGATGTCGCCGCCGAAGATCAGCTCCGAATCGGCGGAGCAATGCAGCCAGCCGTTCTCCTGGATTTCGTGTTCGAGCTGGCCGGGGGCCCAACCGGCATAACCGAGCGCGAGAATGGCGCTCGCCGGGCCGCCGCCGCGCGCGATCGCCTTGAGGATGTCGAGCGTGGCGGTGAGGCAGATGCCCTCGTCGATCGGCAGCGTCGAGTTCTCGATAAAGTAATCGGCCGAATGCAGCACGAAGCCGCGCCCGGTTTCCACCGGCCCGCCCTTGAGTACCTTGACGCCTTCGGCTTGGGTCGGCAATTCGATGCGCTCGCTCGCCGGGATCACTTCGAGCTGTACCAGCAGGTCGGGAAATTTGATGTTGGCGGCCGGCTGATTGACGATAATGCCCATGGCGCCTTCGCTCGAATGCGCGCAAACGTAAATCAGCGTGCGCGCGAAGCGCTCGTCATTCATCGCCGGCATCGCGATCAACATCTGACCGTCGAGGTAGCCGCGCGCCGACGTTTGTTCAGCCTCATTCCGGGGGAGCTTCATGCCAGAAGGTTACCCAATCAGTCCGCATTTGCAAACGAGGCGTGTTGCGGAAAGTTCAATCACCCACCGTCATTATTCAACCGGTAAATTGTGGCGAAAACGCCGCATTGCCGCGATCTTGTTCAACCACTGCTCACAATGAATTCAGTGGCACCGCATGACTTTAGCGTTTAGACCGGCCGTCATGAAAGGTATTCATAAAGCCCTGGGGACGATCATTGCCGCGTGCGGCATCTTAACGATACTCGCCGCGCCGGCGCGCGCCGCCGATGCCTCGCCCTGGATCGAGGAAAACCATGCGGCGTTTCGCCTGATCGCCGGCGCCAACAAGCAGGACGCAGCAACATTACGCGCCGGCGTTGAGATCAAGATGGAGCCCGGCTGGAAAACCTACTGGCGCTATCCGGGCGATTCGGGCGTGCCGCCACGTTTCGATTTCTCGCGCTCCGAGAATCTGGCCTCCGCCAAGGTGCTCTATCCGGCGCCGCATCATTACAGCGACGAGGCCGGCAATGCGCTTGGCTACAAGAACGGCGTCGTCTTTCCGCTGCGCCTGACGCCCAAGCAGCCCGGCAAGCCGGTCAAGCTTCACGTCAAGCTCGATTACGCGATCTGCGAGAAGCTGTGCGTGCCGGCGCAAGGTAGCGCCGAATTGACGCTCGGCGCGGGCGCCAGCGCGCAGGACGCCGCGCTGTCCGCCGCCGAGGCGCGCGTACCCACCCCGGTTACGGCCGAGCAAGCGGGCCTGACCGTGCACCGCGTGAACAATGCGGCCAAGCCTCTGGTCATGGTCGATCTCAAGGCGCCCGCCGGCAAGCCGGTCGAACTGTTCGTCGAGGGGCCGACGGCGGAATGGGCCCTGCCCATTCCCAAGCCCGCGCCGGGTGCAGCCCCAGGCCACCGTCAATTCGGCTTCGAACTCGACGGTCTGCCGCCCGGGGTCGATCCGAAAGGCCATTTCGACTTGACCTTCACGGTGGTCGAGGGCACCCGCGCGCGCGAGATCAAGAGCCGTCTCGACTAATCCGTGGCTTGCGCTATTTTGCGCGCCCGGAAGCAGAACAATCCACAACACGAGAGGATACCCCATGCCCATCAAGGTCGGCGATCGTCTGCCGGATGCCAAATTCCGCGTCATGTCCACGGAAGGCCCCGCCTGGAAATCAACCGACGACGTGTTCAAAGGCAAGAAAGTTGCGCTGTTCGCCGTGCCCGGCGCCTTCACGCCGACTTGCAACAACTTGCATCTGCCGAGTTTTCTTAAAAACATCGACGCGCTCAAGGGCAAAGGCGTGCACACCGTCGCAGTGACCGGCGTTAACGACGTGTTCGTCATGGAAGCCTGGAAGAAGGCGACCGGCGCCGATGGCAAGATCGAGTTTCTCGCCGATGGCAACGGCGAATTCGCCAAGGGCGTCGGCATGGATTTCGACGGCTCCGGCAACGGCCTGGGCGTGCGCTCCAAGCGCTATTCGATGTTGGTAGATGACGGCGTGATTAAGACGTTCGCAATCGAGGACGCACCCGGCAAGTGCGAGTTGACCAGCGGCGAAGCGTTGCTGAAGCAGATTTAGCCCATAGTCATTTCAGCTTCATCGCGCCGACTGCGCCGGCGCGCGCGGCGATCACGCCTTCGCGCGCCAATTCGTCGGCGCGCTCGTTCATGGCGTGACCGGCGTGGCCCTTCACCCAGTGCCAGCGCACCTGGTGGTGCTTGAGCGCCTCGTCGAGCCGCTTCCACAGGTCGACGTTCTTCACCGGCTTCTTGTCGGCGGTGCGCCAGCCGTTGCGCTTCCAGCCGTTGATCCAGGACGTGATGCCGTTCTTCACATATTCGCTGTCGGTGTGAAGATCGATCGCGCAAGGCCGTTTTAGCGCTTCCAGCGCTGCGATCGCCGCGGTCAATTCCATGCGGTTGTTGGTGGTGTGCGGCTCGCCGCCCATGAGTTGCTTCTCATGGTCGCCGAAACTGAGGATCGCGCCCCAGCCGCCGGGGCCCGGATTGCCGGAGCAGGCGCCGTCGGTATGAATGGTGACGCGCTGCTCGCTCATGCGTCAATTCCATAGTCGCGCACCGACTTCACCGACTGGTGGAAGCGCAGTTTGCGGTAGTATTCCAGCGGGTCCTTCGGCCGCACCAGCGCGCCGTCCGGCACCGCCAGCCAATCGACCAGCCGCGTCAACAGAAATCGCACCGCCGCGCCGCGCGCCAGCACCGGCAGCGCGCTGCGTTCCTCCGCCGACAGCGCGCGCACATTTGAATAGGACTTGAGCAGGGCGCGGCCCTTGGTGACGTTGTAGGCGTGATCGGCTTCGAAGCACCAGGCGTTGAGGCAGATGGCGACGTCGAAGGCGAGCGTGTCGGTGCAGGCGAAATAAAAATCGATCAGGCCGGACAGCGTGTCGCCGAGAAAGAACACGTTGTCGGGAAACAGATCGGCATGGATCACACCCTGCGGCAGCTTGCGCGGCCATGATTTGGCGAGCGCGTCGAGCTCCTTGGCGATTTCCGCGCACAATCCCGGCCGCACGCTGTCGCCGCGGTCCTTGGCGTGTTCATAGAGCGGGCGCCAGCTTTCGCTTCCCAGCGCGTTGGCGCGCTTCTGCGGGAAATCGGCGCCGGCCAGATGCAGCCGCGCCAGCGCCTCGCCCACCGCCGCGCAATGGGAAGCGCTCGGCCGACGGATCCAAAGCCCGTCGAGAAACGTCACGATCGCCGCCGGCCGGCCAGCCAGCTTGCCGAGCATGCCGCCTTTTTTGTTCTTCACCGGCTGCGGGCAGGTGATGCCGCGACCGGCGAGATGCTCCATCAACGCCAGAAAGAACGGCAGGTCTTTCTCCGCCACCCGCTTTTCGTAAAGCGTGAGGATGAAATTGCCGGCGCTGGTGTGCACGAGGAAGTTGGAATTCTCCACGCCCTCGGCGATGCCCTTGTAGGCGAGCAATGCGCCGATGTCGTAGCCGGCGAGAAACGCATTGAGATCGTCCGCCGTTACATCGGTATAGACGGCCATGAAAGCGTCACTCCGCCGCCTGCTCCTCGCGCAGCGGGCGGGGCAACGGGAAGAACATCCCCTCCTCGGCGGCGGAGACGGTCTCGATGTCCAGGACGTAACGATCGGCGAAAGCGCCGAGCACTTCCTCGACCAGCACCTCGGGGGCGGAGGCGCCGGCGGTGACGCCGATCCGCTGCACGCCTTCGAACACGCGCCAGTCGATGTCGGCGGCGCGCTGCACCAGCATGGCGCGCGGGCAGCCGAAGCGTTCGGCCACTTCCTTCAGCCGTTGCGAATTCGACGAATTGGGCGCGCCCACCACGATCATGGCGTCGACGTTCGGCGCCACTTTCTTGACCGCTTCCTGCCGGTTGGTGGTGGCGTAGCAGATGTCTTCCTTGTGCGGCCCGACGATCTGCGGAAAGCGGCGTTTGAGCACCTCGACCATGGCCGCGGTGTCTTCGACCGACAACGTGGTCTGCGTCACGTAGGCAAGGTTGTTTTCGTCGCGCGGAGTGAAAGCTTCGGCGTCGGCCAGGGTCTGCACCAGCGCGATCGAGCCTGGAGGCAGTTGTCCCATGGTGCCGACCACTTCGGGATGGCCGGCGTGGCCGATCAGCACGATCTCGCGGTCGCGGCGGAAATGGATCTCGGCCTCGCGGTGCACCTTGGTCACCAGCGGGCAGGTGGCGTCGAACGCCAACAGATGGCGGCGCGAGGCCTCTTCGGGGATCGCGCGCGGCACCCCGTGGGCCGAGAAGATGACGGGGGCGTCGGTATCGGGAATTTCGGCGAGGTCCTCGACAAAAATGGCGCCTTTGGCCTTCAGGCCCTCGACCACGTAGCGGTTATGGACGATCTCGTGGCGCACATAGACCGGGGCGCCGTAGATCGCGAGCGCGCGCTCCACCGATTCGATGGCGCGCACCACCCCCGCGCAGAAGCCGCGCGGCGAGCACAGCACCACCTTGAGGACGGGTTTTTCCGGGTTTGCGGCCATTATAGTCCTTCAAATATGCGCAGTTTTTTGCGCTTTTTATGTCACCGACATGGGGTGCGCTGCCCCGCCCTGTCAAGGCGGACGGTTGCGGGAAACGGGGTCAACCCCTATATTCCGGCCACTTTCGATCATCACCGATGATCTGATGCTTCGCCCGAACGGGCGGGCGAAGCCTGGGAGGAGATTCGCCATGGCGACTGCCGCACCGTTGATGCCGAAGGCGACCGCCGTTTGGCTTCTGGATAACACCGCGCTGACGTTCGACCAGATCGCCGAGTTCTGCAAGTTACATCCGCTTGAGGTGAAGGCGATCGCCGACGGCGACGCCGCGCAAGGCATCAAGGGCCTCGACCCGATCCAGACCGGGCAATTGACCCGCGACCAGATCACGGAAGCCGAGGCCAATCCCGGCATCGTCCTCAAGCTGGCCGACCAGAAGGTCGCCGTCGCCCCGGCCGAGCGCACCGGCAAGAAGGGCCCGCGCTATACCCCGGTGTCGCGCCGCCAGGACCGGCCCAACGCCATCCTGTGGCTGGTGCGCAATCATCCCGAGCTCAAGGACAGCGCGATCATGCGGCTGGTCGGCACCACCAAGTCGACCATCGCGGCGATCCGCGACCGCACCCATTGGAATTCCACCAGCCTGACGCCGATGGACCCGGTGACGCTCGGGCTCGCCTCGCAGATCGATCTCGACCTGGAAGTGCAGCGCGCCAACAAGGAAAAGCCGGTTGCCGCCGACACCGGCGCGACGCTTTTGCCCGCGGCCGAGACCACCGCGCGCAAGGAAGCGGAAGCTGCCGCCGCCGCGGAAGCCGCCCAGCAGCAGCCGGGCGGCAATCTCGACGTCTCCGCCGTGTTCGCCAAGCTCAAGGGCATCGGCAGCAAGGCCGAGCAGGACGGCGGCGGGAAAGACGGCGAGTAACCTTTCGCGCTTCTCACCGATTCACAATTGTCATGGCCGGGCTTGTCCCGGCCATTTCGATTCATGGGGCAAAGCCTCGCCTCTCTCACCCTCTCCCCTTGTGGGAGAGGGTGCCGAGCGAATGAATTGAGCGAGGCGGGTGAGGGGGCAAACATTAATCGAGGCGCAGCCCCCTCACCCGGCTCGCGCTCGGCTTCGCCTCCGCGCGAGCCACCATCTCCCACAAAGGGAGAGGGAAAGAGAGACTGCCACACGGCCCTGCTCCAATGTCACGCCGTCAATACCCCCGCGTCCCCTCGATCGCGGCCACGTAGCGGGCGATCGACCTTTCCAGCACCTGCTTGCCGTCCTTCGCGATCACCCGGTCGAAATAGTGGCCGTAGATGGCCTCGAACGCGAATGGCTTGAGCGCTTCGCCAATCCCCGTGACGGCGCGCGCCGACAGCGGAATGAAATTCGGATAGCTGCGCATGAAGGTGAGCCACTTGCGGTCGGTGCAGACCGTGAGGATGTCGCCGGAACAGACCAGGCCGCGGCCGCCGGCGCCGCCCGCCCAGTGCAGCACCGTGCCGCCCTCGAAATGACCGCCGCAGCGCACCAGCGTCACGCCGTCCCATAATGCAAGCGTCTCGCCGTCCCAATGCTTGATCGCCGCATCCGGCCGCATGACCCATTGCTTGTCGGCGGCGTGCAGATGGATCGGGCAATCGAAGGCGCGCGCCCATTCCACCATCGTGGTGTAGAAATGCGGGTGCGAAATGGCGATGGCCTGGATGCCGCCAAGCGCCTTGATCGTGGTCACGGTCGCGGCGTCCAAGAGCGAAATGCAATCCCACAGCACGTTGCCGCCGGGCGTGCGCATCAGCAGCGCACGCTGGCCGATGGCGAATGGCGGCTGCGTGCCGATGCCGGTGACGCCGGGTCTCGTATTCGCGGAAGCTGTTGGCGTGGCCGACGACGAGCTGATCGAGCGTGGTCCAGCTCTGCCCGCGCGGCGGCACGTATTGCCGCTCCTCCTCGCAGATCGCGCATTGCGCGGGCGGCGCCGCGCTGTCGGGAAATTGCGTGCCGCAGGCGGTGCAGATGAAAAAGGGCATGGAACACTCCGGCCGGTGTCGGATGCGCATCTTTGCTGCTAGTGTGGCATCCAATGGCAATCGGGTGGATGGAGCCTTGACGGCCATGACGTCCTCGTGGAGCGCGCTGCGCATTTTCGCGGTCGCTGCCGGCGTGCTGGGCACGCTGTTCTGGCTCGGCGCAGTCGTGCAGTGGTGGCGCGTAGAAGACAGCCACCGCGACGGCTTCGAACTTCTCGGCGTGATGCTGGCGCACATTTTCTTTCTCGCACTGGTGTTGCCGACCTTGCTTTTGGGGCTACTCAACCGCTGGCTTTTGCTGGCCGCGGCGACCGGCGTTGCCGTTCTTCGTGCTCGCCTCCGACACAATCTGGCCGTGGGTGCCGTGGCCGTGACGCTTTGATACGCGCGAGCGCCGCCGCCCCTGTTCTTTGCGGCGCGGGGGCGCCGTCGTCTTATTCCCCTCAGAGCGAGGGGATGGAGCGCCGGGCGGCGCCACCTAAAGTCCACGCCAGCGCAAACAAGCGGACGCAGTTTGCGCCCCTTGCATGCGCTCTGGCGCGCGCGCCCTTGCGGGGGGCGCGTCGCCGCTCGGCGCTCCACATGCGGCTTTTTGTCCCCGGCGCCGTAGCTTCCGGGCGGGACAAGCAGGGGGCGCCCCTCTCTTGAGCTCCCCTTATCCGGCGGGCTTCCGCCCGCCTTCGTTCCCGCCACGTCCAGCCCTCAAAGGGGCAGCCGGTCGTAATGCCGGCGGACGGCTGGCCAGGGCCTCCCGAGCGCATGGCTTGCGAACCACTGCCCGCGGGCGACCGCCCCTGCCCCACTCCGAGAACGCCTCTAGAAGCGCCCCTCATGGGCAGGTAATAGGAATATAAGCATAGGTCCTGAGTCTGTCAAGCGGCGATTTTTTTGTGTCGGTTTGGACCGATGCACCCAATTTGGCGCTGGCGGCCGCGCGCGAACAACTCCATATAAAAGGGCATGAGCAAATCACCGCGCGTCACCTTTCGCCCGAAACGGATCGCCGAAGGCGACTGGCAAATCGAGGCCCACTGCCCCGGCGAAGACATCCGGTATATTTCAGGCCTCACCAGCAAGGCCGACATCGATGATTGGATGCAGGGAAGCCGCAAGATCGCGTGGCTCCGCTCGCAAGGTTATGCGAAATGACCGGCAACCCAGGCGGCGTTCGCTAGGCCGTCATCGCCGCGCAATTCGCGCCTGAAGACTCGGCAATCCATGAGATCCGTCCACAATTTTAGCCGCGTGCGCGTGGTGGAGGATGTCCTGCCCGCATCCAAAATGGTGGGCGCCGCTGTTGGCATCGACGGCGGCGCGCCACGCGCGCACAAACGCTGAAATAAGGCAGCGAGCGAAAATATAACCAGCCGATTGCAGCCAGCGCGCCTTATCGGTGCCCGCGACCATAGCTTTAGTAAGTACTGAGTTCGTACTGAAATCCCTTTTGAAAGGTACAATACCATGACCAATACTCCCAATAATCCGACGGCGTCTTCCGAACAGCAGAAGCCCGCTTCCAATCCGACCCCGCAGCAGCAACAGCAGGGCGACAGCAAGCCGGGCACCGACAAGCCGGCCAGCCAGCCGCAGCAGAAGTAGACTGCGCGACCGCTGAACGAACGAAAGCCCGGCCAAGCGCCGGGCTTTTTTTATTTTCTGAGTGGCAATCGCGGTGGCATGGCCGCGCCAGCGGCGCGTCAGAACTTCAGCTTCTCCAGCAGCCGCCCGAGGGCCACCCGGCCCTCCGCGATCGCCGCGCTGCGCAGGTCGAAATATTCCAGCGAATGCTCCACCGGACTTTGCCGTCCGGCCCGGTAGATTTCCCAGCGCCAGGGCTTCGGCAGGCGGGCGCGGTTCTTCACCACCACCGAATAGTCGGCGCGGTCGTAGCCGGCGCTCATGGCGCGCGCTGCCGCGCAGCGGAGGCAACCGCCGGCACGGTCGCCTGGTCGCGCGCATGCGCCGCCGCCAGATCGGCCGGGTCGACATTCACCATCTCGATCGACGACGGCTCGTAGGCCTCCGCCGGCAGAAAGATCAGCGTGGCGACGCGCCGATAAACCGGGAACGACAGTTCCTCGATCAACTCCTCGTCGGTCACCACTTCGTATTGCCCGGGCGCCAGCCGGCGCTCGATACCATGAAGCGAGAAAGGGTGCCTGAACGTCATCGTCACGCGTTTTGTGCGCGTCATTGCGAAGGCCTCGAGGACAGTTTGCTGGCGGTATCGGGCGCGCAAGCGCTAAGCGCAGCGCGCGCCGGCGCCTTTACCAAATGAAGTAGGCGAGGACGATTCCGCCCGAAATCAGCAGACCCAGCCCCCAGAAGGAAAGGGTCACTGCCTTATCCATGGCATCATTCGGCGCGTTTTGTACGTTCATGGCGGCACTATGCGCGCTTCGGGGTGCAATAGATACAAGTATATTGGGGCGGACGTGGCTCACCCTCGCCGATGGTAGCGAGAGGTAAAGCGCGTCAGTGCCCCACCCCGTGCCCTTTCAACGCTCTCCCGATCTCATCCAGGATCGCCGGATCGTCGATGGTCGCCGGCATGGTCCAGGGCTCGTGGTCGGCGATCTTCTTGATGGTGCCGCGCAGGATCTTGCCTGAGCGCGTCTTGGGCAGCCGCTGAACCGTGATCGCCAGCTTGAACGCCGCCACCGGGCCGATTTTCTCGCGCACCAGCGCCACGATCTCCTTCTCGATCTCGGACGGCGGGCGGTTGACGCCGGCCTTGAGCACGATGAAGCCGCAGGGCACCTCGCCCTTCAGCTCGTCCTTGATGCCGAGCACCGCGCATTCGGCGACGTCCTGGTGGCCGGCCAGCACCTCCTCCATGCCGCCGGTCGACAGCCTGTGCCCCGCCACGTTGATGATGTCGTCGGTGCGGCTCATCACGAAGACGTAGCCGTCCGCGTCCTTGTAGCCGGCGTCGGCGGTCTTGTAGTAGCCGGGAAACTCGTTGAGGTAGCTTTCCTTGAAGCGCTCGTCCTGCTCCCACAGCGTCGGAAAGTTGCCCGGCGGCAGCGGCAGCTTGACCACGATGGAGCCGATCTTGCCGGTCTCGACCGGGTGGCAGGCCTCGTCGACGATGTCGATGGTGTAACCCGGCATCGGCACGCAGGCGGAGCCGTATTTCACCGGCAGCGCGCCGAGGCCGAGCGGATTGCCGGCGATGCACCAGCCGGTCTCGGTCTGCCACCAGTGATCGAGCACCGGCACCTTCAAGAGCCGCTCCGCCCATTGCAGCGTGTCGGGATCGGCGCGCTCGCCGGCCAGGAACAGCGCGTGGAAATTTTTCAGATCGTATTGGCCGAGCAGCTTGCCTTGCGGATCCTCCTTCTTGATGGCGCGGAAGGCGGTGGGCGCGGTGAACATGGTGGTGCATTTGTGCTCGGCGATCACGCGCCAGAACGCGCCGGGGTCGGGCGTGCCGACCGGCTTGCCCTCGTAGAGGATGGTGGTGCAGCCGTGGAACAGCGGCGCGTAGACGATGTAGGAGTGGCCGACCACCCAGCCGACGTCGCTGGCCGCCCAATAGACCTCGCCCGGGATCGACGCCGTAGAGATTTTTCATCGACCATTTGAGCGCGACCATGTGGCCGCCATTGTCGCGCACCACGCCTTTCGGGATGCCGGTGGTGCCGGAGGTGTAGAGAATGTAGAGCGGGTCGGTGGCGAGCACCGGCACGCATTCGGAGGTCTTGGCGTATTCGACCGCGTGCTCCCAGACTTTGCGCCAGTCGTGGTCGCGGCCCTCGACCAGCGTCGCCTCGCATTGCGGGCGTTGCAGGATCAGGCAGGTCTGCGGCTTGTGCTTGGCGAGTTCGATCGCCTCGTCCAGCAAATGTTTGTAGGGAATGACGCGGGCGCCTTCGATGCCGCAGCTCGCCGACAGGATCACTTTCGGCTTGGCGTCGTCGATGCGGGTGGCGAGCTCCTTGGCCGCGAAGCCGCCGAACACCACCGAATGGATGGCGCCGAGGCGGGCGCAGGCGAGCATGCCCATGACCGCTTCCGGCACCATCGGCATATAGAGGATAACGCGGTCGCCCTTGCTGACGCCGAAATCGCGCAGCATGGCGCCGAGCAGTTGCACCTCCGAGAGCAGGCGGCCGTAAGTGAAGGTCTGCTTGGTATTGGTGACGGGGGAATCGTAGATCAGCGCGGCCTGGTCGTTGCGGCCCGAGAGGCAATGGCGGTCGAGCGCGTTGTAGCAGGTGTTGCACATGGCGCCGGCGAACCAGCGGCCGTAGTTGCCGGCCTTGGGGTCGAATATTTTTTTAGGCGGCTCGTACCAGTCGATCTCCTGCGCCGCCTCGCCCCAGAAGCCTTCCGGGTCGCGCTGCCAGCGCGCGTAAACGTCGTGGTACCGGCTCGTGCGAGCGTCCATGGCCTTTCCCCCGGTCTTATGATCTTTTGGCCGCGATTGTGGAGCGGCCGGCATGCGTAAACAAGGCTGGCGTGGCCGTGACGCTTAGGCTTTGATCTCGCGCAAGTTTTGCTTGCTCCCTTCGTCGTAGGCAGGGCAGCGCGCGCTTCACCTCTCCCCGCTCGCGCGGGGAGAGGTCGGCCGCCCGAGCGTGAGCGAAGGCGGCCGGGTGAGGGGCCGTGCAATGCCCCTCACCCGGCTCGGACCTTCCGGTCCTCGCCACCCTCTCCCCGCAAGCGCGGGGAGAGGGAAGAAGGAAACCCCTTGCCCTACATCTCCGACCCCGCCTTCTATCTGGTCGCCATTCCGGCGGTGATCGCGCTGGGCCTGTCGAAGGGCGGCTTTTCCGGCCTCGGCACCGTGGCGGTGCCGCTGATGGCGCTGGTGATCTCGCCGGTGCAGGCGGTCGGCATCATCACCCCCATCCTGATCACCCAGGACGTGGTGACGATCTGGTCCTACCGGCGCACCTGGGACGCCGCGATCCTGAAGATCATGATCCCCGGCCAGATCGCCGGCGTCGGCATCGCCTGGCTGATCGCGGCTTACGTGCCGGATACCGCCATCCGCCTGGTGGTGGGAACGATCGCGGTGGGCTTCGCGCTCAGCCAGTGGTTCGGCATCGCCTTTCGGGCCATGAGCCCGAAGCCGTCGGTGGTCGCCGGGCGGCTGTGGGGCGCCGCCGCCGGCTTCACCTCGTTCCTCGCCAATACCGGCGGGCCGCCGTTCCAGATCTACGTGCTGCCGCGCAGGCTCGACAAGGAAACCTTCGTCGGCACCTATTCGCTGTTCTTCGCGGCCGGCAACGCGATGAAGGTGGTGCCCTATTTCCTGCTCGGCCAGATCAACCAGACCAGCCTGTCGACCTCGGCGGTGCTGCTGCCGCTGGCGATCGTCACCAACATCATCGGCGTCTGGCTGGTGCGGCGCACCCCGACCGAGTTCTTCTACAAGATCGTCTATATCCTGATTTTCCTGATCGGGCTGGAACTGATCTACACCGGCGCGGCGGCCGTGTTGCGGGGCTAGCGCCTCAATCGTTCATCGAGATTTCGAGGATCAGTTTGCGCCGGATCGCCGCCGCGAAGGTGTCGTAGCTCTGGGCGGCGATGACGAAGGCGCTCGGACCGCCGATCACATTGGCTTCATAGTAGCGGTCAAGAAACGGATCGAGGGCGACGATCGGCAGGCCGTTGATGCCGACGCCCGCGCGCACCGCCTCGTCGCGCGCGAGCGATGCCGGCCGGCCGCGATTGTTGGCGCCGTCCCCGGAAATGTCGATCACGCGGCGCGGGCCGTGATGCGGACTTTGCCGCCACAAGGTCATGGCATAGTCGATGGCGCCGGAAATGGAGGTGCCGCCGCCGAAGAGGCTGCGTGGCGCGGCCATGATTGCGTTTGCGAAAGCCGCCGCCGATGCCGCATCGTGAATGCGCATCCACGGCACCACCTGATTTTGCAGTTCGGGGCCGGTCCATTCCACCATGGTCACGGAGATCGCCTGCGCCGGTCCGGACCGGATCGCGTTGAGCACCTGCCGGTCGCGAAAGGCCGCCGCATAGCCGCCTTTCTGCAAACCATACCGCGTCTTGTCCACGCTGCCCGACGCATCCACCGCGAGCACGAGCTGCAGGTCGACATCGGACGGCGACGCCGGCTGAGCGCCCGCCGACGCTGGCGCAGCAAGCAATAACGCGGCGCAGCAAAATGCCCGGCCTATCGTGCGAAAACGTTCCATCGCCATTCTGCGTCACGCCCCCGGCAATCAGGTTAGAAAACATAGTCGATCGCGTCCTATAAATTCACCGTATATTGCGGGGCACGCCCGCGTGGGGCGCAACGCCTCCAGGCCGGGCCCGTCCGGCCGATGACAATTGCGGGATTGGCCGCTAGCTTTTGCCGGAGGGGGAACGACCCAATGGCGAAAACGCCCTACGACCAGGACCTCGACCGCAACCCGGCCAATTTCCAGCCGCTGACGCCGCTCGGCTTCCTTGAGCGCGCCGCCGCCGTGTTTCCGGATCACACGGCGATCATCCACGGCCCGCTCAAGCGCTCCTACGCGGAATTCTACGCGCGCGCGCGCCGGCTCGCCTCGGCGCTCGCCAAGCACGGCATCAAGCGCGGCGATTCCGTGTCGGTGCTGCTCGCCAATACGCCGGCCATGCTGGAATGCCACTACGGCGTGCCGATGACGCAAGGCGTGCTCAACACGCTCAACACAAGGCTTGATGCGGCGATCATCGCTTTTTCCCTGGATCACGCCGCCGCCAAGGTGGTGATCACCGACCGCGAATTTTCCAAAGTGATGAAGGAGGCGCTGTCGCTCGCCAAGGTGAAGCCGCTGGTGATCGACTATGACGATCCGGAATATTCAGGCGACGGCGAGCGGCTGGGCACGATCGAATACGAAGAGTTCGTAGCGCTTGGCGATCCCGATTACGCCTGGCTGATGCCGGACGACGAATGGGACGCCATCTCGCTCAACTACACGTCGGGCACCACCGGCGACCCCAAGGGCGTGGTCTACCACCACCGCGGCGCGCATCTCTTGGCGATCGGCAATGTGGTGACCTGCGGCATGGCCAAGCATCCCGTATACCTTTGGACGCTGCCGATGTTCCACTGCAACGGCTGGTGCTTCCCCTGGTCGATCTCGGTGGTGGCCGGCACTCATGTCTGTCTGCGCGCGGTGCGCAGCGCCGCGATGTACGACGCGATTGCCAGTCACAAGGTGACGCATCTGTGCGGCGCGCCGATCGTGATGGCGACACTGCTCAATGCGCCGGCCGCCGAAAAAAAGCCCCTGCCGCACGTGGTCGAGTTCTTCACCGCGGCGGCGCCGCCGCCGGAAGCCGTGCTGGCCGCCATGAAGGAGGCCGGCTTCAATGTCACGCACTTGTACGGGCTGACCGAGAGCTACGGGCCGGCGGTGGTGAACGACTGGCACGCCGCATGGAACGCGCTGCCGCTTGCCGAGCAGGCCACCAAGAAGGCGCGCCAGGGCGTGCGTTATGGCGCGCTGGAGGCGCTCGACGTACGCGATCCGGAGAGCATGGCGCCGGTGCCGCGCGACGGCCAGACGCTGGGCGAAGTGATGATGCGCGGCAACGTGGTGATGAAAGGCTATCTGAAGAACAAGGCTTCGACCGAAAAGGCGTTCGAGGGCGGCTGGTTCCATACCGGCGATCTCGGCGTCATGCATCCGGACGGCTATGTCCAGCTCAAGGACCGCTCCAAGGACATCATCATCTCCGGCGGCGAGAACATTTCATCGATCGAAGTGGAGGACGCGCTCTACAAGCACCCGGCCGTCGCCGCCGCCGCGGTGGTGGCGAAAGCCGACGAGAAATGGGGCGAGACCCCGTGCGCCTTCATCGAATTAAAGCCCGGCACGCAGGCGAGCACCGACGAACTGATGCAATGGTGCAAGACGCACCTCGCCTCATACAAATGTCCGCGCATCGTGGTGTTCGCGGACATCCCGAAGACCTCAACGGGCAAGATCCAGAAATTCAAGCTGCGGGAGATGGCGAAGGGGGTGTGATGCCTTGTCATGGCCGGGCTTGTCCCGGCCATCCCGATTCCTAAGGCACGTCCTTGCCTTCCTAAGCGAGATCACCGAGTTACGGCGCTCGCGCGCCGGCCCGGTGATGACAGCCTAGAGCTTGCGCGCCGCGCTTCAGCGCTTCAGCGGGTCGTACAGAGAGTCGGGATTGAAGCGCTGGTTGAACGAGCGCTGCTGGCCGAAATGCAAGGTCGTCCCGCCGAACTCGTATTTGCTGGTGCCGTTGCTGTCGAGGCCCGCGGCGTCCTTGCTGGGCGCGAGCTTGTCGGTCGGATCGAAGTACGGCGTAACACCCGGGGCCAGCGCGCTGGCGGCACCGTCGCCGCTGGACTGGCCCTGGAAGGTGAAGGCCTGCGCGGCGGGCGCGGCCAATAGGACCGTGGCGAGCGCGGCGGCGAACAGAAGCGGCGATAATGTCTTCATGGCACCCTCGACCTTATTCGTCCGACGCAAAACACGCCAGAACAATATGGCCGCACGGCGGCAAATGCCGGCGGGTTTATCGGGATTTTACGCACGCCTGAGACAAACCCACCGCCTCGCAAAAATCGGCCGAAGCCGGAAACATCCGACTTCGGCTGCGGGCCGGCGGTTCGGCCTTGGGAGGGGCGTCGGGACCGGAACGGTCAGTGGATGCTGACGTTGCCGTTATGCCGTAGCCGCTCGATCTCGTCCTTGACCTGCAATTTCTTACGCTTGAGTTCCACGATTCTCAGATCATCGACCGCGGGGTGGGTCAGGCAATCGTTGATTTCCTGGTCGAGTGCCTGATGCTTCTTTTCCAACTCCGCGAGGTGCGATTGCATCGACATGCAGAATGTCTCCTCAATCAGTGGCTCCCAGATGAGGTAAGTGTATCGCAGACGGGCTGCAAGGGCGACCGCGTGCCCGGCTTTGCGCCGCAGCAAACGGAACCAAAGTCTTTGATCGGCGGCTATTTTTCGCGAGCCTTGAACGGCCTTGTGGAAAACGCGATAATTCCCGTGCTTTTGCCGGTACCTTTAGACCGGCGCGAAGCATAACCAGCGGTGGCGATGACCAAAGATGAAGAACGCGAGTTGCGGGAGCAGTTGGTGCGCCTGCAGCAGGAACATCGCGACCTCGATGCCGCGATTTCCGCGTTGATGAGTTCCCCCGGTTCCGACGTCATCCAGGTGCAGCGCCTGAAGAAGCGCAAGCTCGTCCTGCGCGACCGCATCCGCGCCATCGAGGATCAGCTCACGCCCGACATCATCGCGTGACGCGCCGCCCGCTTTAGGCGCGGCTAGCGTTTCTTGCGCGACTTGGCGTAGCGGCCGGGGCCGTGGTTCCAGCCGTTGCAATGAGCGATCTCATGGCGGCGATAGGCGGACAGATCGCGCACCGGCCCGCCGCGCGGGATCACGATATGGCAGGCGCCGCGCGCAACCCACGAGCAGCCGTCGGCATGCACGCCCATGCGCGCACAGGCGCGCCGCGCTTCGTGGAGGGGCAAGACGCGCTCAATCACCGGCCCGGAATAAAACAGCGAATATTGCGGCGGCGGCTCGACAACGGTGGTGATCCACGGCATGGCGGGCTGCTCCTTTAGCGGCGCTCACGACGCCTTGGCGCGCCGCTCTTTCTTACGCGCATACATCGCCTTGTCGGCCGCATCGATCGCGGCGGCCACGGTGAGCTCGGCACGCAGCGCGGCAAAGCCGGCGCTGGCACCGACGTTGAGCCGCGCGCCGCCCTGCACCAGGCTCAGGCGCGCAATGCGCTGCTCGATATCCTGCGCGCGCGCGGCGGCCTGCGGCGCGCCGAGGTTCCACATCAGCACGCCGAATTCGTCGCCGCCGAGGCGGGCCACCACGTCGGAAGCGCGCACATGGGCGGTGAGTTCGCCCGCCACCGCCTTGAGCAGCGCGTCGCCGGCGGCGTGGCCGTGTGCGTCGTTGACCGCCTTGAAGCCGTCGAGATCGACATAGATCAACGCCGCGTCGGTGCCGTAGCGCGCGATATAGGCGAGCGAGCGTTTGAGCTCACGCTCGAAACCGCGCCGGTTGAAGATGTCGAGCAGCGGGTCGATATCGGCGCGCAGCTCGAGCTCGGCGATCCTGGCACGGGCCTCGGCCAGTTCGCCCTTCAGCCGCTCGATTTCGGCATGCAGCGGGGCGGCCGGCGCCAGGGCGCCCTCAAACGCGCGAGCTTGGGCTCGATCGGAGTTCACGGGTCCCCACCCTCGTGCGAATCATCCACGTCTTCCGAACCACCATAACGCTTCCGCCTTGCCAGCGGGGAGCCTCAACCTATAATCCGCCGCTTCCCTTCGCCAACGGGCGCGGGATTGGGGAGCAAAATGGCGGCAAAACCGGTGGCGATCATCATGGGCAGCCAGTCCGACTGGGCCACCATGAAGCACGCGGCCGATACCCTGGCCGCGCTCAAGATCCCCTACGAGGCCAAGATCGTCTCGGCGCACCGCACCCCCAAGCGGCTCTACGAGTTCGCTGCGAGCGCGCGCAAGAACGGCTTCAAGGTGATCATCGCCGGCGCCGGCGGCGCCGCCCATCTGCCCGGCATGATGGCGGCGATGACGCCTTTGCCGGTGCTGGGCGTGCCGATGAAGACGCACGCGCTGGAGGGCAAGGATTCGCTGCTCTCGATCATGCAGATGCCGGGCGGCGTGCCGGTCGGCACGCTTGCCATCGGCAAGCCGGGCGCGATCAATGCCGCGCTCTTGGCGGCGAGCGTGCTGGCGCTGTCGGACGCCAAGATCGCCCAGCGGCTCGACGCCTGGCGCGCCAAGCAGACCAAGGCCGTGGCCAGGAAGCCGAAGGACTGATTTTGCTCAAGCCCGGGGCCACCATCGGCATTCTCGGCGGCGGACAACTTGCCCGCATGCTGGCGATCGCGGCGGCGCGGCTGGGCCTGCACTGCCACGTCTATTCGCCCGATTGGCATTCCTGCGCGTTCGACGTGGTGCGCGCGCACACGCACGCCGCCTACGACGACGAAGGCGCGCTCGCGCGTTTCGCCAACGCGGTCGACGTCATCACTTACGAGTTCGAAAACGTGCCGGCCGAAACCGCCGAATATCTGGCCAAGCGCAAACCGGTGCTGCCCGACCCGCAGGTGCTGGAGACCTTGCAGGACCGGCTGATCGAGAAGGAATTCGTCGCCGGCCTCAAGATCGAGACCGCCCCGTACGGCGCGGTCCACAGCGCGATGCAGCTCGCCGACGCGGTGCGGCTGATCGGCTTGCCGGGCGTGCTCAAGACCCGGCAGCTCGGCTATGACGGCAAGGGCCAGGCCAAGATCGCCAAGGGCGGCGACCCGATGGCGGCCTGGCGGACGGTGAAAACCGCGCCCTGCATCCTGGAGGGCTTCATCAAGTTCGAGCGCGAAGTCTCGGTGGTGGCCGCGCGCACGCGCGACGGCAAGGTGGAATGCTTCGAGGTGATCGAAAACGAACACCGCGATCATATCCTCAAGGTCTCGCGCGTGCCGGCGAAGGTCACGCCGGCGGTCGCGGCGCAAGCGCGCCGCATCGCCACCCGAATCGCCAAGGCGCTGGATTATGTCGGCGTGCTGGCGGTTGAGATGTTCGTGGTGCGCAAAGGCCGCGGCCATGCCGTGCTGGTCAACGAGATCGCGCCGCGCGTGCACAATTCCGGCCACTGGACCATCGACGGCGCCACGGTGTCGCAATTCGAGCAGCACATCCGCTGCATCGCGGGCTGGCCGCTGGCCAAGCCGGCGCGGCTCGCGCGCCGCGTCGAAATGGTCAATCTGATCGGGCCGGAGGTGAATCATGCCGCGCGCTGGCTGAGCGTGCCGGGCGCCTCCGTGCACGTCTACGGCAAGGGCGACCCGCGCCCGGGCCGCAAGATGGGGCATGTGACGCGGGTGTGGCCGGCCCGCTAGCGGATGCCCGCCCGGGCCACCAAATAGGGGCCATGTAGGGAGCAAGTAGGGATTATGGGCGCTGAGCCTTTGGGCCGCTTCCAATGGACTCTTAACGGCTTTTCTGCTAGAGCCGCCCGACTCAATTGCCCGCGCCATTGCGGGGCTTTTGAAGCAAACCCGACCGAGCCACCAAGAAGGAGACAGCGTGCAAGTTCTCGTTCGCGACAACAATGTCGACCAGGCCCTGAAGGCGCTCAAGAAGAAGATGCAGCGCGAGGGCATATTCCGCGAGATGAAGCTCCGCGGCCATTACGAAAAACCATCGGAAAAGAAGGCGCGGGAGAAGGCGGAAGCGATCCGCCGGGCCCGCAAGCTGGCGCGCAAGAAGATGCAGCGCGAGGGCCTGCTGCCGATGAAGCCGCGCCCGGTCCCCGGTGCTGGCGGCCCAGGCCGCGGCGGTGGTGGCGCACGCCGCTTCGGCTGATCCCCGCGGTCCGTTCAAGGCCGCAACAGAGTTAAAACGGTGGCGCGGGCCTTGTTCGCCCGCGCTATTGTTTTTGGGCGGCCGGTTTGCCGAACCTTCGCCGCATTCGCCGGGCCGATGGTGCCCCGGCCGATGATCCGCGAGACCGCCCGACGAACCGCGGGCAGATCGGGCAGTCGTATCAGACGTATTAGCTGGCGCCGAACACGAAACGATTGCCCACCGCCGAGTGGATCACACTTGAGAAAATAAAAATGATTGGCCGGGCCACGAAGGTTGTTTGATTTCGGCCTGATGCAAGAACCGCTGCTATGCCGCGTTGGCGGCCCGTTCCGCCTCGGCCAGACGGGCGATCGGGAGGGCGTTCTTCGACAGGAATTTCTGCTCAAATTCCGCCGCCGGCATGGGGCGGCCAAAATAATATCCCTGTCCTTCCTTGCACCCCATGCTCCACAGCAAGTCGGCAGTGGCACTGTCTTCAATGCCTTCGGCGATGACAGTTAAGCCCAGCAATTTGCCCAGGCTTACCGTGGCGCCGACGATCACCATATCGTCTGAGTCCGGGCGCAGGTCGATGACGAACGACTTGTCGATTTTGAGCGTATTAAGCGGGAATTTCTTCAGGTAGGTCAGGCTGGCATATCCGGTGCCGAAGTCATCGAAAGCGATATTGACCCCGAGACTCTGAATTCCCCGGAAAATTTCGCGAGCTCTCTCGTCGTCCTCCAACAAAATACCTTCAGTCACCTCCAATTCGAGCAAAGACGGAGAAAAACCGGTTTCCTTCAATACCGAATTAACGGTTGCCGCGAGGTCTCCCGATTGAAATTGCGAAGGTGAAAGATTGACGCCGAGACGAATGTAATGCCCCTTCTGCTGCCACAGGCTACCCTGCGTGCAGACGGTTTTCAGAACCCAGTTTGCCACGGTGGCTGAAATCGAAGACGCATTTACGACGGGCATGAATTCATCCGGCGTAACGAGGCCAAGAGCGGGATGCTGCCAGCGAATAAGCGCCTCGGCACCCACGATTCTGCCATCTTTCAGGTCGACCTGGGGCTGATAAAAAAGCTCAAATTCGTCGGCCAATGTGGCCCGCTGCAAATCGGCCTCAAGCGACAGCCGCGATTCAAGTTCGTCTCTGAGGTTGCGCTCAAAGAAGACATACCTGCCACGCCCGGTCGCCTTTGCCCTGTATAAAGCGAGGTCGGCGTTGCTGAGAAGCTCCTCTGCGTTCGCACAATCATTTGGATAAATTGCTACACCAATGCTTACGCCAACATCGAAACTGCGCACGCCAACCGCAAGAGGAGCATTGTGGAAGGCGCTGGATATCTGCTCCGCGAGGGTTTTCGCCGTATCTGTCACGCCGTCGCCGCTGAGAACGACGGCGAATTCATCGCCACTCAAACGTACAACCAATCCGGCGCCGTCGACTTGGCTGTTTAGTCGCTCGGCGACTGCAAAGAGCATCTCATCGCCGCATGCGTGACCCAACGTATCGTTAACTTCCTTGAATTTATCGAGATCGATCAGGAGCAACGCGATCTGGCACGGTGCCGTCCTTGCTTCGGAAAATTTTGCATTCAGATGCTCATTCAGCGCATTGCGATTAGCGAGGCCCGTCAACGTATCGCACAAAGCAAGATGCTGGATTCTCTGCGCCTCGCGCTTGCGAACCGAAATATCCCGCAACACAATACCGTACTGTGTTCCATCAATTCCCTGCCATTGAGAAAAGCAGGCTTCGAGCGGAAACTCTTCGCCATTCTTGTACCGTCCCTCAAGCTCCATGACCTTGCCGCCGGCCGCCTGGAGTTCCTCGAGCGGCAGATCAAGAATTGAGAACGGGACGTCGTTTCCGGCGCCGTAGGACGAACGGCAAATCTTGCTGAACGGCTGGCCGATCATTTCCGGGGACTGATAACCGAAAATTGCCGCGGCCCCCGGGTTCCATACCGTGATCAATCCATTTCGGTCGGCGCAAACCAGACCGTCGCCAAGTGACATGGCGATCCGCTGAAAGCGATTTTCCCCGATGCGGCCCAGCAAATCGCGGAAGTCGATCTCATCGAGCGCCAGCGCAGCGAGATAGGCGGCGATGGCGGCATACCAGAGCGAGGTATCGAGGATAATGGCCAGCTTTGCCTGCAATAGAATGGCGCCCAGTTCGGCTGAAATTGCCAATCCGACGAGCACCGCAACCCGCAACCCGGCGGAATAGCGGCGCCACAGGAACATCATGAGAAGGATTATGAAGCCAAGTCCGCCCAGCGTTACGAAACCGGACGAGACGTGCAGCAGGCGGCCTTGCAGGATCGACTCGGCGGCCAGCATCTGCAGCACCGGGCCGGGAATGACGTGGCCGCCCGGAACGTTGAACCGGTCGCCAAGCTCGATCGCCGTTGCGCCGATGATGACATTCTTGTTCTTGACCATTTTCAGGGCATTTGGATCGCCACGCACCACGTCCGCATAGGAGACGACCGGCAGCGAAGCCCTACGAATACCAAAATCAATCCAGCCGGGCGCCCGTGAAATCGCGGTTTGACCCGCCAGGAAAGTGCCCAAGGAAGGCAGATAGCGTCCGTCCAGCTTTCGCCCGAACGAATAGCGCCGCACCAAGCCGTCCGGTTCGACGGGAACATTCACGATTGCCGACCATGCGTGTTTGGCGAATTGTGGCAGAGGACGGCTCACATGAACCGTCCCCACACCTCGACCATGTTGCGCCAATTGTTCGAAGGTCGGCAGGACGACCGCTCCGCCAGCTCTTTGCAGCGCGTCGGCTAGCTTTTGATCGGAGGTCGAATTCGATGGAGAACTGAAATCGACATCGAATACGATATTGCTGACACCGGCGTTTTCCAGCTTGTCGATCAATTCCGCATGAAGCTGCCGCGGCCAGGGCCAGATTCCGATCTTATCGATCGAAGAAGAATCAATCGCCACCAGGACAATATTGCCGCTGGCCTGGCGATGATACCAATTGAACCGCATATCGGCGAGCGCGTTCCGTAACGCGCTGTGTAGCCCCCCCGTCAGCAGAATCACTGCAAGGACGCACAATACGAGAAGATGCGGCCGGTACCGTTTCATTCTTCCGCCACCCGGCGACGTTCTATCGCCTGTCGAAAACAGAAATCTCCCATAAGCAAGCTTTAGCGGCTGGCGGATGCGTCAGGACTTGCCTTTGCCCTTGCCGTTGCCGTTGCCGTTGCCGTTGTTGCCATTGCTGGCGCCATTGATAGCGCCGTTCGCCCCGCCGTTGCCATTGCCATTGCCGTTATTACCCAGGCCATTGCCGTTGCCATTGCCCAATCCATTGCCGTTACCCAGACCATTGCCGTTGCCGTTGCCCAGACCATTGCTGTTGTCCTGAGCGAAGGCGCTGCTGCCATTGCCGGCCGAAGCGTGTTGACTGGCGCCAGATCCATTATCTTTGCCGCGTCCCGACGACGTGGACGCGGTCGCCGCCCGCGCCAGACCTTTGCTGACCTTATGAATGTTCAATTTTACGTCGCCCAGCGGAGAGGCAATACGAATCTGCCGCCCGTTCGACCTGCCGTGTAGGGCTGCGCGTTCCATTTTGGATACAGGCGATACCGACGGCTTGCGGGGCGTGCCGTGCCGTATGGGATCGAAGGCGCCCGAGCCGGTCAACGAAAGACCGCCCTTCCCGTGCGCCAAAACTTTCGCCGACTGGCCCGGCAACACGAGTGCAAGCTGGCCCGATTTGAAATCGGTGACTTCAACCTTGCCCCTGAGCACATCAACATGCGTTTCATTGTTGTTCACGGTCACCCGGAAATGGGTGCCCTTCACGACGGCGGCGAGGTACGGCGTCGCGACTTCAAAATGTTTTACGTTGCGTTTTTCCACTTCGAGAAGGATCGAGCCTGCCCGTTGCGTGATGGTCGTCCAACCTGGCTCTTTCTCTTCTTTAGGAATGCCGACGACGGAATTGGGCGCAACCAGAATTGATTCTTCGCCGCGCACCAAAAGGACGCGGCCATTTCGGCCGGTGAGGACGTTGTCGCCCGGCTTCAAGACCGTTTCTTTCGTAAGCGATGCCTTCTGGACTCCCGAAGTCGTCACCGCGACGTCGCCGGACAGCTTGTTGACCCGCCAAAAGTTATCTTGTGCGGTCGCAACGGAACCCGCGCAAAACATGCCGAGCATCACGAGCAGGAACTGCGCACAAAGAATTCCGGCCCTGTGAAACATGGTCGCCTCGCACCTGTGGTGGTGGCATCGCGCAAGCGATGCAGCTGTGGTTTTAATTAGGGCCAACGGTATCGGACAAATCTCACGTAATTCTTGTAAAATACGTGCGCATATGGGCGCCGCGTCAATATTTCGTTAACCATATTGTTACCTACTGTGATCCTTATTCTTTTTTTGATTCAACGGCGGTACGGCGATCGTGAAAAATCATGCCGCGATCGGCGAAACGCCAAGGATTCGCCCCCGGCAGCGCGCGATCCGCACCGCAATTCACGCCGGCATCCTGATCCTGTCCGCCGCAGTCTCCAGCGCCGCTATTGCGCAGCAGAAGCCGCGTCAACCGTCGCTTGATCCATATCAAACCGAAAAGAATATTGACGCACTGAAAGCCGAGCGGCGGCGGGCGAAGACGTCACCCGTCCAGCTTCCGAAAATCGCGCGACCGGAAATTTCGACCGACACCAGACCGCTGTTCAAGCTCACCGCCGTCTCGGTGACGGGCGCGAGCATACTGTCCGGCGATCTGATAGCCGGAACCTACCGGCCCTATATCGGCAAGACCGTGTCCAAGGCCGATCTGGCGACGATCGCCGTTAACATCAGCGATCGCTACCGCGACGCCGGGTATTTTCTCAGCCGCGCAATCGTGCCCCCGCAGGACGTCAAAGGCGGTCGTATCCGCATCCGCGTGATCGAGGGAACGATCGCGGACGTCGTCTTCAAGGGCGAAGGGGTCGACGAATTCGGCATCCGGCCCATGCTGAATGCAGTCGTAGCCGAGCACCCAGCGCGGCTGCAAACGCTCGAACGTCAGTTGCTGCTGATCAATGACCGCCCGGGCGTAACCATCACTGACACGGCTCTTGAAGAGATCGGCAAAGCGACTGGCCGGTTTCGCCTCGTCGTCTATCTCAAGACGTGGCGCGTCGGTACGCTGCTGGGAGCGAGCAACTGGGGCACACCGGCCGTCGGCCCCCTGCAGATCTATTCCGTGTCCGCATTCAATTCGATATTCGCCGGCGGAGACAGTTTCGGGCTCAACCTTTCGACCGTCCCCGACACGCCGCAGGAGCTCGGCTTCGGCCAGCTGTCATATGATGTGCCGATCGGTCTCAGCGGCGCCCGGCTCGGGGCAACCGCCCTATACAGCGATGTCCAGCCGGGCGATTATCGGAGAGCCCTCAATGATCACATCAAGACCGAAACCTACGCGGCCCGGGCAAGCTTCGATCCGTTGCAGAGTCGCAAATCCGCGCTGCGGCTGACCGCGGTGGCCGGGTTCAGCAACGTCTCCGAGCGCGACTCGAACAGGACCATCTACAACGATCACATCCGCACTGTTGCCCTGGCAGCCGACTATAAGCTGCATGACGACTTCGGCGGCTGGAACTACCTGAACGTCCTCTACCGCCAGGGCGTCGGGGCTTTTGGCGCGTCGCGCAGCGGCGACGCTTATCTGTCCAACAGCAACGCGTCCGGCATTTTTTCGATAATCGATTTTTCATTCGCGCATTATCGAAATTTGTCCGACGCCGTGTCGGTGAAATTCTCCTCTGCCGGCCAGTGGGCCTCCTCCCCGCTGCTGACATCGCAGCAGTTCTACATCGGCGGGCCGATATACGGGCGCGGCTACTACAGCGGAGATCTCAGCGGCGACAACGGCATTGCCGGCGCCTTGGAGCTTCGCTTCGATCAGAAGCTGAAGGACGGATTCTTGAAGAGCTACCAGCTCTATGGCTTCATCGACGGCGGGGCGGTCTGGAACCACGGCGCCGCGCGGGATGACGTTTCCTCGCTCTCGTCAGCGGGGGCGGGCGTGCGCTTCTATTTTCCCGATGAATTCCTCGCGGACTTCACGTTCGCCGCGCCGGTGGCATATCATTCGCCGACCAGCATATATCACGGGCTACGCTTCTTATTTTCCCTATCGAAAACGTTCAAGGTTTGCCCGCACAGGGCCGATATTCACTGCTCGTAGGCCGTGATTAAGTTCGCGTTGTCCCGCCTCGAGCTAGCCCGCGCCGAACACGAACCGCGTCCCCACCGCCGAATGGATGACCTTGTCGCCGAGCGCGGCGCGCGCGAGGTCGTAGAAGCGGTCGCCGGTGCAGTGGCCGACGATCAGGTAGTCCGGATCGATCTCTCTGAATTCCTCGATGGTCGTGTGAATGTAGGCGTCGTCGAGCGGCGGCACGATGTGGAAGCCACCGATGACGGCGTGCACCTTGTTCACGCCCGAAGCGGCCATGGCCTGTCGCACGGTGTTGATGACACCGCGGTGGCTGCAGGAGGTGAGCACCACCAGGCCCTTGTCCTTGACCAAGTAATTGGTGGCGATCTCGTGGTCGAAATCGTCGGGAATGTAAGCGCCGGTGTTCTTCTCCGCCGGCATCTTCTCCGGAAAGCAGCCGAAGCCGTCGAAAATCCCGACGATCTCGCTGGTTGCGCGCAACGGTTTCTCGAACGAGGTCTGGCCGATGCGGCCGGTGGTGAAGGCGTGGTCGGCGACCACCGCCGGCTCCACCGCCATCATCAGCGACAAGTCGGCATCGAGGATGGCCTTGCGGTCGAGGGCGCCGAACTGGCCGCCGGCGTTGCGGCGGACGCAGAAGCAGTCCTCGCCGCCGACATAGAACGGCAGCTGCTTCTTGAGCGCCTTGCCGTGCGCGTTGAGGAAGCCGACCATGCCGCCGAAATGATCGTAATGGCCGTGGCTGAGCACCATGGCGTCGAAGCGGGCGGGATCGACGCCCAGGATCTCCATGTTGTTGAGCAGCACCTCCGGCGTGTAGCCGAAGTCGACGAGCACGTGGCGGGTCTCCGCGGCGCGTTTCGACTCGGCATGCAGCGCGAGGCCCCACTCGCCCCGCAGCGTGGTGCGCGGCGGCCGGTCGGGCTTGGTGTTGCCGTCGCGGCGCTCGATGTTGAAACCGTCGCGCTTTTCCGACGGCACGAATTGCACGATGGTGGTGTCGGTGACGATGCGCACGCCGAGCCAGTCCACCTCCGGCGCCGCGCCGCCCAATGTCTTGGCCGCTCGCGTGCGGTTGCTGGCGGCGAGCGTCGCCATCATGGCGGTGACGAAGCCGGCGCCGCCGGCGCAGAGCGAGCTTGCGGCCAGCGACGAGCCCGGCACGCAATTGCAGAGATTAAAGAGCATGCGTGGATTTCCCCCGGCGAGACGTATTCAAGGGATCATATGCGTGCGGTGCGCGGCTTGTCCAACCTGCTAGCGCAATTCCGCCAGGAAATTCCTGACGGCTTCCACCGCGCCGTGGTCGTCGAGATTGACGTGGCCGCCGTCGGGAAAGCGCACCATGCGCTTGGGCTCGTTGGCGAGCGCAAACAGCCGCTCGCCGAAGCGGATGGGCACGACACGGTCGCGGTCGCCATGCAACACCAGGACGGGCGCCTTGACTTTCGCGATGCGCCGGTCCGAACGCCACGCATCCTTGATCAGCCAGCGCACCGGCACGATCGGATAGGCGGCGGCGCCGACATCGGCCGCCGAGGTGAAGGGCGCGTCGAGAATGAGGCCGCTCACTTTGTGCCCAGCGGCGAGTGCGATGGCGACGGCGGTGCCGAGCGACTCGCCCCACAGCACCAGACGCGACGGCTGATAGCGCGCGACGGCGAAATCGTAAGCCGCGACGCCGTCGCGGATCAGCCCGTCTTCGCTTGGGCTGCCGCTCGAGCCGCCATAACCCCGGTAGCACAGCGCCAACAGGCCGGTGCCGTCCGCGATCAGCCATTTGAAGCGCCCGACGCGCAGATCGGGGCCGCCGGCATTGCCCTGGAAATAGAGCACCACCGGCTTTTCCCCGCGCGGGGGCACGTACCAGGCGATCAGCTTTTCACCATCTGAACTTGTGAGCGTGGCTTCCTCGGCCTGCGGCAAGCCGGCCTGCGCCGGTGCCGTGCGCGTTGGGTCGGGAAAATACATCAACTTGCGCTGAAACACGGTCATCAACGCCAACAGGCCGCCATAGCCGACGATTACGATGATGAGAAACCATTTGAGGCCGGTCATGACACGCTCACTTTGGCCCCCTCATAACACAAGCGTGAGCGGCGCGGGCTTGCCGCCGCCGCGCGATCCCCGTAGCGTTTGGCAAATAACCTGACGGGAGAAAACGCCATGCCGCGCATACGCTATATCGAAGAGAACGAGAAGACGCCGCAAGCCACGGCGATGATCGAGTCCGCCAAGAAGACCGGAGCGCCCGATCCGCGCGTGGTCAGCATCATGACGCGCTCCAAGGCCGGCATTGCCTGGGTCGAATACTGGAACAAGCTGCTCTATGACGGCGTGCTGCCGCACAAGCTGAAGGAAATGTGCCGCATCAAGATCTCGGTCGCGCATCAGTGCGGCTATTGCTCGACCGTGCGCTCGCACGTCGCCAAGGCGGAAGGGCTGACCGAAGACATGGTCAACGAGGTGCTGCGCGACTACCAGCAGAGCAAGAACTTGTCTGCCCGGGAGAAGGCGGCGCTGCGCTACGCCGAATTGTTCAAGCAAGGCGAGCACGCCATCGACAAGGACGAGGTCTATGAGGAGCTCGCCAAGCACTTCAACGACGAAGAAATAATCGAGCTCGGCTTGTTCTGCGCCGAGACCGACGGCGCCGGCAAGCTGGTCAAGTCATTCAACGTGCTGAGCTGGGAAGATGCCTGTGAGCTCAATCCCAAGCTGACGCAAGGGAAAGTCACAGAGGCTGCCGAATAGCGATTTCATCCGGTTGCGCATGATCCCCCGGGCCGAACCCGGGGGATCAGCTTTTTAAAAAACCAGTTCCCCTCCCCGATGCCATACCGCGGGCTTTCAAGAATATCGCCGACGGCCACGATGGCACGCGGCATAAAAAAATGGCCGGCAACAATGGGCGCCGGCCGAACCGACTGAAATCGTTAAGGTAAATTATGGCCATCAGGTGAAAAAATTGCGACCGCGGCGAAACCAAACGGGTCGTCGTGCGTTGCGCCTGCGGGACATGCGTCAGCCGGCCCGCAGAGGTGCCTGACCGAGCGTTCCGTGGGGCCGGAGGTGGGAATGCCGATCGGATTCCTTGAAAGCGACCTGGAGCGTGCCATGTCGGCGCACGCGCCGGATTCCGCTGCACTGCGAAATGTGGTGCCGATTGCCAGCGCGCTGCGCGGCCAGAAGGCGCTACGTGAGCGCGTGCGCCGGTTCCGCGACCTGCTCGATGCCCTGCCGACCGCCGTTTACACCACCGACGCCGCCGGCCACATCACCTACTACAACGAAGCCGCTGTCGCGCTATGGGGCTACCGCCCGAGGATCGGCACGAGCGAATGGTGCGGGTCCTGGAAGCTGTTCTGGCCGGACGGAACGCCGCTGCCGCACGAGCAGTGCCCGATGGCGCTGGCGCTGAAGGAGGACCGGCCGGTGCGCGGCATGGAAGCGGCCGCCGAACGCCCTGACGGCACGCGGGTGCCGTTCATCCCCTACCCCACGCCGCTGCACGACGAGTCAGGCAAGCTGGTGGGCGCGGTCAACATGCTGGTGGACATCACCGAGCGCAAACGCGCCGAGGAGAAGCAGGCGCTGCTGGTGCGCGAACTGCATCACCGCGTCAAGAATACGCTCGCCACCGTGCAAGCGATCATGGGATCGACCGCACGCTCGGCCGAAACGGTCGAGGAATTCAAGGACGCGATGATCGGGCGCATCGGTTCGCTCGCCAAGACCCACCTGCTGTTGGGCGAGGAAGGCGCCACCGCCGCTTTCGCCGACATCCTGCGCAGCGAACTCGACCCGTTCGACGACGGCAGCAAGAAGCGCATCCGCCTGAGCGGGCCGTGCGTCGAAGTCAGTTCGCGGCTGGCGGTCGCGCTCGGCATGGTCATCCACGAACTCACCACCAATGCGGCCAAATACGGCGCGCTCTCGGTTTATGGCGGCAAGGTCGCGGTGCGCTGGTCGGTGACTCTCGAAGCCACCCGCCGCACGCTGAAATTTAGCTGGGTGGAGAGCGGCGGACCGCCAGTGGCGCCGCCGGCGCGCCAGGGCTTCGGCTCGCGGCTGCTGGAATTCGTTCTGCCCGGGCAGATTCAGGCGCGCAGCCGGATCGACTACGCGCCCAAAGGCGTACGTGTGCAGTGCAAACTGCCGCTGCCGGCGGCAGCGGCGTCCTGACGTAGCCGGGATCCGGCTACAGCCTCTTCTTTCTCTTCTTCGCCTTCTTCTTTTTCTTTTTTTTCTTGCTGGCGGCGAGATAGGCCTCGACTTTCTTGGCCGAACGGCCGGCCACCTTGACGGCCGCCTTCAGTCTGGCCGGCGTGACCTTGAACTTTTTGGACCAGTAGCGGACTTCATAAGCTTGGCTGAGCGCGATCAAGTTGCGATCGGCACCGCCTTTGCGCTTCTTCTTGCGTTTGGCCATGGTGATCTTTCTCCTGGTTGGACATACCAGGCCCCTCACATAGCCTTAACAATCGATTCGGTCATCTTTTTCGCGTCGCCCAGCAACATCATTGTGTTGTCGCGGTAGAACAGCGGGTTGTCGATGCCGGCATAGCCGGAGGCGAGCGAGCGCTTAATGAACATCACCGTGCCCGCCTTCCACACCTGCAGGACCGGCATGCCGTAGATCGGCGAGGTCTTGTCGTCTTCCGCCGCCGGGTTGGTCACGTCGTTGGCGCCGATGACGAAGGCGACGTCGGCCTGGGCGAATTCGGAATTGATGTCCTCCAGCTCGAACACCTCGTCATAGGGCACATTGGCCTCGGCCAGCAGCACGTTCATATGGCCGGGCATGCGGCCGGCCACCGGGTGGATTGCGTATTTGACCTCGACGCCTTCGGCCTTGAGCTCGTCGGCCATCTCGCGCAGCGCGTGCTGGGCCTGCGCCACCGCCATGCCGTAGCCCGGCACGATGATGACCTTGGACGAATTCTTCAGGATGAAAGCCGCGTCATCGGCCGAGCCGAGCTTGACCGGGCGTTGCTCGGCGCCGCCGGCCGGGCCCGCCACCTCGCCGCCGAAACCGCCGAGGATGACCGCGAAGAAGTTGCGGTTCATGCCCTTGCACATGATGTAGGACAGGATCGCGCCCGAGGAGCCGACCAGCGCGCCGGTGATGATCAGCGCCGAATTGCCCAGCGTGAAGCCGATGCCGGCGGCCGCCCATCCCGAATAGGAATTGAGCATCGAGATCACCACCGGCATGTCGGCGCCGCCGATCGGGATGATGATCAGGACGCCGAGCAGCAGCGAAAGCGCGGTGATGGCCCAGAACTGGTAGTCGGCCTGGTTGAGGTAGAACAGAACAACGAAGGCGATCAGCGCCAGGGCAAGCGCGATATTGATGACGTGGCGCCCGGGCAGCGTGATCGGCTTGCCGCTCATGCGGCCGGACAGCTTCAGGAAGGCGATGACCGAGCCGGTGAAGGTGACGGCGCCGATGGCGGCGCCGAGCGACATTTCGATCAGGCTCTGCTGGTGGATATGGCCTTCGCTGCCGATGTCGAAGGCCGCCGGCGCGTAGAAGGCGCCGGCCGCCACCAGCACCGCCGCCATGCCGACCAGCGAGTGGAAGGCGGCGACCAGTTCCGGCATGGCCGTCATCGGCACGCGCCGCGCGATCACCGCGCCGACGCCGCCGCCGATGGCGATGCCGCCGACAACAAGTGCCCAAGAGATGAGGCTCGCCGGCGGATGCGCGCCGAGCGTGGTGGCGACCGCGATCGCCATGCCGATCATGCCGAACATGTTGCCGCGGCGGCTCGATTCCGGGCTCGACAGCCCGCGCAACGCCAGGATGAAGAGGACGCCGGCGACGAGATAAAGAAGCGCGACCAGATTTGGGCTCATGCGGCGCTCATTTCTTCTTTTTCTGATACATGCCGAGCATGCGCTGGGTGACCAGGAAGCCGCCGAAGATGTTGACCGAGGCGAACACCAGCGCGAAGAAGCCGAGTGTACGCGCCCACACCGGGCCGCTGTCGTCGGCCACCAGCGCCACGCCGACCGCCAGCAGCGCGCCGACCACGATCACCGATGAAATCGCGTTGGTTTCCGACATCAGCGGGGTGTGCAGCGCCGGCGTCACCGACCAGACCACGTAGTAACCGACGAACACTGCCAGTACGAAGATCGAAAAACGGAACACGAAAGGATCGACCGCATTTGCGATATGTTCCATGTCGGCTCCCCTTAAACCGTCGTCCGTTGAAACTGCATCACCGTGCCCGCCGTACATTTTGTTTGCGCGTGATCTTATCCAAAAACCGGTTCCCACTTTTCGGGATCATGCGCTACGCCGCCGTCTTCGGCTGGAAATTCGGATGCACCACCGCGCCGTCGCGGGTGAGCAGAGTGCCTTTGATGATTTCGTCGTCCCAGTTGATGGCGAGCTTCTTCTCATTCTTGTCGATCATCGTGTCGAGGAAGGTCAGCAGGTTCTTGGCGTAGAGCGCGCTCGCCGACGCCGCCAGCCGCCCCGGCACGTTGAGATAACCGACGATCTTGGCGGGACCGACCTGCGCCACCTCGCCGGGCCGCGCGCCTTCGACATTGCCGCCGCGCTCGACCGCGAGATCGACGATCACCGAGCCCGGCCGCATCGACTCCACCATCTCCTTGGTGATCAGACGCGGCGCCGGGCGACCCGGGATCAGCGCGGTGGTGATGACGATGTCCTGCTTCTTGATGTGTTCGGCGGTGAGGGCTGCCTGTTTGGCCTGATACTCTTTCGACATTTCCTTGGCGTAGCCGCCGGCGGTCTGCGCGTTCTTGAATTCCTCGTCCTCCTGACCGCGATGAATTTGGCGCCCAGGCTTTCCACCTGCTCCTTGGTGGCGGGCCGCACATCGGTGGCGGTGACGGCAGCGCCGAGCCGGCGCGCGGTGGCAATGGCCTGCAGGCCGGCGACGCCGACGCCCATGATGAACGCCTTGGCGGCCGGAATGGTGCCGGCCGCGGTCATCATCATCGGCAGCGCACGCCCATATACTTCCGCCGCGTCGATCACGGCCCGGTAGCCGGCGAGATTGGCCTGGCTGGAGAGCACGTCCATCGACTGCGCGCGGGTGATGCGCGGCATCAATTCCATGGCGAAGGCAACCAGGCCGGCATCGGCCATCTGCTTGAGCGCGGCTTCGTTGCCGTAAGGGTCCATGATGGCGATGACCAGCGCGCCCTTTTTATACTCGGCCAATTCGTTGGGGGCCGGGCGGCGCACTTTCAGCACCACGTCGGCATCCTTGGTCACGTTCTCGCCGATCTCGGCGCCGGCCGCCTCGAACTCGGCGTCGGGAATACCGGAGGCGATGCCGGCGCCACGCGCGACCGCGACGTCGGCGCCGAACGACTTCAGCTTCTTGACCGTTTCCGGGGTGGCGGCGACGCGGGGCTCGTTGGCGTCCAATTCTCGCGCTACGGCAATTCGCATTCGCGCCTCTTTAGCTTTCCGGGTGACCGCCTCAGTGCGAAACGCCGGCGTAGGCGAAGATCAGGAAGCACAGCACGAAAGCCACGGAGGTCGGCTTTGTGCTGCCGCTCAGCAGACCCGGGATCGCGCCCACCAAGCCGATGACGAAGATCGCACCCGCCATGAACCAGTGGCCCATGACCCCGCCGGTCGCCAGGCCGAACAGGATCGTGATCACGTAAAGGATGCCGATGAGGGTGAAATGGAGGAAGCGCTCGTAGCTTTGCTCGTGCGCCGGATAGTCGTTGCCGTCGGCGGTGGCATATTCAACGGTGCCGTGGTCGGCCATGGGGAGGGTCTCCGGGGGGTCTCAAAATAGGCAGGAACCGGGCACCAGTTAACGCAATTGGCCATGCAGGGCAACGGCTGCATCGCTGTTTCGGGGCTCGCTTATGGCCTCAGCTTCGGTCTGCCTATGACCTAGATCAAAAATCGGCCGCGCGCCCCGAAGAACATGCGCGCTATGCGGCAGCGGATGGCTCGAGCCCGGCCTTGGCCAGCGCCGCGTTTTGCCGCGCGGCCACCTCGTGAACCGAGAAATTCTCGATCGCCTCGTTGAACAACTTATAGAAATTCAATTCGGCCGCCAGATGCAGGAACACCGCGCCCAGGCCCACGGCGGCGCGGTCCATGAACACGAACTCGCGCGGCACCATCACCGGGCCCTTGGCTTTGAGCGCCTGGTGCACGCGGAAGGCTTCCTTGCGGCCGTATTCCGAGGGCTTGACCCCGTCGGCGATGGTGCGCACGCGGTCGTCGAGCAGCGGGCCGTAAATGAAGCGCGCCCAGATATTGAGCACGTCGATGATCTCGCGCTTGAGCCGCTTGAAGCCCCAGGTCTCGTAGGCATGCACGACGAGAGCGTCGTCGCCCTTCAGCAGCCCGTGATAGAGGTCGACCACGCCGCCGGCAAAGCTCGGCGGAAAGATGCGGATGCAGCCGTAGTCGAGCAGGTTGATGCCGCCCGGCTCGCCCTCCCCGTTGGCGAAAACCGAATAGTTGCCGAGATGCGGGTCGCCGTGGATCACCGCGAAGCGGCTGAACGGCTGCCACCAGGCCGCGAACATGGCGCGGGCGAGCCGGTTGCGGATCTCGAGCGGATCGTTCTTGTGCGCGAGCATCTTTGAGCCTTCGAGCCAGTCGAGCGTGAGCAGCCGGCCGGTCGACAAGTCGGGCCACACCTTCGGCACGCGGATGGCGTCCTGGTCTTTCAGCATGGCGCTGTAGAGCGCGACGTGCTTGGCCTCGCGAATGTAGTCGAGCTCTTCGCGCAGGCGGGCGGCGATCTCGACCGCAATCTCGGAGGTGTCGAGCGCCGGATCGAAACGCTTGCGGATCGAGAACAGCAATTGCAGCTGACTGAGGTCGGCCTCGACCGCCGACTGCATGTCGGGATATTGCAGCTTGCAGGCAAGCGCGCTGCCGTCGAGCGCGACCGCTTTGTGCACCTGGCCGAGGGAAGCGGCCGCCGCTGGGTGATGCTCGAAGCTCTCGAATTTTTTCTCCCAGCCGGCGCCGAGCTCCGCGCTCATGCGGCGCTTGACGAAGGCCCAGCCCATGGGCGGCGCCTGGCTTTGCAGCTTGATCAGCTCGTTGGCGTATTCCGCCGGCAGCGCGTCGGGAATGGTGGCGAGCAGCTGCGCCACCTTCATGATCGGGCCCTTGAGGCCGCCGAGCGCGGCGGTCAGCGCAACGGCATTGCCGGCGCGATTTGCCGGCCGGCCAAGAACGCGATCGCCCGCCATGCGCGCGGCCACGCCGCCGATGCCGGTGCCGACTTTGGCGTAGCGGCGGGCGCGGGCGGAGAAGCGGTTTTTTTCGCGGTCGTCGGGGGGCATGAATGAACTCACCGGCACCATCTAATGCCGGATGGCGCGGAATATAAGGTGCGGCATCGCCTACTACTCTATTGGTAGAGCAATTTCGGCGACGTCGCGGCCATAACAGCTAGTGCGCCGATTTATGGGAATAATCCTATCGAGGATCACTGTGTGACCCCGGCCCGCGCCATCGAGAAACGAGACTGCGCTTTCAGTCTCCTCAATTGGCGCAATACCAAGGGCCTGAGTGGGGACGGGGTCAATCGATTTGACCGCAAGCTTTCGCCTTGTTGCCTCGGCGCGCATAACCATCACCGGATCGCTGTAAGGACCGAGCAAGCAAAGGAATTGCCAGTCGTCACCATTGATCGTGTGCAGTTGAGTGGTCGCGGGCTTTTCGGCCAACACGCGCGACATGACATAGCGGTAGTTCGGATCAGTCCGGTCATAGCGCGTGTACGCATCATAAATGATGTCGAAAACGACACTTGAAAACATCGCAACGATGCCGAAAAGTAATGACGATACCGATCCACTTCAATGCGCGTGCTAAAGCATTCATTTTCCAACCTTAGCCCAGCGCCTCCAGTTCGTCGATGAGACTGGCAATTACATCCAACCCGCCATCCCAGAACTTGGGCTCGCGGGCATCGAGCCCAAAAGGCGCGAGCAATTCGGAATGGTGCTTGGTGCCGCCGGCCGAAAGCATGGCGAGATAGCGCTCGGCAAAACCCGCCTCCGACTGCTCGTAGACCGCATAGAGCGAGTTCACCAGACAGTCCCCGAACGCATAAGCGTAAACGTAGAACGGCGAATGCACGAAATGCGGGATATAGGCCCAGAAAGTCTCGTAGCCCGGCCGCAATTCGATCGCCGGACCGAGGCTCTCGGCCTGCACCGACATCCATAGCTCGCAGATCTTGTCGGCGGTGAGTTCGCCGTTGCGGCGCTCCAGATGCACCTTGCGCTCGAAGGTGTAAAACGCGATCTGCCGCACCACCGTGTTGATCATGTCCTCGACCTTGGCGGCGAGCATGGCCTTGCGCTGCTTTCTGTCGGTGGTGTTGGCCAACAGCTTGCGGAAGGTGAGCATCTCGCCGAACACGCTCGCCGTCTCGGCCAGCGTCAGCGGCGTCGGCGCCATCAGCGGTCCGTTGGGCGCCGCCAGCACCTGATGCACGCCGTGGCCGAGCTCGTGGGCGAGGATCATCACGTCGCGCGGCTTGCCCATGTAGTTGAGCATCACGTAAGGGTGCGCCGAAGGCACGGTCGGATGCGAGAAAGCGCCGGGCTGCTTGCCGGCGCGCACGGCGGCATCGATCCAGCGCTTCTCGAAGAACTGATCGGCCACTTCCGCCATCTTCGGCGAGAAAGCGCCATAGGCGGTGAGCACGGTGGCGCGCGCGTCCGACCAGGGGATCGTACGCTGGGCGACTTTCGGCAGCGGCGCGTTGCGGTCCCAATAGGGCAGCGTCTTCTTGCCAAACCATTTCGCCTTCAAGGCGTAATAGCGGTGCGACAGTTTCGGATAGGCGGCGCGCACCGCTGAGACCAGCGCTTCCACGACTTCGGGTTCGACCCGGTTCGACAAATGGCGCGCGTCGGCCACGTCCTTGAAGCCGCGCCAACGGTCGGAAATTTCCTTGTCCTTGGAAAGCGTGTTGGTGACGAGCGTGAACGGCCGCAGATTTTCCTTGAAGGTCTTGGCCAGCGCTTGCGCCGCGCTTTTGCGCTTCTTGGCGTCGGCGTCCACCAGCAGGTTGAGCGTCGGCTCGATCGCCAGCTTCTTGCCGCCGATCTCGAAGCGCAACGAGGCGATGCTCTCGTCGAATTGCCGGTTCCAGGCCGAATAGCCGGTCACGGATTTTTCGTGGAACAGTTCCTCGATGCGGTCCTCGAGCTGGTAGGGCTTCTCCTTGCGCACATCCTCGATCCAGGGCCGGTAATGCCCCAGCGCGGGATCGCGCATCGCGGCTTCCAGCGCGTCGTCGTCGACGCGGTTGAGTTCGAGGGTGAAGAACAGCAGATGGATCGAGGCGGCGGTGAGGCGTTCCTGCACGTCGCCGTAAAACTTGGCACGCTTGGGATCGGTGGTATTTCCGGAATAGATGAGCTGCGCATATGAGATCAGCCGGCCGAGCTTGTCCTCCAGCGCCTCGTAGCGCTTGACGGCTTGCGCAAGCGCCGCGCCCGCCCCCTCGCCCCCGGCCAGCGCCGCCAGGCGGCCCTTGAAGGCCTGCTCGAAAGCCGCGCAATCGCTATCGGCCGCGGCCAGATCGCGCTCGAGGTCGGGGCTGTCCATGCCGGCATAGAGATCGTCGAGATTCCATTCCGGCAGCGCGCCGAGCTTGGGCAATTTCTTCGATTTGGCGGACGAGGCGCTTTTGGCCATGAGGTGCAATTCCGGTTCGGGGAGAAGATCGGGAGGGTTTAAGCCGTCATTTATGCCGCCGCACGTGGCGATGCGATGGCGAGCGGCGGGTTTTTCAACAGCCCGGCCGGCGGCCGCCGCCCGCCGGCGATTGCCGGTTGCAGCCCCAGCGGCCGCACTTTGACCCGCCCATTTAACACCCCGTTAAGCGAGAACGGCGACATTGCACCAAATCGGTACAGCGTAAGGGGGGTCCCATGTCCGAAACCGTGCTCATCGTCGATGACGATCCGGTCCAGCGCCGCCTGCTGGAAGCCATGGTGCAGCGTTTCGGCTACCAGGCGCTGACCGCCGAGGGCGGCGACGCGGCGGCGGCCCTGCTCACCGGCCCGGACGCGACCCGCGTCGACTGCGTGGTGCTCGACCTGGTGATGCCCGACCTCGACGGCCTCGGCGTGCTGGCGCGCATGCGCGAGGCCGGCCTCGACACCCCCGTCATCGTGCAGACCGCCCATGGCGGCATCGACAATGTGGTGTCCGCCATGCGCGCGGGCGCCGCCGATTTCGTGGTCAAGCCGGCGGGCGCCGAACGGCTGCAGGTCTCGCTGCACAACGCCATCGCGGCGCGCGCGCTGGCCGGCGAATTGCAAAAGCTCAAGCGCAGCCGCGACGGCACGCTCACGCTCTCCGACGTCGTCACCCGCTCCGCCACCATGCGGCCGGTGCTGCAGGCGGCCGAGAAGGCGGCGGCCTCCGCCATCCCTGTGCTGATCGAAGGCGAATCCGGCACCGGCAAGGAGCTGATCGCGCGCGCCATCCACGGCGCGAGCGCGCGCCGCGCCAAGCCGTTCGTGGCGGTCAATTGCGGCGCGCTGCCGGAGAACCTGGTCGAGTTGATCCTGTTCGGGCACGAGAGGGGCGCCTTCACCGGCGCCACCGAAAAGCACACCGGCAAATTCGTCGAGGCCGACGGCGGCACGCTTTTCCTCGATGAGATCGGCGAACTGCCGCCGGCGGCGCAGGTCAAACTCTTGCGCGCCTTGCAGGAGGGCGAAGTGGAGCCGGTGGGCGGGCGCAGGCCGGTGAAGGTGGACGTGCGCATCATCTCCGCCACCAACCGCGACCTGATCGCCGACGTGAAGGCCGGCCGTTTTCGCGAGGACCTGTTCTACCGCCTGCACGTATTTCCGATTTCGGTGCCGCCGTTGCGCCGGCGGCCGGAAGACGTGGCCGCGCTGGCGCGTCATTTCCTCAAACGCATCGCGGCCGAGGAAGGCAAGCGCGTGCGCGGGTTGA